>JAKJHY010000011.1 GCA_021648845.1 Mycobacterium sp. MBM | reverse complement strand
GTGTCACCACCAGGACCCCTTGAAGTGTCACCGATGTCCTGATGCAGAACTGTCACCGATGTCTTGAGACATAACACACCGTGTTCCACTGGGAGCTACGTCGCATTCGAACTTGTATTCGATACTACTCGGGAAGATCAACGTGCGCAAGGGGTTTCTCGACGATTACGGATGCGAGTTCCGGTGACGATTCTGCGCGCACGAGGGTCAGGTCGGCTCGCTGGGCTCTGGCCTAGTCGAAGTGCAGTGGCGCCGGGTGAACCGTTCGCCAGTGCTCGGCGATCTCGATGCGACGCGCCACCCACACCCGGTCGTGCGATTGCACGTGGTCCAGGAACCGCTGCAGTGCCGCGGCCCGGGCGGGCCGGCCCACCAGCCGACAGTGCAGGCCGACCGAGAGCATCTTCGGCGCGCCGACAACGCCCTCGGCGTAGAGCACGTCGAACGCATCGCGCAGATGCGCATAGAACTCGTCACCGTTGGCGAACCCGGCCGGCGACGAGAACCGCATATCGTTGGTGTCCAACGTATACGGCACCACCAGATGATCCCGACCGCGTACCTTCACCCAGTAGGGAAGATCATCGGCGTAGGAATCCGAGTCGTAGACGAATCCGCCGTGCTCAACCACCAGATCACGGGTGTGCGGAGAATCCCGGCCGGTGTACCAGCCCAGCGGCGCTGCACCGGTCAGGTCGGTGAGGATCCGTACCGCCTCGGCCATGTGAGCACGCTCGGTGTCCTCGCCGATCAGTTGATAGGACTTCCAGCGCAGGCCGTGGCAGGCGATCTCGTGGCCCAGCTCCGAAAACGCCGCGACCGCTTCGGGATTGCGCTGCATCGCGCGCGCCACCGCGAAGATCGTGAGCGGCAGCCCGCGCTGCTCGAAGATCCGCAGGATCCGCCACAGTCCGGCGCGCGAGCCGTACTCGTACATCGATTCCATGCTCATGTGCCGGTTGCCGAACGGTTCGGCCGGTGTCATCTCGGATAGGAACGTCTCCGAGGCAGGGTCTCCATCGAGAATCGAGTTCTCGCCGCCCTCTTCATAATTCAGCACGAACTGCACGGCGATCACCGCGTCGGACGGCCACCGCGGATCGGGCGTCTGACGCCCGTACCCGACGAAATCCCGAGGGTAGGTCACGCCAGCTCCCCGAACAGCCGCAGCCGTGCCAGCCCACCGTCCGGATAGATGTCCAGCCGTACCTCGGTGAGCACGTCGTCGGCATCGATCAGGAACTTGTGCCGGGTATCGGGCAGTAGATCGGTGCGTGGCAACAGTTCCACCCGGTCACCGTTGGCGCGGAAACCGGTGAGCGCGGCCGAGCCGGGGGAATTACCGATGAAATACGAGGTGTCGATCTCGGCCAGATTGATCCGGCCTGGGCCGGCCAGCCGAAACCGCACCCAGTCGTTGGCGTCATCACGGCGGCGGGCGGTCTCCCAGCCGTCGCCCATCACCTGGGCGTAGCCGGGGAAGATCAGATTCTGCGGGGAACTGTAGAACCGGTTGGAGCAATCCAGCACCAGCCCACCGTTCTCCAATGCCGCGAGGTCCAACGGGCCGACACCGAAGAAGCGCTTGTCCGGCAGGCCTTCCCCGTGCACCCGCAGCCGCGCCACCCCACCGTCGGGGAAGATGTTGAGTCGCACATGGGTCCATCGGTTTTCGGAACTGACCTCGAAGTTGTTGCGGGTGTCCCCGTAGGCCCGGCTGCGTTCGATCAGCGGCGTCCAGTTCTCGTCGGCGGCCAGCTGTTCGGAGGTGGGGTAGCCGTCGACCTCGAGCGCGTCCAGCGAGATGGCGGGTGGGTAGTTGCCCTTGAACCATGCGGTGTCCACCACCACGCCGCGAATCACTCCGGGCACCCCGAGCCGGACGATCGCGGTGTCGTGGCCCGCTTCGCGGCGGCGCCGGGTCTCCCAGCCGTCGTACACCTGCCCCTTGTGCCCGAACGAGGCCGGCCGGTACGTCGACGGTCCCTGCGAGATCAGGTTCTCCTTCTCGGCGAACGACTCGTCATTCGCCCAGACGACGGCGCCGCCGAGAGTGCGCAGCGCGAGATCCGGCAACCAGGTGAAGTCGGGCAGAGATTCGGTCATATCAGATTCCGGTCCTTGAGCTTTCGCAGTACATCGATGGTGGCCGAGGGGGCCAAGGTCGCGACATCGTCGGCGTCGAAGGCACCGCAGTCCAGTCCGCGCAGGACCACCGTGGACAGCGCCTCCGCGGTGGCGGGCTCATCGACGATGGCGCCGCCCCGGCGGTCCAGATAGGCCTGCAGCCGGGGTGCGGCCGCGGCGAGTGCGGCGCGGAAGAAGGTGAAGGTGGCCAGCCAGCGGGTCACCAGGTGGCCGGGGTGCATGTCCCAGCCCTGGTAATAGCCGCGTTCCAGGGAGCGGGTGACCAGTCGGTGGTGTCTGCGGATGGCCGCCTGCACGTGGTCGTCGGTGCCGACCGGGAACACCTGGGTGGACCCGTCGGCGATCCACACGCCGGTCTGCGCGGCGGCGGTCTGCATGACGGCCTTGGCGTGGTCGGCGACGGGGTGGTCCAATGCCTGCTGCTGCGGCGCAATGCCGCACGCCGCACTGTAATCGTAGGTGCCGTAATGTAATCCACTGCACCGTCCGTCGGCGAGGTCGATGGCGCGGGCCACGGTGGCGGCGCCATCGGGGCCGATGATCGCCTGCGGGCTCTCGATCTGCAACTCGAACGTGCAGGTGCCGGCCGGCAGCCCGTGCGCCTGCTCCAGCGCCTCACACAGCCATACCGTGGCGGTGACCTGTTCGGCCGCACGCAGTTTCGGGACCGTGAACACGAAACCCGGTGGGAAACCGCCGTCGAGCACCAGTTCCAGGGTGCGCACCGAGCGGCGACGGTCGGCGGCGGTGAGCCCCTTGATCCGGATGCCGGAACTGCCCAGCCCGAGCGCGCGCAGGGTGTCGCCGGCCCGTACCGCGTCATCGTCTTCCACGGCATCGGCGCGGCGCCCGTACCCGTCCTCGAAGTCCAGTCGCAGATCCGCGATCGGCGCGGTGCGCAACCGGTCGCGGACCATCGCCAGAGTGGTCTCGTCGGCGAGTTCGGCGAACACCTCGGCGTGGCCATCGAGCAGCTCGAGTGCCTGCGCGCCCCATTCGATGACGGTGGCCGCACTCGCCTCAGCGGCGCTGATGTAGACGGTGTGCACGGGCTGCCTGCCCGCACCGTCCCCCGGATACCGGGCCGCCAGGGCCGCGTCCACGCTGTCGAGCAGGGTATCGACGCGGGTGAGCGTGTCCTCGGAGACTCGGCGCACGGCGGGCATCGTTCCATCCTGCCGTGTCACCGCGACTTGAGCACCCTGAGGCGGCGGATGGCCTCGTCCATGGTGTCGTCGCGTTTGCAGAAGGCGAAGCGCACCAGGTGATTCCACCCGTTGTCGGCGCTGGTGAACGCCGACATGGGAATCGCCGCCACCCCGGCGCGCTCGGGGAGTCCGGCGCAGAATGTGGTGGAGTCTGTGTACCCGAGCGGGCGTGGGTCGGCGCACAGGAAGTAGGTGCCGTGACTGTCGTGCACGGCAAATCCGATATCGGTCAATGCGGCGGCCAGCCGGTTGCGCCGCACCTCGAAGGTATCGCGCAGGGCCAGCGACCAGCCGTCCTCATGGTTGAGGGCGTGGGCGACCGCGGGCTGAAACGGGGCACCGCCCACGTAGCTGAGGTACTGCTTGGCGGCCCGCACGCCGGCGATGAGATCGCCCGGGCCGCACGCCCAGCCGATCTTCCAGCCGGTGACATTGAACATCTTGGCTGCGCTCGAGATGGTGACGGTGCGTTCCGCCATCCCGGGCAGCGCGGCGAGCGGGAGATGACGCAGCCCGCGGGGATTCGAGTATACCAAGTTTTCGTACACCTCGTCGGTGATCACCAGCAGGTCGTGCGCGATCGCCAGCTCGGCGATCGCGGCCAGCTCCTGCGCGGAGGCGACGGTGCCGGTCGGGTTGTGCGGTGAGTTGAGGATGAGCGCGCGGGTATCGGGTGTCACCGCCTCGCGCAGCGCCTCGACGTCGATGGCGAACCCGCGGCCGTCGGGGATCATCGGTACCACGACCCGCCGGCAGCCGGCCATCGCGATGACGGGGGAGTAGGAGTCGTAGAACGGCTCGATCACCAGGACCTCGGACCCGGGTTCGACCAGTCCGATGACCGATGCGGCGATGGCCTCGGTCGCCCCGACGGTGACCAGGATCTCGGTATCCGGGTCGTAATTGACGCCGTAGCGGCGGCGGCGCTGCTCGGCGATGGCCTCGCGTAGCGCCGGGATTCCCATGCCGGGCGGGTACTGGTTGACGCCCTCGGCGATGGCGTCCCGGGCAATCTGCAGCATGCCCGCGGGCCCGTCCTCGTCGGGAAAGCCCTGCCCGAGGTTCACCGCACCGATGCGGGCCGCAAGTGCCGACATCTCGGCGAAGATCGTCACCGCATACGGCTGGAGTCTGCGCACGGTCATGGCCTCGACCCTAGTCTCGCTGGGCTTTGAAGCCGGGTGGCGGGGAAGGTGGGTGCCTCACGGTCAGCGCAGCAAGGGCACCAGATCCGTCTGGAGCCAGTCGGTGAAGCTCTGCCAACCGATCTGCGGGTACTGCGCGTGTAGCGCACCGATGTCCACGGTGTACCCGCCGGCGGCCAGGAAGGTGAACATCGCCCGCATATCGTCGGAGGCGATGAGTGCGGGGTCGTGTGTGACCAATTCGACGGGACGGCCCAATGTTTCGGACAGCGCGGCGGCCATCTGCCGGCCGGTTGGCTCGTCGGAGGCGAGGTCGATCCGGGCGCCGCGGACCGGATCGGGATCGGTCAGCACGGCCGCGACGAACCGCCCCAGATCGCGGCGCGACAGTTGCTGCAGTGGTACCTCGGCGGGCAGTGGCAGCTCGAAGACCCCGGCCTTGATGGCGTCCAGACCGCCGAGCATGTTGTCGTAGAAATACGACGGTCCGACGATGGTGTAGGACAACCCGGACTGCGCCAGCGCCGCTTCCACGGCGGCCTTGCTGTCGAAATGCGGTATACCGGTGTGCTGATCGGCGTCGGCGACCGAGGAGAACACCAGGTGTGGCACCCGCGCCTGCACAGCGGAAGCCAGGATGGTGCGGCCCTGTGCCACCTCCGCAGCGGGCCCCTCCTCGAACGGGGTGGTGAGGGTGTAAGCCCCGTCCACGCCGGCGAACGCGCGGGCCACCGAGACTTCGTCGGCCAGATCGGCGGATACCACCTCGACACCGGCGGCGGCCAGTCGCTGCGCGGCAGGGGAATCCGCACGGCGGGTGATACCGCGCACCGTCGCACCGTGGTCGAGCAGGGCGCTCACCACGGCGCCACCCTGCGCACCGGTGGCACCCAGCACTGCGAAATGTCCAGTCACTCCGCCAGCCTAATGAACGGACGCCGGTCGACACCGTGCAGCGTGTTTGTCTCGGTCTGGCTGATCCGCGTCAGGACAGTCGTGGTGCCGGTTGCGGTAGTGGATGCGCCCCCTGCGGGCGCATCCCGTCGAAGATGATGGCGAGGTAGCGCTGCCACAGCATGGGCGTTGGCGTTGAGAGGTTTTCGACGATATGAACCGGCGCACACATCATCAGGAAGACATCGGTTTCGGTGATGTCGTCTCGGATGGCTCCGGCGGCACGAGCGCGGTGTACGAGCGTGCCGAGCCGGGTGTGTAACTCGTCTCTGAGCGCGGTCACCGTCGGGTCGTCATCGCTGACCGCTTGCAGAAACGTCAGGTCGTGCTGTTGGCGTTGGTCGGCGGCCACCGTCAGGAACTGCAGCAGCGCGGCCCCCGGATCCTTCGAGCTCTCCAGTCGCTCGGCGACGGTGTTCAGTGTCGCGAGATGACCCGCGACGATCGCCGCGATCAGCTCCTCTTTCGACGCGAAGTGCCGAAACACGGTGCCCTTGGCGACGCCTGCACGGCGGGCGATATCGGCGATCGAGGCGGACAGTCCCCGCTCGGCGAACTCGGCCTCCGCGGCGGTCAAGAGCAACTCGCGGTTGCGGGCCGCGTCCGCGCGGAGGGTGCGATCGGGCGGGGTCACACCACGAGGCTACCAAGTTGACCGATCGGTCATATTGGAGTTAGGTTGAGAAAACAAGATGACCGATCGGTCAACTTACTTTCCCGGGTGGTCCTAAGGAGAAGATATGCACGTATACGGCGCCACCGCACTGGTCACGGGCGCAAACCGGGGCATCGGCCGGCAGTTCGCCATCGAACTCCTGCGCCGCGGGGCCAAGGTCTACGCCACCGCACGGCGCCCCGAACTGATCGACATCCCGGGGGCCGAGGTGTTGCGCCTGGACATCACCGAACAATCCTCGGTGGATGCGGCCGCCGAATGCGCCCGCGATGTCGACCTGCTGATCAACAATGCCGCGGACACGGCCGGGGGCAACCTCGTCACCGGGGACATGGCCGCCATCCGCGCGACGATGAACTCCAACTACTACGGCACGCTGGCCATGATCCGAGCCTTCGCCCCGATTCTTGCCCGCCACGGCGGTGGCGCGATCCTCAACGTATTGTCGGCCGTCGCGTGGAACACCGTGGCAGGCAACACCGCCTACGCCGCAGCCAAATCGGCGCAGTGGGGCCTGACCAACGGCGTGCGTATCGAACTCGCCGGTCAAGGCACCCTCGTCGCCGCGCTGGTGCCCGGACTGGTGGGCACCCAGACCCTGTTCGACTTCGCGGAGCAGGCCGGTATGGACCTTCCCGCCGAGGTGGTGACCGACCCTGCCGACCTCGTCCGGCGCGCCCTCGACGGACTGCAAGCCGGCGATATCGAGATCCTGGACCGACTTGCCGTCAGCGCCAAGGAGTCACTGGCGGGACCACCCCGAGCCTTTGCCTGGTGACCCGTTGGCCGCGGGTCAGGTGGCGAACAACCGCGACGTGCGCTCCTCATGACGCATGCCGCTGATCTCCAGCGCGGGGGACACGCTGCTCAGCTCCGACACGGGGCGTTCGCAGGCCAGCGCGGCCGCCCTGGCCATCGCCTCGGCATTTCGCAGCTGGATGCGCTGGCTCTGTAGCGGCCCGAGCCGCCCGAGCCGCACCGCGGCGCTGAGCATCGAGGCCATCAACGAGCGCAGTGATCCGAGTACGGCGAGCTGTTCGGTGACCCCCAGCGACGCCTGGACCACCCCGTCGACCACGGCGGCATGGCCAGGGGTAGCGCCGGTCAGTACGGCGTGCAGGTACGGATGCTGCTCGGCAACACCGATATCGACGGCCGCGGCGGCCAACTGGCCACCAGCCGACGCCGACGCCGCACGGGCATTGCCGAACAGCTTGTAGGACGCGATCAGCTCATCCAGTTCGACCAGGTGGTGCACCGACTTCCAGGCCCGCCAGGCGGAGGCGGTAACGACGGCATCCAGCGTCGCGTAGCCGTGGGTGAGGTACCCGCATACCGTCTTCTCGATGGCGGCGGCGTCGGCATCGGGCCGCTGGGCCAGCCACTCCTCGAGTCCGTGGCTGTGCACCATCCGGCCGGCCGGAAACGCGCTGTCGTGCAATTGCATCCACAGCGCGATAGCGGTGGCCGGGTCAGTGGTGATGGCTGGCACCGTGGTCCGTCGACGTTGCCGACCACCCGTCGGCCGCCATGGCCAGCTCGGTCACCTCACCGATGACGCCGAGCCCGGCGAGCATCTGCCGGGCAGCCTCGGCGCTGGTGAACAGCGGTGCGGTCAGGGTGTCATCGTCGACGTCGATGGGCGCGTGCTGATTGCCCAGCGTGTGGCCCAACAACAACATCGCGCGTGCGGTGTTGTCCGCGAAGTGCACCCGGATGGCCGGCTCACGCGGACGACGCACCACCACGATGTTGACACCGTCATCGGCGATCACCAGGTCATGGTGCAGGAAAGAACCGCGCGCCAACATGATCCGCACCTGCAGTCCGGTATCGGCGGTCACCAGTTGGCGATGCTTGCCCGCGTCACCCCAACCGATGTCGACATGGTGGCGGTGTCGCCCCATGAAGTCGGGGGAATCGACGGTTCCGAGTACGGCGTCGGCTAGCACGTCAGGCGCTCCTCGCTATCGGTGGGCACAGTATGTGGCGCCGCGCCGCGGTGTGCAGTGCGCGGCACACCCGGTTCAGCTCGGGCGTCCGGTCGGCGGTCAGCCGCGCGAAAACACCGGCTCGGCAGGGCAGTTCGCTCGCTCCACCAAGCGCGCCGGGATGCTCGGCGAGGGTGGACCGGACCGCGGCGAGCGTCGGCTCGGGCGAGCGGCCCGGCGTGATGATGAGCAGGGTGGCCAGGTAGTCGCTGTCCAGGCCCGCCCGTGCGGTGATCAGCTGGCGGTCCCGCGCGATCACCCGACCCAGCACCCGGATCGTGAACGCGTTGTCGACGCCTGCGTACCGGAACCGCTCACCGTGCGCGATCCGTCCCGCCGCGATGGCATCCCAGCCGACATAGCTCCCGCCTTCCTCGACGTCCACCTCGATGCTCTGAGTAAACATCGAATCAGACTGCGGAATAATCGTTTTGGGAAGATACTCCAGTACGGCGCCGGATTCGACGGTGAACTGCAGCCGGTGCCGGGCGCCCGGCCCCGTCCCGGCGAACACCTGGGTCGCGGCCTGGCTGGTCATGTGCAGATGGGTGCCTGCGGTGCAATGGACTTTGGTCTGCAGATCGTCATCGGAGAACGTGCCGCCGCTGGGGCTCTGCACGCACAGCACGGCGGCGCGCGGGTAGTCGGCGTCGGTGTGCAGGGCGGCAGTCACCCGTTGCGGATAGCGTTGCCGCAACTCGGCGATCCGGGTGGTGCCGGTGGCGTCGGCCAGGGCGCGCACCGTCAGCTCGCCGGGCGCGATCATGTGCCGGCCGTGAGCATCACACCGCGCAACAATTCATCGGTCAGCGCGTCCAGGCCGGTGCCTGAGCGCAGATCGGTGAACACCGTGGGCTTCACCGGGCGGGCGATGGCGCAGTCCCGGCGCATCCCCTCCAGATCGGCCCCCACCAGCTCCGCCAGGTCGATCTTGTTGACCACCAACAGATCCGCCTGCAGCAGGCCGATGCCCTTCTTGCGCGGGATGTCGTCACCACCGGCGGTGTCGATGACGAAAATCCAGTAGTCCACCAGATCGGAGGTGAAGGTGGCCGCCAGGTTATCGCCGCCGGACTCGATGAGAATGAGGTCGAGATCGTCGAACTCGGCGCACAACCGGCGTGCGGCGGCCAGGTTGGCTGACGGATCCTCGCGGATGGCGGTATGCGGACACGCCCCGGTTTCGACGGCCAGCACCCGCTTGGGATCGATCACGCCGCTGCGGCGGACCCGCTGGGCATCCTCATCGGTGACGAGGTCGTTGGTGATGACGGCGACGCCGAGGCCCCTGCCGACGAGTTGGGGCACCAGCATCTCGACCAGTCGGGTCTTGCCCGATCCGACCGGCCCGCCGATACCGACGCGCAGCACCTCAGACATGTTGAACTCCTCGCTATTTCAGCGTGTAGCGACGACCCAGCGGCACCGTCGTCATCGGTGTACTGGTGCATACCTGACCGTCGACCACCACCCGGTAGGTGTCCGGCTCGATGGTGATATCGGGCAGGTAGTCGTTGTGCAGCAGATCGGCCTTGGTCAGCGCCCGCGCACCCCGGCAGGCCACCAGCGGAGTGCTCAAGCCCAGCCGGTCGGCCAGGCCCGCATCGACGGCCGCCGCGGCGACGAAGTTGACCGACACATCGGCCGGGGTGCGGCCGTAGGCCGCCCACTGCGGCCGGTACTTCAGTGGTTCGCAGGTCATCAGGGAGGCGTTCGCCTCACCCATCACCGACCAGGCCGGGAACCCGCCCTTGAACACCACCTCGGGGCGGATGCCGAAGAACTTGGGTTCCCACAACACGATATCGGCGAGCTTGCCCGGCTCGAGCGATCCGACCTCATGATCGATGCCGAACAGTCTGGCCGGGTTGATGGTCAACTTCGCGATATAGCGCAGGATGCGGGCATTGTCGGCTCCGGTGCCCACATCGGTTGGCAGCGGCCCGCGGGTGGTCCGCATATGCGAGGCCAATTGCCAGGTGCGCGCGATCGTTTCGCCGATGCGGCCCATGCCCTGGGAATCCGAGCCCATCGCCGAGATGGCACCCAGATCGTGCAGCACATCCTCGGCAGCGATGGTCTCGCGGCGGATCCGCGACTCGGCGAAGGCCACATCCTCGGGGATACGTGGGTTGAGGTGATGGCACACCATCACCATGTCCAGATGCTCGTCGAAAGTGTTCAGCGTGTACGGGTTGGTCGGGTTCGTCGACGACGGCAGGCAATATGGCTCACCCACCACCCGCATGATGTCGGGGGCGTGGCCGCCACCCGCGCCCTCGGCGTGATAGGTGTGGATCGGTCGCCCGCCGATAGCGGCCATGGTGTCCTCGTAGAACCCGGACTCGTTAAGGGTGTCGGTGTGGATCTGCACCTGCAGATCGAGTTCGTCACCGGCGTCCAGGGAAGCCCGGATGGCGGCCGGCGTGGCACCCCAGTCCTCGTGGATCTTGTAGCCGATCGCCCCGGCCAAACCCTGTTCGATCAGCGGTGCGGTGCTCGACGCACTGCCATTGCCGATGAAACCGAAGTTCATCGGGAAGGCCTCCGCGGCACCCAGCATGCGGGCCAGGTTGTTCGGGCCCGACGAGGTGATACCGACGGTGACCGGTCCGAGGCCGCCGCCGATCATGGTCGTGATCCCGCTGGCGATGGCCTCCTCGACCAGGCCTGCGCTATCGAAATGCACGTGTACGTCGATGGCACCCGCGGTGGCGATCATGCCCTCACCCGAGCGGATATCGGTGCCCGCGCCGATGATCAGATCCGGATCGACGCCGTCCATAGTGCGCGGATTGCCGGCCTTGCCGACCCCGACGATGCGTCCGTCGCGGATGCCGATATCGGCCTTGCGGATACCGAGCACCGCGTCGACGATCAACGCGTTGGTGATCACGAAGTCCAGTGCGCCAGCAGCATTGGTGTAGTCCCCGTGCACCGCCATGCCCTCGCGCATGGTCTTGCCGCCACCGAAGACGGCCTCGTCACCGTAGACCGTCGCGTCGGCCTCCACCTTGGCCAGCAGTTCGGTGTCGGCGAGGCGGACCCGGTCACCGGTGGTCGGACCGTACAGTTCGGCGTAGCGGGCCCGGCTGATGCGGTAGGCCATCTCAGTGCCCCGTATCGAGGAAGCCGAGAGCGCGCATGCTGGTCATGAGTTCCTCGCTCGTAGGTGTGTCGGTGGGTGCGTTGGTGACATCGTTTTGGCCGATCACGAGCCGCTCGCCGCCGTAGCTGGTGAGCGAAACGTTTTGTGCTTCACCCGGTTCGAAACGCACTGCGGTTCCCGACGGGATATCCAGACGCATGCCGTATGCCGATCGCCGGTCGAATCGCAGTGCCCGATTGGTCTCGAAGAAGTGAAAATGTGACCCGACCTGGATGGGGCGGTCGCCGGTGTTCTCGACGGTGACCACCGCGGTCGGGCGCCCGTCGTTGAGTTCCAGATCGCCCTCGGCCGGAAAGACCTCCCCGGGGATGACGGCGAGTTCCTTGGCACTGCGAGTGCCGGGTCCGATGGCGTCGTGCACGGTGACCAGCTTCTGACCGTCGGCGAAGAACGCCTCGACCTGGACAGAGCCCAGCAGGGTCCGCACCCCTGGCAGCACATCGTCATCGGTGAGCACGCGTGCCCCGTGGGCCGCCGCGTCGGCGACGTTGGCCCCGGCACGCGCGGCCTCCACGACCTCGTCGGCGATCAGCGCCCTGGCCTCGGCGTAGCTGAGGGCCAGCCCGGCCGCGCGGTGCTTGCGGGCCAGTTCGGCGGCCAGAAACAGCAGCAGCCGGTCCTCGTCCTTGGGAGTGAGATGCATCAGCCGGTGATGCCTTCGGCCCAGGGGTAGTTCTTGAGAAACGGGTCCGGCGTGATGGGCTGCGGCGATTCCCACACCTGCTGGATCAGCCCGTCCGGGGCGACGGTGCCGATGCGTGCGGTCTTGGTGACATGGTGGTTCTCCCCGTCGATCGTGACGGTGCCCTCCGGGGCGTCGACGCTGACCCCGCCGGCCGCGCCCTGGATATCTGGGACCGCGAACGATTGCGCCTTCTCGACGGTCGCCTGCCACAGTTTCACCGCGGTGTACGCGGATTCCATCGGATCGGAGGTCACCCGGTCGGCGCCGAAGCGTTCCTTGAAGTCCGCGACGAACGCGTTATTCGCCGGGGTGTCCAGGGTCTGGTAGTAATTCCACGAGGACAGCTGCCCGACCAGGGCTGCCGCGCCGATGCTCTTCACCTCCTCCTCACCCACGCACATCGACATCACCGGCATCGTCTGGGCGTTGAGCCCGGCGCTGTTGTATTCGCGGAAGAAGGCCGTCAACGATCCGCCGACCACGACGTTGAACACCGCATCGGCGTCCGCGGTGCGGATCTTGTTGACGATGGTGGAGAAGTTGGTGCTGTCCAGCGGCACGTAGTCCTCACCCTTGATCTCGATACCGTTGGCCGCGGCATAGGCCTTCACGATGGCGTTGGAGGTGCGCGGGAACACGTAGTCGCTGCCCACCAGGTACAGCGATTTCACCCCCTGCTCCTTGAGGTAGTCCAGCGCCGGGATGATCTGCTGGTTGGTGGTAGCGCCGGTGTAATAGATGTTGGGTGAGGACTCCAGGCCCTCGTACTGCTGGCCGTAATACAGCAGCGCATCCGAACCCTCGAAGACGGGCAGCATGGCCTTGCGGCTGGCCGAGGTGTAGCCACCGAAAACCGCTGCCACACAGTCACTGTTGACCAGTTTCTGGGCCTTCTCGGCGAATGTCGTCGGCTCCGAGGCGCCGTCCTCGGAGAGCAAGTCGAGCTGCTTGCCCAGCACACCGCCCTCGGCGTTGATCTGCTCGACGGCCATCACGATGGCGTCGTGGATCACCGATTCACTGACCGCCAGGCCGCCGGACAGCGAGTTGATCGCTCCCACCTTGACGCTCGGGCCCGAGGTGTCCACGCAGTCCTGTGCGGCCGCGGTGTCGGTATCGCCGGCGCGGCTTCCGCAGCCGGCGGTGAGCATCGTGGTCGCCGCGAGCAGTGCCACGCCGACGCGCAGTCGTTTCATGATGGAGCCGCCTTCGAAGTCGAGGATCGTTGACGGCCAGCGTAGGAATCGCCGGCAACCGGGGGCTATGGGAGGAATCTCCCATTTGTGCCGGCGCCGTTGCGTGGCTGCCGCAGCCCGGAAACATCTTCGAAACATGGCCTGCAGATGATGCTTTCGAGGGGCACAACCGTACGAAGGAATGACCGATGGGTGCATACGGCGAGGTGCTGGGCAGCACGTCCAGTATCGAGACCCGGGCGCACGAGATGCTGGACGCCCTGAGTGCCAAGGCAGCGTCGTCGGCGTCGGCGATCAGCCTGTGGGATCCCATCCGGCACTGCCACGTCGCCGTGGCCAACCACGGATACCCCGACACGGTGATGGACCACCTGAACACCTGGTTCATCGATCACGATCCTCTCTTCGACAGCATGCGGACACGCGGTCTCGGTGCGTTGCGCTGGCGGGACTTTCCCGAGTACCGCGAGACCTATTCGGTACAAGGTGTTTTCGCGCCGGCCGGTTTCGATGAAGGCCTGTCCGCACGCCTGGTCACCGCCGACGGAACCTACGCCGGCACCATCCACGTCAACTGTGACGATGCCCGTTATCCCAGCGATGACGATGTGGGCGAGATCAATGCGCTGCGGGCCCAGATGGCCGAGCATCTGGATTTCTCCGTGCGGCCCCGGATGGTCGCCGATCTGTTGGCACCGCAGGCCCAGGCGTGGGCGGTGGACGCGGGTGGCCGTGCCCATCTGCTGAGCCTCGGCGACACCTTCGACCGGCCGATCGACCGCGATCTGGTCGCCGATATGGCGATGGCCGCACACGCACCCGGCCTGACCTTCCGTCCCGAGGCGACCCGCTGGTGCGACGGCGCCGGCTGGCTACACGTGCGCCATATCGCCACCGCCCCGCGCTATCGCCAGGACAGTCTGGACGCGGTGATCCTCATCACTGCGGATCCGTTGCCGTTTGCCATCACCCCGCGCGAACTGGACGCCCTGACGCTGGCCACGCAGGGACTGACGAACAATCAGATCGCCGCGCGGCTGTTCATCAGCGTCCGCACCGCCGGTCATCATCTGGAAAGCGCGATGGCCAAACTCGGTGCAGGCAATCGTGCGTCCCTCGTGTCACAGGCGGTTTCGTGGGGCCTGGTGTCCGGCCGGCTGCTGGCCGGGAATGAATCGGCGGCCCGCAGCGCTTAGCCGAGGGTGACCGACCACAGCTTCCGCCTCGCCCCCGATGCCACCCTGCTCAAGCCGCTGCGCGTCGGCGCAACGGAGGCCGCGAACCGGATCTTCATGGCACCGCTGACCCGTTCGCGCGCCCAATCCGATGGCACCCCATCGGATCTGGCCGCCGAGTATTACTCGCAGCGCGCGGCTGCGGGCATCATCATCAGTGAGGCCACCGCGGTGTGCGAACAGGCCAACGGCGCCTATATGAACACCCCTGGCATCTACACCGACCGCCACCAGGCGGTGTGGGCCGAGATCGCGTCCGCGGTGCACGCCAAGGGCGGCAAGATGTTCGTCCAGTTGTGGCATGTGGGCCGGATGGCTCATCCCGAGATCAGCGGTTTCGACGTCGTCGCGCCGTCGGCGATCGCGGCGGAAGCGGTGACGCACACCCCGTCGGGTAAGCAAGCGCTGACGGTGCCGCGTGCCCTGCGCATCGACGAGATCGAGTCCATCGTCGGACAATTCCGCTCGGCGGCGCGCCGCGCTGTCGACGCCGGGATGGACGGCGTGGAGATTCACTCCGCCAACGGCTACCTGCTGCACGAATTCCTCTCCGATGTCGTCAACGTCCGGACCGACGGCTACGGCGGCTCCCCGCAGAACCGGGCCCGTTTCACCGCCGAGGTGATCGAGGCGGTCGTCGACGAGATCGGCGCGGACCGGGTGGGCTTGCGGATCTCGCCGGGAAATACCGCGGGCGACATGCGCGAGAACGATACGGTCGGCGCCTACGAGGCGCTGCTGAACCGGATCGCCCCATTGGGGATCGCCTACCTGCACGTGCTGATCGACCCGTCCACCCAGACCTTCGGGGCGCTGCGGGCGCTGTGGAGCGGCACCCTGGTGCTCAACACCGGACGCGACACCGGCACCGACTTCTGCCAGCTGGAAAGCCTGGCCGACTGGGGTGCCGCCAGCGCCGTCGCGGTGGGCCGCACCTGGTTGGCCAACCCCGACCTGATCGACCGGCTGGTGCTCGGCGCCGAGCTCAACGAACCCGATGTCAGTACCTTCTACGCCTCCGGGCCGGCGGGGTATATCGACTACCCGACGCTCGACGAGCTCCAGGACGCCCGTACCGCCTGACTTCTCGGCGCTCAGTGGCCACTTATTGCACGTTCTCTCCCCCGAAGCGTGCAATAAGTGGCCACTGGCGTATGGCGGACCGACTGCCCAACCAACAGGTTGGTTTGCGTTTTTGCTAGGCTGCGCCCTCAGTGGACTAACGTCCCGATGGACGTCCCCTGCCATCCACCCGAAAGGGAACAACACATGTCCGAAGATGCCTTCATCTACGAGGCCATCCGCACGCCGCGCGGTAAGCAGCGCGGCGGCGCCCTCAACGAGATCAAGCCCGTCAAGCTGGTCGTCGGTCTGATCGACGAGCTTCGCACCCGATTCCCCGATCTGGACGAGACCCTGATCAGCGACCTGATCCTGGGCGTTGTGTCACCGGTCGGTGACCAGGGCGGCGATATCGCCCGCACCGCCGGCCTGGTGGCGGGGCTGCCCGAAACCACCGGTGGCTTCCAGCTCAACCGCTTCTGCGCATCCGGCCTGGAGGCCGTCAACCTGGCGGCGCAGAAGGTGCGCTCGGGCTGGGACGACCTGGTGCTCGCCGGTGGTGTGGAATCGATGAGCCGGGTCCCGATGGGCGCCGACGGCGGCGCCTGGGCGTCCGATCCGGACACCAACTACCGCGTCGGGTTCGTGCCCCAGGGCATCGGCGCCGACCTGATCGCCACCATCGAGGGCTTCTCCCGCGAGGATGTCGACGCCTACGCCGCACGCTCGCAGGAGCGCGCCGCGGCAGCCTGGTCCGGCGGTTACTTCGCGAAGTCCGTGGTGCCGGTCAAGGACCAGAACGGCCTCGTCGTTCTCGACCACGACGAGCACATGCGCCCCGGCTCGACGGTGGAGAGCCTCGGCAAGCTGAAGACCGCGTTCGACGGTGTCGGCGCGATGGGCGGATTCGACGATGTGGCGCTGCAGAAGTACCACTACGTCGAGAAGATCAACCACGTACACACCGGCGGCAACAGCTCGGGCATCGTCGACGGTGCCGCCCTGGTGCTCATCGGCTCTGAAAAAGCAGGACAGTCGCAGGGCCTGACCCCGCGCGCCCGCATCGTGGCCACCGCCACCAGCGGTGCCGATCCGGTCATCATGCTGACCGGCCCGACCCCGGCCACCCGCAAGGTGCTCGACCGTGCCGGGCTGACGGTCGACGATATCGACCTGTTCGAGCTGAACGAGGCGTTCGCCTCGGTGGTGCTGAAGTTCCAGAAGGACCTGGGCATCCCGGACGAGAAGCTCAACGTCAACGGTGGCGCCATCGCGATGGGCCACCCGCTGGGCGCCACCGGCGCCATGATCACCGGAACCATGGTCGACGAGCTCGAGCGCCGCGGCGCCAAGCGTGCCCTGATCACGCTGTGTGTCGGCGGCGGCATGGGCGTGGCCACCATCATCGAGAGGGTTTAAGCGCATGGCAGAGAACACGATTCAGTGGGACCAGGATGCCGACGGCATCGTCACGCTGACGCTGGACGACCCGACCGGGTCGGCCAACGTGATGAACGAGCACTACAAGGAATCCATGCACAATGCTGTGGAACGCCTTGTGGCCGAGAAGGATTCGATCACCGGTGTCGTGATCGCCAGCGCGAAGAAGACCTTCTTCGCCGGCGGTGACCTCAAGGGCATGATCAACATCGGCCCCGACGACGCCCAGCAGGCGTTCGACGAGGTCGAGTTCATCAAGGCCGACCTGCGCAAGCTGGAGACCCTCGGCAAGCCCGTGGTGACCGCCATCAACGGTGCCGCGCTCGGCGGCGGCCTGGAGATCGCGCTGGCCACCCATCACCGCATCGCCGCCGACGTCCGCGGTGTCGTCATCGGCCTGCCCGAGGTCACCCTGGGTCTGCTGCCCGGTGGCGGCGGTGTGGCCCGCACCGTGCGGATGTTCGGTATCCAGAAGGCGTTCATGGAGGTCCTGAGCCAGGGCACCCGGTTCAGCCCGGCGAAGGCCCTCGAAATCGGGCTTGTGGATCGGCTCGTCCCGTCGGTCGACGAGCTCATCCCGGCTGCCAAGAAGTGGATCAAGGACAACTCTGACGGTGGCGTGCAGCCCTGGGATGTCAAGGGCTACAAGATGCCCGGCGGCACCCCGTCCAGCCCCGGCCTGGCCGCCATCCTGCCGTCCTTCCCGGCGCTGTTGAAGAAGCAGCTCAAGGGTGCGCCGATGCCCGCCCCGCGGGCCATCCTCAACGCGGCGGTCGAGGGTGCTCAGGTGGACTTCGACACCGCCACCCGCATCGAGAGCCGGTACTTCACCCAGCTGGTCACCGGCCAGGTCGCCAAGAACATGATCCAGGCATTCTTCCTGGATCTGCAGGCCATCAACGGTGGTGCCTCGCGGCCCGAGGGGATCGCGCCGGTGCCGATCCGCAAGATCGGTGTGCTGGGCGCGGGCATGATGGGCGCCGGTATCGCCTACGTGTCGGCCAAGGCCGGTTACGACGTCGTGCTCAAGGATGTTTCGATCGAGGCGGCCCAGAAGGGCAAGGCCTACTCGGAGGGTCTGGAGGCCAAGGCGCTCAAGCGCGGCAAGACGACCCAGGAGAAGTCCGACGCGCTGCTTGCCAAGATCACCCCGACCGCCGACCCCGCCGATCTCAAGGGTGTCGATTTCGTGATCGAGGCCGTGTTCGAGAGCCAGGAACTCAAGCACAAGGTGTTCCAGGAGATCGAGGACATCGTCGAGCCGAACGCCATTCTGGGCTCGAACACCTCCACGCTGCCCATCACCGGTCTGGCGACCGGTGTGAAGCGCCAGGAGGACTTCATCGGGATCCACTTCTTCTCGCCGGTCGACAAGATGCCGCTGGTCGAGATCATCAAGGGTGAGAAGACCTCAGACGAGGCACTGGCCCGAGTGTTCGACTACACCCTGGCGATCAAGAAGACCCCGATCGTGGTCAACGACTGCCGTGGGTTCTTCACCAGCCGCGTCATCGGCACCTTCGTCAACGAGGCGCTGGCCATGCTGGGTGAGGGTGTCGAGCCGGCCACCATCGAGCAGGCCGGTGCGCAGGCCGGTTACCCGGCGGCCCCGTTGCAGCTGTCCGACGAGCTGAACCTGGAGCTCATGCACAAGATCGCGGTCGCGACCAAGGAAGGCGTCGAGGCGGCCGGTGGCACCCACGTGCCGCACCCGGCCGAGGCGGTCGTGGAGAAGATGATCGAAATCGGTCGCCCCTCGCGCCTGAAGGGCGCCGGGTTCTACGAGTACGTCGACGGCAAGCGCGTCGGGCTGTGGCCAGGACTGAAGGAGGCCTTCAACTCGGGCACCACGGAGATCCCGCTGCAGGACGCGATCGACCGCATGCTGTTCGCCGAGGCGCTGGAAACCCAGAAGTGCCTCGACGAGGGTGTGCTCACCTCGACCGCCGATGCGAACATCGGATCCATCATGGGTATCGGCTTCCCGCCCTACACCGGTGGCTCGGCGCAGTTCATCGTCGGCTACGAGGGCCCGCACGGTGTCGGCAAGGCTGCCTTCGTGGCCCGCGCCAAGGAACTGGCCGCCCGTTACGGCGACCGCTTCAACCCGCCTGCCTCGCTGGAGGCGTAGCGCGTCAGACCCAAGAGCCCCCGGTCCCTCGAAGGCCGGGGGTTTCTTGCGCTCGAGGTGCAGTCCGGCTGCACGCCGTGCACCAGACCGCTGGCGGCGTGCAGGCCGGCGGCGAATTCGGTGAGGATGCGAAAGTGCTTGCGGTACTTGGTCATGGTCTCGACGATGCCGTGTGCCGGCTGCGGGCGACAGTGGCACCAGTGCCTCTATTCGATAATATAGTGACATGCACACCGTCGCGATCCTCGCCTATGACGGCATGACCGGCTTCGAATCGGGTCTGGTTGCCGAAATCTTCGGGATGGCCGAGCTGCCGGAGCGCTTCTCGGCCGGGGTCTCCCCGCCCGGCTACAACGTCAAGTTGTGCGCGGAGCAACCGGAGACGCGGATGCTGGGTGGGGCGGTGCTGCGCACCTCCTACGGGCTCGCCGACCTCGAGGCCGCCGACACCGTGGTGATCCCCAGCGTTGCAGACGTCGGTCAGTCGCCGTCTGCTGAGCTCATCGATGCCATCAGAGCCGCCGATGACCGCGGTGCGCGGCTGGTGTCCATCTGCTCGGGCGCCTTCGCATTGGCCGCCGCCGGTGTGCTGGAGGGACATTCGGCGACCACCCACTGGGTCTATGCCGATCTGCTGTCCCGGCGATATCCCGGCATCCGCGTCGATCCCGCGCCGCTCTACGTCGACAGCGGCCGGGTGCTCACCAGCGCCGGATGCGCGGCGGGCCTCGATCTCTGTCTGCACATCGTGCGCTCCGATCACGGTGTGCGGGTGGCCAATGACGTGGCCCGTCGGCTGGTGATCGCACCGCACCGCGCCGGCGGGCAGGCCCAGTACATCGACTCCCCGGTGCCCGAGCCCACCACCGATGGCCGGATCGCTGCCGGAATGGCCTGGGCGTTGGAGCATCTCGATTCGCCGATCTCACTGGACACGCTGGCCGCACAGTCGGCGATGTCGCGGCGCAGCTACCTGCGGCAGTTCACCAAGGCCACCGGCACCACGCCGATCAAATGGCTCATCGAACAACGTGTGCAGGCCAGCCTGGCGCTCTTGGAGTCTTCGGATCTGTCGGTCGAACAGATCGCTACGCGAGTGGGGTTCGACTCTCCGGTGACCTACCGCCACCACTTCGTCAAGCAGATGCGCACCACACCGAGTGACTACCGCAGCTGTTTCACCGGGTAATTCCCGGGAGCGCTGCGCTGCTTCTTCATCAAACCTTCATCGAAAGTCGAAGGGACCCATATTCGCCGTGTCGATCCTGGGGGAGTGGCGAGAGCGCTCGCCATGTCAGCGTGATCTTTGAAGGGGATGTGCGATGCAGCACCAACGATGCGTGTACTCGGTTGCGACGCTTGCGGCGTCGATGCTGGTTCTGAGCGCCTGCTCGGGTACGGCAACCGACAGCGGGGCGTCGTCCGTCACCACCTCGGTGTCGACCTCCGCGGCCGCGGCGAGCGCCCAGGCCGCCCACAATGACGCCGACGTGACCTTCGCCCAAGGCATGATCCCTCATCACGAGCAGGCGATCGAGATGAGCGACATGCTGATCGGTAAGCAGGGGGTCGATCCCGCCGTGCTGTCGCTGGCGAACCGGATCAAGGAGGCGCAGGGCCCCGAGATCGAGCAGATGCAGGGCTGGGTGCAGCAGTGGGGTGTCGGGCCGGCGTCCGGCGGTATGCCTGGGCACGACATGCCTGGGCATGACATGTCCGGTGGCGACGGCATGGGTGATATGCCGGGCATGGGAGCCGGCCACGGCATGATGTCCGAGGCCGATATGGCTGCGCTGCAGAACGCCCAGGGGGCGGCGGCCGGCCGGTTGTTCCTCGAACAGATGATCCGGCACCACGAGGGCGCGATCACTATGGCGGAACAAGAGATCGACAACGGCCAGTTCCCGGCGGCCATCGAGATGGCACGCAATATCGTGTCCTCCCAGCAGGCCGAGATCGACGAGATGCGGGCTCTGCTGAACGACTAGCACTGCCTGTCAGGTACCGCCCTGCGCGGCATCGACGGGCTCGGCCCGCCGCGGTACGGGCAAGTGGAAGGTGAAGGTGGCGCCGCACCCGGGTCCGGCACTGGCCGCCGAAATCGTCCCGCCCTGTGCCTCGACCAGGGCGCGCGCGATGGCCAACCCGAGGCCGGCCCCGCCGTGCTCGCGATCGCGCGCGGTGTCGGCGCGGTACAAGCGCTCGAAGATCCGGGGCAGATGTTCGGCGGCGATACCGGCGCCGTCATCGGCCACCGCGACGGTGACGACGTCGCCGTCGCGGGCACAGGTCAACTCGACGGTTCCCCCAACCGATGTGTGCAGCAGGGCGTTGTCGAGAAGATTGCCGATGACCTGGGCGAGGCGTTGCTCGTCCGCCCACACGGCGGGAAGCTGGCGGTGTGGGTGAAGGCGGATCGCAACGCCCTTTTCTGCGTAGCGTTCCCGGACAGCGGCGACGCACTGACCGGCGACCGAACCGACATCAATCATGCTGCAGGACAGTGAGAAACCGCTTTCTTCGGCACTGGCCAAGGCGGCGACATCTGCGGAGAAGCGGACCAGCCTTCGGGTTTGGTCGCGTAACATGGCCGCGGTCTCGGGTGTCAGGGTGCGAACCCCGTCCTCGATCGCCTCGATATAGGCCTCGAGCACGGATACCGGGGTTCGGATCTCGTGGGCCAGATCCCGGAACAACCGCTGCCGTGTCGAGTCGACGGTCTGCAGCCGCGCGGCCATCTGGTTGAAGGCGATGGCGAGGGCATCGAAGTCATCGCCGAGTCGCGGGGGTACGACGCGGATGTCGTAGTCACCGTCGGCGACCGCCTTGGCCGCCGACGCGACCTCGGTGACCGATCGTTGGAGTCGTCTGCTCACATAGATGCTCGCCGCCAGCGCCACCAGCGCCGATACCGCCACCGCGACCCCGATGGAGATGCCGGTGGCGTAGCCGTACGCCTCTTCGGCGTGCACCTCCTCCATGGAATTGGCCGGCACGCCGGCCCGGTGCAGATGCTCGCGGAACAGTGGGGGGCCCACGACGGCGGCGACCAGCATCGTGGTCAGCGCCCCGGTGAGCACGACGATCGCCTGGGCGGCCAGTAGCCGCATCCCGATGCCCGGGCGGCGTGACCGCGACGGCGCGGCAGTCATCGCCCGGAGCCCATCCGATAACCCACCCCGCGCACGGTCGTGATGAAGCGGGGCCGGCTGGCGTCGTCGCCGAGTTTGCGCCGAAGGTGCCCGATGTGGACATCGACCAGATGCTCGTTGCCGACCCATGGGCCCTCACGCACGATCTCCAGGAGTTGACGGCGACTGAGCACGACGCCGGGCCGCCCGGACAGAACCTCGAGGATGTCGAACTCGGTGCGGGTCAACAGAATCGGCTCATCGTCGAGGCGTACCTCGCGTGCGTCGACATCGATGCTCAGGGCCCCGAAGCGCCGCGGGGCAGCGGCATGGTGTTCCGGATCGGGTACGGCGGTCCCGGTCTGCAGCATGCGGGGGCGGCGCAACATGGCCCGGATGCGGGCAACCAGTTCCCGTGGGCTGAAGGGCTTGGTGACGTAATCATCGGCGCCGACGGTGAGGCCGAGGACGGTGTCGATCTCGGCGTCGCGGGCGGTGAGCATGACGACGTAGGCGTCGGAGAAGGTGCGCAGCTGCCGGCACACCTCGAGGCCGTCGATACCCGGTAAGCCCAGGTCCAGCACGACGACATCGGGGTCAAGTTCGCGCGCCACCGCGATCGCGTCGAGGCCATCGGTGGCCACGACGGCCTCGAACTGTTCCCGCTGCAGGTAGCTGGCCACCACCTCGGCCAACGGCAGTTCGTCATCGACGACGAGTGCTCGGTATCCCTTCGTCTGCTCGGCTGACCGAACCGTGCCATGCGCCATGGGCTCCATGGTGCCCGCTGCGGGTGTGTCCACGCTGCATGACCGCCGGTCGCGACCGGATCTTGAGCGAATCTTCACACATGCGCCGCGTCAGCTTTCGATGATGCGAACGACGTAGGGCGTCATGCCCGAGGTGCGTACCGGGGACACCTTGATCGGCACGCCCGTCTGCTGCGCCTCGATCATCCGGCCCCCGCCGAGATAGATGGCTTCGTGCTGGCTACCTCCCGGCCCCCAGAACAGCAGGTCGCCGCGTTTGGCCTCGGACGGAGAAACCTTGCGACCCACTTCGTATTGGTCGCCGGAGTAGCGCGGCAGCAGCACTCCTACGCCCGCGAATGCGAAGCGGGTGAGTCCCGAACAGTCGAATCCGACGGTGCCCGCACCCTGGTTGACACCGCGACTCGGCCCGTTGAGGGTGCCTCCGCCCCACGAGTACGGCACACCCAGTTGGGTGCCTGCGCGGCGGATCACATGCTCGATGGCCTGCGCTCCGCGTGTGCGGTTGGTGGCGATGCCGGTCACCGGGTCGGGTGCGGGACCCAGGATCCCTATGCTGCCCAGGAAGCTGCGGCCGAGGCGGAGCGCGGTTTCGGTGGCGGCCGCGCTGGCCTGCAGCGACGCATTTGCGATCGCGATCGGATCGCCGGGCGCTCCGGCGCTGGCAACCTTGGGCAGCAGCGGATCCCATTGTCCACCATGGTGTTCTGCCGAAGCGACCGGCGCCCACAGCACAAGGCAGGATGCGAGGGCCACGCAGATCAGTGTCAGCGGGCCGGGGCGTGGTCGCCGGGTGAGCGCAGCCGGCATTCCGAGCTTCACGTCGTTCTCCCTGGTGAGCATCTAGAGGCGGGCCGTCGAATCCGCTCGGTGTCATCGGATTTGTAAGTGCAGCAATCATCTACGTATCAAATACGTAGATGATGCTAGCTCACTGCAGTCACTTTGGAAACACTGGTCACTGATCACGCCGTCGCGCGCATCCTTGTCATATACCCCTATGGGGTATAAAGTTGCACTCGTATCCCCAGTTGGAGGTGACATGACGCACCATCACGACACGGCGGAGATAGCCGCGCAGCACAGCGGACCGGCCGCCCATCACGGTCACGACCACCATCTTGAGCAGTTCCGAAAGTTGTTCTGGATCAACGTGGTCATCGCGGTGCCGGTCGTCGCATTCTCGACCATGTTCGCCATGCTCGTCGGCTACGACATCCCCCGGTTTCCCGGATCGGGCTGGATCGCACCCGCATTGGGCACCGTCATGTATGTCGTGGGTGGACGTCCATTTCTTGCCGGTGCCGTCAGCGAAATACGTTCCCGCAAACCAGGAATGATGCTGTTGATCGGTCTGGCGATCACCGTCGCCTTCCTGGCGTCGTGGGGAGCGAGCTTGGGCTTGCTGCATCACGAACTCGAGTTCTGGTGGGAACTCGCTCTTCTCATCGTCATCATGCTTCTCGGCCACTGGGTGGAGATGCGCTCACTGGCTCAGACGACATCGGCGCTGGACACGCTGGCCGCCCTGTTGCCCGACGAAGCGGAGAAGGTCGACGGCGAGGACACCGTCATCGTGTCGCCCGCCGACCTGCGCGTCGGCGATCTGGTGGTGGTGCGGCCCGGCGGTAGCGTCCCGACCGACGGGGTGATCGTCGCTGGACGCGCGGAGATGGACGAGTCGATCGTGACCGGCGAATCCCGGCCGGTAGCAAAGGGTGTCGGCGCAACGGTAACGGCCGGCACCGTCGCCACCGATTCCGGGCTACGGATCCGGGTCAGCGCCACCGGTGACGACACCGCGTTGGCCGGTATCCAACGGTTGGTGACCGAAGCCCAGGATTCGTCGTCGCGGGCCCAACGCCTCGCCGATCGCGCCGCGGGATGGCTGTTCTGGTTCGCACTGTTCAGCGCGGCGATCGCGGCGCTGGCCTGGTCGCTGGCGGGGGAGCCTGATGCGGCGGTCGTGCGGGCGATCACCGTCCTGGTCATCGCCTGCCCCCACGCACTGGGTCTGGCCATACCGCTGGTCGTCTCCATCGCGACCGAGCGCGCCGCGCGAGGGGGTGTACTGGTCAAAGACCGACTGGCGCTGGAAGGTATGCGGACCGTCGACACGGTGCTGTTCGACAAGACCGGCACGCTGACAAGGGGCGAACCGGTCGTCACCGCCGTCGAGACCGTCAGCGAACTCGACGAGGCCGAAGTGCTTGCGCTCGCGGCCGCCGCCGAGGCCGACAGCGAACATCCACTGGCAAAAGCGATTGTCAGAGCCGCCGCCGAACGCCGCGTCGATGTACCCCGGGCCGCCGCCTTCTCCTCGGCTCCGGCGGTGGGTGTCACTGCGACAGTCGACGGTCGAGAGGTCCGCGTGGGCGGCCCGCGCTTGGTCCAGGACGTCGGTGGACGCGAGGTCGACGCAGCCGCCGGATGGCGCCAGAACGGCGCGATCATCCTGCACGTGGTGCGCGACGGCGCGGTGATCGGCGGGCTGAGCCTGGCCGACGAAGTGCGACTGGAATCCCGCGAGGCCGTCGACGCATTGCATGCCTCGGGTGTGGAAGTCGCCATGATCACCGGAGATGCCGAAGCCGTGGCCACCGCCGTGGGACGCGAACTCGGCATCGAGCGGATCTTCGCCGGTGTACGCCCAGAAGACAAGGCCGCCAAAGTGGCTGCGCTGCAAGGCGAGGGCAAGAAGGTCGCGATGGTCGGCGACGGCGTCAACGATGCGCCCGCGCTGGCGCAGGCAGATGTCGGCATCGCCATCGGAGCCGGTACGGACGTCGCGATCGCCTCCGCAGGCGTCATTCTGGCCAGCTCCGATCCACGCTCGGTGCTTTCGGTGATCGAACTGTCCCGGGCCACCTATCGCAAGATGAAGCAGAACCTTTGGTGGGGCGCGGGTTACAACCTCGTTTCGGTGCCGTTGGCGGCGGGCGTCCTGGCACCTGTCGGTTTCGTGTTGCCGATGTCGGTCGGTGCCATCCTGATGTCGCTGTCGACCATTGTCGTCGCGCTCAACGCACAACTGTTGCGGCGCCTCGATCTTCGTCCCGAGGTCAGCGTGCGCTATTCGTGATGGTCGTGGTGGTCGCTGTGCAGTTCCTGCGCTGGCGGCACGGCCGCCACTGCACCATCCGCATGCGGTGCCGCTGCCGGAGCCTGCGCGGGTGCATTGCCGAGCGGGACGGCCGGCTGCGCGGGATGGCCGCCGGTATCGCCGACGTGTGCTCCGTGGTGTGCGGCATCCACCTCGGCGGGGCTGTGGTGACTGTGGCGCTGGCCCGCGGCGAAACCGACGGTCGAAGCCAGCGCGACGACACCGATGGCCCCCGCCAGAACCGCACCGCTGGCGAGCGCCGACACCGGCTCACCGTCCAGCCCGCGGTACCAGATCCAGCACGCACCCATCACGACGTAGGTCTGCAACAACAGCGCACACAGGTCGGCGGTCTGCACCAGCTCCGGCTCCCCGGCGTGCGGGCCGAACGGCGCGCCCTCGGTGCGGGACAGCACCCAGAGCGCCACCGCGCCCACGTTGAGCGCGATCCCCGCGGCAAGCACCGGCGTGGTGGTCCTGACCAAGATCAATGCCGCCCAGATCAGCTGGAACCCGGCCAGCGCGGCGAAGAACGCCCCGGCAAGTGCCCACTCCCGCCAATGTGCGGGCACCACCCCGAAATGTATGGCAGCAGCCCCGAGCGAGGCGAGCGCGGCGCAGCGCGCAGCCAGCCTGCTGTCGGTTTTCGGGGCCGCCTTGATCGACACCCGTCCGATCTTGTCAGCCCCCGCCGAGAACGCACCTGCACGACATCACATCTCAATCTGAACGAGACTGTTCTGTCATAGCCACTGGCAACCGCGGTGCGCACTTGCCTGGTGACCGGCAGCGTCCCCCTGCTGACCGCCTACGGCGCAACCTAATTCGCCTGATCGGTAGGTGCCTTGACAGCAGTGCGCGATGCCATCGAGACCTTCGCCGGTGCATTGCCGCGCACCCCCGCGCTGGAAGTGAGCGGGCCCGCGTCGGCTGCGTTGTATCGGCGCCGCACGTAGAGCAGGCTGTCGATCATGTCCCGCATCACCTCGCTCGCGGGGGCGAGCAGTCAGTTCGTCGGTGGCCAGCGTGTCAGGTTGCTGCGCATCTACCTGGGCGCGACGACATTTCTCTTCACCTACGGTGTGGTGTTCACGATCTTCCCGGTGCGCACCGACCTCGCCTATGGCAACCCGGCCGGCGGCATCATCGCCGTCGTGTTGGGTGTGCTGGGCCTGGTGCAGCTGGCTGTCAGGCCGAACCATGTCATGTTCGCCACCGCGCTGGCTGTCCTCGCCACGCCGATCGTGATGGCTTTCCACGTCACGCTCACCGCTGAATACGTCTGTCTCATTGCACCGATGTTCCTGGCGATGTATATCCGGGCCTTCCACCCACCCCGACGGGCGTTGGTGCTCATCGGCTTCCTGATCGCGGCCTGTGTGGCGGCTGTTGTCATCGCACCGGCACCGCATGTAGGAGTCATCACCATCCTGATCATCGTGGTGGCTATCGCCGGCGCGGCCGAGTCATTCGGGTTGTTGATGCGGGCGATGTTCACCGCGGCCTGCACCGATCCGCTCACCGGACTGCTGAACCGGGCGGGGTGGGAGATCGCCACCGCCGATCTGCTGGCGATGCTGGGAGCGTCCTCGCCGATCGCCGTCGTCGCACTCGACATCGATGACCTGAAGGGTCTCAACGACACCCAGGGCCATCCCGCGGGGGACCGCCTGATCACCGACTACGCCCGGCAGTGGGCGCGAGCAGCTCCCCGCGGCGCCGTGCTCGCACGGCTCGGCGGTGACGAGTTCGCCGCCTGCATGGCCGGAGACGACCTCGCGGGGTTCCTGGAGGACGTTCGGTCGCGCACCCCGCGGGCGAGCATCGGTACCGCCACCGCAGCGTCCGGGTCGGTCGACATCGCCGATCTGTACGCGCGGGCGGACGCCGAGTTGTACCGGTGCCGCGACATTGCGCGCCGCGACGGCTCAGACGTCGGTTAGCGCGTACCGCGGCACCTCGATGGAGTCGTAGAGCCGGAGCCCCTTGCTGTTGAGTCGGGCCAGCGCGGCGGTCAGTGGCGTCGGCAGCGCCGAGATCAGTTGTCCTGCAGCGATCAATGCTCGCACGCCGAGTCCCGAGGACGGAAGAATGCTCCTCGCCACGCTCTTGGCCAGGGCGCGGGCACCGATCACCGGCTCATGCATGACCCGCTCGTAGGCGCCGAAGCCGACGGTCGGGTCGCCTTCGGCCCGGTGCAGTTCGCCGGCCAGCACATAGGCCCCGATCACCGCGAGGCTGGTGCTGCCACCGACCGCGGGGCCCGGACAGTAGCCGGCGTCGCCCACCAGCGCCACCCGGCCGCGGCACCAGCTGGTCAATTGCAGCTGGGTGACGGCGTCGAAGTAGAACGCCGGTGTGTGCCCGAGTTCGTCCAGCCAGCGATCCACCTCGGCGCTCATCCCGGCGAACCGCTCACACAGCTGGCGCTGCTGACTGGCCGTATCGCGATGGTCGTAGCGGAAGTCATTGACGGGCCGGAAGATGAAGACCGCCCGAGCATCATCGAGGTGATCGGCGGTGTAGATCATCGCCGTGCGGTCCACGTCGACGAAACCGGTCATTTCGCCATCGAGGGCAAGTGATTTCGGAACGGACAGCACGCAGAGGTAAGCCCCGAGGAACTCCTGGTTCCCGCTGGCGTCGCCGAACACCAGCTGCCGCACCCCGGAGTGCAATCCGTCCGCGCCGAGCACCAGGTCGAACCGCCGCGATGCGTGGTGCGCGAAGGTGACCGCGCCGTCCTCGCCGATCTCGGTGAGGTGATCGCCGAAGAGATATTCGACAGCGTCCTTGCCGGCGTCGTAGAAGATCTGGCTGAGGTCGTCACGCATGATCTCCACATGGCGGTCCGACAGCGTGGATGACAGCTTGCGGTAGTCGATATGCGTGGGTCGGCGTGCACCCGGTCGGTGGAAAGTGATGGTCTTGGTGCCGGTGGCGTGGGCCATCACCTGATCGAGTACCCCCATGCTCTCGGCGATCTCCATGGCCGGACCGAACAGGTCGATGGCGTGGCCGCCGGTCTTGCGAAGCTGCGTTGCCCGTTCGACCACGGTGACGTCGAAACCCCGGCGGTTCAGCCAGTAGGCCGCCACCGGCCCGGCGATGCTTGCGCCCTGCACAAGAACCCTCATGACCCACTCCTTACTTAACGGTCGGTAAGTGGTCGGCCCAAGTTTACTTAACGATCGGTCAGTTAGGGTGGGTACGTGAGTGCTCCACGGTCGGATACCCGGCAGCGGATCCAGCAAGTGGCCCGCGAGCTATTCGCCGAGAAGGGTGTCCAGCGCACCAGCCTGCAGGACATCGCTGCCAGGCTCGGGATCACCAAACCCGCGCTCTACTACCACTTCACATCGCGGGATGACCTGGTCCGCAGTATCGTTGCGCCCCTCATCGAAGGCGGCGAACAGTTCGTGCTGGAGTGTGAGCAGGCCGCGGGTCTCACGCCGACCCAGCTGCTGGAGGGGTACTTCGACTACTTCTATGCCCATCGTGCCGACCTGGTGACCGTGGTCTCGGAGCTGAGCACCATCGCCAATCTCGGACTCGTCGACAGCATGCTGGCGTGGCGGGAGCGGTTGAGCCGGGTGATCTACGGGCCGGAACAGACGTTGGATCAGGCCGTGCGCGCGGTCATCGCACTCGGCGGATTGCAGGACTGCTGTCTGCAATTCCCCGACGCCCCGGCCGACGCACTGCGCGACGCCGGGGTGGCCGGCGCACTCGCCGCGCTCGGGCTGAGTTAGAAGCCGCCCAGATCAGCCGACAGCCAGTGCTTGGGCTTCATGAACACCGCGACGCTCGGCCCATGCTCCCGCCGGGCCATCTCCAGATACGGCTGCACCGCAGCAGGCGGCAGGTAGCGCTTGGTCACTTCGACGAGCTGCTCGTCGGTGGCTTCCTCGATCCGGTCCACCGCACCGTCGACGGCGACATAGCGCACGGTCGGTTCGACGCGCTCGACCATCAGGGACAGATAACCCGCCGCCTCGATGAGGCGGTGCTTGCGTGAGCCGGCCCCGGTGATGAACCACGGCTGACCGCCGGGGGAGTACTGATACCAGATCGGCAGCGTCAACGGGCCACGCGTGGCGCCGGCGCTCACCGACAGTGCGGCGATATGTGGCTCGGCAAGAAACCGTTCACGTTCCTCCCGAGACAGCGCCATGACTCAGAGGCAGGGGGTGAAGAACAGCAGCTTCGGACCGCAGATACCGGTGCCGCCCAACTTCGGCATCCCGATGCGCGGCATACCGATCTTCGGATGCGGCGGGAAGCCCAGCTTCGGGTGCGGCGGCACACCGATCTTGGGCAGACCGACCTGCGGTGAGGGCAGCGCCCGGGCCACCTGGGCGATGTCATTGGCCGCCGAGAACGTGGCGCCGGTAGCGCTCGCGGCGCTCCGAAGGCCAGTGCCACCGACGCTGCCGGGTACCAATCCCAGGAATGCCAACGTGGCCGCGGTGTCCGCGGCGGCGGAGGTGGCCAGCACCGGCCAGCCGACCACGGTGTCCACCGTGCCGACGACCGAGTTCCAGACTCGGGTGCCCTCGGGGATCGCCCCCGCCTGCTGGGCCAACTGCCAGGCCCCACCCATCTGCTCGGGGGTCAGCTTGGCAACGGCCGGGGTCTCGGCCTTCTGCAGGGCGGCCGACAGCAGCGACTGGCACTTGCCGGTATCGGAGTTGCGGACCTGCGACTTGTTGCAGTTGTCCACGCAGTTGCCGTTGAACTCGGACTGGCCGGCACCACAGGTGGTCTCGGCGACGCTCGGCGCCGCGGTGGCGATCGAGATGGCAGCCAGCGGCATCAGCGCGGCCAGCGAAGCGGCCGCGAAGCGACGTTTGATGGCGGTCATGACCAGTCCTCAGCGTTGATCCAGCGAATGATTTCTCGCAAGTGTAGACGATTCGACATTGCCGTGGGCGGGCCTAGAGTTTGAGCTATGCGCTTCGGACTGTTCATCCCGCAAGGTTGGCGCCTCGACCTCGTCGACATCCCCACCGATAAGCACTGGTCAGTGATGCGTGACCTGGCCAGGTACGCCGATAACAGCACGTGGGACTCGGTGTGGGTATACGACCACTTCCACACCGTCCCGGTGCCCACCGATGAGGCCACGCACGAGGCCTGGACCCTGATGTCGGCCTTCGCGGCCACCACCGAACGGGTCAAACTCGGCCAGATGTGTACCGCCATGAGCTACCGGAATCCGGCTTACCTGGCAAAAGTTGCGGCCACCGTGGACGTCATCTCGGCCGGCCGCACTCAGATGGGTATCGGGGGCGGTTGGTACGAGCACGAATGGCGTGCGTATGGGTATGGCTTCCCGTCCGCGGGCGAACGGCTGGGCCGTCTCGACGAGGGTGTGCAGATCATGCGCGACGCCTGGCGCAACGGTCGGGTCACCTTCGACGGGAAGCACTACCAGGTGCACGACGCCATCGTCGCGCCCACGCCGCCGCAACAGGGCGGCCTGCCGCTGTGGATCGCCGGCGGCGGTGAGAAGGTCACCCTGCGCATCGCCGCGAAGTACGCCCAGTACACCAACTTCAGCAGCGTGCCCGCCGAGTTCGAGCGCAAATCGCAGATCCTGGCCGGCCACTGCGGGGAGGTCGGCACCGATTACGACGCGATCGTGCGGTCGGCCAACGTCAACTCCGTCATCGCCGAATCGGAGACCGAGGTCAAGGACCGCCTGAGAGCCATCCGTGGCCGGCAGATCCCCAAGGCCGGCGAGGACGCCGTCGACGCCATGCTGTCCAACGTCGCCTCACCGGACTCGGCCACCGGCACGCCGGAACAGGTCATCGAGCGGCTGACCCGGCTGCGTGACCTGGGGTGCGAGTACGCGATCGTGTACTTCCCCGAGGCCGCCTACGACCGTTCCGGTATCGAGTTGTTCGAGCGTGAGGTCATCCCGGCGCTCAGCTAATCCGGTATCGAGCTGACCTGGTAATGCGCGATCTGCCAGCCCCCCGGCGTGCGGGTGACCAGGATGCTCAGGTTCAGGCCGATGGCCCGCCCGTCGGCGAAGGTGAAGTCGGCCCGCGTGTAGCCCAGCACGACACCCTCGGCCGGCGTGCGGGTTTCCAGGATGCGGTACCGCACGGTCAGCCCTGCGGGCTGCGACGCGTAGTACTCGCGGACACCTGCGCGGCCCACGCTGTAGGGCCGCAACCCTTGGAAGATCGCGTCCTCGGTGAACACCTGAGCGACGCGGTCCGGCTGGTGCTCGTCGATACCCGCCCGCCAGACGTCGAGGACCTCGCGAATGACCTCTTCGCTCATCGTCAGTGCCCCGCAGCCTGGCCGCCATCAACGTGCAGGATCTCACCGGTCACGAAGCCGGCGTGCTCCAGGTAGAGCACCGCATCCACCACATCGGACTGCTCACCGATGCGCTTCTGCGGGTTCAGCTGGGCAAGACCGGCGTAGTCGTCATCGGAGTGCATGGGGGTCCGGATGATGCCCAGGGCGACTGCGTTGACCCGGATACCGCGAGTGGCGTACTCGACAGCCAACGACCTTGTGGCCGCGTTGAGACCGCCCTTGGTCAGCGAGGCGAGCACCGACGGCGCCGCCGTGGTGGCCTGATCGACCAGGCTGGTCGACACGTTCACCAGATGCCCGCCGTGGTCCTGCATCGCGGCGACCGCGGCGCGGGACACTTCGAAGAAGCCGCGCAGGTTCACCCCGGTGATCGCCTCGTAGTCGGCGTCGGTGTACTCGGTGAACGGCTTGGCGATGAAGATGCCCGCGTTGTTGATGACGGTGTCGACACGTCCGAAGTGCCCAAGTGCAGCGTCGATGACGCGCTGACCGACGCCGGGCTCGCCGATATCGCCGGGTACCGCGAGCACCATCGGGTCATCGCTGGGGCCGATATTGCGTGAGTTGGCGACGACGGCGTAGCCGAGCTTGCGATAGCCCTGCACGAGTGCCGCGCCGATGCCCTGGGATGCGCCGGTGATGATGGCGACGCGGGTGGGGTCGTTCATGAGTCGAGCCTTTCTCGGTGAAATGATCTGTTCGCCTCAACCGCATTCAAGGCGGCCGCGATGCCTGTCCGATAGGACCGGAAAACTCGCTGGTGATAGTGCGCGCCTACTAGGCTTCCTCGGGTGGAACTGCGGCAGCTGCGGTACTTCGTCACCGTCGCCGAGGAATTGAACTTCGGCCGGGCGGCCGAGCGGCTGCGCATCGCGGGGCCCTCACTGTCCCAGCAGATCAAGGCGCTGGAACGCGATCTGAAGGTGCAGCTGTTCGACCGGGACCGCCGCTCGGTGGCGCTCACCCCGGCTGGGGTCGCGCTGCTGCCCGATGCCCGCTCATTGGTTCGGCAGTCCGACGAGTTACGCAGGCGGGCAATGAATCTGGCGACCGACGATCCGGTGCGCATCGGCTGCGTGAACTGGTGTCCGGTCGACTGGTCCGAGCGCGCCGCCGGGGTCGCCACCCTGCGGGTCGACACCTGGGTGATGCCCTCACACACGCAGGCGGCCCGGGTAGCCGACGGCAGCCTCGATCTGGCGATCTGCTGGGTGCAGAACGACGATCTGCAGGCGCTGGGGTTGCAGGCCCGCCTGGTCGGGGTGGACCGGCTCTACGCCGTCTGCCCGGGGGCCGATGACACGCCGGTGCGCGCGAAAGACACTGTGGTGCTTGTCGATACCGATACGGCGAGCTGGTCGTCGTGGAACCGCTACGCCGAGCAGTTCGCCGCCGATACCGGGGCGCGCGTCATGCGCACCGATGACGGCGGAGTCACCGGACCGACGTTCTTCGATCACGTGCGCCGGCTGGGTCGGCCGGTCCTCAACAATCCCAAGGGGCAGAACGACACCGAGTCACGCGATCTGGTACGCCGACCCGTGATCGATCCGGTGCCGCTGTGGACGTGGTCACTGGTGTGGCGGCGGAACGAGTACCGGGAGTCCGTGCTCGCCGTCGTCGACGCCTTCTCCCGTGACGTCGGTGATCTGGGTGTCGGGGCCGCCGGCGTCTGGCTTCCTGCCGATGACCCATATCGTCGCGCAGGCCAAACCGGCGACTGACACCACGCCCGCGCCAGCAGCCGTCATCGACGGCAGAATCGGGGAGTAGACGAAGCGGCCGATTCCCATCGCGGCGGCCATCGCGGCGGTGCTGCTGATGACGGGTCCGTCGGGGTGGCGGGGCATCGCTGCAGGATGCGAGCTTCACGGCACGTACACCACGACGCGAACGCTTCCAGCTGGGAGCCGCAAACTACCAACACGCGGGATGGTGGCGGCGACGAAACCTGTTGAGTCCGAACAAAGCAGGAAAGGAGAACATCATGAACGAGAACATCGTCGTCCTGGTCACCGGCGCGAACCGCGGGCTGGGCCGCAAGATCGCCGAAGAGTTCGTCGCACGCGGCGCGAAGGTCTACGCGGGCGCCCGGCGCCCCGAGACCGTCGACGCGGCCGGCGTCATCCCGGTGCAACTCGATATCACCGACCCGGATTCGGTACGCCGGGCCGCCGAGGTCGCAGCCGATGTCACGGTGCTGGTGAACAATGCCGGTATCTCCACCCGCGCCGGGTTGTTGACCGGGTCGATAGCGGACATCCGCGCCGAGATGGACACCCACTACTTCGGCACGCTGAACGTCATCCGCGGGTTCGCACCCGTCCTCAAACGTAACGGTGGTGGCGCGATCCTCAACGTGCTGTCCGTGTTGTCCTGGATGCACCCGGCCACATCGGGCGCCTACGCCGCAGCGAAGGCGGCGGCCTGGGCCCTCACCGACGCGGTCCGCGACGAGCTGGCGCCGCACGGGATCGATGTGACCGCGTTGCACGTCGGCTACATGGACACCGACATGGTCAGTTACATTCCGGCAGAACAGAAAGCCGATCCAGCCGTTGTGGCCCGGCAGGCTGTCGATGGTGTACTGAACGGGGCGACCGAGATCCTGGCTGACGACTGGGCTCGAAGGGCGAAGGCGGCCTTGTCGGAGGTGCGATAGTTGAAGGCATGGAGAAGATATCGCTCGATGCCCTGGCGCGTCAGCATCTGGAGACGGCTCGAGCCGCCACCAGCGGTCGTAGCGCCCACACCGTGTACGGCGGCCATGAGCACAATCTGCGACAGACGCTGATGGCGCTGACCGCAGGAAACGGTCTCGACGATCACGAGAGTCCCGGTGAGGCGACCCTGCAGGTGCTACGCGGGAGGGTGCGGCTGACGACCGAGAAGGCGGGCTGGGAGGGTGCGGCCGGTGATCATCTGGTGATACCCCGGACCCGGCACGGCCTGACCGCGATCGAGGATTCGGTGATCCTGTTGACCGTGGCCAAACCGGTGGGGCCGTACGTTTAGAACGGGCTGGAATTCGACTGCCAACGTGCCTCTTCCGGGCGGGCGCCGTAACGCTGCGCATAGTCGGCGTGGATCCGGGCATTCTTCTCACGGTTGATCGCGTCGACCAGGTTGGGGTCCAGCCCATGTTGGGCCAACCGGTGGCGGCGCCACACCTTGTTCAGGACGAACCCCATGACCAGCGCCCAGAAGTAGATCGGCACCGTCATTTCCAGGTGCACGTACAACGAGGCCGGCAGCAGCCACAGCGGCGCAAGGATCAGCGCCGGCGGGATCGCGTAGCGAATCATGTGACGCCGGATCGCCCCGGGGCCTGACAGGTCGGCGGCGACCCAGTCGCGCATGGAATCGGGTAGCCGCCGACCGTACGCGTAGAGAACCCGCTGAACGAAGGTGGGAGTGTCGGCCATAGTTTAGATAGTACCCTAATTATTAGTGGGCTACTATGGTGAGCATGGCCACGGCGTCCCCCGATCTCGACCCACTCGCCCTCGAGCGTCAGGTGTGTTTCGCGCTCGCCGTGACCAATCGCGCAGTGCTCGCCGTGTACCGGCCCCTGCTGGAACCGTTGGGTCTGACCCACCCGCAGTACCTGGTAATGCTTGCGCTCTGGGACAACGCCAAGGCGGTGGCAGATAGTCAGGAGAAAGCGCTGTCGGTCAAACAGATTGCCGCGCTGCTGCAGCTCGACCCGGCGACCACCTCGCCCATGCTCAAGCGGCTGGAGGCGCTCGGGTTGATCGCCCGGACCCGCAGCGCCGCCGATGAGCGCACCACCCTCATCACGCTGACGCCCGGCGGGGCGGCGTTGCGGCACAAGGCTCTGGACATCCCGGCCGCGGTGGTGGCCCGACTGGGCGTGGAAGTTTCCGAGCTCGAGCACCTGCATTCGGTGCTGACCCGGATCAATGCCGCCGCGGTCGCCGCCGGGGCGCTGGAAACCTGACGGACTCGACCTGAATTTTGGTGCGTTTGCGCCTGTTGGGGCGATGTTAGCCTCGATGGCGTTGGAGGTGATGGCAGCGTGGGTTTTTGGGGCTTTGTCGACGACGTCGTCGACGGTGTGTCCGAAGTGGCGGAGAAGGCCAAGAAGGCCGCCGAATGGGTCGCCGAAACCGCGGAAAAACTCGGTATGCCCACCCTGGGGGAAACGGCACGGACGATCGAGCATCAGGCCGGCAAACTCATCATCGCCCCGACCGTCGTTCTGCAAGAGGGGCAGAAGCAGATCGATCGGATGCTGAAGTCCTGCGGGGAGGGCGACCCGGACCATGCCAACGAATTCACGGATTCCGCTGCAGCTTTTGATGCCGCGGAGCGGCCGCTGGCCGGAGCGTATCCCAGCGACCAATGGTCGGGCGGCACCGCGGCCGACCGCTACTCGGAGCGCAACAAAGAGCAGCACAACCGGGTGGTGACGCTTGCCGATCTGGACCGCGAGATGCACCGGTTGATCAGCAACGAGGCGAATCTGCTCCCACCGATACGCAGATCCCTGGAGATCCACCACAACGATCTGGCTGACTTCGGCAATCTGACCCAATACGTGGGAAAGATGGGGGGATACGGCAAGGCGGCGCAGTACGCGATGGAGGTGGCCATGGTGGCCACCACGCTGGCCCAAGCCGTTCCGGAGTACGAAAGCATGCAGGACGAGGCCGATGCGATCGCCCGGTCGGTCGCCAAGGTCGGTGACGAATACAAGAAGCTCGCAGACGAGGTCACGATCTCGGATTCCGCTAATGACTACGATCCGCGGACGCCCCCGCCGGCAGGGAGATGACGATGAGCGCACCCTTGAGCCCATTGCAGATCACCGCGGGGCATATCCGCGTGCTGGCCGATCAGCAAAGCCAGGCCGCGCGCGCAGTTTTCGACGCGCGGCTCACGGCTGTGGATGTCAACACGCGTGTTGAAAAGACACACGGCACCGTGTGCGATGACACCGCCAAGGCGCTCAAGCGAGCGGAGGAGGAACGCATTCGGGCGAGTCGCATGGTGCAGGCACAGTCAGAGGACCTCGCCGTCAAGCTCGAGCATGCCGCCGAGATGTATGACGCCATCGACGCTCAGGAGAAGCGCGCCATCGATCAGCAGATGCAGCCCGGTGGCTGAGATAACGGCGGCCTGTCGGTGAGTGGTGGGGAGTGGGACGACGACGCCGAGGACGGCTACCTGGCCGAGGAGCAGGGTGGCGAATTGGCGGCCCTGGATTTTTCTCGGTCGGCCGATGATGAGCCGCAAGATACCCCGACGGCAGGGCCCGATGCGGATGACGACTCAGAGGTCCCCGTCTTCACCGTCACGAATCCGGCCGGCACCGTATCGGTCACGGCGTACCTCACCGGCCCGGTGCAACGCGTGGACCTGGATCCGAGTGTGGTGAAGATGACCGAACGTGAATTGGCGGAAGAGATCCGGGTGCTCGCCGAATTGGCGCAAATCAAGGCGCGATCCGCGATGCACGCCTTCTTGCTCGAGGGGTTGACCAGAATGGGGCATGACCGCTCGGAGTGGAGTTCCATCCTGAGCACGGCCATCCAGCTGCCGTCACCGGAGCATGCCGCCGAGAATATGGCCGAGGTGTTCGCGGCCAGGTATGCGGCCGGGCAATGACGGGAGAATCAAAACTCGTTTAGGCGGCCGCCGCAGCCCACGAACCCGCTGATTGTGCGCTCCTGAACAAGTGTTTTCCCATTGGTAGCCACTCGGCAGCTGAGTTCTTGGTCAGAGGCGTCGACCGTCTGCGCGGACACGTCGAAGTAGGCATCCTCGCCTTCGAGCGTCACAGTTTGACGCCATGGGAGAGCAGCCGTCGCTAGATGCTTTGTCCCCTCGTCGCTGTAGTAGACGAGGTCCACGGATTCGACTGTGCCGGTTACCTCATAGGTCACCTCGGTGCGCGGCAGAGTCTGCTCGTCACCATCGCCGCCGGACGTGACCACAACCAAACCGACGGCCACCACCAGAACGAGAACAACCACGGCAGCGCCGATTCCGAGGATCCACGGCCACCGGTTCTTGCCTGTGGGCGGCGGCTGCTGCGGTTGGCCGGGATAGTTTGGGTATCCGGGGGGCGGTCCCTGTGAGCTACCCCAGGGCTGTCCACCTGGCGGCGGGTAGTAGCCGCCATGGTCGTTGGTCACGGTTGAACTCCTTGCCGGGGATCACAGCAATTCTAAAACGCCGGACCGACTACGCCGTCCGCTTCTTCATCCGCAGCGAGACATGGTCGCCCCGGGGTGGGAACCCATCTGCCCGACGGTCATATCGCCGGGCCCAGCAGGTCGTCGGCGTCCTTGATGATGTAGCCGTAGCCCTGTTCGGCGAGGAAGCGCTGCCGGTGCGCGGCGTACTCGGCGTCCAGGCTGTCGCGGGAGACCACCGAATAGAACACCGCGCCGCCGCCGTCGGCCTTGGGTCGCAGCAACCGTCCCAACCGCTGCGCTTCTTCCTGGCGTGACCCGAAAGTCCCCGAAACCTGCACGGCCACAGAAGCTTCCGGTAGATCGATGGAGAAGTTTGCGACCTTGGACACCACCAGGGTGCGGATCTCGCCGCGCCGGAACTGATCGAACAGCGCCTCGCGCTCGGCGTTCTTGGTCGACCCCTGGATCACCGGGGCATCCAATTCCTGGCCCAGTTCGTCGAGCTGATCGAGATAGGCACCAATGACCAGCGTGGGCTCCTTGGGGTGCCGCTCCAGGATCGACTTCACCACCGCGATCTTGGAATGCGCCGTAGAGCACAGCTTGTAGCGTTCTTCCGGTTCGGCGACCGCGTAGAGCATGCGCTCGTTGTCGGTCATCGTCACCCGAACCTCGATGCACTCGGCCGGCGCGATCCAGCCCTGGGCCTCGATGTCCTTCCACGGTGCGTCGTAGCGCTTCGGGCCGATCAGGGAGAAGACGTCACCCTCGCGGCCGTCCTCGCGGATCAGCGTCGCGGTCAGCCCCAGCCGACGCCGCGACTGCAGATCGGCGGTCATCCGGAACACCGGCGCCGGCAACAGGTGCACCTCGTCGTAGACGATCAGGCCCCAGTCGCGGCTGTCGAACAGCTCCAGGTGCTTGTACTCACCCTTGGTGCGCCGGGTGATCACCTGATAGGTCGCGATGGTGACCGGCCGGATCTCCTTGCGCTCACCGGAGTATTCGCCGATCTCTTCCTCGGTCAGCGAGGTCCGGGCGATCAACTCCCGCTTCCACTGCCTGCCGGCGACGGTATTGGTGACCAGGATCAGCGTGGTCGCGCCGGCCTTGGCCATCGCGGCGGCGCCGACCAGGGTCTTACCGGCACCGCAGGGCAGCACCACGACCCCGGACCCGCCGGCCCAGAACGATTCGGCGGCCATCTCCTGGTAGTCGCGCAGCTCCCAGCCGTCCTGGTCGAGGGTGATCGGGTGCGCTTCACCGTCGACATAGCCGGCCAGGTCCTCGGCGGGCCAGCCGATCTTCAGCAACATCTGTTTGACGCGGCCACGCTCACTGGCATGCACGATCACCATGTCGTCATCGATGCGAGCGCCCAGCATCGGGGCGATCTTCTTGTTGCGCAGCACCTCCTCGAGCACCGCGCGGTCCAAGCTCACCAGCACCAGCCCGTGTACCGGACTCTTGATCAGCTGCAGCCTGCCGTAGCGGGCCATGGTGTCGACGATGTCGACGAGCAACGGCTGGGGCACGGCGTAGCGGGAGTAGCTGACCAGGGCGTCGACCACCTGCTCGGCATCGTGGCCGGCGGCGCGGGCGTTCCACAGCGCCAGCGGCGTGATGCGGTAGGTGTGGATGTGTTCGGGGGCGCGCTCGAGTTCGGCGAACGGCGCGATCGCCGCGCGGGCCGCCCCGGCGAGTTCATGGTCGACTTCGAGCAGCACGGTTTTATCGGACTGCACGATCAAGGGGCCCTCGGTGCTCACGCGCGATGCTCCTCGGTTTGCAACGCGCTACGCGCTCGACTACTCATCCCGACCATTATCCAGAGTCGGCCGACACCACGGAGGTCACGCGGTGGATGGCGAACTCCCGAACCCTTCCCGAGGCCGGATCGAACGCGGTCAACTGGCCGCCGCGGATGTTGATCGGCGCCACCACCCGCTGGGTGGCCACGCCCGCCGGGTCCACGTACCCCATCACCACCGACGTCTGTTCCAGCGCCGCCTGCTGCAGCAGCGCGATCAGCACCGCCGGGTCCAGCCGTTCCCCGGACCGCGGGGAGGCGGCCACGCTGCGCATCACCGCGACGATCGCCCCCAACGTCTGGGCCGGCGGCGCGGTCAGCGGCCGGAACACCCGGCGACGCCCCGGCGCGGGCACCCGTGCGCCGCGGGACCGGATATCGACGACGGCGCCGGAGGAGTCCTCGGCCGCAGGCACGAAACCGCCGGCCCGCAGTGCCGCCAGCACGTCGCCGATCGCGGCCTGCGACACCGCCACCGTGGGCGCCAGGATGCGAAGCTCCAGAGGTTCCGCGGCCGGTGTGGACACCGCCTGGGCGAGCAGTGCCGGATCCTCGCAACGCACGAAGGACGCCGCCATCCCGACCCGCAGCTGACCGTGCCGGCGTGCAACATCGTCGATCAGGTAGGTCAAGCCTTGCGGCACCGGGGTTTTGGAGTGCTTCTCGAAGAAGGCGTGCAGGCCGCCTGCGGTGTGCCCGGCATCCAGCGCCCGCCGGATCGACGCCTCACTGATCCGGTAGACCATCGCGGCACCGGCCGACTCCACGGTCGCCACCGCATCCAGTTGCTCGGCCAGTTCGCGCAGCAGCGGGCCCGGCACCACCACGGTGAGATCGGCCTGCAGCAGGAAATGGTCCAACGGCGCGGGCAGCACCCTGGCCATCGCGTTGATGACCTCTTCGGCGGCGTCCTCGGTACGCTGATCCAGCAGCAGCCGGGCCGGACCGGCGATCGCGCCACGTCCGACCAGACCGACCGCATGTGCCTCCCGGAGCAGGTTGGTCACCGGCTCGAGTTGCAGGCGGGCTGCCCAGCGCGGCCGCTGCCACATCATCGCCAGCGCCACCGACTCGGGCTCCACACCCGCGCCGGGGGACAGGCCGTTCAGCACGGTCAACAGCAGCCGGCGGTCCAGCGGCGCCGCCGTGGAATACAGCGCATCCGACAACACCCCGAACGGCTTGCCGTCGGGTCCGCGGCTACCCACCAGGCTCGGCCGCGCGGGCAGGTTCAGCCAGGTCCAGGCGACCAGGTGCCAGCGCGCCGCGGTGGAGATCTCGACGAACCGATCCGCCGCAACCGTCGGCGCCCAATACGGGGAGTTGCCGTCGGGCGGCTCGGGGTCCGGGGTGCCGGGTGCGATCAGGCCCGCCGCCGCGGCCACCTCCAGGATCAGACCGAGCCGCTGCTCGTCGATCCCGGTCAGCTTGGTCAGTTTCTTGACCTCGCGCACCCCGAGCCCGCCGGCGCGCAGTTCGGGAACCGGGCCGTCCGACAACGTCTGGATCAGCAGGTCGAACTCGCGGAGCAGATCGATGGCGGCACCGGCGGCGACCGAGTCCGTATCGGCCTGCGTCGTGGTGTGCATCGTGGGGTCCGGGGTGCGCAGTCCGGACGGGCCGGGTAGGTCGCCGCGCATCACCTGGGCGACCACGCGCGGCAGGATGACGGTGTCCCCGGTGTCGCTGCCGGCATGGTGCAACAGTCCGGCGGACAGCAGCCGCTGCACCGGCCGGTCGGCGGGCGCGCCCGGCAGCGCGTCGCGGGTCCGCCCGACCGGTGAGCCCTCCACCAGCCGGGTCAGCAGTTCCCGGGACGGCTCGTCGAGTTCCTCCAGCAGGGCTGGGATCCGATCGGCCGGCAGCTCGGGTGCGTCGGGTAGGGCCTGCCCCGGATACCAGGGCAGTCCGGCCGCGGCCTCGGTCACCACCCGCAGCGTGTCCTCACCCCAGACCAGGGCACGTTCGGTCAACTCGTCGAGCGCCCCTTTGAGCTCGGCACTGTCGGCGCGGTCGCCGATGTACTCCAGCAGCATGTCCCTGGGGACGGGCGCGGTGTCGGCGTGCAACACCAGCAGTGTGTCCAGCACCGTCAGCTGCAGGAAGTTCAGGCTGTCGGTGGCGGCCTTGACCGACTGGCGGGCCTGGGCCCGGGCCGCCAGCGCGGCGATGGTGCCGGGCGGCGGCTGGGTCAGATCGGGCCTGCGTTCGAGCAGCCGGACAAGGCTCTCGTCCGGCAGGTCGGCCAGCCAGACGCCGAGCGGCACGCCGGCCCCAGCTACTTTGGTCATTGCCGACCAGCCTAAGCCAGTGTCCCGCTCTCGCCACCGCTCGTAGTACCTGCCACAATGAGGTTGTGGCAGACAAGAAGCAGTACGTCGATAATGGCTGGCCCGAGGTGGCCGAAGGTGATCACGCGGTCAGCGAGCTCGTCAGCGACCGTACCGGCTCGTTGTCCCCGTTCGGTGACGTCACCTTCCCGTTGCCCGCCGAGGAACTGCCCTACATCCACCCGGTCACCGTCGTCAACAAGTAACCGGTGAGCGGGCTCTCGCACCTCGACGAATCGGGCGCGGCCCACATGGTCGACGTCACGGCCAAAGCCTCCACCAAGCGCACCGCCGTCGCCCAGGGTGCGGTGCACACCCGCGCCGATGTCGTCGAACTGATCGCCGGCGGCGGGCTGCCCAAGGGGGATGCGCTGCCGACGGCGCGGGTCGCCGGAATCATGGCGGCCAAACGCACCAGCGATTTGATCCCGCTGTGCCACCAGCTGGCCCTGACCGGTGTGGACGTCGAGTTCGCCATCGGCGCAACCGAAATCACCATCACCGCCACGGTGCGCACCACCGACCGCACCGGCGTCGAAATGGAGGCGCTAACCGCCGTGAGCGTGGCCGCGCTGACCGTCTACGACATGATCAAGGCCGTCGATCCGGCCGCCCGTATCGAGGCCGTGCACGTGGTGCGCAAAGAGGGCGGCAAGACCGGTACCTGGCAGCCATGAGGACCGCCCGGGTGATCATCGCCTCGACCCGCGCGGCCGCCGGGGTGTACGAGGACCGCACCGGTCCGCTCATCGCGGACTGGCTGACGGCCCGCGGATTCGACCCCGGCGCACCCGTGGTGGTTGCCGACGGGGCGGAGGTCCGCCGAGCGCTGTCGGCCGCCGTGCAGGCCCGCGCGGACATCGTCATCACCTCCGGCGGCACCGGGATCTCGCCCACCGACCGAACTGCCGAGGCCACCGCCGACATCGTCGATTACCAGATTCCGGGACTTGCCGATGCCATCCGACGGTCCGGACTGCCGCACGTGCCGACCGCGGTGCTCTCCCGCGGTATCTGCGGGGTCCGCGACGGTGTGCTCATCGTGAACCTGCCCGGCTCGACCGGCGGCGTCAAGGACGGGCTCGGCGTGCTCGCCGACGTGCTGGAACACGCGCTCGACCAGCTGGCCGGCGGCGACCATGCCCGCTGAGGAGCGCCGGGGTGGCGACCGGCCGGGCGCTGAGGTCCTGCGCGTCGGCCTCTGCGAAGAGCCCATCTCGCTCAGTGAGCACGAGGACTTGGTCGCGCATGCCGCGGCCGGCGCGGTGGTCGGGTTCTCCGGGGTCGTGCGCGACCACGACGGCGGGCGCGCGGTGACGCGGCTGGAGTACTCGGCGCATCCGTCGGCATGGGAGACCCTGAACGAGGTGGTGCACGAAGTGGCCCGGGCAAGCGCGGGTGTGCGTGCCGTCGCGGTCAGCCACCGGATCGGTGATCTGCGCATCGGCGACGCCGCTCTGGTGGTCGCGGTGGCCGCCGATCATCGGCGCGCGGCATTCGAGACCTGCGCGCTGCTCGTGGACACCGTCAAGGAGCGGCTGCCGGTGTGGAAGCACCAGCACTTCGGCGACGGGTCCGACGAATGGGTCAACTCGGCCTGAAAGCACCGAAGCCGCACCCCGTCGGGGATGCGGCTTCGGCCTCTGCGGATCTACGGCGCCGGCAGCGGTGCGGGCGGCAGGATCGGTGCACCGGGCAGCGGTGCGGGCGGCATCGGTGCCGGGGCCGGGGCGCCCGGAACCGGCGCACCCGGAGCCGGGGCGGCTCCCGGCGGTGCGATGACCTGCCCGGGCGGCGCGGTGGGCACGGAGCCGGTCAGCGAGCGCTGGGTGGTCACGGCGATCAGCGCATCGCGGCCGCTGATCTGCTGATCCTGGACGGCATGCCAGATCTGGCGCAGGTAGCTGACGTTCGGGCTCTCGTTGGGCAGCGCGCTCGGGTCCAGGGTAGATCCCGGCGGCAGGTTCTCCGGGCTGATCAGGTGCGGGACACCCTCGGCCGGCGCGGGGGCCAGCGGATCGGCTGCGGCCGGAGCGGCCACCACGTCCGCGGCGGGCGCGGCGGGCGCGGCGGGCGCGGGGGCCGGCACGGGTGCGGGGATGGGTGCCGGGGGGACCGGCAGCACCGGTTCGAGCGGCAGCGGCGCCTCCAGGGACCACAGCTGCGGCTGCCCCTCCGGCGCCGGGGCGACATCCCAGTCGGCGACCTGGATGGCCGGCAGCGCGGCCAACTGGTCGTGGGTCAGTGACGCGATGGTTTCGACCGGGGCCGGTGCGGGCGGGGCCTCGACGGGCGGGGCCGGCGGCAGCGGGGCATCGAGGGCCACCGGGACGAATTCGGGGGCCGGGGGGAGCGGTGCGTCGACCGGAGGGGCCGGCGGTGCCGGGGCGTCCAGCGCGACCGGGACGAATTCGGGGGCCGGGGGGAGCGGTGCGTCGACCGGCGGGGCCGGCGGTGCCGGGGCGTCCAGCGCGACCGGGGTCACCTCGGGGGCGGGCGGTGGCGGAACGTCGACCGGGGCGGGCGGCAACGGGGCCGGAGCGGCGAGCGCATCGATCGGTGCGGGCGGCAGAATTTCGGGGGCCGGCGGGGGTGGCGGGGGAAGCTCGCCGTTGATCAGCGGGTTGTCCAGCGGCTGCGGAGCGGGCTCGGCAACCACATTGCGCGGGGTGGCGCCCGACAGGCCACGTCCGCAGGTGGGCCATGCGCCCTTGCCCTGACTGGCGAGCACCCGCTCGGCGACAGCGATCTGCTCTTCCTTGGTGGCAAGGTAGGCGGCCGGGGCGAACTCGCCGCCGCCGTGACCGGACCAGGTGCTCGGCGAGAACTGCAGGCCGCCGTGGTAGCCGTTGCCGGTGTTGATGGCCCAGTTGCCGCCCGACTCGCAGCTGGCGACGGTGTCCCATTCGCCATCGGTCGCGGCGCCGGCGTGACCGGCGAGGGCGATGCTGCCGCCGCCGATGACCGCGCCGGTGAAGGCGATCTTGGCGACGCTCACAGAAGAAGTTGTGGGCTTACGGTGCCGACCACTCATAAAACTTCGAAGTTCCTCTCGTCAGCGCCTGCGAGGTCAGCTGTCGGGTTCGGGCAGGAGAGGTTGCCCGGTCTTCGACGTTCGACACCCGGTCGGACGCTTCGGACTTCACCCCAAGGAACCGGTACCGGCGTTCCTGGTCTGCTTATCGGCGGACCGGTGGGTCCCCCGCCTCCATCCAGTGGTTCGTGGGTGTCCTCGCCCGATGGATGGAGCTCGGCGCAATCAGGCGAGGCGGGCCGATCAATGTGGGTCGAACGGCTTGGCAAGACGGTAACCGTTCTCCCACGGGGCGTCATCTCGGCGCGGCCCCGGCGTTTCCGGTGCTTAAGAACTATGAGAGGACCTTAAAGGCGCAGGCAATCCGGGCGTTTCCGCAGGTGTTTTCACGACTCAAACCGCAGGTCGTCGGGTCGTGACCATTTCGTTATGTGACGCAAATCACGACTATCCGCCGGCGAATGGGGGTAACACATCGACGGTTGCGCGCGTTTCAAGCGCCATCGTTTTGTCCCGCACCGCCACGCCATCGCGCAGGTACGAGCAGCGTGCGAGCACTTTCGCCAACGCCGGTCCACGGGCGGCGAGATCGGTCACCAACCCGTCGAGGGTGGTCCCGACCGGAACCGACAACGTTTCGGTCTCGATTCCCGCAGCGGCCCGTGCGGCCGCGAAATAGCGGATCGTGACCTGGACTTCGGACACGCTCAACCGCCGATGGCACTCATCGGCCGCACCGGCTGGACGAAGCTCGGATCGTTGATCCCGTGCCCGGCCGGCTTGGCCCACATCGCCGTGCGCCAGGTCGTCTCCAGAGCGTCGTCATCGGCGCCACCGCGCAGCAGCGCCCGAAGGTCGGTCTCGGTGGAGGAGAACAGGCAGCTGCGGATCTGACCGTCCGCGGTCAGCCGGGTGCGGTTGCACGCCCCGCAGAACGATTCGGACACCGACGCGATGATGCCGACGGTGCTCTCGCTGCCATCGACCCGCCACAGCTGGGCGGGTGCCGATCCGCGCGGCCCAGGATCCGGTTTCAGGTCGAAATGCCGGCGCAGCGCACTCAGCACCGTCTCGGCCTCGATCGTCGTGTCCCTGGACCACTTGTGCCCGGCGTCCAGCGGCATCTGCTCGATGATGCGCAGCTGATAGCCATGTTCGAGGCAGAACCGCAACAGCGGCACGACATCGTCGAGACCGGTGCGGGGGTCCAGCACCGCATTGACCTTGACGGGACCCAGCCCGGCGGCCGCGGCGGCGGCCAGACCGGCCAGCACGTCGGCGAGCCGGTCGCGGCGGGTGATCTGCGCGAAATGCTCGGCGTCGACCGTGTCCAAGGAGACGTTGACCCGGTTCAGTCCGGCCGCCTTGAGGCGGGCCGCGCGCCGCGCGAGCCCCAACCCGTTGGTGGTGACCGCGATCTCCGGGCGCGGACGCAATGCCGCCGCCGCTGCGATGGTCTGCTCCAGGTGCTGGGCGATCAGCGGCTCACCGCCGGTGAACCGGATGCTGGTGATGCCGAGACGGGTGACCGCGACACTCAGCAACCGGGCCAGCTCGCCGGGGCTGAGCAGCTGGCTGTCGGGTAGCCAGTCCAGCCCCTCGGCGGGCATGCAATAGGTGCAGCGCAGATTGCACCGGTCGGTCAGCGACACCCGCAGGTCGGTGGCGGCCCGCCCGTAGGTGTCCACCAGCGGGCCGGTGGTCGGCATGCCCGCCGCGGCCGGTCGCACCGGCATCGGCAATCCGAGATCGGTCAGCGTCACCGGGACACCCCGGCGAAAGGCTGGTCCGTCGGCACGATCTCCTTGCCCAGCGGTAGCAGCGAGACCGGGATGAGCTTGATGTTGGCGATCGCCAGCGGGATGCCGATGATGGTGATGGCCATCGCGATCGCGGTCAGCACGTGTCCGATCGCCAGCCAGATGCCCGCGACGAGAAGCCAAATGACATTGCCGATGGCCGCACCCGGTCGCGGCCCCGGCTTGTCCACGACGGTATAGCCGAACGGCCACAACGCGTACACCCCGATCCGGAAGGCGGCAAAACCGAACGGGATCGTGACGATGAGGACGAAGCAAATGATCCCGGCCAGGAAGTAGCCGAGCGCCAGCCACAAACCGCCGAAGATCAACCAGATGATGTTCAGGATCAGGCGCATGGTCTCCTCCGAGGCTGTGGCCTCCAGCCTACCGAGAGGCTAGTAAGATGCCTGCCATTGCGTCCTGCGCAGGCGGGACGCATTACTTATGCGGGCTATTCACGACGAACGGGTGACAGCAGTGCCGACCGGCAAGGTGAAGTGGTACGACTCCGAGAAGGGCTTCGGCTTCCTGTCTCAGGAGGACGGCGAGGACGTCTACGTGCGTTCGTCGGCGCTGCCCGCGGGAGTCGAAGGACTCAAGGCCGGGCAGAAGGTCGAGTTCGGGCTTGCGGCCGGCCGCCGCGGCCCGCAGGCACTCCAGGTCAAGCTGATCGATCCGCCCCCGAGCCTGGCCAAGACTCGCCGCGAAGCGGCGACCGTCGAGCACAAGCACACCCCCGACGAGCTGCACGGCATGATCGGCGATCTGATCACCCTGCTGGAAAGCACCATCCAGCCCGATCTGCGCAAGGGCAAGTACCCAGACCGCAAGGTCGCGCGCCGGGTGTCCGAGGTGGTCAAGGCCGTCGCCCGCGAGCTCGACGCCTAGTTCCGGTTCCCGAGTGCCGACTTGTGTTCGAGAATTCGGCAGTTTGTCGACATCTTCTCGACGGTCGGCGGGAACACTGGAGTCATGGCCTACGTGAATCCCCAGGGCGAGTTCAGTCGCGACACGAACTACATCACCACCCGCATCACCGCAGACGGCCGTGACGGCTATCCCGTCGAGCCCGGCCGGTATCGGCTGATCGTCGCGCGGGCCTGCCCGTGGGCCAACCGGACCATCATCGTCCGGCGGCTGCTCGGCCTCGAAGATGTGCTGTCCATCGGATTCTGCGGACCTACCCACGACGAGCGCAGTTGGACCTTCGATCTCGACCCCGGCGGCGTCGACCCGGTGCTCAAGATCCCACGGATCCAGGACGCCTACTTCGCCCGCTTCCCGGACTACCCCAAGGGCATCACCGTGCCCGCCATCGTGGATGTGCCCACCGGTGCGGTGGTCACCAACGACTTCGCCCAGATGACCCTGGACTTCTCCACCGAGTGGACCGAGTACCACCGCGCCGGCGCCCCCGAGCTGTACCCGCAGCACCTGCGCGACGAGATCGACGAGGTCGCCGGGCGCATCTACACCGAGGTGAACAACGGGGTCTACCGATGCGGATTCGCCGGCTCACAGGACGCCTACGACAAGGCCTACGACCGGCTGTTCGGCACCCTGGACTGGCTGACCGAAAGGCTCTCAGACCAGCGTTATCTGGTCGGTGACACCATCACCGAGGCCGATGTCCGACTGTTCACCACCCTGGCCCGGTTCGATCCCGTCTACCACGGTCACTTCAAGTGCAACCGGTCCAAACTCGCGGAGCTGCCGGTGCTGTGGGCCTACGCCCGCGACCTGTTCCAGACGCCCGGTTTCGGCGACACCATCGATTTCGTGCAGATCAAACAGCACTACTACATCGTGCACACCGACATCAACCCCACCCGGGTGGTGCCCAAGGGGCCCGACCTGGCCAACTGGCTGACCCCGCACGGACGAGAAGCTCTGGGCGGCAGGCCGTTCGGCGACGGTACCGCGCCGGAGCCGACGAAGCCCGGCGAAGAGGTGCCCGCCGGTCACTCGGCGGGCTGAAAGTCCGTCACCGACTCCGAGTACTCCTGGGCGGGCTCCCAACTGGTGCGCACCGACCATTCGGCGTGCGGCAGCGGGAACTCGTTACCGGCCTCGTCGCGCACCAGGGTCGGCAACTGGACCACGATGCCGGTCAGCTTGCCGTAGCGGGCGTCGACGGTAGGGATGGTGATCGCCTGCGCTGCCGCGGGCCGGAACTCCTGAGCCACCGGAGCATCGGCGTCCTCGTAGAGGCGCAGCAGCAGCCAGGGCGCCTCGGAGATCTGTGGATCCACCGCCAACTGCACCGGTCCCCGTGAGGTCACCGTGAGTTCTCCGGTGGTTTCCGGGTTGACGCACGCGTCGAGGTTCACCACATCGCAGTAGAAGTACGGTCCGACCCGCACCGTCTTCCCGTGCGAGTAGGCGCTGATCTCCGGATAGCGGTGGCCGCCATCCTTGCTCAGCTGCCAGACCAGGACACCGGTGCCCGCCGTCGAGACTGCGGCCACCGCGGCAAGTGCTGCAATCGCCCGTTTCATCGTCTGCCCGCTGCGGTGCTCTCGGAGGAATACAGGGGTCCACCTTCGGTTTCGGCCAGGACGGGGCGGTTGCCGCCGAAGCCTGGGATCAGTGATGCGCCGTTATAGCTGACCAGTGTCTGCGCCAGCCCGAGAATCAGCACCGCTGTCACAGTGGTGAACCCCGCCCACAATTCGGTGTAGATCAGCACCCCGGTCGCTCCGCCGATCACCCAGGCCAGCTGCAGCACCGACTCGGAACGACCGAATGCCGAGGCCCGCGACTCCTCGGGCAGGTCATCCTGCAGGGCGGCGTCCAGCGATGCCTTGGCGATGGCGCTGGCCCCCGAGGTGATCAGGGTGGCGACCGCAACCACGATGAGGTTCCCGGTGAGCGCGGCGGCCAGCGCCGACAGCGTCACCGCGATCGCCGCGCGGACCACCAGCAGCGCCGGACGACCCAGTTTCAGCCGGGCCGCGGTGAAATTCCCGGTGAAGTTGCCGATGGCCGCCGCGGCACCGATCAGGCCGAGGATGCGCAACTGTTCCCAGCCACCGTCGCCGTGCGCCTTCGCGACGAATGCCGGGTACAGGAACAAGAATCCGACCATCACCTTGATGGTGCAGTTGCCCCACAGTGAGGTGATGATGTTGCGACCCAACGGCTGCCGCGCCGCCGACCGCTGCGGATGCCGACGCAACTGGTCGGTCCCACCGTGATAGCTCAGCGTCGCCGGCACCTCACCCGTGGTCACCTCGACCCACTTCGGGATACGCATCGCCAGCACCGCGCCGGCAACGGTCGCAGCCACCAGGACATAGAGCGCCCCGGGCAGGTCGAACATGTTGAACAGGTACTCCGCGGCGGCCGCCAAGCCACCGCCGATCACCGTCCCACCGAGCAGGCCGAACGTCGTCAGCCGGGAGTTCACCCGCACCAGGTCGATCGTCGGTGGCAGCACCCGTGGGGTCACCGCGCTGCGCAGCACGCTGAAAGACTTTGACAGCACCATCATTCCGAGCGCACACGGGTAGAGAACCCAGGGCGGGAAGCTCCCCCCGGCGCCGTCATAGTTGGCGATCAGAACCACCGCGAGCCCGGTGCGCGCCATGAACGACATCGCCAGCGCGATCCGGCGGCCGTGCTGCAGGCGGTCCAGGGCCGGGCCGATCAGCGGCGCGATCACCGCGAACGGGGCGATGGTGATGAGCAGATACAGCGCGACCTTGCTCTTGCTCTCCCCGGATGCCGCGGCAAAAAACAGGGTGTTGGCCAACGCGACCGCCATGGCAGCGTCGACGGCGAAGTTCGCGACCACCGGCCACGTCAGCGCGGTCAGCCCGGACTTGTCGGCACCGTCGGCGGTCGCCGCCCGGTGCACCAGCCCGTACATCTTGGAACCCATCTCGCGGCTGCGCGCCGCGGCCGCCCGGGTGACGGTGATGCGTTCCCCCGCCGCCGTGCCGGCCCGGGGCGGGGCCTCGGCGCGGCGCCGCGTCGAGGGCTCCTCGTCCAGCGGCGGCAACCAGCGGTTGGCGCTCGGCGTCTGCTCCCGTCGCGGTCCCCGGCGGGGCATGGCGCCGTCACTCGGATAATTGGCCATGCCGGGGTGCTCATCACCGGACGGAGGCCGCGGCGGGTAGTAGCGGGGATCCCGGGAAGGCACGTCATCGATTGTCCCTCACCCAGGGGGCAGGCGTGCGTAGGCCACCGGTGTGGCTCCGGCGCGCATGGTCAGGCAATATGGACTCCGATGGACAGCATGACGGAAGTGACCGAGCAGGCCCCGGGTAGCGAGCTGCCGCAGGAGCGGCCGCCGGCACTGGAGACCCTGCTGATGGGCGCCGTCGACACCGCCCGCAGCGCGGTCGAGGAGCTCAGCGGCGCCGACACGGTGGGCGAATATCTGGGCGCCGTCTTCGACGACCAGACCGCCGCCACGCACCGATTCCTCGCCGTCCTGCCCGGATACCAGGGCTGGCAGTGGGCGGTGGTGGTGGCCGGTTACCCGGGTACCGACCATGTGACCATCAGTGAGGCGGTGCTGGTTCCCGGCCCGACCGCGCTGCTGGCGCCGGAGTGGGTGCCGTGGGATCAGCGGGTCCAGCCCGGCGACCTGAGCCCCGGCGACCTGCTAGCCACCCCGCCGGATGACCCGCGCCTGGTGCCGGGCTTCATGTCCAGCGGTGATCCCGAGCTCGACGAGCTCGCCGGTGAGGTCGGCTTGGGCCGCCGCCGGGTCCTCAGCCTCGAAGGTCGGCTCGACGCCGCCGAACGCTGGCACGACGGTGAGTTCGGTCCGGCGTCGGCGATGGCACGCGCCACCCGGCGGATGTGCCGCGAATGTGGTTTCTACGTCCCGCTGTCGGGTTCGCTGGGCACCATGTTCGGGGTGTGCTGCAACGAGTTGTCCGCCGACGGACAGGTCGTGGACTGCGAGTACGGCTGCGGCGCGCATTCGGACACCCCGGTTCCGGCCGGCGGCGGGTCACCGCAGTACGTGCCCTTCGACGACGGCGTGCTCGATCTGAACACCTAGCCGCGTTCGGCTGCGGCCTTCAGCCGTGCCAGCGTTTCGTTCATCCCGTCGACGAGTTCGTTCTCGAAGCTGGGCACACCGCCCATCACGGCGTTCACCGTCACGGTGGAGAACTTCTTGACGCCATGGGGTGCGCGCCGGCTTTCCACGACCCGGGTGCCGCCGTCGATGGGCTCCAGCTCGTAGCTCCACTCGGTGCCGTTCGCGTCGACCCGGAAGGCCAGCTTGCGCTCCGGCTCGAGCACGGTGATGGTGCTGCTGGTCGGCCAGAACATGCGGCCGCGCCGATTGAGATTCAGTGTCTTTGCACCCTCACGGAGCGTGCCGATCACCTTCATGGCCCGGCACTGCGGGCTCCACTGCGGCATCTTCTTCAGGTCTGAGATCAACGCCCAGACCCGGGCGGGCGGGGCGCTGATATCGATCTGCGCCTGCAGTAACGGGGCTCCCATTTTTCTCCTCGCGTGCTCAGGTCAGGCCCTGCTGCGCGCCGCGATCGCCCCGGCGGGCGGAGCGGCGCTGCAACAGGAAGATCGTGGTTCCCAGCAGCCCGACGCCCAGCCCGGCGATCGTGATCGGCCGCCAGTCATGCAGGCCGGGAACCGTGAACGCCAGTGCCAGCGCGATCAGCCAGCCCACGGCGATCACGACGATCACCGGCGCGGGTTCGAGCAGTCGCTGCGGCAGCGCGGGCGGCTGGGGCGACGGGTTCGAGGTCATCGCATGTCAACCTAGTCGATGGCCGCTGAGTATTGTTCGGACCTGTGACCGACGACTTCGATGCCCGGCTACCGAGCGATTTGTCGTTGGCCGTGCTGCGGTTGGCCCGTCAGCTCCGGTTCCGCCGACCCGACTCACCGGTGTCGCTCACGCAGTTGTCGGCGCTGGCCACGGTGGCCAAGGAGGGGCCGATGACCCCTGGGGCGCTGGCCGCACGCGAGCGCGTTCGCCCACCGTCGATGACCAGGGTGATCGCCTCGCTGGTCGATCTAGGATTCGTCGACCGCACCGCGCACCCGGATGACGGCCGCCAGGTGCTGGTCTCGGTGTCGGCGGCCGGCGCCGATCTGATCGACGCCGAGCGCCGCGCCAGCCGGGAGTGGCTGTCCCAGCGGCTGGCCGAGCTGACCGCCGACGAGCGGGCCACCCTGCTCGCTGCCGCCGATCTGATGCTCGCCATCGTCGACGAAGGTGCCTGAACTGGCTGACGTACTCGATATCGATGATCCGGCCGATCCGCGCCTGGACGATTTCCGCGATCTCAACAGCGTGGACCGCCGACCCGACCTGCCGAGTGGCAAAGGGCTGGTGATCGCCGAGGGTGTGCTCGTGGTGCAGCGCATGTTGGCGTCCCGTTTCCGTCCCCGCGCACTCTTGGGCACCGACCGCCGGTTCGGTGAACTGGCCGGTGACCTGGCCGGTGTCGATGTGCCGTTTTATCGGGCGTCGGCGGAGGTGATGGCCGACGCGGTGGGATTCCATCTCAATCGCGGAGTGTTGGCGGCCGCCCCCCGGCCGGGGGAGTTGACCGTCGACGAGGTGATCACCGGGGCGCGCACGCTGGCGGTGCTGGAGGGCGTCAACGACCACGAGAACCTGGGATCGATCTTCCGCAACGCCGCCGGCCTCGGCGTGGACGGGGTGTTGTTCGGCACCGGCTGCGCGGACCCGCTGTACCGCCGCGCGGTCCGGGTGTCGATGGGGCATGCCCTGCTGGTTCCGTACGCATGGGCGCCGTCCTGGCCGCAGGATCTGCAGATGTTGCGTGACAAGGGCTTCCGCGTGCTGGCGATGACCCCCAACCCGACCGCGCCCACACTGGCGTCGGCGATGGCCGAGCTGGCCGAGGACAAGGTCGCGATGATGGTCGGGGCCGAGGGGCCTGGACTCAAGGAGCACACCATGCGGTCCGCCGATGTACGGGTGCGCATTCCGATGTCGCGGGGTACCGATTCGCTGAACGTCGCCACGGCCGCCGCGGTCGCCTTCTACGAGCGCGCTAGGTTGGACCCGTGAACGAGGCCGACACGCCCTGGGGCACCGGATTGGCGGTGGCGGCCTTCGTGGCCGGTGTGGTGGGCGTGGCGATCGTGGTGCTCAGCCTGGGGCTGATCAGCATTCATCCGCTGCTGGCGGTGGGCCTGAACCTGGTCGCCGTCGGTGGTTTGGCGCCCACCGTGTGGGGCTGGCGGCGAAAGCCGGTCTGGCGCTGGTTCGTGCTCGGGTCCGGGGTTGGCGTGGCAGGCGGTTGGTTGGTCGCGCTCGCTCTCGCATTCTCCTAACCGACAAGTCCTTTCAGGCAAGTCGGTAGCTCGCCGAGGTGCAGGACGCCCAGACGCTGGGTGGCGCGGGTTAGCGCGACATAGAGTTCGGACGCCCCCCGCGGACCGTCGGCGAGGATCTTTTCCGGCTGCACCACCAGGACCGCGTCGAACTCCAGGCCCTTGGTCAGCGCGGCCGGCACCGTGCCCGGTACCCCGGTCGGTCCGATCACCACGCTGGTGCCCTCGCGGGCAGCCTCCGCTTCGACGAATTCCTCGATGGCCGAAGCGAGATCATCGTCGGCCACCTTCTTCGACCACGGCTGGACCCCACAGGAGCGCACCGATTCCGGTGGCTGGATATCCGGCGCAAATTCCGCGAGCACCGCGGCGGCCACCGCCATGATCTCCGCGGGTGTGCGGTAATTCACCGTCAGCGGCCGGTAAGCCCAGCGCTTTTTCACATACGGCGCCATCATGGCTCCCCACGACCGCGCGCCCGCCTCGGAGCGGCGCTGTGCCAGGTCGCCGACGATGGTGAAAGACCTTGCGGGGCAACGCCGCATCAGCACCCGCCAGTCCATCTCCGACAGTTCCTGGGCCTCGTCGACGACGACGTGGCGGTAGGTCCAATCGCGATCTGCGGCTGCACGTTCGGCCAGCTCGCGGTGATCCTGCTCGATGAACCTCTCGGCCAGTTCCTCGGCACCGATGAGGTCCGCTGCGATCAAGTGGTCCTCGTCGTCCATCAGGTCCTCGCGCGCCACCATCAGGTCGAGCACACCGGCGGCGTACGCTGCTTCCTCCTCGCGTTCCTTTTCCGCGGCGGCATCCGGTTTGATCCCGCCCAGCAGATCGACCAATTCGTCAAGCAACGGGACATCAGACACCGTCCAGGCGTGACCGTCTCGACGCCACAGCGATTCGTCCGCGCCGGCGGCCGCGAGCCGTTCGCGGGACTCGTAGAGTCCACCGAGCAGCGACTCTGGGGTCAGTTCCGGCCACAGCTCGTTCAGGGCGGCCTTGAAGCCGTCGTGGTCCTCGAGTTCGTCTACCAGTTCGGCACGTAGATGTTCCCAGGCCTGCTTGTCGTCACGGGTCAACCAGCCCTTGCCGATTCGTGCGATCGCGCGTTCGGTGAGGGCCCAGGTGAGCACGTCGACGAACACCGCGCGGGCATCGTTGTGCGGCCGCCCGGAATCGCGGGCCTCCTGGATCGCCCAGCCGGCGATACCGGCGTCGATCTGCACCGTCACGTCGGCCAGTTTGATCGGCAGCGGTTCCTCCGGGGTGCGCTGGCGGTCGGCGACGGCGGCCGCCAGCACATCGAGCATCTTCAGGGAGCCCTTGGCGCGTGCGGCATCCGGCCCGTCCTCGGCGGTGGTGCGCAGGCCGGGCACCAGCTCACCGGTGGTCATGAACACCACGTTGGTCTCACCGAGAGAGGGCAACACCCGGCCGACATGGTTGAGGAATGCCGGGCTGGGCCCGATGACCAGCACACCGTGCCGCTCCATCCGCTCGCGCTGCGTATACAGCAGATAAGCCACCCGGTGCAGTGCCACCACGGTCTTGCCGGTGCCCGGCCCGCCCTCGATGATGAGGACGCCCGGGTGATCCAGGCGGATGATCTCGTCCTGCTCGGCCTGGATGGTGGCGACGATATCGCGCATACCGTCGGTGCGCGGTGCGTTGACCGCGGCGAGCAGGGCTGCGTCGCCTCGGTCGCCGGCGTCGGGTCTACCCAGAACCTCATCGGTGAAGTCGAGAACCATGCGACCGCGGGTGTGGAACTGACGGCGGCGGCGCATGTTCTCCGGGCTGGCGGCGGTGGCGACGTAGAACGCGCGCGCTGCGGGTGCTCGCCAATCGAGCAGTAGCGGCTCGTAGTCGTTGTCGCTGTCGAACAGGCCGAGTCTGCCGATGTAGGACCGATCACCGTCGATGCCCTCGAGTTGGCCGAAGCACAGCCCGCTGTCGGCCACGTCGAGCCTGCTGACCTCCTTGCCCAGCGCCCGAACGTCGGCGTCGCGGTTCACCAGCGTCGAACCGTCCTGTTTGTCGATATCGCCGCGCAGTGCGGCGTTGTAGCGATCCTTGGCGCGGGCGCGCTCGGCATCCAACCGCTCGTACAATGCGGCGACGTAGTCGCGCTCAGCCTCAAGTTCTGCCTGGTAGTCCTGGGTTGTCATGTGCCCCTTGTTGTTTCGTATGTACTTCAGCACGCTTGCAACAGCTTCGTTGCAGCTGCTGCGGCCCCGTCGGTGCGAACGGCGCCGGCGACGGCGATCGCTCTGGTTCGGGTATCGGGGGTCAGTACCAGCCTAAGCGCCGCCGCCAGTGAGTTCACCGTCGGCGTAGGCCCGTCGTGAGCAACCCCGATGCCCAGGTCGGCAACTCGGGCCGCCCAGTAGGGCTGATCGGCGATCTGTGGGATCACCACCTGCGGGGTTCCGGCCCGCGCCGCCGCCGTGGTGGTGCCGGCCCCACCGTGATGCACCACCGCGGCAACCCGGCCGAACAGCGCCTGATGGTTGACCTCTCCGATGACGAAGCAGTCCGAGTCGGTCGTGGTGAGACCGGCCCAGCCGCTGCCGATGAGCACCCGTCGGTTGTGCTGTCGGATCGCCTCGATGGCCACCCCGGCGGCGTCGGCCGGCGCAGTGACGCTGCCGAAACCGACGTACACCGGCGGGGAACCCGCGTCCAGGAAGGCCGTCAGATCCGGCGGCAGCGGGCGCGTGTCGGGCACGATCCACGCACCGGTCTGAAGCACGTCGTAGCCGGGATGGTGGTGCAACGGACTCAGCACCGGGTCGGTGGCCAGCCACGGCGTGTCGGTGAACGTATGGTCCCGGACGTTGTCGACCGGTGGCAGCCCTTTGGCTTTTCGGTGTTCGTTGAGCGCGGGCCCGTACAGCGCGTCGACCTTCTCGGCGTCGAGATCCCAGAGCACGCGGGTGTCGGTCTCGCCCTCGGGGAACGGTGTGCCCGGCCGCGGCAGCGGTCGGTAATCAGGAGACGGCAGCACCTGCGGGGTGAACATCACACACCGGTACGGCACGCCGTGGAGTTCGGCGACCGAACGCATCCCGGCCGGCATCAGGCCGGTCGCCACGATCCCGTCGCATCCGGCGGCGGTGTCGAGCAGGCCGAACTGACCGGCCACCAATGTTGCGGCGAGGTCCGGTGCATCCTTGTGGGTGGCCCTCCTGATGTGCACCAGCTGGCGCACCGACGGGCCGGTGGGCAGCATCGGCACCCCGGCCGCGGCGAGCAGACCGGCGAAGTCCGGCGGCGCGCAGACGAGCGCTTGAACGCCCTGCCGCTGGAGTGCGAGTGCCAGCGCCAGGAGTGGTTCGACGTCCCCGCGGGAACCGAATGTATAGAGCAGCGCGCGCATTGATCCCCCTGAATCGTGTTCGAGGACAGCGATTCTGCGGCATCACCCGGGTCTTGCCGCAAGCCCCTGGGTGCGCTATAAATTGAGAGTGGGAAGGCGCAGGCCTTCCCTTTTTTGTCTCCGCTTCGGGGTTCGGTGGCGCCGCCGTGCACGTTATTTACGGGGGCAAATTGTCTGCTCTCGTGTCGGTGCAGCCCGGTAGTATCGCACACATGTTCGATGGATCGGATCGTGGGGCGCTCGCCCGGTTGAGTGAGGAGACGCTCATCTCGGCGGTGTCGGATGCGACTCGGACCGAGGCCGCCGCGGCTGCGCGCCGGTTGGCGTTGATCGGTGAGGTGATCGCCCGCCACTGCGACGACGAGGACGACGCCCACGCCCACCAGGTGATCGACGGCTGGGCGTGGGCCCAGGCCGCGGTGGCCGCGGCCTGCAATCTGAGCCCGCGTGCGGCGTCCAAGCAGATGCGCATCGCCCGAGCATTGCGGGACCGGCTCCCGCGCACCGCCGCGGTGTTCGCCACCGGTGTGGTGTCGATGTCGGTGATCGATGCGATCACCTGGCGCACCCACCTCGTCGACGACCCTGACGCGCTCGCGTTGATCGACGCGGCGATCGCTGCCGAGGCCGGCGCGTACGGGGCCCATTCGGAGAAAGCGTTGATCGGTGCGGTGGATCTGTGGGTGGAGAAATTCGATCCCGACGCCGTGGTGCGGTCCCGGCGGGCCGCCAAGGACCTGTATGTGGAGTTCGACGATAAGGACGACCCGCACGGGGTGTCCTCGTTCTGGGGGCGGCTGCGGGTCACCGACAAGGTGCTGCTGCAGCAGCGTCTCGAGGAACTCGCCGACACCGTCTGCGCGAATGATCCGCGCCGGCGCGGGGAACTACGCGCGGCGGCGCTGGCCACCTTGGGGGTCATCGGGCCCGCGTTGCAGCGGCTGACCTGTGAGTGCGGGGATCCCGGGTGTGTGGGCAGCGGGAAGGATCCGCGGGCGGGCGCGGTCGCCATCTATGCGCTCACCGACCAACTCCCCGCGACCGAACAGGACCGCCCGCGGCAGGGTGTGCCGGGGTCGGCGGGCACCCCGGACACCACACCCGACACCGACACCGACACCGAGGCCGAGCAAGCGCCCGAGCGAGTGCCAGTGTCTGGCGGCGACCCCGAGCCGCAGACACCGGCCGCGGAATCCGGACCCGCCAAGCCGGCCGCAGAATCTGGCCCCGCCGAGCCGGCGGCCAACGCTCGCCCCGGGGCTAGCACGGCCAGTCGCCCCGCATCTCCCGCGGCTCCGGCGGCGTGCACTCCCGGCCCCGCGGTGATGCTCGACGGCGCCATCATCCCCGCCCACCTGTTGGCCGAGCTCGTCGCCGGCGGCGCCACCATCAAACCGCTCACCGCGATCGCTGATCTGCCCACCGAACCCCGATACCGACCCAGCACCGCGCTGACCGCCTTCGTCCGCATGCGCGCCATGACCTGCTCATTTCCCGGCTGCAGCCGGGCCGCGCACCGCTGCGATCTGGATCATCTGATCCCGTGGCCGGCCGGGGCCACCCACCCGGGCAACCTGGCCCCGCTCTGCCGGCTACACCATCTGCTCAAAACCTTCGCCGGCTGGGCGCCCACCGCCAAGCCCGACGGCAGCATCGGCTGGGCCGCACCCACCGGGCACACCTACACCAAGGCCCCCGGCGCGGCACTCCTGTTCCCGCACTGGAACATCCACACCCCCATCCCACGCAAACGCAATATCACCCTGCTCAACGACGACGGCCGCGACACCAAGATGCCGGTCCGGCAACGCACCCGCGCCCAAAACCGCGACCAACGCATCACAACCGAACGCCACCACAACGCCACCGCCCGCGCCCTCGAACACGCCGAAAGCGACAGCGACCCACCACACTTCTGAGCGGGCGATGGGTCGGCTGCTCGGGTGAAACGCGGTGTCAGCGCTGAGTGCCGGACCGCACGCCCAGCAGCACGTCTTCCCAGGCCGGTACGGACGGCTTCGCCTTGCGGGTGCGGCGCGGCTTCGGCGCGGCGGGTGCCTGCTCCTCGTCGACCTCGGACTCGGTGCCAGTAGAAGTCGGAGCCTGCGCCGCCGGCGCGGAAGCCGGAGCAGGGGATGCAGCCGGGGGAGCGGGTGCCGGAGCGGGTGCAACCGGCGCGGATCTCTCAGGTGGCAGTACCACCTGAGACGGATGCACCGGGGCATGCATGGCGACCGGCGCCACCTCGAAGTCGAGTTGGGCGACCGCGGCCACCGGGCGCAGCGGCCGGGCGAAGCTCGGGTCGATCAACTCCGACGCGCTGTCATCGAAGGCCACGACGGTGCCCCCGTGCGAGCCGGGTGTGAACCGGAAATGGGCCTGCAGATCGGACTTGCCGGCCTTCCAGGCCAGCTGCACCGTCCAGCGCCCGTCCTCATTGCGCCAGGCGTCCCAAGTTGTCGCGTTGGGGTCCAAGCCTCGGGAGATCAGAGCAGTCGTCACCGTCTCGAGCAGCGTCAGCACCGACGGGCCGTCGGCCAGCACGGGGTGCGCCGCAGTGGCCAGCTCGGCCGCGCGGGAGCGCTCCAGCAGTACCGGGTTGGCGAACCGTCGGATCCGGTCGATATCTTCACCGGCCAGCGCGGCGACCTGCTCCACGGAAGCACCCGCGCGAATGCGGGACTGAATTTCCTTGGGGCGCAAGCCTTGGCTCACCTCGACCTCGATCTCAGTTTGGTTGGAGGTGGCCTTATCGCCGCGCACGGCGGCCCGCAGCCGGTTGTCGACACGGATGGCGAAATTGTCACCGGAGTCGGGCGCTTCGCAGATGAGCCGCTTGCCGTCCACGTCGAGCCCGACGACCTTCAGTTCCCGCATAGTGCACCTCCACCGCGCACCCTACTTTGTTATCCGCCCGTTACCGCGCAGACACGCAGATCGCCGGAGGGGCCGTGTTCAGATTCTCTCCACGACCCAATCCACGCACGCCGTCAGCGCGCTGACATCCTCGGGATCGATCGCGGGGAACATCGCGACCCGCAGCTGGTTGCGACCCAGCTTGCGGTACGGCTCGGTGTCGACGATCCCGTTCGCCCGCAGGGTTTTGGCCACCACCGCGGCATCCACCGAATCGGCGAAGTCGATGGTGCCGACCACCTGTGACCGCAGCTTCGGATCGGTGACGAAAGGGGTTGCGAAATCCGACTTTTCGGCCCACGAGTACAGTCGCTCCGACGAATCGGCGGTGCGTTTGACTGCCCAGTCGAGCCCGCCGCCCGCCAGCAGCCAGTCGATTTGCTCGGCCATCAGGATCAGCGTGCCGATGGCCGGGGTGTTGTAGGTCTGATTCTTCAGGCTGTTGTCCACCGCGATGGGCAGCGACAGGAAATCTGGCACCCAGCGTTCGGTGGCCGCGATGGCGTCGATCCGGGCCAATGCCGCGGGGGAGAGCACCGCGAACCACAGTCCGCCGTCGCCGGCGAAGTTCTTCTGCGGCGCGAAGTAGTAGGCGTCGGCGTCGCGGATGTCGACGGGCAGGCCGCCGGCCGCCGAGGTGGCGTCGATGAGCACCAGGGCGTCACCGGCCGGGCGCTGGACCGGCACCGCCACGCCGGTGGAGGTCTCGTTGTGCGCCCACGCGACGACGTCCACCGAGGGGTCCGATACCGGCTCGGGCGCGCTCCCGGCGTCGGCTTTGATGATGATCGGGTCGCCGACGAACGGGTTCTTGGCCACGCAGGAAGCGAATTTGGAGCTGAACTCACCGTAGGTCAGATGCAAAGATTTCTTGTCGACCAGCCCGAACGCCGCGGCATCCCAGAATGCGGTCGACCCGCCGTTGCCCAGGATCACCTCGTAGCCGTCGGGCAGCGAGAACAGCTGGCGCAACCCGTCGCGGACCCGGCCGACCAGGTTCTTCACCGGGGCTTGCCGGTGCGAGGTGCCGAACAGGTCACCCGCGCCCGCCAGGGCGGCCAGCTGCTCGGGGCGCACCTTGGAGGGGCCGCAGCCGAACCGTCCGTCTTTGGGCTTGATATCGGCGGGGATTGTCAGTTCGGCCATGGCGTTCAGATTATCGGCCGCGGGAGATGTCATCCGGCCTGGGGCACCACGTAGGTCGGCTGGTAGGGATTCTGGCCGCGCTCGATCGCCAGCGCCCGTAGGTACGCCTCCACGTTCGGGTAGCCGGCGATCTCGGCCTGTTTCTGCAGTGCAACCTGGCGGGCCAGTTCGGTCTGCGCCTGCGCGGTGGCCTTGTCGGCCTCGGCCTTCGCTCGCGCAGCGTTTGCGTCGGCCACGCCCTTGGCCTCGGCGGCGCGGGCATCGGCGATCGCCTTCTGTTCGGCGATGATGGCGTCTTTGAGGCCCTCGTCGACGGGGTCCGGTTTCATGACCGTCACCTGGAAGTTCGTGAAGAACTCGCGACCGTCGGTGCGGGCCCGAGAGGCGCCGGGTAGCGCGTCGCGCAGCGCATTCTGGAACTCGATGCGCACCTTCTCGTCATTCCAGATCTCGCGCCAAGTGTACTTCTGCGCCACGCTGATCAGCACTTGCTCGGCGGGTTGGCCGATGACATAGCGCAGCAGGTTGACCCAACCGGTGGTGACCAGGCCGTCGTTGTCGAGCCAGCCCTGATACTTGGTGCCGAAATCGCGGTGGAAGTCCATCAGCATGGCGCAGTCGCTGGTCAGGTCGAAGGTGATCACGACCGGAACCCGCAGCTCGGCGGGGGCGGTGGCATTGGAGACCACGATGGTCGGTTCGGCCTCGGAATCCGGGCTGCCGGTGGCGTCCCAGCTGATCTGGCGTGACGGGTACCGGTAGGCCTTGAACCCGCCCGGGGGGTTGAAGGCCGAGGTCTCCGGGTCGATACATCCGTCGACCTTGGGATCGGCCGGGATCAGCAGGTAGTCGTCCACCTTGACGGCGGTTTGCCCGGGGCCGATCTGGGTGGCGCAACTGGAGAGCACCGCGCCGGAGAACAAGACGACGACGATGGCCGCCACTCCGATGACGATGGCCTTTGTCCTGCGAGCCATGGCTTCCCCGAATCTTTAGCCCGAGCTGCACGTCAGTCGGGGCGAAGGGGTCTTAGTCTAACTTGATCTTGATGCACGATTGGTGACCTGGCTCACATGTGACCTGGATAACGCCGCTGAACCACATCTCGGGAAAGGCCCTGTTTAATTACTGGGACCGCGGGTACTGTTCCTAGACATCGAGCGACCGAATGTAAATCCCACGGTAGGCAGGGAGGCCCCCCGAATGGCTGTCAAAGAAGCCAAGACACGTGTGATCCGCCGTTGGCGTCGCAACATGGACGTCAGCGATGACGCGCAGTACACCGACATGCTGACCACGCTGTCCGAGGGGTCGGTCCGGCGCAATTTCAATCCCTTCAAGGACATCGAGTGGGACTCCCCGGAGTTCGCCGTGATCCCCAACGACGAACGCTGGATCCTGCCGTCGACGGACCCCATCGGCGGCCACCCGTGGTACCAGGAGCAGTCGGTCGAGCGCCAGATCGAGATCGGCATGTGGCGCCAGGCCAATGTCGCCAAGGTGGGTCTGCACTTCGAGAACATCCTGATCCGCGGTCTCATGGAGTATTCGTTCTGGGTGCCCAACGGTTCGCCGGAGTACCGGTACTGCCTGCACGAGTCGGTGGAGGAGTGCAACCACACCCTGATGTTCCAGGAGATGGTCAACCGGATGGGCGTCGACGTCCCGGGCATGCCGAAACTGCTGAAATGGGTGCAGCCGATCATCCCGCTGGCCGCCGGACCGTTCCCGATCCCATTCTTCTTCGGCGTGCTCGCCGGCGAGGAGCCCATCGACCACACCCAGAAGAACGTGCTGCGCGAGGGTAAGGCCCTGCACCCGATCATGGAGCGCGTCATGGCGATCCACGTCGCCGAGGAAGCCCGCCACATTTCGTTCGCGCACCAGTATTTGCACAAGCGCGTCCCCGATCTGCGCCGTCGCCAGCGCTGGATGCTGTCGATCTTCGTGCCGCTGACCATGCGCATCCTGTGTTCGGCGATCGTCGTGCCGCCGCGCGAATTCTGGAAGACCTTCGATATCCCCCGGTCGGTGCGCAAGGAGATCTTCTTCTCCGCGCCCGAGTCGCGGATGTTCCTGCGCAACATGTTCTCCGATGTGCGCATGCTCTGCCATGACACCGGACTGATGAACCCGATCGCCAAGTTGGTCTGGAAGCTGTGCAAGATCGACGGTCCGCCCGCGCGGTACCGCAGCGAGCCGGCACGCGAGCATCTGGTCGCGGTCGCGTCCTAGGTCATGCCGCACGTCATCACCCAGTCGTGTTGCAGCGACGGGTCCTGTGTCTACGCCTGCCCGGTCAACTGCATCCATCCCTCACCGGATGAGCCGGGTTTCGCGACCGCCGAGATGCTGTTCATCGATCCCGATGCCTGCGTCGACTGCGGTGCCTGCGTCAGCGCCTGCCCGGTTGGGGCGATTGCCGCGGACACCAAGCTGACCGAGAACCAACTGCCGTTCATCGAGCTCAACGCGGCGTTCTATCCCAAGCGGGAAGGCAAGCTGCCGCCGACCTCCAAACTGGCTCCGGTGCCACCCGCGCCGATGGTGGCACCGCGCTCCGGCGGACCGCTACAGGTCGCGATCGTCGGCTCCGGGCCGGCGGCCATGTACGCCGCAGACGAACTGCTCACCCAGCGAGGGGTCCGGGTGAACGTGTTCGAAAAGCTGCCCACACCTTATGGTTTGGTGCGGGCCGGGGTGGCGCCGGATCATCAGAGCACCAAGCGGGTCACCCGCCTCTTCGACCGGGTGGCCGAGCATCCCGAACTCATCATGTATCTCAACGTCGAGGTGGGTAAGCATCTGAGCCACGCCGACCTGCTCGAGCACCACCATGCGGTGCTCTACGCCGTCGGAGCGCCCAACGACCGTCGCCTCGAGATCGAAGGCATGGGGCTACCGGGCAGCGCCACCGCCACCGAAGTGGTCGCCTGGTTCAACGGACACCCCGAATACACGGATCTGCCCGTCGACCTCGGTCACGAGCGGGTGGTGATCATCGGCAACGGCAACGTCGCCCTCGACGTGGCGCGGATCCTCACCTCGGATCCCGACGCGTTGGCGCGCACCGATATCGCCGACCATGCGTTGGCGGCGTTGCGGTCCTCGAAGGTGCAGGAGGTGGTGATCGCAGCACGGCGCGGCCCCGAGTTCTCGGCGTTCACGCTGCCCGAGCTGATCGGCCTGACCGCCACCTGCGATGTCGTGCTCGACGCCGCCGACCATGAGCGCGTCACCGCCGACCTGGCCACCGTGACCGACCGGCTCACGCGCAACAAACTGGAGATCCTGACCAAGCTGGGCGATGCGTCGGCGCCGATCACCCGACCGCGGATCCGGCTGGCCTACCAGCTGACCCCGCAGCGGCTGCTCGGTGCGGAACAGATCACCGGTATCGAGTTCGCCGGGGGTGCCACGCTCGACGCCGGCATGGTGCTGACCTCGATCGGCTACCGCGGCAAGGCGATTGCCGATCTGCCGTTCGACGAGGTGACCGCGGTGGTGCCCAACGACGGCGGCCGGGTGCGCCAGACCGCGGGCGCCTACGTGGCGGGCTGGATCAAACGCGGCCCGACCGGGTTCATCGGCACCAACAAGTCGTGTGCCGCCGAGACGGTGCGCAACCTGGTCGAGGACTACAACCGCGGCCTGCTCGGCGATCCGGTGCACAAGCCGGCGGCGCTGGGCAAGTTGGTCCGCAGCCGGCGACCCGAGGTCGTCGACGCAGCGGGTTGGCGGGCCATCGATGCGGCCGAGATCGCGCGCGGTGGTGGGCAGCGCCCGCGGGACAAGTTCGTCGACATCGCGGACATGCTCGCGGCCGCGGCCACGGCGCCGCGACCGCCGGTGCACAGGCGGTTGCTCGAGGGCCTGCGCCGCTAGAGTTCCGCGCGGCCGTTCACCGTCGCGTTCGCGGCGCCCAGTGTGCGCGTGAGATGTGAATTTCGCCGATATCCCCGCAGCACGGCGTGTATACGAAAGGAATGCGTAGCGGTCGGGTCGCGGGTGTGGCAGTGGTGGTCGGCATCTGGTCGGCCACCGGGTGGGGATACCCGGTGGCGTCGGCCGAGACGCCGGACAGCGGGCAGGGCACTCAGCAGAGTTCTCAACAGGGCGCGTCCGAACCCGAACCCGCCGCGAAGCCCGCGGGCCAGAAACCCGAGCGCCGCGTCGCGCCCCGGACCGTCCGACAGGCGCAGACCGCTGCGCGCGGGGGCCTGTCCGCGGTGCGCCCGAACGGCACCACGGCGCACCCACCGGAGGCCGACGAGGTCGACGACGTCACCGTGGGCGACATCAGCAGGTCGGAGAACACCGACACCGTCCACGCGCCCAGTGCCCCCGCTCAGACACAGCTCACCACACCGGTGGCCGCGGCCGTCAGCCCGGCGGCGGCCACCGCACCCGCGCCGGTGACGTGGACATCGACGTTGCCCAACCCGGTCACCGCGATCCGCTATGTGGTCAACCTCGCCAGGAGTCTGGTCGGCGCGGTGCTCAGCCCGTTCGCCGCGGGCCTACCCGCCGGGCCGGTGGGCCCGCCGTCGGCGTGGGCGGTGCTGGCCTGGGTGCGCCGCGAACTGTTCAACGCCACACCGCGCATCGTCGACGACGGCGAGACCACCCAGACGAGCACCGGCCAGGTCCTCGGCAACGTCGGCGCCTCCGACCCCGACGGCGATCCGCTCCGCTACACCGTGGTCGGCCGGCCGCTCAACGGCGGTACGGTCCAGATCGACCAGACGACGGGCGATTTCATCTACCGACCGACCAATGCGATGGCCGCCACCGGCGGAACCGACGCGTTCACCGTCGTCGTCGACGACCAACGGGCCGGGGTGCACTGGCACGGTCCGCTGGGATTCCTGCAGCACATCCCCATCCTGGGTAACCTGCTGCGTCCCGGGGGAGGGCACGGCGTGGCCCGCACCATCACCGTCGAGGTCGACCCGGTCGAGGATGTGGACCTGTCCTTCCCCGACGACTTCCACTGGGGTGTGGCGCATGCCGGCTTCCAGGCAGAGGGCGGCCCCGGATCACCGGTCGACCCGAACTCGGACTGGTACGCGTGGGTGCACCATCCGCTGAACCAACTGCTCGGCCTGACCAACGGCGTCCCGGAGAACGGCCCCGGCACCTATGTGTCCTATGACTCCGACGCCGCGCTGGCCAAGAACGAACTCGGCATGAACACCTTCCGGATGTCCATCGAGTGGAGCCGCATCTTCCCGAATTCGACTGCCGGGATCGACATCACCGACGAGGGCGGCGGCGTGAGCCTGGCCGACCTGCAGGCTCTCCAGGCGCTCGCCGACCCGGTCGAGGTGGCGCACTACCGGGCCGTGTTCGACGCGCTGCGTGCGCACGGCCTGGAGCCGCTGGTCACCGTCAACCATTTCACCCTGCCGCTGTGGGTCCACGACCCGATCACCGCGCGCCCCCTCATCCAACTGGGGCTGCCCGCACCCGCGGCGGGCTGGCTGTCGGACCAGACGCCGGTCGAGTTCGAGAAGTACGCCGCGTTCCTGGCGTGGACCTACGGCGATCAGGTGGACAACTGGGTGACGCTGAACGAACCGTTCCCGCCGGTGATGACCGAGTTCCTGGCCATCCCGGGGCTGGTGCCCAGCTGGCCGCCGGGTGTGGTGCGCACCGACCTGGCCGCCCGCTTCGTGGGCAACGAGGCCAAAGGCCACGTGGCTGCCTATGACGCGATCCACCGGTGGGACGATGACGCCTTCGTCGGCTTCGCCAACAACATGGTCCCGGCCCGCCCGGCCAATCCGTTGAACCCGCAGGACGTCGCGGCCGCAGATGCCTGGAACAAGGTGTTCAACCAGTGGTTCCCCAATGCGGTGATCGACGGCTGGGTCGATGCGAACTTCGACGGCAAGAAGACCGCCGACGAGATCCGCCCCGGCTTCGCCGACAAGGTCGACTTCCTGGGCGTGCAGTACTACGGTTCGCAGCCGATGGGCGGTTTCGGGTTCGCCCCGCTGCCCGGTTTCAACTTCCTGCAGGGCATCCCGTTCCGGTGCCAGGCGTCCGAGCAGACATGCAGCGATTTCAACCAGCCCATCGACCCGGGCGGGTTCCGTGAGGTGCTCGAAGTCGCCGCCTCCTACGGCAAGCCGGTGTGGATCACCGAGAACGGGGTGGCCGACGACGAGGACACCAAACGACCGTCCTACATCGTCAACCACATCGCGGTGGTGCAGGATCTGGTGGCGCACGGCACCGACATCCGCGGCTACACCTACTGGTCCTTCGTCGACAACCTGGAATGGGCCGACGGGTACCACCTGCAGTTCGGCCTGTACGGCTCCGATCCCAACACCCCAGAGCTCGAGCGCACCCCCAAGCCCGCCAGCATCGCGGCGATCAGCCAGATCACCGGCGCGAACGCGCTGCCGGCGGACCTGTTGGGGCTCTACCTGCCCGGGGCTAGGACTGCGCCTGCATAGCCGCGGCGATCTCCTCCGGGCTGACCTCGCGCACCGGCTGACCCAGCGACCACTGATGACCGAACGGGTCGCGCACCATGCCGTAGCGGTCACCCCAGAATTGGTCCGCCAGCGGCATCACCACCTCGGCACCGGCCTGCACGGCCCGGGCGAACTTGGTGTCCACATCGGTGACGGTCAAATGGATGGTGACCGGCGTGCCGCCGAATGCTTTCGGGGTCTGGGACTTCCCGTTGTCGAACTCGGGGAAATCGTCGTTCAACATGACGGTGGAGCCGTTGATCTGCACGGCCGCGTGGATCAGCCGGCCGTCGGCCTGCGGTACCCGGCCGAGTTCGGTGGCGCCGAACGCCTTGACATAGAACGCGATGGCGGCGGATGCGTCATCGACACACAGGTGCGGGATGACGGCGGGAGTGATATCGATGGCCATGGTTGTCTCCTGGTGTTGGGCGACTGACGATCTATAGACCGGGAGTGCGACCCGATCTCATCGCATGCAACCACGGAGGTCCGACAGGTCCTCAGACCACCGAATATCCCGGCGGCAGGTTCGTCCTGCCGGTCAACGCGGCCAGCACCGTCTCACCGTCGCCGAGTCGGGCGGCCACCCGGGTGGCCAGCACGGCGGCCTGTTCCACGGCCTCGATCGCCAGTTCGGCGTCGAGGTCGGTGGCCCGTGCGATATCCATCCCGTGCACCACGAGTTCGAACACCCGGGTCTGCAGGTAGTCCGACAGTCGGATGCCCATTCCGCCGATCACCCGGATCGTCGGATCGCCGGCGGCTTCGACATCGGCGAGCGCGCGGTCCACCAGCTCGTCGACGGTGCTGGCCGGGTCGGTGCCGAGCGCTCTGCCGGCCTGGCGGCCCCGCTCGGTGATGGCCTCGGCGCCGGCGCCGGCGGAGAACTCGCGCACCCACACGTAGTAGGCGACGGCATCATCGACGTCCACGTGATCGGCTGGTGTGTGCAGGTATTCGCTGACCGTGATCAGGGAACGGGAGGTGTGCCCCACCAGTGCGCGCAGATCCCAGTCGCCCAAGCCCGGTCCGTCCCAGGCGGTTTCGGGTATTCTCCGCACCAGTCGCGCGAAAGCGGCTGCAGCCGAAGCGAACACCGCGGCGGTCATGATGCCACGATGCGGTCCCAGCCCGCCACCGAGTCGGCGGGGCGCGGGTCCGGTCCGACGTACACCGCCGACGGGCGCACCAGCTTGCCCAGCCGCTTCTGCTCGAGGATGTGCGCGCACCAGCCCGCTGTCCGCCCGCAGGTGAACATGGCGGGCATCATGGTGGGCGGCACCTGGGCGAAATCCAGGATGACCGCCGCCCAGAACTCCACATTGGTCTCGATGGCGCGGTCGGGGCGGCGCTCGCGCAGCTCGGCGAGTGCGGCCTGTTCGAAGGCCGCCGCCACCTCGTAGCGGGGAACGCCCAGACGTTCGGCGGTCGCGCGCAGCACCCGGGCCCGGGGGTCCTCGGACCGGTACACGCGATGCCCGAAGCCCATCAGCTTGTCCTTGCGGTCCAGGATGGCCTGCACCACGGCGCGAGCATCGCCGCTGCGTTCGGCTTCCTCGAGCATCGGCAGCACCCGTGCGGGCGCGCCGCCGTGCAGCGGTCCGCTCATCGCGCCGACGGCACCCGACAGCGCGGCCGCCGCGTCGGCGCCGGTGGAGGCGATCACGCGGGCGGTGAAGGTCGAGGCATTCATCCCGTGCTCGGCGGCGGTCACCCAGTAGGCGTCGATGGCCTCGATGTGGCGGGGATCCGGGTCACCCTGCCAGCGGGTCATGAAACGTGCCGTGACGGTGTCGCATTGGTCGATGGTGCGCTGCGGCACGGCGGGCCGATAGATACCGCGGGCGGACTGGGCGACGTAGGACAGCGCCATCGCCGACGCCCGGGCCAGCTGATTGCGGGCCGTGTCGTCGTCGATGTCCAGGAGCGGCGGATATCCCCAGATCGGCGCCAGCATGGCCAGCCCGGCCTGCACGTCCACTCGCACGTCGCCGGAGTGGATCGGCAGCGGGAACGGCTCGGCGGGGGCCAGGCCGTGGCGGAAATCACCGTCGACCAGTAGCCCCCAGACCGCCCCGAAGGTGACCCGGTGGGCCACCAGGTCTTCGATGTCGACGCCGCGGTAGCGCAGGGCCCCGCCGTCCTTGTCGGGCTCGGCGATCTCGGTGGTGAACGCCACCACCCCTTCGAGTCCGGGGACGAAATCCCCCGGCACCGGCGACAGCTCTGTCATGCCCAGATTCTTGCACTCGTCCGCGGCCGCCGCCGCGCGCGTACCGTTCTGCAGATGGAACCGGAGCAGCTTGCGCGGATGCGGGCCGAATACGGGTCGGTGGAGAAGGACGGCAGTGCGGATCTGGACACCGATTGGGTGGCCGACGGATGGCTGGCCCTGTTCGACCGGTGGCTGGCCGAGGCGCATGCGGCCGGGCTGGCCGAGCCCAACGCGATGGTGGTCGGCACCGTCGACGCCGAGGGCAGACCGATGACGCGCACCGTGCTGTGCAAGAGCGCCGGCGAGGACGGAATCACCTTCTTCACCAACTACGACTCGGCCAAGGGCGAGCAGTTGGCAATACGACCGTATGCCTCGGCGACGTTCCCCTGGTACGCGCTGGGACGCCAGATTCACGTGCGCGGCCCGGTGATCCGGGTGCCGGCCGAGGAGACCGCGGACTACTGGTCCAAACGTCCGCGCGGCTCCCAGCTCGGCGCATGGGCCTCCAGGCAGTCCGCGCCGATAGCGTCCCGGGCGGCGCTGCTCGACCAACTCGCCGATGTCAGTGCCCGCTTCGCCGATCTCGAAGCGGTTCCGGTGCCGCCCAATTGGGGCGGCTACCTGATCGCGCCGGAGGTCGTCGAATTCTGGCAGGGCCGGGAAAACCGCGTGCATAACAGGATTCGCGTCACACCGGCCGACGGGCAGGTGCAGCGGCTTCAGCCGTAACCTCCGGCGCGCTCTCAGGTCGTCGGGTTACGATCCAGTGGTGGCCGCCGCGAACTGGGAAACCGATCTCGGCTTGCGCGAACGAAAAAAGCTACGCACCCGGGCCATTTTGATCGACGCGGCGGTGGGGTTGTGTCTTCGCCAGGGCTACGAACAGACCACCGTCGACCAGATCGCCGCGGCGGCCGAAGTTTCCCCGCGCACCTATAGCCGGTACTTCGCCACCAAGGAAGCCGTCTTCCTCACCTTGTTGGATGATCTGTCCGAGCAGATCGCCGCCGAGCTGCGTCGCCTGCCCCGCGGTATCGGTCCGGTGGAGGCACTGCGGACAGCGCATCTCGCGGTGCTCACCAAATCTGCTGCCGGTCAGATCGAGGGCTTCACCAGTGATCGCGTGGTGCTCACGCTGCGTGTCTTCAACAATGCGGATGCTTTGCGGCAGAGTGCATTCGAGTTCAGGTCACCGGCCGTACTGGCCGCACTGGCCGAGCTGATGGGCGTCGGCACCGATGACCGCGACCTGTTGCTGGGGCTGTCTGTGTTCAACGCCATCATCATCGGCGCATGCGGTGACCTGGTCGAGGACACCGACGGGATGCCGCTGGGTCCGCTGTTGGTGATCGAGCGGCTCAACCAGGCCTGTGCGCAGATCGTGGAGTTCGCCGGGCAGATGTTTGCCACCACGCCCGGACGGCAACCGACGGACGACGATATTCCGGCGAATGTCTGAGCGGCCGCCCAGCGGTCTACGGGAGCGAAAGAAGCTGCGGACCCGTGTCACGCTGATTCAGACGGCCGCCGAGTTGTGCGAGCGGCAGGGTTTCGACAACACCACCGTCGAACAGATCGCGGCCGCCGCGGACGTATCGCCGCGCACCTTCAGCCGGTACTTTCCGACCAAGGAAGCGGTGATCTTCGCCATCATCGAAGACACCGCCGCCTTCGTCGCCGACGAACTGGCGCGCCAGCCCACCGATATCACCGAGTTCGAGGCGATGCTGCGGGCCCACCTCAAGGCGCTGCAGCCCGGTCTGGACGGCAGGCCGACACCCGTCTTCCACCGCATGGCGGCGCTGATCCGGATCGTGAACTCCTCGGCCAGTCTGGCTGTGACGAATATCCCGTACCGCCAGCAGCAGGATCATTTCCCCACCGTTGTCGCCCTCGCCGAGCGGATGGGTCTGCCCCGGGATCACGACGCGGTGCACCTGGTGCTGGAGACCTGGACGGCGGTGATGAACGCCGCCACCCGGGGGCTGGGTACACCGGGTCAGCCCCCCATCGAGCCGGATATCGTTGCCGCCCGCATCACGGCCGCCTACGAGACCTTGACCCGGACCTGGCGGCCGTGGACATCGGCCCCGGAGCCGACCGATCCGCCCGCCGGGGAACCCCCCCGCAAGCGCGCCGGATTGTTAGCGACTACCGTCCAGTACCAAGAGACGGTCTTTGGGCCGCCTCACCCGTGACGACGCCCAGAGAAGGGGTTCCAGTGGCCGCAAACTCCAGCCCTGACGAGAAAGCCACCCTGTCGTATCCGGGCGGCTCCCTGGACTTGGAGATCGTCCACGCCTCCGAAGGTTCGGACGGTATCGCGCTGGGGCCGCTGCTCGCCAAGACCGGTTACACGACATTCGACGGTGGCTTCGTGAACACCTCGTCGACCAAGAGCGCGATCACCTATATCGACGGTGACGCCGGCATCCTGCGCTACCGCGGCATCCCGATCGAGCAGCTGGCCGAGAAGTCGACGTTCATCGAGGTCAGCTACCTGCTCATTTACGGTGAGCTGCCGACCGCCGATGAGTTGGCCACGTTCACCAATCAGATCCAGCGGCACACCCTGCTGCACGAGGATCTCAAGCGGTTCTTCGACGGATTCCCGCGCAACGCGCACCCGATGCCGGTGCTGTCTTCGGCGGTCAACGCACTGAGCGCCTACTACCAGGATTCGTTGGACCCGCTGGACAACAAGCAGGTCGAGCTGTCCACGATTCGGCTGCTGGCCAAGCTGCCCACCATCGCCGCATACGCCTACAAGAAGTCCGAGGGACAGCCGTTCCTGTACCCGGACAATTCGCTGACACTGGTCGAGAACTTCCTGCGGATGACGTTCGGATTCCCGGCCGAGCCGTATGAGGTCGATCCCGAAATTGTTCGCGCCTTGGACATGCTGTTGATCCTGCACGCCGACCACGAGCAGAACTGCTCGACCTCGACAGTGCGCCTCGTCGGCTCCTCGCAGGCCAACCTGTTCACCTCGATCTCCGGCGGCATCAACGCGCTGTGGGGACCGCTGCACGGTGGTGCCAACCAGGCCGTGCTGGAGATGCTGACCAAGATCCGGGACGGCGGCGACGATGTGGAGACCTTCGTCAAGAAGGTCAAGAACCGCGAAGACGGCGTCAAGCTGATGGGCTTCGGGCACCGGGTGTACAAGAACTACGACCCGCGGGCGCGCATCGTCAAGGAGCAGGCCGACAAGATCCTCGGCAAGCTCGGCGTCGACGATCCGCTGCTGGACATCGCCAAGCAGCTCGAAGAGATCGCGTTGACCGACGATTTCTTCGTGGAGCGCAAGCTCTACCCGAACGTCGACTACTACACCGGCGTCATCTACCGCGCGATGGGCTTCCCGACCCGGATGTTCACCGTGCTGTTCGCGCTCGGCCGGCTGCCCGGCTGGATCGCGCACTGGCGGGAGATGCACTCCGAGCCCGGCAAGATCGGCCGCCCGCGCCAGATCTACACCGGCTACACCGAGCGCGACTACATCGACCTCGGCGGACGCTGACCGCGTCGCGAAACTGCGAGATTTCTCACTGCGGGACGCCTTGCCCGCCAAACAGTTGTAGTTTCACAATCGTTGTGTGAATGAAACGATCAGCACGCTGACGCCTCGGCGCAAGGCGATCGTCCTGGCGTCCTGTTGCCTGAGTTTGCTGATCGTGTCGATGGACGCCACCATCGTCAACGTCGCGGTCCCGTCCATCCGCGAGGATCTGGGCGCCACGGCCTCGCAGCTGCAATGGGTCATCGACGTCTACACCCTGGTGCTCGCCTCGCTGCTCATGCTCTCCGGCGCGATGGGCGACCGCTTCGGAAGACGCCGGGTCTTCCAGATCGGACTGCTGATCTTCGCCCTCGGCTCGCTGCTGTGCAGTCTCGCACCGGGCATCGACGCCCTGATCGGCGCCCGATTCCTGCAGGCCATCGGCGGTTCGATGCTCAACCCGGTGGCGCTGTCCATCATCTCGCAGGTATTCACCGGGCCGGTCGAACGCGCCCGCGCGATCGGCATCTGGGGGGCGGTGGTCGGTATCGCGATGGCGCTCGGCCCCGCGGTCGGTGGCCTGCTCATCCACCTGATCAGCTGGCGGGCGGTGTTCTGGATCAATCTGCCGATTTGCCTGGCGGCCGTCGTGCTGACGGCGATCTTCGTCCCCGAGACCCGATCGGCGACGATGCGCAACATCGATCCGGTCGGCCAGGTGCTGGCGGTGGTGTTCCTCTTCGGCGCGGTCTTCACCCTGATCGAAGGTCCCGCGCTCGGGTGGGACAACGTTCGGGTGCTCACCGCGGGCGCGGTGGCGGTGTCGGCCTTCGTCGCCTTCCTGGGCTACGAGTCCCGACGGGTCGACCCGTTCCTGGATCTGCGCTTCTTTCGCAGCGTGCCCTTCGCTTCCGCGACGGTGATCGCGATCGGCGCGTTCGCGTCCTGGGGCGCGCTGCTGTTCATGATGTCGCTGTACCTGCAGGGTGCGCGCGGCTTCTCGGCCGTGCAGACCGGACTGATCTATCTGCCGATCGCGGTCGGTGCGCTGGTCTTCTCGCCGCTGTCGGGGCGGATGGTGGGGCGCTACGGGGCCCGGCCGTCGCTGCTGGCCTCCGGGGTGATGATCGCCCTGGCCTCCGCGGCACTGGCGCTGCTCCCGGAAACCGCGCCGGTGTGGTCGCTGATGGCGGTGTTCGCGCTGTTCGGCATCGGGTTCTCGATGGTCAACGCACCCATCACCAATGCGGCCGTCAGTGGCATGCCGCTGGACCGGGCCGGCGCCGCGTCGGCGGTCACCAGCACCAGCCGCCAGATCGGTGTGAGCATCGGTGTGGCGCTGTGCGGTTCGGTGGCAGGTGCAGCGCTGGCAGGCACCGGCAGCTTCACCGCCTCGGCGCGTCCGCTGTGGCTGGTGTGTGTGGGGTTGGGCGTGCTGATCGTGGTGCTCGGCGTCGTGTCGACCTCACCGCGGGCCATGGAGTCGGCGCGGCGGCTGGCCCCGCTCATCGACGCTCCCAAGGCGGCCGTCGATGTCTGATCGGGCAGACCAGGTGTGGCAGCTGATGGCGTCGGTGGTGCACCAGAACCGCGACGGCTGGAAGCGTGCCGTCGTCGAACAGTCCGGTCTGCCGTTCAGCCGTATCCGGGTGCTCAAGCGGCTGGCATCCGGGCCGATGACCGTCAAGGGTGTGGCCGATGCGGCCACCATGGACGCACCCGCGGCCACGGTGGCGGTCAACGATCTGGAGGAGCGCGGATTGGTGGTCCGCCAGATCGACCCGAACAACCGCCGATGCAAGACCGTGTCGATCACCGACCAGGGTCGCGAACTCGTCGAACGCATCGATTCTGTCGAAGATCCCGCGCCGCCGGCCTTCGCGGCGTTGAGCGATGCGGAACTGCTTGCGCTGCAGGCTCTTCTGAAGAGGTTGCGGTGAGCCGAATGCCGCGCAAACAGTGCGGTCGTCAAGGTCACTGAGCGGTGTAGCCGCCGTCGACCTTGATGCTGGTGCCGGTGACGTGCTGTGCGTCATCGGACACCAGATAGGCGACGGCGTCCGCGACATCCTGCGGTGAGCCCAGACGCGGCAGTGGAATTCGCGCGACGGCCGCACGCTCGGTCTCAGCGGGATCAGCGGTGTCGGCCAGCCAGCTGTCATACAGCGGCGTTCGGGTCATGCCCGGCGCCACATCGTTGACCCGGATGCCCAGTGGTGCAAGTTCGACGGCCGCCGACAGTGTCAGCGCCTGGACCGCTCCCTTGGATGCCGCGTACACCGCCATGGTCGGCACCCCGCGACCGCCAGGCGTGAGGTGACGTTGACGATCGACCCGCCGCGTTCCATGGCCGCGGCACCCGCCTGAACCATGGCGATGGCGGCGAAGGTGTTGACCACGCCGTCGATGCCGCCGAACGCGTCCCGGCACCCGTCGACCACAACCGTCGGCGCACCCGGCTCGGTGAGGTCGGCGGCGACGAAATGCACTCGCTCGTCCAGCGAGCGGGCCAGCTGCCGGCCCGCCTCGACGTCCCGTCCGGTCACCAGGACGCACGCCCCCTTGGCGTGCAGGCGGGTTGCCGTCACCAGGCCGATTCCCGACGTCGCCCCCGTGACCACGATGGCCTTGCCGTGCAGACGGCCCGACGTCGCGCTCGGCTGCGTCACGGCAGTTTGGCCGAGATCTCCCGGGCCCCGGCTTTCACCTGCGCACCAGCATGTTTCAGGCGTTCCGGGGTCAATCGGTGGGTAAGGAAACTGATGCTTAGCGCGTACCGTGATGGACCACCGTTGGACGCGGGAACCGCGGCGGCCACACAGGTCAGTTCCTCGGCCGCCTCCTCGCGGTCGACGGCGAAACCCTGTTCGCGAATGTCGGAGATCTCGGCGGCCATCTTCTTCATCGAGGTGATGGTGTGCGGGGTCAGCTCCGGTAGTCCCGCGGACGCCACGATGTCTCGCCAGACGCTGTCGGTCATGGTCGCCATCAGCGCCTTGCCCAGTGCGGAGGCGTGCCAGGGGTCGGATTGCCCGACGTCGCTGACCTTCTTCACGGCGCGCCGGCTCTCGACGACTTCCAGGATGACCACGCTGCGGTCCTTGTGTGCCGCGAAGTTCACCGTCTCGTTGAACTCTTCCATCAGCCGCTCCATGGTGGGCAGCACCGCGTCGGCGGGGACCTGGCCGGAGAAGGCGCGCTGCCCCAGTCGGAAAATTTCCCAGCCGAGCCGGTATTGGGCGGTGTTGAACCGCTCGACGTATCCAAGCGAAGCGAGACTGTTCAGATACCTCAGCACGGTGGCTTCGTTGAGCTCTGTGCGCCTTGATATCTCGGTCAGATTGCCGGTTTCCGCATCGGCCACCGCACTGAGGATTCGCGCTGTGCGTTCGACGCCGATGAGGCTTGCGCCCTTGTCGGGTCGTGTCTGCGTTTTCACCCAGTGAAGGTTACCAGTGCTCAGTGATAGCCAGTGAGCCCCGGGCTTCCTGTTGACAGCGGGGGACGGTTCTTCTAGATTTCATTCAGCGCAGTGAGATATCACTCAGTGAAAATCTCTCGGTGCCGACCTCATCAGCTCGAAGGAGACGCAATGCCCACCGCAGCCGACAGCCGTTCATCACAGGTCGACGGAGCCAGCATCCTGGCTTCGCAGGGCCTGTTGTCGGCCGACGACTACACCCTCGCCGCATCCACCAAGTCATTCGACGACGGTGGTGCCTATCGACTGGAAATCTCTGGTGTCGAACGTCTTTCGACCCTTGAGGTGCTTCTGGACGAGTCCGCGAAACAAGATGTGCACATCCACCGCATCATCGCGTTCGGTGGTGGCACGACCTTGCTCAACACCGGAGAGCTGCGCGATGTCGCCGAGTTGGCCGCGGAGAACCACATCGAGCTGATCGCGGTGCCCGGCCCCCGCACGGGCTGGGATCTCGGACGTCAGGCGCTGAGCACCGAGGGCACCGCCGGCGGACGACGCGTCCGCGGGCTCGACAACGTCCGTTACCTGCTGGACGACTATCTACGGATCTTCTCCACCGGTATCCGTGGTGTACTCGTCTGGGACGAAGGCGTTCTCGACATCCTGAACAAGGCGCGCGACGCCGGACACATCCCCGCAGATGCCAAGTTCAAAATCTCGGTCTACGCCGGCCATGCCAATCCCGCCTCGATCAAGATCCTGCAGAATCTGGGCGCCGACAGCGTGAACCCGGTCGGCGATCTGAGCCGGCCGATGCTGGCCGCCATTCGCCGCTCGGTGGACATCCCGCTCGATGTCTGGGCCGAGACCTTCGAATCCTTCGGCGGAATGAACCGGTTGTGGGAGGCCGGCGACATCGCCCGGGTGGCCGGACCGGTCTACTTCAAGGTCGAGCCCGGTGAGTCCGAGGCCGTCATGTACAACGGCTGGGTCCGGCCCGAGTTCCACGAGGAACTGATCCGCCACAAGGTGCGGCACGCCGCCATCCTGAACGAACTCGCCGCCCGCAGCGCTCCGGACGTGGCGGTCTCACCGCGTCCCCGTGCCGCCGCCACAGCGTCGACCAACTGAGCGACCAGACGCCCCTGTCGGGACACGGAGGAATCAAACGTGAGACGCCATTCCCGGGCCGCGGTCATCGGCTCCGGCAACATCGGCACCGACCTGATGTACAAGCTGCGGCGGTCGGCGGTGCTCGATATCGCGGCCATGGTCGGCATCGACCCCGCCAGTGACGGTCTGGCCCGAGCGTCGGCATTCGACGTAGCAGTCACCGCCGACGGAGTCGACGGCCTGCTGCACATGGGCGTCTTCGACGATATCGACGTCATCTTCGACGCCACCAGTGCGGCAGCGCACCGCAGCAATCACGCCCGGCTCGCGCCGACGGGGCGCCTGGTCGTCGACCTCACCCCGGCCGCCATCGGCCCGTACGTGGTGCCGGCGGTCAACCTGCCCGGCGTGATCGGACACCGAAACCTCAACATGGTGACCTGCGGCGGCCAGGCGACGGTACCGATCGTGGCGGCGCTGTCCCGGCTGAGCAGGGTGCACTACGCCGAGATCGTCGCCTCGATCTCGTCCCGATCGGCCGGTCCGGGGACTCGGGCCAACATCGACGAGTTCACCCAGACCACGGCCCGCGCCATCGAGACGGTGGGCGGAGCCGACCGCGGCAAGGCGATCATCGTGCTCAACCCGGCCGAACCGGCGATGATCATGCGCGACACGGTGGCAACACTGGTGTCCACCGTGGAAGAGGCGGCCATCGCCGCCGCGGTGAGCCGGATGGTGAGCGAAGTCGCCCGTTACGTGCCGGGGTACCGGCTCAAACAGGAGGTGCTGATTACCGCTGTACCGCAATCGGATCCGCGCCGGCGCCTGGTCGCCGAGGCCAACCGGGACACCGACCTGCAACAGGTGACGGTGCTGCTCGAGGTCGAGGGAGCCGGTGACTACCTGCCCCGCTATGCCGGGAACTTGGACATCATGACCGCCGCCGCGATCCGTGTCGGCGAACATGCGGTCTCGGCCGCCTCATCGGTGGAGGCGGCGCCGTGAGCACCGAAATCTACGTGCAGGACGTCACGCTGCGTGACGGGATGCACGCCGTCGGCCACTCCCTGAGTCTGGCGGACACCCGACGCATTGCCCGTGCGCTAGATCGTGCCGGCGTGGCCGCGATCGAGGTTGCCCACGGCGACGGACTGGCCGGTGCGGGGCTGACCTACGGCCCCGGCGCCCACAGTGACATCGAATGGATTGCCGCGGCCGCCGATGTCGTCCGCAACGCAAAGTTGACCACGCTGTTGCTCCCCGGGGTCGGCACAGTCGACGATCTGCGGGCGGCCGTCGATGCCGGTATCACCTCGGTGCGGATCGCCACGCACTGCACCGAGGCCGATATCGCCCGTCAACACATCTCCACCGCGAGGAGTCTCGGTCTGGACGTCGCGGGATTCCTGATGATGGCGCACCTCACCGAACCCGATCACCTTGCGCGGCAGGCGAAGGTCATGGAGGACGCCGGAGCGCACTGCGTCTACGTCACGGATTCCGGAGGCCGTCTCACCATGACGGGCGTGCGCGACCGGGTGCGGGCCTATCGCGAAGTTCTGAGTCCGGGGACGTCGATCGGTGTGCACGCACACCACAATCTGGCCCTGGGCGTGGCGAATTCGATCATCGCGGTCGAGGAGGGCGCGCACCGCGTCGATGCCTCCCTGACCGGGTTGGGCGCCGGGGCGGGAAACTGCCCGCTGGAGGTGTTCATCGCGGTCGCCGAGCTCAACGGCTGGGCGCACCGCTGCGATCTGTTCGCGTTGATGGACGCGGCCGAGGATGTGGTGCGCCCGCTGCAGCAGCGACCGGTGCGGGTCGACCGGGAAACCCTGACGCTGGGCTACGCCGGTGTGTACTCCAGCTTCCTGCTGCACGCCGAACGCGTCGCGGCCGAGGTCGGTGTCGGGACCCGCGCCCTACTGGTCGAAGCCGGCCGCCGGTCGATGGTCGGCGGGCAAGAAGATCTGCTCATCGATCTCGCGCTTGATATGAGGAGGTGAGCAAGTGTTTTCGCCGCTGTGCTCGGCAACGGCCGCCGAGCACATGGACAAGGAGTCAGCCCCGTCGAACCTCACGAATCACGAGAGATGAACCATCATGGAGAACGTCACTGCGTCCATCCCACCCCGACGGTCGATCACGACGCCGTCCGCCACGCCCGCCGATGCCGAGCCACCCGGCGGTCGGCGTAACCATGGCCTGAAGGAAAACACGCTCGGTGTTCCGAGCATCTTCTTCTACATCATCGCCGCCGCGTCACCGTTGACCGTCGTGGTGGCGCTGTTTCCGATCATCATCGGAGCCGGCAACGGCATCGGCATGCCCGGTGCGTTCGTGATCGCGGCTGTGGTGCTGATGATCTTCGCCGTCGGGTACGTGGCAATGAGCCGTCACGTGACCAATGCCGGCGCCTTCTATGCGTACGTCACGCTCGGGCTCGGCCGGATTCCCGGCCTGGGCTCGGCCTCCCTGGCGATCTTCGCCTACAACGCGATCCAGGCCGGGCTCTATGGCGGATTCGGCTACTACGCAGCGGAACTACTCAATCCCGCACTGGGAATCAGCGTTCCGTGGTGGGTCTACGCGTTCGTCGGGTTGCTGCTGTGCCTCGGGCTGGGCGTCCAGGGTGTGCATTCCGGCGCCAAGGTGCTCGGTGTGTTCATGACGCTGGAAGTTCTGATGATCACCGTCCTGAGTGTGTTCAGTCTCTTCGGCGAAGACGTCCCGGTCGCCGACTTCTCGTTGGAGCCGTTCAACCCCAGCGTGGTGCTGGGCGGGGCGCTCGGCGTGGCACTGATGTTCGCCCACGCCTCGTTCATCGGATTCGAGGGTTCGGCCATCTACGGCGAGGAGGCCCGCGACCCCGCGCGCACCATCCCCCGTGCGACCTATCTGTCGATCGCCTTCATGGGCGTCCTGTACGCCGTGTCCGGCTGGCTGATCATGAACGCGCTGGGCCTGGATAACGTCGTCGGCATTGCCACGGAGACGGGCGGCAACTTCATCTTCGTCGCCAGTGACACCATCATCGGGCACAACATCTCGCTGCTCTTCCAAATCCTGATCGTCACAGCGACTTTCGCTGCCATCGTCACCTTCCACAACAACGTCTCGCGCTACTTGTTCTCGCTCGGCCGCCAGACACTGGTGTGGAAACCGCTGGGGTGGACACTGCCTCGTCGGCAGACGCCATGGGTGGCATCGATCGTGCAGAGCATGATGGTGGGGGTCGTCATCGCGGCGTTCGCGATCGCCGGCCTGGACCCGTTCGCCACCTTGTTCACCTGGGCCACCGGTATCGGCACCATCGGCGTCATCTTGTCCCAGCTGGTGGCCGGGATCGCGATCTTCGTATTCTTCCGCAGGTCCGACGTCGACAAGCGGCCGTGGAACACCGTGGTCGCACCGGTGCTCGCTGTCGCGGGACTGGGAGCGTTCTTCATCGTGACGCTCAACAGCCTCGACGTCCTCCTGGGCGTCCAGGGTGGGACTGCGGTGCTGATGCTCTCGCTGGTCTTCCTGGCACTGCTTGCGGGCGTGGCTTACGGCGTCTACCTGCGCTTCTTCGCTCCGGATCGTTATGGGCTGGTGGGCAAGGCGCTCAATGAACGCGACCTCGAGGACCCCGCTCCCGAAGCCGTCTGAGGCAGGTTCTGCAGAAATCGAGCACGCCGGGGCGCCGATAGGTACGTTTGTCCTTATCGCGATACGTACAGACGTTCCTAAAGGAGGGTTCGGCCATGACCACGGCTCCCCGGCGCGCTCGTCGTCACGACCCCGACAGAAAGGAGCGCATCGTGGAATCGGCGCTGGCGGTATTGGCTCGCGATGGAGTCGCGGGCATCACCCACCGCGCCATCGGCGAAGCCGCTGACGTTCCACTCGGTTCCATCACCTACCACTTCAAGACACTCGACGACATCGTGCAGCTCGCCTTCCGGACGCACGTCGACAAGTTGGCCACCCGCTTCGAAAACCGGCTGGCGGCCTGCGATTCGGAGTCAGACCTGGTCGAGTGCATCGTCCTAGCCATCACCGACGATCTCGCCGCCAACCCCCACGAACTCGCCGTCACCTTCGAACTGTACGGCGACGCGGTGCGCAGAGCCGATACCAAGCGCATCACGCAGGAGTGGATGGAGCGGGCCGAGGACGCCCTGGCCCACCACTTCGACCGCGCCACCGCCCGCCTGCTCGACGTCGTGGTCGAGGGCCTGATGGTGCACATGTCCATTGCTCAACAACCGATTTCGAAGGACGCGGTACGCGCCCTGCTGACCACGGCCGCCAACCCCGGCCCGACCTGAACTGGAGCCATCATGACCTTTCACGACAAGATGTTCGTAGCCGGCAATTGGACCGCCGCGACCGGGGGCGCCACGGTGCCCATCCCCGCTCCCGCCACCGGTGAAGCTTTCGCCGAGATGGCCCACGGCACCACCGCCGACGTCGACAAGGCTGTTGCCGCCGCTGCCGAGGCCTTCCCGGACTGGGCACGCACCCCCGTCGGTGAACGTGCCCGCGCCTACCTCAAGCTCGCCGACCGCATCGAGGACGACGCCCGCACCCTCGCCGAGATCGAGTCCCGCAACGTCGGCAAGCCGATCGGTCTCGCGCTGGAGGAAATGGAGATGATTCCCGATCACCTCCGCTTCTTCGCCGGTGCCGCCCGCACCCTGGAGGGCCGCGCCGCCGGCGAGTACGTCGCCGGCAAGACCAGCATCATCCGACGCGACCCCCTGGGTGTGGTCGGATCGGTGGCACCCTGGAATTACCCGCTGCTGATGGCGATCTGGAAAATCTCGCCGGCGCTGCTTACCGGAAACACCTTGGTGCTCAAGCCTTCCGAACACACGCCGTTCTCGGTCCTGCGGCTTGCCGAACTCGCCGCGGACCTGTTCCCGGCCGGCGTGTTCAACGTCATCACCGGCGACGGCGAGGATGTCGGTGCCCGGCTGGTCTCGCACCCCTTGGTACGGATGTCCTCGCTCACCGGTTCCGTCGACACCGGCCGTGCGCTCATGCGCGCCTCGGCCGACTCCAACCTCAAGCGGTTGCACCTCGAACTCGGCGGCAAGGCGCCGGTGCTGGTGTACCCGGACGCCGACATGGCACTCACCGTCGCCAAGATCATGGAAGGCGCATTCTGCAACTCCGGTCAGGACTGTATGGCGGCCTCGCGCATCTACGTCCACGACAGCGTGCACGACGACCTGGTCTCGGGTCTGGAAAAGGCGGTCAAGGAACTCGATCTCGGTGACATCGCGCAGGAGAGCACTGCCATGGGACCGGTCATCACCGCCGAACACCGAGACCGCGTGGAGGGATTCGTGGCCCGCGCGATAGCCACCGGACACACCGAGCTGATCCAGGGTGACAACCCCGGCACCGGCTTCTATACCGCCCCTACCGTGGTGGTCGGCGCCCGTCAGGGCGACGAGATCGTCAACACCGAGGTCTTCGGCCCCGTCACCTCGGTGACGAGGTTCGGCGACAACGACGACGTGATCGCCTGGGCCAACGACACCGAATACGGCTTGGCCGCTTCGGTGTTCACCCAGGACATCGGGCGGGCCATGACCGCGGCGAGCGATCTGCAGTTCGGCACCGTGTGGGTCAACGACCACCTGCCAGTCACGCCCGAGATGCCGCACGGCGGCTTCAAGCAGTCCGGCAACGGCAAGGACATGTCGGTGTACGCGCTGGAGGAGTACACCGAGATCAAGCACGTGATGATCAACCGGGAGAGCGCCTGACATGACCGTGAGTGCCATCAACACGTTCCGGCTGCGCACCGGAGTCAGTCCCGCCGAGTTCGAGAAGTTCTCCACCGAGCTCGACCGCCCGGTGTGCCTGGCGTTCGACGAAGTGCTGGGGTTCGAGCTCTACCTCTCCGACGACGGTGTGGTCGTCGAAGTGATGACGGTGACCTCCTGGCCCGACTGGGAGCAGGTGCGCGACAACGCACCCGAACTCAAGCCCGTCGTCGCACGCTTCGACGAGCTCGTGGAACCGGGCAGCGTCAGCACAGTCTTCACCCGCCATTTTCCACTGAGGAGTTCCGATGCCTACTCACTATGACGCCGTCATAATTGGCGCCGGCCACAATGGCCTCGTCACCGCCAACTACCTGGCCCGCGCCGGCAAGACGGTGCTGGTTCTGGAAGCGCGCGACCTGGTGGGCGGCGCCTGCGTCACCGAGGAGCTGATCCCGGGCTCGAAATGGTCGTCGTGCGCCTTCATCGCCGGCCTGCTGCGTCCCGAGATCATCGCCGAACTGGAGTTGGCCAAGTACGGCCTGGAGCTCTACCAGGGTGATGCTTTGTCGTTCAGTCTGTTCCGCGATGGCAGCTCCTTCACCATGTGGAAGGAGACCGACCGCACGCTGCGCGAACTCGAGAAGCTCAACAAGAAGGACGCCCAGGCGTTCCTCGATTTCGGGGTGCGATTGCAGCGGTTTGCCGGCCTGGTCACGCCGTATCTGCTGAAACCGCCCCCGGAGCGTTCCGAGGTGTTCGCGGCCTTCGAAGCAGCCGGCGAGCAGACCCTGTTCGACGAATTCACCCTGTTGTCGGTTCGCGATCTGCTGGACCGCTACTTCGAGGACGAGCGGCTCAAGAGCATGCTCACCTTCTTCGGGATGGTGTCCATCTTCGGCGGGCCCTCGACACCGGGCACCGCCTACACCTACGGCCACCACTCCTGGGGGGAATTCAACGGCAACTTCGGACAGTTCGGCCTGGCTCGTGGTGGCATGGGCGCCATCAGCGAGGCGCTCGCCGCGTCCGCCCGGGCCCACGGAGCCACCATCCGGACCTCGGCCCCGGTGGACAAGGTGATGGTCGAGCGTGGTGTGGCCACCGGGGTCCGCCTGCGGGACGGTTCGGTGATCACCGCGGCACAGGTGTTCTCCAACGCCGATCCCAAGCGCTCGCTGCTGGAGCTGCTCGAGCGCGGCGTGCTGCCCGCGAAACTGGTGCGTGATGTGCAGAACATCGACACCCGCGGCTCGATGGCGCGGATCCACCTCTTGATCGACGAACTGCCGCAATACCTTCCATTCTCCGACGCATCGGAAGGCCCGCAGCACCACGGACACCAGCTGCTCGGGCCCAGCCGGGAGGCGTTCGAGCAGGCCTACGAGGCGCAACGTCGGGGGACCTTCCCCGGCACCTTCGTCATCGAGGCCGTCACCCAGTCGGTCACCGACGACACGCTGGCCCCCGCGGGTTTGCACACCATGACCCTCGGCATCCAGCAGCTGCCTTCCGAACTCACCGGCACCACCTGGGCCGCCGAGAAGGAGAAGTGGGCCGACCTGGTGCTCGAAGACCTGTTCAGCTATGCCCCGAATCTGCGCGAACACATCCTCGACCGGGTGATCATCACTCCCGACGACCTGCACAACGAGTACCTGATCACCGACGGCAACATCTTCCACGGCAGCATGATGCTGGACCAGTTGTTCGGTGCCCGCCCCATCCCGGAGTTGGCGGATTACCGCACCCCGGTGCGCAATTACTATCTGTGCGGTTCCGGCACCCACCCGGGCGGCGGTGTGATGGGGGCCAACGGACACAACGCCGCCAAGGCGGCGCTGGCCGACGCCGAGGGCGTGGCTCCGGTGACGTCGCTGCGGGCGGCGGGGGCCAGGGCGCCGTGGCAGCAGCGAACCGTCGGCGCCCTGATGTCCACCAGGCCGGGCCGCTGGTTCGGCTACCAGGCTGCCCGCCAGCCTGCGCTGCGCAAGATCACTGCATACGCCGCCCGCGTCCGATGAGTCCGTTACGCAGCGCCAAATGGTTTGCCGGGCAGAATGTTCCGGGGTTCGTGCACCGGTCGGCCATGCGGGCGTCCGGGTTCTCCCGGATGGCGTTCGAAGGCAAGCCGATCGTGGGGATCTGCAACTCGTGGTCGGAGGTCGTCAACTGCAACATGCATTTCCGCGGGATGGCCGACTCGGTGCGACGGGGGGTGCTCGCGGCGGGCGGATTCCCCCTGGAGTTTCCCACCATCTCCCTCGGTGAACAGCTGATGAAGCCCACCACCATGCTGTTCCGCAACCTGATGGCAATGGACGTCGAAGAGTCCATCCGCGCTTACCCTTTCGATGCGGTCGTGTTGCTCGGCGGCTGTGACAAGACCGTTCCCGCGCAGCTGATGGGGGCGGCCAGCGCCGACGTCCCCGCCATCGTGCTGACCGGCGGGCCCGCCGCCCCGGCGGTCTTCAACGGCAAGCAACTCGGAGTCGGGACGGACCTCTGGGAGTACATCGACGATGTCCGGGCCGGGCGGATGTCGATGGCCGACTACGAGCGCCTGGAGGGAGCGGCCGGCCCGTCACGGGGGCACTGCCCCGAGATGGGCACGGCCTCCACCATGGCCACCATCGTCGAAGGTCTGGGGATGACGCTGCCGGGCACCGCAGCGGTACCCGCGATGGATTCCCGGCGGCTACACGTGGCCGAGGAATGCGGGGCCCGCGCCGTCGGACTCGCCCTCGAAGGGCTGCGGCCGTCGCACATTCTGACGCCGGAGGCATTCGACAACGCCATCACGCTGATGCTGGCGGTCGGCGGGTCCACCAATGCGATCGTGCACCTGCTGGCCATCGCCGGACGGGCCGGGGTGCCGCTGACACTGGACCGGTTTCACGAGCTGTCCGCGCGCACGCCGTTGCTGGTCAATATCCGTCCGGCCGGTGAACATCTCGTCGAGCAGGTCTTCCACGCCGGCGGGATCCCGGCGGTCATGAAGGCGGCGGAGTCGTTGCTGCACACCGACGCCTTGACGGTGACGGGAAAGACCGTCGCCGACAACCTGCCCGCCGCAGCGGCCACCGACCCGGCTGTCATCGCCGCATTGTCGACACCCTTTCAACCCCCCAACGGACTGGCCGTGGTGCGGGGCAACCTGGCACCCGACGGTGCGGTGATCAAATGCAGCGCGGCCACCCCTGAACTCTTGGTCCATCGAGGGCCCGCCGTCGTCTTCGACAACATGCGGGACATGATGGCCCGTTACGACGACCCGGACCTGCGGGTCACGCCGGATTCGGTCCTGGTGCTGCGGTCGGCCGGACCGCGCGGCGCCCCCGGTATGCCCGAGTGGGGGCAATTACCGATCCCCAGCAAGCTGCTGAAGCAGGGCGTCACCGACATGGTGCGCATCTCCGATGCCAGGATGAGCGGAACCGCCTACGGCACCTGTGTTCTGCACGTCAGCCCGGAGTCGGCGGCAGGCGGTCCGCTGGGGCTGGTACGCGACGGCGATGTGATCGTCCTGGACGCGCACCGCGGCACCCTCGACGTCCTGGTGCCGGATGCCGAGCTCGATGCTCGGCGAGCCACACTCCCGCCACCGAGACCGGGTCCCGCCCGCGGTTACTCGGCCATGTACGTCGACCGGGTCCTGCAGGCCGACAAGGGGTGCGACTTCGACTTCCTGGTCGGGCGCTCACAACATCCCGAGGACGAACCGGATGCGATCTTCGAGGGCTGGGTCGGCGGGTGGTGACCCGCTCGCCGCGTCGGCGTTCAGTCCGATGATGAACTGAGCCCCCGCCTGTCAGCTCTCCAGCACGGCCATCGCCGCGTTGTGTCCGCCAATGCCGGACACCGCGCCACCACGGCGGGCTCCCGAGCCACACAGCATGATGGCTTCGTGGTCGGTGGATACCCCCCAGCGCCGCGCCGGAGTGTCCAGCTCCTCGTCGTCCTCGGCGAACGGCCAGGCCAGTGCGCCGTGGAAGATATTGCCGGCGGTCATGCCCAACGCATGCTCCAGGTCGGTCGTGGTCTTGGCCTCGACGCACGGCCGCCCGTCCGGGCCCTGCAGCACGACATCCTGGATCGGTTCTGCGAGCACCGAATTCAATGAGTGCAGGGCCGCGGCGGCGAGTTTGATGCGGGCGGTGTCCGGGTCGATGTCCGCGAGCAGGTTGTGCGGGGTGTGCAATCCGAACACGGTCATGGTGTGCGCGCCACTACGGCGCAACTGCTCGGACAGGATGCTGGGATCGGTCAGCGAGTGGCAGTAGACCTCGCATGGCAGCGGATCGGGAAGCACCCCCGCCGACGCGTCGGCGTAGGCGCTGTCCAGTTGGCGCAGCGTCTCGTTGATATGGAAGGTCCCGGCGAACGCCTGCTCCGGACCGACCCACTGATCGCGAAGCCGGGGCAACCGCTTGAGCACCAGGTTGATCTTGATCTGTGCGCCCGGCGCGATCGCGGGCTCCGGTTCACCGAGCAGGCGAGAGAGCACCGCGGGGGTCACACCGGCCAGCACATGTCTGCCGTGGATGGTGTGTTCGTCACCGCGAGCGCGGTAGCGGACGTCACCGTCTGGGCTGATCGCGTAGACCTCCGCACCGGTGATGATGTCGGCACCGAACCCGCAGGCCGCCGCGCTCAACGCGCCGGTGACCGCGCCCATTCCGCCGACCGGCACCTCCCATTCGCCGGTACCGCCGCCGAGCAGGTGATAGAGCAGACAGACGTTCTGTGCCAGCGACGGATCGTCGGTGGCGGCGAACGTCCCGATCAGCGCGTCGGTGGCGATCACCCCACGCACCAGATCGTTGCGCACCGCCGCGGCGACCGTGTGCCCGATCGGCGTCTCGATCAACGCCTGCCAGGCGGCCGCGGCGGCCGGATCATCCGCGGCGGTCACCCGGTCGTGGATGGCCGTGCGGGTACTCAGCGGGGACATCAACGTCGGCCACAGCGCGCCGGTCACCAGTCGCGCGCGCCGGTAGAACTCGTGAAACCGGGCTTCGTCGTCGGCTGCCCCGATGGCCGCGAACGTGTTTCGCGGCCCGATCAACAAACCGGTCGCCCCGCGGTTGGTCGGATCCGGTGTGTAGGACGAGTAACGTCGTCGAGCCAACCGGACTCGCGCGCCGAGATCGTCGACGATGCGGCGCGGCAACAGGCTGACCAGATAGGAGTACCGGGACAGCCGAGCGTCCACACCGTCGAATGCATGCGCGGACACCGCGGCGCCACCGACATGGTCCAGTCGCTCCAACAGCGTGACCCGCCGACCCGCCCGGGCCAGGTACGCCGCCGCCACGAGCCCGTTGTGCCCACCCCCGACGATCACGATGTCTTGGTCTGGAGCCACAAACCCAGTCTGCCCGACTACGGTGAGAAACCGTGGCAACGAAACCCGAGATTGAATTTCCCGATGGTCCCGCACCCACCGAGCTCGTCATCGAGGATGTGACGGTCGGCGACGGCGCCGAGGCGGTGCCCGGCGGCACCGTCCAGGTGCACTACGTGGGTGTCGAGTACGACACCGGCGAAGAGTTCGACAGCTCGTGGAGCCGGGGTGAAGCGATCTCGTTCCCGCTGCGCGGTCTGATCCAGGGGTGGCAGGACGGCATCCCCGGGATGCGTGTCGGCGGGCGCCGCAAGCTCACCATCCCGCCGGAGCTCGCCTACGGTCCGGCCGGCGGCGGACATCAGTTGTCCGGTAAGACGCTCATCTTCGTGATCGACCTGCTGGCAGCGCGCTGAGCCGCCGCTAGTGCGGGCCGGGTAGCCTCAGTAGCAGCCGGGTCCCGCCCAGCGGGCTGGCCTCCAACGAGGCTGTGCCACCGTGCAACTCGGCCTGCTGCGCCACCAGGGCGAGGCCCAGTCCGGAGCCTGAGTGCGATGCCGTCGAACCGCGCGAGAAGCGCTCGAAGACCTTGGTGCGTTCCTCCTCGGGGATACCGCAGCCGTCATCGTCGATGGCGATCTCGACACCCTCACGCGAACTGACCGCCGACAGCTGTACGCGGGTGGCGTCACCGTGCTTGACCGCATTGGCGATCGCGTTGTCGACCGCCAGCCGCAGCCCGGCGGCCAGCCCGAGGATGAGCACCGTCGGCGCGGGCACCAGTGAGACGTCCAGATCCGGGTACACCCGCATGGCGTCATGGGCCGCGCGGTCCAGCAACTCGGTGAGGTCGACGGGGGCATGGTCATCCGAGGTGGACAGCTGGCCCTGGGCGAGGCGCTCCAGCGCCGACAGGGTGGCCTCGATGCGGGACTGGGTGCGGATGACATCGCCGAGCACCTCGGCACGCTGCTCCTCGGGCATGTCCAGCGTCGCCAGCACCTCCAGATTGGTGCGCATCGCGGTCAGCGGGGTGCGCAGCTCATGGGAGGCGACGGCGGCGAAATCCCGCGCCGACTCCAGGGCGGCCTTGGTGCGTTGCTGCTCGTCGCCGATGCGGGCCAGCATGCCCTCGACGGCCTCACCGATCTCGCTGGCCTCCCACACTCCGCGCACGTTCACCTCGTCCGGGTTGGACTGCGCGTTGATGGCCCGGGCCTGCTGGGCCAGCCGGCGGAACGGGGTGATCATGATCGCCGAGATCACCCAGCCGACCACCAGGGTGCCGCCGATGACGCCGCCGCTGATGAGCAGCACCCGGCGGTGTTGGTTGTCGATCTGTCGTTCGGTGTCGGTCAGGGTCGCGCCCAGAGCGATGGAGGCCTGGCCTGCGGTGAACGTGCGGACGCGGTACTCGGTGCCGTTGATGGTGGTGGTGGCGAATCCGTCCGGGAACTCCGGCAGCACGACATCGGCGGGTATCGACACGGTGGCATTCCCGATACGTGCGGTGCGGACCAGGTCGGGGTCGGCCTCCGGGGCGTCGGCATCGTCCTTCATGGCGGTGCTGAGCAGGGAGCTGACATCGCCCAGACTGCTGATCGAGTCCAGCCGCCGGTCGAGCTGGCTGTACTGCTCGTTGGTGATACCGATCCACACCCAGGTCCCGATGATGATGACCGTGGTGACCACCCCGAGCGCCGCGGCCACCACGATGGTGCGCAGCGACAGGATGCGCTTGGGCAGGCCCAGCGCGCGGTACAGCCGGTCGTTCAGATCCACGGGTCGCCTCTGGACTACTGCGTTCGCAGCACGAAGCCCACACCGCGCACGGTGTGCAGGAGCCGGGGCGCCCCGCCCGCCTCGAGCTTGCGGCGCAGGTAGCCGATGAACACGTCGACGACGTTGGTGTCCGCGGCGAAGTCATAACCCCACACCAGTTCGAGCAACTGGGCGCGCGACAGCACCGCGGTCTTGTGCTCGGCCAGCACGGCCAGCAGGTCGAACTCGCGTTTGGTCAGGTCCACGTCGGCACCGTTGACCCGGGCGCGCCGGCCCGGGATGTCGACCTCCAGCGGGCCCACCGAGATGGTCTCCGAAGAGAACGTGGCCGTCGATCCGCGCCGGCGCAACAACGCCTTGACCCGGGCCACCAACTCCTGCAGGACGAACGGTTTCACCAGGTAGTCGTCGGCGCCGGCCTCCAGCCCGGCGACCCGGTCATCGACGCTGGTGCGCGCCGAGAGCACGCAGACCGGAACGTCGTTGTCCATCGCGCGCAGCGCGGTGACCACGCTCACGCCGTCGAGCACCGGCATGTTGATGTCGAGGACGATCGCGTCCGGCCGGGTCTCGGTGGCACTGCGCAGGGCTTCGGCCCCGTCGACGGCGGTGGACACCTCGAACCCGGACAGTCGCAGGCCACGTTCCAGCGAGGCGAGTACATCGGGGTCGTCGTCGACCACGAGAACCCGAGGCGAGGTCGAGGCACCACTTTCCATGCCGCCAATACTGCCCCAAAGCCGTCGATGGCTGGGGGACGCGGGGTCATCCGTCGGTGTTGTCGCGTGGCGTGGCGCTCAGCCGGCGCACCTCGGTGCGCAGCTGGTCGATCTCGTCGAGGACCTCGCGGATGTGTCCGGTGGTCACCGCATGGTCGGCCGCCCGATCGTCGGAGACGCGCTCGACGATCCAGGAGGCCAGGGTGGCGGTGATCGAGCCGACCAGGGTGATGCCACCGATCATCAGCAGGACCGCGACCACCCGGCCGGTCGTCGTGATCGGTGTCAGGTCGCCGTAGCCGACGGTGGTGATGGTGGTCACCGACCACCACAGTGCTTCGCCGAAGTCGGTGATGTACGCCCCGGGCGCGCCGCGTTCGGCATCCAGGACCGCCAGCGAGGCCACGAATACCAGCAACACCGCGCCCGAGACCGTGTAGAGCACCACCCGGCCGCGGATCGCGCTGCCCGCCGCCTTCTGCAACGTCTTGATCAGGATCAACAATCGCACCAGCCGTAGCGGCCGCAGCAGCGGCAACGCGACGATCATGAGGTCGATCAGATGCCGGTAGAACCACCGCCAGCGCTGCGGGGCCAGGGTCAGTCTGACGACGTAATCGACGGCGAACACCAGCCAGGACGCCCAGATGATGAGTTCCACCGTGGATCCGCGGGGCTGGGCGAGAACTTCGACGGCGTAGGCGGTGAGGAAGATCAGCGCGACCCCGGCCAGCGGCCACTCGGCGCGGCGTTCCCAGGCTTCCAGTTTTGCTGTCGATTCGGCGTACACGTCTTTCGACGGTAGCTGCCGGGCCGGCCGGGGAACAATTGACCTGATCCATTGTTGAGGTTCTACGGTGGCGGGGCGCCGGTTAATCCGGTTGTCGTACTCATGCCGTACAACTCAGTATGGGTGGGGGGGAGGAGGTGGTTGCGCGTGTCAGGTTTGCGATCGGTGCCGGCGATCGCGCCGCCACCGCGGCGCATCCGATCCTCCTCGGACATCCTGCGGCTGTTGCCGTACCTCAAGCCCTATCGGGTCCGCTGGATCGCGATGGTGATCGCGGCCTTCGTCAGCCTGGGCGCCACGGTATCGGTGCCGCTGCTCACCAAGGCCGTCATCGACGGGCCGGTGCGCGAAAAGGACGCCGCGGGCCTGTGGACACTCGGGGCGGCCGCCGTTGCGCTGCTGGTCACCGAGGCCGTGCTGTGGTTCATCCGGCGCTGGCTGGTGGCCCGCGCGACGATGGGCGTCGAGGCCGATATCCGCAAGGACCTTTATGCGCGGCTGCAGGTGCTGCCGATGTCCTTCCACGGCAACTGGCAGTCCGGGCAGCTGCTGAGCCGGGTGATGAACGACCTGAGCGCCATCCGGCAGTTCCTGTCCTTCGGGCTGCTGTTCCTGATGCTCAACGTGGTCCAGATCATCGTCGTGACGACCATCCTGCTGGCGATGTACTGGCCGCTGGGCGTCGTCGTGGTCCTCGCCATCGTGCCCATCACGGTGACCATCCTGCATTTCCAGCGGCAGTTCACCCTGCTGTCCCGGCAATCTCAGGATCAGGCCGGCAACGTGGCCACCCATGTCGAGGAATCCGCGCTCGGGTTGCGGGTGATCAAGTCGTTCGGGCGCGAGGAGCATGCCTACGGCGGTTTCGACGAGCGGGCCACCGACCTGTTCGACACCGAACTGCGCAAGGTCGGGGTGTCCGCGAAGTTCTGGACGTTGCTGGAGGTCATCCCCAACATCACGCTGATCATCGTGCTCGGGTTCGGCGCCTATGCGACCGGTCATGGGGTGATCAGCATGGGTACGCTGGTCGCGTTCATCACGATGATGTTGTCGCTGGTGTGGCCGATCGCCTCGCTGGGCTTCCTGCTGTCGATGACGCAGGAGTCGATGACGGCGGCCAACCGGGTCGCCGAGATCTTCGACGAGCCCCGCACCATCACCGACGGTCCGCACCTTGACCCGCCGAGTGGTGGTCGACTCGAGCTCGTCGACGTCGGGTTCCGGTTCCCGGACTCGGACAGCTGGGCCCTGCGGCACGTGAACCTCACGGTGGAATCCGGGGAGACCGTGGCGCTTGTCGGCGCCACCGGGTCGGGGAAATCTGTGCTGGCCGCCCTGTTGTCGCGGCTGCATGATGTCAGCGAGGGAGCGATCCTGGTCGACGGCACCGATATCCGCGAGCTGTCGCTACCCGCGCTGCGCCACACGGTGGCCACCGCGTTCGAGGACCCGACGCTGTTCTCCATGTCGGTGGCCGAGAACCTGCGCCTCGGCAACCCGGAGGCCACCGACGAGGATCTGGCCCGCGGCATAAATGTCGCTTCGGCTGGATTTGTGTATGACCTGCCGTTCGGGCTGGACACCCGCATCGGTGAGCAGGGTATGAGCCTGTCCGGCGGTCAACGGCAACGTCTTTCGCTGGCCCGCGCCATCATCGCCGAGCCGCGGATCCTGGTGCTCGACGACACGCTGTCGGCGCTGGACGTCCACACCGAGGCCGAGGTCACCGAGGCGCTGGGCCGGGTGCTGCGCGATGTCACCGGCATCGTGGTGGCCCACCGTGCGTCGACGGTGCTGCTCGCCGACCGGGTGGCCCTGCTGGAGAACGGCACCGTGACCCGGGTCGGCACGCACGCCGAACTGCTGGCCGACGCGCCGCAGTATCGGTATCTGCTGGCCGCCGACGAGGAACTCGCCGAGGCAGGGCAGTGAGTACCACGGATTGGCGCGGGCAGGCCGTCTCCGCCGACGACGAGAACCTGCCCATCGACGAGACCATCTCGCGGCGCCGGGAGGCCCGCCGGCTATTGGGGTCGCTGCTGCGGCCCTACATGTCGGTGGTGGCGGTGTTGGCCGTGGTGGTCGTCCTGGAGAATGCGGCGCGGCTGTCGGTGCCGCTGCTGGTTCAGCGCGGTATCGACCACGGCATCCCGCCGATCGTGGCCGGCGGTTCGGCGCGCGAGCTGTTCGTCATCCTGGCGGCGCTGTGCGGTGTGGTGGCGCTGCAGGCCACCAGCCGAATGTACTTCCTGCGCCGATCAGGACGCATCGGCCAGGAGATCCTGATCGAGCTGCGCCGCAGGCTGTTCCGGCACTTCCAGCGCCTCGACATCGCCTTCCACGATCGCTACACCTCGGGCCGGGTGGTGGCCCGCTCGACCAACGACGTCGACGCGATCCAGGACATGCTCGCCACCGGATTCGACGGTCTGATCACCGCCGTGCTGACCATGTTCGGCACCGCCGTGCTGCTGGTGGTGCTGGATTGGCGGCTGGGTTTGGCATGCCTGTGCGCGTTCCCGATCCTGGTGGCACTGACGATGTGGTTCCGCAGCGAGTCCTCACGCACCTACCTGAAGGTGCGCGAGGCCGCCGCACTGGTGATCGTGCAGTTCGTCGAGACCATGACGGGCATCAAGGCCGTGCAGGCCTATAACCGCGAGCCGCGCAACCAGGAGATCTTCGAAGGCGTTGCCGATCAGTACAAGTCGATCAACGAGCGGGCCTTCAAGCTACTGGCGGTCTTCATGCCCGCGGTGCGGCTGACCGGCAACCTCGCCACCGGCGCGGTGCTGCTCTACGGCGGCTATCTGGTGCTCGAAGATCAGATGACGCTGGGCACCTTGACCGCGTTCCTGCTATACCTGCGCATCTTTTTCGAACCGATGCAAGAGATCTCGCAGTTCTTCAACACCTTCCAGTCCGCGTCGGCGGCGCTGGAGAAGATCGCCGGTGTGCTCGCGCAGGATCCCGACATCACCGATCCCGAACACCCGGTGCGGCTGACGGAGGTGAAGGGCCACATCGCCTTCGATGATGTGCAGTTCTCCTATGTGCCGGGCCGCCCGGTGCTGCCGTCGCTCACGCTGGACATCCCGGCCGGGCAGACCGTCGCGTTGGTCGGGACCACGGGTGCCGGCAAGACGACCATCGCGAAGCTGCTGGCCCGGTTCTACGACCCGGTCAGCGGGGCGGTCACGTTGGACGGTACCGATCTGCGTGATGTCGCCCAAGCGGATCTGCGCACCCATGTGGTGATGGTGACCCAGGAGAACTTCATGTTCGAGGGCACCATCGCCGACAACATCCGCTTCGGCCGGCCCTCGGCCACCGACGCCGAGGTGCGCGAGGCGGCAATCGCGGTCGGCGCGGACCGGTTCGTCGACACCCTGCCCGAGGGGTATCTGACCGATGTCGCCAAGCGCGGCGGGCGGCTCTCGGCGGGGCAGCGCCAGCTCATCGCGTTCGCCCGGGCGTTCCTGGCCGACCCGGCCGTGCTGATCCTCGACGAGGCCACCTCGTCGCTGGACATCCCGAGCGAGCGGATGGTGCAACGCGCCCTGGCCACCGTGCTGGCCGACCGCACCGCCGTGGTGATCGCGCACCGGCTGTCGACGGTGCAGATCGCCGACCGGGTGCTGGTGCTCGAACACGGCGAGATCGTCGAGGACGGGCCACCGGCGGAATTGATCGAGGGGAACGGCCGTTTCGCCGCACTGCACCGCGCGTGGGTGGAGTCGCTGGTGTGAGCGTGCTGCGGATGTCCTCGGTGGCAGTGCCGATCGAATTCGGCGACGAGAACCACAATTTCGCCGCGGCGCGCGCCGCCCTGCGGCGCTCCGAGCCCGGGCTTGTCGTGCTTCCGGAGCTGGCCACCAGCGGGTACGTGTTCGGTGACCTCGACGAGGCGCGTGTGCTGTCCATGACGGTGGACGATCCGCGGTTGACCGGGCTGGCCGATGCGGTGCCCGACGGTGTGGTGGCGGTCATCGGGTTCTGCGAACGCGCCGGCGAGCAGCTGTTCAACTCCGCGCTGGTGTTCGACCGGACCGGCACGCTGGGCTGCTACCGCAAGGCGCACCTGTGGGACCAGGAGTACCGGTTCTTCAGCGTCGGCGACGAGGCGGGAATGGTGCTGGACACGCCGATCGGCCGGCTCGGCGTCGCGATCTGCTACGACATCGAATTCCCGGAGGTACCACGGCGATTGGCGCTGGCCGGTGCGCAAGTGCTGGCGCTGCCGGTGAACTGGCCGCTCGCCGATCGGCCGGCCGGCGAGCATGCGCCCGAGACCATCCAGGCGATGGCCGCCGCCCGGGCGTCCCGGCTGCCGATCGCGATCGCCGACCGGCACGGCACCGAGCGCGGTGTGCAGTGGACAGGGGGCACCGCCGTCATCGACCGTGACGGCTGGATCGTCGCGACGCCGGATGCCGACGGTGTCGCATCGGCAGAGGTCAGCATCGACCCGAGCAAGGCCCTGGGCGCGAACAACGATGTGTTCGCCGACCGGCGCCCGGAGCTGTACTAGGGAATCAGCCGGGCCCGCCGCGCCTTGGACACCGACTCATGCCGGGTTCGGGTGCCCAGTTTGGTTGCCGCACTGCGCAGGTAGCTCTTGACCGTCTCGGGCTTGAGCGAAAGTCGTTCGGCGGCTTCGGCATTGGTGCAGCCCAGCGCAATCTGGGCCAGCACGTCGAGCTCCCGGGGCGTCAGATGGACGTCGTCGGACGGCGCGGACAGCAGGTCGGCGAGGCGATGCAGTTCGGCGCCGGTATCGGCATCGGCGCGCGAAGCCAGCGTGCGCAGGCCGGCGTACACCTCGCGGATGGTCTCCGGGTTGGCCGTGCCGGTCTGCTGCGCCTCGCGCAGCCGCAGCCGGCGGTCCACCTCGTCGCGGATGCGCAGCTCGTCGACCAGCCGGCGGCCGGCATCGACCATCAGGTCGGCGGCCCGGCCCCCGAACGGCGCGCCGGACCGGTACGCCCCGTACAACATGGCCCGCGGCACCCCGTCCACGACCACCGGCACCGCCAGCACCGACCGGATACCCTCCGACAGCACCGGGGTGTCGTAGTCGTGGGTGATCGACGAGGCATTGCGGTAATCGGATACCGACAGCGGCCGGCCCGCGACCATGCTGGCCCCGCCCAGCCCGGACCGCGACCGCACCACCAGGCCACGCAGCAGCCCGGTCCGGGTGCCGACGAACTCGCTCAGCAGCAGCGCATCGCCGGCCACCTCACCACCGAACAGCACCGGAACCCCGGCCTCCACCGCGACCCGGCGCAACTCGGCGCGCAGGGCGTCGGTGTCGCGGGGGCGCAGCAGCGGTGGCACGGTGTTCCCCTCTTTCGGGGGTAGCGGTCAACGGAGTGTGACGTAGATCCTAGTCGCCATGAGCACCAACACCGATCGCTATCGCGCCGCCCGCGATCACCTCGTGGCCGTGATCAGCGACTATGACAAGGCAGTCAGCACCTTCGCGTGGCCCGACATCACCGGAAACTTCAACTGGGCCACCGACTGGTTCGACGTCATCGCAGCCGGTAACAACCGCACCGCGCTGTGGATCGTCGAGGAGGACGGCACCGAGACCAAGGTCTCCTTCGCGGAGATGGCGCAGCGGTCCGACCGGGTGGCCACCTGGCTCAAGGGACTCGGCGTCGGTAAGGGGGACCGCGTCCTGCTGATGCTCGGCAACCAGGTCGAGTTGTGGGAGTCGATGCTGGCGGTGGCCAAACTCGGCGCGGTGGTCATGCCGACCACCGGGGCGCTGGGCCCGGCGGATCTCACCGACCGCGTCGACCGCGGCGGCGCGCGGTTCGTCATCGCCAACGCCGCGGACGCCTCGAAGTTCGACGAGGTACCGGGTGACTATGTCCGCATCGCGGTGGGCGACGCGCCCGGGTGGCACCGCTACTCCGACGCCTACGACGTCACTGCGCAGCGCTTCGAGACCGTCACCGACGTCGACGACCCGCTGCTGGTGTACTTCACCTCCGGCACCACCAGCCGCCCCAAACTCGTCGAGCACTCCCAGGTGTCCTACCCGGTGGGTCATCTGTCCACGATGGCCTGGATCGGGGTCACCCCCGGCGATGTGCACCTGGCGATCAGCTCACCGGGCTGGGCCAAACATGCCTGGAGTTGCTTCTTCGCCCCATGGATCGCCGAGGCCACGATCTTCGTCTACAACTACACCCGCTTCGACGCCACGAGCCTGCTGCAGCAGATCCGGCGCGCCGGGGTCAACACCTTCTGTGCGCCGCCAACGGTGTGGCGGATGCTCATCCAGTCCGATCTGGGCGCCAAACCCGAAGGGCTGCGCGAGATCCTGGGCGCCGGCGAACCGCTCAACCCGGAGGTCATCGACGCCGTTGAACGCGCCTGGGGGCTGAGGATCCGGGACGGGTTCGGGCAGACCGAGACCACCTTGCAGGTCGGCAACACGCCCGGCCAGCTCGTCAAGGCGGGCTCGATGGGCCGGCCCATGCCGGGTGTGCCGGTGGTGCTCGTCGACCCGCTCACCGGGCAGCTCGCCGATGAGGGCGAGATCTGCCTGGACCTGTCAAGTCGGCCGGTGAACCTGATGACCGGCTACCTCGGCGACCCGAAACGCAACGACGCGGTGATGCACGGCGGGTACTACCACACCGGTGACGTCGCCAGCCGCGACAGCGACGGCTACATCACCTATATCGGCCGCACCGATGACGTGTTCAAGTCCAGCGACTACAAGGTCTCCCCGTTCGAGCTGGAGAGCGTGCTCATCGAGCATCCCGCGGTGGTGGAGGCCGCCGTCGTCCCGCAACCACACCACACCCGGCTCGCCATCCCGAAAGCCTATGTCGCCCTTGCCGAAGGGTGGGCCGCCGACGCCACGACCGCCCGCGCCATCATGGAGCACGCCCGCGATCACCTCGCCCCCTACCTGAAGGTGCGCCGGGTCGAATTCTTCGAGCTGCCCAAGACCATTTCCGGCAAGATCCGGCGGGTCGAGCTGCGCACCCGCGAGGATGAGGCGCACAGGTCGGGGGCCCCGATCGACACCGAACACCGCTACGAGGATCTTCTGGGCGAGCGAAGCGACGGGAAAAGGGCTAAGGACTGATGGAGAGTTATGACGCCGGGCCGACCGACGTGCCCATCATCGAAGACACCATCGGGGCCAACTTCGAAGCCACGGCGGCCGAACACCCGGACATAGAGGCGCTCGTCGACGTGGCGCAGGGGTTGCGCTGGACCTACCGCGAACTCAACGACGAGATCGACGTGGTGGCGCGTGGACTGCTGGGCCGCGGCATCGCCAAGGGTGACCGGGTGGGCATCTGGTCGCCCAACCGCGCCGAGTGGACGATCGTGCAATACGCCTGCGCCAAGATCGGCGCCACCCTGGTCAACGTCAACCCCGCCTACCGCACCCACGAACTGGGCTATGTGCTCAACCAATCCGGGGCGCGGATGCTCATCTCGGCGACCGACTTCAAGTCCTCGGATTATGTCGCGATGGTCGCCGAGGTGCGCGCCGAGGCGCCGGCGCTGACCGAGGTGATCTTCCTCGGCACGCCGGACTGGGCGGCGTTACGCGCCGCCGCGGTCCCGGCGGGTGAGCTGCGGTCCCGGCAGGCCACCTTGACCAACACCGACCCGATCAACATCCAGTACACCTCGGGCACAACGGGCTTCCCGAAGGGCGCGACGCTGTCGCACCGCAACATCCTCAACAACGGGTTTTTCGTCACCGAGGGCATCAACCTCAAACCGGGGGACCGGCTGTGCATACCGGTGCCGTTCTACCACTGCTTCGGCATGGTGATGGGCAACCTGGGCTGTACCACCCACGGTGTCACCATGGTGATTCCGGCCCCCGGTTTCGATCCGGGCGCCACCCTGGAAACCATTGAGGCCGAGCGCTGTACCGGTGTGTACGGGGTGCCGACGATGTTCATCGCCATGCAGAATCACCCGTCGTTCTCCGAGCGGGATCTGTCGAGTCTGCGCACCGGCGTGATGGCCGGTGCGGTCTGCCCGATCGAGGTGATGAAACGCTGCATCAACGATATGCACATGGCCGAGGTGGCCATCGCCTACGGCATGACCGAGACCTCGCCGGTGTCGTGCCAGACCCTGCACGACGACGACCTGGAACGCCGCACCGCCACCATCGGGCGCGCGCACCCGCACGTCGAGGTGAAGATCATCGATCCGGAGACCGGTGAGGTCGTCGACCGCGGGCAGCCCGGCGAGTTCTGTACCAGGGGCTATTCGGTGATGCTCGGCTATTGGGAGGACGACACCAAGACCGCCGAGGCGATCGACGAGGACGGCTGGATGCACACCGGCGATCTGGCGGTGATGCGCGAGGACGGCTACTGCACCATCGTGGGGCGGATCAAGGACATGGTCATCCGCGGTGGCGAGAACGTCTACCCCCGGGAGGTCGAGGAATTCCTGTACGGCCATCCCGGCGTCGAGGACGCCCAGGTGATCGGGGTGCCCGACGAGACCTACGGCGAGGAGATCTGCGTCTGGATCAAGATGAAGCCCGGCGCGCAACCGCTGGACGCCGACGCGGTCCGGGAGTTCGCGCGGGGACGGCTGGCCCATTACAAGATTCCGCGGTACGTACACCTGGTCGACGAGTTCCCGATGACCGTCACCGGCAAGATCCGCAAGGTGCAGATGCGCGAGGACAGCGTGCAGATCCTGGGCCTGGACGCCCATCGGGGATGATGGGGGTATGAGCGACGCTGGCGAGCGAATCATCGAATGGGTGTGCGGCGGCCGAGCCGGTGAGGGCTGCGCATGAGCTACCCGCCGCAGGCCGCCCCGGTCTGCTACCGCCATCCCGGTCGCGCGACCTACGTCCAGTGCACCCGCTGCGGGCGCTACATCTGCGGTGACTGCATGATCTCCGCGGCGGTGGGCCATCAATGCCCGGAGTGTGTGGCGGCGGGTGCGGCCACCATCCGGCCGACGCAGGGCCGGTTCGGCGGCAAGGTCGCCTCGGACAAGCCGCTGCTGACCTACACCCTCATTGCGGTCAACGTGGTGATGTTCGTGCTGCAGATGGCCTCGGGCTGGGTGTACCAGCAGTTCGTGCTGTGGCCGTTGGCGATCGCTGCGGGCGACCAGTACTACCGCCTGGTCACGTCGGCCTTCCTGCACGGCGGCATCATGCACATCCTGTTCAACATGTACGCGCTGTACGTGCTGGGCCCGTCACTGGAGCGGCTGTTGGGGCGGCTGCGGTTCGGCGCGCTGTACGGGTTGAGTGCCTTGGGCGGATCGGTGCTGGTGTACCTGATCACCCCGGTCAACACCGCGACCCTGGGCGCCTCGGGTGCGGTGTTCGGGCTCTTCGGTGCGATCTTCGTGGTGTCGCGCCGGCTCAACCTGGATGTCCGTTGGGTGGTCGGGCTGATCGTACTCAACGTGGTCTTCACCTTCGTCGCTCCGTTGATCGGTGCCGGGGCGATCAGCTGGCAGGGCCACCTCGGTGGTCTGGTGACCGGCGCGCTGGTCGCGGCGGGATTCGTCTACGCGCCCAGGGCCCACCGAAATCTGGTGCAGGCGGCGGTGGCAGGCACCGTGCTGCTGGTGTTCCTGGTGCTCATCTGGTTGCGTACCGAGCATTTGACGACGATGTTCGGCGGCTTCCTGAACCTGCGCTGATCGTGTGCTGAGATTGGGCGGTGTCAGCCGCAGTCTCTGAACCCGAACCCGCCCCGGCGGTCAGCGCCCGCGCCATCACGATGCGCGGTCCGTGGGGGCCGGTGTACGGTCCCGTCGATCTGGACGTCGACACCGGCGGCGTGACCGCGCTGATCTACCCGGCCGGCACCGGACGCACCGCCCTGCTGCTGACGTTGGCCGGCCGGATGCGGCCGGCGTCGGGCACCGTGACCGTGTTCGGGCACGCCGATGCCCGCAAGATCTTCCGGGTGTCGGCACTGGCCAATATCGACGAACTGGACAAGATCGACCAATCGGTCACCGTGCGTGACCTGCTCACCGAGCAGCTGCGGTGGGACGCACCGTGGTACCGGTTCATCGGGCAGGCATCCGAGGCCGACCTGGCCGCCATCTGCGGACCGACCTTCGGCGATGTCCCGTTGCCCGACCTGACCGCGTACTTCGACCAGATCGGCGAACTCACGCAGATTCTGCTGCGAATTGCGCTGGCCAACACGGGGACCCCGCCGCTGCTGGTGGTGGGCGACCTGGACGGTATCACCGATGACCACAACCGTGCCGTCGTGCTGGATCGACTCAATGCGTTGGGGGAGAACCAGACGGTGATCACCGCATCCGCCAACCCCGTTCCCGGAGCCCGCGCGCAGATCACGATGGAGAGTGAGTAGCCATGCTTGCCGGAATGTCGCTGGGCACCGACCTGAAACGCTTCTCCCGCGGAGCGATGCCGCGTATTGCGCTGGTCACCGTGGTGTTGATGCCCCTGCTGTACGGCGCCATGTACCTGTGGGCGTTCTGGAACCCGTTCGACGCGGTGAACAAGGTGCCGGTCGCCCTGGTCAACGAGGACACCGGCACCGTGGTCGACGGGAAGAGGCTCGACGCGGGATCCGAGGTGGCCGATGCGCTGCTGGCTTCGGGTCAGCTGCAGCTGCATCAGGTTTCGGCCGCCGAGGCCGCCGACGGGGTGGGCAGCGGCAAGTACTACTTCTCGGTGACGTTGCCGCGGGACTTCAGCGCCGATATCGCCTCTCCGTCCGGGGATTCGCCGCAGCAGGCGCGGATCGACTTCACCTTCAACGATGCCAACAACTATCTCGGGTCGATCATCGGGCAGAACGCCGCCCGCGAGGTGATCAACCAGGTCAACGCGAGCATCGGGCAACGCACCCTGGAGACGGTGCTGACCGGGCTGACCGATGCCGGTGACGGTCTGGTCAAGGCCGCCGACGGTGCCCGGCAGCTGGCCGCCGGCAATGCGCAGGCCAACGATGGCGCCCAGCGGTTGGCCTCGGGCGCAGGCGAATTGACCGCCGGGCTGACGGTCGCACGGGACGGCTCGGCGCAGCTGATGGCCGGCACCCGACAGCTGTCCAGCCGGGTGGACTCCGCGACGGGCCCGCTGCTGGAGATGCTGGATCGGGTGAGCGGGTTGCAGCTGGATCCCGATGAGGTCGGCCAGCTCGCGCAGCGACTCAGTGCGGCGGTGCGCTCCACCACCGACCGGGTGGCCGCGCTGAACGTCGACCAGGCCCAGGCCGCGGCGATCGTCGACCAGGCACTCGTGCTGCTGCACACCAACCCGGACCCGACGGTGCGCCATGCTGGTGATGTGCTGGCCGGGGCGCAGCGGCTGCTGCGGGCCAACGGTATCGACCCGGCCACCGATGACGGATTGATCCGGTTGCGGGACAGTGCGTCCCGGCTGGAGGGCGAGCTCGGGGACCCGAACAGCAAGCTGCGGGTATTCATCACTCGCGCTCTCAACGGGGGCCTGCGCGACGATGTCGCCGCCCTCAAGGGCGGCGTGGACCGGCTCGACGCCGGGGCGCACCAGCTCAACAGCGGTCTGGTGCAGCTGGCCCGCGGCGGCGGTCAGTTGTCTTCGGGGGCAACGCAGCTCGCCGACGGTACTCGCCAACTTGCCGACGGCAGTGCGGAACTGGCCGGTAAGCTCACGGAGGGTTCGGCGCAGGTGCCGTCGTGGACACCGCAGCAGCGCACGGACGTGGCCCGCACGCTGGCCGCCCCCGTCAGCCTGGAACTGACCACCGACAACCCGGCTCCGACGTTCGGCACCGGGTTCGCCCCGTTTTTTCTGCCGCTGGCATTGTTCATCGGTGCGCTGATCATCTGGATGCTGTTGAAGCCGGTGCAGTCCCGCCCGATCGTGTACGGCCTGGGCGCGCTGCGGGTGGTGCTGGCCTCGTACTGGCCTGCGCTGGTGATCGTCGTCTGCCAGGTCGCGGTGATGTACCTCGTGGTGCACTTCGGCGTCGGCCTGCAGGCAAAGTACCCGCTCGCCACGGTGGCGCTGTTGCTACTGATCGGTGCGACCTTCCTGGCGATCATCCAGGCCTTCAACGCGCTGTTCGGTGTGTCGGTGGGCCGGGTGGTGACGCTGGCCTTTCTGATGCTGCAACTGGTGTCCGCCGGTGGTATCTACCCGGTGGAGACGACGGCCAAGCCCTTCCAGATACTGCACCCGTTCGATCCGATGACGTACGCGGTCAACGGGTTACGGCAGACCATCGCCGGTGGCGTGGACTCCCGGCTGTGGGTCGCGATCGCCGTACTCGCCGGTCTGCTGGTGCTGGCGCTGGCCGCGAGTTCCTGGGCGGCGCGCCGCGACCGGCAGTACACGATGGAGAGGCTGAACCCGCCGATCGAGGTTTAGTGCCTCACCTCTTTTGGGCCGAAACAGCATTCCAGACGGCGAAGTGCGGGGCGGGCCGTCCGGAATGCTGTTTCGGCGAGTCACGACAGGCGGCGCAGCCGGACGGCCAGCCCGCCGGGGCCGATGAACACCAGCAGCGCGAAGATGAAGCTGTACAGCGCCGCGGTCTCACCGCCGTTGTCGATGGGCCAGAACGCCGCCGGGAAATGCATCCAGAAGTAGGCCACGGCCATCATGCCGGAGGCGATGAAGGCGGCGACACGGGTGAAGAGCCCGACGGCGACGAGCAGGCCCAGCCCGATCTCGAGGATGCCGGCCCACCACGAGGGCCAGGCGCCGAAGGCCGCCGCCGAACCGCTGGGGAAGCCGAACAGTTTGGCCGTGCCGTGCATGGCGAACATCAGACCCACAAGGATCCGGAACACGCCGAGCACGACGGGGGTGTTCGACGAGAGGCGTGTTTCGACCGCTGCCGTGGAGGTGGACATGATGTTCGGCCCTTTCGGTGGCTGAGTGACGGGCGCCGTCCCCGCTGACGGGCACCCATGTCGGTACGGGATCGATTTTTCCGCCGGCCCAGCCCGCCGTCGTGACTCTCATAGACGATTCAAATGTTCTTCGGTACCGAACTGCGGCCACAATGGAGCGGTGAGTACCGCACCGGTCGACGACCAAGGGCCCCGGCGCGCCATCCTCGGTCAGCTACCGAAGATGTACCGCGCCGACGGTTCCCCGATCCGGGTGCTGCTCGTCGATGACGAACGCGCCCTGACCAATCTGGTCCGGATGGCCTTGACCTACGAGGGCTGGGAGATCGACGTCGCCCACGATGCCGCCGAGGCCGTCGGCAAATACCACGAGAACACCCCGGACCTGCTGGTGCTGGACATCATGCTGCCCGACACCGACGGTCTCGGCGTGCTGGCGCAGATCCGCGAATCCGGCACCTACACCCCGACGCTGTTCCTCACCGCGCGCGACTCGGTGGCCGACCGCGTCAACGGACTCACCGCCGGCGGCGACGACTACATGACCAAACCGTTCTCGCTGGAGGAACTGGTCGCCCGGCTGCGCGGCCTGCTGCGGCGCACCGCATACCTGACCCCGGCCGAGGACGAGTCGCTGACCGTGGGCGACCTGACCCTCGATGTCGCCAGCCGGGAGGTCGCCCGCGCCGGTGAGCCGATCACGCTGACCTCCACCGAGTTCGACCTGCTCCGGTTCCTGATGCGCAATCCGCGAAGAGCGTTGAGCCGCATGGAGATTCTGCAGCGGGTCTGGGATTACGATTTCGGCGGCAAGACCAGCATCGTCGACCTCTACGTGTCGTATCTGCGCAAGAAGATCGACACCGACCGGGAACCGATGATCCACACCGTGCGCGGCGTCGGCTACCTGCTGCGGGCCGCCCCATGATGCGGGTCTGGCGTAGCTGGACGCTGCTGCGACAACTGGTCGTCGGGCTGTCGGTGATGGTGATGCTCGCGGTCGCGACCATCGGCGCCATGTCGGTGGTGACGTTGCGGTCCTCGGTACTGGGCATCATCGACACCCAGCTGGACGCGGCGCTACAGGGCTGCGTCAGCTCCGTCGTGAAGTACCGCTCCACCCCCGGCCCCGACGGCCAACTGCCCGGCCCGGGGGAGATGAAGCCCCTGGTGAACCTCATCGGCCAGGCGCAGGGCAACGTCGTCGCACTGATCCAGGACGGGCGGGTCGTGGACTCCGCGCATTTCCTGGCCGACGAGGCCGTGCCGGCGCCACCGGAGGCACTGTCCACCATCACCGAGACGGCGTGGACCGACGGCCAGATCCGCACCGTGCAACTGCCAGGCCTGGGCTGGTACCGGATGGTGGGTCAGCCCGGCGAGAACGGCGAGATGCTGGTGACCGGTGTCTCGCACACCCCGGCGTGGCAGGCGATGGTGCGCGAGACCGCCGTCGTCTCCGGGCTGACTCTGCTGGCTCTGGTGGTCACCGCCCTGAGCACGCTGGGCATCGTCCGCTTCGCCCTGCGGCCGCTGCGCCGGGTGTCGGCGACCGCCGCGGAGGTCGCGACGCTGCCGCTGGACCGTGACAACCACACCATCGCGCCCCGCGTGCCCGCCGGTGACACCGATCCACGCACCGAGGTCGGCCAGGTCGGCGACACCCTGAACCGGCTGCTCGACCACGTCGAGGGTGCGTTGTCCGACGTTGCGGCCTCCGACCGGCGGATGCGCCAATTCATCACCGACGCCAGCCATGAACTGCGCACCCCGCTGGCGGCGATCCACGGTTACGCCGAACTGACCCGCCAGGACGCCGCCGTGCTGCCCGAGATGACCGAGTACTCGCTGGCGCGGATCGAGGCCGAGGCCCGGCGGATGAGCTCACTGGTGGCCGACCTGCTGCTGCTGGCCCGGCTCGACGAGGGTCAGGACCTCGCGATGGGTGATGTCGACCTGGCCGAACTGCTCACCGACGCGGTCAACGACGTGGCAGTGTCGGCGCCCGAACATCGCTGGACCCTCGACGTGCCCGGGCACCCGGTGTGGGTGCGCGGCGACCGGGCCCGGCTGCACCAAACCATGTCGAACCTGTTGCACAACGCGCGGGTGCACACCCCGGCCGGGAGCTCGGTACACGCGGTGATCACGCTGGGGGACAACGACATCGAGCTGACGGTCACCGATGACGGACCCGGTATCGCGGCCGAACTGTTGCCGCACCTGTTCGAGCGGTTCGTGCGCGCGGACAAGTCGCGCTCGCGCGAGGCGGGCAGCTTCGGGCTGGGACTGTCCATCGCCGCATCGATCGTGGAGGCGCACAGCGGGTCGATCACAGCCCGATCCGTGCCCGGCGCAACGACATTCGTGGTCCGGCTGCCGCGGCTACAGACCGATCCGTCGGTAACGGTGCAGCCGGGTGCCGACCCGCTCCAGATCCGACATCGCCCGCAGCCGGTGTAGCTCGACGGCGACGGTCGCCGACAGCCGCTCGGTGAACGCCCGCGGTTCGTCGGCGGCGTCCGAGTGTTCGGCCACGATCGCATCGACGATCCCGGCCAGCAAGAGATCCGCCGACCGGATGCCCTGGGCGGCAGACAGTTCCGGTGCGTGGTCGGTGTCGCGGAAGACGATGGCGCTGGCCCCCTCCGGCGGTAGTGGCGCCAGCCAGCCGTGCTGGGCGGCCAACACCCGGTCGGCCGGCACCATCGCCAGCGCCGGTCCGCCGCTGCCCTGGCCGAGCAGTACCGACACCGTCGGCACCTCCAACGTCACCAATTCGGCCAGGCAGCGCGCGATCTCACCGGCCAGCCCGTCCTGCTCGGCCTCCGCCGAGAGCGCCGGGCCCGCCGTGTCGATGATCGACACCAGCGGCAGCCGCAAACCGGCCGCCAGGGCCATACCGCGGCGGGCCTCCCGTAACGCCTCCGGGCCCAGCATGCCCAGGCGGCGCTGGCCCAGCACCACCGCGGGTTGGCCGCCGAACCTGGCCAGCGCCAGCAGCATCTGCGTCCCGTTGCCGGACAGCTGCACCGGGTCGGTGGTGCCGTGTCGCAGCACGTACTCCGAGCCCGGCCGGTCCGGGCGCCGCGAGGCCAGCACCGAGTCCCAGGCCGCGATATCGGGGATCGGGTCGGCCTCGGGCGCGGTGGGCGCCGGGCCCGGCGGGTCGCACAGCACGGTCAGCGTGCGGTTGAGCACCGAGCGCAGCGCCTGCGGCGTCACCACACCGTCGATGACGCCGTGCCGGTAGAGGTTCTCCGCGGTCTGCACGCCGGGCGGGAACTTTTCGCCGTACAGGTGTTCGTACACCCGCGGGCCCAGGAAGCCGATCAGTGCGCCCGGCTCGGCAGCGGTCACGTGCCCGAGCGAACCCCAGGACGCGAAGACGCCGCCGGTGGTGGGGTGGCGCAGGTACACGATGTAGGGCAGATGCTCGCGCTTGTGCAACTCGACGGCCGCCGCGATCTTCACCATCTGCAGGAAGGCGACGGTGCCCTCCTGCATGCGCGTGCCGCCGGAGGCGGGGGAGGCCAGCAACGGCAGCCGCTCGGCGGTCGCGCGGGTGATCGCCGAGGTGATCCGCTCGGCCGCGGCCACCCCGATGGAACCGGCCAAGAAATCGAACTCGCAGGCCAGCACGGCCACCCGGCGTCCGTGCACGGTCCCCTCACCGGTCAGCACCGACTCGTCGAGGCCGGACTTCTCGGCCGCGGCGGCCAGCTCCGCGCGGTAGGCATCGGAGCGGGCGACCTGCAGCGGTGCAGTGTCCCAGCTGCGGAACGAACCGATGTCGAGGACGGCGTCACGTAGTGCCAGCGCGCTGCTCACAGGAGAAGGCTAATAGGCTGGGGTTCATGATTGGTGTGACCCGTGACGGCAACGTCCTCACTCTGGAGATGCAGCGTCCCGAGCGCCGCAACGCACTCAACGCCGCCCTCGTGGACGGCCTGCGGGACGAGATCGAGAAGGCCAGCCAGAATCCCGCGGAGTCCGGTGTGCACGCGATCGTGCTCACCGGGCAGGGGTCGGTGTTCAGTGCCGGTGCGGATCTGTCCGACGCCGAAGGGGTGGCCAAGGATCTTCCGGAGCGGGCCAAGCAACTGAACCTGGCCATCGACGCCAGCCCGGTGCCGATCATCGCCGCACTCAACGGCCCGGCCATCGGGGCCGGGGTGATCCTCTCGATGATCTGCGATCTTCGGGTCGCCGCCCCGGGAACCTACTTCCAGTTCCCGATCGCCAAGTACGGTCTGGCGCTCGACAACTGGTCGATCCGCAGGCTGGTCTCGTTGGTGGGGCACGGCCGGGCCCGCGCGATGCTGATCGCCGCCGAACGGCTCGACCTCGACACCGCGACCCAGACCGGCATGGTCAACCGGCAGGGCGATCTGGCCGACGCGCAGGCCTGGGCCGCCGAGATCGCCGGTTATGCGCCGCTGTCGGTCGCGCACTCCAAGCGGGTACTCAACGATGACGGTGCCTACGAAGAACCCTGGCCTGCGCACAAGGAAGGCTTCGACAGGGCTTGGGCCAGCGCGGACGTGATCGAGGCCCAGGTCGCGCGGATCGAGAAGCGTCGCCCCAACTTCCTCGGCGCCTGATGTTCGGGCAGGCGGCCCGGGTGCTGGGCGGAACCGCCGCCGTGGTGGCCGGTGGCTGGGTGCTGCGCGCAGTGCAGGGGACACCCTCGGCGCTCGGTGCCGCCGATATCGGCCCGCATGCCAAGAAGTCGCCGAACTACGACAACGGTGTCTTCGTCAACCGTGAACCGGCCTCGGCGGCCCAGCTGTCGGCGGCCGATCAGTTCGCCCTGGTGCGTGACCTGGTGTCCGGCGGCCAACGCCAACGCCCGCCCCGGGAGATCCCGATCGTGCGGCCGGCCCCGCACAAGTCGGCCGCCGACCTGGCCGTCACCTGGTTCGGGCATTCCTCGGCGCTCATCGAGGTCGACGGCTACCGGGTGCTGGCCGATCCGGTCTGGAGCCAGCGCTGCTCGCCGTCCCGGGTGATCGGACCGCAGCGTCTGCACCCGGTGCCCGCTGAGCTCGACGAACTGCCCGCGATCGATGCGGTGATCATCAGCCACGACCACTACGACCACCTCGACATCCACACCGTCAAGACGCTGGCCCGCAGCCAGCGCTCCACGTTCTACGTGCCGCTCGGGATCGGTGCACACCTGCGCACCTGGGGGCTGCCGCCGGAACGCATCGTCGAACTGGACTGGGATGAGAGCGCCGAACTGGGTTCGCTGCGCCTGGTGTGCACCCCGGCACGGCATTTCTCCGGCCGCTTCCTGACCCGCAATATGACGCTGTGGTCGTCGTGGGCGGTCATCGGACCGCGCCACCGGGTGTTCTTCGGCGGCGACACCGGCTACACGGCCGGGTTCACCGGTATCGGCGACGCCTGGGGGCCGTTCGACCTGACACTCATGCCGATCGGTGCGTATCACCCGGGCTGGCCGGACATCCACATGAACCCGGAGGAGGCGGTGCGCGCACACCGCGACGTCACCGACACCGGCCTGCTGGTACCGATTCACTGGGCGACGTTCCGGCTGGCCCCGCACCCGTGGTCGGAGCCGGTGGAGCGGTTGCTGCGGGCGGCACACGCCGAGGGGGTGTCGGTGGCGACACCGAAACCGGGCCAGCTGGTCAGCGCCGCACCGGGTGAGCCCACCGACAATCAAACGTGGTGGCGGGACTGAACCGATAGCGTTGACGCCGTGAGAGTGATCTTGAGCGTCGCCGCGGCCGCCACGCTGCTGGCCGGGTGCAGCGCATCGAATACCGCCGGGCCGGTCGCGCCGCCCCCGGCCGCCTCCGAATCCGCCCTGGTGCCCCCGCCGCTGGTACCGGCCATGCCGTTGCCCGCCGACGCCGTCGACAACGCCGTCGCGAAACTCGACGGCCTCGCCGACGATCTGCTCACGGCATCCGGGGTGCCCGGGCTGGCGGTCGCCGTCGTGCACCACGGGAAAACGGTGTACGCAAAGGGCTTCGGTGTCCGCGATGTGCGGACCCAGGAGGCGGTGGACCCGGACACCGTGTTCCAGCTGGCCTCGCTGTCAAAACCGTTGAGCGCCACCGTGGTCGCCCGGCAGGTCGATGCGCAGACCATCGGTTGGGACGCCCCTGTCGTCGACGAACTGCCGTGGTTCGCGCTGTCGGATCCGGCCGTCACCGCGATGGTCACCGTCGGTGATCTCTTCGCGCACCGGTCCGGGCTGCCCGACCATGCCGGTGACATCCTCGAGGACATCGGCTATGACCGCCGCGCCGTACTGGAGCGGCTGCGCCAGCTACCGTTGGACCCGTTCCGGATCTCCTACGCCTACACGAACTTCGGGCTGACCGCGGCCGCGGAGGCGGTGTCCGCCGCGGCCGGTCGACCGTGGGAGACGCTGGCCGAGGACTCGTTGTTGGGCCCGCTGGGGATGAACTCGACCAGTTACCGGTTCGCCGACTACGAGTCCCGGTCCAACAAGGCCGTCGGGCACATTCGGGTGGCCGACAAGGACTATCAGCCCCGCTATGTCCGCGATGCCGATCAGCAGGCACCCGCCGGCGGGGCGAGTTCCTCGGTCAACGATATGACGCGCTGGATGTCGATGGTGCTGGCCGAGGGCAAGCTGGGAGACCGGCAGCTGATCGGCTCCGCCGCGCTGTTACCGGCCCTCACCCCGCAGGTCGTGTCCAGCCGCGCCACCGAACCCGCCATGCGGTCCGGCTTCTACGGCTATGGATTCAACGTCGGCACCACCTCGGGCGCGCGCACCGAACTCAGCCACTCCGGTGCCTTCGAACTGGGGGCCGGCGCCAACGTTGTCATGCTGCCGTCGGCGGATGTCGGCATCGTCGCTCTGACCAACGGCACGGCCTCGGGTGTGCCCGAGACGCTGACCGCGCAGTTCGCGGATCTGGTGCAGTTCGGCGAGATCCGCGAGCCCTGGTATGAGCTCTACAGCGCCAAGGTGCTGCCGATGAGCGATCCGGTCGGGTCGTTGGTCGGTGCGCCGGCGCCCGCCGATCCCGCTGCAGCGCAGCCATTGTCGAGCTATGTCGGCAGCTACGACAACACGTTCTGGGGTCCGGCGCAGGTGACCGAACGCGACGGCCGACTGGTGCTCGGCATCGGGCCGCGCGGGGACACCTTTGATCTGACGCACCGCGACGGCAACGTGTTCACCTTCGCCCCGGTCTTCGAGAACGCGCCACCGGGCACGATTTCTCAGGCCACCTTCGACGGCAACACGCTCACTCTCGAATTCTTCAACGGGGCGGTATTCACCAAGTGACGACCATGATCGCCGGCCTGAGCGATGCCGAGGTCGCCCAGCGGGTGGCCGACGGCCAGACCAATGACGTGCCGACCCGGGCGGCGCGCAGCGTCTCGGAGATCGTGCGGGCGAACGTGTTCACCCGCATCAACGCGATCCTCGGCGTGCTGTTCGCCATCGTGGTGGCCACCGGCTCCCTGATCAACGGGCTGTTCGGGTTGCTCATCGTCGCCAACAGTGCGATCGGCATCATCCAGGAGCTGCGCGCCAAGCAGACACTGGACAAGCTGGCCATCGTCGGGCAGGCCAAACCGATGGTGCGCAGGCAGTCCGGGACGCGTGCGCTCGCGCCCAGCGAGGTTGTCCTCGGCGATGTCATCGAGGTCGGCCCCGGCGACCAGATCACCGTCGACGGGGAAGTGTTGGAGGACAACAACCTTGAGGTCGACGAGTCGCTGCTGACCGGCGAGGCCGACCCGATGCCCAAGGATCGCGGCGACAAGGTGATGTCCGGCAGCTTCGTGGTGGCCGGCTCCGGCGCCTACCGGGCCACCAAGGTCGGCAGGCACGCCTATGCCGCCCGGCTCGCCGAGGAAGCCAGCAAGTTCACCCTGGTGAAATCCGAGCTGCGCAGCGGGATCAACAAGATCCTGCAGTTCATCACCTACCTGCTGGTGCCGGCCGGCGCGCTGATCATCTACACCCAACTGTTCACCACCGACGCCGGCTGGCGGGAATCGGTGCTGCGGATGGTCGGGGCGCTGGTGCCGATGGTGCCCGAGGGTTTGGTGCTCATGACGTCGATCGCCTTCGCCGTCGGGGTGGTCCGGCTGGGCCGGCGCCAGTGCCTGGTGCAGGAGCTGCCGGCGATCGAGGGCCTGGCCCGCGTCGACGTGGTGTGCGCCGACAAGACCGGCACGCTCACCGAGAACGGGATGCGGCTGAGCGATCTCAAGACATTCGGCGAGACCGACGCCGGCATCGTGCTGGCCCAACTGGCCGCCGACGATGCCCGCCCCAATGCCAGCATGGCCGCCATCGCCGAGGCGTATGACGCCCCGCCCGGCTGGACGGCTACCGCGTCGGCCCCGTTCAAATCGGCGACCAAGTGGAGCGGCACGTCCTACGGCGAGCACGGCAACTGGGTGATCGGTGCCCCCGACGTGCTGTTGGACCCGTCATCGCCGCAAGCCCAGGAGGCCGAGCGGATCGGCGCGCAGGGGCTGCGGGTGCTGCTGCTGGGAACATGCGCGTGCCGCGTCGACGATCCGGCTGCGCCCGGCATGGTGACCCCGGTCGCGCTCGTCGTCCTCGAGCAGCGGGTGCGTCCCGACGCCCGCGACACCCTGGATTACTTTGCCTCCCAGCAGGTCACCGTCAAGGTGATCTCCGGGGACAACGCCAAATCGGTGGGTGCGGTGGCCGGGGCGCTGGGCCTGCACGGTGAGACGCTCGATGCCCGTGAGCTCCCCGAACAAGCCGACGAACTGGCCACCGCCGTCGACGAGTACACCACCTTCGGCCGGGTCCGCCCCGACCAGAAGCGCGCCATGGTGCACGCTCTGCAATCCCGCGGGCACACCGTGGCGATGACCGGGGACGGTGTCAACGATGTGCTGGCCCTCAAGGACGCCGATATCGGTGTGGCGATGGGATCGGGCAGCTCGGCGTCGCGCGCGGTGGCGCAGATCGTGTTGCTGGACAACAAGTTCGCGACGCTGCCCCACGTGGTCGGTGAGGGCCGGCGGGTGATCGGCAATATCGAGCGGGTCTCCAACCTGTTTCTCACCAAGACGGTGTACTCGGTGCTGTTGGCCGCCCTGGTGGGTATCGGCGGGTTGTCGGCCAAGCTGTTCGGGTCCGACCCGCTGCTGTACCCGTTCCAGCCGATCCACGTCACGATCGCGGCCTGGTTCACGATCGGCATCCCGGCGTTCATCCTGTCGCTGGCACCGAATGCCGAACGGGCCCGTCCCGGCTTCGTGCGTCGGGTGATGACCTCGGCGCTGCCCGCCGGTGTCGTCGTGGGCGTCAGCACCTTCATCTCCTACCTGCTGGCCTACGAAGGTCGCGGGGCCACCGAGACGCAACAGACCCAGGCCTCCACGACCGCGCTGATCACCCTGCTGGTCGCCTCGGTGTGGGTGTTGGCCGTGGTGGCCCGCCCCTACCAGTGGTGGCGGGTCGCGCTGGTGGCGGTGTCCGGGCTGGCCTATGTGGTGATCTTCTCGGTGCCGCTGGCGCAGCGCACGTTCCTGCTCGACCCGTCCAACCTTGCGCTGACCTCGATGGGGCTGGCGATCGGCGCGGTCGCGGCCGCGATCATCGAGGTGGCCTGGTGGGTGGAGGGGCGGCTGGCGGGCGAACCGCGGCGGCTGTGGCGCTAGGGTTGGGTCATGAGTTTCTTGGACAAGATCAAAGGCCTGGTGGCAAAGAACACCGACAAGGTCGACACGGTCATCGACAAGGCCGGGGACCTGGTCGACAAGAAGACGCAGGGCAAATACGCCGAGCAGGTGGACAAGGTGCAGGAGGCCGCCAAGAAGGCCGCCCGCGAGCAGACCGGCGCCGCGCAGCCGCCACCGGTACCGCCCACCCAGCAGTCCGGGCAACCGCCGGCCGCCCCTCCTGCGCCGTAGATGGCCAAACTCTCCGTCTCCGTCGACGTCCCGTTGTCGCCCGAGCGGGCCTGGGAGTCCGCATCGGATCTCTCCCGGTTCAAGGAGTGGCTGACGATCCACAAGCTGTGGCGCTCGCAGCTCCCCGAAACCCTGGGTAAGGGCACCGAGATCGAGTCGATCGTCGAGGTCAAGGGCATGCTCAACCGCGTGCACTGGACCATCGTCAACTACAAGCCACCGGAGTCGATGACGCTCAACGGCAACGGTGTCGGTGGAGTGAAGATCAAGCTCATCGCCCGGGTGAAGCCGGCCGCCGAGGGTGCCGCCGTGCAGCTGGACATCCACCTGGGTGGGCCGGCGCTGTTCGGCCCGATCGGCATGGTGGTCGCGAGCGCGCTGAAGAGCGATATCCGCCAGTCGCTGGACCAGTTCAAGGCGGTCTTCTCCTAGCCGCTGCCCGGCGAAATGCGCGCAATGGTTGCTGTCGACTACCCGATTGCGACCATTCCGCGGATTTCGGGCACGTTGCGCGATGAGTTTTCGCGGGCGCCCGGGTCGGTACCGGTATGACAACCTCACACCCTCTGGGCGCCCCGTGTTGGATCGACCTGTCCACCTCGGATCTGGCGCGCGCGCAAGAGTTCTACGGCGCGGTCTTCGGCTGGACCTTCGAGTCGGGCGGCCCCGAGTACGGCGGCTACGTCAGCGCCTTCGCCGGCGGCGCCCTGGTCGCCGGCCTGATGGCCAACGACCCGCAGTGGGACATGCCCGACGGGTGGAACACCTACCTGCACACCGCCGACGTGGACGCCACCCTCGAGGCGATGACCGCCGCCGGCGGCTTCAGCTGCGGTGGCGCCATGGACATCCCGGCCAAGGGCCGGATGGCGATGGTCGCCGACCCGACCGGCGGCGTGATCGGATTGTGGCAGCCCACCGAGCATCTGGGTTTCCAGGCCGCCGGTGTGGCGGGTGCGCCGGTCTGGCATCAGCTGACCACCCGGGACTTCGCCGCCACCCTGGACTTCTACCGCACGGTGTTCGGCTGGCAGACCCAGGTCGAGGCCGATTCCGACGAATTCCGCTACAGTACGGTGCTGTTCGACGGCGAACAGCGAATCGGTGTGATGGACGGCGGCGCGTTCATGGCCGCCGACGCTGCGTCGGAGTGGACGTTCTTCCTGGGCGCCGACGACGTCGACAAGGCACTGCAACTGATCGTCGACAACGGCGGCAGCATCGTCCGGCCCGCCGAGGACACCCCCTACGGTCGGTTGGCCGCGGCGGCCGACCCGACCGGTGCCGGGTTCAACCTGTCCTCGCTGCAGCCCTAATGGGCGCCCAGTGCGAAGTCGGCGAAATCGAACCCCGGCACCACCACGCAGCTGACCAGGGTGGGCTCCTGATCACGCGGCATCGCCCGTTGCCAATGCCCGGGCGGCACGAGCAGTTGCGGCCGCTCCCCGGCCGCGATATCGGGTCCCAGGACCAGCGTGTCCGCCGTGTCCTGCTCGCGGCCCACCTCCAGCAGCAGCGGGCTGCCACGGTGGTGGAACCACAGCTCCGCGCTGCGCACGGTGTGCCAGGCCGACTGCTGACCCGGCATCAGCAGGAACAGGATCGCCGTCCCGGCCTGACGTGGCCCGGTGTAGTCCGACGGCAGGGCCGACTGGGGGATGGTCAGCTCGCTGCGCCAGGTCTCGCGATACCAGCCCCCTTCGGGGTGCGGGGACAGATCGAGCTGGCGGGCCCAATCGGGTAATTCCGTCATGGCGATCCAGGGTACGCAGGTTGACCCGATAACCTGAGGCGCATGGCTCGATTGCGTCCCGGCTGGCTGGTTGCGTTTTGCGCGCTGGTGCTGGCGGTGAGTGCCTGGTTGCCGTGGTTGACGACGACCGCAAACGGCGGCGGCCGGGCCAACGCGATCGGCGGCAGGGTCGGCTCGATCACGGTGCCGCCGTCGGGGTTCGGCGTCGGGCAGCTGATCGTGCTGCTGGCCGCGGTGCTCATGGTGGCCGCCGCGATGGCCGCCCGTCAGCTGTCGGCGAGGCTGGCATCCTCTGCGGCCCTGTCGATTTCGATGATCGTGGCGGCGCTGATCGGGTGGTATTTCCGGTTGTACGTGCAGGCTCCGGTGGTCGCCGGGTACGGCATGTACCTTGCCGCGGCGACGACGGTGCTCGCGATCGTGTTGTCCGTGCTGGCGATGGTGGTGGCGTGGGGTCAGGCATGAGCTTCGTGGAGCCGATGGTGCTGACCGGGCCGCGCTGGGTGAGCCTGGAACCGCTGCACGACGGTCACACCGCGGAACTCGCGACGGCCGCCGCGGACACCGAACCGCTGTGGTTCACCACGATGCCCACCCCGCAGACCGCGGCCACGTGGGTGCGGACCCGGCTGGCCGATCCGGCCGGGTGCACCTTCGTGGTGCGCGCGCTGGACGGCACCGTGATCGGGTCGACGAGTTACCTGCATATCGACGGGCCGAACCGGCGGCTGGAGATCGGTGCCACCTGGTACGTGGCGCCAGCCCGGCGCACCGGGGTGAACACCGAGGCCAAACTGCTGTTGTTGACCCATGCCTTCGACGTGCTCGGCTGTGTGGCCGTCGAATTCCGTACCCACTTCTTCAACGTGACCAGCCGGGCGGCCATCGAACGCCTCGGCGCCAAGCTCGACGGTGTGCTGCGCAGTCATCAGTTACTGGCCGACGGGTCACGCCGGGACACCGCGGTCTACTCCATCGTGGACATCGAGTGGCCGGCGGTGCGGTCCAACCTGGAACACCGGCTGGACCGCACCGCGCCGCATTAGCCGGCGTCGACGGTCGGTGCCTCGACCGATTTCTGCCCGCTGTGGGTGATCTCGATCTTGCGTGGACGGGCCCGTTCGGCCAGCGGGATGGTCAGGGTCAGCACCCCGTTCTCGTAGGTGGCTGAAATGGCATCGGTGTCAACACCTTCGCCGAGCGAGAGCTGTCGCCGGTAGCTGCCGAAGAACCGCTCGTTGGTCAGCCACTGCACCGAATCCTCGGAGCGTGCGGTGCGATGGGCGGAGATCGTCAGGGTTCCGTTGTCGACGTCGATGTCCACCGAACCGGGGTCGATACCCGGCAGGTCCGCGGTCAGCACGTAGTGGTCGTCGATCTTGCACAGGTCCATCGGCATGAACCTCGGTGCGCGTGACGAGCCGGTCTGGCCGCTCAGCAGGTTGCGGGTCACGGAGTCAAGGTCACTGAACGGATCGAAACGAAGCACAGCAATCCACCTCCTCATCGTTCAAGAGCCCGCCACCCTGGCGGGCAGCCAATCACTGTGCACCGTCGAATTTAGCACTCGACACAGTCGAGTGCTAGTCCCGAATGATCCGATCTGCCCGCAGTTCGGCGGCGCATACGCCGCAGCTCAGTACGCCGACATACGATGCGCCGCAGTCGCTATGGGTGATCAGCACGGCGGGCCCCTCGTCCGTGGTGTACCAACGCTGCGCCCAGGCCAGGGCGGTCAGGATGATGGGAAGCGTCGCGCGGCCCTTCGGCGACAATCGGTAGCCGCCGTCGGCGGCGTCGAGCACACCGTTGGCGGTGAGCACCTGCAAGCGGTCGGTCAGCGAACCCGGCGGCGCGCCGAGCTGCTCGGCGAAATCGGTGAACCGGGTGGTCCCGACGAAGGCGGCCACCATGATGGCGAAGGCCCACCGGTTGCCCAGGATGTTCATCGTCTGGGGGAACAGATCGGCCTGGGCACAGCGGTCGGCGTGGGAACGACGCCGGTAAGGGCCCGCGGGCATCGAACGCGGCCACGACCCGCTCGGACCCCATCGAGGGACAAGGCTGTTCTCGTCGACGGCTGCACCGCACCCGCGACAGGTCAGCACCGGCGCGAACTCCTTGCCGCACTCCGCGTGCCGCATGGCGGGCAGGGCATGCTCGGGCACCCATCGGCGCTCCCAATGCCAGATGGATATCAGCACCGGCCAGAGGGACTGGCCGCGGGCGGTGAGCAGATACTCGAAGCGCGGCGGTCCGGACCGGTACTGGCGGCGGACCATGAGATCGTGCTCGACCATGCCGACCAAGCGCCGGGTCAAGACGGCGTGCGAGATCGGCAGCCGCTCGACGAACTCGCCGTAGCGGCTGGCGCCCAAGAGCGCCTGCTGCACGATCAGCAGCGTCCATTCGTCCCCGAGCAGGCCGAGCATCCGGCCGACGGCGTTGGGGCCGGTCACCCGTGCCAGCGCCGCAGCTCCGCACCGGATGCCCAGGTGCTGTGTGTGCCGCTGGAGATCCGTTCGGGCAGCGCCAGTTTGCACACCGGGCCGTCGGACACCCGGGCCGCGTCGAACACCAGGCAATAGGACGCGTCGGCGTTCATATCGGTGGTCAGGGTGATCAGGTATCCGTCGTCCTCACCCCGGCTGCCGACGCGCGGCGCCATCGCCGTCTCGCTGCCGTACACGCCGCCACCGAAGGCGAATCGCTGCTCGGAGCCGGTGTGCAGGTCGTGGCGGACCAGGCCGTCGAACAGGAACCAGCCGGGCTTGCCGGTGGCGGCGTAGGTGTAGCGGTAGGGGCGCCCGGCGTAGCCGGAGTTGATCATCCCGAACTCGGTGATGCTGTCGGTCAACTGCTCCTCCCGGGTCTGCTCGGTGACCAGGTTGAACCGCCAGCGGTGCAGCCTGGTCTGCATCCCGTCCAGCGATAAGCCGCGGAAGATGCGCTGCCACTTGGGGTTCATCCCGTTATCGAAGCCCTCGGTGGGTTCGGGGTCGCCCTGGAAGAATCCGTCCAGCACGATCTCGTCGCCGTCCTCGTAGGCGTTGGTGAAGTGCAGCACGTAGGTGGTCTCGGCCTCGAACCACAACACATCGCCGGGCCCGCCGCGGCGCGGCAGCACCGCGAACCGGGACGGCAGGTCGCGGTGCAGCCGCGGGATGTGCGCGTTGTGTTTGAGGAACTCGGCATCCCAGAACAGCGGAAAGTCGTTGAGAATGACGTAGTTCTCGGTGAAGGCCATATCGTGCGGCAGCCGCGGCCCGGGCAGTTCGACACCGACGTAGTGCACCAGGGCATTGGCCTCGTCGACCACCCCATAATGCAGGTAGGGGGCGTCCTTGCCGTAGTTGAAGAACAACATTTCGCCGGTGGCATCGTCGACCTTCGGGTGCGCCGAGACACCCAGTCCGGCGGGCACCCAATCCTGCTTGCCCAAGGTCTGACCGCTGTACGGGTCGACACGGTATAGGTCGCCGCACTGATAGAAACTGCTCAGCGCGACGCCGCGGTGTACGGCGACATCGGTGCTCGACGCGTCCTTCATCAGGGTGCGCGCGCCCCACCCGTGGTCGCGCTTGGCCCACTCCACCGGTTCGGCGATACCGGGCCACAGCGGGCCGCCGGCCTCGTTCTCGGCCAGAAAGCCGTCGGTGCGCACGAACCTGTTGCGGTAGTTGGCCTTTCCGTCCCGGAATCCGACGATGTGCAGCATGCCGTCGCCGTCGAACGGGTGGTACGCCTTGAACGCCGGATGCAGCGGGTTCTCGGTGTTGCGCAGGTACACCCCGTCGAGATCGGTCGGGATCTCGCCCTCGATGGCGGCCAGGTCCTCGGCGTCCCATTCGCTGGTCTGCGGTCGCCAGGGGCCGGTGCGGTAGGGGTGATCGTCGTCCGGGGGCAGGGTGGACGCGAACTTGGCGACCAGATCGGTGTTCACAGGACCTCCTTGGCGGAACCCACGACGAAGCTGACGGTGGTGGCGGTGCTGCCACCGAAGTTCAAGGTGCCGAACGTTTTCGCGCCGTCGACCTGATAGGCGCCGGCGGTACCGCTGACCTGTTTGGCGGCGTCGAGCAGCATCCGGATGCCGCTGGCCCCGACGGGATGCCCGCCGCCGATCAGCCCGCCGCTCGGGTTCACTGGCAGCCGGCCGCCGATTTCGATCTCGCCGTTCTCGATGGCCTTCCACGATTCGCCCGGCCCGGTCAACCCGATGTGGTCGATGGCGAGATACTCACTCGGGGTGAAACAGTCGTGCACCTCGACACCGTCGAGATCGTCGACACCGATGCCGGCGCGGGTGAACGCATCCAGTGCCGCGCCGCGCACATGCGGTAGCACGTATTCGTTTCGGGGATCGGCGCGTGAGCGGTCCAGTTTCTGCTGCAGGCCCAGGCCGACGGTGCGGTGGCCCCAGCCGTCGATCCGCCCGAGCGGGCGGGCCGTCGGGTGGGCGCGCAGATAGGTGTCGTTGACCAGCACCACCCCGGCGCCGCCGTCGGTCATCTGGCTGCAGTCCAGGCGGCGGATCCGGCCCTCCACCACCGGGTTCGACGAGGTGTCGAGCTCCCAGCCACGGGTTTGGGCATTCGGGTTGACGCGCGCGTTGGTGTAGTTCAGTCGTGCGATCGCGTCCAGGTGTGCGTCGTCGAGTCCGTACCGGCGGTCGTACTCGTCGGCGACGCGGCCGAACATGTACGGCCACATGAACTTGGCGTCGGCGCCCTCGTGCCCGGTCCACGCCGCCGCCCCGAGGTAGGCGGCGGCAACATCGCCGGGCACCGTTCTCTCCAGTTCCACCCCGATGACCAGTGCGCTGTCGTAGGCGCCGGAGCGCAGATCGGCGATGGCGGCCAGGGTGGCGACACTGCCGGACGCGCAGGCCGCCTCGTGTCGGGAGGCCGGGACGTCCCACAGCGAGGGTTCGACGGTGGCCGGCATCGCTCCCAGGTGGCCCTGGGTGGCGAACAGTTCACCGAAGGCGTTGGCGACGTGGATGACACCGATCTCGGTCGCCGGTGTGTGGGCCGCGGCGAGGGTTTCGCGGACCGCCTCGGCGGTCAGATCGGCCAGATCGTGGCCCTCGCGCTGCAGGTTGCGCGCGTAGTCGCTCTGGTACCCGCCCAGGATCCACACGTCGGCGCCCATACCCCGACGCTACTACAACTAAGAGAGTGAGTCGGGTGAACGCGGTATCTCACGTTCCGGCCCGCCGCGGCGTCTACACAATGTGACTGTGGGACGGCCGTTCGAGGACATCGTGACCGAGTACGGCGCGATGGTGCTGCGGGTGTGCCGGGCGGTCGTCGGCCCGACCGACGCCGAGGACGCCTGGTCGGAGACTTTCCTGTCCGCGCTGAAGGCGTATCCGCAGCTGGACGAGGAGGCCAATGTCGAGGCCTGGCTGGTGACCATCGCGCACCGCAAGGCCATCGATATCGGTCGCGCAGTGTCCCGGGCGCCCGCGCCGGTCTACGCCGTCCCCGACGCCGGGCACACCGATCATCACGACCCCGACCTGTGGTCGGCGCTGGCAGCCCTGCCGGACAAACAACGCCGCACCCTGGCCTACCGCTACGTGGGCGGTTTGCCGTACGCCGAGATCGCGGATCTGCTCGGTGGCTCTGCCGCCGCCGCCCGCCGCGCCGCCGCCGATGGCCTCAAGACGCTGCGCACCACCTACCTCAAGGAGCAACCATGACCGAGCTCTTCGACAGCATCGGCGCCGACGCCGCGACCCTGGCCCGGCTGCACACCCGCCTCGAGCGGGCCGCAGACGACGCCGACCTGCTCGATGTGGCGTACCGGACCCACGACACCGTCGTCGGCCGGCTGCTGCTGGCCGCGACGCCGGTCGGCCTGGTGCGGGTGGCCTACCTCGACCAGAGCGCGATCGAGGCCGAGCTCGGAATGCTCGCACAGCGGATCAGCCCGCGGGTACTGCGGGCGCCGGGCCGGCTCGACGCCGCGGTGGCCGAGATCGACGAGTACCTCGACCGCCGGCGCACCCAATTCGACCTCGCCCTGGATCTGCGTCTGGCCGACGGCTTCCGGCGCGAGGTCGTCGAACGATTACGGCTCATCGAGTACGGCCAGCGAGCCAGCTATGCCGACATCGCGGCCGCGGTCGGCAGCCCCAAGGCGGTGCGGGCGGTGGGCAGTGCGTGCGCGCGCAATCCGCTGCCCCTGGTGATCCCGTGTCACCGGGTGGTGCGCACCGACGGGTCGATCGGCCAGTACGCCGGCGGAGCGATCGCCAAGGCGACGCTGCTCGAACTGGAGGCGGCCTGAGTCCCGACCGGCGCACCGGGTACGCTGAGGTACCAATTCTTCGAGAGGTGAGGTGCGGGTGAGGCTGGCCCGGGCAAGCGCACTGCGGCTCGGTCTGTTGGCGCTCGGGCTGTTCGTCGTGGCCACCAATGCCTTCGTCATCGCCGGGGTACTGCCGCAGATCGCCCACACACTCGGCGTCGGGCCCGCCACCATCGGCTACTCCATCTCCATCTACGCCATCGTGGTGGCCGTCGCGTCCCCGCTGGTATCGGTGATCTGCGGCCGGGTCCGCCCGGAACGCGTGATGGCGGCGGGCTTGGTACTCATCGCCGGAGGCACCTTCCTGGCCGCGGCGGCCGACAGCTTCACCGTGTTCACCGCGGGACGGGTCATCGCCGCCGTCGGCGGTGCTGCGCTGGTGCCCTCGGCGATCGCCGCCGCGCCGGTGATGGTGGCGCTGCCCCAGCGCGGCCGCGCCATCGCGCTGGTCGGAATGGGCTTCACCCTGGCGATGGCGGTCGGTTCCCCGATCGGCACCGCACTGGCCGATATCGGTGGCTGGCGCCTGCCACTGTCGGTGCTGGCAGGGCTGGCCGCTGCGCTGGCACCGGCGCTGCTGCTGGTGGTGCGCGAGGTCCCGCGAAGCGCTGCGGTGGACCTTCGGTCGCGCGCCGTCGCGCTGCGCGACCCGCGCATCGTCTTCGCCATCGCCGCCTCCCTGCTGATGACGCTGGCGTTCAACATGGTCTACATCTTCAGCGCCGTGATCACCCACGACGCCACCGGCGGCGACCACAAGCGGCTGGCGATCCTGCTGCTCGCCTACGGCGTGGCCGGCGTCATCGGAAACGTGGTGGGCGGGCGCCTGGCCGACCGCATCGGCAGCCGTCGCACCCTGCAGATCGTGCTGGCCGCACAGGCGGTCGCCTTCGTATCGCTCATTGCCGCGCATGGATCCTTCGTGGCGACCGCCCTGGTGTTCGCGCTGTCCGGGATCGCCGGATTCGCGGCCTCGGTGGCCATCCAGTACCGGCTCGCACTCATCGATGCCCGCTACGCAAACATCGCGTTGGCGTGGTACTCGACGGCGATGTACGTCGGGATCTCGATCGCGCCGCTGATCGGTGCCGCCGCGCTCCCGCACGGGGTGGCGGTGCTGCTGGCCGCCGCCGCGGTGTCCATCCTGGTCGCGGTCATCGCGTCGGAGATCAGCCATACCCGGCGACGTGACTACGATGGGGTAGCCCGGGACCAGGATCTGGTCTGTGTGTCCTCGACACACAGCTAATCCCGGGTGCGTGAGGTGGGAGGAACGATGAGCAGCGAGCCAGCAGCGGCCGACGGAGACATCAAACAGAACCGGGTCGGCGATATCAGCGTCGTGTCGGTCGCCGGCACCGTGGACATGATCACCGCGCCCAAACTGGAGGCGGCGATCAGCTCGGCCGCCGAGACCGCGCCCTCGGCCGTCGTCGTCGACTTCACCGCCGTCGAATTCCTGGCATCGGCCGGCATGGGTGTGCTGGTCGCCGCGCACGGCGACCTCGCTCCCGCCGTGAAACTCGTCGTCGTCGCGGACGGTCCCGCCACCAGCAGGCCGCTCAAGTTGGTGGGGATCGCCGATGTGCTGGACCTGTTCGCGACGCTCGACGAGGCCCTGGCCGCCCTGCAGCGTTAGAAACGCCGGCAAACGGGTAGCCAGCACGTCGACATGACAGAGCAAGGCGATTCCGCAACATTCGCAAAGATCGGCGTGATCGCCGGGGCTGAGCGGGCAGCCCAGATTCGGCAAGAACTAGCCGAGTGGCTGCAGCAGAACTTCGCACTGGACCCGGAGAAGTCCAGCGATGTGCTGCTGGCCGTCTACGAAGCGCTGGCCAACGCGTCCGAGTTCGCCTACGTCGATGCCCCCCAGCCCGGTCCGATGCATGTGCGCGCCGACTACGACGACACCGCCGCCGTGCTGACCGTGACGGTCACCGACGAAGGGCACTGGCTGACCAAGACCGACGACATCGACAATCCGGCCCGCGGCCGCGGCATCCCGTTGATGCGGGCGCTGAGCGATCACGCCGAGATCGACCCCACCGTGGCGGGCACCGAGGTGCGGCTGCAGTGGCGCCACATCGCTCAGAACTGCGGTAACCGCACCACCTGAACGAAGAACTCGTCGATCTGGCGCACCGCGCTCATGAATTGGTCGAGGTCCACCGGCTTGGTGACGTACGCGTTGGCGTGCAGCTTGTAGCTGCGCAAGATGTCCTCCTCGGCCGACGAGGTGGTGAGCACGACGATCGGGATGAGGCTCAGGTTGTCATCGGACTTGATCTGCTCCAACAGCTGCCTGCCGTCGTACTTGGGCAGGTTGAGGTCCAGCAGGATCAGGTCGGGCCGCGGCGCATCGGCGAACTTGCCGCGCCGGTACAGGAAGTCCAGGCCTTCCTCGCCGTCGTGCGCAACGTGCAGATTGTTCTTGATCTTGTTGTGCTCGAACGCTTCCCGGGTGATCAGTTCGTCACCGGGATCGTCCTCGACGAGCAGGATGTCGATCGCTCGGGTTTCGTCGGGGTAGCTCACGTGCTTCCTTCCAGCTGGGGTTGTGCGGCCATGTCGGGCGCGGTGGTCGGGGTGGCCGGCAGGGTGAACTTGAATCGCGTGCCGTCGGTGTAGGCGGTGTCGATCCAGATCGTTCCGCCGTGATACTCGATGATCTTCTTGCACAACGCCAGGCCGATACCGGTGCCGCTGTAGGAATCGCGCCCGTGCAGTCGTTGAAAGATGACGAAGACCTTGTCGACGAACTCCTCGCCGATACCGATTCCATTGTCGCTGACCGTGAACAGATGCATGTCGGCATGCTCACCGGTGCCCGCAGCGCATTCGATCACGATGCGCGGCGCCACGGCGTCGCGGTGGAATTTCACCGCGTTGCCGATCAGGTTCTGCCACACCATCGCCAGCAAGGTGGGGTCCCCGTCGATATGGGGCAGCGGTTCGGCGGGCAGCACGATCTCGGCGCCGGTCTCGTCGATGGCGGTGGTCAGATTGTTCATGGCCGCCCGGACGACCGCGTCGAGATCGACCTCGGTGGTCATCGCGTTGAGCCGACCGACCCGGGAGAAGGTGAGCAGATCGTTGATCAGCACCTGCATCCGCTTGGCGCCGTCCACGGCAAAGCCGATGTACTCGATACCGCGTTCGTCGAGTTTGTCGCCGTAGCGGCGCTCCAGCAGCTGACAGAAGGACGCGACCTTGCGCAGCGGTTCCTGCAGATCGTGGGAGGCGACGTAGGCGAACTGTTCGAGCTCGGCGTTGGACCGACGCAGTTCGTCGGCCTGTTCGTCGAGGGCGGCCCGCGCGGAACGGGAGATCTCCAGCTCGTCGACGATGCGTTGGCGCATATCTTCGACGTCGGCGCCGATGGCGCGGATATCGCTGGGGCCGCGGGGAATGATGCGTTCGCCGAAGTTGCCCTCGGTGATCCGCCGGCACGCGGCGGCCAAGGCCGACAGCGGGCGGGTGACGGCGTTGCGCATCACCACCGCCAGCAGCACCGCGGTGACCACGAACGTCAGGATCATCGCGACCATGACCGCGTCCCGCCAGCCCCGGATCTCCTCCAGATGGGCCAACCCCTTGTCGCGGGCCTGGCTGAGGTGGTCGTTCTGGGCGGTGAACAGAGCGCGCAGCCGGTCGAAGAGCATGCGGCCCTCGTTGGCGCTCGCGTCGGCGGCCCGCCCGGTCGGGAGGGCGCCGCCGATCAGCGGATCGGCGTACTCGTCGCGCCACACGGTCGCGGCCGCCTCGATACCGTTCAGGTCGGCGAGAAGTTCGTCGTTGCCGGCAACGCTCTGCCGGATCTGTTCGGCGGCAGCGGCTTCCGCGCTACGGCCGTCGCGGTACGGATCGAGGAACCGGGGGTCGGCGGTGAGCAGGTACCCGCGAACCGCGGTTTCCTGGTCGCGCAGTGCGGCCTGAAGTTGATAGGCGGCGATGCGGGCCGGCTGAACGCCGTCGCGCAGTTGGTTGGACACCTTGTCCGCCTGGCCCACCAGGATGGTGGCGGCGATCGAGCAGGCCAGTACCGCCGTGCCCAGGACCGCGAGCACCAGGTTCTGCCAGCCCTGCACCGTCAGTTTCATGTTCACCTGCGCTCCACTCTGATCATCGCGATATCGTCGGTGAGCCCGCCGTGCAGCGCGGCCCGCGACTCGGCGGCCACGATCAGCGCCTCGACGAAATCGGCGCCGGGTAACCGGGCCAGCGTGCGGGCCATGGCGAGCAGACCTTCCTCGCCGAGCCGCTCGGCCCCACGCCCGGAGTGACCTTCGAAGAGTCCGTCGGTGAGCAGGAGCATTCCGTGGCCCTTGGGCAGCGTGTAATGCTCGACCGGCCAGTCGCGGGCACCGAGGCCCAGCGCCGGACCGGGGCGTGGCTCCAGCCAGTCCACCGTGCCCTCGCCCTGAAGCAGCAGCCCGGGGTGCCCGGCCCGCACCGCGGTGAAGCGGCCGCTGTCCGGTTCGAGCGCCACACTGAGCAGGGTCGCGAAAATGCCGTTGCTGGTGCGCTCGGTGGTCAGGATTCGGTCGAGTTCGCGCATCCGTTCGTTGCCGCGCAGCCCGGCGAAGGTCAGCGCGCGCCACCCGATGCGCAGCGCCACGCCCAGCGCCGCCTCATCCGGGCCGTGCCCGGCGACATCCCCGATCATCACGTGCACCGTGCGGTTGTCGGTCTGCACCACATCGAAGAAGTCCCCGCCGACCAGGGCATCCTGGCGGCTGGGTCGGGACCGGGTCACGATGTCCACGCCGGGGGAGTCCAGCAGCACCGGGGAGGGCAACAGGCCGCGTTCCAGGCGGGCGTTCTCCAACGCCCGCATGCGGCTGGCGTGCAGGTCGACGGTGGCCAGTTCGGCGCGCTTGCGTTCGATGGCGTAGAGCACCGCGCGGCGCAGCGTGTCGGGCTCGACACGGCCCTTGACCAGGTAATCCTGGGCGCCCGAGGACACCGCGGTCACCCCGAAATGCTCATCGGTGAGGCCGGTCAACACGATGATCGGGACGGTGTCGTCCAGCCCGCCGAGCCGGTGCACGGCATCCATCCCGGTGGAATCGGGCAGATTGAGGTCCAGCAGGATGCAGTCCGGGCGCTTGTCGGTCAGGGCGCGGGCGGCCTCGGAGATGGTCTGGCACCACGCGAAGTCGAACTCACCGGCCGCATCGGCGATCAGTTCTTCGACCAGCAGGGCATCGGCCCGGTCGTCCTCGACCAGAAGCAGCGATAACCGGGCACCGCCGGCGGCGGAGGTGACGATTGTGCCGGGGGAGGGCAATGGGGTCTGCGGCGCGCGCATGGAAAAAGAAAGTCCTCCACCTGGGGCTACGGCCCCGGTCGCGCGGTATTGCGGTATGGGCGTCAACGCCTACGACCTTACCCAGAGACCGGTACCGGAACGTCGCGGTACGGGCAGTTACGTCGTGTATCGGCTGATCGGCGTCATATTTCGGCGGGCTGTTCGGTCCGATGTGTGCCCGTCCCGCCGGAGTGAAGGAATCGCCATGCTCCCGCACGAGTGAACTGCGCGTCCCACCCATCGACGGCTGCGCGTTCTGTCTGCGGGTGAACACCCGCGATGCCATCGCCAGCCACTATCCGGTGGGGCCGTGAGGGTGCCCCCGGCATGATTCGAACATGCGACACCGGCTTTAGGAGAGCCGTGCTCTATCCCCTGAGCTACGGGGGCGGGGACCTGCGCTGAGAACTCTAGCTCAGACGGTGTCCAGGCGCGGATAGAGCACCTCCTCGACGACGAGTTGCACCGCGGCGGCGATCGGGATGGCTACCAAGGCGCCGACGACGCCTAGCAGGGAGCCGCCGATAAGGACGGCCACCAGCGTGGTCAGCGCCGGGACGTGCACCGCCCGGCCGATGATCTTCGGGACCAGCGCGTAATCCTCGATGAGCTGGAACACCACGTAGAACACGACGGTCGCGATGCAGATCGGCAGGGACACCGTCAACGCCACCGCCCCGACGATCACCCCCGCAATCGTCGAGCCGACGATCGGCACCAGGTCCAAAATGGCGACCATGATCGCCAGCATCAGCGCGTAGGGCACGTCGAAGGCGGTCAGCCAGATCAGCGTGACCACCCCGGCCAGCAGCGAGATCAACACGTTGCCCAGCACATAGGCGCCGACCTTGGCGAACACCTCGTCGCCGATCAGGATGACGCGCGGTCGCCGGGTGTGCGGCACCAGCCGGTACAGCGTGGTGCGGATGCGCGGCATATCGGCCAGGAAGTACAGCGTCAGCACGATCGTGATAAGGGTGTCGGCCACCGCGCCGAGTACCGCCGTACCGGCATTGAGCACCTGGTTCATCATCGAACCGTCGACCCTGTCGACGGCCTCGGTGATCCGTTGCTGCAGGTGCAGGCGCTCGTTGGCGCGCCCGATGAACGACGAATTGTCCTGCGCCTGCTGCAGGTACTGCGGTGCCAGGGTGACCAGTTCGGTCAGCTGCGCGAACAACGGTGGGACGGCCGCGGCGATGAACGCCGCTATCCCGGAAAGGAATACGACGAACACCAGAACCGTTGCCAGCCAACGCTTGAGGCCGCGGTTCACCGACCAGGACACCACCGGTTCCAGGCCCAGTGCCAGGAAGAACGCCACACCGATCAGGACGAGGATCGACGACAGCGACGAGGCGAGCTGAACCGCCCCATAGGTGACGGCGACCCCGGCCGAGCCGGCCAGGCCGATGAAGAACGGGGACCGGCGGTTGAACCGCTTCCCGGGGGCGCCGAGCGGCCGCTCCGGCGAGGTCATCTCCGCTGCTTGTAGCTCCGCCGCCGCGACCGGGCCCTCGTCGTCGTCATGCGGCTGGGCCACCATCTCGTTGTGGCCGTCGGCCGCCTCCGGGCGTTCGACACCGCCGGGCGCCGCCGTGCTCATCAGGAGGCCGAATCAGCCGGCCGGCGTCGGGACCACGCCGGCACCGCGTTTCACCCGGTCCCACGCCCGGTGCAGACCCAGCGCGGCGCTCAGTTGGGCGGTGAAGTCCTTGTCCACATCGTCGGCCAGCACGATGCCCGGTCCCTTGACCGGGATCTTGGCGCCCTTGAGCACCGCGCCGCCATCGCCCCAGGCCGCCAGCGCCTTACAGTGCCGGAACGCTTCCTGGAGCAGCACAACGTGTTTGGGATCCGGGGCGGTGCCCGCCGCGATGACGACGGAGTCGAACTCGATGGACCGTGCGGTGGCGTAGGTGCGGTTGACGATGACGCTGCGGCGCCCCGCCTTCAGGACACCGCCGACCGGTGCGATCACCAATGGGATGACGCCCATGCCCTCGGCGGCCTTGGCGAGCTTGGCCACGCCGGCCAGGTCGGATCCGGCGTCGGCGATGATGCCGATCTGGCGGCCCTTCACCGGGCCGGGCTCGGTGACGACCTGCGAGAGCGCGGGGGAGAGCGTCACGGCGGTGGGCGGGCTACCCGCGGGTGCGGGTAAGCCGAGGGCAGCGGCGACCTGCTCGCACAGGTCGGTGTCGACATTGGCCAGCACCTGCAACTGGCGCTCCTTGATGCCCTGTTCGTAGACCTTGCCCAGCTCGAAGCTGAACGCCTCGGCGATATGGGTCTGTTCGATCGGGGACAGGCTGCGGTAGAACATCGCGGCCTGGGAGAAATGGTCGTCGAACGAGGCGGGCTGTGCCCGCTCTGCGCGTCCCTCGATGACGCGGGGCACCTGCACATACCCGCCCTCGCGGTCGGTGGCCGGATGCGGCTCGTCACCGTCGATGGAGTTGGGGTGATACGGCGCCAAGCCGGTGTGCACGGCGCTCTGATGCATACCGTCGCGCAGCATGTCGTTGACCGGGCAGTGCGGCCGGTTGATCGGCAGCTGGGTGAAGTTCGGGCCGCCGAGCCGGGTCAGCTGCGTGTCCAGATAGGAGAACAACCGCGCCTGCATCAGCGGATCATTGGTCACTTCGATACCGGGGACCAGATTGCCGGTGTGGAAGGCCACCTGCTCGGTCTCGGCGAAATAGTTGGTCGGGTTGCGGTCCAGGGTGAGCTTGCCGACCAGCTGCACCGGCACCAGCTCCTCGGGCACGATCTTCGTCGGATCGAGCAGGTCGATGCCCTCATAGGTGTCGGTACCGTCATCCGGCATGACCTGCAGGCCCAGCTCGTATTCGAGCGGTGCGCCCGCCTCGATCCCGTCGGCCATGTCCCGGCGGTGGAAATCGGGGTCACAGCCGGCGGCGATCTGCGCCTCTTCCCACACCAGTGAGTGCACCCCGGCGAGCGGCTTCCAGTGGAACTTCACCAGCGAGGTCTCTCCCTCGGCGTTGACCAGCCGGAAGGTGTGCACCCCGAAACCCTCCATCGTGCGGTAGGACCGCGGGATACCGCGGTCGCTCATGTTCCAGAAGGTGTGGTGGGTGGCTTCGGTGTGCAGTGAGACGAAATCCCAGAACGTGTCGTGGGCGGACTGGGCCTGCGGAATCTCACGGTCCGGGTGTGGCTTTCCGGCGTGGATGATGTCGGGGAACTTGATGCCGTCCTGGATGAAGAACACCGGCATGTTGTTGCCGACCAGGTCGAACGTGCCTTCCTCGGTGTAGAACTTGACCGCGAAACCGCGGGTGTCGCGCACCGTATCGGCCGATCCTCGGGATCCGAGGACGGTCGAAAAGCGGGTGAAGACAGAAGTTTTGGTGCCCCGTTTGCCGAGGAAGCGGGCCTTGGTGACCGAAGCGGCGGTCCCATAGGACTCGAACACGCCGTGTGCCGCCGCGCCGCGCGCGTGCACCACACGCTCCGGGATGCGTTCGTGGTCGAAGTGGGTGATCTTCTCGCGCAGGTGGAAATCTTCCAGCAGTGTCGGGCCCCTCGAACCGGCCTTCAGCGAGTGATCGGTATCCGGTATCCGAACACCCTGCGCGGTGGTGAGGAACGTGCCGGTCTGGGCCCGCGGCTGCGCGCCGACGTGCTCACCGTTGTTTGTCCCGCTGGGGCCGACCGGGGCGGGGGCGGATTGATCGCGTTTGCGTGGTGTGGGCATCCCCGTTGGGTTGCCCCGCTGTCAATTACCGAAACTCGGCGCGCGCTGTCGTCGCTGGGCGGCCGGGATGGCCCCGCCCGGTTGCGGCGGATGGATGACGCCGCCGGTCACCTCAGCTCGGCGATCACCTTCCCGAACGTCTCCGCGTGCGCGGCCTGCACCACCAGATAGTTGGCGCCGTAGGTGTCGCGCAGCCCGCGCACCTTCTCGGCCATCTCGGTCACCGAGCCGGACAGCGCCCCGGGCAACGCCAGCAACTGCTCCTCGCCGAGGTCGGGGGCGTAGTGACGGGTCATCGCCAGGTTCGGCACGCCGGAACCCGCCGCGGGCACCGCGGTGATCGCCAAATTCAGCTCGATATCGTCGAAACGGTCACCGGCGGCCGCCCGCAGCACCGCGATGCGCTCGGCGATCGGATTGCCGGTGACCCCGACGATGGACGCCCAACGGCCGGCCACGCCGAGCAGCCGGTCACCGCCACCGGCGATCATGATCGGCGCGCCGGGCACATGTTCGGCCAGGTGCTCGACCACATGCTCGAGGTAGCGGATGCGCTGTGCTGCCGGCGGGAACGCCAGCTCGGCGGCCTCGAACTCCTCGCGGACGTAGCCCGCTCCCAGACCCACCTCGAACCGGCCACCAGACAGGTCGTGCAGCGCGCCGACATCGCGGGCCAGCAGCGCCGGCTTGTAGAAGCAGGCATTCAGCACGAAGGTGCCCAGCCGCAGCGTCTGACTGGCTGCGGCAGCGGTGGCCAGCACCGGGAACGGCGCGGGTGCCCCGAGGTGATCGGGCACCAGCAGGACGTCATAGCCGAGATCCTCGGCCAGCCGCGTCGCGTCGCGGACCTTCGCCGCCGAAGAGGTGTCACGAAGGCCGAGACCGAACCGGAAGTCGCGAGGCATGACCCGACGGTAGCGCGGTCAGCTCAGCGGCAGCGAGGCAAACGGAGTTGTGGTGGGCCGTTGCGAACCCGAGCCCGGCTCGACGGTAAACGCCAGGGTGGTCGACGTGCCGAGATCGGGCAGCACGGCTGTGGTGGACGGGGCGATCGCGCCGGCGTCCATCACGCCCGCCGAGTGCGGGCCCTCGGTGTCGATCAGCCACATCTGGTAGACCGTGCCGGCCGCCGGCGGCTCCACATTGTTCATCACCAGCACCCCGGCATTGCGTTCGCGGGAGAACACCACGGTCGCGGTGCCGCCGGTCGGGATCTGGCCGGACACCGTGCGGACATCCGGTGCGGCGAAGATCTGCTCGGCGGCGGTCACCGTCGGCGCAGGCCGTAACCAGTAGCCGATGCCGAAGGTTCCCACGCCGATGACGACGGCCGCGGCCGCGGCCACCGCGGCGGTGGCCCAGCGTCGGCGGGCCGGGCGCAGCTGGCGCACCTGCCCCGGCTCGGCGGACACCTCGGCAAGCAGCCGTTCGCGCAGCCGGGCGGGAGGGTCCAGCGCTGTCGTGCCCGCGACCAGTGCCATCGCCTCGCGGACCTGACGCACCTCGACGGCGAAGGCCGCGGAAACCTCGGCGTCCGCGTCGCGGACCCGACGCTCGATATCGGCGCGCTCGGCATCGTCGACGGCGTCCAGCGCGTAGGCCGTCGCCAGGCTCAGCAGGTCATCGTGGGGCGTGGTCATGCGGCATCCAGGCAGTTTCGCAGGCCGCGGATGGCGTCGCGCATCCGCGACTTGACGGTGGCCAGGTTCGCCGACAGCCGGTCGGAGACCTGCACGTAGGTCAGGCCCTCGTAGTACGCCAGCTGGATGCACTCGCGCTGCCGGTCGGTCAGCGATCCCAGGCAGGTCGCGACCTGGCGGTATTCCTCACGTTCCAGCACGCCCTCGGCGACCTGGTCGACGGGCAGCTCGACGCTGGCGGCACCGTAACGGGCCTCCCGGTCGGTGGCGGCCTGCTCGGAGCGCACCCGGTCCACCGCCCGGCGATGCGCGACGGTCATCAGCCACGACAGCGGGGAGCCCACCGACGGGTTGTAGTCCGCGGCGTTGCGCCACACCTGCAGATAGATGTCCTGGGTGGTTTCCTCGCTGTAGCCAGGATCGCGCAGCACCCGGGTGACAAGCCCGTACACCCGCGCGCGGGTGTGGTCGTAAAACTCGGCGAACGCATCGACATCACGTTGCGCCACCCGGCGCAGCAACGCGTCGAGGTCTGCCGTCACGCTGCGTAGCCTAGCGGGCGCGGGCGCGGTCACGGTCTGCAACACCGGTTTTTCGCGATGCTCATCGTCGGCCGCCCGTCGCAGCAAACGTCCACTGGTACACGTCGAGGTACCCGGACCGGAATCCCGCCTCCGAGTAGGCCAGGTAGAGCTCCCACATGCGCTGAAAGGTGTCGTCGAAACCCAGGTGGGTCAGCGTCGCCGCACGCTGCACGAAACGTTCGCGCCATAACCGCAGGGTTTCGGCATAATCGCGCTGCAGCGAGAACATGTCGACGGTGCGCAGCCGGGTGGACCGCTCGGTGATCCCGACGATGGCCTCGACCGAGGGCAGCAGGCCGCCCGGAAAGATGTATTTCTGGATCCAGGTGTAGGTGTTGCGGGAGGCCAGCATTCGGTCATGTGGCATGGTGATGGCCTGCAACGCGACCCGTCCGCCCGGCAGCACCAGCTTTTCCAGGGTCTGGAAGAACGTCGGCCAGAACTGATAGCCGACGGCCTCGATCATCTCCACCGATACGACGGCGTCATAGCGGCCGTCGAGATCCCGGTAGTCGCGCAGCTCGATATGCACCCGGTCGGCCACCCCGGCCTGCCGCGCACGCGCCCGGGCGAGTTCGAGTTGTTCGGCCGACAACGTGATGCTGTGCACGTGCGCGCACCGCTCCGCCGCCCGGATCGCCAATTCGCCCCACCCGGTGCCGATTTCCAGGACCCGGCTGCCGGCCTGCACCCGGGCGACGTCGAGCAGGCGGTCGATCTTCGCGCGCTGAGCGTCGGCCAGGTCCGGCCAGTGCGGGCGGGTGGACCCGAACAGGGCGCTGGAATAGGTCATCGTCTCGTCGAGAAACTCGGCGAACAACGCGTTGGACAGGTCGTAGTGCTCGGCGATGTTGCGCCGTGACTGGGCCGGGCTGTTGTGCATGGACCGCGGCTGCCGCACCACGGCAAGGGGGCGAAGCCGTTGCAGCGCAGGTGGTATCAGCACGTCGACCGAGGAGGCGAACTCGGTGAGCAGTGCCGGCAGGTCATTCGAGGTCCAGTCGCCGGCCATATAGGACTCGCCGAAACCGATGAGCCCGTAGCGGCCCACCCGGGCGAACAGTGCATCGGGCCGGTGCAGCGTCATGGTCGGCAGCGTGGGGTCCGCGGCGCCCAGGGCGGTCCCGTCCGGGTATTGCAGCCGGATCGGCAGTCGGCGTACCGCCCGGTGCAACAATGCCGCGGCGATGCGTCGTTGGACCGCGCTGACCGGGCCGCGCGGCGGGGCGGCGATGTGTCCCCACCGCGTCGAACTATCTTGAGCCGCGGTGTTTCCCGTGGTCTCCAGGGTCATCTCGGGGCGGCCTTCCTGGTGTGTGCGGAGTTGACGGTGCGAGGTATGACGGGCAGCCCGCGCAGCCAGAGCGCGATCCCGTGCCAACGGATCTGCAGTGCGCCCATCAGCGGCGCCACCGGCGCCACCAACTGCATCCGCAGGATCTCCCGTGCCGACGCCGGGCGGCGCTGCCCGCGCAACGCCGCGGCGAACACCATCTTGTTGTTGCGGTGCCAGGAGATGGCCAGCTGCGCGCGGGCACCCGGCTTCGGAACGTCCACCAGGTAGTAGCCGTCGACCTCGTTGAAGGGGGACACGTCGAAGGCCTTGGGCACCGCGGTCGGGCCGGTTTCGCTGGGCGGCAGGAGATATGCGTGGCGCCCACCGTAGGTGTTGTGCACCTCGACGATGACGTGGGCCAGCTCGCCGTCGGCGTCGTGACACCAGAACACGCTGATCGGGTTGAACACGAAGCCGAGCACCCGGGCGTGCAACAGTGCGGTGACCCGGCCGTCGACGGGGTCGACACCCTGTGCGGTGAGAAAGCCGTCGACCCGTTCGCGCAGCGTCGGCTGCTGCCCGTGCGGGGCCGAAAAGTGGTCCTGTGCACGGAAACCGGCGACTGGCCGCAACCACAACGGCAGCATGGGCAGATCGTCGACGTCGACGTACCAGGTGTAGCTGCGATGCTCGAAATCGGTGCGCAGCGGGGCGTGGCGGGTGTGGCTGATGGTGGTGCGGTACAACGCCGGAGTCAGCACGACACTGCCTCCTGCTCCGGCGCGGTGGGCCACCGCGCGCCGAGCCGTTCGGCGGCGCGCAGACCGGCGGCCGCGCCGTCCTCGTGGAAGCCCCAGCCGTGATAGGCGCCCGCGAAGACCACCCGGTCGTCATTCAGTGTCGGCAGCAAGCGTTGGGCGGCAACCGATTCCGGGGTGTACAGCGGATGGTCGTAGATCATCTCGGTGATCACGGTGCTCGGGTCCACCCGGTCGCGCCCGCCGAGAGTGACCAGGAACCGGCGCTCACCGGTCAGCCCCATCAGTCGGCTGATGTCATAGGTCACCAGCACCGGCCCGGATGTCGCCAGGTAGTTCCAGGACGCCCGGGCGCGGGGCCGGGTGGGTAGCAGCGAGGTGTCGGTGTGCAGCTGGGCGTGGTTGGCCGAGTAGCGGATCGCGCCCAGGATGTCACGTTCCGCTCGGGTGGGTTCGGCCAGTGCCAGCAGGGCCTGATCGGGGTGGGTGGCGATGACGACCGCGTCGAACTGCCGCGGTCCGCCGTGCCCGGCGGTCACCAGCACGCCGTGCTCGTTGCGCAACACCGATCCGGCCGGTGACCCGAGCACCACCTCGTGCACGCGTTCGGCGATCGCTGCGACATAGGTGGCCGAGCCGCCGACGACGGTCTTCCAAGTGGGGGAGCCGAAGACCGTCAGCATGCCGTGGTGCTGCAGGAACAGGAACAGGTAGCGCGCGGGATAGCGCATCGCCTCACCGGGGGCACACGACCACACCGCCGCCACCAGCGGCGTCATGAAGTGCTCGACGAAGTAGGCGGAGAAGCCGTTGCGGTCCAGGAACGCCCCGAGCGTCTGGTCATCGTCGAGGTCGCCGAAGCCCAGAAGGTCCGTCGCGGCGCGGTGAAACCGGGTGACCTCGGCCAGCATGCGCAGGTACCGGGGGCGGGCCAGATTCGAGATCGACGGGAACAGCCCGCCCAGGCCGCGCGCTCCGGCGTACTGCAGACCGATGCTGTCATCGCGCACCGACATCGACATATCGGTGTCGTGGGTGTGCACGCCGAGCTCGTCGAACAGCCGGCACAGCGTGGGATAGGTGCGATCGTTGTGCACCAGGAACGCCGTGTCGACGGCCACCGGGTTGCCCCGCCCGTCGTCGACCAGGTGGGTGTGGGCGTGGCCGCCGAGTCGGGTATCGGCTTCGAACAGGGTCACCCGGTTACGTGCCGAGAGCACGTAGGCGGCGGTCAGCCCGGCGATACCGCTTCCTATGACGGCGATGCAGCGCCCGCCGAGGTCGTTTGGTTCCACGCAGGGTATTCGGAGCGGTGCGCAAAACGGATGGGCCGGTGCGTCGCCGGTCTCACCGCATCGGCGAGCGTGACCACGCTCTCGCGGCTGCGGCGAGCCCGTCGATCAGCGCCGCGGTCGCCGGGGTGATGCCCTCGTCGTCGGCCATCCCGCTGCGCGGGCTGGTGCCGCGCACCCGCGGGGGCAGCTCGAGTTGAACGCCACCGCCGCGGGGCAGGTTGACCGGATTGTCCGGGTGCAGGCCACGCAGTTCGCGGGGCATATCGTCGAGGTCGACGATCACCTCGTGTCCGGGCACCAGGACGTGCCGGGCCAGGTGCGCGGCCAGCTCCCGGTTGCCACCGCCGGCCAGCAGCTCGGTGCTGCGCCCGACCCGACCGTATCCGTGCAGCGAGACCACCGTGTCGACATGGTCGAGGAAGGCGGCGAGCCGTTCGGACTCCGCGGGTCGGTACAGCCTGGAGGGCAGGTGGTGCGGGTAGCGGTCGGGGTGGCGCACCGTGTAGAGCGAGGCGCCGGATGCCAGCGCGGCACGTTCGGCGATGACATCGGTCATCTGCTCCAGTCCGCCGCCGTGGATGGCCAGGAAGCCGAACCGGGAGGTCAGGGAGCTCGTCTCGGTGATGTCCGGGTCGGCGAGCAGTTCCGAAAGCGACTGCGGTGCAGGGGTATCGGCGGCATCTCTACTGGGCCAGCCGGCCGGGTCCCAGCGGTGCAGGAAGTCGACCCACCGCTGTGGCAGTCCGTGGTGGCGGGCGCCGTCGATGATCCGTTCCAGGTAGCCGGGTCGGGGCGGCCCGGGCTCGACCCGCGGGTCGATGTAGACCCAGGCCGGGTCGGGTCCGTCGGCGGTGTGCACGACGAGTCGGTCGCGCCGGTAGCGGACCGGGACGCCCTCGGCGCTGTCCAGCACGGCCAGGTCGTGATCGGTGATCCGCCAGAGCACCCCGTGCACGACGGCGCCGGGGGCCGCTTCGACGGTGGCCACGCCGCGCTCGTTGATCAGCCAGTCATGGTCGGGCAGGGTGGCCGGGCGGGGGTCGGTGGCGTCCGGACAGCGCCGGGCCATCTGGTGCACGCACAGATTCGAGCCGTAGGCGAAGTAGCGATGCATCGGCTTCAGGATATGACCCGCCTTGGTCACGTCCGCGAAGATGTTGATCGCTGCAGGTCATGGGGCGTCAGCGACAGGCCGGTCGCGGCCTCGCGCAACGAGGTTCGCAGCAGGTGCCCGAGGCCGAATCGTTGGATCCACGGCACCGCGCAGAGCATGATATTGCGTCGCAGCAGTTGTCCTTGGGTGCGCGAGATGACGGTGGTGTCGGTGCGCAGAGCCAGGTTCTGATTCGTCGCGACGTAGCCGCGCAGTCGACGTTCGTAGCTGGCGAAGGCCGTTACCGGGTCGTCGGTGCCGGCGAGTTCGCTCGCCAGCAGGTAGGCGCCGGCGATGGCGATGCTCGTGCCCTGACCGGACAGAAAGGCGGGTGCGTAGGCCGCGTCACCCACCAGCGCGATCCGGCCGACGCTCCAACGGTCCATCCGGACTTGGCTGACGGTGTCGAAGTAGAGGTCGTCGGCGTTCGGCAGGGTGTCGATGATCTCCGCGGTGCGCCAACGGTCTTGGGCGAATGCTTGCCGCGCTGCGGTCTGGATATCGCCTAGGTCGTGTCGATCCACCGTGCCGGGGTTCGGGTGGGTGAAGGCGAGGAATGCCCGGGCTGGACCGCCATTGGCGAGCCGTTCGACGATGGCGGTGCGGCCGGCATGTGAGTACATGAATCCCGTTCCGGGATCGAACATGTCGGTGGGAAGATCCCATATTGCGGCATACAGTCCGAGGTGTCGGATGTACTGCTCTTCGGCCCCTAGGCTGAGTCTGCGGACATTGGAATGGATGCCGTCGGCGCCGATCACGATATCGAAGGTGCCCGGTCGGCCGTGGTCGAAGGTGACGTCCACGCCGGTGGCCGACTGGGCCATCGACGCGATCGAGTCACCGAAGCGGTAGGTAGCCCGGTCTCGGCTTGCGGCGTAGAGGATTTCGCTGAGCGCACCTCTGGCGATCTCGACATCGCCGCAGGCCTCGTGGTTCAGCAGGCTGCCGAAATCGAGGGTGCTCAGTTTGCGTCCGCCGGGGGAGAGCAGGGCCAGCGGCACGTGCCGGTATCGCGCGGCCGCGATCTCGTCGTGCAGCCCCATCCGGTGGATGACGTCAGTGGCCGTACCCCGGATGTCGACGGGGTATCCGCTGGTGCGCAGCTGATCCGCGCGTTCGACGACGGTGACGTCCCAGCCGGCCTCCGCCAACCAGAAGGCCAGTACGGGTCCGGCGATGCTCGCACCCGAGATCAGGGCGCTGCGTGCGTTCACGGTGGGTCTCCACTCTGTCGAGATCGGCGATGCCTGGATAAGCGACAGTATTGTTGCTTACTGGCGACGCTAGCTGCATGCGTTAAGCTACGCAAGTGTCCTCTAATGATCCGGTCGTCACTCGCCGCCGCGGGGTCGAGTTGGAGGCTGCGATCCTCGACGCAGGGTGGGAGCAACTGCTGGAAGGGGGCTACGAACGCTTCACGATCGATGCGGTGGCGGCGCGATCGGAGTCGGCCCGCTCCGTGCTCTACCGGCGCTGGCCCTCGCGGACCGAGTTGCTCGAGGCGGTGATTCGACGCCGCGGCGAGATCGACCCGATCGAGGTTCCCGACATGGGCAGTCTGCGTGGTGACGTGCTCGCCTTGCTGACGGAGTTCAGCGAGCGGCGTTCGCGGATCGTCGGGTTGATCGCCGCCCGACTCGGTGTGTACTACGCCGAAGCGGGCGGATCACCGGGGCAGCTGCGCACGTGGTTCGTGCCCGATGGGCCCAGTGGCATGGACACGGTCGTCGAGCGGGCGGTGGCCAGGGGCGAGTTGGACCGTACGCCGTCCGCCCGCATCGTCGCCCTCCCTGCCGACCTGATTCGCCATGAACTGATCATGACGATGACGTCGGTCCCGCCGGAGACCATCCTGGAAATCGTCGACGACGTATTCCTGCCGCTCGCCACGAAATTCGGGTACTCCACCGACTAGCCCCGGATCGTCAGGTAGATCAACACCACGTTCAGCGCGGTGATGACACCGGCCACCAGCCAGCCCAGCGCCGTCGTGAGCCGGTGATTGATATCGGCCCCCATCAGGGTGTGGTTGCTAGTCAGTCGGACCAGCGGGATCAGCGCGAACGGGATGCCGAAGGACAGCACCACCTGGGAGAGCACCAGCGCGCGGCTGGGGTCCACCCCGATGGCCAGGATCACCAGTGCGGGGACGAGCGTGATCAGCCGGCGCAACAGCAGCGGGTAGCTGCGCTTGAGCAGTCCGGACATGATCATGGCGCCCGCGTATGCGCCGACCGAGGTGGAGGCCAGTCCGGAGGCCAGCAGGCCGATTGCGAAGAACAGGGCGACCGTCGGGCCGAGCTGACTGCTGACGGCGGCATGCGCGCCCTCGATGGAGTCGGTGTTCGCCATGCCCTGCAGATTGGTGGCGGCCACCAGCAACATGGCCAGGTTCACCGCGCCGGCGACCAGCATGGCCAGGCCGACATCGTATTTGGTGATGCGCAGCAAGCGCTTTCGGGCCGCGCCGGCGTCGGGCTGTCCGTGCCGGTCGCGGGCCAGCCCGGAATGCAGGTACACCGCGTGCGGCATCACCGTCGCACCCAGCATGGCGGTGGCCAGCAGTACGCTTTCGGCGCCATCGAAGCGGGGCAGCAGACCGGCGGCGACATCGGCGGCCGACGGCGGTGCGACGAACAGGCTGGTGAGGAAGCCGATGGCGATGATCAACAACAGCCCGGTGATCACCCGCTCGAACACCCGCTGTCCGCGGCGGTTCTGGATCGCCAGCAGCCCCAGTGATACCGCACCGGTGATGATCCCGCCGACCAGCAGCGGCAGATCGAACAGCAGGTAGAGCGCGATCGCGCCGCCGACGATCTCGGCCAGGTCGGTGGCCATGGCGACCAGTTCGGCCTGGATCCAATAGGCGATGCGGGTCCGGGTGCGGCTGTGATCGGCGACGGCCTCGGGCAACGATCGGCCGGTCACCAGGCCGAGCTTGGCCGACAGGAACTGCACCAGGCCCGCCATCACGTTGGCGACCAGGATGACCCAGACCAGCAGGAAGCCGTATTGCGCGCCGGCGCTGACATTGGCCGCGACGTTGCCGGGGTCGACGTAGGCGATGGCCGCGACGAACGCCGGTCCCAGCAGATACCAACCCCGCCGTGCCCGAATGGGCGTGGTCTCGTGCAGCACGCTTCCCCTTCTTACCTATCCGGACCATCGAATAGGAAAGTTAGGGTAGCCGAAACCTTTACCTCGAGGTGATCAGGGTGTCGCGTAGAGCCCCTTCCCGGTGATCAGCGGCAGATCCAGCGTCGTGGTGATTCCCGGTGCCGCCGCCACGACGGCCGGGATCGCGTTGACGACGCGGGCGGCGGTGGCGACCAGGCCGGCATGGTTGTGGTCGCCCTTGCGGCTGCTCAGGCACAGGTCCAACGCATAGGACGGTTCGCCGGTCACCTCGACACGGTACGAGCCGCCCTCCTGGGCGGGCTGCGGCCACTCCGGGCACAGGTCGTCGCGCAATCGGGTGATGTGCTCGAGCACCACCGCGGGATGACCGCCGACCATGCCGCGCACCTCGAAACGCATCGCGGCGGTCGTGCCCTTGGCGATGGGCCCGGACGCGATCTCGAAATCCTCCGGGGCCGGGATCCGGACGTGGGTCTCGGTGACCTCGTCGAGCTCGATGCCCAGCCCGGCCGCCAGCTGGCGCACCACCGAACCCCACGCCAGGCTGAGCACACCGGGTTGCAGCAGCATGGGCAGCTCGTCGAGCGACTTGCCGAAACCCATCACGTCGAACATCACGGTGGCGCTGTCATAGGTGGCGTAGTCGACGATCTCCATACACCGGATCTGTTCCACGGTCTGGCAGGTCCCCGCGAGGGCAAGCGGGAGAAGATCATTGGCGAAGCCGGGATCGATGCCATTGACGAAAATGGATGCCGACCCCTCCTCGGCGGCCTTCTCGATCGGTGTCAGCAGCTCCGCCGGCAGCACCTGCCACGGGTACTGCAGGAAAACCGCCGCGCTGGCCACCACGTTGACCCCGGCCGCCAGGATGCGGCGGTAATCCTCCAGGGCGTCGGGCAGCCGGTTGTCGGCCATCGCGGTGTACACGACGCAATCCGGCTTGTCGGCGAGGATGGCGTCCAGATCGTTGGTGGCCGTGATGCCGGTCGAAATGTCGAGGCCGGCAAGCTCGCCGGCATCCTTGCCGGCCTTGGCCTGCGAGGAGACCCAGACCCCGGTGAGTTCGTACTGCGGATCGTTGATCAGCTGGGTCAGGGCGTGGCGCCCGACGTTTCCGGTGCCGATCGCGGCGACTTTGATTGCCATGGTGTGGTGTTCCTCAGAGGTCGGGGACGGGCAGGTCCAGGTTGGGGAAGGTGAGGCCGCCGTCGACCTCGAGGGTCTTGCCGGTCAGGTAGCTGCCGGCCGGGGATGCCAGATACACCGCGGCGGCGGCGATATCGCTCGGGTCGCCGAGGCGCCGCATCGGGGTGGCCTTCTCCATCGGGTCGCGCAGGGCGTCGTTGGAGGCCACGATGTCGAGCGCCGAGGTGAGAATCGACCCCGGTGCGATCGCATTGACCCGGATGCGCGGGCAGAGATCCAGCGCCGACAACCGGGTGTAGTGCGCCAGCGCGGCCTTGGCGGTGCCATAGGCCGCGAACCCGCGGCCCGCCAGCCTGCCCATGGTCGAGGTGATGTTGATGATCGATCCGCCGCCGGCGTGCTCCAGCATCAGCGGGACGGCGGCGACGGTCAGTGCGTGCGCGGTACCGACATTGAAGGTGAAGGCGTCCTTGAGGTCCTTGGTGGACGTGTTCAGCAGCGGGCTCGGCATGGTGCCGCCGACATTGTTGACGACGATGTCTAGTTTCCCGAACGCGTCGACGGCGGCCGCGGCCAGCGTCGCGGTGGCCTCCGGGTGTGCGAGGTCGGCGACGACGACGTGCGCGCGTCTGCCGACGGCGGCCACCTGTCCGGCAACCTCCTCCAATTGTGATTGGGTGCGGGCCGCGATCACCACGTCCGCACCGGCTTCGGCGAATGCCACGGCGATGGCGGCACCCAGTCCGCGGCCGGCCCCGGTGACCACGGCCACCTGATCGTCGAGCCGGAATTTGTCCAGGATCATGCAGGCCCCTTTTCTGTCCTCGGCGCCACCGTAACAACAGGTGTCGGGACTCCGGGCAGGTTTCTGCAACACGTTCTAATTTGGCTGCGGCTGACAGTTCCTCTCTCCGCGAGTGACCGTGTCGGTACGCCGACACGCCGCTGCCGAGGACAGTTTGCGGTCGCTCGCGGACCGAAAGGGCGCTACTTCTTGGTGGCGGCCTTCTTCGCCGGAGCCTTCTTGGCGGGAGCTTTCTTGGCCGGAGCCTTTTTGGCGGACGCCTTCTTCGCGGGTTCCTTCTCGGACTTCTCCGACGTGCCGGACGAACCGGATGCACGTGCCTTCACACTGGCCTCCAACTTGGCCAGCAGGTCCGACACATCTTCGGTTTCGTCCAGCTCGGTGGGCTGCTCCTCGACCGTGAACGCCTCGCCGCCTTCCAGTTTGGCCTGCACCAGCTCGTGCAACTGCTCCTGATAGGTGTCCCGGAACTGGTCGGGTTTGAAGTCATCGGTCATCGATTCGACCACTTGTCCGGCCATCTTGAGCTCGGCCGGTTTGATCTCGACCTCCTTGTCCAATGACGGGAAGTCCGGGTCGCGGATCTCATCGGGCCAGAGCAGGGTGTGGACGACCATCACATCGCGCTTGCTGAAATCCTTCACCCGCAACGCCGCTAGCCGGGTCTTGTTGCGCAACGCGAAATGCACGATCGCCACCCGGTCCGTCTCGGCGAGCGTTTTGGCCAGCAGCACATAAGATTTCGTCGACTTGGAGTCCGGCTCCAGGAAATAGCTCTTGTCGTACATCATCGGGTCGAGCTGATCGGCGGGTACGAACTCGACGACGTCGATCTCGCGGCTGCGTTCCTCGGGCAGGGTGGCGATGTCCTCGTCGGTGATGATCACCGTCTGCCCGTCGTCGGATTCGTAGGCGCGGGCGATATCGCGGTACTCGACCACCTCGCCGCAGACCTCGCAGGTCCGCTTGTAGCGGATCCGCCCGTGATCCTCGGCGTGCACCTGGTGGAACTTGATGTCATGGTCCTCGGTGGCGCTGTAGACCTTGACCGGCACGTTGACCAGACCGAAGGAGACCGAGCCTTTCCAGATCGACCGCATAGGCAACGGTAACAGCGGGTAATAGGCTCATGTGGTGGAGCGCTTCGGCCGGGTCAGATTGACCAATCCCGACAAGGTGCTCTACCCGGCCACCGGCACCACCAAAGCCGAGGTGTTCGACTACTACCTGGCCGTCGCCGAGGCCATGTTGCCGCATATCGCCGGCCGGCCGGTGACCCGTAAACGCTGGCCCAACGGCGTCGAGCAGCCCGACTTTTTCGAGAAGCAGCTGGCCTCGTCGGCACCGGACTGGTTGCACCGCGGCTCGGTCACACACCGGTCGGGGACCACCACCTATCCCGTCGTCGACACCGCGGAGGGGCTGGCCTGGATCGCCCAGCAGGCGTCGTTGGAGGTGCACGTACCGCAATGGCGGTTCGACCAGGCCGGTGCCCCCGGCCCGGCCACTCGTGTCGTCTTCGACCTGGACCCCGGCGAGGGGGTGACGTTCCGGCAGCTCTGCGAGGTTGCCCATGAGGTGAAGGGTTACGTCGAGGACATCGGGTTGACGGCTTACCCGCTGACCAGCGGCAGCAAGGGTGTGCATCTCTACGTGCCGCTGCACGAGCCGATCAGTTCGCAGGGCGCCTCGGTGCTGGCCAAGCGGATCGCGCTGGCCCTGGAGAAGTCCATGCCCAAGCAGGTCACCGCGACCATGACCAAAAATGTGCGCACCGGCAAGGTGTTCGTCGACTGGAGCCAGAACAGCGCGGCCAAGACCACCATCGCGCCGTACTCGATGCGTGGCCGTGCCCAGCCCACCGTCGCCGCGCCGCGGACCTGGGACGAACTCGGCGATCCCGATCTGCGGCAGTTGCGTTTCGACGAGGTGCTGGAGCGGATCGAGCGGGACGGCGACCTGCTGGCCGGCCTCGACGATCCACTCCCGGCGCCCGACAAGCTCACCACCTACCGCAGCATGCGTGACGCGGGCAAGACCCCCGAGCCGGTACCGCGCGCCGCGCCGGCGACCGGCAACGACAACACGTTCGTCATCCAGGAACACCATGCGCGCCGACTGCACTACGACTTCCGGTTGGAACGCAACGGCGTGCTGGTGTCCTGGGCGGTGCCCAAGAACCTGCCCGAGACCCCGTCGGTGAATCACCTTGCCGTGCACACCGAGGACCACCCACTGGAGTACGCCACCTTCGAAGGCTCGATTCCTAAGGGCGAGTACGGCGGCGGCGAGGTGATCGTGTGGGACTCGGGAACCTATGAGGCAGAGAAGTTCCGGGACAACCCACCCGACGGGCCGCCCAAGGGTGGCGAGGTCATCGTGACGCTGCACGGCGCGAAGATCCGCGGCCGCTACGCGCTGATCCAGACCGACGGCAAGAATTGGCTGGCGCACCGGATGAAGGAGCAGCCCGGGGCGGGCGCCGCCGACCTCAAGCCCATGTTGACCACGCACGGCTCGGTCGAGAAGCTGACCGCCGCCGGGTGGGCGTTCGAAGGCAAGTGGGATGGGTACCGGCTGCTGGTCGAGGCCGATCACGGGGATCTGCACCTGTATTCGCGCAGCGGGCGGGACATGACCGAGGAGTTCCCGCAGTTACGCTCTCTGGCAGCTGATCTCGCCGACCATCAGGTGATCCTCGACGGCGAGATCGTCGCGCTGGATGCCGCCGGGGTGCCGAACTTCGGCGCCTTGCAGAACCGCGCGGCCGGTGGAAACATCGAGTTCTGGGCGTTCGATCTGCTTGCGCTGGACGGGCGTTCGTTGTTACGGGCGAAGTATCGCGACCGCCGTGCGTTGCTGGAGATGCTGGCCAAGGACGGGACTCTGATCGTTCCGGGCCTGCTCGACGGTGACGGTGCGCAGGCGTTGGAGTTCTCCCGCCAGAAGGGGTACGAGGGTGTGGTCGCCAAGAAATGGGATTCCACCTATCAGCCGGGCCGCCGCTCGAAATCCTGGATCAAACACAAGCTCTGGCTGACCCAGGAAGTGGTGATCGGTGGATGGCGAGCCGGCGAGGGCGGCCGCACCAGCGGCATCGGTGCGCTGGTGGTGGGCGTGCCGGACGGCGACCGGTTGGCGTTCGCCGGGAGGGTCGGAACCGGCTTCACCGAAAAGATGCTCGGCGATCTGCGGGCGATGCTCAAACCTCTGGAAACCGATGAATCACCTTTTACAACAGGGCTTTCCGGTCCGGATGCCAAGGGGGTGACCTACGTGCGCCCGGAGTTGGTGGGGGAGGTACGCTACAGCGAGCGCACCTCCGACGGTCGGCTGCGGCAACCGAGCTGGCGGGGGTTGCGGCCGGACAAGTCCCCGGGTGAGGTGAAATGGGAACCATTGCAGTAGATGCAACATAGCGGTACCGGGCGAAGGCCTCGAAGACGCTGGCCATCGATATGCCGATCGTCGCGCTGCGAATCCGTTCCTGCAGTTCAGACGAGTGTGTCGAAATCAGTTGCATGAATGATGCATCTGATGCAACAGCAGGGTGACGAGCGACGTTCCTGGTTCCGCCCGTCTAATACTGGCTGCCAAAATCTTGCCCCTTGATGGGGAGGCGACGGTGTTTCGAGCGATGCTCGAGGGATGGTCGCGCCAGCAGCGCAGCAGGTTCTTCAGTGAAACGGGCCATATCGCCCCGCGGAATTCGCCTCGTGAAGAGATTTGCGCGCTTCACCGGTCTCTATCCGTGGCAGTGGACCGCTGCCAGTTGAGTGGGAACCGTAGCCAGCTATAACGATGTAGCCGTTGCTGGGTTCAATACACTCCGCTTGGCTGGAGAGGTAAAGCGCTCCGCGCGGCCGCATCGATGAGGCGCCTGATGCAACCTGACCGAATGTGCGACGTTTGTCGACATCACGGACCTAGGCGAGTTGTTCGGTCGGCATGATCCAAAGCTCGCCGATTGCGGCATGGCGGGGTCTGGTGACCATGTAGCCGATGCTTTCTGCAACATCTTCGGGCGCCAAAGCCTCGACGCTTGCGTTGAACGGCTCAATGATCCGAGCCCGGATCGCACTGCTGTTGTGCGAGCCCAGTTCGGTGTTCACTCCGCCGGGCTCGATGACGCCCACGCGAACGTGTCGTTGGGTGATTTCCTGCCGTAGGGATTCGGTGAAGCCGTTCATGCCGAACTTCGTGAGGCTGTACACCCCGTAGCCGTCGCTGGCTGTGCGGCCCGCGACCGAGCTGACGTTCACGATGTCCGCGACTCGACGAGGGCCGCCCTCGGCGGCCGCCAGTAGGTGCGGTAGTGCAGCGTGGGTCGTGTTCAGCAGGCCGTTGACGTTGACGGCGATCATTCGATCCCAGTCCTGGGCGTCGGCGCCGGCGACTGGGCCCAGCAGCATGAGGCCCGCGTTGTTGACAACGATGTCCAGTCGTCCGAATCGTTGGACCGTATCGGCGACGGCGGCATCAGCCTGTGCGCGGTCGCTGACGTCTGCTTCCACGGCCGACGCGGCGCCACCGTCGCTTTCGATGTCTGCGACAAGTATGGCGAGACGGTCCTTGCGTCGTGCTACGAGTGCGACGGTGGCTCCGTGCTCAGCGAGATGGCGGGCCGTGGCAGCACCGATGCCGCTGCTGGCGCCGGTGACGAGGGCGACTGTTCCAGTCAATCTCGAGCTCATGGGACGAGTTCCTTCTGTGATGTGTGCCGATTTCCGCTACGGCTGATCGGTGGGCCGGATGACGATCTCGTTCACGGCGACGCGGCGCGGTTGCGTCACGATGTAGGCGATCGCTTCGGCGATGTCCTCCGCGTGCAATTGCTCCACTGCTCCGAACGCCGCTTTGAAATCTGCGTCTGAATTACCCTTCTGGTCGAACAATTCGGTTTGGGTGCGACCGGGCTCGATGACCGAGAAACGGACGTTGCGCTTGGTGAACTCTTGCCGCCACGCTTCGGTTGCGCCCGTCACAGCGAACTTTGTGGCGTTGTAGATTGCGACCGTCGGTGCCGCGACCCGTCCGGCGACGGACGAAATGTTCACCACGTCGGTCACCGAGCGTGGGCTGTTCTGTGCAGCAATGAGCAGGTGCGGCAACGCCGCCTTCGTCACATACATGAGGCCGCGCAGGTTGATGTCTACCATCCGGTCCCACTCTTCGAGCGGCGATTCTTCGGATGCGCCGTTCAGCATCACCCCTGCTGCGTTCACCAGGGTGTCGAGGCGGCCGAACTCGTCGACGGTTCGGTCAACAGTCGATTGCGCGTTTCCCGCATCAGTGAGGTCAGCAGCGATCACCAAGGCTTCATGGCCTTGGGACCGTAGCTGTTCCGCCAGTCCCTCGAGTTTGTCGGCCCGCCGCGCCGCGAGGGCGACTTTGGCGCCGGCACTGGCCAGCCTTTGTGCAGCGGCGTTGCCGATTCCGCTTGATGCTCCGCTTATCAGAACGACGTTTCCATCCAGCACCCTGTCTAGCACGTTGCCTCCTATTTTCGGTGCGTTGCGTCTCGCAAATCACTGTACGCTATTTCCGAGACGCCGCGCACCGTTAATAAGTAGACTCCTTGTGTGTGCAGCGAAGAGCCTCGGCGGCGCGGACGGCGGAGAAGTGAAGAGAGCCGGCGAGCGATTCTGGCGGCGGCCTTCGATCTGGTGGCCGCGGAGGGGCAAGACTTCACGATCGAGGCCATTGCGGCCCGAGCGGGCGTCAGCAAGCAAACGATCTATCGGTGGTGGCCCACCAAAGGAGACATCCTTCTGGAGTCACTGGCCGCGCAGGCGGACGCGCAGATCTCAGTTTCGGATCATGGTTCATACCAAGAAGATCTGCTTCAGTTCCTCAGCCAGACCTTCAAGCTCCTTCGCCCGCAAGGCGTTCGAAGCGCATTGCGCAGCTTGATGGCGGAGGCGCAGCAGAATCCCGACCTATTATTGCGGTTTCGGCAAGGGTTCCTCGAGCGACGCCGTGCCGCGTTGTTACAGATCATCAGCCGCGCTGAATCCCGCGGTGACCTCCCCACTGAAGTGGGCGGCGAGCTCGTTGGCGACATCGTTTTCGGGGTGATCTGGTACCGCATGCTCGCGACCCAGCAGCTCCTGAGCAGCGTCGAAGCGAGGAGCCTGGCAAATCTGCTGGCGTCAATGACTAGAGGGTCCGCAGATCGACGATAATCGTCCGCCGTGAAATCGCGCTGGCTTACGGAGGTGATGGCGCCGGCCGTGAACTCCGCCGAACTGCGCACACAAATACCGCACACCTCGAATACTGCACCTCCGCCAGTTGTGGAATAGCCCCGCAGCCGAAACCTTTGACCGCAGTGATCGAGCAGGCCATCGACTCCGTCGGCGTGACGGTGTCAGTGATGCTGGGCGCTGAGGTCCAGCGCGATGTCGACCAGCATGTCTTCCTGCCCACCGACCATGCCCCGGCGGCCGGCCTCTTCCAGCAGGCTGCGCGCATCGACACCGTACCGTCGCGCCGCGTTCTCGGCGTGGCGCAGGAAACTGGAGTACACGCCGGCGTAGCCGAGGGTCAGGGTCTCGCGGTCGACGCGCACGGGTCTGTCCTGCAGGGGCCGCACGAGGTCATCGGCGGCGTCCTGCAATGCGTGCAGGTTGCACCCGTGATTCCAGCCGAGTTTGCTTGCCGCGGCGACGAACACCTCCAGCGGAGCGTTCCCGGCCCCGGCGCCCATACCGGTCAGCGAGGCATCCACCCGGTTCGCGCCGTGTTCGACGGCGACGATCGAGTTGGCCACCCCCAGCGAGAGATTGTGGTGGGCGTGCACACCGATCTCGGTGCTCGGATCCAGCGTTTGGCGCAGCGCGTCGACGCGGGCGGCGATCTCCCTCATGGTCATCGCCCCGCCGGAGTCGACGACGTAGACACAGGTCGCGCCGTAGCTCTCCATCAGCCCGGCCTGCTCGGCCAGTGCGGTCGGTGTCGTCATGTGGCTCATCATCAAGAACCCCACGGTGTCCATGCCGAGTTCGCGCGCGGCGCTGATGTGCTGAGCGGCAATATCGGCTTCGGTGCAGTGGGTGGCCACCCGCACGGTTGTGGCTCCGGCGCGGTGAGCGTCTCTCAGGTTGTGTGCGCTTCCGATCCCGGGCAGCAGGAGCGTGGCGACCCGCGCGTGTTCGACCGCCCCGGCGACAGCCTCGATCCATTCCAGATCGGTATGGGCGCCGAATCCGTAGATGCAGCTCGATCCGGCCAATCCGTCGCCGTGCGCGACTTCGATGGCGTCGACACCCGCCGCATCGAGTGCGGAGGCAATACGCACGGCCTGCTTCACGCTGTACTGGTGTGCGACGGCGTGCATGCCGTCGCGCAGTGTCACATCGCAGATATAGATGTCATCTATCATGTTGTGGCCCGGTTGTTTTCGGTGTCATGGGTGGCGACACGGGCCGCGGTGGCGATGGCCGCCGAGGTCATGATGTCGAGGTTGCCCGCGTAGGCCGGCAGAGAGTGCGCGGCGCCGGTGACTTCGAGCATGACGGTGACGCGAGTCCCGATGAACGTACCGGTCTCGGGGATGCGCAGCGGATTACCCGCCGTGAACGTCTCGAACTGCACGCGTTGTTTGAGTCGGTAGCCGGGGACGTAGCTGCGCACCTTGTCGACCATGTCGTCGACGGCCTCCGCGATCGCGCTGCGGTCGGCGTCACCGTCGAGCAGGCAGTACACGGTGTTGCGCATCAGTATCGGCGGATCGGCCGGGTTGAGGATCATGATCGCCTTGCCGCGGTGTGCCCCGCCCACGGATTGCAAGGCCGCCGCGGTGGTTTCGGTGAACTCGTCGATGTTGGCCCGTGTTCCGGGGCCCGCGGATCTCGACGAGATGGAGGAGATGATCTCGGCGTAGGACACGGTGGCCGAGCGCGACACCGCGGCGACGATCGGGACGGTGGCCTGTCCGCCACAGGTGACCATGTTCAGGTTGGGGGCGTCGAGGTGTTCATCGAGGTTGACCACCGGAACACAGTAGGGGCCCGCCGCTGCGGGGGTGAGGTCGATCATCCGCACGCCGGTCGGTTCCAGCGCGGCCCAGTTGGCGCGGTGGGCGGTGGCCGAGGTGGCGTCGAAGGCGAGTTTGATATCGGCGAAGTGCGGCAGGTCCAGTAGTCCTTCGACACCGCCGGAGGTGACGGGTATCCCCATGCGCGCCGCACGGGCGAGTCCCTCGGAGTCGGGGTCGATGCCCACCATGGCGGCGGCCCGAAGAGGGCCGTCGCCGCGCACGATCTTGATCATCAAATCGGTGCCGATATTGCCGGAGCCGATGATCGCCACCGGCCACTCAGGTTGTGCTGCCACGAGTTTCCTATTCGAATTGCAGGGATACGGTGCCGAGACCGCCGATGCTGGCGCCGGCGGTGTCGCCGGAGCGCACGAACGCCGCAGAGGTGAACGAGCCCGACATCACGAACTGGCCCGCCGAGAGCTCGGTGCCGAACTCGGCCAGCGCGTTGGCCAGCCAGGCCACCGCGGCGGCCGGGTCGCCCATCACGGCGTCGCCGCTACCCGAGTCGATCTCGGCGCCGTTGAGCTGCAGCACGGCGCGGGCCCGGGGCAGGTTGAGCTGCCTTGTGTAGCCCACCCATTCGCCGAGGACGACCGCACCGGAGGAGGCATTGTCGGCAACGGTATCGGCCAACGTGAGTTTCCAGTCGGCGATGCGACTGTCGACGATCTCCAGCGCGACGGCCACGGCCTCGGTGGCCGCGTAGACGTGGGCCGCGGTGACCCCGGGGCCGCGCAACGTATGGCGCAGCAGGAAGGCGACCTCGGGTTCGGCCCGCGGGGCGCAGAACCGCGCGGCATCGACAACGCCGCTGACGACCATGTCGTCGAGAACGTAGCCGAAATCGGGTTCGTCGACTCCGAGGAGCGTCTGCATGGGCCGCGAAGTGAGTCCGATCTTGCGGCCGACCAGTGTGGATCCGGCCGCCAGGCGGCGACGCAGGTTGACCTGTTGGATGGCGTACGCCTGTGCGATGTCCAGGCCCGGGTAGCGCTGCGTGACCGGGTCGATGGGGGTGCGGTCGCGGTGCGCCGCCCACAGCTCGGCCGCCGCCGCGTCGATCACGTTGGTCACCGAGCGTCCTGGCCGGCCAGTCGGACCGCCATATCGTAGAGCGCGCGGCCGTGCAGCTCGAACAGGGCGACCAGATCGACACTGTCGCCGGCGATCTCCTTGGCGATGAACAGTCCGTCGGCTCCGGCGATGGCGTATGTGGCGATCTGGTCGACGTGGGTCTGCGCGAGCCCCGGAACGAGTTCGAGGATGCCGGCGGAGAGGATGCGAAACGCCTGGTCGCGCGCCTCGACGAACATGGCGCGCGCTCGTGGCTCGACGGGGCGGCGCTCCAGCGCGAGCATGAGGCCGAGCCGGATGAAATCGGGGGAGTCGACCAGCGCCTTGGCGATCTGTGCTGCCGCGCCGGCGAGGCGTTCGGCGGGCGGGCCGTCTGCGGGGAACTCCCAGGCGGCAAGCCAGGACCCGAAGCTGCGCTCGATGACCGCGGCCAGCAGATCGTCCTTGTTCTTGAAGTGCCAGTAGATCGAACTGGCCGGCAGTCCGCATTTCGCGCTGACCGCGCCGATGCTCGTTCCCTCGTATCCGCGCTCGGCGGCGATCTCGGTGGCGGCGTCGAGGATGCGTTCGCGGGAGAGGGCTCCGTCGGCGCGCTGGCGGCGGGGTTTCTTCTCGGTCATCACACACTCCTCGATCGACCCTTGACTCTGTAGTGATCGCTACATTACCGTATCGATCACTACAGAATCAATCCCAGTGTGAGGGGTCACAATGACCGACGTTCCGAGCTATGACGTAGCGATAATCGGCTACGGCCCCACCGGGGCGACGGCCGCCAATCTCCTCGGGCGACTGGGGTTGAGCGTCGTCGTCATCGAACGCGACCCGGATATCTATGCCCGAGCGCGGGCCATCTCCACCGACGACGAGGTACTGCGGATCTGGCAGTCCGTCGGACTGTCCGATCGACTGCAAGCCGACATGCTGCCCGGGCGACCGGTGGCCTTCGTCGACGCCACCGGCACGCCGTTCATCGAGACCACCATCGCCGCCGGCCACTGTGGGCATCCGCCACAGCAGTTCATCTATCAGCCCGCCGTCGACGGCGTGCTGCGCCAGGGCGTACAGCGCTTCGGCAACGTCGAGGTACTGCTGGAACGCGAATGCCTACGGGTAGCCAACCACGCCGATCACGTCGAGTTGCTGCTCGGCGACCTGCGCGCCGACGCCATCAGCCGGATCCATGCCTCCTATGTGATCGCCGCCGACGGCGGGTCCTCGCCGACCAGGGGACTGCTCGGCATCGGGTACACCGGGCGCACCTATGCCGAACGCTGGGTGGTCATCGACACCGAGGTGCTCGAGCACTGGGACGGTCACGACCACTTGCGTTTCCACTGCAACCCCGAACGCCCCACAGTGGACTGCCCCACCCCGCTGGGACACCACCGCTGGGAATTCCCGGCCCGCGGCACCGAAGGCGATGACGAGCTGACCTCCGACGAGGCGGTGTGGGAGGTACTGCACCAACACGGCGTCACCGAAGCGCAGGTCAAGATCCTGCGCGCCGTGGTCTACCGCCACCATGTCCGCGTCGCGGACCGGTGGCGGGTCGGGCGGGTGTTCCTCGCCGGCGACGCCGCCCACGCCATGCCGCCCTGGATCGGCCAAGGCATGTCCGCCGGCGTACGCGACGTGGCCAACCTGTGCTGGAAGCTGGCGGCCGTGCTGGACGGGCAAGCGCCCGACTACCTACTGGATTCCTATGAGACCGAACGCAAACCGCATGTCACCGAGGTCACCCGACGTGCAGTGCTGGTCGGCAGGGTCATCACCGAACGACACCCTGCCGTGGTCGCCCTGCGCAATCGGGTGATGCGGGCGGTGTCGAAAGTGCCCGGCGCCATGGTGCGCGGGCAGAAGCTGTGGTGGATCCCCGCCGCACGCTACGCCGATGGTTTTCTCGCCGACCAGCGCCATGGCGCGGTGGGCTGGCAGATACCCCAACCGTGGGTGATCGACGGCAAGGGCGACACCGCCCGTCTCGACGATATCCTCGCCGGTCGGTGGGCCGTGCTGCACACCGGATCGGTGCCGGCCGGCGCCCAAGCGTGGACCGATCTCGGGGCCGCCTCGATTCGGCTGGCCGGCCCGCACGAGGCGGTGAGCGGCGATGACATACGCGACAGCGGTGCCACCCTGATCGGCTGGATGGCCGCGAAGAAAGCCGACGCCCTGATCCTTCGCCCCGACGGTTTCGTCTACGCCGCAGCAACTTCCGGCCAACCACTGCCCGCGCCTCCCGCGGGGCTGGACACCCCCGCACCCGCCACCCGCACCGGAGTCCCCGCATGAACACCACCACCCTGACCGAGCGCACCGTCACCGTCGGCGGCAAACAGATCTTCTACGCCGAAACGGGCAGCGGCCCCGCGGTCGTCTTGCTGCACGGTGGCGGGCCGGGAGCCTCCGGCGTGTCGAACTACTCCCGCAACATCGATGCGCTCGCCGAGCAGTTCCGGGTTATCGTGCCCGATCTGCCCGGTTACGGGCGCTCCACCAAAGGTGTCGACGGGGCCGATCCGTTCGGCTACCTGGCCAACGGCATCCGCGGGTTGTTGAACCACCTCGGCATCGACACCGCCCACCTGGTCGGCAACTCCTACGGCGGCGCCTGCGCGCTGAGGCTGGCCCTGGACACCCCCGACCGGGTGGACAAGATGGTGCTGATGGGGCCCGGCGGTATCGGCACCACGCGGGCGTTACCCACCGCGGGGCTGCAGAATCTGTTCGCCTACTACGGTGGGGACGGTCCCTCGCTGGACAAGATGGACAGGTTCATTCGCCAATACCTGGTCTACGACGGTGATTCCGTGCCCGCCGCGCTCATCGACGCCCGGTACCGGTCCAGCATCGACCCCGAGGTCGTCGCGAACCCACCGCTGCGGCGTCCGTCCGGACCATTGGCCCTGCGCACGCTGTGGCGAATGGATTTCACCCGCGACAGCAGGCTCGCCCATCTGCCCACGCCGACGCTGGTCATCTGGGGTCAGGCCGACAAGGTCAACCGCCCCAGCGGCGGTCAGATGCTGGCCGACGCCATGCCCAACGCTGACCTCTTGCTGGCCGCCAACGCCGGGCACTGGGTGCAATGGGAACGCGCCGACTTCTTCAACCATGTCACCCGCGGATTCCTCGGCGCATGAACATCTTCGGCAAGGCACACCTGGGTTACCTCGTCATCGAGACCGAGCGGTTCTCCGACTGGCGACGCTTCGGCGAAGACGCCATCGGCATGCAGTGCGAGGAGCTCGGTACCGAGCACATGCGTTTCCGGCTCGACGAACACGCCTGCCGCTTTCTGGTGCAACGCGGGCCGGCAGAAGACGTCACCACCGTCGGCTGGCAGCTCGATGATCACGACGCCTTCGACGAGGTGATCCGGCGCGTCGCGCGCGCCGGTGTACCCGTCGCCGAAGGCACGTCCGAGGAGGCCGCCCTGCGCGGGGTGCAGCGCCTGGTGCGTTTCCCCGGGCCGAAGGGGCTTTTGCAGGAGATCTTCACCCGCCCCACCGTCACCGCCGCACCGAACCTTCGGTACGGCGGATTCGTCACCGGCGCTTCGGGACTCGGGCATGTGGCCATCACGTCCACCAAACCCGGGCAGATGCACGGCTATTTCGGCACCGTTTTCGACGCCCGGTTGTCGGACTACATCGACGAGACCATCAGCGGACTCAAGTTCAAGATCCGCTTCCTGCGCGTCAACGAGCGCCATCACTCGGTGGCGATCGCCGCGGTCCGCGGCCTACCGGTGAACCCGATCCGCACCCGGGTGCAGCACCTCAATATCCAGGCCGCAGACCTTGACGGCATGGTCGACTCCTATCAACGCGTCACGGCGCTGGGCTTCGACATGGCGCTGGGCATCGGGCAGCACACCAATGACCGCGAACTGTCCTATTACGCGATCACACCATCCGGATTCGAATGGGAAGTCGGCTGGAATCCCATCGTGGTCGACGAAACCACCTGGGAGACAACGACCCACCGCGGCATCAGCATATGGGGCCACACGCCCGTCGGGCAGACGGTGATAGACAAACTCGCCCAGTTCAAGACCGGCGCGCAATCTCTGCTGCACCGCGAGGACACGGTGTCCGCGCTGGTGGGCGACGGCATCGCCCGGTGAGATCGGGCGGCCGGGCGTCCTAGCTGCCGTACAGGTGCAGGGCCCGAGCCGCGGCGGTGGCCACGTCACCGCTGAGCCCCACGATCGGCGGGCCACCGGGCTGGTGGATCACGTTGGCCAGCACGGCCACATAGGTATCCGACTGTGGATCTATCCACAGGGTCGTCCCGGTGAAGCCGGTGTGCCCGAAGCTGCCGACCGGAAAGATCGCGCCGCGCGGCGCGGAGTGGGCGGTGTCGATATCCCAGCCGAGACCGCGCAGATCCGGCACCGGCGTGGGCTGCTGCGGACTGGTCATCAGCTGCAGCGTCGATTGCGACAGGGGAAAGCTGCTCGGGCGCCCGGCAAGCCGGTCGAGCAGGGCTTGCGCGAACACCCCGACATCCCGCGCGGTGGAGAACACCCCGGCGGCACCGGTGGCCCCGCCCATCCGGCGCGCTGTCGGATCGTGCACGGTACCGCGCAGCAGGTGGCCGTGGTCGGGGTTGAGGCCCGGGGTGTCCCCGTCGTGCGCGGTGGGCGCGACGCGCGCGAGCACATCGGTGCTCCATGACCCTGGCGGGCAGTCGCTCGCCGGGGGCGCGTCGGCGTCGACTGCGAGCGCATTGCCCCGAACTACATGCGGCCCACACGCTTTGGCCACCGGAAGATAGTGGGTGTCAGTCATCCCCAAGGGTGCGAAGACGGTGCTCTGCACATACGTGTCGATCGGTCGGCCGGTGAGCCTCTCGACGACGGCGCCGACGAGGATGTAGCCGATATCGGAGTAGTGGAACAGTTGCCCGGGCTCGAAGACCACCTGAGCAGCCAGGGCCCGGCGGATCCCCTCGGCCTTGTCGGCCCGGTCAAGCCCCCACGGGCCGTCCAGGCTCAGGTCGCCCGCGATCCCGGAGGTGTGCGTGAGCAGCATGCGCAACGTGACCCGCGCGCGCCGTGGATCGTCGTGTGGATTGAAATCCGGCAGGTAGGTCTGTGCCGGCTCGTCCAGCCGAACTCGGCCCTGCTCGTAGAGCGCCATGACGGCCGTCGCGGTGGCCAGGCTCTTCGTCAGCGACGCCAGGTCGAACATGGTGTCCACGGTCATCGGCTCCGCCGGGGCGGGCATCCCGTCCAGCCCCGGCTCTCCGGCGAGCTTGCGCACGCCGAAGGCCCGGCGGAACACCACGTTTCCGGCGTGTCCGATCTGCACCACCGCCCCCGGTAGACGGTGCCGGGCGATGGCATCGTCGACCAGCCGGGCCACCGGCGCGAACCGCTCGGAGAGCACCGCGGGAGTCGTCGTGCCCGGGGTGGGCGACGCCGTCTGCGGCGTGCTAGCCGGTGCGGGCTGCGGCGGGGGCGCGGCGCAGGACACCGCCAGCGTGGCGGTGAGCAGTGTGGTCGCCGCGGCGCGGGCGACGCGCAATCCCGACGCCGTCACCCGACCACGGTATCCCGCCCGCGGCGGTGCCGTGGGAGCCATTGCTGACGGCGGGCAGCCAGGCATCGGCCGCACATGTGATCATTGCACTTCAGCAATGCTTGTCCCGGTGCCGCTGTACGCTCGTCACTGATTTGCTGATCAGCACCACGAGCAGAGGCCACGACGATGACTGGGGCGGGACCGGGTAGGTGGTTGTCACGCGACAACCACTACGGGTGGATCACCGATTACCTCGTCGCCCGGCATATGACCGGTGCGGTGCGGGTGATCATGACCCTGGTGGCCGGCTCCCTTGCCCTGTGCCTGCTGGCCTTGCTCAAAAGTGTCGACGCACCCCGCGACACCATCCCCACCGCGATGATGTGGATCGCGTTCTGCGGCGGCGTGGCGGGCGCGGCGCTGTGGGCGATCAAATGGCCGACCCGCGGTGAGTCACTGGCCTTCGCACTGGTGTCCAACACCTCGGTCGCACTGTCGTGCCTGTCCTACCCCAATCCGCAGGGCGGGCTCACCGGCTGTATCGCGTTCGCGACCGCGGCGGCCTATATCGCCTTCTTCCACGGGGCCGCGCTGGTGCTGTACAACTTCGTCCTGGCGACCACCGTCGCCCTGATCGTCGCGGTCCGCGTCGTCGACTCCGGGCACCTCGCGCTCGCACTGGTCGACATCTTCCTGGTACTGCAGGTCAATATCGTCATGCCGATCGCCATCCACGTGCTGGTCCGCGCGCTCGGCATGGATCTCGAACAGGCGGAACGGGATCCGCTCACCGGCCTGCTGAACCGCCGCGCCATGCAGCAGCACATCACCAGGATGCTGACCACCACCGAGCACCCCCACCTGGTCGTGGCCGTGGTGGACCTCGACGATTTCAAGCACATCAACGACACGTACGGGCATCAGGCCGGTGATGATGCCCTGGTGGCGGTCGGACGCGCGTTGGGCCACGCCGTCTTCGACACCACGGCGGTGATCGGCCGGATCGGTGGTGAAGAGTTCGTCGTCGCCGCCGCCTGCGCAACGGCGGATCCGACGCTGCTGTCACGGCGCATCTGCAAGGCCATCGCAGACCTCACGGTGCCCGTCACGGCGAGCGTCGGGACGTCCTCGGCACAGATCCACACCCTCGGCACCGACGAGACAACTCAGCGCGCGCGGATCGAGCGCCTGGTGGTGGCCGCCGATGAGGCGATGTATTCCGCGAAGCGGGCCGGCGGCAACAGATACCGGCATGCCAGCTGACCACCGGCGCCGCGGTTAACCGCGCCGGTTGGCCCAGCCGTCGTCATTGTGTGCCAACAGAAGTAGTTCCCGTTCCCAGGCCCGGTCCCGCGCCCGGTCCAGCCCCCGACCGACGAGGTATGCCACCAGCGCGCAACACGTCACGATGCTGATCCAGAAGGCCACCGCGGCTGCGATGGCGGTCAACGCGGCGTCCTCGGCGCGCAGCGGGGCGGTCACCACCTTCCCGCGCTCGTCCAGCCACACCGTCAGCTGATCACCGGGCTGGATCGTGGCGGTACCGACCACCGACTCGGTACGCATCTGAGTTCCCTCGCGCCACTGCACCCGCACGTAGGCCGGGGTCTCCATATCGGTGGGCGCCCCCACACCGGCCGTGACCGTGGCCGTCACCGCGTGCCGGGTCTGGGCCTGATGTTCGGCCGTGCGCACACTCGCATCGTGCACCTGCATGCCCGCGGACACCGCGGCGGGCACCGCGAACACGGCGGCGAGCAGGACGCCCAGTACGGCGAGCGCTTCCAGCCGATCCGCGGTGCGGATCAACGGGTGCCGGCCGAGCGCACGCAGGTACCACCGCAGCCGTTCGGTCAACCGTGCACACATTGCTTCCAGCGTGACAGCGGTGCTGACGGTCCGCAAAGCCAGTCGGTTCGGAGGCGATGGATATCACACCCGCGAAAGAGCTGGCGGCGCTGTCATACGCGGCTCGCCGACACGCTCACACGGGTGCGGTGGCTCACGCCCTGGCGATGGCTTCGGCCAGCCCACGGGTGGCGAGCACATCGGCCAGCTCATTGTCGGCGATGCCGGAATGTCCCTTCACCCAGAACCATTCGACCCGATGCCGCGCGCACGCGGCCTGCAGCCGCTGCCACAGATCGACATTCTTCACCGGTAGCTTGGCGGCCGTCAGCCAGCCGTTGCGTTCCCAACCCAGCACCCATTTGGTGATGCCGTTACGGACGTAGGTGCTGTCGGTGTACAGGTGCACCGACACCGGTCGGGTCAGTGCCTCCAGCGCCATGATCGGCGCGGTGAGCTCCATCCGGTTGTTGCTGGTCTCGCCGGGCTCCCCGCCGCACATCTGGCGGACGTGCTGGCGCTGGCGCAGCACCGCGCCCCACCCGCCGGGGCCCGGGTTGGGTCGGCAGCCGCCGTCGGTGTGGATGACCACCGGGTCGTCGCTCATGGGCTGAGGATAGGTGCCGACAGCATCGCCGTGCGCACCGACATGCCGAACGTCTGATGGTGCAGCGTGGTGATCCGACGGCCGGGTTGCACCGCATCCTTGACCCGGGTGGTGTGCCCCTCGAAGTAGGCCGCGGTCTGGTCGATATCGACGACGGTGTAGGTGATCCCCCACAGCGTCGAGGGGCCGTCGCCGGCCGGATCCGGCGTCCCGACAGCCTCGATGATCACCGGGCCGAAGCGGAAGAAGATCTGCCGGATCGGCCGGCCACCGAGTTCGCCGAGCCGCTCCCGGCGCGGCCATATCCCGCACTCGCCCAGCACGGCGACCGTGCGGTCCAGATCCGGGGACATCAGCACGATGTGGTCGATCCCGGTGACACCGTTGGCATGGGCCGTCGCGGCCGTCGGCGGGCCGGCCCCACCGGTGGTCGGGATACCGTCGACATCATCGGCGTCGAGGCCGTGCAGCGACCACCCGAGGATCCCGGTACCGCGCTGGCGCCCGACCAGTCGGATGCCGACATCACCCACCCGGCAGACGCCGTCGGTGACGGTGAACCCGGCCGCGGACCATGCCTGCGGCGGGTCGGCGACCAGGAGCTCGTCGACGGTGACGGTCATGACCGCGACACTACGACGGAAATGGTCCGCGCGGTTCAACGGCTACCGTGGAATCGTGGCTCCACACGCTGTCATCTCCGGCGCCGGCATCGGCGGGCCTGCTCTGGCACAGCAACTCGCCGCCCGAGGCTGGCGCACCACCGTCATCGAGCGCTATCCGGACCGCCGCGACGAGGGACAGAACGTCGATATCCGCGGCGCGGCCCGCGAGGTGGTCCGTCGGATGGGTATCGACGCCGACGTGCGCGCCGCCAACACCACCGAGGTGGGTATGCGCCTGCTGCGCGCCGACGGGTCGACGGCCGCCGCGTTCCCGGTCTCGCCGGGAACCGACGGGCCCACCGCGGAACTGGAGATCCTGCGCGGCGAGTTGTCCCGCATCCTGATCGAGCGTTGCGGTGCCACCGAGTTCCGATTCGGCACCCAGATCACCGATGTCAAAGACCTCGACGAGCACGTGCGCATCGCACTGGACGACGGCGGCACCCTGGAGGCGGACCTGCTCGTGATCGCCGAGGGCCTGCATTCACGGTCGCGGCGTTTCGTCTCCCCGGCCGAGGTCCACGCGCTCGGCATGTACCTCAGCTATGCGACCATCACGCGGCGCGACGATGACGACAACTGGTGGAGCTGGCAGCACGCCACCGAATCGCGGTCGGTGCATCTGCGTCCGGACAATCTCGGCACCACCCGTGCCATGCTGACCTTCGTATCCGATGTGCGGGGGTTGGACGAGCTGGACCGCCGCGCCGTGGTGACCATCCTGCGGCGCACGTTCGCGGACCTGGGCGGCACCGCCGCACGCATCCTCGACGAACTCGAAGCCGGTGCGCCGATGTACTTCTCGTCGGTCGGCCAGATGAGCACGCCGCACTGGAGCAAGGGCCGCATCACCCTGCTCGGCGATGCGGCGCACTGCAATGCGACCTTCGGCGGGGCGGGCACCAGCCTGGCCCTCATCGGGGCGTACATCCTGGCCGGCGAGCTCGGCACGGGCGGCGACGTCGGGTCGGCGCTGCCCCGGTACCAGCAGCGGATGAAACCCTTCGTCGATACCGCACCACTGGTACGACCGCGACTTCTGCGGTTGGCCAATCCGCGCACCCGGACAGGCATCCGGGTGATGCACACCGTGTGGGGTGCGGCCTCGGGTCCGCTCGGCCGGGCCGTCACCGCCGTCGCCTCGGCGGCGGGCCGGTTGCCGGTCAGTCGCACCGCCGCCGATCCGTCATTGCCCACCTATCTCTGACTCTCTGACCGTGCGGCCGGCCGACATGCCGGCGGGCCGCCCGGTTGCTAACCTCCCGGGGTGATCCGCCTGCTCGCAGCGCCTGTCGCCGCCCTCGTCGCGCTGTCGTGCGCCGTGCTGTCCCCGACGGCGGCCGCGGGCGCCGACCCGGCCGACACCGTCCGGTACGCCATCGGCATGTGCTACGACACCGAGAACCCGTTGCCTGCGCGGCCCGCGGTGTTCGACTACAACTGCGACGGCACCGGTGTGCTACACGATATGGTCTGGACACAGTGGGATGCTCTCGGCGCCAACGGGTTCGGCACCGATGTCTCCGTGGAATGCCAGCCGAACTGTGCACTGGGCGCACGCCTGACCAACCCGGTGGTGGTGCATGCGTGGAACCCGCTGCCCTCGAGCAGCCCAGCCTGCCCGGCGGACGCCCGCTTCTACGCCGATATGACCATCGCCTACCCACACGGTGCACCACCGTGGATCCGCCCCGGCACCCAGTGGTACCCGGGCACCGACTTCGTCCTCGTCGACGGCGCGCCCGCGGTGCACTTCTCGGGCCTCACCTCCCGCTGCGAGGATCAACTGCGCTGATGCGGGATACGTTTCGGTATCGGCTCCGACGGCTATCACCATGGTTGTGAACCCCGTCCCCGAAGAACAGGTGGTCCTGCTCGATGCCGCGGGCAACACCATCGGAAGCACCGCCAAGGCAACGGTGCACCATGCCGACACCCCCCTGCACCTGGGCTTCTCCTGTTACCTGTTCGACGACGGCGGCCGCGTCCTGCTGACCCGGCGAGCCCTGAACAAACAGACCTGGCCGGGCGTGTGGACCAACTCCTTCTGCGGCCACCCCGCGCCGGGAGAGGCCATCGTGGATGCGGTGCACCGGCGCGGGCATCAGGAACTCGGGGCAGCGATCCGCGACGTGCACTGCGTGCTCCCAGAATTCCGCTACCGCGCCCGCGCGGCCGACGGCACCGTGGAGAACGAGATCTGCCCGGTGTTCTGTGCGCTGCTCGACGGCGAGCTCGCCCCGGCACCGCACGAAGTGATGGACACGGTGTGGGCCGACTGGAACGAAGTACGCTGCGCCGCCGCTCTGAACTGGGCGATCAGCCCGTGGGCACGGGACCAGATCCCGCTGCTGGAGGCCGCGGACCTGCCGCGGTGGGCTCGTCCAGCGGCGTGAGCAACTCCGCGGTGCCATCGGCATCCTGACGGCTCATCTCGCGCAGACGTTCGGCGTACAGCAGATCGTCGCGCCACAACCGGTGCGCCGCGTGCCGCATGAACGGTGTGATCACCGCCCGCGCCCGCAGCGCATGGGCGAAACCGGGACGGTCCGAGTGGGCGATGACCGCCTCGATCACGGTGCTGCGCGGGCGCCCGTCGGGCCCGACACCGTTGGGCGTGGCATGCGTCTCCACCACGCTCCCGCTGCCCTCGCCGTCGACGATGCGCATGGTCAACGTGCGCGGTTCCGGGCTGGTGAACTCGGCGATCACCGGCACCCCGAAACGGCCGATATGGAACGTGACCGCCACCAGGAACCGATCCTCCTCCTCGGCGAGCTGGGGATCTTCCGGTGGCGCACTGAGCACCTCGAGCTGGGCGAACGAATAGGGGTGGAACCAGGCCCCGTGCCACGGATCCATCCGGTTGGCGATGATATCGGCCGGTTCGCACGCACCGGTGAGGCTGGTGACGGCCGAAATCAGCGGATCACCGGGCCGTGCCGGCAGCACCGGGGATTCGGTGGGCGGCTCCCCGCCGATCCGGTCGAGCCGGACCCACACCAGCACACCGTCGTCGAACACCGGCAGCGCCGGCCAGTCCGGTCGTCCGCGCCCGGTGAGCCGCAACCCGTGCCACGGGCAGATCAGCTGACCGGCATCGATCACCGCGGTGCACAGGTCGGCGCCCAAGTGCGGGCACCGCGCCGGCGCGGCGTACACCGTGCCCGAGTCGTCCCGCCAGCAGACCAGCTCGGCCCCGGCCACCGTGGCGCCAAATGGCTGCTTCGCGATATCCGTGCTCGCCCCCACCACATACCAGTTGCCGCTCGGTCTGCGCTGGCTCCTGGCCAGCGCGGCGGCGATCAGCAACGGGTCGGCCTGCGCGACGGTCGGTCGCTGCCGACTCCACTCGGTGCGCGGCAGAAGTCGAAAAGGCATGGCTTTCAGGGCCTTCAGAGCTTTCATGCCCGTATCCGCCCGTCGATCCGATCGGCCAGGCGGCGCAGCACCGCCGAGCGCCCGCGCACCGGCACCGTATACAGATCGTGCCCGCGCAGCCCGAAACGCTCCAACAGGGCGTTCGCCGCGGCGAAGCCGGTGGTTGCCGCGCGTTCCATCAGTGCCACCGGCAGGTCGATGCGAATCCCGTCACCGGCCAGCACAAGCCCATCCTGGGAAGTGACCACGGCCGGCCGGTTCGCGAAATCTCCCGGTCCCAGCCGCGGACAGTCGTTGCGGCACAACGTGCTCTCGTGCACCACACCTGCCGTCGCGGTCTCCGGGAACAGTTCGTGCAGTCGCGCATCGAGATCACGGCGCAGCTCGGGGGAGTCCGCGGTGACGGAGTAGGCGTGCAACTCCACCACCGATCCGCCGGTACGCTGCGCCCAGGAGATCGCCTCCCGCTCATAGCGGTTCAGCACACTGATGTTATCCAGCGGCGGTAGCCCGCCGGTGCCCAGGAAGGCCGGCCGGTCATCGCGCACCGGTCGGTCGAGCCACAGCCGGCGCACGACGAACGGTGCCGCCGTGCCGAGGTCTCCGATGGCTGCACGCCAGTCGTCGTCACCCAGCCCCGGCGACTCGGCGACGATCCGTTGCAGCGCCGGCACCTCCGTCGCCAGTACGACGGCATCGCCGGTGACGGCTGCCCCGGTCGTGTCGGTCACCGTGAACCTACCGGCATCGTCGACGCGCACGCTGTGCACCGTGGTGTCCAGTTTGATGTCGGCGCCCCGGCCGCGCAGATAGCTTTCCATCGGCTGCCACAGCGCGATGTCGAAATTCTCGGCGGCGACGTCGAAGACGAGACCTTCACTGGACCCGAGGAAGTAGATGTGGAACATGGTGGCCAGTTCGGCTGCCGACAACGCCTCGGGCCGGGTGAAGAAGCTGCGCGAGAAGACTTCGAAGGCCAGGTGGCGGGCGGCCTGCGGAAAGTTGATGTCCCGCAGAAAGGACTCCGCATCCAGATCATCGAGTTGCCAATAGGTTTGCGGCACCGATACGGCGGCCAACGGTGCGGCCGCCTTGGCATCCAGGCGCACCATATCGCGCAGCCGGAACGTCGGACTGCGCAGCGCGAACGCCATCGCGTTGAACGGCGGGGTGCGGGGGAGCCCGCGGAACGTATCGCGGCGGCCATCTGCGTCGACCAGTGGATAATCGTCGAGCGCGCTGAACATCGACAGCTCAGGATCGGTGCGCCGCAACAGATTGCGCAGATTGTAATACTGGCGGAAAAAGGCGTGGAAACCCCGGTTCATCGCCACCGCGGTGCCGTCGGGCATGGTCTCGGTCCAGCCGCCCACCCGGCCGCCGAGATAGGACTGGCGTTCGAGCAGGTGCACCGCCACCCCGCGTTCGGCCAGCGCTGTCGCCGCGCTCAGACCGGCGATGCCCCCGCCCACCACGACAACCGTGGGACGCGCACTCAACTGCGTGGCATGGGCCGCCCCCGGCGCCGCGGGATGCCGCACCCGACGGCTGTCGGTCATGACGGCGCCCAACCGAGGAAGGTGTGCACGATACCGTTCTGCCAGCCGGGCACCGTTTGGCTACGGACGTCGACGAATCCGTTGTCCCGCAACCGCTGCCGGAATCGTTGTGCGCCGTCGAAGGTATTCACACTGCGGCGCAGGTACCGGTACAGCTCGGCATCGCCGGTGCGGATCTTCCCGGCCGGGATGATCACCGCCGATGACACCAGGTTCCACATCGCCGAGGCGAGCCGCGAGTCGCGCACCGAGTATTCGTGTGCGGCAAAGACACCCCCGGGTTTCAGCAGTGCCAGCAGTGAGCGGAGCACCGGATCGGGGTCGGGCAGATTGCGGACAAGGTAGGCGGCCAGGATCCCGTCGAACGGACCGGACACCCCGGCCGTGGCGAGATCTTCGGCCCGGCTCTGCACGAAGGACACCGTGTCGGGCCATTCCTTGGCCCGGGCGCGGGCCAGCATACCGGCCGAGCCGTCGACGCCCACGATCTGGGCGTACGGTGCCTGCTTCAGCAGGGCGGCGGTGGAGGCTCCGGTGCCGCAACCGATATCGAGAAGCCGCAGACCCTTTCCGGCGTCGGGAAGCTGCATGCGCTCGGCGGACAGTCGAAGATGACCGTGGTATCCGGGGTTCGCACCGACCAGCCCGTCATAGGCTTCCGCGCCGGCGTCGAAGGCCTCGGGAACGTCATAGGTCGCGATCTCAGGCCTCCCTGTGCCGGGCGCGGGCGCGCCACGCGTCGATCAAACCACGGCCGGCCACCTGCAGGCGTCTGCGGTTGGATACCGTGGCCCGGCGGCTGAAGACCTCGAAGTCCATCTCCTCGATGCGGTCGAGGATCTCCGAATACAGCGTCAGCGCCGCCCGGATACAGGGCCGGGATTGCGGCTCCAGCATCGCGATACCGCGTTCGGCGTGCTGGTAGATCTGTCGGGTCAGCGCGTGCTGTTCGGTCAGTGCGGCGCGCAGCCGCGGGTCGACGCGGCGGTTGTGCTGGCACCAGCTCAGGACGTCGCGGTCGACGCCGTGGGCGGCGAGCTCGTCGGCGGGCAGGTACACCCGCCCGCGGGTCAGATCTTCGTCGATATCCCGCAGAAAGTTGGTGAGCTGGAACGCCTTTCCCAACGCGGCGGCATGCGGTGCGGCTTCCTCGCGAGGGACCACGGTTCCCAGCACGGGGAGCAATTGCAGCCCGATCACCTCCGCGGAACCGTACATGTACCGGTCCAGCGCGGCGCGGTCCGGGTAGTCGGTGACGGTCAGATCCATCCGCATGGAGGCCAGGAAGTCGTCGAACAGTTGCCATTCGAGGCCGTAGTTGCGGGCGGTGTCGACCACGGCATCGAGCACGGGATCGTCACCTTCGACCCGGTTGAGCACCAGCCGGCTGTGCAGGGCGTCGGCCAGCCCCTGCAACTCGTCGGCGCGCGCGGCGGTCGTGCGGTCGTCGAAACTGTCCAGCACATCGTCGGCACGGCGGGCGAAACCGTAGAGCGCGTGCACGGCCGGGCGTTGCCGCGGCGACAACAGCCGGGTCGCCAGGAAGAACGTCTTGCCGTGTGCGGCATTGAGCGCCCGGCACCGTTGGTAGGCCGCGCGCAACTGCTCACCCTGTACGCCCGCCGCGTCCAATTCGGAGTGGATCATGTGCTGGCCCCCATCATCGAGTCACGGTCCGGACGTGGGTCGGTGACACGACCCCGGTGATCCTGTCCGCGGCCAGGCGGCCCGACACGATGGCGGTCGGGATGCCGACGCCCGGCACGGTGGACGAGCCGGCCAGCACGGCGTTGTCGATACCGCGAACCGTGTTGCCTGGCCGGAACGGGCCGGTCTGCCCGAAGGTATGCGACAACGCGAACGGGGTGCCGGCGATCATGCCCTGACGCGCCCAGTCCTGCGGCGTGACGACATGCAGGATCTCCGGATCGGCGCCGAGATTCGGCAGTCGTGTGGTGACGCTGTCCAGCATGTCGGCGGTGTACTCGTCACGCCGGGTGTCCCAGTCCAGTTCGCCCACCGCGGTGTTCGGCGCGGGGGCCAGGACGTAGAGCAGGTCGCGACCCTCCGGCGCCAGGGTGGGGTCACCGGCGGTCGGGCGCGTGACGAGCAGCGACGGGTCCACCATGGTGCGGCCCTGATCGATGATCTCGTCGAAGGTCCGGTCCCATTCATCGCCGAACAGGATCGTGTGGTGCGCGGCGTCGTCCGTGGGAGCCGCTGCACGGCAGCCGATATGGGCCACCACCGCAGAGGGAGCCGGCCGCAGCCGGACCGGGCGCCGTGGCGTACGGCCGAGCAACCGGTAGCTCTCTGGCAGCTCGGTGGTCAGGATGACGGCGTCGGCGGCAAACCGTTCGCCGGTCTCGGTGCGCACCGCGGTCACCCGCGACCCGGACCGTTCCAGCTCGCAAACCCGGGAATCGTAACGGAATTCGACCCCGGCGTCGGTCGCGGCGGCGGCCAACGCATCGGGCAGGGCGCGCATCCCGCCACGCGGGAAGTACACCCCCGACACGGTGTCCATGTAGGCGATGACGGCGTAGGCGGCCAGCGCGCGCTTGGGTGGCACACCGACGTACAGCGCCTGAAAGGTGAACACCCGCAGCAACCGCTCATCGGTGATGAACCGGCGCACCATCGGCTCCCAGCGCCGGAAGCCGCCGATGGCGGCGAGTTTGGCCAACTGCGGGGTCAGCAGCGACAGCGGTGACTCGAAGTTGGCGGCGATGAAACCGTCGAACTCCAGGTGATACAGCCGGGTCAGCCAGTCGCGCATCCGCAGATAGCCGTCGGCTTCCGCGCGGCCGGCGAACCGCTCGATCTCCGCGGCCATCGCGGCGGCGTCGCTGTGCACGTCCAGGCTGCTGCCGTCGGCGAAGGTGGCCCGGTAGGCCGGCTCGACCGGCATCAGGTCGAGCCGGTCGGCGGTCAGGTCCCCGACGGCAGCGAAGGTCTCGTCGATGATGTCGGGCATCGTCAGGACCGTCGGACCGGTGTCGATGTGGTATCCGGAGACATCCGCGCGGCCGACCCGGCCACCGGGGTGCGATCCGCGCTCGAGCACCGTGACCCGCACACCCCGCCCGGCCAGATGCAACGCGGCCGACAATCCGGACAGCCCGGCACCGACCACGACCACATGCTCGGTGCGGCCCGGCACGGTGCGCATCAGGCGGTCCGCTCGGTGCAGGCCGAGGCCATGGCGATCAGCGCCGACCGGGCGTCGGCGCCGAGTTCGGCGGGACCCAGGCTGCCCAGCGCCGAGACCGCCGCGGTGAACCGCTCAGCGATCATGCTCTCTATCCATTCCACCGTTCCCACCTCTGAGATCAGGGCCTGCCACCGAGTCACGTCATCGGAGCTGAGATGGTCGGCCGTCATGAATTCCTTGAACTGACGCTGTTGGGCGCCAGAGGCGCGTTCGTACCCGGCGACCACCACGGTGGTGGCCTTGCGGGCGATCAGATCCGTCCCGGTCGGCTTGCCGGTCGTCTCGGGCGCACCGAAGACGCCCAGCAGATCGTCGCGGAGTTGGAAGGCTTCCCCGATGGCGCTGCCGTAGTGGCCGAGCACGTCGAGCACCGGTTCGGCGCAACCGGCCAGCGCGGCACCGATCTCCAGCGGGCGACGGACGGTGTAGTTACCCGATTTTCGGCGTGCCACGTCGAGCACATCGGTCAGGCTGGGGAACCCGGCGCTGTCGTTGACGAGGTCGGCGAACTGACCGACCGCCAGCTCGGTGCGCATCGCGTCATAACGCGGCCAGGCGCGCGCCAGCGCCTCGGAGTCCACACCGCTCTCGCGCAGCATCTGTTCGGCCCACACCAGACACAGGTCGCCGAGCAATACCGCCGCGGACTCGCCGAATCGGGCCGACGATCCGGGCAAACCCCGTTCCTGATGCCACCTTTGGAATGCCCGGTGCGCACTCGGGCGGCCGCGCCGCATGGCGGACTCGTCCATCACATCGTCCTGGACCAACGCGAACGCGTGCAGCAGCTCGAGGCTGGCCGCCGCCCGCACGGTCGCCGCCGAGGTGGGTGCGCCGCATTGCCAGCCGACGTGGAGGTACCCGGAGCGCACACATTTGCCCTCGGCCAGCAGGCCGCGCAGCACGTCCTCGGCGATATCGACGTGCGCACCCCGCAGCGCCGCGCGGCATCGGGTGTCCAGGAATTCACCGACCGCGGCCAGCACGGCACCGCGCAGCGAAGCGAGCCACGCAGAATCTGTCGAGCCGGCTACGGGTGGCTGGGTAGCGGCATCGGGTCGTGCTGCCATCAGACCCATTTGTACCCGTTTTTCCGGCGGTTACGCATGCAGTTTTGGGGTTTGTCGGCTCACCGTGCGGAGCGGCCCGCGGCGGCTATGATCAGCGCCGGTTTGAGCGGACGGTGACGGGGGCACAGACACCCACCGAGCGAAGGAAGTTGATTGGCCCGATACCTGCTTGCTGCCAGCCCGATCCAGGGCCATGTGTTGCCGATGATCGATATCGGGGTCGGCCTTCGTGAACTCGGGCACGATGTCACGCTGCTCACGGGCCCGGTGTTCGCCCATGCGGCGCAGCGCGCCGGGCTGCCCGTCATCACCTTGCCCGCCGAAGTGCACATCGATGCGCCCGCGGCGGCACCCGCCGTGTTGGGCCGGGTTCCGGTGCAGCTGCGCCGGTTCTGGCTCGGGCGTGCGGAGTTGGATGCCGTCTTCGCCCGACCGCTCGCCGCCGAGTACCGCGCCCTGCGTGCGGCGTTGCAGGGTGACCGGTTCGATGCGGTCTTGGTCGACGTGACCTTCACCGGGGCGGTACCGCTGCTGCTGCAGGAGAGCCCCCGGCCCCCGGTGGTGGTGTGCAATGTCGGGCCGTTGACCCTTTCCAGCGCCGACGTGCCGCCGTTCGGCATGGCCTGGCAGCCGCAGGCAGGTGTCGATTATCGGCCGATGACGGCCGTCGCGCACCGCGTCATCATGCGCGGCAGCCAGCGCAGGTTCGATCGTGCGCTGCGCGGCGCCGGTTCGGGTCGCAGCCCGGTGTTCATCAGTGACTGGCCGCGACTGGCCGACGCGGTGGTGGCGTTGTCGGTGCGGGAATTCGAGTATCCGCGCTCGGACCTGCCGTCCACGGTGGAATTCGTGGGCCCGGTACTGTCGGCGAAGGACAAGGGTGACAAGGCATTACCGCCGTGGTGGCCGGATGTGCAGCGGGCCGGTGCGGTGGTGCACGTCACTCAGGGCACGTTCGACAACACCGATCTGGATCAGCTGATCGCCCCGACCCTGGCGGCGCTCGCGGACCGCGACGACCTACTGGTGGTGGTGACCACCGCACGCCCCGATGGGCGACTCAGCGGCGTGATACCGGCGAATGCGCGGGTCACCGACTGGGTGCCGTACTGCGCGCTGATGCCGTTTGTCGATGTGATGGTCACCAACGGCGGCTACGGCGGAGTCCACTACGCCCTGAGCCACGGGGTGCCGCTGGTGGTGGCGGGCGAAACGTCCGACAAGGCAGAGGTGGCGGCCCGTGTCGACTACACCGGCGTCGGGGTGGATCTGGGCACGTCGACGCCCACGGCCGCGGCGATCCGGGAGGCCGTCGACCGGGTGCTGAGCCAGGATCGGTACCGGGCCGCGGGTCGGCGCATGCAACGCGCGATCGAGGCGACGACCCCCGTCGACGCCATCGCCAATACGCTCAAACGGTGTGCGCCGTGAAGAGGTCGATCGGGCGCCCGACCGCCAGCGCCAGTAGCGGGATCCGGCGGCTCGTCGACTGCTGGTAGGTGATGTACGGCGGATACAGGTGCGTCATGTACAGCCAGGCCTGGTGGCGTTCCTCGTCCTCGAGCTCGCGGTAGCTCGCCCGGAAGGCCTGGGTCCCGACCTGGACGTCCACCGCTGAACTCGCGCGTATGTTGTTGTACCACTGCGGATTTTCCTCGGCACCGCCCTTGGATGCCACCAGCACGATCTCCCCACCGACGTTGCCGTAGATCAGCGGCGTGACATAGGTCTTGCCCGACGTGCGGCCGCGATGGCGGATCAGGCAGTGCGGGGTGAACGCGCGGCCACCGTCCTCGCTCAGATCCACAATGTGTCCCGCGGTCCCACCGGAGGCGAGGTAGGACACCAGATGGTCGTTGACCCAGTCCGCACGCTTCTCACCCAGGGCGTCTGCCTCGCTGTCACTCATCAACACAGTCTCGCAGGTGGTTCGGCGGTAGCGTGGTCCCATGAGCGAAGGAACCCCCGAAGAGGCCCAGGGCTACAGCATCGACGACGAGGACCAGCTGCCCCAGGAGGACACTCTTGTCGACCGCGGTGTCGACGATCTGCTCGATGAGGGTTACTCACCGCCGGAACGCTGGCAGGAGCCCCGCGAGCACGAGTCGCTGGACGAGCGGCTGGCCGACGAGCAGCCGGATCCCGCGCTCGGCGCGCAGGACACCCCCGACGAGCAGTTCGGCGAGGACGAGGTCGGCGCCCGCCGCTCGGGCCGTCTGGTGGCACCGGACGCCGGCTTCGGCGAGGACGTCGAGTCCGAGCTGTTGGGTAGCGATGTCGGCATCGACGGTGGGGCGGCCTCGGCCGAGGAGGCCGCCATCCACGTCATCGAGGACTGACGGACCGGCCCAGCAGTACCGACACGGTGAGCACTCCCAATCCGCCCACGGCCAGTGCCGCACCGGCGGCCGCCGGTGCGGTGTAGCCGTAACCCGCGGCGATCACCAAGCCGCCGACCCAGGCGCCGGTCGCATTGCCGATGTTGAGCGCCGAATGGTTCAGCGCGGCGGCGAGCGTCTGGGCATCGTGGGCGACGTCCATCAACCGGGTTTGCAGGGCGGGGCCGACCGCCGACCCGGCCGCGCCGATACCGAACAGCACCGGCAGTGCGGTCCACGGGTTGTGCGCGGCGGCCACGAACACCGCGAGCAGCACGCCCAGCAATCCCAGCGACAGGTACAGCGCGCGGATCACCGAGATATCGGCCAACCGTCCGCCGGCCAGGTTGCCGACGACCATGCCGAGGCCGAAGACCATGAGCGCCACCGGAACCATCGCCCGGGACAGACCGGATACGTCGGTCATGGTGGTGCTGATGTAGGTGTAGACGGCGAACATGCCGCCGAAGCCGATCATGCCGACCAGCACGGCGAGCAGCACCTGCGGCCTGCGCAGGGCGCCCAGTTCGGTCAGCGGGCTGCTGACGTGCATGGTGCGCAACTGGTCGGGCAGCCACATCCAGAGCGCCGTCATCGTGAGTACACCGATCAGGACGACCAGCCCGAAGGCGCTCCGCCAGCCGAGGGCCTGGCCCAGCCAGGAGGCCATCGGCACGCCGAGCACCGTCGCGATCGTCAGGCCGGACAGCACGTGTGCCACCGCTTTGGCCCGGTTCTGCGGGCCCATCAGATGGGCGGCCGCCAACGCCGCGATTCCGAAGAAGGCGCCGTGCGGTAGGCCCGCGACGAACCGCGCGATCACCAGCGTGAGGTAGGACGGCGCGACCATGCTGGCCAGGTTTCCGAGGGTGAACACCGCCATCAGCCCCAGCAGCAGCGCGCGCCGCGGCAACCGGGCGGTCAGCGCCGCGATCGTCGGCGCACCGATGACCACACCCAGCGCGTAGGCGGAGATGACGTGGCCCGCGGTCGGTTCGCTGATCTCGAAACCGGCTGCGATGTCCGGAAGCAGTCCCATCGCGACGAACTCCGTGGTGCCGATGCCGAAGCCGCCGAGGGCCAGCGCGAACACGGCCAGCGACCGGACGGTGGGATCGGGGGCGATGACGGACTGTGGGCGGGCGGGGCGTTCGACGCTGGGTGTCACACGGTCAGGGTATGGCGACTTAAGTCTTTGCGGCAAATTAGTTTTGCACTTTTCAGTCTAAAGTGGCGAAACTTACGCCTTCGTGGTGGAATCGGGGGCGTGACCAGCGTCGGTGCGACCTTTGCCCTGATCAGGGGTCAGGGCGAGATCACCCGCGCGGAGATCGCGGCACGCACGGGGCTGTCCCGCACGGCCGTCACGGCCCGGCTGGCCGCTCTCCTCGATACCGGTCTGGTGGTGGAATGCCAGCCTGCCGCGTCGACCGGCGGCCGCCCGGCGACCCAGCTGAGCTTCAACGCCGACGCCGGGGTGGTGCTGTCGGTGGCCATCGGTATCAGCCGCACCCGGCTTGCGGTGTGCAACCTCGCCGGCACCGTGCTGACACTGTCCGATATCGACTCCGAAGTCGCCCTCGGTCCGGATGACCTGATGCCCGATGTGGTGAAGGGCCTCGATGTCGCGCTGCAACAGTTTCCCGACGCGACGGTCTATGGGGTGGGGCTGAGCCTGCCCGGCACGGTGGACGCCGAACGCGGCTGCAGTTGCGGCTCGGCCATCCTGCGTGGCTGGGACGGTGTGGCCCTGCGACCGTATCTGGCCGCGCTGCCCAGGCTGAGCGGCCTGCCGGTGGTGCTCGACAACGACGCCAACGCCATCGCGCTCGCCGAACGCGGCGATGAGGACGATGTGCTGGTGCTGAAGGCTTCCAGTGGTATGGGCGCCGGCATCATCGCAGGTGGGGCGCTGCTGCGCGGCGCCAATCAGGCCGCCGGCGAGTTCGGGCACAACAAGATCCCTGCCGCGCAGGGGATTCCGTGCCGCTGCGGTGACACCGGGTGCCTGGAGGCCATCGCCGGCGGGTGGGCCATCGTGCGTGAGCTGCAGCGGCAGGGACGCCCGGTGCGGCATCTGCGCGACGTGGCCGAACTCGCCCACGACGGTGATCCGGAGGCGCGCCGAATGGTGCGCGACAGCGGTCGGTACGTGGGGGAGGGGATCGCACCGGCGGTGAACCTGCTCAACCCGGCGTCGATCGTGGTGGCCGGCGATATGGCCGGCGTGCACCAGATCTTCGTCGCGGGACTACGTGAGACGTTGTACCGCAACGCAACCGCCCAGGCGACCGGTGCGTTGCGGGTGCGGCCGGCCCTACACGGCGACCGGTCGGCCACCGTCGGCACCGCGACCATCGTGCTCGATCAGGTGCTCAGCGTGGCGGCCGTCGATTCTCGGGTGTGAGGCGCGCCTTCAGCCGTTGGCCTTGGCGATCACGTTCTCCGCGAACCACTCCAGGTTGCGGATCTTGGCATCCAGCGGCTCGGTGTCCTGGCCCATGATGTAGGGAATCCGGAAGCCCACGATGACATCGGTGACGCCCTTGTCCTCGAGACGCTTGACACCGTCGAGGGTGAAACCGTCGACCGAGATCACATGGATCTGGAACTCGTCGGCCAGGCCGATGCGCTCCTCTTCCTCCCGGTACTTCTTCAGCTTCGCCAGCAGCGGATCGAGTTCCTCGGGATCACCACCGCCGTGCATCCAGCCGTCGTTGCGGGCGGCACGCTTGAGCGCCGCGTCGGCGTGGCCACCGATGAGGATCGGGATCGGCTTGGACGGCGCGGGGGTCATCTTGAAGGCCGGGAAGTCGTAGAACTCGCCGTGGTATTCGAAATAGTCCCCGGAGGTGAGTCCGCGGATGACGTCGATGCACTCGTCCATGCGCTTACCGCGGCGCGCGTACGGGACGCCCATGATCTCGTAGTCCTCGGGCCACGGGCTGGTGCCCACGCCGAGGTTGAGGCGGTTGTCGAACATGGCGGCCAGCGAGCCGGCCTGCTTGGCGACCAGTGCGGGCGGCCGGATCGGCAGTTTGAGCACGAAGACGTTGAACTGCAGCTTCGTCGTCACCGCGGACAGCGCCCCGATGAGCGCGAACGTCTCGATGAACGCCTTGCCGTCCAGGAATTCGCGGTTGCCGTCTTCGGTGTAGGGATACTTCGAGTCCGAGACCTCTGGGTAAGCGACGCTGTCGGCGATCGTCATCCCGTGGTACCCGGCCTCGTCGGCGGCCTTGGCCAACGGGATGTAGTACTTGGGGTCGGTCATGGCTTCCGCATAGGTGAACCGCATGACGCCGATACTAGAACACGTTCTAGTTCTGTGGCACGGAACCACTCAAAAGGGTTGGCCCGGCGGCACCGTGGCGACTGCGCCGCGCGTCCGGGCTACCGCGCAAAGGGCGGCACCCCGACACCGGTGATCGAGTAGCCGCCCTGCTGGCTGCGTTCGGTGAACCTCGCCGACGCGGATTGGCTGCCGATCGTCACCGACAGCGGGTTGTGCGAGTCATCGGGCAGTGTCTCGAAAACCGTTCCCTGCCAGTGATACTGGCCGTCGATCGGGCTCAGGTGCCCGGTCAGGCGAACCCGGCAGGTGCGACCGTCGATGGTGGCGGGCCCGTCGTAGAGGTCTTCGGTGTCTTCGACCTCGGCGCGCCCGGCCGGTTCCATCGGCCCGCCCGGCAGGAACCCGCTGCGTCGCCACATCCGCCGCGCGATCGGGCCCAACAGTCCGACCTCCGCCAGGAAAGAGGCCAGTGGGGCGAAACCGGCGATCTGCACCTCGTGGCGGTGCGGTGAGCGACGTGCCATCCGCCGTGCCGCCCGGGAATCCAGCCCGACCCGGGCGTATTGCACCCTGTTGGTGAACAGGAAGCGGAAGAACGGACCGCCGACGCCGTTGACGTTTCCGATCCAGGCGCGCTTGAGCCGCGACATCTCGGGCGTGCGTTTGCGCAGCCCGTCGCGGGCGAACTGGATGTGGCGCGCCTCCTCGGTGACATGGATCCGCATCAGTCGTTGCACCATCGGCTGCAGTTCGTCGTCGTCCATCATCTGGCGCTGCAGCGAGTCGAAGATCTCCTCGCCGATCAGTGCGGCCACCCACAGCGCCGAGCCGCGGAAGGCGAACGGCAACGCGTTGATGATCATGCGCTGGTACAGCCTGGGCCGCACCGGGTCGGCGCCCACCTTGGCGATGGCCTTGCCGAACATCACCATGTGCCGGGTCTCGTCCCCGAGTTCGGTCAGTTCGTAGTGGGTGGTGGGCGCGGTCGGATCCTGGTGCATCATCTTGCGCAGTAACGCCTGGTTCAGGATGTTCTCGAACCAGATGCCCGCCGACAGGGTGTTCACCAGTTCCTGGCGGGACAGCTCGATCTGCTCGGCGCGGCTCATCGCCTCCCAGAGCGCAGTGCCGTACAGCGACACCACCCGCGGCGGTAGGTAGAACTTGTCGGGATCCAGGGGAGCGTCCCAGTCGATGTCCACCACGGGGGCATAGGACTTGCGCACCGATCCCTTGAGCAGGCGCTCCGCGAACTCCGCGCGCGTGGTCTGTGCCTTCACCGAAGCTGTCATCGTCGACTCCCTCGCATGGTGGGTGAGTCTCGAAGCTACGTCCGGTACCGGCGGTAGTCAATACCCTCGGTACTGGGTAATTCGTGCTCCCGACGAGGGGGCTAGCCTTCGCGGGTGCGGACAATCCATGTGATCGGTATCGGTGCGGGCGATCCGGACTATGTGACAACGCAGGCCATCTCGGCGCTCAATGACACACAGGTGTTCTTCGCCATGGACAAGGGCGATGTCAAGGACGATCTGGTGGCGCTGCGACGGCACATCTGCCAACGCTTCATCGAGAAGCCCGGCTACCGTTTCGTCGAGCTGCCCGACCCCAAGCGCGCCACCGACGTCCCCTACGAGCGGGCCGTCGAGGACTGGCACGCCGCCCGCGCCCGGCTGTGGGCACGCGCCATCGAGAACGAACTACCGGACGGGGGCACCGGATCCTTTCTGGCCTGGGGCGACCCGTCGCTGTACGACAGCACGTTGCGCATCCTGGACCGCGTCGCCGAACACGTGGCGTTCGAGTTCGATGTCATCCCCGGCATCACGGCCATCCAAGCGCTCACCGCGCGGCATCGCATCCCGCTCAACGATATTGGTGAGGCCGTCCTGATCACGACCGGTCGGCGGCTGCGTGAGGAGGGCCTCAGCGGCGCCGCCGTGGTGATGCTCGACGGCGAATGTTCGTTCCGGCATACCCCGCCGGACACCCGGATCTGGTGGGGCGCCTACCTCGGCACCCCCGACGAACTGCTCGTGTGCGGCACGGTGGGCGAGGTCGGTGACAGGATTGTCGAAATGCGCGCCGCGGCAAGGGAACGGCACGGCTGGATCATGGACATCTACCTGCTCCGCGCGGCACACTGAGCCGCATGAATTTTCTGCTGCGCGCCGCACTGACCGGAGTCGCGTTGTGGGTGGTGACGCTCATCGTGCCCGGTGTGAGCATCCTCGGGGGCGACTCCACCCTGGCGCGGGCGGGCATCATCTTCGTTGTCGCCGTGGTGTTCGGACTCGTCAACGCGGTGATCAAGCCTATCGTGCAGCTCATTTCGATCCCGCTCTACATCTTGACCCTGGGCCTCATCCACATCGTGATCAACGCGCTGATGCTGTGGATCACCTCCTGGATCACCGAGCACACCACGCACTGGGGCCTGTTCATCGATGACTTCTGGTGGACGGCGATCTGGGCCGCCATCGTGCTGTCCTTTGTCAGCTGGCTGCTGTCGTTGGTGGTCGGCGACACGAAAAGAGCTGTGCGGTAGGTAGTCAACGGCGCCGCGCAGGTGCCGGCCCCGGCCCGAGGCGCACCGACCACGGCGATCGGTACCCACCGCGGGACAGCTCGAGTCACACTGGTGGCATGCCCGAACTGCCCGAAGTGGAGGCGCTCGCCGATCACCTGCGCCGGTACGCCGTCGGCAGGGTGATCGGCAGGGTCGACATCGCCGCCCTGTCGGTGCTCAAAACCTTTGATCCGCCGGTGAGCGCGCTGCATGGCGCCGAGGTGACCGGCGCCGCCCGATGGGGCAAATACCTCGGCCTGCAGGCCGGTGAGCTGTACCTGATCACCCACCTGTCGCGCGCCGGCTGGCTGCGCTGGTCGGACAAGCTGGCCCCGACACCGCTCAAACCGGGTAAGGGGCCCATCGCCTTGCGTGTCCACCTCGGGGACGGCCACGGCTTCGATCTCACCGAGGCCGGCACCCAGAAACGGTTGGCGGTCTGGGTGGTCGGCAATCCGATGGAGGTCCCGCAGATCGCCGGGCGCGGCCCCGACGCAATGGACCTCGATCCCGACGGGCTGCGGGAGGCGCTGGCCGCTCACAGCGGACGCATCAAGAACGTGATCACCGACCAGAAGGTGATCGCGGGTATCGGAAACGCCTACAGCGACGAGATCCTGCATGTGGCGCGCCTGTCGCCGTTCGCGACCGCCAACAAGCTCTCCGAGGCGCAACTGGCCGACCTGCACGCTGCGATGTCCACGGTGCTCACCGATGCGGTATCACGCTCGGTGGGCCAGCAGGCCGCCACCCTGAAGGGGGAGAAACGCTCCGGGCTGCGGGTGCACGCCCGCACCGGGCTGCCGTGCCCGGTGTGCGGGGACACCGTCGCCGAGGTGTCGTTCGCCGACAAGTCCTTCCAGTACTGCCCGACGTGCCAGACCGGCGGCAAGGTGCTCGCAGATCGCAGGATGTCGCGGTTGCTCAAGTAGGGGTAGCGCACGCGGAGCGTCCTGCGCGATTCGTGCACACCTCGTCGAGGGGCCTCGCAGGTTTCTGGTCAGCTGTATAACTCGGTTATCCTGCTGCCATGACCCGCCAGAAGATACTCATCACCGGTGCAAGCTCGGGCCTAGGTGCCGGGATGGCCCGCGCCTTCGCCGCCAAGGGCCGCGACCTGGCACTGTGCGCCCGCCGGGTGGAGCGACTCGAAGAGCTGCGCGCCGAGATCCTCGACAAGCATCCGTACGCCAAGGTGGCGATCGCGGCGCTGGACGTCGACGACCACGAGGCCATCCCGCGGGTCTTCGGCGAGCTGTCCGAGGAACTCGGCGGTATCGACCGGGTCATCGTCAACGCGGGCATCGGCAAGGGCTGGCCGCTCGGCGAGGGAAAGCCGTGGGCCAACAAGGCCACCGTCAACACCAACCTCATCTCCGGCATGGCGCAGATCGAGACCGCCCTGGAGATGTTCAAAAAATCCGGCGCCGGGCACCTGGTGCTGATCTCCTCGGTGCTCGGCAACACCGGCGTGCCCGGCGGCAAGGCGGCCTACTGCGCGAGCAAGGCCGGGATGACATCGTTGGGGGAGTCGCTGCGCGCCGAGTACGACAAGGGCCCCATCCGGATCACCGTCGTCGAACCCGGCTATATCGAGTCCGAGATGACCGCGAAGTCGGCGACCACGCTGCTGATGGTCGACAACGAGACCGGCGTCCGCAAGATGGTGGAGGCGATCGAGAAGGAGAAGGGGCGCGCCGTCGTGCCGTCCTGGCCGTGGGCACCGATCACCCAGATCATGCGGCTACTGCCGCCCAAGTACACCAAACGCTTCGCCTGAACTCTCACGGCTGCTCGATGTTTGGCCCGGCGGGTGCGGTGGTAACCGTCTTTCCATGATGGTGAAACTGACGAAGATGACGCCCTTCTTGTTCGCAGGCGCCGCGGGAGCGGCCATCGCGTTCTCGCCGATCGCAGGAGCGGAGCCCGCCCCACCGCCGTGCGTCAACGCCGACGGCACCCCGTGTGCCGCCATCGGTGAGGCCGGTCCCGGCGGCGCCAGCGCTGCTGTCCCCGGCGGCCCCGCAGGTGAGGCAGGCCCCGGCGGTGCCAGTGGTGTGATACCCGGTGGCCCCGGTGGTGCGGCCGGTCCGGACGGCGCCACCGGTGCGATCCCGGGCGGCCCAGCCGGTACTGCCGGTCCCGGCGGTGCCAGCGGCTCACTGGCGCCCGGTGGACCCAGCGGGAGCGCCGGCCCCGGCGGTGCCAGTGGCTGCATCCCGAACGTCGGGTGCGCCACCATCCCGGCCCCCTGACAGGTAGCAACGCTCTCGAGATCCACGAAATGGCTGTTCCCGGTGCCCCGGGGACAGCCATTTCGCGTATTTCGGGCTGACTCGCGTCTTGTTTCTTTGACAAATAGTTGGGTTTTCCCAACAATAGAATGCATGAGTCCGGTACGACGCGGGGACCAGCTTCCCATTCACAACCGCATCGGCGTGCTGCGCGCCGAACGACGGATGACGCGGGCGCAGCTCGCGGGGCTCATCGACGTCAACCCGCAGACCGTCGGTGCGCTGGAGCGAGGCGACCACTACCCGAGCCTTGACCTGGCGTTCCGCATCTGTGACGTCTTCGAGTTGCCGGTGGAGGCTGTTTTCTCCCGAGAACCATTCACGCCACTGTCGGCCGAACTCTATGGAAACAGGCAACGAGCGGAAGGGGCACGGCCGTGACCGAGACGGGCATCCTCGACAGGTACCAGGACTTCCGGACCAGACGGTTCCTGAAACAGGAACGCACATATGCCAATTCACTGCCGAAGTGGCGCAACCGCCACCGCCGGCGGCTGCTCGTGATCGGATTGGCGGTGACGTTCGCGTTCATGGCCGCCGTCGCGGTGCTGTGCGCGTTCGGGCTGTGGTGGGCGCCGCTGCTGTGGCTGCCGGCCTGCGTCGCGTTCTTCCCCATGTGGACCGTTCTGCAGCTCGTCTCGGGCCGGCGCGGCGACGCACCGGAGGCCGCGCTCGACGAATTCGAGATCGCCCAACGCAACAGCGCCCGGTCCGTCGGGCTGACCGCGACGCAGTACCTGATGATGCTGCCGATCGGGTACTTGATCTTCGGCTCCACGATCACCGACGGCACCGATACCGATATGGCGTATGCCGGCGGGCTGATGGCGCTGACGGTCCTGCTCATCGGCGGCTGTCTGCCCGCCATGATCATCGGTTGGACCCGCGCCGATCCGGAACCGGAGGACTAGGTGCTGCGCCCGCGCGTCGGCCGGCTCACGCCGATCGACCTCGCTGGACGCGGTAGTGCCGCACCAGTGCATCGGTGGAGCTGTCGGTCTGCTCGGCCGGTGACTGCTCGTCGGTGAGCACCGGCAACAGCGCCTTGGCCTGGGTCTTGCCCAGCTCCACGCCCCACTGGTCGAAGGAGTCGATACCCCAGATCACGCCCTCGGTGAAGACCTGGTGCTCGTAGAGCGCAATCAACTGGCCTACCACCGAGGGGGTCAGTTTGGCCGCCAGGATCGAGGTGGTGGGCCGGTTGCCCGGCATCACCTTGTGCGGGACGACATCGGCATCGGTGCCCTCGCCCGCGATCTCCTCGGCGGTCTTGCCGAACGCCAGGACCTGGGTCTGGGCGAAGAAGTTGCTCATCAACAGGTCGTGCATGCTGCCGGTGCCGTCCGCGGTCGGCAGGTCGTCGGTGGGCTGGGAGAACCCGATGAAATCGGCGGGAATCAGTCGAGTGCCCTGGTGCAACAACTGGTAGAACGCGTGCTGTCCATTGGTTCCCGGTTCGCCCCAATAGATTTCGCCGGTGTCGGTGCTGACCGGGGTGCCGTCGGCGCGCACCGACTTGCCGTTGGACTCCATCGTCAGCTGCTGCAGGTAGGCCGCGAACCGGGACAGGTCGTTGGAGTAGGGCAGTACCGCACGGGACTGCGCGCCGAAGAAATTGTTGTACCAGAGGCCGATCAGGCCGAGCAGGGCCGGCGCGTTCTCGGCCAGCGGGGCGGTACGGAAGTGCTCGTCGACGAGATGGAACCCGGCCAGGAACTCCGCGAACCGCTCCCTGCCGATCACCGCCATCACGGACAGCCCGATGGCGCTGTCCACCGAGTACCGCCCGCCGACCCAGTCCCAGAAACCGAACATGTTGGCGGTGTCGATCCCGAACTCGTCGACCAGCTTCTTGTTGGTGGAGACCGCCACGAAGTGCTTGGCGACCGCGTCCTCGCCGAGCGCGTCGATGAGCCAGCGCCGCGCCGCAGTGGCGTTGGTCAGTGTCTCCAAGGTGGAGAAGGTCTTGGAAGCGATCACGAAAAGCGTTGTGGCCGGGTCGAGCCCGTCAAGTTTGGCGACCAGGTCGGCCGGGTCGACATTGGAGACGAAGCGCGCCGAGATGCCGGCATCGGCATAGTGGCGCAGCGCGTCGTAGACCATCACCGGACCCAGATCCGAGCCGCCGATCCCGATGTTGACCACCGTCGTGATCCGCGCACCCGTCGCGCCGGTCCACTGCCCCGAGCGCAGCCGGTCGGTGAACTCACCCATCGCATCGAGGACGGCGTGCACATCGGCGACGACATCCTGGCCGTCTACGGTCAGCTCGGCGCCCTTGGGCAGGCGTAGCGCGGTGTGCAACACGGCGCGGCCCTCGGAGGTGTTGATGTGCTCGCCCGCGTACATGGCGTCGCGGCGGCCCTCCAGGTCGGCGGCGGTGGCCAGATCGACCAGCAGAGCCAGGGTTTCACGCGTCAGCCGGTGCTTGCTGTAGTCGATGTAGAGATCGCCGACGGTGAGCGTGAGGTCGCTGCCGCGGGCCGGATCCTCGGCGAAGAGCTCCCGAAGATTCTTCGGCGCAATCGTCTCATGATGACGTTGCAGCGAATGCCATGCGGCCGTATCGGTGATGTCAGCACTCATTCTTCTGACCTTAGTGCGGCGCATCGATCGAGGGTGTACATGATGGATGTATGCGCATTGAAGAGTTGATTGCATCCGTGCCCACCGGCCTGTGGATCGGCGGTGAGGAGCGCGCGGGCTCGTCCACCTTTGACGTGCTCAATCCGGCCACCGACGAGGTGATCACCGCGGTGGCCGATGCCACACCGGCCGACGGTATCGCCGCGCTGGACGCCGCCGCTGCGGTACAGCCCGACTGGGCGGCGACCCCGGCCCGCGAGCGCGGCGAGATCCTGCGTTCGGTCTTCGAAACCCTCACCGCGCGAAGCGAAGACCTCGCCGCCCTGATGACCCTGGAAATGGGCAAGGTGATCGCCGAGAGCCGCGGTGAAGTCAAATACGGCGCCGAATTCTTCCGCTGGTTCGCCGAGGAGGCGGTGCGCATCGCGGGCCGCTACACCCCGGCACCGGCGGGCACCGGCCGCATCCTGGTCACCAAGATGCCCGTCGGCCCCTGCTACGCCATCACCCCGTGGAACTTTCCGCTGGCCATGGGCACCCGCAAGATCGGCCCCGCGCTGGCCGCCGGCTGCACGATGATCGTCAAGCCGGCGCAGGAAACCCCGCTGACCATGCTGTTGCTGGCCAAGCTGATCGATGAGGCGGGTCTGCCCAAGGGCGTGCTGTCGGTGTTGCCGACCACCCGGCCGGGTGAGCTGACCGGCGCGCTCATCGACGACGGCCGACTGCGCAAACTGACCTTCACCGGCTCCACCGGGGTGGGCAAGGCCCTGGTGAAACAGTCCAGCGACAAGCTGCTGCGGACCTCCATGGAACTCGGCGGCAACGCCCCGTTCGTGGTGTTCGACGATGCCGATGTCGACGCCGCGGTCGAGGGCGCGTTGCTGGCGAAAATGCGCAACGGCGGCGAGGCGTGCACCGCGGCCAACCGCTTCCACGTCGCCAACTCGGTACGTGCGGAGTTCACCGAGAAGCTGGTCAAGCGGATGAGCGAGTACACCCTCGGCGACGGCCTGGATGAGTCCTCGACGCTGGGCCCGCTGATCTCGGCCAAACAACTCGGAATCGTCGCCGACCTGGTCTCCGACGCGGTATCGCGCGGCGCCGAGGTGGCCGTCGGTGGGGTGGCCCCCGACGGGCCGGGCCACTTCTATCCGGCCACCGTGCTCGCCGACGTGCCCGGTGACGCACGCATCCTCAAGGAGGAAGTGTTCGGCCCGGTCGCCCCCATTACCGGCTTCGACACCGAGGAAGAGGGCATCGCCGCCGCCAACGACACCGCCTACGGGCTGGCGTCCTACATCTACACCCAGTCCCTGGATCGGGCCTTGCGGGTGGCCGAGGCCATCGAGTCGGGCATGGTCGGGGTGAACCGCGGCGTCATCTCGGACGCGGCCGCGCCGTTCGGCGGGGTCAAGGAATCCGGGTTCGGTCGCGAGGGCGGTTCCGAAGGCATCGAGGAGTACCTGGAGACCAAGTACATCGCCTTCACCCCATAGTGATTTCGGCGCGGTTTCGTATGCTCAGCGTACGTTTCCGCGCCGAAATCGCAGGGTGTCAGTGACCGAGCCGGCCGCGGCCCAGCCGCAGCAGCAGCATGGCCAGGTCTTTGCCGTCGGGGCCGAGCTCGCTGTAGCGCTCGATGACCTTCATCTCCCGGCTGTGCACCAACCGGGTACCGCCGGAAGCCATCCGGGCCTTGCCGATGATCCGGGAAACCTCGGTGCGGCGCTTGACCGCGGCCAGGATCGTGGCGTCCAGTTCGTCGATCTCCAGACGCAGGTCGTCGATGTTGGCGGCGGGCTCGGGTAGCACGATCCGAGTCTGCCACCCGACGCAGATTCGGCGCAAAGCCGGGTCACGGGAATGTCACCCTTCAGCGGTAGATTCGAGACCGAAATGACATCTCTCTTTCACGCACCATCGCCCGCTTCCGGTGGCACGACCGGCACCGACCAGCTGCTCGACGGGCTCAACCCGCAGCAACGTCAGGCCGTGCTGCACGAGGGCTCCCCGCTGCTCATCGTGGCCGGCGCCGGCTCGGGCAAGACCGCCGTGCTCACCCGGCGCATCGCCTACCTGCTGGCCGCCCGGGAGGTGGGCGTCGGCCAGGTCCTTGCCATCACGTTCACCAACAAGGCCGCCGCCGAGATGCGGGAGCGCGTGGTGGACCTCATCGGGCCGCGTGCCCGCAGCATGTGGGTGTCGACCTTTCACTCGACCTGTGTGCGCATCCTGCGCAACCAGGCCTCGCTGTTGCCCGGGCTGAACTCCAATTTCTCCATCTACGACGCCGACGATTCGCGGCGGCTGCTGATGATGATCGCCAAGGACATGGGCCTGGACACCAAGCGATACTCACCGCGGCTGCTGGCCAACGGCATCTCCAACCTGAAGAACGAACTGATCGACCCGGAGCGGGCACTGGCCGATCTCACCGAGACCGCCGATGACATGTCCAAGACCGTGGCCTCGGTCTTCGGTGAATACCAGCGCCGGCTGCGGGCGGCCAACGCGCTGGACTTCGATGATCTCATCGGCGAGACAGTCGCTGTACTGCAAGCCTTTCCGCAGATCGCCCAGTACTACCGGCGGCGGTTCCGGCACATCCTGGTCGACGAGTACCAGGACACCAACCATGCCCAGTACATGTTGGTGCGCGAACTCGTCGGCGTCGAGACAGACCCCGATGATCCGGCCGGGGTGCCTCCCTCGGAGCTGTGCGTGGTGGGCGACGCCGATCAGTCGATCTATGCGTTCCGGGGAGCCACCATCCGCAATATCGAGGACTTCGAACGCGACTACCCGGACGCGACAACGATTCTGCTGGAACAGAATTACCGCTCCACGCAGACCATTCTGAACGCCGCCAACGCCGTCATCTCCCGCAACGCCGGGCGCCGCGAGAAGCGGCTGTGGACCGATTCCGGCGAGGGCGAACTTATCGTCGGCTATGTCGCCGACAACGAGCACGACGAGGCCCGGTTCGTCGCCGAGGAGATCGACGCGCTCGCCGACCGGCACGGATTCAACTATTCCGACGTCGCGGTGTTCTACCGGACCAACAACTCCTCGCGCGCGCTGGAAGAGGTGTTCATCCGCGCCGGCATCCCGTACAAGGTGGTCGGCGGTGTGCGGTTCTACGAGCGCAAGGAGATCCGCGATATCGTCGCCTACCTGCGGGTGCTGGACAACCCGGGGGACGCGGTGAGCATGCGGCGCATCCTCAACACCCCGCGCCGCGGGATCGGGGACCGGGCCGAGGCCTGCGTCGCGGTATACGCCGAAAACACCGGCGCCAACTTCAACGATGCCCTGCAGGCCGCCGCCGAAGGCCGGGTGCCGATGCTGAACACCCGCTCGGAGAAGGCGATCGCCTCGTTCACCGAACTGCTCGACGGACTGCGCGCCGGTCTGGACGGCGAACTGGGCGATCTGGTGGAGGCCGTTCTGGACCGTACCGGGTACCGGCGCGAGCTCGAATCCTCCAGCGATCCACAGGATCTGGCCCGGCTGGACAACCTCAACGAACTCGTCAGCGTCGCACACGAATTCAGCATCGACCTGGCCAACGCGCAGGCGCTGCGCGAGGAAGAGGGCGTGCCCGAGGACGAGGACGTCCCCGATACCGGGGTGCTGGCCCAATTTTTGGAACGGGTGTCATTGGTCGCCGACGCCGACGGTATCCCCGAACACGACTCCGGTGTGGTCACCATGATGACGCTGCACACCGCCAAGGGGCTGGAATTCCCGGTCGTGTTCGTGACCGGTTGGGAGGACGGCATGTTCCCGCACATGCGCGCGCTGGGCGACCCGACCGAACTGTCCGAGGAACGCCGGTTGGCCTATGTCGGCATCACCCGGGCGCGCCAGCGGCTCTACCTGAGTCGGGCCAAGGTGCGTTCGTCCTGGGGGCAGCCGATGCTCAACCCGGAATCACGGTTCCTGCGCGAGATTCCGGAGGACCTGATCAACTGGCGCCGCGTCGAGACGCCCGCCTCGGTGTTGAGCGCCCCGCGCAGTGTCGGGCGATTCGCCGACAGTGCCCGGCCCGCACCGGCCAAGGCGCGCAATCGCGCCCTCATCACGCTGGAACCGGGGGACCGGGTCACCCACGACAAGTACGGTCTCGGCCGGGTGGAAGAGGTTTCCGGGGCGGGCGAGTCCGCGATGTCACTCATCGACTTCGGCAGCGCCGGACGCGTCAAACTGATGCACAACCACGCGCCGGTGCAGAAGCTCTAGACCGGCAGGGCCGGGGAACAGCTGCGCGCCCAGTCCCGGGTGCTCGGCAGTGCGGCGAGCACGATCGCCGAAACCGGGAGCAGTGGCATCGCATAGACCACCGGATGCAGGGTGGCGCCGGCCAGGAACAGGCTGCCGAAGATGAGCAGCCCGATCGCCGCACCCACCCCGATCAACAGTCGCCCCATCCGGCGCCGCAACAGCAGCGCGACCAGCCCGCCGATGCCCGCGGCGGCCGAGATGGCGGTCAGGAAACCGATGGCGATGCAGAACAGCGGATCGGTGCTCCACCACCCGGCGATCAGGTCCGTGGCGATCACCGCGGTGGCCCAACCGGACAAGATGCTCGCCGTGGCGGCCGCGATGGCGGTTCCCGGGCCCGCAGCGTGTCGCGATGGCACCGCGACCGGCACCGGGCGCGGGATGTAGGCGGTTTGTTCGGGCTCGGTGGGGGTACGTACGTAGGACGTGGGGTCCTCGGGCGTCGACGCCGCGACGACCACCGGGAACGAGCCCGTCGGGGTGCGGCGGATGATGCGGGGCTGACCGGAGGACGGTGGCCCTGAGAGGGGATCCGGGTTGGTCACCCTATCCAACGTAATTGCCGGGGCTGAGGCCCCGCTGTGCCAGCCACGGCACCGGATCGATCCGGTTGGAACCATTCACCAGCACTTCGAAGTGCAGGTGCGGCCCGGTCGAGTTACCCCGGTTGCCCATGGTGGCGATCTGGTCTCCGGCCATCACCCGCTGGCCCTTGCTGACCAGCCAGGTGTTGATGTGTCCGTACAACGTCACGGTGCCGTCTGAATGGCGCAGCTTCACCAGCGCGCCGTAGCCGGCCGTCGGGCCGACCTCGACAACAACACCGTCGCTGGCGGCCAGGATGGGCGTGCCGATCGGGCCCGCGATGTCGATACCGCCGTGCAGGACGCCCCAGCGGTACCCGAACCCCGAGGTCCACACACCCTTGGTCGGCATGGCGAACAGCGGGCGGGCCAACCGCGCCTCACGTTCGGCGCGCTCCTGGGCGAAGGCGGCGGCCTTGGTGATCTCCTCGGCGTGGATCGCCGAGGAGGCGACCGGCTGCACCGCGACGATCTGCATCCCGTCGGGCGAGCCGCTGATGGCCGCGCCGTTGATGAGGGTGTTGTCCGCGGCCAGCACCGTATCGGTCGACGTGGTGTCGTCGGCGGTGCTCAGCGAGTAGGCACCGGAGGCGGTTGCGCCGGCGGCCATCGCGGCGATCATCAGCCGGCTCTTCATCGCGCCGACGGTCTGCTTGCGATGCGCGCCGCCGCTGCGGTGCTGGGAGCCCCGCAGGTCGATCACATCGGTGAGCGCGTTCCCGTCACTGAGGTCGGTGTGAGAATCGCGATACGCGTGCGACGAAGCGGAAGGGTCGCCGACATCGCCGGACGGTGCGGGCTGTGACCGAAATTCGCTCGGCACCAGCAGCCGCAGCGGCACCAGGTCGTCGGTGTCGTGGAGGTCGTCGAGTTCGGGCGCTGCGATCACGCGCTGCTCTTTGTCGAATGCCGAACTGTCGCGAAAGTCCAGGTCATGCAGGTCGCCGAACTCGTTGAACGGGATGATGTCGGTGACTTCGGCGGGACTGTGGGTGGCGAGCCCTTTCGTCGCTACCCCGCGCAGGGATCGTGACGAACTGTGCTCAGCCAACCTGGAATGTCCTTCGCGCCGTGACCTGACCGTTATCAAGACCAAGAGGCACGTTAACGAAATCCCAATGTTGGTGGCAACTTAAGCGGCCATTCCCACGCCGAATGTGACTTGTATCACCAACGGGGCCCGGTGAGATGTACCACATGAGCGGTGGGCGATGAGAGTGCCCGACACCAAGGTGGATACAGTGCCAGCGAGCCTGTCGCGGCCTTCCGGCCGGTCCGGCGGCCCACTTCAGAAGTCAGTTCGCACCGACGCGATTTAGGAAGCTCATGGATCTGTTCGAATACCAGGCGAAAGAGCTGTTCGCCAAGCACAACGTACCCACCACGCCGGGCCGGGTCACCGATTCGCCCGAGGACGCCAAGGCTATCGCCGAGGAAATCGGCAAGCCGGTCATGGTGAAGGCTCAGGTCAAGGTCGGCGGCCGCGGCAAGGCCGGCGGCGTGAAGTACGCGGCCACCCCCGAGGACGCCTTCACCCACGCGCAGAACATCCTGGGCCTGGACATCAAGGGCCACGTCGTCAAGAAGCTGCTGGTCGCCGAGGCCAGTGACATCGCCGAGGAGTACTACATCTCCTTCCTGCTCGACCGCTCCAACCGGACCTACCTGGCCATGTGCTCGGTCGAGGGCGGGATGGAGATCGAAGAGGTCGCCGCCACCAAGCCCGAGCGCCTCGCCAAGGTGCCCGTCAATGCCGTCAAGGGTGTCGACCTCGCCTTCGCGCGCGAGATCGCCGAACAGGGCCACCTGCCCGCCGAGGTGCTCGACGCCGCCGCGGTCACCATCCAGAAGCTCTGGGAGGTGTTCGTCGGCGAGGACGCCACCCTGGTGGAGGTCAACCCGCTGGTGCGCACGCCGGATGATCAGATCCTCGCCCTCGACGGCAAGGTCACCCTGGACGCGAACGCCGACTTCCGCCAGCCCGGCCACGCCGAGTTCGAGGACAAGGACGCCACCGATCCGCTCGAGCTCAAGGCCAAGGAAAACGACCTCAACTACGTCAAGCTCGACGGCGAGGTCGGCATCATCGGCAACGGCGCCGGCCTGGTCATGTCGACCCTGGACGTCGTCGCCTACGCCGGTGAGAAGCACGGCGGCGTCAAGCCCGCCAACTTCCTGGACATCGGCGGCGGTGCGTCGGCCGAGGTGATGGCCAATGGGCTGGACGTCATCCTGGGCGACAGCCAGGTCAAGAGCGTGTTCGTGAACGTGTTCGGCGGCATCACCGCCTGTGACGCCGTCGCCAACGGCATCGTCAAGGCTCTGGAGATCCTGGGCGACGAGGCCAACAAGCCGCTCGTTGTCCGCCTGGACGGCAACAACGTCGAAGAGGGCCGGCGCATCCTGGCCGAGGCCAACCATCCCCTGGTCATCCAGGCCGAAACCATGGACTCCGGCGCCGACAAGGCCGCCGAGCTGGCCAACAAGTAAGGGAGCCAACAAAGATGTCTATCTTCCTGAACAAGGATTCCAAGGTCATCGTCCAGGGCATCACCGGCGGTGAGGGCACCAAGCACACCAAGCTGATGCTCAAGGCCGGTACCCAGATCGTCGGCGGCGTCAACGCGCGCAAGGCGGGTACCACCGTCAAGCATGAAGACAAGGATGGCAACGAGATCGAGCTGCCGGTGTTCGGCAGTGTCGCCGAGGCCATGAAGGAGACCGGCGCCGACGTGTCGATCGCCTTCGTGCCGCCGGCGTTCTCCAAGGACGCCATCATCGAGGCCATCGACGCCGAGATCCCGCTGCTGGTCGTCATCACCGAGGGAATCCCGGTGCAGGACAGCGCCTATGCGTGGGCCTATAACGTCGACAAGGGTGAGAAGACCCGCATCATCGGGCCCAACTGCCCGGGCATCATCACCCCCGGAGAGTCGCTGGTCGGCATCACGCCGAACAACATCACCGGCAAGGGCCCGATCGGTCTGGTCTCCAAGTCCGGCACGCTGACCTACCAGATGATGTACGAGCTGCGCGATCTCGGCTTCTCCACCGCCATCGGCATCGGCGGCGACCCCGTCATCGGCACCACCCACATCGACGCCATCGAGGCGTTCGAGAAGGACCCCGAGACCAAGCTGATCGTGATGATCGGTGAGATCGGTGGTGACGCCGAGGAGAAGGCCGCCGCCTACATCAAGGCCAACGTCACCAAGCCGGTCGTCGGCTACGTGGCCGGTTTCACCGCTCCCGAGGGCAAGACGATGGGCCACGCCGGTGCCATCGTGTCCGACGGTGCCGGCACCGCGGCCGGTAAGCAGGAGGCCCTGGAGGCCGCCGGCGTGAAGGTCGGCAAGACCCCGTCGGAGACCGCCGCCAAGGCACGCGAGCTGCTCAACAAGCTGTAAATCTCCCTGCGCGAGCACACGTAAATACCCCCAATTCCCCAGCGGTTTCTAGGGATTGGGGGTATTTGCGTTCCCCACCCTCATTCGCGTGCGCCGAGACTACGGTTTCTGGTGCGAAAAGGCAGGTTTCCCGCGACGAACCGTAGTCTCGGCGGGCGCAGGGTGCTAGAAGCGGCCGCCCAGGTGCGCGGCCAGGAACTTCTCGACGGCGTGGTACAAGTCGATGTTGTTGTCCGGGTTGACGAATCCGTGCCCCTCGTCCTCCTTGACCAGGTACTCGACCTCGACGCCCCGGCCGCGCAGTGCCGCGACCATGTTGTCGGACTCGGCCTGCACCACCCGAGAGTCGTTGGCGCCCTGCACCACCAGCAGCGGCGTGCGGACCTGGTCCACCCGGGTGATGGGGGAGCGGGCCAGCATATCGGCCTCTTGCTCCGGGTCCGACGGATCGCCGACGTACAGGCGCCAGTTGTTGGCCAGAAACCGGCGACCGATATCGGGCAACGTACGCATGAAGTTCGGCAGGCTGGAGATCCCCACGTAGTCGATGGCCGCGGCGAAGACGTCCGGGGTGAACGTGACACCGACCAGCGCGGCGTAGCCGCCATATGAGCCGCCGAAGATCGCCACCCGATCCCGATCGGCGAGCCCCTGCTTGACCGCCCAATCGACCGCGTCGATCAGGTCGTCGTGCATCGTGCCGGCGAATTCGCCGATCGCGGCCTGCGTGAACGCCTTGCCGTATCCGGTGGATCCACGGAAGTTGACCTGCAGCACCGCATATCCGCGGTTGGCCAGCAACTGCACATCGGGCTGGAACCCCCAGCAGTCGCGTGCCCACGGGCCGCCGTGCACCAACAACACCAGCGGGAGGTCCACCGGCGGCACACCCACGGGCAGCGTCAGATACGAGTGCAGGCTCAGCCCGTCGCGCGCGGTGATGGTGACCGGTGTCATCGGGGCCAGCGCACTGGGATCCAGGTGCGGGTAGGGCCGGAACAGCATCCGGCTCTCGCCGGTGGCGTGGTCGTAGAAATAGGTGACGCCGGGATCGCGGTCGTGGCTGAAGCTGACCACCCAGCGCTGCCCGCTGTCGTCACAGGATATGCCGGCCAGGTCGCCATCGGAGAGGGCGGTGAGCTTGTCCAGCACCTCGGCGAAACCCCCGTCGAGGGCGTGGATCACCTGGCGCTCGCCGTAGTAGCGAGCGCCGATCAGGTCCCCGGTGCGCTCGCTGATGACGAACGGTGACGGCAGCATGATCTGCGCCCCGAGATCGTGATGCGGGTGGCTGTCGATCACGGTTTCCGCGCCGGTGGCCACCTCCAGCCGGGCCAGCCGCAGCCGGTCGCTGTCCTGATAGGAGCCCAGCCAGATGCCGGCGCCGTCGGGGGAGACGGCGATCGGGTGGATGCCCAGTGGGTAGTCGCGGCCCTCGTATACCTTTATCGTCCGCAGTGACCGGGTGGCCGAATCCCATTGCGAGATCTCGATATCGCCCCCGGCGGTGATCGTGTTGGTGAACAATTCACCGCCCGGCCCGGCGACCCAGCCGACCACGGTGCCTGGATTCTCGGCGAGCAGGGTGAGCTCGCCGGTGGCGATGTCGAGTTCGAACGCGTCGACCAATTCGGCGTTGCGGGCGTTGTGCTGGACGAGCGCCTTGCCGGGCCGGGCCCTGAGCAGTTCGAAGGAGGCTCGCACCCGCGGGAACGGGGTGAGGTCCACGGCCGGGGTATCGGGCGCCTCGAGGTCCACCCGGTATACGTGCCAGTGCTCATCTCCGCCGTTGTCCTGCATGTAGAGCAGCCGGCGCGAATCTTGGGCCCAGCGGTAGATGTACACGCTGCGGGTCTCGTCGGCGGTGACGCAGCGCGGTTCTTCGGCGCCCTCGATGTCCTGGACCCACACGTTGAGGCGGTTGCGCCACGGCGCCAGGTAGGCGATTCGGGTGCCGTCGGGCGAGATCGTCGCCCCGGCGCGCTGCGGCGGGCTGAAGAAGTCCTCGACGGTCAGCGGCGCGGGACCGGTCCGGGTGTGCGGGGTCGTGGTCACGGGGTCCTTTCTCGACGGATTGTCACTTAGTGACATCTCCACAGTGTCACTAAGTGACAGGCCCGTCAAGCGACGCCCGCACCTCGTCACCAACAGTGCGAGCCCATCGGTTAGCCTGGCGAACTAACACGTGTCAGGAGGCCTGTGATGGTGGATCCGCATACCCCGGTGATCGTTGGTGTCGGACAGTTCACCGAGCGCGTCGATGCGCCCGACTATCGCGGGATGTCGTCGGTGGAGCTGGCCACCGAGGCGGTGCGGGCCGCACTGGCCGACACCGGCGCCGACGCGGCCGCGGTGGCCGCGGCGATCGACGTCTTCGTGGCGCTGCGACAATTCGAGATCTGCACGCCCTTCTCCGAGGCGCCGCTGGGGTGCTCGGACAACTACCCGCGCTCGGTCGCCGCGCGCATCGGCGCCGACCCGGCCCGCGCGGTGCTCGAACCGCTCGGCGGGCACGGATCGCAGAAGGTCCTCACCGAATTCTCCGGTGTCGTCGCGGCCGGGGACGCCGAGGTGGTGCTGTTGCTCGGGTCCGAGAATGGTTCCACCCTGCGCTATTTCGCCGGGCGCGACGATAAACCCGACCACTCCGAGACGGTCGGCGGCCAACTCGAGGACCGCGGCTACGGATTCGACCAGTACATGAACGAGTACACCGCCAAGCACGGACTGACCGGTGCGCCCGTGCAGTACGGGTTGCTCGACAACGCGCGCCGCGCGCGGCTGGGCATGGGCGTCGCCGAATACCGCACGGCGATGGCCGAGTTGTTCGCGCCGTTCTCCGAAATCGCGGCCAGGAACCCGCTTTCGGCCTCCCCGGTCCGGCGTTCCGTGGCGGAACTGGTCACCGTGACCGCGGACAACCGGATGATCTGCGATCCCTACCCGCGGCTGATGGTCGCCCGCGACCAGGTGAACCAGGGCGCCGCGATCCTCATCATGTCGGTGGCCGCGGCCCGCCGGCTGGCGGTGCCCGAGCAGAACTGGGTATACCTGCACGGCCACGCCGACCTGGTGGAGCAGCAGTTGCTCGACCGCGCGGATCTCAGCGCCAGCCTCTCAGCGGAAAAGGCTGTGGCGGAAGCGCTTCGGGTGGCCGGTATCGGCATCGACGAGGTGTCCACCTTCGATCTGTACAGCTGTTTCCCGTTCCCGGTGTTCTCCGTCTGCGACTCGACCGGGCTGGCGACCGACGATCCGCGCGGTCTCACCCGCACCGGCGGGTTGCCTTATTTCGGCGGGCCGGGCAACAGCTACTCGCTGCACGGTATCGCCGAGACGGTCACCGCGATGCGCGCCGAGCCGGGCGCCTACGGCCTCGTCGGCGCCAACGGCGGTGTGATGAGCAAATATTCGGTGGGTGTGTACTCGACGACACCCGTGCCGTGGTCGGACGACGACAGCGCGACGTTACAGTCCGAGATCGCTGCGCTACCCACCGTGCCCGTCACTCGCGACGCCGACGGCACCGGCGTCGTCGAGACATACTCGGTGCGCTACGACTGGCCCGAGACCACCGGTGTGATCATCGGGCGCCTGGACGCCGACGGCTCTCGTTTCATGGCGCTCAGCACCGACGAGGCCCTGGTGGCGCTGATGTCCGATGGCGACCCGCTGGGTGCGCGCATCACCGTGAAGGCCACCGCGGACGGCATCAACCTGGCTGGTTTGGCCTAGCGTGGCGGACCGCCCGGCGACGGGTTGGTGTCGATGTTCTTCGACTTTTCGGCGACCCCCACGGTGATGGCGACATCGATTTCGGTTGCGGGACTGCCGCTGGTGGAGGCCATCTGGGTGGTCCAACCGTCGCCGAAGACCATGTCCGAGTCCAGGGTGAGCGCGCCGAGATTCGGGATGCTCGCAGCGTAACCGTCATCGAAGGCGTACACCGCCGACGAGGTCGCTTCCGGCAGTGCGATCTGGGATGTCAACCGGGCCGCCGACCCGGCGACCGCGGATTCCAAGGAGTCGAAGACCTCGAAGTGGATATGCGGCCACCGGCCTGGATAGGTGGCAGGAAATATGGTTCTGAACGTCACCATGCCGTTGTCGTCGGCAACCTGCACACCGCGGAGATAGTTCTGCGTGGTCACGCCCTCGCTGTACAGCGAGTACCTGCCCTCACGGTCGCAGTGCCAGATATACAGCGCCATCCCGGCACCGGGCGCGCCGTCTTTGGCGAGGTCCTGCAGATTGATGTTCACGGTGGTCGGCACACCCTGCGCGACACCGGTATACGAACCGAAGCTGGTTCTGACGTCGCTGCGCACCACACCGGACTCGATGAGCACGTTGGGACCGTTGGAGCCGTCACCGGGGTAGGGCCCCATAGTTTCCTGGGGTGCCGCCCCGGCCACCGGCGTCGCGGTGGCGGCGGCTGGCGGTGACGTGGCAGGGGTACCGCAGCCAGCGATGGCGGCGGATCCTGCGGCCGCGCCCAGTCCGATCAGGATCCTGCGTCGTGACATCACCGAGATGTCGTAGCCGAATCCGCGGTCGTGTTCTTCGATCATGTCCTCATCGTGGGCCCACAAAGTTTTGCCGGCGTGGACGCCGGATGAGAACCAGCTATGAGCGTCAGACCAGTTGGGCGAGCTTGCCCGCCAGCCGCTCGACGTAGGCACCGACCTCGGCCTCGGGTTTGTCGGGCAGGCCGAACAGCACCTCGGTAACCCCGAGTTCGCGCCAGTGCGCCAGCTTTTCCGGATCCGGCTTGAAGTCCAGCGCCACGATCTGCGGGGCGCCCTCGCGGCCCGCCGCTGCCCAGGTGTCCTGCAGCAGCTTCACCGGCTCGTCGATGTTGAAGTCGCGTGGCGTGGTGATCCACCCGTCGGCCGATTTCGCGATCCACTTGAAGTTCTTCTCGGTGCCGGCCGCGCCCACCAGCACCGGGACATGGGCCTGCACCGGCTTCGGCCAGGCCCATGACGGGCCGAAGTTGACGAACTCGCCGTCGTAGGCGGCTTCTTCCTCGGTCCACAGCGCGCGCATCGCTTCCAGGTATTCGCGCAGCATGGTGCGCCGCCGACCCGGCGGGACCTTGTGGTCGGCCAATTCGTCGGTGTTCCAACCAAATCCGACACCCAGGCTGACCCGTCCGCCGGACAGGTGGTCCAGCGTCGCGATCGACTTGGCCAGCGTGATCGGGTCGTGTTCCACTGGCAGCGCCACCGCGGTGGACAGCCGCACCCGCGACGTCACCGCCGCCGCCGTACCCAGCGACACCCAGGGATCCAGGGTGCGCATATAGCGATCGTCGGGCAACGTCTCGTCACCGGTCGTCGGGTGCGCGGCCTGCCGCTTGATCGGGATGTGGGTGTGCTCGGGCACGTAGAAGGTGGTGAAACCGTGGTCATCGGCCAGCTTGGCCGCCGGTGCCGGGGCGATGCCGCGGTCGCTGGTGAAAAGTACGAGCCCGTAGTCCATGCCCAGAATTAGAACGTGTTCTAGTCCGCTAGCGCAAGGCCGAGCCGAACAGCGTTGCGCTCAGCCCGATCATTAGTGGTGACCGCGAGGGTGCGCAGCTGCTGCCATGACACCCATGACGACCGAACGCATCGCCGACCACATCACGTTCGCCTACTGGGTGCCCAATGTCAGCGGAGGCCTGGTGACCAGCGATATCGACCAGCGCACGGACTGGAACTACGAGTACAACAAGAAACTGGCCCAGACCGCGGAGAACAACGGTTTCGAGTACGCGCTGTCCCAGGTGCGCTACGAGGCCAGCTACGGCGCGGAGTACCAGCACGAGTCCACCAGCTTCAGCCTCGCGCTGCTGCTGGCCACCGAGCGACTCAAGGTGATCGCGGCGGTGCACCCGGGCCTGTGGCAGCCCGCCGTGCTGGCCAAGCTGGGCGCCACCGCCGACCACCTGTCCGGAGGGCGGTTCGCGGTGAACGTGGTGTCGGGGTGGTTCAAGGACGAGTTCACCCATCTGGGCGAGCCGTGGCTCGAACACGACGAGCGCTACCGGCGCAGCGCCGAATTCCTGCAGGTACTGCGCAAGATCTGGACCGAGGACGAGGTGGATTTCCGCGGTGACTTCTACCGCATCCACGACTTCACCCTGAAGCCCAAACCACTCAACACCCCCGAGCGTCCGAACCCGGAGCTGTTCCAGGGCGGCAATTCCACCGCGGCTCGCCGCAACGGCGGCCTGTACTCGGACTGGTACCTCTCCAACGGCAAGGATTTCGCCGGCATCACCGAACAGGTGATCGAGGTACGTGACCACGCCCGCACCGTGGGCCGAGAGGTGAAGGTCGGTCTCAACGGGTTCATCATCGCGCGCGACACCGAGCGGGAGGCCCGAGACACCCTGCGCGAGATCATCGCCAAGGCCAACAGGCCCGCCGTCGAGGGCTTCCGCGGGGCCGTGCAACAGGCCGGCAACTCCACCGGCGACAAGAAGGGCATGTGGGCGGACTCATCCTTCGAGGATCTCGTCCAATACAACGACGGATTCCGCACCGGACTCATCGGCACACCGGAACAGATCGCCGAGCGGATCGCGGCGTACCGCAAACGCGGGGTGGACCTCATCCTGGGTGGCTTCCTCCACTTCCAGGAGGAGATCGAGTACTTCGGGCAAAAGGTGCTACCGCTCGTCCGGGAAATCGAGGCCGCCGATCAGACGGCCGCGGACGCCGCGACGCTCGTATCGGTCTGAGCCGCCGCCCAGCAGGGTGCGCTAGCGTGGGTTCGAAATCGCTCACACAGGAGAGTCATGACTTACCCGCCCGGCAACCCCGGATATCCGCCTGCCCAGCAGGGCAACCAGTACGCGCCCAGCCAGCAGTACGGCGAGCCCGCAGAGGTAGGCCCCAGCAAGCTGCCTGTCTACCTGACCGCTGCCGTCGCAGCGTTCGGTCTGGCGACCTACGCGTTCAACTTCGGTCCGCTGCTGACCATCAGCAACTCGGACTTCCCGCAGTTCGGCAGTGCCAGCGGCAGCACCCCGGGCCTCGGCCTCGCCGTCGCGGCCTCGGTGCTCGCCGCACTGCTGGCCGGTGTCGGTCTGATGCCCAAGCAGAAGGCCCGCACCGGGCTGGTGGCCGTGGTAGCCACCCTGTCGTTCCTGCTGGTGCTGGCCGAGGTCATCAACGCCCCGGCCGGGTTGTCCATCGGCTGGGGGCTGTACCTGATCATCGCCGCGACGCTGTTGCAGACCGGAGCCGCCATCGCCGCCCTGCTGTTCGACGCGGGTGTGCTGACCCCGCCGGCCCCCAAGCCGCGGTACGAGCAGCAGCCCTACGGCCACTACGGTGCCCCGTACTATGGCCAGCCGGGCCAGCCGGGCCAGCAGCAGTACGGCGCGCCGGCCCATCAGCAACAGCGTCCGGGTTACCCGTCGCAGTACGGCTATCAGGGCGCCCCGAACACCGGCGGATTCCAGTCCACCCCCGCAGCCGCCGGCTCCCACAACGGGCCGCCGACCCCGCCCACCGGATTCCCGGCCTTCGGGCAGCCGTCCAGGACGAGCGAACCGACGGGGTACGAGCAACAGGGTTCCTCGGCGCCGACCGCTGCGGTGCCCTCCCAACCGGGCGCGACACCGCAAAGCCACTCCGAGTCCTCACCGCAGTCCGGCACACCCTCGTCGTAGTGTGGGCGTCGCGCGCCCGGACGTCGGACGCGCAGACGCGCACGAGGAGCGACCCAGCTAGTGGTGGACAACCGGTCAGTCGGCACCCGACAGGCTCGCGACCTGCTCAGGGTCGCGTTCGGGCCGTCGGTCGTGGCGCTCGGTGTGATCGCGGCGGTGACGCTGATCCAGCTGCTCATCGCCAACAGCGATATGACCGGCGCATTCGGCGCCATCGCCAGCATGTGGCTGGGTGTGCATCAGGTGCCCGTCTCCATCGGTGGCCGCGAACTCGGCGTGATGCCGCTGCTGCCGGTGCTGCTGATGATCTGGGGCACCGCACGCACCACCGCGGCGGCCGCCGCCCGGTCCTCCTGGTTCGTCATCCGCTGGGTGGTGGCCTCCGCGCTGGGCGGGCCGCTGCTGATCGCGGCCCTGTCGCTGGCCGTCATCCACGATGCGGCCTCGGTGATCACCGAACTGCAGACCCCGGACGCCTTCCGCGCCTTCACCGGCGTGCTGACGGTGCATGCGATCGGTGCGCTGATCGGGGTGGCCATGACCGGCCGACTCCTGACGCTGCCGCGGGTACCGCGCTGGCTCCCCGAGGCGCTGCGCGGTGGTGCGGCCGGCGTGCTGGCGCTGCTGGGGCTGTGCGGTGTGGTGGCCGCCGGCTCGATCGTCGTGCACTGGGGCACCATGCACGACCTGTTCGGGATCACCGATTCGGTGTTCGGCCAGTTCAGCCTGACCTTGCTGTCGATCCTCTACATACCCAACGTGCTGGTCGGCACGGCCGCCGTCGCGGTCGGCTCCAGCGCGCACATTGGGCTGGCCACCTTCAGCGCCTTCACCGTGTTGGGCGGGGACATCCCCGCCGTGCCGGTGCTCGCCGCGGTCCCGACACCCCCGCTGGGGCCCATCTGGGTGGCGTTGTTGATCGTGGCCGCGGTATCGGCGGTGGCGCTCGGTCAGCAATGTGCGCGCCGGGCCGCTCCCTTGCCCATCGCGGCCGCCAAGGTCGCGGTGGCGGCGCTGGTGGCAGCGCTGACCATGGCGTTGCTCGGCTACGCCGGGGGTGGCAGGCTCGGCAACTTCGGTGACGTCGGCGTCGACCAGGCCACCTTCGGGCCCGCGGTGTTCCTGTGGTTCCTGTCCATCGGCGGGTTGACCGTGGCGATGGCCGGTGGTGTCGTGCGCCCGCCCAAGAAGGTGAAGCCGGTCACGGTGGCGGCGCCGGAACCCGAAGCGGTGTTCGACGACAAGGCCGTGTTCGACGACGAGGATGCAACCACCGATGTCGTCCTGCTGGATGCGCCGCCCGAACTGCCCGAGCACGCCGAGTCCACCGAGCTCGGTACCCCGCCGGATGAGTCCTTCGACGACCCGCTGCTGGACCCCGAAGAGCACTTCATGGTCGACGGCGATCTTCCCGGCACGACCGCTGAAAAGCCGCGCGAACAGGACGACTAGGCTGCTGCGGGTGCAGCAGCGACCCCTCCGCATACCGGCGTGTGCGCCGGCCCGGCTGGTGGTACTGGCGTCGGGCACCGGGTCGCTGCTGGCGTCGCTGCTGGAAGCCGCCGCCGGGGACTACCCCGCCCGGGTGGTGGCCGTCGGCGCCGACCGGTCCTGCCCGGCGCTGGATGTGGCCGCCGCGGCGTCGATCCCGACCTTTGCGGTGCGGCTGGGCGAATACGGTGATCGCACCGCCTGGGATGCTGCGCTCACCGAGGCGGTCGCCCGGTACGAGCCCGATCTGGTGGTCAGCGCGGGCTTCATGAAAATACTTGGCCAGCAGTTTCTTTCGCGCTTCCAAGGGCGGGTCGTCAACACCCATCCGGCGCTGCTGCCCGCCTTCCCGGGTGCGCATGCGGTCCCCGACGCCATCGACTACGGCGTGCGGGTGTCCGGCTGCACCGTGCACCTGGTCGACAGCGGGGTGGACACCGGGCCGATCCTGGCCCAGGAGGCCGTGGCGGTGTACGAGGATGACACCGCACAGACTTTGCACGAACGCATCAAGGGCGTCGAACGACGTCTGCTGGTGGACGTGCTGGCCGCGCTGGCGACGCGCGGTGTGACCTGGACCGGACGAAAGGCGATTCTGGGATGAGCGACAAGCGGCCGATCCGGCGTGCGTTGATCAGCGTGTACGACAAGACCGGGCTGGTGGACCTGGCCCGTGGCCTGCATGAGCTGGGCGTGAGCATCGTCTCGACCGGCTCGACGGCGAAAACCATTGCCGGGGCCGGGGTCCCGGTGACTCCGGTGGAGGACGTCACCGGCTTCCCGGAGGTACTCGACGGGCGGGTCAAGACGCTGCACCCGAAGGTGCACGCCGGTGTGCTGGCCGACCTGCGCAAGCCCGAACACGAGGCGGCACTGACCGAGTTGGGCATCGCGCCTTTCGAACTCGTCGTGGTCAACCTGTATCCGTTCACCCAGACGGTGGCCTCCGGTGCCGGTCCCGACGAGTGCGTCGAGCAGATCGACATCGGCGGCCCCTCGATGGTGCGCGCCGCCGCCAAGAATCATCCCAGTGTCGCGGTGGTGGTCGACCCGCTCGGCTATGACGGGGTGCTGGCCGCCGTGCGTACCGGCGGGTTCACACTCGCCGAACGGAAGAAGCTGGCGGCGTTGGCCTTCCAACACACCGCCGAGTACGACGTGGCGGTGGCGGGCTGGATGGTCTCGGTGCTCGCGCCGGAGCAGGATGCGGTACTGCCGCGTTGGGTGGGGACCACCTCGCGGCGCACCGCGGTGCTGCGCTACGGCGAGAACCCGCACCAGCGGGCGGCGCTGTACCGCGACGACTCCGGCTGGCCGGGCCTGGCGCAGGCCGAGCAGTTGCACGGCAAGGAGATGTCCTACAACAACTACACCGACGCCGACGCGGCGTGGCGGGCCGCCTTCGACCACGAGCAGACCTGCGTGGCGATCATCAAGCACGCCAACCCTTGCGGTATCGCGGTGTCCTCGGTGTCGGTGGCCGATGCGCACGCCAAGGCGCACGCCTGTGATCCGCTGTCGGCATTCGGCGGGGTGATCGCCACGAACAGCACCGTCAGCGTCGAGATGGCCGAGACGGTGGCCGATATCTTCACCGAGGTGATCGTCGCCCCGGCCTATGCGCCCGGCGCGGTCGAGGTGCTGTCGAAGAAGAAGAACATCCGCATCCTGGTGGCCTCCGAACCGCTCGGGGCGCAGCTCGAATCGCGGCAGATCAGCGGCGGCCTGCTGGTGCAGGAGCGCGATGCGATCGATGCCGACGGCGATGACCCGAACACCTGGACGCTGGCCACCGGTGATCCCGCCGATCCGGACACCCTGGCCGATCTGGTGTTCGCCTGGCGGGCCGGTCGCGCGGTGAAATCCAACGCGATCGTGATCGCCAAGGACGGCGCGACCGTCGGTGTCGGCATGGGACAGGTCAACCGGGTGGATGCCGCCCGGTTGGCGGTGGAACGGGCCGGGGACCGTACCCAGGGCGCGGTGGCGTCCTCGGATGCCTTTTTCCCGTTCCCGGACGGGTTGCAGACGCTGACCGCGGCCGGGGTGACAGCGATCGTGCACCCGGGCGGCTCCGTGCGTGACGACGAGGTGACCGCGGCCGCCGCCGAGGCCGGTATCACGCTGTATCTCACCGGGGCCCGGCATTTCTACCACTAGCGCCGAGCGGCCAGTTATGACACGTAAATTCATGGAAGCCGTGTCATAACTGGCCATTCGGCACCCGCTGCGCGCAGAGCCTGACAGGTTCGTGCGATGACAACCTGGGGTCGGCAGCGCAGGATCTCCGCGCTGACGCGAACGATCCGCCACCCCAGTGCGGACAGATCGGCCAATCGATCGATATCGCGCGCGTGCTGGGCCGCGTCCGTCCAGTGCTGTTCGCCGTCATATTCGACGCCGACCTTGAATTCGTCGTAGCCCATGTCGAGGCGGTAGCGATGCACCCTGATCTGGGTGCGGGGCTTCGGTAAACCGGCCTTGACGAGGATCAGTCGTGTCCTGGTCTCCTGCGGGGATTCGGCGCCACCATCCATCAGTTCGACGACGTCGCGAAGCTGGACGAGCCCTCTGACCCCGCGATGGTGGGGGAACAGCGTCGCGACCTCTTCGGCGGTCACACCGGTCCGGTGTGCCAGCGCGTCGACCCCGATGACGGCGCGCAGGAGGCCCCCGCGTCGGCCCAGATCGAAGGCGGTGCGTGCCGGCGTCGTCACATCGATGCCGCGGATGTGACAGATCTCGTCGTGGCGGAGTTCGTCGCGGTGGATGACGATGCCGGGCACGGGCTTGCCGTTGACCCGGAACAGTTCGGCGGGAGCGTCGGCGTCAATCCATCGGGTGCCGAACAGCGCCGCAGCGGAGAGGCCGCCTACGACGGCCGTGCGGCCCGACCACAGCCAGGCGGCCTGCGCGCGCACGATCGCGGTCACAGGCGAGCCCGGCGGCAAGAACACGTTGCGGTGAAGGCGCCGATGCTGCTCCAGGGAGCGTCGTGTCACGGTGCCTGCGCTGAGGGCCTCGGTGCCGAGGAAAGGGGTCATGCCAGGACGGTCGCGCCGGCCTCAGACGGATCGGAGGCGTGCCGCCCAGCGCGGCCGCAGGTTGTGGATGAGGCGGAGATTGTGGACAAAGCCCGTTGTCGAGTGGCCAGTTATCGCACGGGATCCCACGGCGGATTCACGGGGTCGTTGCAACAGTGGGTGAATCGGACGGGTTGCAGAGTAGTTCGTGGAGTGCTTCGGCTGGT
>JAKJHY010000010.1 GCA_021648845.1 Mycobacterium sp. MBM | reverse complement strand
CCATGGCAGCGCGGAACCAACGAAAACACCAACGGTCTGCTGCGCCAATGGTTTGCCAAAGGAACTGACCTATCGGTGTTTCCGCCCGACTACCTCGACTACGTCGCCACCAAACTCAACAACCGACCCCGCCAGACACTGGGCTGGAAAACACCAGCCGAAGCACTCCACGAACTACTCTGCAACCCGTCCGATTCACCCACTGTTGCAACGACCCCGTGAATCCGCCACGAAATGGCGTGTAATAAGTGGCCGCTCGGCGACCTAAAGCGCGGACTCCAGCCGCTGCACATACTCGTCGATATCCCCGATCGCCGATTCCGCGGCGTACACGCTGAGCGTGATGGTGTCACCGACACCGGTCACACAGTGGGTGATCCCCACCATCGGAGACAGACCTGGAAACGCCGCGGCCAGCCGAACCGGCCGCCCACCCAGCGTGAAATCCGCCGCCCCACAGTTGACGCTGGACACCACGGTGTTGCCGGTCACCGTCGCCGACCGCACCGACGGGTCGAACTGGCTTATCCCCCAACGCAACAACGGCGCGGGAGTGGCGTCGAAGGCCCGCTCGGAGGCGCGCATCGCCGGATGCGCCGCGCGTAGCCTGCGGGCGGACAGATCGGCGGCGATCGCGTCGACACGCTGCTCGGCGGGCAGGCGCGGATGCAGCCCGACGCCCACGGTGCCGAAATGGTTGTACGCGCGGCGCGGGCCGGGTTTGGCCATCGTGACCTCGGCCCCAAGCGCGCCGACCTCGACGCCGAGGGCGGTGAGGTGGGCGGCCAGCGCTGTGGAGATCGCGGACAGCGCGGCGACCGTGACGGTCGCCCGGCGAAGCTGTGCGCGGTCGCGGACGACGGTGCGCATGAGCCGCGGCCCACCGGGATCGGCGTTGGTGCGCAACGGGGCACACGGCGCGGCCGGCGACGGGACCAAGCCGGCCGCGGTGTCGGCCGACAGCTTCCGGTATGCCCGGGTGGCCTGCACACTGCGCCACGGCAGCAGGGCGGGGTTGGCGTACCCGGGTGCCACCGGGTCCACCGCCGCGGAGCCGCCGAACATCACCGCTGCCGGTCCGCAGGTGCGCCCACCACCGCCGAGGGTGTGGGTGATCTGCAGCACCGCGACGCTACCGTCGCCCGCCACCCCGGGAACACCCTGCACGCCGGTGAACAGGTGCAGCCGCCACGGCTGCACCGTCGCGTCCAGCTGGTCGTCGACCAATGCGCTGACCGCGCCCAGGCAGCCCCGCCACGAGGTGTCTGCCAGCCCGTGCACGGCGAACTGCCCGGCGTTGATCTCATGGTGCACCCACTGCGGGTAGCGCCAGCGCGAACCGTCGTCGACCCTTCGCGAAAGGTCCGGGCTGGTACGGGCATTGGCGATCAACTCGGAGATCGTTGCATCCAGATCGGCGGGCACCCCGTCGAATCCGTACAGCAGAAAGGTGTCGTTGGGCATGCGGGCCGACATCCAGAACATCTGGGCGTCGACCGTGGTCAGCCGGTTAGCGGCCACTTCCGAAAAAATCCAGGAGGTGCTGCGCCGTGGCATCGGGCCGGTCCAGCTGCAGGAAATGCCCGCCACCGGTGACGACGTGCGCGGCGCTGCCCGCCGGTAGCACGCGACGTACCCACTCGGTGTAATCCGAGGACGCGCACCCGTCGTCGGTGCCGTGCAGATACAGCGTCGGTAGGACAGGGGCGGACAACCAGTGCCGGTGCAACTCGGCGTAGCGGGCCGGCGGGCTGCTGTTGCGCACCGTCGCCCGGTAATAGCCGAGCGCCGCCCGCCAGTGTTCCGGCGCCCCGATCGCCTCCAACACCAGATGCACGTCCTCGTCGCCGTCGTAACCCGGCGACCAGTCCCGCCACAGCTTGGGCACCACCCGTGCCGCGGAACGCTCCGGCAGCCAGGGCAATTGGAAGAACATGATGTACCAGCTGCGCCGCAACTGGCGCGGTAGCTGCGCGGCCAACCGGCCCATGTCGGAGCGTGAACGGAAAGCCGCCGACGGGGGCACCGACATGATGGCGGCCTTCTGGAAAGGGCTGTCGGGCATGGCGGCCAACCCGGTGGCGGCGATGGCGCCCCAGTCATGTCCGATCACGACATCTCGGCCGGTGGGCCCGGCGGCATCGAGCACCCGCAGCGCATCGTCCATCAGGGCACCGACGTGATAGCTGCCCAGCGCCGACAGCGAGGACGGCGCGTACCCGCGCATGAACGGGGCCACCACCCGCCAGCCGGCCTCGGCGAGCCGCGGGGCCACCTTGCGCCAGCCGTGCGCGGTATCGGGAAACCCGTGCAGGCACACCGCAACCGGTGCATCGCCGTCGTCCCAATCACCCCACGTCAAGGCGTGCAGCGTGACATCGTCGCCGACGATGTCGATCGAGCCGGTCACCGAGGCTACCTAGACCGGGTCGAAGCCGGAGATCAACCAGCGGTCACCGGACTTGTCCAGGGTGACCCGCACACTGGATGCGGTATCGGTCGGTGCGTCGTTGCCGACCACGACGGTCTGGTTGACGAACACCAGTACCACCGCACGACTCGGGTCGGCCTGCACCGAGGCGGCCGCCGGAACGGTTGCCACCGCGGAGATCTGCTTCTCCTGGGCACCCGGGATGACGACATCGGTGGTCAGGTCGGTGTAGGCCTGCTGGAAATCTCCGGTCAGCAGCGACCGGGCGTCGGACAGCTGCTGTTGCACGGTATCGGGCTGGTAGGACAGCAGTGCGACCGTGCCGTCCTTGGCGGCCTGGACGGATTCGACGGCCGCCCTGTCTCCGTCGCGCACCGAATTGTCCTGCCACTTCAAGAATCCGGCGCCCAGAGCCAACAACAGTGCCAGGCCGGGCAGAATGCCGTAGGCCAGCACGCGGGGCCATTCGATGGAGCGTTTCGTCGGGGTGGCGGGCTCGGCCGCCCCGGTCTCCTCGGGTGCCTCGTCGAGTTCGACGGCGCTCGACTCGGCGTCGGTCACCTCGGGCGCCGGCTCGCCGGCTGCGCCGCCATCGGCGGGAACGTCTTTCTCGGTCACGGCACGAACTCCACGTTGGACACCTTCACCTGGTCATCACCGACATCCTGGACGGTCACCCGCATCCGCCACAACCGCGGTTGTTGTTCGGCGGCACCGGCATTGGAGGTCTGCACGGTCACCGCGACCAACACCGTGGCTTGCGTGTCGGATGCCGCGGTACCGGTTTCCAGGCCCGCCTCGGTCACCGTCCCGACGGATTTGGACTGCGCCTGCTTGACGACGTCGATGAACGGCGCCGCGCGCTGCTCAAAATCGTCGTAGAAGGTGCCGGTGGCCGAGTCCAGGATGCGCTGCACATCCGCCTCGGCGTGCTCCCAGTCGATCGTGGTGAGATTGATGGCACCCTGCCGGCCGACCTGCAGATAGAGCTGACGCTGCTGCTCCAGCTGCCGCGATTCGTACGTGCGGAAGCCCAGCCAGCCCACCAGACCGGTCAGCGCCAGCACCACGACGAGTCCGGCGATGGTGGCCAGCCGGACATGCGACATCGCCTGCTTGGGTGCCGCCTGCTCCGCATCCGCCTCGGCCACCGCGTCGTCGAAGTCCTCGACCGACTGGTCGGTGTCCGCGGATACGGTTTCCTCGGTGTGCTCGGTGTGCTCGGTTTCGGATGCCGACTCGCTCACTGCCCCGGTGGGGGTAGCAGCATCGTCTGCCATGTTTGCTCCTCGTTCGCGGTGCGGGCCAGGTTCGATTGTGTGTACACCCGCCCGTCCGGTCCAACGTACGTGCCACTGGCCGGGTCGTATTCGGCGGCTGCGACCGGCGGGGGTTCCGGTGCCGGTGCCGGCGCCGTTTCCGCAGGTGGTGTTCCGGGCCGCAACTGCGGGATGGCCTGTCCCGAGATGGTGGCGTTCGGATCGCCCTTCCAGTTGAAGCCGTCGTTGAGCGGAACGTAGTTCTCGTCGCTCTCGCACATCGCGACGCTGGGCGCGCGCTTGCCCGGCACCGTCAGACACGGCAGGTTGCGTGCGCCGCGGACGTTGAACGCGGAATCCTGCGGTACGCGGCAGTACAGGTCGCCCGCCGGCCGGTCCGGGTAGTCCTCCAGGCTGGCGACACGCTGCTGTTGCGGTGGCAGGAAGCCGGTCGTGCACGCGGGCGGCAGATTGAGGTTGAGGTTGAAGTTCAGGTAGGCGCCCTTGTAGTCCTGCTTGGTGTGCCGGTTGGCGGTGCCGGTGGCCTGCGTGGTGGCGGTGCCCTGCGGCAACAGCACCAGCAGCTGCTCCAGAGCGGGCTGGTAGGTCACCAGCACCGGGTTCACGTTGGCCAGGTTGGCCAGCACGATCGGCAGCGTCGGCTGCAGCCGGTCCAGCAGTGCCCGTACCTCCTCGGCGGCGCCGGGCCCACGCTCCAGCAGTCCGCGCACGGCGTCATCGTGATCGCGCAGTTCGCCGGTGATGGTGGCCAGGTTCGACGCCCACGCCCGGATCGCGCCCGAGGTGTCGGTCTGGGTGTCGAGCACCGGCTTGGATTCGTCGATCAGGGTGGTCAGCGGGTCCAGGTTGGCCCGTGCATCGATGGCCAGCTGGGTGGTGCCCTTCACCAGCCGTGACAGGTCCGGGCCGAGTCCGCCCACCGCGAGGTAAGCCTCGTCCACGGCGGTGCGCAGGTTGTCGCCCGGAATCGCTTGCAGGCCACGGTTGGTCGCATCCAACAAGGTGTTGACATCCATCGGGACGCTGGTGCGGTCCATCGGGATGACATCGCCGTCGCGCAGCACGGGGCCCTCGCCGGTGCGCGGCACCAGCTCGACGAACAGTTCACCGACGGCGGTCTGGCTGTGCACCGCGGCATCCAGGTCGGCCGGGATCGGCACGTCGTCGGTCAGCGACAGTTTCGCTTCGACGGTGCCCCGTTCGGTGAGGCCCACCTGTTCGACCCGGCCGACCTGTGATCCGCGGTAGGTGACATTGCCGCGCGGGTACAGGCCGCCGGTCTCGGGCAGCTCGAGGGTGACGCGGTAGTGCCCGGCGCCGAACAACAGGTTCGGCAGGCGCATGTAGCTGAAGGCCATGATGCCGATGGCGACGACCGAGATGGCGACGAACACCGCCATCTGGATGAGGATTCTCCTGGTCAGGATCATGTCATCGCCCCTGATCCCACCGGTACGGCGCGAGTAGCGGATTCACCCCGGTGTAGGGGCTGGGCAGCTGACCGATGGTGCGGCCCCATTGCATCTCCAGCTCGGTCAGGTCACCCTCCCAGCGGGTGCCGGTGAACAGGCCCTGGTCGACACGGCTCAGGGTCAGGTCGACCACCAGGGTCAGGTTGGCGTAGTCACCGCGCATCCAGTTGGTGATGGTTTCCTTCGGGAACGGATAGGTGGTGAGGAAGCTCAGCGAGCGCGTCAGCGCCGGCCCGGCGTTGGCCAACTGTTCCAGGGTGGGCCCGAGAGCTTTCAGCTCGGCGACCAGCGCCTCCCTGGTCTGGTTGGTGGCGTCCGCGGCCAGCGCGCTGAACCTGCCCAGCTGGACGAGCGCCTCCGCCAGCATCTCGCGCTGATCCTTGAGCACCTGCAGGGCGTCCGGGATGGTCTGTAACGCCTTGTCCACCACCGGTTTCTGCTCGGCGACCTGACCGACCAGAGAGTTCAGGCTCTCGGCCGCGGCGATGATGTCGCCCTTCTGGTCGTTGTTGTAGGCGATGAAGATGTCGAGTTGTTCGATGAGGCTGCGCAGGTCGGCTTCGCGCCCGGAGAAGGCGGTGCTGAACGCCGTCGTGATGTCCTGCACCTGGCCGACGCCACCGCCGTTGAGCAGCAACGAGATCGCCGCCAGCGTCTGCTCGGTGGTGGGGAACGCGCCACTGGACTCCAGTGGGATCACCGCTCCCGGCTTCAGCCGGCCCTGTGGGGCGGTGTCGGTGGGCGGCGCCAATTCGACGTGCTCGGAACCGAGCAGGCTGGTCTGGCCGAGGGTCGCGGTCGCGTTGGCGGGCAACACGACGTTCTCGTTGAGGCTCATGGTGACCAGCGCATGCCAGCCCTGACGCTCGATCTTCGTCACGTTCCCGACCGTCACGTCGTCGACGCGTACCCGCGAGTTCGGGGACAGGTGATCGACATCGGGCATCTGCGCCTGCACGGTATAGGAGCCCGGACCGACACCCTCGACCCCGGGCAGCGCCACCGAGTTGAGGCCCTTCCACTGGCATCCGGTGGCGGCGGCGGCAACCGCCAGCAAGGCACCGGCCAGGCGTACGGATGTCGTCACGATCCCGGTCCCGTCTGCACCATCAGTCCCGGCAGACCATCGGCCGGGTTGGTCGCCATCGGTACCTCCGCGGCTCCCGGCGGCCCACCCGGGGCCGGGGCGGCCAACGGGTCGGCAGGCGGCGGTGCCGGCGCCGGTCCCGGCGGCGGGATGTAGTCCGGGCGCATCCAATCCTCGCTGTAGGTCACCTCGTTGGGGCGAGCCTGGGTGCCGACCGCCAGGTTCTGGCCGATCGGCAGGAAGTTGTACTGGCGGTTCTTGATGATCGGCGCCAGGTACTGCACACACAGTTTCGAGGATTGCTCGGCGCCCAGGCGCGAGGCCGCCTGCACCGCGCCGCACAGGAAGCTGATCGGGTTGGCGAAGTTGTTGATCACCGGCACGCTCGACACCGCGCCCTGGGCGGGCTGGTAGATGTTGATGTAGTTCTGGAACGACGTGGGCGCCACATGCAAGAACTGCTTGACGTCGGCGAGGCTGTCGTTGAGGGCCTGGGTGACCCCGGCGAGGCGATCCGATGTGGTGCCGAGACTTTCGCGGTTCTCGGCCACGAAGTTCTGCACCAGACCGACGGTGTCGGCCAGATCCTGCACGGCGTTGCCCACCTCGTCGGGGTTGTCGGCCAGCGTGCCGGTCACCGAGGCCAGGTTCTGGTTCAGCGCCCGCATCACGTCGGTGCTGTCCTGCAACGCCGACACCAGGATCGACAGGTTCTTCACCGTGGCGAACACATCGGTGCTGTGGTCCCCGACGGCCGAAATCGCCTGCGAGAGTTTGACCAAGGTGGCCCGGATATCGGCGCCCTGCCCGCGCAGGTTGTCGGCGGCGGTGTTGATGAACGCGCCGAGTTCGCTGACCCCGCCGGGCTCGGTGGGCTGCAGCGTTTCGGTGATGCGGTGCAGCTGTTCGCGAATATCGTCGTACTCGACCGGCACCACGGTGCGGCTCTGGTCGATGACGGCATCGTTCTCCAGCACCGGCCCACCGGAATAGGTCGGGGTCAACTGGATTGCCCGCGACGTCACCAGCATCGGCGACAGGATCGCGGCGTTCACGTCGGCGGGCACCTTGTGTTTGGCGTCGTACCAGAACGAGATCTTGACCCGTTCGGGCTCCGGCTCGATCTTGTCGATCCGCCCGACCGGCACACCCAGGATGACGACGTCATCGCCCTCGAAGATGCCGTTGCTGCTGTCGAAGTAGGCCACGACATTGACGCGGTTGATGGTGTCGGTGACCTTGATGACCACGAACACACCGGCCGCCAAGAGCGCGACCAGCGCCACCGCCAGAAACGTCCGCGTGCGCGGCTTGGAAGGCATTGCCATCAGCGGGCTCCCGGTTCTGCGCCGGATGCGGCACCGTGCGGGGCCGGCTCACCGGGGGCGGGCACGAACACCGGGCCCGGGGGCGTCGGGGTGGACGCCATCCCCGGCGGGGCCACCGCGGGCGGTCCGGGCGGCGGCCCACCAGGCGGCGGCGCCGGAATCGGCTCGCGATACGGGTAGCAACCGGTCGGGCCGGGCAGCGGGATCCCGGGCGGACCGCACCCGAGGTCGCCGGGGTTACCGGTGATGGCATCGGGCAGGTTCAGCCGCGGGTCGCCACCCTGCCCGGTACGCGGGTAGGGCACCGGCATCGCGGGAGTCCCGGCCTGGCCGACCTGTGGATCGGTGCGCTCCGAGGGCAGCAGCACGTTGGGGTCGAGGCCCAGATCGGAGAACGCGGCGTCGATGAACGGTTGCACGAACTGACCCGGAAGCAGGTTGGCGACATAGGATTTGAAGAACGGCCCGCCGGACACCGACTCACCCAGCGACATGGCGTAGTCACCCATCAGCTTCAACGATTTCTGCAGCCGTTCCTTGCGGTTGTCCAGGATGGTCAGCACGCCGTTGAGTTTGTCGATCGCCGGCTTCAGGGTTTCGTCGTTCTCGGCGATGAACCCCCGCAGCTGACGGCTCAGCGCCGAGATGTTGCCCGAGATCGCGTCCAGCGCCGCGCTTTGGGCCCGCAGTTCGGCCAGCAGCGCGTTGCTGTTGCGCACCAGCCCGACGATCTGATCGCTGCGTTCGGCCAGCACGGTGGTGGCCTTGTTGGCATTGCCCAACAGCGAGCGCAGCTCGGCGTCACGCTCGTTGAGGGTCTCGGAGAACCGGGACACCCCTTCGATCGCGACCCGCAGCTCCGGCGGTGTGTCGGCAAAGGTCTCCGCGAGCACCCGCAGCGAATCCGAGAGCTGGTTGGTGTTCAAACCGCTGATGGTGGCCGACAGATCACCCAGCGCATCGGGCAGCTGGTAGGCCGGCGTCGTGCGGTCCAGCGGGATGGCGCCGTCCTGCCAGCCATCCCCACGCGGGGTGACCTCCAGATACTTGGTACCGAGCAGGCTCTTGGTCTTGACCGCGGCCTCGCTGCGATCGCCGATGCGCACGTCACCGTCCACCCGGAACGTGACCAGCACCTGCTGCCCGTCCAGCTCGACACCGGAGACATGGCCGACCCGCATCCCCGAAACCTGCACCGCGGCACCGTCGCGAATCCCACTAGCCTCGGCGAAATAGGCGGAGTAGTCCCTGCCGCTGTTCAGGAAAGGAAGCTTGTCGTAGTTCAGGGCGCCCGCCACGATGGCCGCGATGATCGCGAGACCGACTGCGCCGACGACGAACTGGTTGCGTTCTCCGAAAGACTTCATCGCGGGGTGCACCTCCCGCTGTTCTGTCCGGCGGCTTTGACATACACCGGCTGACCGCCCTTACCGTTGAGCTTGAGGACGATATCGCAGAGGTAGAAGCTGAAGAAATCGCCGTAGATGCCCTGCCGGGCCAGCGCTTGATAGGCATCGGGCAGGGTGTTGATCAGGTTGTCGAAGTACTCGTGGTCGGCGACCACGATGCCGGCGGCCCGGTCGGTCTCCTGCACGGTCTTGGCCAGCGGCGGCCGGGCCTGCTCCAGCAGTTCGGCGATACCGCCCGCCGCTTCGCTGACATAGGCGATCCCGCTGGCGATATCGGTGCGGCGCTCGGCCAGACCCTCGATCAGCTCCGAAAGGCCGTCCACCGCCTTGGCGAACTGCTCGTTCTGGTCGCCGAGCGAACCCATCACCGTGTTGAGGTTGACGATGACCTCCCCGATCAGCTGATCGCGGTCGGCCAGGGTGTTGGTCAGCGCCGCGGTCTGGGTGAGGAAGGACCCGATGGTGGCGCCCTGGCCCTGCAGCGCGCTGATCAGCTGGCCGGACAGCGCGTTGATCTGGTCGGGTTCCAGCGCCTTGAACAGCGGACGGAAACCACCGATCAGGGCGTCCAGATCCAGTGGCGGAGCGGTGCGCGCCAACGGGATCGTCGATCCGGGCTGCAACCGTGCGGTGTCCCCGGCGCCCTCCAGCAAGCCGAGATACCGGCCGCCGATGAGATCGTCGTAGCGGATCACCGCGCGGGTGCCTTGGGTCAGCACCACGGATTCGTCGGCGGTGAAGTCGACCAGCACGGTGCCGTCATCGAGGATCCGCATATCACCGACCTTGCCGACCTCGACACCGGCGATCCGGACGAAGTCACCGGGCTCCATGCCGCCGACGTTGGAAAACTCGGCGCGGTAACCCTTCTCGGTTTCCCCGAACCGCAGCTGAGAGAAGATCGCGAACAGCCCGAAGACGCCCAGCAGACACACCGCCAGGAATATGGTGAGCCGCCAGATGGCGGCCCCCAGATTGTCCTTCATGACTGCTCGGTTCTCCTTGTCGGTCAGCTGATATCGGACGTCACGGGCCCGGCGCGGCGGGTACGGGCAACGGCTGCGGTGGCAGCGGTGTCGGTTGCACGCCGGGCGCGGTGACCACGAACGGCTCCGAACCGGGGGTCGGTCCGGGATCGCGCGGTGCGCCCGGCGGCGGCGCCGGCGGCAGGCCGGGCCACAGCGGGGTGCCGTCCGGCGCGTACAGCTGGGCCCCGTAGGCCGGCGCGCCGGGGTACGGGATGGGTCCGATGGCCGGTCCGCCCCAGGTGTTGCGGATGCTCGGCGGCTCGGGGACGGCCCGGGTGACGGGCAGCCAGTTGCCGTAGGTCGGGAAGGCGATACCCGGGTTGGGTCGCCAGTCCAGACCGGTGCCGAATCCGGTGTTGGTGATCAGCTGGCGCACCGGCCAGTTGTCGTCGACGCTGGGCAGGGAGCCGCAGCCCGGTTTCCCGCCCGGTCCGCCCTTGGCGCCGACGATCGGCAGGTGCCGCGGGTAGGCATACGGGTCGTCGCCGAGCATCAGGCTGGTGTCCAGGATGAAGGACTTGCCGTTGCCGCCGGTGGCGTCGTAGCCGCCGTGGTCGAGCAGGTATTTGGCGCCGGTGAGCAGGCAGGTGTAGGACGGGCTGTACTTGAACAGCAGATCGGTGGTCGGCTGCAGCGTGTTGACGGCCTTGATCAGGTTGGCGTTGTTCGGCGCCAGCAGCTCGATCCCCTTGTTGGACAATCCGGTTGTCGCCAGCAGCAGCGCATCGAGTTGCCGGGAGTTGGCACTGACCGTGGTGGCGGTGGTGCTGGCGGCGTCCAAGGTGGCCAGGATGCCCTGGGCGGCATCGCTGTAGGCGTCGCTGAAACCCTGCAGCGCCTGCCAGTCGGCACGGATCGTCTCGGCGCGCGGATTGAGCGCCAGCAGAACCTGGTTGGCGTCGGTGGTGGCCTGCCCGATCACCTCACCGCGACCACGGACCCCCTCGGCGAGCGCGGACAGCGTGGCGTTCAGCTTGGCGGTGTCGACCTGTTCGAGCACGCCCACGAGATTCTCGAAGACGGTGTTGACCTCGGTGGTGACGTTCAGTGATTCCAGCACCTGGCCGGCCTTCAGCCGCTCGGCGCTCGGGTCCTCCGGGTAGACGAGGTCGACGAACTTGGCGCCGAAGATGGTGGTGGCCCGGATGCGCGCCTCGACATTGGCCGGGATGAAACGGATCTGGTCGGGGTCGATATCGAGGCGCAGTTTGACCGGCGACGCGGCTTCGGAGTTGCCGCCGCTGATCGCGACCACCCTGCCGACCTGGACGCCGCGCAGCTTGACCTTTGCGTTGGTCTCCATCACCAAACCGGAGCGATCGGCGGTCAACGTCACCGGGACGGTGCTGCGCAGCGAACCGGTGAACAGCGAATACGACAGCCACATGGCGGCGATCACCAACAGCACCAGCAGCAGTGTCCACCAGCCCGGTGCAATTCCCGTACGTCGTGTCTCAGCCATGTCAACCAGCCAGATTGAAGTTGCCGGACTGCCCGTACACCGCAAGAGAGATCATCACCACGACGAATGCGGAGATCACCAGCGAGGTGCGCACCGCGCGTCCCACGGCCTCGCCCACGCCGGCCGGTCCCCCGCTGGCGGTGAACCCGTAATAGGTGTGCACCAGCATGATGACGATCGCCATCGCGATCGACTGCACGAACGACCAGATGAGGTCGATCGGGTTGAGGAAGGTGTCGAAGTAGTGGTCGTAGACACCGCTGGACTGGCCGTAGATCACGGTGGTGCCGATCTTGGCTGCGTAGAACGACATCAGCACGCCCACACAGTAGAGCGGGACGACGACGATGACACCGGCAATGACCCGACTGGACGCCAGATAGGCGATGCTGCGGATACCGATCACCTCGAGGGCGTCGATCTCCTCGTTGATGCGCATGGCGCCGAGCTGCGCGGTGGCGCCGGCACCGATGGTGGCCGACAACGCGATCGCGGTGGTGGCCGGGGCGATCAGCCGCACGTTGAAGAAGGCCGATGCGAAGCCGGTGAGCGCTTCCACGCCGATCTCGGAGAACTGGTTGTAACCCTGCACGGCGACCAGCGCGCCGGTACTGACGGTCAGGAACCCGACGATGGCGACCGTGCCGCCGATGATGGCCAAAGCACCGGTCCCCAGGCCCATCTGGGCGATCAGCCGGATCAGTTCCTTGGGGTACCGGACGAAAACATCACCGATGGACAGCAGGGTGCGCCCGAAGAACTGCGTCTGCACGCCGACCTGGTTCCAGCCGTTCACCACGCCGTCGACGCTTCGCTTGACGCGGTACCCCATCACGCTGGTCACATCGTCGCCCGCACGCCGACGGCGGTCGCGACCACGTTGATCGCGAACAGCGCCATGAAGGTGAACACCACGGTCTCGTTGACCGCGTTACCGACGCCGGCGGGTCCGCCGCCCACCGAAATCCCCTTGTAGCAGGCGATCAACCCGGCGGTCAGCCCGAACAGCGCGGCCTTGACCAGAGCGACCATCACATCGGCCGGTCCGGTGATCAGCGTCAGGCCGGCGACGAACGCGCCGGGCGAGACGTGCTGGACGTACACGCAGAACAGGTAGGCGCCGGTGAGACCGACCAGCACGACCGTTGCCGACAGCGCCAGCGACACCGTGGTCGCGGCCAGTACCCGCGGAATGACCAGTGCCTGGATCGGATTGACACCCATCACCCGCAGGGCGTCGAGTTCCTCGCGGATCGTGCGTGCGCCCAGGTCGGCGCACATCGCGGTGGCACCCGCACCGGCGATCACCAAAACCGTGACGATCGGGCCGATCTGGGTGACCGTGCCCAGCGCGGCTCCGGTCCCGGAGAAGTCGGCAGCGCCGAACTCGGTGAGCAGGATGTTGAAGGTGAACGTCAGCAGCACGGTGTAGGGGATGGTGAGCATCAGGGTCGGCAGCAGCGACACCCGGGCCACGAACCAGGACTGCAGGATGTACTCACGCCATGCGAAGGGCGGGCGGAACATCAGGACGAAGACGTCCAGCGTCATCGAGAAGAAGCCGCCGAACGCGCGCACCGGCCGGGTCACGACACTGGGAATGGCGTCTTGCACAGCCATCAGCGGGCCGATCCCGCCCAGTACCACATCCGCTTGCCCATGTAGTCCCTTCCAAGGTGCTCGCGCTTCGAACACGATATGACCACAGGCTCCGCTATGGATGCGGAAGAACGTACATAACGATTCTCACAGCGACAACATCGACCACCTGGTTGGCCGACCGAAGTTACCGTGCGGTAGTGTCCGTCACACTTTGCCGGAGACGCCCAGCGCACGCAGGGCGAACCCCTCCACTCGGGCCCGCGACAGCGGAATCTGCGCGGGATCGAAAATCCTCGCCGAGGTCAGCTCCCTGCTCACCAGGGCCGCAATGGCGATGGCATCCGATTCCGGCACGGTCAGCGGAAACGACCCGTCGGCGTGGCCGCGACGCAGAATGGTTGCCAGCGAGGCCTCCCGACGCGCCCGTGAGCGTTCGCGTGCCTCCCGGTAGCCCTTGGCCGCCCGCATCTCATCGCAGTCCAGCACCGCCAGATAGCGGTGCAGGCCGGTATCGCTGGCCAGCGTGAACATCAGCTCGATCCAGGACCGCAGCCGCTGTAACGGATCCGGGCCCGGCGCGGTGGCGATCTCGTCGAGCAGCACCGCCAGCCGTTCGGTCACCTGTTCCAGCATCGCCAGGAACAAGTCGTCCTTGGATTGGAAGTGACGGTAGAACGCGCGGCTGGACACCTCGGCGCGGGCCAGGATGGCCGAGACATGCACCGGCCCCTGGTGTGGTTCGGACAGGCAGTCGAAGGTCGCCTCGACAATGCGGTCACGTTCCTCGTCACTGGACCCCACGGACGGCACGCCACCTGAGTCTAGTGACCCCCCAAGCCCCGACCCGACACCAATTTCGCCGGGCCGGTCAGTAACGTGAGCCCCAGGTTGGCGAGAGGATGTCCGTGACCATGGCAAACAGCACACCCCAGCAGGTGACGTTCCGCGGTGTCGACGAGCTGGCGTTGGTGGCCGACGAATGGAACCGCGATACCGTGACCGAGGCGTCCGGCCCGACGGTGCTGATGTTGCACGGCGGCGGCCAGAACCGGCATTCTTGGAAGAACACCGGGCAGATCCTGGCCGATCGCGGGATGCATGTCATCGCCCTGGACAGCCGCGGACACGGTGACAGCGACCGCTCCCCGACCGCCAGCTATGACGTCGAGACCCTCAGCGACGACATCTTGCAGGTGCTCTACCAGATCGGCAGACCGGTGGCCCTGGTCGGCGCCAGCATGGGTGGGCTCACCGGAATCCAGGCCGCCCACGAGGCCGGACCGGAACTGGTGACCAAGCTGATCCTGGTCGATGTGGTGCCGCGCTTCGAGAAGGATGGCAGCGCCCGCATCCGGGATTTCATGTTCAACCACATCCACGGTTTCGATTCCCTGGAGCAGGCCGCCGATGCCGTCGCCGCGTATCTGCCGCACCGCCCCAAGCCGCGCAGCACCGAAGGGTTGAAGAAGAACCTGCGACTGCGCGACGGTCGCTGGTACTGGCATTGGGATCCGGCGTTTCTCACCAAACCCGCCGACGACCCGTTCGCCCGGGTGGACAAATTGGAGGCCGCCGCCACCAACCTGTCGATACCGATCCTGCTGATCCGCGGCAAACTTTCCGATGTGGTGTCCGAGGAGGGTGTGCGCGACTTCCTGGAGAAGGTCCCGGCGGCCGAGTTCGTCGAACTGCCCGAGGCCGGCCATACCGCCGCCGGGGACGATAATGACGCGTTCACCGAAGTCGTCGTCAGGTTTGTCGGTAAATGAGCGCCGTGGCCGGGTTCAATTTCCTTGAGCAGCCCGCGCTGCCGGCCGCCCAGATCACCGAGAGCCAGGCCGCCGAGCTGCTGGCCGACCGCTACGGTTCTCGCGCCGACGTGAAATCGCTTGGCAGCCAGCAGGACTGCAATTTTCTGGTATCCGAGGGCGGGGCCCCGGTCGCGGTCCTCAAAATCGCCAATCCGGCGTTCACCCAGACCGAACTGGCCGCCCAGGACGCCGCGGCCGAACTGATCGCGCGTACCCACCCGGATCTGCGGGTGGCCGTCCCGATGCCCACCGTCGACGGCGAAGCACCCCAGGGGGTCCGGCTGCTGCCGTTCCTGGACGGGGGCACCCTCACCGAGCGCGGCTATCTGCCCCCGTCGACCGTGGCCGCCATGGGTGAGCTCGCCGCCCGGGTCAGCCGCGCCCTGGACGGGTTCAGCCATCCCGGCCTGGACCGCATCCTGCAATGGGACCTGCGTTACGGCGAGCAGGTCGTCACCCGGCTCATCGCGCACGCGCCGCGGCAGCGCGAGGAGATCCTGGCCGCCGCCCGCGAGGCCTGGTCGCTGATCACCCCGCACGCCGACGAACTACCGCGCCAGGCGGTGCACCTGGATCTGACGGACGCCAACGTGGTCGCCGGCCCGTCGGGGCTACCGGACGGCATCATCGACTTCGGCGATCTGTCCGACAGCTGGGCGGTGTCCGAACTCGCCGTCACGCTGTCCTCGGTGCTCGGCCACCCCGGCAACGGACCCACCTCGATCCTGCCCGGTGTCAAGGCATTCCATGCGGTGCGGCCGCTGCAACCCGCCGAGGCCAACGTGTTGTGGCCGCTGCTCGTGTTGCGCACCGCGGTCCTGATCGTCAGCGGCGCCCAGCAGGGTGAACTCGACCCCGACAACGCCTACATCACCGAACAGTCCGATGAGGAGTGGCGGATGTTCGACCAGGCCACCTCGGTACCGATGGAGGTGATGTCGGCGCTGATCACCGCCGAACTCGGGTTGTCCGGCCCGCCGCCACAGGTGGCGTTCGAGAACCGGCTGATCTCCGGGCTGGATCCCGATGACGTTGTCACACTGGATCTCTCGGACACCCTCGAGCACGAGGACGAACTTGCCACCGCGGCCGTGCGCGACGGCGCCGCCATGGTGCTCACCCGGTTCGGCCGGCCGCGGCTCAACCGCGCGCCCCGGTTGTCCCACACCAGTCCCGATACCGTCGAGACCGGCATCGCCCTGTGGCCGCGTGAGACGACCCGCGTGCTGGCCCCGTGGGACGGGGAGGTCGTGGACCGGTCCGATGATCGGATCACGTTGCGCGGACTGGACTTCGAACTGACGCTGCGCGGAGTGGACTCCGGTACCGCACCCGGTCACGTGCGTGCCGGTGAGCACCTCGGGGTGATCGGGCACTGCCGCTGGACCGGGTTGTCGGTTCGTCCGGCCGGTGCTGCGGTGGCACCGGAGTTCACTTCGGCCGAACTCGCGCCGGGGTGGCTGGCGTTATCGTGTGATCCGCGAGCGGTGTTGGGCCTGGAAGCACTCCCCCGCGATGACGAGCGGGATCTGTTGGCGCGCCGCGACGAGAGTTTCGCGAAGGTGCAGGAGCGCTACTACCGCAATCCGCCGCGGATCGAACGTGGGCACCGGCACTATCTGATGTCCACTGCGGGCCGGGTCTACCTCGACATGGTCAACAACGTCACCGTGCTCGGCCATGCCCATCCCCGGGTGGCGGACGCCGCCTCGGCACAGCTTCGCCGGCTCAACACCAACTCACGGTTCAACTACTCGGCGGTGGTGGAGTTCAGCGAGCGGATCGCCGCGACCCTGCCGGACCCACTGGACACCGTGTTCCTGGTCAATTCCGGTTCCGAGGCAAGCGATCTCGCGATCCGGCTGGCCACCGCGGCGACCGGCCGTCGCGATGTGATCGCGGTGCGCGAGGCCTACCACGGTTGGACCTACGCCACCGATGCGGTGTCCACGTCGACGGCGGACAATCCGAATGCCCTGGCCACCCGCCCGGACTGGGTGCATACCGTGGAGTCACCCAACAGCTTCCGCGGGAAGTACCGCGGCGCCGAAGCGCACCGGTACGCCGGCGAGGCGGTCGCCCAGATCGAGGAGATGACAGCGCGGGGACGCCCACCGGCGGCGTTCATCTGTGAACCGGTGTACGGCAACGCCGGTGGCATGGCGCTGCCGGACGGTTACCTGCAGCAGGTGTACGCCGCGGTGCGGGCGGCCGGCGGGGTGGCGATCGCCGATGAGGTGCAGGTCGGCTACGGACGGCTGGGGCACTGGTTCTGGGGCTTCCCGCAGCAACAGGTGGTGCCCGATATCGTGTCGGTGGCCAAGGCCACCGGCAACGGCTACCCGCTGGGCGCGGTGATCACCACGCGGGCGATCGCGGACGCGTTCCGCTCGCAGGGCTATTTCTTCTCCTCCACCGGCGGCAGCCCGCTGTCCTGTGCCATCGGGCTGACCGTGCTCGATGTGCTGCGCGACGAGGGGCTGCAGGATAATGCGCTGCACGTCGGTGAGCATCTGAAATCGCGGTTGCTGACCCTGGCCGACAAGCATCCGATCGTGGGCACCGTGCACGGGATGGGGCTGTACCTGGGTGTGGAGCTGATCCGCGACGCGACGACGTTGGAACCCGCCACCGCCGAGACGATGGCCATCTGCGAGCGCATGCTTGAGCTGGGCGTGATCATCCAGCCGACCGGCGATCACCAGAACATCCTGAAGACCAAGCCGCCGTTGTGCATCGACCGCGCGGGCGCCGACTTCTACGCCGACACCCTGGACCGGGTGCTCACCGAGGGTTTTTAGGTCGTCTCGGCCGCGGTGCTCTCGGCCAGTCGCTGGTGCAGACGGGCGCGGATATCGTCGGGGGTGTAGGACTTTCGGATGCGCTGATCGCGGGCGACCAGCGCGCCACCGGCCACCACACCCGCGACACCGGCGAGGCCGACCCACTTCCAGATGCCCTTCATGACCGCGATTCTGCCTAAGCTGCGGGCGTGAACGCGAATGCGGTGCCCCTGTCCCGGGCGCTCGAGGAGACCCGGACCGGTGATATCTGGTTGTTCCGTGGCGGCTCCGGGCCCGACCGGGCGATTCAGGCGCTGACCAACGCTCCGGTCAACCATGTCGGGATGACGGTCGCGATCGACGATCTGCCACCGCTGATCTGGCATGCCGAGCTCGGCCAGAAACTGTTGGATTTGTGGACCGGAACCCACCACCGCGGGGTCCAGCTCAACGACGCCCGGGAGGTGGTGGAGCGTTGGGTGTACGAGTACGGGCAGAAGGCGTGGCTGCGGCAACTCACCCCGCCGGCCAACCGCGCGCAGGAGGACCGGATGCTGCAGGTGGTGGCCCGGATGGACGGCACCGCGTTCCCGTCGACGGCCCGGTTGACCGGTCGCTGGCTGCGCGGGCGGCTACCGATCGTCAGCGATTTCACCCGGGGGCTACCGATCGTCCACCGCCGGGTCCGCGAATCGGCGGAGCGGGCCAAACAACGCCGACGCGCCCAGGGCCTGGAGACCGCGTACTGCGCCGAGACGGTGGCCATCACCTACGAGGAGATGGGGCTGTTGAGCACCGAGAAGCGGGAGAACTATTTCGACCCGGGGAAGTTCTGGAGCGGCGACAGCCTGTCGCTGACACCCGGGTACTCGTTGACCGACGAGATCGCGGTGGTCGTGGACTCGAGGCCGAGTGACGACGGCGAAAACCTGCTGGCCCACTAGCGTCGCCGCCCGAGCCGACATGACCGGGGCGCCGTCATCGCTTCGCGATGGCGGCGTACGGTGCTGTACATGCCGTTGCGCTACGTGGACCCGCAGAAGCCCCGTGGTCGCAAGTACCACGCCAGTGTGCGTTTCGGGCGCTCGCGCGTCGGGCAGTTCGTCGCACGGCATATCGCCCGACGTACCGATCCGCATCTGTTCCGGTTGACCGGCGGCCGGTTCAACATGGGACCGATCATCAACGCGCCGCTGGTGTCGACCGGCGCGAAGTCCGGGCGGCGCCGGCAGGTGCAGCTCACCTATTTCCATGACGGGCACGACGTCATCCTGCTCGCCTCGAACTACGGCGGGCGCAAGCATCCCCAGTGGTACTACAACCTGAAGGCGAACCCGGACTGCGAGTTCGGCATGGAACCTTTCACGGCCGCCGAGGTGACCGATGCGGACGAGTACGAGAGGTTGTTCGGCCTGGCCAACAAGGTCTATTCCGGCTATGCCGACTACCGGGACAAGACGGCCCCGGCCGGCCGGGAGATCCCGATTTTCCGGCTCACCCCGCGCTAGCTGGCCGCTGCGCCCGCTCGACGTCGGTGATCAGAGTTACCTACGAGGTCACCTGAGCACCAATGTCAGCTGGTCGAGTCGGCGGACCAGGATGCTGGGAAGCCACGCTCCGACGTCGTCGGCGTCGATCCATTCGGTCTGCTCGAGCAGCACCCGCAGGGCGATCCGCGCCTCCAACCGCGCCAGTGCCGCCCCGATGCAGAAGTGCGCGCCCTTACCAAAGGCCATGTGCCCCTTGGCTCCGCTGCGATCGAGCCGGAACTCGTCGGGGTCAGCGAACTGCCGGGGGTCGCGATTGGCGGCCCCCCACATCAACAACAGGTGGGAATCGGCGGGCAGGTCGGCCCCGCCCAGCGTCGTATCGCGCACCACGTGGCGGTAGTGCCCCCGAAAGGGCGACTCGTAACGTAGCGTCTCCTCGATGAACGCGCCCAGCAGATCGGGATCGGCGCGGAGCTTTTCCTGAACATCGCTGCGGCGCACCAGGATCGAGGCGGCGCTGCCCAGCAGCGACGCGGTGGACTCACCGGCCGCGCTGAACAACGTCAACATGATTCCGAGTGCGGGAAACTGCTCCAGCTCACCCGAGGCGTAACGCGCAGCGAGGTCACCGATCAGTCCCGGCGCCGAGCCGTCACCCGCCTTGCCGAAATGCTCCATGACGTACCCGGACAGCTCCATCGCGGCCCGACCGGCGGCTTCGAGTTGGTCCGCGCACACGATGCCGTCAAGCAGGGTGGTGGTGGCAAAACCCAGCCGGATCAAGGTGTCGACGTCTTCTTCCGGCAGCCCGAGCAGCCGGGCGACCACCATCATCGGGAGCCGATTGGCCATCGCGCTCATCCACTCGATGCGGCCGTCGACCACCCCTTCGGACCACAACGTCAGCGCCGTGGCCTCGGCGAACTCTTCGATCACCCGGATGCGCCGGGCCGACAGGTGCGGCAACAACAACTTGCGGTGCGCGTCGTGTACCGGGTCGTCGGCGGTGGCCAGCGCGTGAATCGGGTCACCGAGCGCCCCCATGGGGAACGGGGTGACGGTGCCGTCCTCGTGGTACACCATCGTGGCCGTCAGGTTGGACGAAAAGTCCTCGACGCGGTTGACGGCATCCACGACGGCGTCCCAGCCACACACGGCGTAAAAGGCGGAGTCACCGATCCGTTGCACCCCCGCGCCATCGCGCATCTGCTCGTAGAGCGGGTAGGGATCCTGTATCGCCGCAGTGCCGAAGAACTCCGTCGCGTCCATCACAAGGGTCACGCCTTTACTGTGAACGGGGCGCCCACCTGCGTCAACGGTGGACGGCGAACCTGAAACCCCGATCGAGCAGGGCATGGCTGCGGGGTTCTCATCGGAGGCCATGGACCTGCGGTGTCGGTGAGAACACGATCGATATTATTCTCAGAGTGATAAAAAGTCTTCGTGACTTCGCGGTGCTGGGAGAACTGACCGATGGCGACCGACGACTGGCTGATCGGGCGGGATCGACGTGACGAGGCCGCCGAACGGATCTACGCCGCGGCCGCCACCTTGCTGGCCCGGCACGGTTACGACGCCTTCAGCATCGACGCGCTGGCGGCGGCCGTGCACTGCTCCCCGGCGACCGTCTACCGCCACACCGGAGGCAAGAGCGCCATCCGCGATGTGGTGCTCGCGCGACAAGCCGAACGCATCCTCGACTCGGTCCGCGCAGCCATCGACGGGCTGACCGGACCCGAGCGCATCGTCACCGCCACCACGGTGGCGTTGGGACGCCTGCGCACCGATCCGCTCGCCAAGATCATGCGTTCCATGGCGATGCACCCCGGCGAGGAGTGGCTCACCGGCTCCCCCATCGTGTCCCGCTTCGCCGGCGAAATGGTGGGGCTCAGCACACCCGATCCGCTTGCCGCACAATGGCTGATCCGCACATTCCTGGCGTTGTGGTACTGGCCGCTCAAGGATGCTGCCGCCGAGGCCGAGATGGTGCGCCGCTTCCTCGGCGCGTCCTACGCGGGCGTGCACGCTGCCAACGCGACACCTCGCCATCTTCTTCACGATCGGTAGCGATCAGAGATCGAATCGGAGCCCAACCGAGTGCCGTCACCGAACAACATCCGCGGCCCAATTCGCCGCGCCGGTCCGGCGCGGGGACCGACAACCCCTCGCGAGACGTAGTACTGCCTGCAGTACTACGTCTCGGGCAGTACCACCGGTAGTACCACGTTCGACAAAGGGATATCGCCCAGGAATCTGGCCCGTCAGCCCGTGCGGGCGACAGCAACCTTGAAACGGCTACACGTTGAACCTGAACTCCACCACGTCTCCGTCGGCCATCACGTAATCCTTGCCCTCCATCCGGACCTTGCCGGCCGCCTTGGCCGCCGCCATCGATCCGGCCTCCACCAGGTCGGCAAACGACACGATCTCGGCCTTGATGAAACCCTTCTCGAAATCGGTGTGAATCACGCCGGCCGCCTTCGGCGCGGTGTCACCGCGGTGAATCGTCCACGCGCGCGCCTCTTTCGGCCCGGCGGTCAGATAGGTCTGCAGGTTCAGGGTGTGAAAACCGGCCCGCGCCAACGCATCCAGGCCGCGCTCGGTCTGCCCGATCGACTCCAGCAGTTCGGCCGCGGATTCGTCGTCGAGTTCGATCAGTTCCGACTCGATCTTGGCGTCCAGGAACACCGCATCCGCCGGGGCCACCAGCGCCCGCAGCTCGGCCTGCTTGGCTTCGTCGGTGAGCACCGACTCGTCGGCATTGAACACGTACAGGAACGGCTTGGTGGTCATCAGGTTCAGCTCGCGCAGCGGCGCCACATCGGCACCGGCGGCGAACAACGTCGTGCCCGAATCAAGCACCGCCTGGGCCGCCACCGCCGCCTCCAGTACGGGCTTGCGGTCCTTGTTGTTGCGCGCTTCCTTCTCCAGCCGCGGAATCGCCTTCTCCAGGGTCTGCATATCGGCCAGGATCAGTTCGGTCTCGATCACCTCGATATCCGAGCGGGGGTCCACCCGACCGTCGACGTGCACCACATCGTCATCGGCGAAGGCCCGCACCACCTGGCAGATGGCATCGCACTCGCGGATATTCGCCAGGAACTTGTTGCCCAGCCCGGCGCCCTCAGAGGCGCCCTTCACGATGCCCGCGATATCGACGAACGTCACCGGCGCCGGCACCGTCTTCTCCGACCCGAAGATCTCGGCGAGCTTGTCCAGCCGCGGGTCGGGCAGCGCCACCACACCCTCATTGGGCTCGATCGTCGCGAACGGGTAGTTCGCAGCCAGCACGTCGTTCCGCGTCAACGCATTGAAAAGGGTCGACTTGCCGACATTGGGGAGACCGACGATTCCGAGGTTCAAGCTCACGGACTCCAGAGTCTAGAGGTTGTGATGATCTCCTCAGCGCGTGCTGGCAGCACAGCTGCAGTTGAAGCCGGTACGGTCAACATGTGTCAGGTCAGTCAGCAGAGCCGACGGAGTCGGTGAACCACCGCTCCGCGCTCCCCCGATTCCAGGGGTTGCTGCCGCCAGGTCTGCCGGGTCTGCCGTCCGGACTGCCGTGGTGGGGCGCCACCCTGTTGGCGGTGACGGCGACCGCCGTCGGTTTCGCCTACGACGCGGGCGCGGGCAACAAGGAACTCGGCGCGGTGTTCGCCACCCTCTACGTGCTGGGCTGCCTGGCCGCGGTGGTGCTGGTCCGCCGCAGCGGCCTGTTCACCGCCGTCATCCAGCCCCCGCTGATCCTGTTCGTCGCCGTCCCCACGTCGTATTTCCTGTTCCACGGTGGTGAGCTGGGCGGCCTCAAGGACATCCTGATCAACTGCGGTTACCCGCTGATCGAACGCTTCCCGCTGATGTTCTTCACCACGGCTGCGGTGCTGCTGCTCGGGGCGGCCCGCTGGTACCTCGACCGCGGGGCCGCGCCCAGCGAAGCGGCCGGCACCGAGGCCGCCGACCCACCCGCCGAGACCCCGCGCCGCGCTTCGCGCCGGTTCGCCCGCAGCGCCGCGCCGGTCGACGAGGACGAGCCGATCCGCGCCCCGCGCCGGTCCCGCCGCGACGCCGCCGACCCCTACGAGCGGCCCCGCCGCGCGCCCCGCGCCGGGGAACCCTCCCGCTCCCGGCACAACCGACCACCGGAGTCCGATATCGCCGCGTCGGCCGCCGCCGCCGATCGGCGCGAACGGGCCACCGCCCGGGAACGATCGGGCCGCCCGCGCCGCAACGGCGAGCCGCCGCTGCCCGGGGAACGTCAGCCGCGCCGGCCCCGCAATCCGTCGGCTCGCGAGCCGCGCCGCACACCGCCGCCGCGCGGCTATGAACCGTATGACCCCTATGACCCGCGTGACGCCGTCGACTATGACCGTCCGCGCCGCCGGCGGCGCCCCGAGGGCTACGACGCCGGCTATCGCACCGGCTACGGAGACACCGGCTACGAAGACACCGGCTACGAGGACACCGGCTACGAACCGGGCTATGGGCGCCCCGACGATCGCCGCGACCCGTACCCGGAACGGCCGCGGCGCTCCTCGCCCACCGACAGCAGCCATCACCCCGTCTCGCGGGTGCGCTATCGCAGCAGCGATGAAGAACGGCGCACCGAGCACCGCACCCGGCCGCGCACCAGCCGCCGCCGCGACGACTGGGACTGACCCCTCACGGCACGGCCCGCAGCAGGGCGCCCGCCGCATCCACCGCGGGTGTGGAGCTGCCCGCGTCGCTGACGAACACCGCCAGCGCCAGATCACCGCGGATCCCGACGAACCAGCCATGCGCGTGGGTGTCGTCGATATATTCGGCGGTGCCGGTCTTGCCCAGCAGGCCCGCAATGTCCTGCAGCTGGGTCGCGGTGCCCCCGGTGACCGTCTCGCGCATCATCGCCCGCACCTGCGCGGCGACACCGCCCGGCAGGGGCTCCGGTGTCCGGTCGGCGACACCCGGCGAACCCGCCACGATCGTCGGGGCAGGCACCGACCCGTGAGCCAGCGTCGCGGCAACCAGGGCCATACCGAACGGCGACGCGGTGACCTTGCCCTGCCCGATGCCCTCCTCGACGCGCAATGCCGAGGTGTCGGCGACCGGCACCGAACCGGTGACGGTCGTCATGCCGGGTGCGACGAAGTCGATGCCCAATCCGAGTTGCGCGGCGGCCTTCGTCAGCCCATCGGGCGGTAGGTCGACGGCGAGTCGGCCCATCGTGGTGTTGCAGGACCGCGCGAACGCCGTGTGCAGCGGGACATCGCCGAGGTCGAAGTTGTCATCGTTGGGGATCTGGCGGCCCTCGATGTTCTCGGTGCCCGGACACCCGACGATGCTGTCGGGGGTGACCAGCCCGGCCTGCAGCGCCGCCGACACCGTCACCGTCTTGAATGTCGAGCCCGGTGGATACAGCCCGGTCAGCGCGATCGGGCCCTGCGCGTCGGCGGGCGCGTTCTGCGCGACGGCCAGCAGGTCTCCGGTGGACGGCTGGATCGCCACGATCGCGGCCGGTGTCACCAGCGGGGCGAGCGCGTTCTCCGCGGCCAGCTGGACGCCGATGTCCACGGTGCTGGCGATGTCCCCGACCGGCGCGGCGTCCTGGCCACCCACCCGTTTGGGACCGGACTCGGTGGCGGCGGTCACCGCCCACCCGGCCGCGGCATCGGTGCGTTGCTGCCACAGCTCGGCTAGTCCCGCCCAGGTCGGCGAGGTCAGCGCGCGGTCGGTGGCCAGCAATCGGGTCTGGGGACGCAACGTCACATGCGCCAGCGCGGCCAGCTGCTGCTGGATCGGGGCGAGATCCTCCTCGCGCAAGGTGACCGCGGTGACGGGTTTGCCCGCGGCGAGGTCCGCGGTCAGCGACCCGGCCGTGATCGTCGGTGCGATCGGGTTGAGCAACGCGGCAACGGCGGTGACGTCGGCGCCGGGCGCGACGTCGACGAGGGTGACGATGTGCTGGGTGAGGAGGTCGGCGCCGGTGCGGTCCAGCACCCGGGCCGCCGGCTGCGGGACCAGGGTGCTGAACGACAACGGCCCCTGGTCCAGGCCGGGTGCGACGGTGGCCGCATCCCACTGGATCCTCCAGTCCTCGCCCTCGGCCTCCGCGCGGCCCTGCGTGGTGTAGGTCCATTCGGTGGCCTTCTGTGGGCCGAACTTCCAGGTCGCGGCCAGCGCGAACGTCGCCGCGTCCTGCTGGCGCTGCACGCCGGACACCTCGAAGCGGACATCCTTGCCGAGGCTGGCATACAGCGTCGCGAGCACGTCGGCGGCCGCCGGATCGGTCGTCAGCGCGGCGGCTGCGGCGGTGTCGGCGCTGCTGAGCGCATCGGCGAAGCCGTCGACGGTGGTGGTCAGCCGGTCTTCGGTGTCACTGCAGCCGGCGACCAGCAGCACGATCACGCACAGGACAGCCGGAATCACACGTCGCACAGAGTCCACAGGGCTCGAACGTACCGGCGTCAGTTGCGCGGTGGACGGATCTCCCTCGGCAGGGCGAACACCAGTGTCTCGTTGGCCGTGGTCACCGGTTGCACGGTGCCGTAGCCGTATTCGGCGAGCCGGTCCAGCACACCGCGGACCAGGATCTCGGGCACCGAGGCACCGGAGGTGACACCGACGGTCGTGACGCCGGAGAACCAGGCCGGATCGATATCGTCGGCGTAGTCGACCAGGTAGGCCGCCTGGGATCCGGCGCCGAGCGCCACCTCCACCAGCCGCACCGAGTTCGACGAGTTCTTCGAGCCGACGACGATGACCAGCTCGCATTCGGGCGCCATCGCCTTCACCGCGACCTGCCGGTTCTGGGTGGCGTAACAGATGTCGTCACTCGGCGGGTCCTGCAGCGTCGGGAACTTCTCCCGCAGCCGGCGCACCGTCTCCATGGTCTCGTCGACGCTCAGCGTGGTCTGCGACAGCCAGATGACCTTGTTGGGATCGCGCACGGTGACCTTGTCCACGGCATCCGGGTTGTCCACGACCTGGACGTGATCGGGCGCCTCCCCGGCGGTGCCGACCACCTCCTCGTGGCCCTCGTGCCCGACGAGCAGGATGTCGTAGTCGTCGCGGGCGAAGCGTTTGGCCTCGTTGTGCACCTTGGTGACCAGCGGGCAGGTGGCATCGATGGTCTGCAAGTTGCGGGCGGCGGCCTCGACGTGCACGGTCGGCGCGACCCCGTGCGCGGAGAACACGACGATGGCGCCCTCGGGCACCTCGTCGGTCTGCTCGACGAAGACGGCACCCGCCTTGGCCAGCGTGTCCACCACGTAGCGGTTGTGCACGATCTCGTGGCGCACGTAGATTGGTGCGCCGTGCTGTTCCAGGGCGCGTTCCACGGTTTCGACGGCGCGGTCGACGCCCGCGCAGTAGCCGCGCGGCTCGGCGAGCAGTACCCGTTTGCCCACCACCGGTGAACTGACCGAGCTGGCGGCGCCCGGAATACCCATGTTGACGGTTGGCGGCATGCAACCAGGGTACTTACCGGCATGCCCGCCGGGCCAGCCGTAGGCTGCACCCATGGCAACTGCACCATACGGAGTCCGACTGCTGGTGGGTGCGGCGGTGACCGCGCTGGACGAGACACGCAAGCTCCCGCAGACGATCCTGACCTATCCGATGACGGTGGCCAGCCAGTTGGCGCATCTGGTGATGAAGGTGCAGCAGGATGTCGCCGATCTGGTCAACCGTGGTGACGAGGCCCTGGAGGAACTGTTCCCGCCCAAGGACGAGCAGCCGGAGTGGGCGACCTTCGACGAGGATCTGCCCGAAGATCCGTTCAAGAATCTCGCCGACGACGACGAACCGGCACCGGTGACCCGTCTGACCGAAGGCCGTTTCGCGTTGTTCAGTGAAGGTGAGCCCACCCCCGAGGTGGTCGCGCCGTCCGGCAACGGCGGCGGCGGTGTGCCCGACGTCGTCGAGCGGATCGGGTACGAGACGTTGACGCTGGCACAGCTGCGGGCGCGGCTCACCTCGCTCAAGCTCGACGAGCTGGAGGCGCTGCTGGCCTTCGAGGAGGCCAACAAGGCCCGCGCCCCGTTCCAGACGCTGCTCGCCAACAGGATCACCCGCGCGTCGGCGAAGTGAGCGAACCCGGCCAGTCCCCGGAGAACCCGTGGCCGGTGCGCGCCGTGGCGACCCGGGTGGCCAAATGGATCGACCGGCTCGGCACGGTGTGGGTGGAGGGTCAGATCGCCCAGCTGAACGTGCGGCACGGCTCGCCGACCGCATTCCTGGTGCTGCGCGACCCGGCCGCCGATATGTCGCTGTCGCTGACCTGCCCGCGTGACCTGGTTCTGAACGCGCCGGTGAAGCTCGCCGAGGGCGTCCAGGTGATCGTCTACGGCAAACCGCAGTTCTACACCGGCCGGGGCAGCTTCTCGTTACGGGTCAGCGATATCCGCGCCGTCGGGGTCGGCGAACTACTCGCCCGGATCGAGCGGCTGCGCAGGCTGCTGGACGCCGAGGGTCTTTTCGATCGTCGGCGCAAGCGACCGATCCCGTTCCTGCCCGACACCATCGGCCTCATCACCGGCCGCGCATCGGCGGCCGAACACGATGTGATGGCGATCGCCGCCGGCCGCTGGCCCGCGGTGCGCTTCGCCGTGCGCAACACCGCCGTGCAGGGCCCGAACGCGGTCGCCCAAATCGTGGAGGCGTTGGCCGCGCTGGACGCCGACCCCGCCGTCGACGTCATCGTCATGGCCCGCGGCGGCGGCAGCGTGGAGGACCTGTTGCCGTTCTCCGACGAAACCCTGTGCCGGGCCGTCGCGGCCTGCACCACACCGGTGATCAGCGCCGTCGGCCACGAACCCGATAACCCGCTCTGCGATCTGGTCGCCGATCTGCGGGCGGCCACCCCGACCGACGCGGCCAAACGCGTGGTCCCCGACGCCGCCGCCGAGCAGGCCCAGGTCGACGATCTGCGCCGGCGCAGCGACCAGGCGCTGCGCAACTGGGTGCGCCGCGAGCAGCACATCATCGACGGGTTGCGCTCGCGACCGGTGCTGGCCCGTCCGCTGCAGGCGCTGGACGCCCGCGCCGAGGAGGTGCACCGGGCCCGCCGCACGGCGCGGCGGGACATCGGCCGGCTGATCGCCGCCGAAACCGACCGCCTGGAACATCTGCGGGCCCGCTTGAGCACGTTGGGCCCGGCGGCCACGTTGGCGCGCGGCTACGCCGTCGTCCAGGTGGCCGATGCGCGGCAATCGGGTGCAGACCGCCCGATCCTGCGGTCGATCGACGACGCCCCGGCGGGCACCCGGCTACGGGTGCGGGTTGCCGACGGTGCCATCACAACAGTCAGCGAGGGTGCAGATGAAGCCCATTAGTCAATTGGGGTACGAAGAGGCGCGGGACGCCCTTATCGAGGTGGTGGCTCAGCTCGAGCACGGCGGACTCGACCTGGACACCTCGCTCAAGCTCTGGGAACGCGGCGAAGAGCTGGCCAAACGGTGCGAGGAGCACCTCGCGGGTGCGCGCAAGAAGGTCGCCGACACCCTCGCCGCTGGCGAGCCCGAGGATGACTGACAGCGCACTCTGCGCACCGGCTCTACCGCTCGGGGTTCAAAACTGGAACACGTTTCAGTTATCCTCGTCACATGGGAGACCCAACACTGCGCACTGACCTGGGCCGAGTCCTGGTGACCGGGGGTTCCGGCTTCGTCGGCGCCAACCTCGTGACCACGCTGCTCGACCGCGGGCTGCAGGTCCGCTCGTTCGACCGGGTACCGACCCCGCTGCCCGCGCATCCGAAGCTGCAGACCGTCGTCGGCGATATCACCGACACTGCAGATGTGACCGCGGCTGTGGACGGGGTGGACACCGTCATCCACACCGCCGCGATCATCGACCTGATGGGCGGGGCATCGGTCACCGCGGAGTACCGCAAGCGCAGTTTCGACGTCAACGTCGAGGGCACCAAGAACCTGGTGCACGCCGGGCAGGCCGCGGGAGTCAAGCGCTTCGTCTACACCGCATCCAACAGCGTGGTGATGGGTGGCCAGGATATCCAGAATGGCGATGAAACCCTGCCCTACACAAGCCGTTTCAACGACCTGTACACCGAGACCAAGGTCGTCGCCGAGCAGTTCGTGCTCGGCTGCAACGGCGAGCGCGGCATGCTCACCTGTTCCATCCGGCCCAGCGGCATCTGGGGGCGCGGGGATCAGACGATGTTCCGCAAGGTGTTCGAGAACGTGCTCGCCGGGCATGTCAAGGTGCTGGTCGGCAACAAGAACATCAAGTTGGACAACTCCTACGTGCACAACCTGATTCACGGTTTCATCCTGGCCGCCGAGCATCTGGTCGAGGGCGGATCAGCGCCCGGCCAGGCGTATTTCATCAACGACGGCGAACCACTGAACATGTTCGAGTTCGCCCGCCCCGTCGTCGAAGCCTGCGGGCGCAGTCTGCCGAACTTCCGGGTCTCCGGAAAGCTGGTGCACAAGGCGATGATGGCCTGGCAGTGGCTGCACTTCAAGTACGGCATCCGCGAACCGCTGGTCGAACCCCTTGCCGTCGAACGGCTTTATCTGAACAACTACTTCTCGATCGCCAAGGCCCGCCGCGATCTGGGGTACGAGCCGCTGTTCACCACCGAAGCCGCCATGGCCGACTGCCTGCCGTACTACACCGAGTTGTTCGACAGGATGACAGCCCAGGGTTCCGAGCCGGCGGTGACCGCTGCCGCACCGGCACCGCCGAAGGGCTGATTTACTACCACCCATGCCGCAGTTCCGCGTCGCCGCCAACGGTGACGCCCGAATCCGCTATCTCGACTCCGGCGACGACCGCGGCGCGCCCGTCGTCTTCGTGCCCGGGTTCACCTGCGTGGCGCAGGACTACATCGCGGTGCTGCCACAGTTCGGACGGCGCACCGTGGTGGTCGAACTGCGCGGCCACGGCGGCAGCGTGGCGCCGTCCGGGCCGTATGACGCCGCAGCACGCGCCGGCGATATCGGCGCGGTCGTCGACGAGGTGACCGAAGGCCCGGTGCACCTTGCGATGTTTTCCCGGGGCACCAGTTACGCGCTGCACTGGGCATTGGCGCACACCGACCGGGTGCGGTCGATCTCGATCGGGGACTATCTGCCCGAGGAGATCGCACTGCCCACGCAGATCGCGGCGCGGGTGCTGGACGGTCGCTGGCGCGGCACCCCGGTACACCAGCGGGTCGACCGGCAGGCCGCCGTCGCCACCTTCGCCGCGGCGGTGTCGCGGTCCTTCTGGGAACCGCTGGCGCAGTGGGGGCCGCCGTTACTGGTCATCCGCAGCCCCACCAGCACCGTCATCGACCAGCCCGCCTGGGCCCGGTACCGGGAGGTGTTCCCAGCCGCACGCCTGCACGAGTTTCCCGATTCCCCGCACGACATCTTCCGGCCCGATCGCGGGCGGTATCCCGGCCTGGTTCGCGAGCTCGCCGAATGGGCCGACCACGAGGCCAGCACGACCGGCCCCGAAGCTGGACAAGGCCGGTGACGCTGTAGCGTCCCGGCCTCTGGCTTCCCGCGCGGCGTCTACAGTGCCGGGGAAACGTGCTTACCAGGCTACGGTACGACGCCGGCGCGGCCCAAATCAGCCCAACTGTTCCCGCGCCGCGGGGTGGCCGCCGACGATGGCCCGCAACATCCGAACCGTCATCGGAATCGTCGTGTTCGACACCCTCGTGAGCAGCTCACATGCGTTGTCCTCGGACGTTTCGGGGGGCACCACGAACAGCAGGGCGTTGCGGGTGTGGGTGCCGGTCAGGTAGATGGTGTCCCGGGAGACCAGCGAGTAGCGATCCACCGAGACCCCCGTCGTGCCACGGATGATGCGAGACGGCGCCGACGGGAACAGGCTCGGGTCATAGAGCACCCGCGATACCGGCCCCAGCCAGCGGCCCATCACCGAGATCAGATCGGGCAGCGTGGTCCTCAGGTCGTAGTCCGGCGGCCACCAAGCGCCGTCGACGGTGCCCGGCTGGTCGGTGCGCCCGCAGATCGCGAGCCGGGTGGCGGACGGATGTTCGGCGGCGACATCGACCATCGGCGATGCTCCCATCTCTTCAGAGCGACCGCAGACGGCAACCGACGGATCGGGCACGCGAGGAACCCACGATCTCTCCACCCTAGACCCGTAAAGCGCGGCCAGCTCCCGCCCGGTTACGGCGGCGCGTTTGCCACCAGCAGCTGACCCGAACCTCCGCGCGCCATTTGAGCTGTGCGAGACAATCGACTTGCCTTGCGGCACAGCCCAAGCAAGATTCGCTGGCCGCCGCGGAACCAGGATCTGCCAGCGTCGGAGCACAGTGAACATTCGACAAATACGTCGTCCGTTTGCACCGCCGGGACGGCCTCACAGGCCTAGGGTTGCAGCAGGTCGGGATTCGCGACAATGACCCAGGAAGGCGGAGCCTGCGACTATGCCGAACGAAAAACCCAACATTCTGGTCATCTGGGGCGACGATATCGGCATCTGGAACCTCAGCTGCTACAGCCGCGGAATGATGGGCTATCAGACCCCCAATATCGACCGGATCGCCCATGAGGGAATGCTGTTCACCGACTCCTACGGTGAACAGAGCTGCACGGCGGGCAGGGCCTCGTTCATCACCGGCCAAAGCGTGTACCGAACCGGGATGAGCAAGGTCGGTATGCCCGGCGTCGATGTCGGCCTTCAGAAGCAAGACCCGACCATCGCCGAACTGTTGAAGCCGCTGGGTTACGCATGCGGCCAATTCGGCAAGAACCACCTCGGCGACCTCAACAAGTACCTGCCGACGGCACACGGCTTCGACGAGTTCTTCGGCAATCTGTACCACCTCAACGCCGAGGAGGAGCCCGAGCACGAGGACTACCCGACCGCCGAGGAGGCGCCGCTGCTACGCACCGCGCTACTGCCCCGCGGCGTGATCCATTCCTGGGCGACGGAGCAGGACTCCGGCGAGGTCGATCCGCGGTACGGGCCGGTCGGCAAACAACGCATCGAGGACACCGGCCCGCTGACCAAGAAGCGGATGGAAACCATCGACGACGAGACCACAGCCGCCTGTGTGGATTTCATCAAGCGCCAGCACGAGTCGGATACGCCGTTCTTCGTCTGGATGAACACCACCCACATGCATTTCCGGACTCACACCAAGCCGGACAGCGTCGGCCAGGCGGGGCGCTGGCAGTCGCCGTATCACGACACCATGGTCGATCATGACGGCCATGTCGGCACGCTGCTCGACCTCGTCGACGAACTCGGGATCGCCGAGGACACCATCGTCATCTACTCCACCGACAACGGTCCGCATGCCAACAGCTGGCCCGACGGCGCCACCACCCCGTTCCGAAGCGAGAAGAACACCAACTGGGAGGGCGCGTTCCGCATCCCCGAGCTGATCCGCTGGCCAGGTAAGATCAAGGCTGGATCCGTCTCGAATGAGATTGTCCAGCACCATGATTGGCTCCCGACATTCCTGGCGGCCGCCGGCGATCCGGATATCGTCGAGAAGCTCAAGGCCGGCCACCAAGCAGGCGGCGAGACCTTCAAGGTGCACATAGACGGTTACAACCTGCTGCCCTACCTCACCGGCGAGGTCGACAAGAGCCCGCGCCGCGGGATGATCTACTTTTCCGACGACGGCGACGTGTTGGGCATCCGGGCCGACAACTGGAAGATCGTCTTCATGGAGCAACGCTGCCAGGGCACCCTGGAGGTATGGTTCGAGCCGTTCACCAAACTGCGGGCTCCCAAGCTGTTCAACCTGCGCACCGATCCCTTCGAGCGCGCCGATATCACCTCGAACACCTACTGGGACTGGGTGATCGACAGGCTCTATCTGATGTTCTACGGCAGCGCGATCGTCAATCAATTCCTGGAGACCTTCAAGGAGTTTCCACCGCGCCAGGAACCGGCATCGTTCACCATCAGCAACGCCGTGGAGGAGTTGGAGAAGTTCCTGGCCGCCCGGGGCGACTGACGATGGCCCTGGAAACCTGGCGGGACGGGCCCACGAGGTCGACCATCGTCGACTTCGTGGCGCGGGTCTGCCGCGAGGTCGATCCCGTCGAGCGGGTCGCGGTGTTCGACAACGACGGCACCCTGTGGTGTGAGAAGCCGATGTACATCCAACTCGACTTCATCGTGCGGCGGCTGGCCGGCAAGGTGTCCACCGACCCGTCGCTCGCCGAGGAACAGCCGTATCTGGCGGCCCACAACGGCGACCTGCGGTGGTTCGGCGGTGCCATCACCAAGCATTACCAAGGCGACGACTCCGACCTGAAAACTCTTGCCGCAGCCGTGCTCTCACTGCACGATTCGGTCAAGGTCGAAGATCACGCAGCCGCCGTCGGCACCTTCTTCGCCGAGGCGATGCACCCCTTGCTGGGCCGCCCATACCTGGAGTGCACCTATGCGCCGATGGTCGAACTGCTGCGCTATCTGGATGATCACGAGTTCACCTGTTACATCGTGTCCGGTGGCGGGCGGGATTTCATGCGCCCGGTCACCAGCCGGATCTACGGCATCCCTCCCGAACGCGTCGTCGGCAGCGCCCAGGGCCTCAAGTTCGTCGGCGCCGACGGATCCGGCGACCTGCTGCTGCAACCCGCACTGGACATCTGGGATGACGGACCCGAGAAGCCGGTGCGCATCTGGAATCGCATCGGCCGCCGGCCCATCCTGGCGGTCGGCAATTCCAACGGTGACGATGAGATGCTGATGTATACCGGCGCCCAGGGTGGACCGTCGCTGAAGATGCTGGTGCGTCACGACGATGCCGAACGCGAATTCGACTACACGGCAGGCGCGGAACGCGCCCTCGGCCACGCCGAACAATACGGGTGGACCACGGTCAGCATGCGCGATGATTGGGCGACCATCTTCAGTGACTGACACCGATCTGGTCTGGGTCCCGCCGCAGACCGCACGTGTGGGATCCGATGATCACTACCCGGAAGAGGCACCCGCCCACGACGTCACCGTCGACGGGTTTTGGATTCAGCGTTACGCGGTGACCAACGCCCAGTTCGCCGAGTTCGTCTCGGCGACAGGCTATGTCACGGTGGCCGAACGTCCACTGGATCCCGACCTGTATCCGGGAGCACCCCCGCAGAACCTGGTCCCCGGCTCCATGGTGTTCACCCGCACCGCCGGACCGGTCGATCTGCGCCATCTGAGCCAGTGGTGGACCTGGACTCCCGGTGCGTGCTGGAATCACCCGCGCGGCCCTCGATCGGCACTGCGCGGCCGAGACGACCATCCGGTCGTGCACGTCGCGTTCGAGGACGCGCAATCCTATGCGGACTGGGCGGGCCTGGTGCTGCCGACCGAGGCACAGTGGGAGATCGCCGCCCGCGGTGGACTCCCCCATTGCACCTACACCTGGGGAGCCGATCCCGAGACACCCGGGCGTCCACTCGCCAACCACTGGCGCGGAGAGTTCCCATACCTACCCGACACCGGCTACGGCACAACGAAACCCGTGGGCAGCTACCCCCCGAACGGGTATGGCCTGTTCGACATGGCCGGAAACGTCTGGGAGTGGACCCTCGACTGGTACGGCGAGGACCGCACCACCGCACCGTGCTGCGCAGACGACAGCCGCGACGAACAGTTCGGCGTGCCACGCAAGGTCGTCAAGGGCGGTTCGTTCCTGTGCGCGGACAGCTACTGCATGCGCTATCGACCGGCCGCGCGCCGCCCCCAGCCGATCGACACCGGCATGAGCCATATCGGTTTCCGCTGCATCCGATCGGACTGATACCGCACCCGCCGAAATCTGAAGTTGACCTAATCAACCAGCGCGACGTTCGCTACTGTGACAGGCGATCATCCACCGGCTGATGGAGTTCCGATGACCGAAACCGTGTTGGTGACCGGCGCCTTCGGGTTGGTCGGATCAGCGACCGTCGCGCGCCTTGCCGAGGACGGCAGGCGGGTGGTCGCCACCGATCTGGACACCCCCGCCAGCCGGAAGGCCGCCGACTCGCTACCGGTCGGCGTCACGGTGCACTGGGCCGATCTCACCGATCCGGCCGCCGTCGGCGCGCTCGTCGAGCAGGTGTCACCGTCGGCGATCATCCATCTCGCCGCGGTCATCCCGCCGTTCATCTACCAACGTCGCGGGCTTGCCGAGCGCGTCAACGTCGACGCCACCGCAAGCCTGGTACGGGCCGCCGAAAGACTGCCCACCACACCACGTTTCGTGCTGGCCTCCAGTATCGCCGTGTACGGCTCGCGTAACCCGCACACCGTCGAGGGCGTGCTGAGCGCCGATACCCCGGTCAACCCGGCCGATATCTACGGCGACCACAAGGTCAGGGCCGAGAAGATCGTGCGGACCTCGGCATTGGCCTGGGTGATCCTGCGACTCGGCGGCGTCCTCACCGTCAGCCCGGGCTCCTACATGAAGATGGACAACATCTACTTCGAGAGCATGCTGCCCACCGACGGCCGGCTACAGACCGTCGACGTGCGCGACGTGGCGAGCGCCTTTGCCGCCGCCACCACCGCCGACGTGCTCGGGGAGACGCTGCTGATCGGCGGCGACGACGCCAGCCACCGACTGCGCCAGGGTGAGGTGGCCCCGGCGATGGCCGCGGCGATGGGCCTGGTGGGCGGTGTGCCGACCGGACTGAAGGGCGACCCGGGCGACGACGGCGGCTGGTTTGCCACCGACTGGATGGACACTTCTCGCGCCCAGCAGGCCCTAGGGTTCCAGCACCATTCCTGGCCCGCCATGCTGATCGAGACGGCCGACAAGGCCGGTATCCAGCGCCCGCTGCTGCGGCTCCTCGCACCGCTGGTCAAGCAGATCCTCAAGCGGCGCACCGCGTACCACGGCACCGGCCTGCGCTACGCGCATCCGTGGCAGGCGATCGCGGACACCTGGGGCGACCCCCGACCGGAGGCTCAGCCATGACCGCAACCACGGCCGTCGTGATCGGCGGGGCATCCGGTATCGGCTGGGCCAGCGCGCAGGCGCTGGCGGCCCGGGGGCACCGCGTCGTCATCGCCGACCGAAACGCCGAGGGCGCCGCCGCACGTGCCGCCGAACTCGGCGCACCGCATTCGGCAGCGGAGGTCGACGTCGTCGACGAAGACTCGGTGGCAACGCTTTTCGAGCAGGCGGGGACCGGGGCGAGCGAAGCGACGGGGAAAGGCGGTGTCGACGTCGTCGTGAGCTGTGCCGGCTTCTCCAATATCGGACTGATCGTCGATCTCGCGGTGCAGGACTTCCGCGATGTCGTCGACGTCTGCCTCACGGGTGCCTTCATCGTCGCCAAATACGCCGGCCGCCACCTCAACGAGGGCGGTGCACTGGTCTCGATCTCCTCGCTCAACGGTCGCCAGCCCGCCGCGGGTATGAGCGCCTACTGCTCGGCCAAGGCCGGTCTGTCGATGCTCACCCAGGTGGCCGCCCTCGAGCTGGCTGCGCGCGGCATCCGGGTCAATGCGGTCGCACCCGGCTTCGTGCACACCCCGCTCACCGAGGGCGCGGCCCTGGTCCCCGGCGTCGTCGAGGAGTACGTGGAGAACACCCCGCTGGGCCGGGCGGGCACCCCCGCGGACATCGCCGAGGCCGTCGTGTTTCTCACCGAGGCGTCCTGGCTCACCGGTGAGGTGCTCGATCTCAACGGGGGCGCGCACCTGAAGCGCTACCCGGATCTGCTGAGCCACATCATGAAGCTCGCGCAACAGTGACAGAAGCTGTCCAATAGACCCGTGAAAACCGAGTTCACCCTCAGCCAGAAGCGGGCACTGGCCGTCGCGACCGTCGCCGCGCTCGGTTTCGGGGCCTACTTCCTGCGCGGCTATTTCATGCTCATCGTGGTCGCGGCCGTGGTGGCCTACCTGTTCGACCCGCTCTACGAGCGGCTGCGCAAACGGTTCAGCCCCGGCCTGGCAGCCACCGGAACACTGTTCGCCGCGCTGGCCATCGTCATCATCCCGATCGGCGGCGCGGTGGCCCTGGGCGTCGTGCAGATCACCGTGATGGTGCGCAGCGTCGCCGACTGGGTGGGCAGGACCGACCTGAGCACGCTGGGCGACCGGTCACTGGGGATCGTCAACGAGCTGCTCGACCGCCTGCCGATCATGAAGGGCACCGATATCACCGCCGAGCAACTGCAGGGCTGGGTGGTCACCTTCGCCCAACGCGCCGGCGAATGGGGCCTGCACTTCCTGCAGGGCGCGGCCGGTGGCCTGTTCGGCGGTCTGACCGCGGCCATCATCTTTCTGTACGTCTTCATCTCGATGCTGGTCAACGGCGAGGACCTGCGGCTGCTGATCCGCCGGCTCAACCCGCTCGGCGAAGAGGCCACCGATCTGTACCTGGCCAAGATGGCGGCCATGGTGCGCGGCACGGTGCGCGGCCAGTTCGTCATCGCGCTCGCGCAGGGCATCGCCGGCGCCATCTCGATCTACATCGCCGGGTTCCACGACGGGTTCTTCATCTTCGCGATCCTGCTGTCCGCGCTGTCGGTGATCCCGCTCGGCGGCGGCATCGTCACCATCCCGTTCGGCATCGGACTTGCCTTGTTCGGCAACGTCATCGGCGGCATCTTCGTCATCGCCTTCCACATCATCGTGGTGACCAATATCGACAATGTGCTGCGCCCGATCCTGGTACCCAAGGAGGCCAAGCTGGATTCCGCGCTGATGTTGCTGTCGGTGTTCGCCGGGATCACCATGTTCGGCTTCCTGGGCATCGTCATCGGCCCGGTGGTGATGATCGTCATCGTCACCACGATCAGCGTGTACCTATGGGTCTACCAGGGTGTCCCGATGGACATGGGCACCGAGGCGCTCGAAGACGAACCCGACGAGCCGAGTCGGCTCAGGCGTCTGATCGAGCGGGCTCGCGCGGCGCGGCGCCAACCGGTGGCTGCCGCGCCGGTGGTCGACGACGGCCCCGCCCAGCAGGATTAGGCCGGCAGCGGCGCTTGGCTCTGGACGGCCGCGGCCAGGGTGCGGAAGTCGGCCGGGGAACCGGCGCCGGTGATCGCGATCTGGGCCTGCCCGGCGTCGCGGCCCGCGCGTGGGGCATCGTCGAGCCGGGTGGTCCAGATCGGCTCACCCTCCCCCGGCTCGTAGACGACCCAGGTCACCCCGTCGATGTCCTGCGCGCCGGTCGGCACCGCGTCGGGATCCAGGTGACCGACCAACCTGGCCTCGTCGGCGTTGCTCTGAGTCAGGCTCAGATACATCTTGCTGGGGGCGATATAGCCGACCCGCGAGGTCACCGCCCGCACCGGCTGGCCGGTCGCCGGATCGGTGCGGCCGCCGTCGATACTGCCGCGCGCCCCCGAGTTGGGCTGCCACCCCGCCGGCAGCTGCGGCAGTCGGATCGGGATATCCAGCACCTCGGCATCGGCCCGCAGCGCGGCCGGGGCGTCGAATTGCGGGATATCGCCCTGCCCGGGACCGTTGGGCGCAAAGGAGCACATGCCGAGCACACCGGCCAGCACGATGCAGATCAGCACCAGCGGCGCCATCGACCAGAACATATCGCGCCCGTCCTGCAGCAGGCGATCCTTGGCGGGCCGGGGAACCGGCACCATCACCGGGGGTTCGGGCTTCGGTTCCGGGGTGGTCATGACAGCCAGTATCCCAGTTCCCAATCTTCGACCCGCTAATGGGACAATCTGCACTCATGACGCCTTCGCGCCGGGAAGCCCCAGACCGCAACCTCGCCCTCGAACTCGTGCGAGTCACCGAAGCCGGAGCCATGGCCGCGGGCCGCTGGGTCGGCCGCGGGGACAAGGAAGGCGGCGACGGGGCCGCCGTCGACGCCATGCGCGAGCTGGTCAACTCCGTGTCGATGCGCGGTGTGGTGGTCATCGGCGAGGGCGAGAAGGACAACGCCCCGATGCTCTACAACGGCGAAGAGGTCGGCAACGGCGACGGGCCGGAATGCGATTTCGCCGTCGACCCGGTCGATGGCACCACCCTGATGAGCAAGGGCATGCCGAACGCCATCTCGGTGCTCGCCGTCGCCGAGCGCGGCGCCATGTTCGACCCGTCCGCGGTGTTCTACATGCACAAGATCGCCGTCGGCCCGGACGCCGCCGATGTCATCGACATCACCGCGCCGATCGCCGAGAACATCAAGCGAGTCGCCAAGGTCAAGAAGTCCAGCGTCGCCGACCTCACCGTCTGCATCCTGGACCGCCCACGCCACGCCCAGCTCATCGCCGATGTCCGCGAGGCCGGCGCCCGCATCCGGCTGATCTCCGACGGCGACGTCGCCGGCGCCATCTCGGCGTGCCGCCCCGACTCGGGCACCGACCTGCTCGCCGGCATCGGCGGCACCCCCGAGGGCATCATCGCCGCGGCGGCCATCCGGTGCATGGGCGGCGCCATCCAGGCCGTGCTGGCCCCCACCGATGACGACGAGAAGCAGAAGGCGCTGGACCGCGGCTACGACCTGGACCGCGTGCTGCACACCGAGGATCTGGTCTCCGGCGAGAACGTGTTCTTCTCCGCCACCGGTGTCACCGACGGCGATCTGCTCAAGGGTGTCCAGTACTCCGGCGGCGGCGCCACCACCCAGTCCATCGTGATGCGATCCAAGTCCGGCACCGTCCGGATGATCGAGGCCTACCACCGGCTGGCCAAGCTCAACGAGTACTCCTCGGTGGACTTCACCGGCGACCTTTCCGCAGCACATCCCCTTCCCTGAACGCACCCCCATCCCAGACTCAAGAAAAGGACCCTGATGACCGACAGCGACGTCGAGTACCGGATCGAGCACGACACCATGGGCGAGGTCCGGGTGCCGGCCACCGCGCTGTGGCGCGCCCAGACCCAGCGGGCGGTGGAGAACTTCCCGATCTCGTTCCGTCCCCTCGAACGCACCCAGATCCGCGCGATGGGCCTGCTGAAGGGGGCCTGCGCCCAGGTCAACAAGGACCTCGGGCTGTTGCCGGCCGAGAAGGCCGACGCCATCATCGCCGCCGCCGCTGAGATTGCCGAGGGCCGGCACGACGATCAGTTCCCGATCGACGTGTTCCAGACCGGTTCGGGCACCAGCTCGAACATGAACGCCAACGAGGTCATCGCGTCCATCGCCGCGGCGGGCGGCGTCACGATCCATCCCAACGACGATGTCAACATGTCGCAGAGCTCCAACGACACCTTCCCCACCGCCACCCATATCGCGGCTACCGAAGCCGCTGTGCGCCACCTGATCCCGGCGCTGGAGATCCTGCACGAGTCGCTGACGGCCAAGGCCCGGCAGTGGCGCACCACCGTCAAGTCCGGCCGCACCCACCTGATGGACGCCGTGCCGGTGACACTGGGCCAGGAGTTCGGCGGCTACGCCCGCCAGATCGAGGCCGGTATCGAACGAGTCAAGGCCACGCTGCCCCGGCTGGGCGAACTGGCCATCGGCGGAACCGCCGTCGGAACCGGTCTCAACGCTCCTGAGGGCTTCGGCGCCAAGGTGGTCGAGGTTCTGGTCCAGCAGACCGGTCTGGCCGAACTACGTACCGCCGCCGACTCTTTCGAGGCCCAGGCCGCCCGCGACGGGCTGGTCGAGGCGTCGGGTGCGTGCAAGACCATCGCGGTGTCGCTGACCAAGATCGCCAACGACATCCGCTGGATGGGTTCGGGTCCGCTGACCGGTCTCGGCGAACTGCAGCTGCCGGACCTGCAACCGGGCAGCTCGATCATGCCGGGCAAGGTCAATCCCGTGCTGCCCGAAGCCGTCACCCAGGTGGCCGCGCAGGTGATCGGCAATGACGCCGCGGTGACCGTCGGCGGCCTGTCCGGCGCATTCGAGCTCAACGTCTACATCCCGATGATGGCCCGCAACGTGCTGGAGTCGTTCACCCTGCTGGCCAACGTCTCGAAGCTGTTCGCCGGCAAGTGCATCGACGGCCTGGTGGCCAACGAGGCGCACCTGCGCGAGCTGGCCGAGTCGTCGCCGTCGATCGTGACACCGCTGAACTCGGCGATCGGCTACGAGGAAGCCGCCAAGGTCGCCAAGGAAGCCCTCAAGGAGCGCAAGACCATTCGCCAGACCGTGATCGACCGCGGCCTGATCGGCGACAAGTTGTCCGAGGCGGAGCTGGACCGCCGCCTCGATGTGCTGGCGATGGCGAAGGTGAAGCCGGGCGAGTAGCAGGCGCCCGCCGGGATCAGCGGGTCGGCTCCGGCTCCTCGAAGGTGTCCGGGTGCTGGTTCTCGGCCGGGTCGGCCGGATTCCAGGCCGCGGTGTTGACGGCGGTGCCGCCCATCCCGGCGGCGGCCGCGGCGATGTCGAGTGCGGTGGAATGCGGTGCCGGCGGCTCAGGCGCCTCCGGCTGAGGTTGATCGAGGCGGTAGTGCCGGGACAGCCGGTCGGCGTCGTCGACGGTGAGGCCCTCCCCCACCACCACCGTCGGCGCCGCCTTGACCGCCTCCTTGCTCACCGTGACGGTGACCGCACGCCCTTCGTGGCGGCTGCCGGCCAGCGGGATGAGCGCCTGGACCTTGCGGAACAGTCCCGAACGCACCTCGGCCCACGTCGGCTCACGGCTGCGCCCGTCGACGAAGAGTTTGTGGATCTTGCCGATCTTGTCGCCGGAGACGTCGTACGCGGTGGCGCCGACGTATTGATCCACCAGACTCGTCATGGCGCAGGGGGTAGCCCGGCGGCGGCGAGGACAAACCTCACCGCTGCCGGCGATTTCGGCGTGATCGGTTGCGTTCACCGCAACCGATCACGCCGAAATCGCGCGTCAGGGCAGTGCGTCGGGGCTGATCTCCTCCAGCATCTCGGTGACCAGCGCCGCGATCGGGGACCGCTCGCTGCGCATCAGGGTGATGTGGGCGAACAACGGATGTCCCTTCAACTTCTCGATGACGGCGGCCACCCCGTCATGGCGGCCGACGCGCAGGTTGTCCCGCTGGGCGACATCGTGGGTGAGCACCACCCGCGAACCCGAACCGAGGCGGGACAGCACCGTCAGCAGCACATTGCGCTCCAAGGACTGCGCCTCGTCGACGATCACGAACGAGTCGTGCAGCGACCGGCCGCGGATATGGGTGAGCGGCAGCACCTCCAGCATCCCGCGGCTGAGCACCTCCTCCAGCACCGCCGGGCTGGCCAGACCCTCCAGGGTGTCGAAGACGGCCTGCGCCCACGGGCCCATCTTCTCGCTCTCGCTGCCGGGCAGATAGCCGAGGTCCTGGCCACCGACCGCGTACAGCGGGCGGAAGACGACCACCTTGCGCTGCGTGCGGCGCTCCAGCACCGCCTCCAGGCCGGCGCACAGCGCCAGCGCCGACTTGCCGGTGCCGGCCTTACCGCCGAGCGAGACGATGCCGACGGACTCGTCGAGCAGCAGATCCAGCGCCACGCGTTGTTCGGCTGACCTTCCCCGGAGGCCGAACACCTCGCGATCGCCACGGACCAGCTGCACCCGTTTATCCGCGTTCACCCTGCCCAGCGCCGATGAGCTGCCGCCGAGCAGCCGAACACCGGTGTGACAGGGCAGATCTCGCGCAGCGGCCAGATCGAGGTCGCCCTCGGCGAACAGCGTGTCGATGTCCTCGCCCGCCACCTCGAGCTCGTCGATGCCGGTCCAGCCCGATGTCACGACGTCTTGAGCGTGGTACTCGTCGGCCGTCAGCCCGACCGCGCCGGCCTTCACCCGCAGCGGAATGTCCTTGCTGACCAGGGTGACGTTCTTGCCCTCGGCGGCCAGGTTGGCCGCACAGGTCAGGATGCGGGCGTCGTTGGTGTCGGTGCGGAAGCCGACCGGCAGCACGGTGGGGTCGCTGTGGTTCAGCTCGATGTGCATGACACCGCCGTGGACACCGACCGGGATCGGCTGATCCAGCCGTCCGTGCTCCAACCTCAGGTCGTCGAACAGGCGTAGGGCCTGGCGGGCGAACCAGCCAAGTTCGTGATGGTGCCGTTTGGCCTCCAACTCGCTGATAACCACGAGTGGGACAACCACCTCATGCTCGGCGAACCGTGTGCATGCCCAGGGATCGGACAGCAGCACGGAGGTGTCGAGCACGTAGGTCCGGATCGGCGAATCGGTCACGAGGCGCTCCTAGACCTCCGCGGCCCCGCGGAAGCGTTTCGGCGGGCACCGCGGTACCGAGGACCGGGGCCGGTCCCGTTCTCGCGAAAAGATCGGTACCGCCCGGACAGCAAAGCAATTCGCTAGCCATCGAAAGCGACGCTACTCCCGGTGTACCGGCTGCGCTCGTCAGGCGCGCCGGGTCAACCGGCACAACAGGTTACGCGCCGGTGAACTCTCGTAACTCTGGTTCCTCGGCGAGGCCCCACGCGGCGATCCGGTCGGCGATCACGGCACGTCGGGCGGCGGCGTCGAAGATGCCGGCCTCGGCCACGACGGCCCGTTTGTCGGCGTAGGCCTCGATGTCACCGCCCACGACGTCGAACTCGGCGGCGCGCCGGGCGATGGCGCTGACGGTCTCGGCGCGGGTGCCGGTGGCCAGGCAGTGCGCCACCAGGTTGGCGAAGAACACCTCGTGGCGTTCCTCGTCGGCGGCGATCCGGCCCATCAGGCCCTTGAGCGTGGGCTCGGCGATCTGCGCCTCGAGGTTGCGGGTGAACACGGCGTGCGCCCGCTCGAAGAAGGTCATGTAGACCAGGGTCTCGATCTGGGTGAAGTGATCGGCCCGGTACCCCTTCATGACGTGCTCGACGCGCACATCCTCATTGGCCGTCGGGTCGATCTCGCGGGTGACCACCAGGTAGTTGCGCAGCGCGATGGCGTGCAGGTGCTCCTCGGCGGTCCAGCGGCCGATCCAGCGGCCCCACTTCTCTTCGAGGATGAAGTGTTCGACGATCTCGCGGTGGTGGGCGGCCAGATTGTCCTTGGTGATGAGCAGGATCTCGCAGGCGTCGGTGATGTGCTTGGGCAGGGTCACCTGTGACGGGTCCCAGTCCTTGCCGCCGAGGAAGGCGAAGTTCTCGCCCTGGTCGAAGGGCACGTAGTCGTGGCCGTACCAGGGCTCCTCGGTGGCGAGGTGGCGCGACAGGTTCTCGGCCACGACCGGCTCGAGCTCAAGGATCAACGCATTGGCAACGGGTTTCTCAGCCATAAAAGTAACTGTAACCCGCATTCACACGTTTCTGAAAATCCGGCGCTCGGCGTGTTCTACAGGGTTAATCCGGGGTACAGCGGGTTGGCGGCCAGGATCTCGGCGGAGGCGGCGTGCACCCGGTCGGCCACCCCGTCGGCCGTCGTGTACTTCGCCTTCGAGGAGCCGTCGGCGGTCGTGTTGGACAGCACGTCGACGACCAGTTCGGCGACCTTGTCGAACTCGGCGGCACCGAACCCGCGGGTGGTCAGCGCCGGGGTGCCGAACCGGATGCCGCTGGTGTACCAGGCCCCGTTCGGGTCGGCCGGGATGGCGTTGCGGTTGGTCACGACGCCGGCGTCCAGCAGCGCCGACTCGGCCTGGCGGCCGGTCAGCCCGAACGAGGTGACATCGAGCAGCACCAGATGGTTGTCGGTGCCGCCGGTGACCAGACGCGCCCCGCGGGACAGGAAGCCCTCGGCCAGCGACTTGGCGTTGTCGGCGACGGCCTGGGCGTACTCCCGGAATGCGGGCTGGCGGGCCTCGGCCAGCGCGACCGCCTTGGCGGCCATCACATGCGAGAGCGGCCCGCCCAGCACCATCGGGCAGCCCTTGTCGACGGCCGGTGCGTATTCCTCGGTGGCCAGCACCAGGCCGCCGCGCGGACCGCGCAACGACTTGTGCGTCGTGGTGGGCGTGACATGCGCGTGCGGCACCGGATCCTCGTCACCGGTGAACACCTTGCCCGCGACCAGACCGGCGAAATGCGCCATATCGACCATCAGGGTGGCGCCCACCTCGTCGGCGATCTCGCGCATCTTGGCGAAGTTCACCCGGCGCGGGTAGGCCGAGTAGCCGGCTACCAGGATCAGCGGCTTGAACTCCTTGGCTGCGGCGCGCACGGCGTCGTAGTCGATCAGGCCGGTCTGCGCGTCGGTGCCGTAGCTGCGCTGGTGGAACATCTTGCCCGAGATGTTGGGCCGGAACCCGTGGGTGAGGTGACCGCCGGTGTCCAGCGACATGCCCAGCAGCCGCTGGTTGCCCAGCTTGGCCCGCAGCGTCTCCCAGTCCGCCTCGGACAGGTCGTTGACATGCTTGGCGCCCAGCTCGGCCAGGCCCGGGGCCTCGACACGGGTGGCCAGGATGGCCCAGAACGCGACCAGGTTGGCGTCGATGCCCGAGTGCGGCTGGGCGTAGGCGTACGGGGCGCCGAACAGCTCGCGGGCGTGCTCGGCGGCCAGCGCCTCGACGGTGTCGACGTTCTGGCAGGCCGCGTAGAAGCGGTGCCCGATGGTGCCCTCGGCGTACTTGTCGGAGAACCAGGTGCCCATGGTCAGCAGCACGGCCGGCGAGGCGTAGTTTTCGCTGGCGATCAGCTTGAGCGAATCGCGTTGATCGGCAAGCTCTTTGCGGGTGGCGGCGGCAATGCGGGGCTCGACCGACTCGATCACGGCGAGCGCGGCCCGGTAGGCCTCGCTGGCGGTGGCGGCGTATTCGACGCCCGGAGCGGTCAACGACGAGTCGGCAGTCATGGCCTAAGCCTAAACGCCGTGGTGGCGGACGCCGAAACCCGTCGACCGTCAGGCCGCCCGCAGGCTGGACGGGATCAGCGGCTCGTCGAGCAGCCGGCCGAACCGTTCGGTCAGCGACACCTCGGCCGGCCGGTCGTCGATCCACGCCCGCAGCAACCGGTACCCCTCGACATAGGTGCTGGTGTAGGCCCGCCACAGCGGGGAGGACAGGAAGCGCAGCATCTGCCGGGCCCGCTCGTCGGTGACCAGCAGCCAGCGGCTCAGATAGGCCGCCACCTCGTCGACATCGCGGTGCTCGTCGTGCAGCATCAGCGCCGCGTCCTGGCGCACATCGGCCAGCGCCGCGGCGGCCTCGGAGATGGCCGCCGACCGCTCACCGTCGAACCGCAGGCCCAGGTCCGCGTAGATCTCCGCGGCCCAGGCGCCCCAGGAGGGCCCCTGCACGGCGTAGAGCGCCAGGTCAGCCAATCCCTCGGCCATCAGGCATTGCGGGGTGTTGACCAGGAAAATCGTCTGTTCGGCCTGCTGGCGCCCGGCCACCAGGCCGGCTTCCTTGCGGCAGTGCTCGGTGTGATGCCCCGGGTAGGACTCGTGCGCCACCAGCCTGGGCAGGTTCGACATCTGCTGTTTGAGATCGGCGTTGACGGCGACGGTGGACTTGTAGTCACCGAGGTAGTAGTTGAAACCGGACCACGGTTTGTCGGTGACCACCTCATAGGTGATCGTCTCGCCCTCGGGCAGCGGATAGGTGGCCCGCACGGTGTCCCGCAGCGCCGAGGAGAACGCATGAATGCACTCCTCGAGGCGCTGCGGCGGGATCTCCTCGGCGGCGCGATAGGCCTGCAGGCGCGCCGCCAGCGGCCCGCTGCCGCCGAGCGCCTTGTCGAGCAGATGGTGTGCCTGCCGGTAGCGGTCGGGATCGCCCTTGGCGATGTCGACGTCGAAGTATTCGCGCACCTCTTCGACGAAGCCGACGTCCTCGCCGGCGAACTTGCGCCCCGCGCAGGACAGTGCCTTCAGATGCGCGGCCAGATAGTCGGCGCGCTGCGGATCGAGCCCGTCGGTGCGCGCCACCTCGGCCAGCAGCCGCTGGGCGTGGCGGGCCAGCTCGGCGGGGTCCGGGCTCGGCTCGTCGGCCACCTGTCTGCGCAGCGCCGGGTCGCCGGTGAAGGAGTCGACGTAGCCCTCCTCCAGCCGGTCGAACCGCAAGCCGAGCAGCAGGTACTCACGAATCAACGTGCCCGAATCCATACCGGCGTTCATGGCGTCAACGTTAGATGCAAGACTTGAGATATGCCGCGGCCCAGCGAGCCGAGCCCATATGTGGAGTTCGACCGGACCCAATGGCGCTCGCTGCGCATGGCGACGCCGCTGAAACTCACCGAAGCCGAACTCACCGGGCTGCGTGGCCTGGGTGAACAGATCGACCTGCTCGAAGTCGAAGAGGTCTACCTGCCGCTGGCCCGGTTGATCCACCTGCAGGTGGCCGCGCACCAGCGGCTGTTCGCCGCGACCGCGGAGTTCCTCGGTGAGCAACACAACGACCGGCCGGTGCCCTTCGTCATCGGTGTGGCGGGCAGCGTCGCGGTCGGCAAGTCGACCACCGCGCGTGTGCTCAAGGCGCTGCTGGGCCGCTGGGAGCACCATCCCCGCGTCGACCTGGTCACCACCGACGGCTTCCTCTACCCCAACGCCGAGTTGCAACGACGAAATCTTATGCACCGCAAAGGTTTTCCGGAGAGCTATGACCGGCGGGCGTTGATGCGTTTCGTCACCGCGGTGAAGTCGGGTGCCGACAAGGCCTGCGCGCCGGTGTACTCGCACCTGATCTACGACATCGTTCCCGGCGAGAAGCAGATGATCCGCCAACCCGACATCCTCATCCTCGAGGGTCTCAACGTGCTGCAAACCGGTCCGGCGCTGATGGTTTCGGACCTGTTCGACTTCTCGCTCTACGTCGACGCGCGTGTCGAGGACATCGAGCAGTGGTACATCTCGCGATTCCTCTCGATGCGGGCCGGTGCGTTCGCCGACCCGGCCTCGCATTTCCACCATTACTCGACGCTGACCGATGAGCAGGCGGTGTTCGCCGCCCGCGATATCTGGCACTCGATCAACCGCCCCAACCTGATCGAGAACATCCTGCCGACCCGCCCGCGCGCCACCCTGGTGTTGCGCAAGGACACCGACCACTCGATCAACCGGCTGCGCCTGCGCAAGCTCTGACACGGCGGGTCTCGGCGCGCTGGCGGTCGCTGGGCGAACGCCGACGCGCCGAGACCGGTGACTAGATGCGACGGACGCCGACGTACTGCAGCTGCGCCATCACCAAGGTGTAGGCACCGGTGCCGAGCGTCAGGATCACGCCGGTGGTGGTGAGCGGCCATACACCGGCGAGCACCACCACGACGGTGAGCACGCTGAACAGCAGATTGCCGATCGCCAGGAGCAGTCCGGCCGTGCGGACGGCCGGGCGGGCGGCCAGCGCCAGCACGATCGCGGCAAAGCACACGAAGAACGCGCCGGTCGCGTATTCGACGGCGGCGGTGGTACCCGATACCTCGGCGACCTGCCGGGCCAGCAGCAGCAGCCCGACGCCGGTGACGCCGCTGATGACCGCGTCGGCGCGCATGGCCAGCCGCAGGAAGGCGTCGGAACGAGTGGACACGGCGGGGGCGGTGATGGCGGACATGGAACTTCCTTTCACAGGGCGGTCGATGGGGTCGTGACCGGTGTGGGACGCCGCCGCGAGCCTCGACACCCGGGCACCTGCACCCCGGATGCGCGGGACGTCCCGCACCGGTGGGTGGAACAGCTTCTGACCCCTCCGACCCTGCTCAGAAGGCACTGCCAGATCGACACCGGACACTGCCAAGCACTGCCACGCGCAGGTCAGCGGGTGTATGCCGGCAGCCCGCCACGCAAATCGGCGGCGATGACGCGGGCCGCCGCGTTCTGCCAGTTGTGCAGGGACCGCTGCGGTACTTCGGTGACCAACCATTGCCAGGCCTGCCGGGCCACCGGGTCGAGTCCGGCCGCGGTCGCGTTCTGCGCGTAGGCGCGCACCCCGATCACGTACGGAAAGTACAGCGAGTTGTAGTGCCGCCACTGGTCGCTGGTGCCGAACTCGGCACCGTCGCGGGGTTTGAGCGCGTCGATGCGGTCGGCGAGCAACGCCTTCAGTTCGATGGCCCGCTCCAGCGGCTGGTCCGCCGCGCCGCGGGCGGCCAACCGCTCGTCGATGACGGGCAACGCGGTCAGCGGGCTGGCGACGAGTTTGGACAGATCGCCGTAATGGCCCAACGCGCGCCGGGTCAACCGGGCGAAGGTGTCCTCGTCGAGGTCGTCGAGCGGGTTGCGCGCCCGCAGCGGCAGCGCCGCCTCGGTGCCGCGCAGGGCGGCCCGCTCGGCGCGCAGCACGGGTGAGCGCGAGAACACCAGCCGGTCGAGCACGCCGGCCAGCGGATCGGCCAGCACGTTGATCGCGATGGCGATCGCCAGGCTGGTGAACAACAGCACGGTCAACGCCGTCGCCGCCGAGGGGCCCGCGACCATCAGAGAGATGATCGCCTGCCCACCGAACAGGGTGGCGATCGCCGCCGTGCCGACGAACGAGCGCAGCATGTCGGCGCGCAACGCCTGCCCTTCGTCGAAGGCATCCCAGAGTGCCACCGCGATGCCGAGCAATGCCACGTCGAATCCGGTGGAGGCCAACGCCAGCCAGCTCGGCAGCAGGCCGAGCGGGATGACCAGGATCGCGTTGCCGAGCGCGAAGAACAGGGTGGCGACCAGGACGAACCGCACCACCGGCACCGGCTGGCCGCGACGCAGCACGACGGTCACCATGGCCGCCAGCGACGGCACCGACACGGCGGCGAACATCACCCAGTGCCCGGCGCGCAGCGGTCCGTCCACGCTGCCCGCCATGGTGGCGCCCGCGAACGCCACCGCGGCGACCGCGCAGACCGCCACGATTTCGCGGATCCGGCCGCGCCCGGTCTCGCCCGGCCGGGACAGTTCGGCGAGCACGGCGAACCAGAAAATGCCCGGCAGCGCCACCAGGTAGATCTCGATCCGGCCCAGCGCACCGGATCCGGTGCTCACCCGCACCGCGTCGAGCGCGACGACGGCGGCGAAGCTGGTCAGCCCGGCGGCGGCCAGCACCAGCACCGGTTTGCGCGGGTCCCGGGCCAGCAGATACAAGCCGAGCCACCAGCTGAGCGCGAACACGACCGCCGACAGCCCCGCCATCGCGGTTACCTGCCGTGCCTGCGGTGCCGCATGGTGTAGTCGCGCAGTGCACGCAGGAAGTCGACCCGGCGGAACGCCGGCCAGTGCGCCTCAGTGAACCACATCTCCGAATAGGCGCTCTGCCACAGCAGGAATCCGGAGAGACGTTGCTCACCCGAGGTGCGGATGACCAAGTCGGGGTCGGGCTGACCCGAGGTGTACAGGTTCTCCGAGATCGCGTCGACGGTGACGGATTCGATGAGTTGTTCGGCGGTGGCGCCGTTGGCCAGTTCCTTGCTCAGCAGACCGCGCACCGCGTCGACGATCTCCTGCCGGCCGCCGTAGCCGACCGCGACGTTGACCTGCAGTGCGCCGGGCGCCGAGGTGCCCACCGTCCCCTCGACGGCATCGCGTAACCGGCGCGCCGGCTCCTCACCGAGCAGCGCCAGGTCACCGACGGTGCGCACGCTCCAGCGGTTGGACGGATCGCAGATCTCCTCGACGACATCGGTGATGATCTCGATCAGCGCGGCCAGCTCCTCGGGGTCGCGCTGCAGGTTCTCGGTGGACAGCAGATAGACCGTCGTCAGCTCGATCCCGGCGGCCTGGCACCAGCGCAGCATCTCGGCGATCTTGGCCGCGCCCCGGCGATAGCCGTAGCTGACATCGTCGAACCCGGCGTCACGGGCCCAGCGGCGGTTGCCGTCACACAGCACGGCGATGTGGCGCGGCAGTTGGGATCTCGATTGCGCCAACTCCTTGCGCAGCCGCAATTCATACAGCCGGTAGGCCGGCTCCTTGAGTCGCGGCGGAATGATCTCCACAGCCAACAAGACTACTGTCATCATGACGCAGTTCCGTGCCACTCAGGGGAGGTGACATGTCCACGCCCATCGATTCGAACCGGCCGTACCGGTCGGCAGCTGTGCGGCACGCCGAGGATCTGCCCGAGGCTTTCGCCGAAGGGGTCGCGCAGTTCCTCGGTCGCCCACGCGCCCGTGGCTGGATCCACGTGTACTCCGCGGTGGTCGCGTTCATCGCCGGCGCCGCCCTGGTTGCGGTGTCCTGGTCGCTGGAGTCGACACGGGCCGGGCTGGCCACGCTGCTCTACACCTTCACCATCGTGGCGATGTTCGCGGTCAGCGGCACCTACCACCGGGTGACGTGGAAGTCACCGCGCGCCCGAAAGTGGATGAAGCGCCTCGATCATTCGATGATCTTCATCTTCATCGCCGGCAGCTACACCCCATTCGCGTTGCTGGCGCTGCCCGAATCCAAGGGCATGGTGCTGTTCTGGATCGTCTGGGGCGGCGCGATCGCCGGTGTGCTGCTGAAGATGTTCTGGCCGTCGGCGCCGCGCTGGCTGGGGGTACCGCTCTACATCCTGCTGGGCTGGGTCGCGGCGTGGTTCATCGGGCCGATCATGCACGGCGCGGGTGTCGCGGCGGTGGTACTGCTGATCGTCGGCGGTGCGCTCTACAGCATCGGCGGGGTGCTCTATGCGCTCAAGTGGCCCAACCCGTGGCCGACGACATTCGGTCACCACGAGTTCTTCCACGCGTGCACGGCCGTCGCGGCGATCTGCCACTACATCGCGATGTGGTTCGCCGTCTTCTAGCCCTCCCCTTCCTTTCCCTCCGCGAGAGTGCGTGTCTGTTGGGGGACACGCCGGGCAATCAGGCGAGAAACCGCACGCTCGCCGGCGAGAATCCCGACCCTCGCCGGGAAAAACGGGGACGGCTCGGCTCAGAGCTGGGTGATATCGGCGGGGCCCCAGAAGGCCCGCATCGAGGTGATCTGACCGTCGGCGTTGAAGCTCATCACCTCGATCGGCTCGATGCGCATGGCACCGCCGACGGTGATGGCGAAGACGAAGGCCGCCTCGCTGCCGCCGGCGCGGAAGGACAGCAGCTCGGTCTTCACCTCGGCGCCGGCCACGTTGTTGTAGAAGCCGGCGATCGCCTGCCGCCCGATGTGCACCTCGCCGCCACCGACCGGATCTTCCAGGGTGGCGTCCTCGGCGTACAGCGCGGCGACGTCCTGCGCGGTTCCAGTGACGACGGTGTCCAGGTAGCGCTGGACGAATCCTTGCAAGACATCAGGCTCGAAGCTCATGTGCCGCAGGTTACACGGACCGTTGCACAGCGGCGACGAGATCCGCCTCGGTGGTCACCGACAGGTCGGCGCCGCCGACAATGAGGCCCGAAAACGCTGCTGCCCCCTAAACCGCTGTTTGCCGGGTCAGTTCTTTTCTGCGCGGGCGGCGAAGTCGGCGAAGTTGGCGCCGGTGCTTTCCTTCTTCGACAGTGCCCGAATCGACACGTCGTGCCCTTCGGCGGCCTTGCGCAACGCACCGACGGTGGCCTGTTCCTTCGAGATGTGAGTGAACGGATCCCAGTGGTACCAGCGGATGGCGTTCTGGTAGGTCATCTTGTTGATCTCGTCGTCGGGTACGGAGTTGGCGGTGAGCACCTCGTCGAGCTGTTCGGGCGCACCCGGCCACATGGAATCACTGTGCGGGTAATCGGCTTCCCAACAGATATTGTCCACCCCGATCTCATGACGCACCGCCACCCCGACCGGGTCGGCGATAAAGCAGGTCAAGAAGTGCTCGCGGAACACCTCGCTGGGTAGCTTGCCGCCGAAGTCCTGACCGGTCCAGGTGGAGTGCATGTCATATGTGCGGTCCACGCGGTCCAAGAAATACGGAATCCAGCCGGTGCCGCCTTCGGATAGCGCGATCTTGAGGTCGGGATACTCCTTGATCGGCCGAGACCACAACAGATCGGCGGCGGCCTGCACGATGTTCATCGGCTGCAGGGTGATCATCACATCCATCGGAGCATCGGGGGCGGTGATCGCCAACCGTCCCGAGGACCCGATGTGAACATTGAGCACGGTGTCGGTGTCGACCAGCGCGTCCCACATCGGCTTCCAGTGATCGAAGTCGTGGAAACTCGGATAGCCCATCGCCGAGGGGTTTTCGCTGAACGTCAACGAATGCACCCCGCGTGCGGCGTTACGCCGGATCTCCGCGGCGCAGGCTTCGGGGTCCCAGATCACCGGCAGTGTCATCGGGATGAACCGCGCCGGATAGGCTCCGCACCACTCCTCGACATGCCAGTCGTTGTAGGCCTGCACCAAAGCCAACGAGAACTCCGGATCCTCGGTGGCGAACAACCGGCCCGCAAAACCGGGGAACGACGGAAAACACATCGACCCCAGAATCCCACCGGCGTTCATGTCCTTGACTCGCTCGTCGACGTTGTAACAGCCGGGCCTAATCTCATCGAGCCCCTGGGGTTCCAGCCCGTACTCCTCCTTCGGGCGGCCGGCCACCGCGTTGAGCGCCACATTGGGGATCACCGTGTCGCGGAACTGCCAGGTATCGCTGCCATCAGGGTTGTGCACCAACCGCGGTGCCTCATCCCGATACTTGCGCGGCAGGTGATTCTCGAACATGTCCGGCGGCTCAACGATGTGATCGTCAACGCTGATCAGGATCATGTCATCACGGTTCATGCCTTGTCCTCCATCGTTTGGCAGTCGACAACGCGACCGCAGCGCATGCTCATATCTGCAATCTCGCTGCGACGCATTGCATATCGCTACGAACAGCGAGTCGAATAGCATTCGCTATTACAGCGATACTACTGGACTCGGATGCGCATCGCTAGATGCTGCGCACTCGTCCTGAACTCGGAATCGAGACGGGAAGCCGTGCCCAACCCCGCACACTCGATGTTCGTGCGCGGGTCGCCGCGTCGCGGTCGACATCCCAATCGGTCCACCTCTTGAAGACCTCTTCGAACGCCACTCGCGCCTCCAGCCGCGCGAGCGCCGAACCGAGACAGAAGTGCAGTCCCTGACCGAAACTCAAGTGTCCGCCCGCGCGATGGATGTCGTATCGATCGGGATCGGCGAAGCGCGACTCATCACGGTTGGCCGATCCGTTGAGCAACAGCATGTAGGAGCCTTCGGTCACGGTACGGCCGTAGAGTTCGACGTCGCGGGCAACGTAGCGGGCCTGCACCGGCGAAGGCGGTTCGTAGCGCAGAGATTCCTCGACCGCCAACGGGATCAGCGACGGATCCGCGGCGCACTCTCGGCGCTGATCTGGATGCTCGCCAAGTAGCTGACCCATGAAGCCGATGAGCCGCGCGGTGGTTTCGTTGCCGGCGCCGGCCACCATGGCGGTGTAGGCAAGAACCTCCGTGCGCTCGAGCTGTCGCCGGGTGCCGTCCTGATCTTCGACCTCTGCATTGAGCAGTTCGGTCATCAGGTCGTCCGAGGGATGCGTTGCCCGCCAATCGATGTACTCGGCGAACATCGCGATGGCATCCTGGAAGATGGTCGGACTGGGATCGCTCGTGCCGTCGACAACGGTGATGGCCTTGTCGTTCAGGTCCCTGATCTGCTGTTGACTGTCCTCGGGGATACCCAACAGGTAACCGATGGTGCGCATCGGCATGATGACCCCCAGGTCGGCGACGAAGTCGAATTCGTCCTGCCCGATGAGCGGATCCAGTGCCCGCGCACAGAAATCATGCACGAGGTCTTCGACAGCGAGCATTCGGCGCGGCGTGAAAACCCTTGACAGCAAGCGCCGATGCAGATCGTGTAGCGGCGGATCTTCGAACAAGAGGATCCCGGGCGGCACCTCGATGCCGCTGAAGAGGATGTCTGCGGTAGTGCCTCGTCCGGAGCGGTAGGTTTCCCAGTCCGGAAGGGCCCGCGCGACATCGTCGTAGCGGCTCAGTGCCCAAAAGTTGTACTTGTCATTGCGGTACAGCGGAGCTTCGACCCGCATTCGTTGCCACACCGGGTACGGATCGTCGTCGATGGCGTAATCAAATGGATCGTAGTACAGCTCAACGGAATCTGTGAGGCTCACGACACTCGCTATCTGGGTTGGTTCGGAACGCCCGGGAAGAGCTGCACGTCCGGGCCGGCCGTCACATACCCCATCTGCTTGGTGATCAGATGCGGCGCGAAAACCGACGCATAAAGCACATTCCCGATGACGATGACGGAGACGACCGAGACGATCGCCGACTGCACCCGTGTCTTGGACACCCTGTCCGACCACATCTCGATGACGTTTCGGCCTTCGTCGTCGGTGCGCCCCAGAAGGTAGGTGAAGACCATCATTTGGATGGCCATCGCGATGGCGTCATAGATCGGATACTGATGAATCGTGCCCTCGAAGATCGCGAGACCCGGTATCACATAGGCGTAGTAGAAGACGCCGAGTTGCGCGCCCAGGCCACCGTTGAACACCAGCGCCCACGAAAACCCGACGGCCAATCCCACCAGCAGCAGCGTGATCGGCGGGCGCCAGTTGAACCGCTCGATCAATCGGCGACCGATCCACGCACCGGTCACGGCGGGTATGCAGAAGTAACCGATGTAGCCCAACGGTACCGCCGAGGGCAGTCCGCCCCAGGTCATGTTGAGCGGCCACCACGAGGGCATCCGCGGCAGCGCCGGCGGAAACTGCGCGTACATCGACCAGTCGTACGGCGCCTCGATCCACGAGAACGAGATGGCGCAGATACACAGCAGTAGCAGTGGGTGGAGGCGACGGCCACGGATGCTCAAGTAGACGCCCGCGAGTGTGAAGCCGATCCCGCTGAGCCAACCGAACGCGTTGGCCACCGCCAGCAGCGGCGTCAGTTCACCGGCCACTATCGATCACGCTCCTGCGCGTTGCCCCGCGCCTCGGGATCGAACCGAAGAACGAGGGCAAAGATCACGATGATCAGCCCGAATAGCGTCCCCAGCATGATGAGTTGACCCACAAAGCTTCCCTCCTGCGAACTCTTGAATAGTGGACACTATTAAAGCGGGCGGGGTCAAGATACGACTATTGTGAATTTCTGTGCCGCAGCGTGTGCCTTCGAAGGGGTCTCCCTCCCGGCGCCCCCGCGGGACGGCTCGCCTGCTACTCCTTGAGGCCGCACGCGAATTGTTCTCCCGCCAGGACTATCGCCGCACCACCACCCGCGAGGTCGCCGAGGCCGCCGGGGTCAGCGAGTATCTGGTGTTTCGTCATTTCGGGTCCAAGGCGGGACTGTTCCGCGAGGCACTGGTATTACCCTTCACCGATGTCGTCGACGAGTTCGGCAAGACGTGGCAGACCGTCATTCCCGAGGAGACCGACGAGGAACAGCTCGCCACGCAATTCGTGGGTGAGCTCTATGACGTGTTGGTCCAGCACCGGGGCCTGCTCCTCACCCTCGTGGCAGCAGACGGACTCAGCGAGGACGAGATCGAGAGCGCGGGCATCGCCGACATCCGACGAACTGTGACTCTCCTCGCGAGGATCAGTACGGAAGGTATGCGCATCCGCGGGATTCGGCCAAATCATCCCGGCCTGCCCGCCCACTCGACAGTCGCGATGATCGTGGGAATGGTCGCACTGCGTTCGACTTTCTACGGGTCCGATGCGCCATCTCGCGAGGCCATCGTCGATGAACTCGTGCAGGCCATCCTTCATGGCTTCCTGCACCGCCCTTGACCGACGCTTGGCGACCAAATACTTGTCCCGGTGATCGTCCCGGTATCCCATCCAAGTGGGCTCTACGCACATCGCTTCTGGTTTCTCCGATCAAGCGGATCTCAGAGCACGGCCCCTTGCTCCTTGTACTGCTCGATCTTCTCCCATGACACACCGGCTTCGAGCAACACCTCCTCGGTGTGCTGGCCGTGTTCGGGAGCGCCGGTCGGGACGGCGTGCGCCTCGTCGAACTGGACGGGGTTGGTGGGTACAACGAAGGGCGCGCCGTTCATCGCCTTCACTTCGGGGATATAGCCGTTGGCCACCACGGCGGGGTCATACCGCAGCTCACTCGGCTTCTGCATGACACTCCACGCCCCCGACAGCGGTGCCAGGATCTCGCGCCACTCGTCGGCTGAGCGGGCGGCGAACTCCTCGTCGAGGATGTCGATGAGCTCGCCGCGGTTCTCAAATCGCGCACGGCCCGCAGCGAAACGGGGGTCACTCACCAGGTCCGACCGCCCGATCACGGTCATGAACTCGGGGTAGAACTTGTCGCCCTGCAACATCATCAGCGTGATGAACCGATCGTCTCTGGTCCTGTACGTGCTTGCCAGAGGATTTGGCATTTCACGGTGAGTGAAGTTGGGCATCGGGTCGCCCCCGTAGAGCATCGACGCGGTCACACCGGGACTCATCGCCCACGCGGCCAATCCGAGCAGCGACACATCGACGATCGACGCCTGGCCCGACTCTTTCCTGTTGTACAACGCCGCCGCAATGCCGCCGGCAATCGTGAGTCCACCGAGCAGGTCGCCGAACGCGGGCGTCTGCATGACGGGATCTGGCAGATCCCGGGTGAAGGCATCACAGATTCCACCGCGCGACCAGAAGGACACTCCGTCATAGCCCGCCTTGTCGGCATCGGGGCCCTGCGGGCCGTAGCCCGATCCGCGAACATAGATGATGTCGGGATTGACTGCCCTGATGTCGTCGACATCGATGCGGAATCGCTTGCGCCGGTGCGGGAGATAGCTGGTGAGGAAGACGTCGCACGTTCGTGCGATTTCGTGCACGACCTCCTGTCCACCAGGGTTGGTCATGTCGACACCGATCGACTTCTTTCCCCGGTTGGGTACCTCGATCATGTAGTTCACACCGTCGGCGCCGCCCGGTATCAAACCCATCGTGACCAAACCGCGCTGCGGGTCACCCCCGTCACGGGGTTCAATTTTGATGACTTCGGCCCCCCACTCGGCCAACACTGCACCTGCAGCAGGCACGAAAGTCCATGCAGCCGCCTCGAGTACGCGAACGCCGGCCAAAGGTTTGTCACTCATCGATTCACCTGTCCTCACTTGATGCACTCTGTGCGGATGTCGTTGCGGGCCGCGCCGAGAAGCAAAGCTGCAGTAATTTCGTCCCAGCCGGCATCGTCACCGCCTCTTGATATTGGGCTGTCACAATCGGCCGCGGCTCAGCCGAGGGTGTCGAAGACCGCGGCCGCGGTCGTGACGAGTTTGTCGTCGTTGCCTTCGTCGTGCAGGAGCATTCGCACGCCAACCCGACCTCTGTGGCCGGGGTGCGCCGTACCCTCCACCCGAAACGGACCGATCTTGCCTCGCGCCATGAACATCACATGCCAGCTCACAATCTGAAGCTTTCGGGTGCCCACAGCGGCTGCCGCGAGATCAATTGCCGCCGTTTCCAAGACGATGTGCTGGGGCCCGATGTGCAGGGCCGCGTCCGGCGATGCGAGCTCGCTGCTCAACGGTGGAAGTATCCAGTGCCCGTCGGCACGCCGCGAAGCACCGAAAGCCTCCCACAGTGGAGGCAAAGATTCCGAATCCTGAATCACCAGCTCGGTGCCCGCGACATCCATTCTGCCCAATCCTTCGGGCGGCAGGCCAATGACAGCACCCTGCCCCTCGTTGAAAGCAAGCACCCTGTCCGGTTGGTCCGCATCGACGATCATGCACCGGCCGTAGCCCATGGTCCGGCCTTGATGAATATTGCCCGACCCGACGATCTCGATGCGCGTGACATCAAACCCGGGATCGATGACCTGCACCGACGCAATGACGGGATTGGGCACGGCGACAAGATCCGTCTGGCACCCTTCAGGCGACGATATAGCCAAGGGCGCCACCATGATCCCACCGGCGTCGTTGCGCATGTCGCGCCGAATCGTCACGGTGTTGTCCACGTCTCCGGTGTTCATCGCGGAATGGTTGCGGCCGATGTAGCGATAGCTCAAAAGTCCCGTCCACCGGCGATAGAGTTCGTCACGGTAGGCATCGGCATCGCCGCGCAGCTCTCGGATGTCGCGCACCTGATCAGGCATTTAACAGATCCTTCTTGACGATCACATCGCAGCGAGTAAGGGGTACGCCGGATCCCTCGCAATCTCGACGAATCCGGTTGTAATGCTTGTCTTCTTGGCAGACTGAGTCGTAATCCGCTCCCTGCCGAACGCCGTGCACAGCGCCGCACTGCGCCACTGCGCAGGTACGTTCTGGGGACTGTACAACCGAACCGGGTGGCTGTACAGATCACGCAACGACCTTCTGTGACCGGCCGGCAATTCATCGCTACCCGCACAGGTTGGACTCAGTCCGCAGCGGCGGTGATTAGTGAAACCAGTAGTTCCGCCTGCCGGGGCTTGCCTCCTGGCCGCCTCGCCCTATATGGTTCGGAACAAATGTTTGGGACTCCGGTGCAGCCGGTGGTGTCAGGAGGTTGGATGTCTGGTCGGCTAGAGGGCAAAGTCGCTTTCATTACCGGCGCAGCGCGCGGACAGGGCCGTGCGCACGCAATCGCGATGGCCAGGGAGGGTGCCGACATCATCGCGGTCGATATCTGTCGGGACATTCCGTCGAACCCCTACCCGCTTGCCACACCCGACGATCTGGCCGAAACCGAACGATCGGTCAAGGAAACCGGTCGTCGAGTCGTTGCCCGCGTGGCTGATGTGCGCGAGCGGCACGAACTTCGGGAAGTCGTCGAAGCGGGTCTGGCCGACCTGGGAAAGATCGACATCGTCGTGGCCAACGCCGGCATTCTCCCGATGGCGATGGGCAACCCGGATCCGATGGGATTCGTCGACGCGTCTGACGTGGATCTACTGGGGGTGATGAACACGGTCGCAGTGGCGATCCCACATCTGCCCGACGGCGCCTCGATCATCGTCACAGGGTCCACCGCGGGGATGATCCGGGGAACGACCACGAGTCCCGACATGGGTCCCGGCGGCGCCGGCTACGGCTGGAGCAAGCGCGTCGTGATCGAGTATGTGGAGGAGATGAGCCTGCACCTGGCATCGCGGATGATCCGTGTCAACGCGATCCACCCGACCAACTGCAACACGCACCTGTTGCAGAATGAGGGCATGTACGGTGTGTTCCGGCCCGACCTCAAGATGGAGGGCAAGACCCCCACGCGCGAGGATGCCGAACCGCTGTTCAGTCTCTTCCAGGCGATGCCGATCCCCTACATCGAGCCCGAGGACATGGCCAATCTGGGGGTGTTCCTCGCCAGCGACGACAGCAGGTATATCACCGGGCAGCAGATCCGGGTGGACGCAGGTTCGTTGCTGAGGTGGCCCAATGGCCCCGGCGGATAGGGCAAGAGGCCAACGAGGGGTCAGCAAAAGCCCGGGTGAATCACCCGGGCTTTTGCTCGCCTGCACGTCGGTTTCCACTGGCGCGCAGCGCGATCACCCGTCAGCTCTCTATCACCAGCCCCGGCAAGCTGTCATCTGAGCGCCAGTCTTCGAGCAACTTCTCGAACGCGTAGTACCCCAGACCGTACGTCTCGCCCGTGTAGGTCCTCGGACGCAGTTCGCCTGACTCGTCGGCGATTTCCTGTCCGTCGTTGTTGAAATATCCCGGCGTGCACTCTCGGATGAATGCCGAGGTGTCCACAGCCACGTCGCGGACATGGGCCACATACGCGTCTTGGGCTTCCAGGCTCGGCTCAACGGCGCTCGCACCGCGCTGTATTGCCTGGCTGATGATCCACGCGATGTGACGCCCCTGGTTGTTGAATGTTTCGGTCGTCGACGCGTTGAAGCCACCCTGGAAGAAGCCGACGTAGAACTGGTTTGGGAAACTGTGTGTCATTACCCCGTGCAGCGTGCGGAACTCGTGCGCCCATTGATCGTAGAGAGACCGGCCGCCACGACCACAGATCTTCCCGATTCCCCACCTGCGTCGGAGGTCACTGGTGACCTCGAAACCACTGGCAAAGATCAGGCAGTCAATGTCGTACTCGGTGGATTCGTGCATGAACCCGCGGCGCGTGATCCGTTCAATGCCGCGTGTCCGGGACACATCGAGAAGCGTGACGTTCGGCCTGTTGAAGGCGGGGTAGAACTCATCGCTTGACGCGGGTCGCTTGCACATGTGGCGATACCACGGTTTCAGGATCGCGGCCGTGTCTTTGTCTGTCACAGTCGCGTCGACACGGCGGCGCAGACGCTCCATCACCTGATAATCCATGATCTCTCGGCGAGCGAGGAATTCCTCCGGGGACGAGGGCCAGCCGGCCCGCTCGAACTCCGCCGACAGGTTGCGATTGATCTCGGTCCAGATGTCACAGATGCCGTCGCCTTCACCGGGTGTCAGGCCATCGATCGCCGCGTGGTGAAAGTTGATCTGCCGCTCGCGCTGCCAACCAGGCTTCAGCGATGCCAGCCAGGCCGGATCGGTAGGTGTGTTGTGCCGCTCGTCGACCGTGGACGCGGTCCGTTGCAGGACGTACAGCTGTTCGGCGTACCGGGCCAAAAATGGTACGGCCTGAATCGCGGAGGCACCGGTTCCGACGATCGCCACTCGTTTGTCGACGAGCTTATCGAGGACCGGTGCTTCCTGGCTGCCTCCGGTGTATTCGTAGTCCCACCGTGCAGTGTGAAAGACCCTGCCACCGAAGTCTTCCAGTCCCGGGACCCGGGGAACCTTGGGGGTGTTAATCGGTCCCAGTGCCATGACGACAAACCGTGCCCGCAGGGTGTCTCCGCGGTCGGTCTCGATGTGCCACCGCTTGCTGTTCTCCTCCCAGCCCAGCGCACTCACACAGGTGTGGAACAGCGCACCACGATAGAGATCGAACTTGGTCGCGACATCCTGGCAGTACCGACGTATCTCGAGACCGTCCGCGAACTTCTTGGAGGGAAAGAACTCCATCTCTTCCAGCAGCGGCAGATAGCAGTAAGAGTCATTGTCGCAGGACAGACCCGGATAGCGATTCCAGTACCAGACTCCGCCGAAGTCACCGGCCTGCTCGATGATTCGCACGTCGTCGACGCCGGCCGCGCGCAGGTGGTATGCGGCCAGAATGCCGGCCCAGCCGCCACCGAGGACGGCAACGTCGAACTCCTCGTGCACGGGATCGCGAGGCGTCCTGGGCGTGTGCGGATCGCTATAGTCGACTGCGGCCGTGGCTTCGGCGGCCGTAGCATATTGCTCCTGACCGTCCGGGCGGAGTCGCAGATCCCGTTCCTGCCGGTACTTTTCGCGCAATGCCGCGATGTCCACATCGTCGGGACCGGGTACCTGCGTGGGTTCACATGTCATCGATTTGCGCCTTTGGTTTCCGGGGTGAAGGTCAGCGGAAGGCTCTCCATGGCCAGCAGCGCCGCGTTGGGGATGTATCGGATCTCATCGACGGGTATTGCGAGCGTGAGGTTGCGCAGACGTCTGGCCGTCTGCCTGGCGGCAACGAGCAACTGCATGCGCGCAAGCGATACCCCCAGGCACAGATGCACACCCGCACCGAAGGTCAGGCTCTTCCTGAGGTTGACCCGGCTAGGATCGAACTGGCGCGGACATTCGAAGACCGCCTCGTCGTCGTTGGCAGAGGCGAAGAGCACCAATAGATGTGCACCCTTCGGCAGTTCTGTTCCCCCAAGTGTCACCGCTTCGGTCGTGACCCGCGACAGTGCCCGCACCGGTGGATCAATGCGCAAGAGTTCTTCGATGAACCGCCCCATGCCGGCGTCGTCATCGGCGGCCCCGTAGAAGTGCGGCGCGATGCCAGGGTCGGTAGCGACATGGAACAGGATGTTCGTGAACGCCGTCGACATCGAGTCATGGGTGTTTATCAGGAGTGCACGCGCAGTCGCGACGAGTTCCTCGAAGCTCAGCGGTTCCTCTTCTTGGGATTCCGCTCTGATGATGTCGGACAACATATCGTCCTCGGGACTGTCCATCCGTCGACGAACCAGCGCTATCAGGTAATTCTGCATTTCGGCCAGCTGGTGCGCCGCTCGCAGCATATCGTCTCGAGTGTTCGTGAGGCTGAATTGCGACAGATAGGCACTGCCCCACTTCTTGATGGTGCTCATGTCGAGATCATCGACCTGCAGCTGCTGCATGCTGAATGCGATCGCCATCGGTAGCGCGAGCTCATGCAATCCGTCCACTTCGCCCCGCGCGGCAAAACCATCGATGAGACCATCGACCATTTGTTGGAATTGCGGTTCGAGAGACCTCATTCGCTTCCGGCTGAATGCCTGCGACAGCAAGCGGCGAACTCGGGTGTGGCGCGGTGGATCAATGTTCGCGACGTCAGGGAAGAAGCCGCCACCGTGGCGCCGCAGAATGTCCTTCACTTCATCGAGGTGGCCGTGTGCCATTTGCTGGTAGTAGCCGAGTTCTTGGGAAAACACCACGGGATCGCGCATGACGGCGGTCAGATCCTCGTGCCGGGACACCAGGTACATTCCGAGGTCTTTTTCGAAATAGACTGGGGCGTCTTGGCGCAACGTACGATAGTACGCGAATGGCTTCTCCTGGATGGCAGGGTCGACGAATGATGCGTCGTCGAGTGAATCCAAGCGATCTACGCCCGCCGGGCAACTGGCTTTGGCCATTGGTCCCTCTGTCGTCATCAGCTGCACCCTCCGTTCATCTGCTATCGGCACCCGTTCGCGCGCGTGTGGGTGATTGGCTTTTCCCATCCCACGTGTCGGGACCCACTCCCCGGTTGCGGAGGTCGGCCTTGATGACACGAAGTGTGGCCTGCGTCTTGGGCAGGGCATCAACGAACTCGATGTAGCGGGGAACCATGTAGCGGGTCATTCGACTGCGCAGATCCTCGTACAGTTCGCGCGGGGTGATGCTCGATCCTTCCCGCCGCACGGCGAACAGCATCACCTCGTCTTCGGCGTCGCCTGCGGGCACTGCGACCGCGGCGCACTCGGCGATCTCGGCGTTGCGCAGCACATCGGCTTCGACCTCGAATGACGAGATGTTCTCACCACGCCGACGGATGGCGTCCTTGAGGCGGTCGACGAAGATGTAGTCACCATCAGCAGTACGCATCAGCGCATCTCCGGTGTGAAACCACCCATTGCGCCACGCGGCGGCCGTCGCGGCGTCGTTGTTCAGGTATCCCGCGTTCATCACCCACGGCACCGAAGAACGAACCACGCACTCCCCCACCGTCTCGTCGGCGACCTCATAGTCATTCGCGTCCACCAGGCGGACTTCGAAACCGGGATAGCCATTCCGCAGCCGGCCCACGGTATGGGAGTCGGTGGGATTCCAGCCCGACCTGATGGCCACTCCACCCTCGGTGCTGTTGTAGACGGTGCAGATGCGGACGCCGAACCGCTTGCTGAACTGTTGATAGCTTGCTCCCAGCGGAGCCATGAACAAGTTCTTCAGCGTCGTTGGCCCGGAGGGACTTTCCGAGTCGCGCAGTAGTACGTCGGCCATCGACCCAACGAGCATCCCGGTGGTGATCCCGAACGTCGTCACGTCATCCCAGAAGCTGATCAAGGAGAAGCGTGGCCGCATGACGACCTGGCCGCCCACCATCGCTGCGTTGTAGGGAATCGACTTGGACCCGAAGTGGGCATGGGATGTCGTGCAGTAAAAGATATCGTCGGACGTGAGATCCTCGATCGGGAAGGTTCCGGTGTTGATGGAATGCAACTGGCCCCAGGGTAGTCTCACCGCTTTCGAGGGTCCGGTGGTTCCGGATGTGTATGTGATGCAGGCGATGTCGTGCAACTGCGGCACGCTCATCAGCTCCTGCGCGGTCGTGACATCGGCTCGCAGATCGGCGGGGCGTGTCAGGCCGGGCAACGGGGACCCGAGGTCGGCAGGGGATTCCTGGGTATCCAGCACCAGCACGCGCTTGACTCCGCGCAGATCTGCGGCAACGGACTCGACGACGCCGACATACTGGGGCGCCACCACCAGCAGCTCGGGCGCGCAGTTGTTGATCGCGTAGGCGAGCATGTGCCCACGGAACTCCGGGTTCGTGGCTGCGTCGACCGCACCTATAGTGGCGAGGCCGAGCCAAATGGCCACCGAATCCAGGCCCGCGTCCAGAATCGTCACGACGACATCGCCCGGCTGCACACCCAGCGCCAGGAAGCGTGCCGCCCACCCGGCAGTGGACGAATGCAGTTGCCCCCATGTCGCCGACTGCCCGTCCACGGTGCGGATGAACGTTGAGTCTGGGTGTTCCTCGGCCATCCGGTTCACGATGGCGGGCAGCGTTTCCGCCGGCGGCGACGTCACGCGTACTTCCAGAACGCCCGCATCTTGACGATCTTTCCCCGCTCGTCGAACGTGAAGTGATCGACCAGGGGGCCGACATGCTGCATCGCGCCCTCGCGGGTCACCACACCCTGAAGGATCGCAATGGCCTCGTTACCGCACACGATGATGTCCCGCTCGAGCCACAGCTTCATCGGGCTGAGGTCAGTGACCAGCTTCCAGAAATCCGTACGCAAAGTCTCGATCCCGGTGTAGGTGTCAACCCCGACCGGGTCTTCCAGAACACAGTCGTCTGCCCAGAGGGCCAACCACCCTTCCTTGTCGTGATTGCTGAGGGTATCGCAATGAGCGTTGATCGCCGTGACGATGGCATTAGCGTCTGGCATTCTTGGTTCCCTTCTCGCACTTGACTTGACCGCCGCGCGCGCGGCTCTTAGACCTTGCTCAACTCATCGTTCCATCCGGTATCACGCTCCTGCACAGCAGCTTTGACACCCTTTTCGTGGATCAGTCGCAGATGTTGCTCCTTTGCGACTGCCGCGTGGGCGCTGGGCACGTAGGGATCACGACCCACATCGACCATCGCCGAAAGTCCGGCGGCTTCGTAGATTCGATGCGTACCACGCTTGTTCGCCACCAGATCGTCCTTCTGCATCCTCGCGATCTGCTCAGCAAAACGCATCGCCTCGCGCTCTTCTTCACCCAGAGCGACAACCCGATTGACGTAGAACAGGCGGTGCGCGGTCTCGGCGTCCAACCATCCTCCGGTGATCCACAGCTGTTTCATGACGCGGATGGGAAAGTGGAACGGCATGAGCGCATACGGACCGTACGGCGCGCCAACGCCGACGCGGGACTCCTCCCAACTGAAGCGCGAGTTCTCGGCGGCGACCACCACATCGGCGGCGAGCAGGAAAGTATTGGCGTGTGGGCCGACGAAACCCTTGGTGGCGACGACGAGTCCCTTGGTGAAGCGCCACGGGGGCAAAAGATCTCCGGTGTGGACCCAGTACTTGTCCTCGATCGTTGCGGGTTCTTGGTCACCGACTGTTTCGGCGGCAACCTGCGCAATATCGTGGCCGGCCGAGAAATTCGGACCCTCCGCTGTCAGCACCACACACATGATGTCGTCCATGCGGTCACAGTCGGCGAGGACCGAGTAGAGCTCTTTCTCCATCGCACTGTTGATGGCGTTCATCTTCTCGGGCCGGTTCAAGCGAATCGTGACAATGCTGGACTGCCGCTGCACCTTCAAGCAGGTCATTGCAGACCAATTCGATTCACTCACAGCTTTGCTCCTGTTCGCTTGTCGGCGTTGTGGCCATCGGCGCGTCCCTAGGAACGGGGAAGCCCGAGAACGTGCTGGGCGATGACGTTTCTTTGGATTTCGGAGGTACCTCCGGCGATGGTCGCCGCGATACCACGGGTGTAGCGCTCGAAACTGCTCGCGAAGTACTCGTCGAAGTTCATGTGTTCGTAGCGGCCTGTCACGGGATGCAGCAGTCCGTTGATACCCGCCGTTTCCAGGAGGACATCGGCCGCCCGCCGTTCAGCCTCGGAACCGAAGAGCTTGAGCACCGACACCGATGCGGTGTCCGCCTCTCCGCGGGCTGCACGAGCCAGGGCCGCTGACCCCATGGCCCGCAGTGCGTGATAGTCCATGATCATGGCGGCATACTGGTCGTACTCGACGGATGTCGAAGGTCGACAGTCCGCGATCAGATTGTCGATGCGGTCGGCGAACAGCAGCCACATCATCGTTCGCTCGTGCCCCAGAGATCCGTTGGCGACCCGCCAGCCCTGGTTCAGCCCGCCCACGAGATTTTCTGCCGGCACCCGAACGTCGGCGAAAAACACCTCGTTGAAGTCGAGGTTGTCTTGACCGGCGATATCGGCAAATGGGCGGCAGTCAAGGCCGTCGATACTGGTGGGAACCACCAGTGCGGAAATCCCCTTGTGCTTCGGTGCGTCCGGATCAGTGCGAACGAAGGTGAGCAGAAAGTCCGCGTGGTGCGCGCCCGAGGTCCACACCTTTTGACCATTGATGACGAACTCGTCGCCATCGAGGACGGCCTTCGTGCTCAGCGACGCAAGGTCGGAGCCCGCATTGGGTTCGCTCATTCCCAGTGACGCGGTCATCTCACCGCGCAGAACCGGAATCGCCCATTGCCGCTTTTGTTCCTCGCTACCGAATGCGATCAGCGACGTGGCAACGATGTTGACACCTTGCGGGTTGAAGCTGTGATAAATTCTGCGCCTGCACAGTTCGTCGAGATGCACGAACTGTTGAAGCACTGTCGCGTTCCGGCCGCCGAATTCCGGTGGCTGCGCCGGCAAGAGCCAGCCATTGTCGTACAACAGACGTTGCCAATCCCTGGCCCACTGCGGCATATGTGACACCGACTGGGGCCGCTCCTGGGTATCAGACTCGGGCGGCACGTGCTCGTCGAGGAACGCCGAGAACTCGGCACGGAAAGACTCGACGTCCTCATCAAAAGTCAGCTGCACGATATTCCCTTCCGATGACCGCGCGGTGCTCTGCTGCTCCACCGAGCATCACTTCTCCCGCCCTTGCGCGCTTGACGGCGAATTGCAAGTCGTGTTCCCACGTGAGGCCCATCGCGCCGAAGCACTGCATGCCGCTCTTGACGACGAGCGATTGCGCCTCTCCTGCTGCCGCTTTGGCCATCATCGAGGTGAGCCGACGCCGCGGATCGTCGACCGCGATAGTCAGCGCAGCGAAATACGCCAGTGCACGCGCCCGCTCAATCGACACGTGCATATCGACGACCTTGTGCTGGATTGCTTGAAACGAGCCGATGGCCACGCCGAACTGACGGCGCTCTTTGACGTGTTGCAACACCAGATCCAGAATTCGTTGGCAGGCGCCCACGGTGTGTATCGCCATCCCGCTGAGTGCTATATCCCTGGCGCGTGCGGTGTCGACGACATTGCGGTCTGCGTCGGCCACCTCGACGTCATCGAACACCACGTCGGCGATGTGCAGGACAGGATCGAACACGGCCGCGCGCCGAGTCGTCACGCGGTTACCGGCTACAACGAAGACACCGGCGTCGGTGACTACCGCGATGTCCTGCGCGCGGTCCGCGTCCAGGACGAAACGAGCAATCCCGTCGAGGACCCACCTGACACCGTTGCGTCGCACGGCAACGCCCTCGTACACCGCGGCACCTGACTTCTGCGGGTCGAAGTGACGACCGGCCAGCGGCGCGAACTGGGTGGTGGTGGCCAGGAATGGAGTTGGATCCGTCGCTCGCCCCAGTTCTTCTACCGCCAAAGCGAGTTCGACAAAACTCTCCGCGTCCGCCAGGTCGGTCCAGCCCTGGTCGCAGTACCACTGCCAGAGGCCGGCGCTGCCCTCTCCGCCCTCGGCGATCGACCGCACGAGCGACGGCGCGCACTGTTTGGCCAGAGCGTCCTCGACCGTCTGCCGCCAGAAACGTTGATCGTCGTCGAGCTCTAGTAGCACCGCTGCCCCATCTCTTCGAAGATGGCATGAGAATATCGTTCTCATTACACGAAAGTCAACGTAGGCATATCTTGACAACATGGATGCGCTGATAGCAACATCCTTGCTTGACGGGACGCGGAGCTCCCGGTGACAGCACAACGCTCATGAGCACATCGGCGTCGAGCACCCGGTCGACGATGGGCGAAATATGGCAACCACCCAGGCCCGCCGCCACGACGCGAACGGCCGCTAAGCGCCACGTCGGTACACGGATCGTCCGGCACCGATGAGGTTCGTGCCCAGATTCACGCCGAGCTCAAGGAGACTTCATGGCCAGCAAGTCCACCCCCAAGACGTCGCGGGTCGAACTCGACCTGTCCGATGTCGACCACCGAGTGGGCAAGCCTGTCGGCGGCGGCCAACTCTGGGACCCCTGCAGCTCGTCAGATATTCGCCGCTGGGTGATGGCCATGGACTACCCCAACCCCATCCACTGGAACGAACCCTTCGCACGATCGTCCAAATTCGGCGGACTGATTGCCCCACAGTCCATCGCCGTCGCCCTCGACTACGGGCACGGCGCAGCGCCCGCCTGCGTCGGACACATTCCGAACAGCCATCTCATTTTCGGCGGCGAAGAGTGGTGGTTCTATGGGTGTCCGGTCCGACCCGGGGACAAATTGTTCCAGGAGCGGCGCTTTCACGACTACAAGGTGGTGGAGACGACATTCGCCGGACCCACCATGTTTTCGCGGGGCGACACCACCCACAGGAATCAGCATGGCGTCCTGGTCGCGCGTGAGCGATCCACGGCAATCCGCTACCTCTATGAAGAGGCGGCAAAGCGAGGCATGTTCGAGAGCCAACTCGGGGAAATCAAGCGGTGGTCGGCGCACGAACTGGAAGATATCGACAGAGTTCGCCGCGATTGGCTGGAGTCCAATCGGCTCGGCCTATCACCGCATTTCGACGAGGTGAAGGTTGGCGACACCTTGCCCCGCCGAGTCATCGGACCGCACAGCATCGCCACGTTCACCACCGAGTACCGGGCCTTCGTCTTCAACATCTGGGGTGGCTTCGAGTGGGTGGCACCTCCCGACGTCGAGGACCCGTGGGTTTGTCAGGATCCGGGCTTCGGAAAAGACTTTGCGTTCGACGAGGAGGATGCCTTCATCGATCCCCGCAAACGTGACGGGTTGTACCTGGGACCGTCACGGGGCCACATCGATGCCGAAAGGGCTTCCGAGGTGGGCATGGCGCGCGCGTACGGCTACGGCGCAACCATGGGTGCCTGGTGCACCGATTACCTCGCATTTTGGGCCGGCCACGACGGTATGGTCCGGCACAGCAAAGCCGATTTCCGCGGACCCGCATTCGAGGGCGATGTCACGTTCTTCGACGCCGAGATCATCGGCAAGGAGACCGAATCGCCCTGGGGGGTTCCCTTGGTGCAGGTCAGACTTCAGCTGACCAACCAGAACGGCGAAGAGTTGGTGAAGTGTGTGGCCGAAGTCGAGCTTCCGGTATGAACAGAAGCACACCACGTGAATTCCCTTTCTAGCGGTTCGCTTTCGATCGCCACCGGTCCGCCGCTGGGTGATGAGCCCGGACTCGGCACCCTAACGCTTCCCGGTTTCCTTCGCGATGTGACCACGATGTTTGGCGACCGCGAGGCTTTGGTCTTCCACGCCGATGGAACCGCCATTCGCTGGTCATACAGCGATCTGTGGGAACGGGCCGTCGACGTCGCACGCGCGCTTCGCGCACTGGGCATCGGCAAGGACGCTCGCGTCGGCGTCCTGATGACCAACCGCCCCGAATGGCTTTCGGCGTTCTTCGGCATCTCGCTCGCCGGAGGCGTAGCGGTGACACTGAGCACCTTCTCCACCGCCGCAGAACTCGAGTATCTGCTCAACGCCTCGAGCATCGCAGTATTGCTGTTCGAGCGCCGGGTGCTGAAGACTGATTTCACCGCTGTACTTTCCGACCTCGCACCCGAGATCAGCACGACCAGCCCGGATGCGTTGCAGTGCGAGAGGCTACCGTATCTTCGCTACCTCGCGACCGTCGGTGCTGCCACGCCGGGGATCGACTCGTGGGAGAGCTTCATTGCGCGTGGGCGCGGCCAACCGGACGGATTGATCCACGCCACAGCGCAGGCAACGCGCCCGAGCGATGTCGGTGCGCTGTTCTTCTCCTCCGGCACCACCAGCAAACCCAAGGGAATCCTCAGCGCGCACCGTGGCATCACCATCCAGATGTGGCGCTTTCGCCGGGTGTGCCGCTTCGAACCCGCTGACAATTTGCGCTGTTGGTCAGCGAATGGCTACTTCTGGTCCGGTAACTTCGTGATGTCCTTGGGCGCCACGCTCGCCGCAGGCGGATGCCTGGTTCTGCAGCCGACCTTCGACGCAGCAGCGGCACTCGAGCTGATGGCCGCCGAACGGGTCAACTATCCGTTTGCCTGGCCCCACCAGTGGGCACAGGTCGAGGCCGCACCCAATTGGCTGTCCGTTGATCTCAGCAGCATGAAATTCGCCGACGTCAAGACACCGATTGCTCGGCATCCCACAGTCTCACACGGATGGCACCTTCCCGACCACGCCTACGGCAATACCGAAACATTCACCATTTCAACCATTTACGAGTACGGCACAGCAGCAGAGGTGCATCGCGACAGCTGGGGCGTACCACTACCGGGTGTCACCCTCAAGATCGTCGGCCCGATCAGTGACGCCGCGCTCCCGCGGGGCGAGAAGGGCGAAATTTGTGTCAAAGGTCCCACTTTGATGCTGGGATACATCGGCATCCCCCTCGACGAGACGCTGGACTCCGAAGGGTTTTTCCACACCGGCGACAGCGGTTATCTCGACGACTCCGGGCGGCTCTATTGGGAAGGCAGGCTGTCCGAGGTCATCAAGACGGGCGGAGCCAACGTTTCACCGCTCGAAGTCGACGATGCGCTCTTGACGCACCCCGGCGTGAAAGTGGCCAAAACCGTTGGCCTACCGCATGCCACACTCGGCGAAGTCGTCGTCGCCTGTGTCGTGCCGCGCGAGGGCGCAAGTTTGGAGCCAGCAGCGATCCGCCGGCATCTGCGTGACCGGTTGGCAAGCTACAAGGTGCCGCGCCACGTGTTGTTTTTCGACGACACCGACATCACCCTTACCGGTAGCGACAAGATCAAAGCGAGCGATCTTCGTGAACTTGCGAGACGCAGACTGCCGGATTAGTTGCTGGGCAGCAACTTCAGCGTCGCTTGCCGCCCTTGGTCGATGACCTTGCCGGAGGCCGGTCATCGCGAGGCAAGATCGCCTGGCGGCACCAAGCCCATACGACGTCCTCGGTGAGGCTGGCGCCCTCCAATCCCTCGTGCAGCGCGTTGAACTGCCCGAAGGATGTCAAGGTGTAGCCCAAGAGGGACGTCAATTGCGACAGCGTGAGATCGTTGCGGATGAGACCGGCCTCGGCACAGGCGGAGAGAATATTGGTCAGCAACTGCCTGTGCGGCTCCCACACCTTGGCGAAAGCTTCCGGATTGTTCAATTCGAGGCTCAAGTTGTAGATCAGCACCAAACGGCCGCCCACCGCCTGAGACGCGCCTGGACGCGACAGCACGGCCCGACACCAGGCTTCGAGCCGGGCCATCGGGCCGTCGGCCGCCTCGACTTCGTCTCTGATCGCCTCGGTGTACTTCGCGGTGAGGTCCTCATACAACGCCAGCAGCAGTTCGTCCTTGCTGGCGAAGTGCTGATAAAAGGTACGGAGACTGAGATTCGCGCGGTCAGCCAGCGTCTGGAGTGTGAAACTCGCCGGGCCAGACTCCTCTACGAGCTCAAGAGCTGTCGCCATGAACTGGCCGCTACGCTCCGCTGCCCGCGCGCGCGCACTACGAAGCCGGCGCTCAATGGCCCGTTCCTGCCACGATGCAGCCGGTTCATTCATCGCCTCAGAACCTCGATCGCCGGGCTCCTCAGTGTTCATCGACATGGTCGGCCTCGCGTCCTCGGGATCGCCCCACCGAAGCGAGGCGACGACATCCACGGTCACGGATCACATGTGGTGGCGGCACAACCGTCACCATATCGGCTTCGCCCTCCGAGAATCATCCTCTCATTGAGAGATACAAAATTATCGAATTGCGATAATGCAGATATGCAATCTGCCACCATACGATAGTGCAAAATCTGCTAAGCTGATGTGGCACGGCCAATCAGGCGGTGGGCGGACGACTGCGACGGCGTCCGATTCATTTCTTCCTCGGGCCACGCCCCACACTCCGCTCCCAACCAGTCTGCGGCGCAAGCGCGAGTCGGCTGAGTCGCGGAGTCGACGTCATCCACGCGGAGACACAGAGCGCCGGTTCCGAAAACGATCGACGAGAGGCAAGAGAGCATGACGGAGGACGTGAGTTCCGTTGACTTCTTCCGGGATCCGCGTCTGACCGATGACCCCTACCCGCTATACGAGACCCTTCGCGCAAAGTGTCCCGTCACCCGAGAGAGCCACTACGGGGTGACGATGGTGACTGGCTGGCAAGAGGCGGTCGACGTGTACAACGATGCTGCGACGTTTTCCTCATGCATCTCGGTGTCCGGTCCGTTCCCCGGTTTCCCGGTCCCACTAGACGGCGACGATGTCACCGAGACAATCGCCCAGCATCGTGACGAGTTGCCGTTCAGTGACCAACTTCCGACGTTGGATCCGCCGGCGCACACCAATCACCGCGGGCTGCTGATGCGGCTGATCACTCCCAAACGCCTCAAGGAAAACGAGGACGCCATGTGGCAGCTGGCCGATGACATCCTCGACGACTTCCTGGCCGACGGCGAGGGTGAGTTCATCGCAGATTTCGCCGGTCCCTTCACACTGCGGGTGATCGCCGATCTGTTGGGCGTACCCGAGGAGGATCGCCCGGAACTGCTTGAGCGGCTTGCGAGAGGCACCCACGGTGGCGGTCTGGGGAATGCGGACAAGACCTTGAGCAAGACACCGCTGGAATACCTATACGACGTGTTCGCGACCTACATCAGGGACAGGCGCGCCAGTCCCCGCGACGACGTGCTTTCAGGTTTGGCGACCGCGACCTTTCCCGACGGAACAGTGCCCGAAGTCGACGACGTGGTGCGGGTAGCGACCAACGTGTTCTCGGCCGGGCAGGAGACCACGGTGCGGTTGCTGTCGACGGCCTTGAAGGTGATCGGCGATCGCCCGGACATCCAGTCCAGGTTGCGGACGGATCGTAGCCTGCTGCCAAACTTCATCGAGGAATGCCTGCGGATCGAGAGCCCGGTCAAGGGTGACTTTCGATTGTCGCGGGTGCCGACGACCATCGGCGAGCAGGCAATCAGCGCAGGCAGCACGCTGATGGTGATCAACGGCGCGGCCAACCGCGACCCGCGGCGGTTCACCGACCCCGATACATTCGACCCGGACCGCAAGAACGCCCGACAGCATTTGGCGTTCGGTCGCGGCATACACAGCTGCCCCGGTGCACCGCTCGCCCGTGCCGAGACCCGTGTGGGAATCGAGCGCCTACTCGATCGCACCACCGACATACGCATCAGCGAGCGGCACCACGGCCCAGCGGGTAATCGCAGGTATCGCTACATTCCCACCTTCATTCTGCGCGGGCTGACGCAGCTACACCTTGAGTTCGATCTCGTGGGAGCCCAACGGTGAGGGTCGCCGTCGACGAGGACCGCTGCGCCGGCCATGGAATGTGTTTGACACTGTGCCCACAGGTATTTGAACTCAACGACGACGGCTGGGCCGTCGCCGATCCATCAGAGATACCGACAGACGTCGAGGGAGCCGTTCGGGACGCCATCGCGAACTGCCCCGAACACGCCATCGTCGAAGTCACAACGTAGAAAGGCCTCGTTGTTCATGACTCAAGCAAACTCCTTCCCGGCCCTGGTCGCCCGACAGGACGGCGACGGCATCAATGCCGTGGTCGAGACGCTGCACGATTCCGACCTTCCGCCCGGTGAGGTCACCATCCGAGTGCACTACTCGAGCGTCAACTACAAGGACGCGCTGGCGCTCACCCCCAAAGGGGGTGTGGTGCGCAACTATCCGATCGTTCCGGGCATCGACCTCACCGGCGAGGTCGTATCATCGGATTCCGACGAATTCGCCGTCGGGGAACTCGTGCTTGCCCACGGTTATGACATCGGCACTGGAAAGCATGGCGGATACGCTGAATTCGCGCGCGTACCCGCCGAGCAGGTGGTGAAGCTCGGAGCGCTGAGCCCGCACGACGGCGCTGCGATAGGTACCGCCGGGTTCACGGCCGCCATGAGTGTGCAGGCACTGCAGCGGCACGGCATCGCACCGCAGGACGGCCCGATCCTGGTGACTGGCGCAACCGGGGGCGTGGGCTCGGTCAGCGTCGATCTGTTGTCTGCCGCGGGTTACGAGGTGGTGGCATCGACCGGGAAGCCCGAGGCGACGGCACATCTGAAGACGCTTGGTGCGGGCGAGGTTATCGGTCGGCTACCGGAAGATCCGGATGCGAAACCTCGCCCCCTGGGCAAGACCCGCTGGGCGGGCGCAGTTGACTGCGTCGGCGGAGCCACGCTGGCCGACGTGCTGAGTAGCATTCGTTACGGCGGTGCCGTGGCGGCCAGTGGACTCACCGGAGGTGCCGCCCTGAACACCACCGTGATGCCGTTCATCCTGCGGGGCGTGTCGTTGCTGGGCATCGACTCGGTGCAGATGCCGATTGCACCTCGGCGCACCCTGTGGGCGCAACTAGGTGATTCACTTCGTCCACGACATCTTTCCGACGTCATACATGACGTGGACGTGAAAGACGTCGTAGGCGTGCTCGACGAGGTGCGTGCTGGGCGATACTCGGGGCGCGCGGTTGTTCGCGTCGCCGGCGGGTTCTGAGCTTCGAGGTGTTGCGCGTACGAACTGACGTGCTCAGTTGTCTCTTGTCAGAAGCAGAGTTGCTTCATTGTATGGAAACAGGCGATAGAACAACCTGGGCCCCGGCGCCATGAGGTGCGTGGCCTCGGCCTTGCTCACGATCTGGGGGTTGGACAACTCGATGAGCCTGCCCCGCTTGTGCATGGTCGTGGCGCCGCCGGCGAGAACGTTTTTCAGCCAATCCGTGCCCATCCCGTAGCCGATCAAGATGGCATAGCCGGTGGGAGTGGTGAACACCAACAGTGGTGTGCGATAGCGCCGCCCCGATTTGCGCCCGGTGTGCTCGAGGGTCCCCAAAAGGGGCAGCCACGGCGTCAGCGAACGGGCAATCGGATTCGTCACACGACGATTGAAGTTCGCGACAGCACGGGGAACCCGCATGAGTGTCCTTTCTTCGCCACGGCTTGTGAGCACGCTATTCGGTGCGGGACTTCTTTGGCCGATCCCACATCGGCTCGCCCAGCTTGGCCCTGATCATTCCCCACGGGTCAGCGTACTGACCCGGCGCATTTCGGTACGGCGACCGTTGAGCCATGATCGCCCTGGCGACCGGGGCGACGAGTCGACCCGGGAAACGCAACAGCCGAAACTTCTCTGACAGCTCGGCGGTCAGGTCAGGCCAGGAGTGATTCTGAAACTTCAGTGCCTCTTGGGCACGGGTGGTGTCCATCCAGTCGGTGACGAACCAGTCGTCGTCGCTGTCTGGATCTCCAAGCCTTCCAGGTGGCATGGCGCCCGGTACCCCAAGAGCAGCAACGAGTCCCGATGTCACCTCGGCATAAGTCAGTCGGTGAGAGTCATCGCCGCCGATCAACAGGATCTCGTGGACGACATCGGCAGTGGTCGCTGCGGCGAAAGCCCAGGCGACGTCTCGGACATCGACAGTTTGCACCCGACCGTCTCTGGGCAGTGCTGCCTGGAAATACATTGCGTCGGTGGTGACGGGCAGCGCGCCCAAGTCCGGGCTGAGTACCGCCCCGAGCCGCAAAACCACCCAGTCGAGCGTAGATCCCCGAACGATGTCTTCGGCCTCGGATTTCTGGCCACTGTAGACGTCGAAGGGCCGCATTGGATCCTGCGCCGTCAGCGGCGGAGTCGTGCGATGCGGGTTGCGAGGCCCCATCACGGTGATGCTGGACGCATGAACGAAGCGCGGCGGGTCCCCATGCTCCTCGACGGCCCGAATCAGGTTCGCCGTGCCGTCAACATTGACCCGTCGCCCGACGTGGGGAATGGGATAAATGGCCGGCGCGATAACCGCTGCAAGATGGACGACGGCATCCGGTGCGACCTCGGATACAAGGCGACGCACCTGCTCCTCGTTGGTGAGATCGGCCCATTGGACCTCGACGCCGCGCGGGAGCTTCTTCACGGCCTTGCGGTTAGCTGGGGTGTCGAGATCGGTCGCCACTACTCGGCATCCGAGTTCGGCCAGTCGCTGCACGGTTGCCGAGCCCACCAAGCCGAAACCGCCGGTGACGAGGACAGTGTTGGACATCATTCTCCCGTTGTGTAGTTACTGACTCGGCGCTCTTGCGCGCCATCGCCCGGTTCAACCCATTGATCGTGGGCTGTGGACCCATTCGGCCTGAACCGACGCACGATTGGCCATTGGTGGCCGTCGCGCCCGGGTCCCCAGATCGCCACCACGGCTGCCGAAACGAAGACCACTATCGCCAAGAACAGCAGAGACGATTGCATACCGGCCAGGAAGGCATCGTTGGCTTGACGTGCGAGGTTACTTCCCTGCGGACCAAGGCCGCCGGCAATCTGAAGCGCTTGCGCAAGCGATCCCAGGGCAGGTTCGCGAAGCGTCGAGGGCAATGTCTGAACGCTCGACGAAAATGCGCTGCTATACCCGGCGGCAAGGATCGAACCGGCCAGCGCGATGCCGAGAGCTCCACCCAATTCACGTGTCGTGTCATTGATTGCCGACGCCACGCCCTGCTTGCTCAGGGGAACGGCACCCGTGATCGCGGTGGTCGACGGCGCATTGCAGATCCCCATACCGGCACTGAGAACCAACATCGGCCAGGCCAGATCGAAGTATGTCGAATCGACGCCCAGCGGGCGCATACACAGCAGTCCCACCGCCAAGATCGCCAAGCCCGAAGCTACCGAGAGCCGAAGCCCGAACCGAGGCAGGAACCACTGGGTAAGCCCGGCGAGCACCATCATCGGGATGGCCAGCGGAGTGAGGGCGACTGCGGTTTGCAACGGGGTGTAACCCATCACCAATGCCATGTACTGCATGATCAGGAAAAAGAACCCGAAGATGGCAAAGAACAGTGTGGTCATACCTATCGAACCAGTGAGCATGTCGGGCTTTTTGAAGACGCGAATATCGAGGAGGGGGTTCGTGCGGCGAAGTTCGACGAAGCCGAAGGCGATCGCGAGCCCGGCCCCTCCGACCAGGCACCCGAATACCAGCGGATCACCCCACCCGCGCAGCGGAGCTTCGATGACGCCAAAGACGAACGCGGCTATTGCAGAACCGACCAGCAGTGCACCCCACCAATCGATGGGGGTCGGGTAAGGGTCCCTCGACGTCGAGATGGTCGAGGCGAGCGCGAAGAGGAGCACAGCAGCCCCGGCGAAGGCCCAGAAGATGGTCCGCCACGACCCGAACTGCGTGATGATCGCGGTCCCCATGAATCCGACAATGGCACTGGATGCACAGACACCCGCCCAGATGCCAATTGCCTTGGTGCGCTCCTCGTCTGGATACGCGGCAGTCAACAACGACAAGGTGGCGGGCAATATCGCCGCCGCACCGACCCCCGTGAAGCTGCGCGCGACGATCAACGCCGTCGGACTGTCGAAATAGATCGGCGCGACAGAAGCTGCGGCGAAGATGAGTAGTCCGATGAGCATGACTCTGCGCCTGCCGTATCGATCCCCCAGCGCACCGGCCGGTAGCAGCAGGCACGCCATCACCAACGTGTAGCCGTCGACAATCCACGTCAACTGAGCCTGGGTTGCCAGGGTATCGGTCGCGATCGCACCCAATGCGGCGTTCAAGGCCACCATTGAGGAGATGACCAGCAACACACCCAGCGAGCAGACGACGAGCAGCCAGGTGCGCGAACGCCCTGTCAGAAAACCTGCGCCGGCCCCGACCCCGACACTCGCCCTGTGCGCATTCACGGCCCGATACCCGTCGCTGGTTCAGGTCGCAGACGCGGCGGGGACAAGTGCACTGATGTCCTCTCCCTGAAGGATTTTGATCGTCAGCGTGAGGTCGAAATAATCCGTCCAGCGAGTGATCTTGCCGTCATCACCAACGACGAAGGTCCCCATCACCGGGACTGCCGGCTTGGATCCATCGGGGGCCTGGATGTAGTCGAGGCGTTCGGTGAGCACAACCGAACCGTCATTGGCGATGTTGACGATCTCGAAGGCGTAGGCGTCTGGGAACATCGAGAACTGCGCACCCATGTTCTCCACGATGGCGTCGACTCCGGCGAAGGCCGGCATTCCGACGTTCTGATAGACGGCATCGTCGGCCAGCAGTGGACGCAGCGCTTCGGGATCGCGCCGTTCCATCAGCGCGCAGAACTCGCGGACCACCTTGACAGGATCGGACATCGAAACCTCCAAATCGGAAACTAACCAGGGAAACTCGTGGCCGGCATCATCAGCCGACAGGCGTGAACGTCACGTGGAGTTCGCGTAGTCCCCGCAGGATGAAAGTTGGGTCGTAGTCGTAGCGGCGTTGGTCCGCCGGCCCATGATGCTTCTCCGAGATCGCGATGTCCGCCATACGATCGAGCACTCGCATCATGGTGATCCGGCCTTCGGCCCGCGCGAGCGGAGACCCGGGGCACGAATGGGGACCGCGGATGAAGGCGATCTGCTCGCGAACGTTCGGCCGCTCGGCGTTGAACGTGTGGGGCGACTCGAACTTTCTCGCGTCGCGATTGCACGCTCCCGGTAGCAGCATGACCGTCGTTCCGGCGGGCACTTCCACGTCACCGATCGAGGTGGTCGTGCGTGCCATCCGGAAGTGTGCCTTCACCGGGCTCTCCATGCGCAGCGTCTCCTCGAGGAAGGCCGGGATCTTGCTGCGGTCCGCACGCAGTGCTGCCTGCAGTTCCGGGTCCTCGCCGATGTATCGCAGCGACGCGCTGGTGAGCTTGGTCGTGGTCTCGGTGCCCGCGGCGAACAGGAACGTCGACAGGTTCATGACGTCCTCGATCGGTGGCGTTGTCCCGTCGTCGTACTTGGCTTCGGCCAATTCGGTCAGCACATCCTGGCGTGGTGAACGCCTGCGGTCCTCAATATAGGAGTAGAACTTCTCGTTGAGCCATTCCAGCGGGTTGAGCTCGGTGGTCCCCTCGCCGAGCTCCCCGGCGACCTGTGTTCCGAAGTGCACCTGGAACTCCTGGTGATCCTCCTGCGGCACTCCGAGCAGGTCGGCGATGACCAACAGCGAAAACGGTTTCGCGTAATCGGCGAGGAACTCGCAGCTGCCCCGTTCGATGAACGTGTCCAGCTGCTCGTCCGCCAGCCGCCACATGAACTCCTCGTTCTCTTTCAGACGCTTGGGGGTGATCAGCTTGTTCATCAGACTTCTCGTGCGGCCGTGCAGCGGCGGGTCCTGGTTCGAGATGTGCTCCGCCATGGGCGCGATGTGGCGGTGTTCCTCGATCAGGTCCGTGACGTCGTCGGATTCGCCGGGGCCGAAGGGCAGTCCTGAGAACGGGCCCGCCAATGAGTTGCACGACGAGAACGCCGGGTTCTTGTAGACCGAGACCGCCTCGTCGTAGCCGGTGACCGCCATGACCTTGAACGGGGTCGCCTCCGTCACCGGGCACTTCGAGCGGAGGTGGTCGAAGTACGGGTAGGGGTCCGGAACCAGAGATTCGTCGGTGAAGAAGTCAGCGGCGTCGAAATCGGTTTGTGTCATGGTCTTCTCGACATTCCTTTCGATGAAAGCGAGCGGTGGTCGACGTCTCACGCCGGGTCGAACAGGACCGGAAGGGACGTCGGTGAGCGGAAGACCATGCCGCGGATGTGCGGATCGTCGCCGTCGGGATCCATCCGCAGGTTCGGCAGCCGATCCAGCAACAGGTTGATGGCGGTGCGCATCTCCAAGCGCGCGAGATGCATACCCAGGCACACGTGCACACCGTGCCCCCAACTGATGGGGACCTTCTGCTGCCGGAAGATGTCGAACCGGTCCGGTTCGACATAACGGTCCTCCTGGCGGTTGGCCGCACCGAGCATCGGCATGACCGACGAACCCTGCGGTATGGGGACTCCGGCCAGCTCGGTATCGCGGGTGGCGACACGGGTGATGTTCAGCAGCGGCGCATCCCAACGCACAGCCTCTTCGATGGCCTGGGGGATCAGCGAGCGGTCGGCACGAATGGCGTCCAGTTGTTCTGGGTGGGTGAGGAGCGCGAACAGGAGGCTGCCGAGGGAACGGTAAGTGGTCTCCACACCGGCCGGCAGCAGGAGCCGGATAAACGAGTGGATGTCCTCGTCGGCCAGCTTCTGCCCGTCGATCTCTGCCGCGGCGAGGCTGCTGATGAGATCCTCGCGGGGATCTTTGCGGCGCGCCTCGAGAATCGGGGTGAAGTACTCGACCAGAGCCTTGGAAGCCGCCAGCCCCCGCTCGGGATTGATCGTGTAGCTGAGCATCGAGACCGACCAGCGTTGAAACTGCGGGAAGTCTTCTTCGGGCAGTCCGAGCAGGGCGGCGATGATGCGACTCGGATAGGGAAACGTGAACGTCTTCACCAAATCCGTTGAGCCATTGCCTGCGAAGCCGTCGATCAGCTCATTTCCGATGCGGCCGACGATCTCCTCTTCCCACCGGGCCAGGGCCTTCTGGGTGAATGCCTTGGTCACCAGAGAACGCAGTCGGCCGTGGACGGGTTCGTCCATACCCAGCATCACACCGTGGCCGAGGACGTCACCGAAGATCTGGATCACGGCCTGCGACGAGAAGGTCTCGTGGTCCTTCAGCATCGTCTGGATGTCCTCGTGGCGGTAGACGATGAAGACGGGTTTGCCTTCTTCGCCAGGCATTGTCGACATGTCGATGCGCTGGATCGGCATCTCGTGACGCTGTCTGGCCAGCTCCGGGTAGGGATCGCGAACGTCGCCCGAGACGACATCGTCGAAGGACGCAAAATCCTCAAGTTCGTCGAAAAGCTCCGACATGGTGCTCCTCTCAGGTGGCCGGGTAGGCCACGGATTTGATCTCGGTGTACTGGTGGAATCCGGCCAGTCCGTTCTGGCGTCCGACACCGCTGTCTTTGTAACCTCCGAAGGGCACGTCGGCGCTGTATCCCGCAGTGCCATTCAGCCCGATGAATCCGGCGCGCAGGCGACGCGCCACCGACAGGGCTCTTTCGTTCGAGCTCGACATCACGTTCCCCGCCAACCCGTACACGCTGTCGTTGGCGATTCGTACCGCGTCGTCCTCGTCGTCATAGGGGATGACGGCCAGCACCGGACCGAAGATCTCCTCCTGGGCAATGGTCATCGAGTTGTCCACGTCGGTGAAGAGCGTTGGCGTGACCCAGAAGCCGCGATCGAATTCCTTGGGCGGCTCGGGGCTGCCGACGAGCATCGTCGCGCCCTCGTCCACCCCCTTGCGGATGAGACCCTGAATACGCTGTTGCTGCTTGGCCGAGATCACCGGCCCACAGATGGTGCCGGGGTCCTGCGGGTCGCCCGCTTTGATGTTCTCGTAAAGCATCTTCAGGATCGCCACGCCTTCGTCATAGCGTGCGCGCGGCAGCAACATTCGGGTCGGAGCCGCGCAACCCTGTCCGGCGTGCATGAGCGGACCGATACCGATCAGGCAGGCAGTGTTGAAGTCGGCGTCGTCGAGCACGATTGTCGCCGACTTTCCGCCGAGTTCCAGGAACAGCCGCTTCATGGTGGAGGCGCCCTTTTCCATGATGCGCTTGCCGACCGCCGTCGATCCGGTGAACGAGATCATGTCGACCTTCGGTGACAGCGTGAGCTCCTCACCGACGAGGTGATCCGATGCCGTCACCACATTGACGACGCCCGCGGGTATGTCGGTCTTTTCGGCGATCAATCGTCCCAGTCTCGTGGCGTTGAACGGAGTGTCGGGAGCGGGTTTGAGCACCACGGTGTTCCCTGTGGCCAGCGCCTGCGCCAGCTTGTTGATCGTCACCTCGAACGGAAAGTTCCAGGGCACGATCGCGCCGACCACGCCCACGGGTTCGTACCAGATCTTGCGTCTGGTGTTCACACCGGTGACGGAGATGACCTTGTCACCGAGGTCGGCTTCCCACTCGAACGAATCGATCAGTCTGGCGGGATATTTGAGGCCGTCCTCCAATGGGGCATCCAACTGTGGACCGTGGGTGACCGCCCGTGGCGCACCGACTTCGAGAATGAGTTCTTCTCGCAGATCCTCGAGTTCACCCTCGATTGCCTCGTGCAACTGTAGGAGGCAACGCTTACGCAATTCACGATTCGTCGACCAGTCGGTCTCGTCGAAGGACCGCCGGGCCGCGTCTATCGCGCGATTCATATCGGCCACCGACGCATCGGCGACCTCGCCGATGACCTCTTCGGTCGCCGGATTGATGTTGGTGAACGTTCCTGACTGACCGTCAACGAGCTCGCCGTCGATCATCATCTTCGATTCGAACGTCATCGTGGTGGAATCGGTCATCTGTTCACACTCTCCTCGGGCGCGGACTGTGCCGGCGAGAGCCGTGACGCCAACGACACGAGCTTCGTCATGACCGGCTGAGGGATCACCTTGGCCGCGGACACCATTGCGCGCTGCGCCGTCGTCAACGGCCAGGCACCGTCGCGCATCGAGCCGAAGCGGGGAATGCCCAGCACGATCCGCGACATGTGGTGCATTCCGGATGCAGGCAGAATCCTGTTGGATACCAGCAGCATCGACGCATCCGGACCAAGGCCGTGTCGGCGGAACGCGCCCTGATCGTCGAGGGCTTTCACCAGTCCAGTTGTGAAGAGCTCGGGCGAGCGGGCGAACTTGATGGCGTAGCGGCCGCGGCTGTCCATGGTCTGGTGCAGCCGGGCGTAGGGGCCGGTAAAGTCCCGAACATCGGTGGAGCCCGCATCGGTGATGATCTCGGTGTCGTAGGTGCCGGTGACCAGCACCGTGACCCCGATTCCGAAGGGAGCGAGCTCGAATGCGAGAGACTCGCCCCACCGCTCCATCGCGCCCTTGCTCGCAGAGTAGGGCCCGGTCGCAGGCTGCCCACGTACCCCGGCCGCACTGCTGACCAGAACGATGCGCCCCCGCCCGGCAGCACGCATCGACGGCAGCAGAGCTTTCGTCAAGGCCACCGGCGCGATGACATGGGTGGTGAACATGTCCTGCCACAACGTCGTGTCTGTTTCCTCGACCATCCCGGCTGCCGAGATTCCGGCGTTGTGCACGATGGCATACGGTGCCCCGGTACGCTCCCCGATCTCCTTGGCCGCGGCATCGATCGACGCCGGATCCAGGAGATCCAACGGGATCCCGATGAGGCGCTCATCGTTCTCGGCGGCGCCGGTGGCCTCACGCAACAGCGGCATTCCGCGCTCGGGCGTCCGCATGGTGGCGAGCACCTGCCATCCCTCACGGTAGAGTCGCACCGCCGAGGCGAAGCCGAGCCCCCTCGAGCCGCCCGTGATGACCACGCTGCGTGACTCAGCCATCGGAACCCTCTGTGGCGCAGCGATTACTCTTCGATCCGAGTTCGACGTCGGTGTCGGCGAATGGACCCTGCTGCCAGGTCGCCCATTTCCCGACCGAGTAGGGCCCCTCCGCCCCGTTTGCCCGGTAGTAGCCCTGTGGGTCGTAAACTTTCGCTTCCGGATACGGCCAGGGGCATGCCACCGACGTCGCAAGACCGCTTGCCTTGATTCCCCAGAACCACGCCCCGTAGGCGAAGTAGGACACGTTGATGATCGCGAACATCACCAGGAAGGTGCCCAACACGGGCTTGGCCGGGAACAACTTGGCCTTCGCGGCGAGCTTCTCGGCCACCGACTTCCCGGTGTCATCGCGGTACACCAGGATGGCCGCCGGGATCATCACGAACGTGACGGCGAAGGACTCCCATATCAACGGGAACTGGAAGGGCGTGCCCACGAAGATCGAGCCGAACGGAATGACCTGGGAATAGATGTAGAGGCCGGTGCGGATGGATCCGACCTCGAGTGCGGCGTCGAACCAGAACCCGATGACGAGCACGAGCAGACCGAGGGTGATGAGCGGATGCCGGCTGACGAATGACTCGGGACCTTTCTTGGCCTGCCACTTGCGCAGGAGCCACACCGCGGGGAAGTACGGGCCGAAGTAGAAGAGCACGTACCCGAAGACGATGAACGGCTCAACCGTCGGCGACATCATGATCAGGTACCAGTTCTCCGGCCAGTGCAGGAGATCCGGGTTGTACACCGCATAGGGAGCCCAGTTCATGATCGGGTCCTGCCACACGATCAGCGTTGTACACAGGAACATCAGCATCAATGGACTGCCTGGATTCCGCCGCCAGCCCACGATGAAGATGACGACGAGAGCGACGAGCAGCAAGGCCGTCCCCACCTGGATGAACCACATCCAGCCGTCGAAGTCGAAGAGGTATTCGACCGGACGTGGCCTGCCGACGGTTTCCGGGTTGGCCACGCGGGGATGGAGTTCGACCCGCGACACCGCGAGGAACAAGCCGACGAACGCTAGTAGGCCGAGGCCGGCCAACAACGACCCCAGCGATCCGCCGCGTTTTCGTCGCACGGGAGGCCGTCTTTCGGGATCGACGAGCACAGGTGTGGATTCTTCGGTACTCATGGGGTCACTCCTGACCAAATCGGTCGACTAGATGCGAGTTGACGCCGTCGGCGTCCAATGTCCGAGCGACGAGGTACCCCGCGCCCATCCAGGCTCGTCGGGTCCACTTGCCAAACGACACTCGTGTTCCGGGAGCACCTGCTGCCGCGGGCATCATCTTGACCCGCTCGATCGCCTCCTTGACGCCGCGTGGGCTCAACGGATGTGCGTCGGCGAAGGCACGCACCAGCGTCCAGGCAATGTCGTGGTTGACCACCGATACGCAGTACTCGGGGCGGTTACCGTACTTGGCCTCGTAGCGGTCCAGGAATTTTTGACCGAGCTTGTTCTCCTCGTCGTATTGGTCCACACCGATCCACCCCATGAACGCTTTCCACATCACAGGATTGATCCACGCGTTCTGGAACGCGGTCGTGGTGAAGCGCGGCGGATCCCAATTGAGGGCTTCAAGCGCGGGGTTGATGAAGACGACCCCGAAACCGAAGCCGAAATGGACGATCGCCTCGGCCCCCGCGGCATGTAGCGTGGACACTGCGGCACTGATGTCCTGCGCTGTCTGGGCAATCGGCGCCTCGGCTACGATACGGATACCCTTGCGCAAGCAGGCCTTCCGCATGTTGCCCAGATAGCTCTCGCCGATCAGATTCTGCTCGACCAAGATGCCGACCGTGCTCATTCCCCGCTTGGCGACGAGGTCGGCAATGAAGATCGGCTCGTCGGTCATCGAGCCCTGCGGGAACGAGAAGGTCCACTCCCCCAACCAGTCGTCCGTTCCGGTCACACTGAGCGCCGGCACCTTGAAGCGCTCCTCGATGGCCTCGCGCGTCGGGACGACGTTGTCAGTGATATTCGGGCCGAAGACGACCAGGCAGCCCTCGTCGACGAGTTCGGCGTAGGCGTCGATCACGGCTTTGACCGTTCCCTTGGGGAGACCCTCGACCTCCTTGTAGATCACCTCTACGGGTCGATCCAAGATTCCCTGTTCCAAAGCGTCTTCGAAGACGAGGTCCAACGACTGGACGAACGAGTCAAGCAAATCCTTCGGGAAATCCGCGGCCAGCGTGAAGTCCATCAGGTAACCGACTTTGATCGGGTCGGTCTTGCTCTCGTAGGACACCGCCACCTCCATGCGATCTATGACCTAATATTTGTTCAGACACTAACGCCGGCGCTACCTGCCGTCAATCACCCGGAGGGGGAAGCACTCTCACCCAGGTAGACGTCGATCATCTCGCGGAGGCCACGACCGACCGTCGGATCATCGGTGAGCGGTCCCGCGACCGCCGCCCTGGCGGCGTCGACGATGGACAAACCCTCGGAGATCAACTGCCCTGCAGCGATGAGCACACGAGTGGATGCCACCTCCCGTAGCCCGCCGGTCTCCAGGCGACGAATGGCCTGGGCGAATCTCACCAGCTGGGCGGCAATCGTCGCGTCCACGCCAGATTCGTGGATGACGATCGCCTCCTCGACTTCGGATGTGGGATAGCCGAACTCGATGGCGACCATGCGCTGGCGGGTGGAATCCTTAAGATCTTTGAGAACACTCTGATAGCCCGGGTTGTAGGAGACCACAAGGCCGAAGCCCGGTGCTGCATCCAGGGTGATTCCGAGACGCTCGATCGGCAACTGCCGCCGATGGTCGCCGAGCGGATGCAATACGACCGTGGTGTCCTGCCGGGCTTCGACCACCTCGTCGAGATAGCAGATTGCACCCTCGCGGACCGCGCGAGTCAGAGGCCCGTCGACCCAAACCGTTTCGTCACCCCTCAGCAGGTACCGGCCCACCAGGTCTGCTGTGGTCAGATCGTCATGGCAGGACACGGTGATCAGCGGTCGACCCAGATCGTGGGCCATCGCCTCGACGAAGCGAGTCTTGCCGCAGCCCGTCGGGCCCTTCAGCACCAGGGACAGGCCCTGTCGATATGCCGCCTTGAAAACCGCCTGCTCGTTGCCGACCGATTGGTAATAGGGCCGCTGAGCCGCAACCTGCGATCCGGCTCCGTTCTGGTGCGCGAGTCGAGTCTCGTTTGCCATTGCACCCTTCCTGCCAGCCGCACCGTTGCGGCTTCTCGACACTATCGCGAAACAGATGTTTGGTTCAAGGGTGTTTTACTCGACGGCCGGAATGCCTCGAAAACTCAGAACCCTGTGCAACACAATTATTTTCGTACTCGACCCTGCTGTTCAGGAGATCCGCCTACGCACCTCGGCCGACCGAACCGCCGACCGGAACAGTGGACCGATGACCCCGACGAGTCGTTCAGGCTGGCCGACCGTGGCGTGCGCGGCGGTACCGAATACCTTCTTCAGCGATCGAGCGTCGGTGCCGGCCCCCACGGTGAGACACACGCACCCGACTCCCCGGCGCCGCGCCTCGTTGAGCGCTCGACGCGAATCCTCGGCACCGTAGTCACGCTCATAACCGTGGTCGTAGGCCAGACCGTCGGTCAGCACCACGAGTAGTCGACGTGAGGTCCCGCCTCGGCGCTCCAACACCGACGAACCGTGCCTGATTGCCGCCCCCAACCGCGAATATGCACCTGGCTCAAGGCTGTTGAGCCGACGGAAGATACCTGCATCCAGATGCTCGTCGAAGCGTTTCACCGGCACCATGCTCACTGCCGCGCGGCCTTGCGAGTAGTATCCATAGATCGACACCCGATCTCCCAGATCGTGCAGGGCAACGGCGAGGTTGGCGATCGCCGTTCGCTGCTGTTGGTGCACGGTGCGCCCGAGCGTCCCCGGCTCGGACGCCGAACCCGAGATATCCAGCAGGAGCAGAACCGACAGATCGCGCCTCTTGCGCAGGCTGTCGAGGTACACCGCTTCGTCAGGTACCGAGCCTGCCATCGCCTCGACACGCGCCTCCACCGCCGCGTCGATATCGATATCGTCCCCCTGCGGCTGCCGATGCCTGCGATGCAACCCCATACCGAGCCGGGCAAGCGGCCGGCGAACGCCGATCGCATTGTCGATGGCCTGTGTGGCGAAGGGCTTGATCGTCGGATCCACTTCCCGCACAGTGCACCAATCTGGTCGGTAGGCACCACGAGAACCGTCCCACTCCGGGTACCTCAGCCCGTCCACCGCAACGTCGGCAGCGTCCTCGGGGGACGTCGACGCGGTCGAGGACACCGCGTAGGCCCCGCGTCGTGTCGAGTTGGTGCGATGGGTCGGGGTGTCCGCGCCCGGCGGACCGGCTCCGTCGCCACCGGTCTTGCGCGCCGACGACAGCAGCTTCTTGAGCAATTTGCCGATAAAGCCGCCGCCGCCGACCGGATTGGTGAACAGATCGGGATCGTCGCTGTCGTCAACCGCGTCCTCGGCGAGTTCCTCGTGCTCACCGTTGGCCTCTTTGCGGGCCACGTGCGCGGCCTTCCCATCGTCGGCACCGGCGCGCTTCATCGCTGTGGCCAGCTTCTTGGCACGAATCACACCGAAGCCCTGAGGTGGATCGGCAAGAGCCACCTTGGCCCGCGCTATCGCCATGGACGACTCGGGGGAGTCGCTGAGCGCCGCGACCTCGCGATCAGCCAGCGACGTCAACGCCCCGGGCAGCAGAAGATCGTTGGCAACCAGAGCACGGTGCCCTTCGACGGCCAGGTACCGGCGGGCAATCTTGGGATGGCGGGTCAGCCGATCGACGACAGCGATCGGCAGGCTGTCGGCTGCGATCAGCGAGGCGTGCACTGCCACTGATTCCAGGTGGGTGTGCATGTGCGCCGAAGGATCGAGGAATACCGTCTGCCCATCGGTCCATGACGGTTCTCCGGCGACCCCTGCGGCCACGGCCATGGGGCGGCCGGCAAGTGCTGATGCCAACATGCCGAGACTCTGCAGCGGGTCACCGTCGACCTCAGCCATCACAGGTCACCTACCTTGCTCCCCCTCTAGCTGTTGACCTAATAATTGTTCCACCGTAGAGTCCGTCTCGAGTGGAGTCAATCAATCGTCGAATCAGATGAGGTCGATCGAGCACGTGGACTTTTCCTACCCACAATCCGCCGAGCAGTTCCGCAAGGAACTACAGGAGTGGTTGGCGGCGAATCTCACCGATGCGGTGATCGATGCCAGCGGCCGCCGCGGCAACGATGAGAATGCCTTCGAGCTGCTGCGCGAATGGAATGCGACGATCGCGGACGCCGGATGGGCAGCAGTATCGTGGCCCCAGGCCTACGGCGGACGCGGCGCCGGGGCGATAGAGCAGCTCGTATACGCCGAAGAGGCAACCCGGGCCAGAGTCCCGCATCCGCTGAACACCATCGGCATCAACAACATCGCGCCGGCGATCATGCAGTACGGCACAGAGTCCCAGAAGTCCGCTTTCCTGCCTCGAATGCTGCGCGCCGACGATATCTGGTGCCAGGGCATGTCCGAACCCGAAGCCGGATCCGATCTGGCCTCGCTGCGCACCAGGGCCGTCAAGGACGGCGACGAGTTCGTCGTATCCGGCCAGAAGATCTGGACGTCGTTGGGCCACCGGGCGGACTGGTGCCAGTTGTACGTGCGGACCGACCCCGAAGCGCCCAAGCACAAGGGCATTTCGTGCCTGATCGTCGACATGTCGCTTCCCGGCATCCAGGCCCGCCCACTGATGACCCTGACTGGCGATACCGACTTTGCGGAAGTGTTCTTCGACGACGTACGGGTACCGGGTGACGCCCTTCTGGGACCGCTGGACAAGGGCTGGCAGGTCGCGACCACCACACTGAGCTACGAACGTGCCGGAGCGGCGCGCCTCTACGCCGAGATGCAGTTGCGTCTTCGGGATCTTGTCGCCGACCTACGGGCCGGCACCGCATCGGCGCTTACCGATGCTTCGACGCTTCGACGCCTCGGCGAACTGGACACCCGCATCAAGAATTTGGAAGTTCTTTGTCAGCGCTCGATATCGGCGGGCATGCACGGAGGCGACGCCTTCGCTACCGCCGGCCTCGCCAAGTCGGTGTGGGGCCAGATCGGCAAGGACCTGGCCGCCCTGGCCTTCGATACTCTCGGCCCGGGTGCTGCCGACGGTCGATGGGATGCGTATCGGCTGAGTTCGCATGCGCTGACGATCGCCGGTGGCACCACTCAGATCAGCAAGAACATCACCGCGCAGCGAGTGCTGGGACTCCCCCGAGCATGAACCTGGAACTGAATCCCGAACAAGTTGCGCTGCGCGACACAGTCCGCGAGTTCCTCGGCGAGAAAGCGAGCATCGCCGGTCATACGCGGCCGATGCTCGACGATATGGTCGGCACCACGGAGGACGTGTGGCGCGGCCTTGCCGATCTCGGGACCACGGGCCTGTTGGTCCCCGTCGAACACGGCGGTGTGGGTATGTCGATGGTCGAGGCCGCGATCGTGGGCGAGGAAATGGGCGCGGCGCTGTACCCGGGCCCGTGGCTATCGAGTGCCGTCGCCGCGCCGCGGGCACTCATGCGATTCGGAGCCGAACCGACGTGGTTCACCGGACTCGCCGACGGCACGACGGTGGCGGCCGTCGCGCTGCCCGACGACGGTGTGCTCACCCTCGATGACGCCGGTGTTCTTTGCGGTGAGCTGGCCGCGGTTCCCGACGCCGCAGCGGCACACCTACTTTTGATTCCGGTGGGCGATGCCCAACCGGTCCTCGTTGCTGTACCGACATCCGCGCCCGGCCTCCGAATCGCATCGACGGAAGGTATCGACAAGTCGCGCAAGATGTTCCATGTGTCACTTGATGGCACGGCGGGATCCGTGGTCGCCGGTGCATCCAGCGCGGCTCACGAAGCGTTGCGCGACGACATGATCGTCGCATGGGCCGTCGACGCCGTCGGAGCCGCGCGTCAGGTCTTGCACATGACGCTCGAGTACGCCAAGGTTCGCCGCCAGTTCGGTGCACCGATCGGCAGCTTCCAGGCGGTCGCCCACCTGTGCGCGGACATGTACGAGACGGTCGAACTTGCCCGCAGCGGCGTCCAGTACGCGGTGTGGGCTGCCGACTGCGCCGATCCCACCGAGCGCCACCTGGCCGCCATGCGGGTCAAGGCGTACTCAGGCGCATTGGCCGGTGTCGGCGACACCGCCATCCAGGTTTTCGGCGGAATCGGCTTCACCTGGGAACACGACGCGCAGCTGTATCTGAAGCGACTGCTGAGCTTCAGCAGATTCCTCGGCAGTCCGGACGACTACCTGAAGCGGGTGGGTGCCGAATTGGTCGGGACCCCCGGTTGACCGGCTTCACGGGCCTGGTCGCGACCGTGCCGGGCGCTCTCCGGGGCCTCAGCAGACGCCATCGGGCTGCCTGTGAGAGCGGCGTCGGCGCGATGCGGTCCGCGCTCGGTAGGATCGTCTTTCGGGCCTACGCCCGACGCGACCATCGGTGAAGGAGGAACAGCGATGCCCGACGCCGCAAGGGGAAGTCGCGCCGGCAGCGGGCCCGCGGGCAAGAAGAGCCCTCGCACCGCCAAGCTCACGGCAGTCGGCGACCAGCCCTCGGCAGATGCGACAAGGCGCACCGAGATCCTGAGGACCGCCGACACTGTCATCGCGACGACGGGTCTGCGTAGCTCTTTGCAACAGATCGCCGACGCCGCGGGCATCCTCGCCGGCAGCCTGTACCACCATTTCGAATCCAAGGAGGCCATCCTCGTCGAGCTGATCCGCCGCTACCACGTCGATTTGGACCTGGTCGGCGATCTCGCCCTCGAGCGCGTCGACCAGCAAGATCCGCGTCCGGCAGCCGAGCAGATCACCGATCTCGGCTGCGAGATCGCACGCTGCGCGGTCGAACATCGCGCGGCGCTCCAGATGTCCTTCTACGAGGGCCCGAGCACCGACCCCGAACTCATCGAGCTGGCCAAACGCCCACCTACGAAGATCCAGGCCGCGATGTTGCAGGCGCTACGCGCCGGTCGATGGAGCGGATACATCCGGCCCGACATCGACCTTCCCACGTTGGCCGACCGACTTTGCCAGAGCATGTTGCACGCCGGACTCGACGTCGTTCGCCATAAATCCTCGGCCACGGATCTGGCCAAACTCAAGAGCCGGATTGCCCTCGAAGGACTTGCGGTCGACCCGCCCTCTGACACCGACCTCGACAAATCGAACGCGTTCGCGGTCGCGCAACGGGTCATTGACAGCTGGGACCACACCGATGCCGACACCGACCTGAAAGCCGCCCATGTTCGCGCGGTAGCACGTGCCGAATTCGGCCGTCGAGGGTACGAGATGACGACTATTCGTGACATCGCGGCCGCCGCGGGGTTGGGTACCGGCACGGTGTACCGGGTGATCGGCTCCAAGGACGAGCTGTTGATGGCGATCATGCTGGAGTTCGGGCACAAGGTCGGTGGTGCATGGTCAGATATCGTCCGTTCGGATTCGACCACCGTCGAGAAGCTGGACGCCCTGAGCTGGCTGAATGTCAACGCCCTCGACCAGTTCCCTGACGAGTTCAGGATTCAATTGGCGTGGCTGCGCCAGACACCACCAGACACGTCGACCCCGGCCTGGTCCTTCACCACCCGAATCCGACAAATGAAAGCCCTTCTCTCCGAGGGTATTCGAGCTGGCGAGATCCAGGTCGAGAGTCCGACTGCCGACCTGCTTGCTCGATGCATCATCGGTGAGCAGTGGATCCCGGAAAACATCCTGCAAGAAATCGGCACCCGCAACGCGCTGCTCTTGGCGCGCGATACCACGTTGCGTGGCATCGCAGTCCGGCAGAACTAAACGGTAAAGCGGCAGCGACGAACTGGGGTCGTCGGACGAGCCGGCGGTGGTAAATAGCACTGTCGTCAATTGACACGACCCAACATTTGTTCCTCAATTTGTCGAAATCGCCCGCGCCGCCGGGGCTTGTCGAAGATGATGGCGACGGGGAAGCACAGGCGACCGGACCGTTGACCGACATTCAGAGCCGCTGCTAAGTTACGGATCAAACATTTGGTTCGTTCTGGGGCCAAACGGGTACGGCGCCAGACCGGGAGGCGACGAGATGGCAGAATCCGGACAAGAGCGGTGACCAAGACCCTCGCGCGCCCTTTCATCGGCCTGCTGAGCATCCTCGCCGTCGTCGGTGTCATTCTGCTCAGCGCCGCACTCTTTCGCGGAGACTTCACCGAATCGGTCCCCGTCACGGTCGTCTCATCCCGTGCCGGATTGGTGATGAATCCCGACGCAAAGGTCACCCTGCACGGTGTCCAGGTGGGCACCGTGGGCTCGATCGAAGAGCTGCCGGGTGATCAGGCAGCCATCCGCCTCAAGCTCGATCCGGCCCGCATCGCGATCATCCCCTCCAATGTCTCCGTCGACATCGCCTCACCCACGATCTTCGGAGCCAAGCAGATTCGTCTCGTGACGACCGGGCCACCGTCGCCCCAGCCGCTGCGGGCCGGACAGCTGATCGCCGCCGACCACGTCATGCTCGAAGCCAACACCTTGTTTCAGCAATTGGTCACCGTCCTGAACTCGATACACCCCCAGGAGCTCAACGAGACTCTCGGCGCATTGTCCAGCGCCTTACGCGGACGGGGCGGCCAGCTGGGCCAGACGCTCACCGATCTCAATTCTGCGCTGACAACCCTCAACCCACGTCTTGACGCACTGCGCCGGGACTTGGCCGCTGCCCCGCAGGTGGCTGCCGCCTACGCCGACGCGGCCCCGGATCTCCTGTCGGTGGCCGACAATGTCACCCGGTTGTCCGCGACGGTCGTGGAGAAGGCCGACGACCTGGACGCACTCCTGGTCAGCGCGACCGGACTGGGCGTCATCGGCAACGACGTTCTGGCTGCCAACGGTTCCGCGTTGGATCGCACGCTCGAACTACTGGTACCCACGACCTCGCTGGCAGACGAATATCGACAAGCACTCACCTGCGGCATCGGCGGGTTGGTCGTGATGGGGAACAATCCGCCGCTGACGCCGCCAGGAGTCGACATCCTCGCCGGATTCCAATGGGGTCAGGAACGATACCGCTACCCAGCGGACCTACCCAAGATCGCCGCGTCCGGCGGGCCTCAGTGCGCGAATCTGCCGAAGGTCCCCTACGGAAAGGCCCCGGAGTTCGTTGTCGCCGACACCGGAGCCAATCCGTGGAAGTACAACAATGCAGGAGTCGTGTTGAACTCTGACCTACTCAAGAAGGTCCTGTTCGGCCCCTTCGACGGACCACCCCGAAACTCCGCCCAGATCGGCCAACCGGGATGACGCGGCGTGGTAACTCGACGACCGTCAAGTTCACGATCTTCACGATCATCACTGTCTTGCTGACCGTGTGTCTGTTCGCAGTGTTCGGAAACTACCGTTCCGCAACAACCAGTACGTACACGGCAATCTTCACCGACGTGTCCAAACTCAAGGCAGGCGATAGCGTCCGCTTCGCCGGAGTCGAAGTAGGCACCGTGGAAGACCTCACGATGCAGCCCGACCACAGCGTCGAGGTCACCTTCAACGCCGACCGCCACATCGCCCTCACGGAGGGGACCAAAATTGCGGTGCGTTACCTCAACCTCGTCGGTGACCGCTACCTCGACCTTGTCGACGGCAAAGGAAGCTCCGCGATCCTGGCGCCGGGATCGACGATCCCCCGCACGCAGACCATGCCCGCACTCGACCTCGACATGCTTCTGGGCGGGTTGAAGCCGGTGATCCGCGGTCTCAACGCGCAGGACGTCAATGCACTCGCTGTCTCCCTGGTCCAGATTGTCCAGGGCCAGGGCCCGACGATGACGTCGCTGCTTTCGCACACGTCGTCATTCACCCAGGCGCTCGGAGACAAGCGAGAAGTCGTGCAACAACTCATCGACAACCTACACGCGACGATGGCTACCCTCTCCGATGAAGGCACCCAGTTCTCAGCTGCGATCGACCGACTGCAACTCCTGGTCACCGAACTCGCCGGTGATCGTGAACCCATCGGTGCGGCGATAGATTCACTCAACGCCGGAACCGCGTCGCTCTCCGATCTGCTCACCGAATCGCGTCCGCCGCTGGCCAGCGCCATCGAAGAGCTCGCGCGGCTGGCACCCAACATCGATGACAAGAAGGACCGCATCGAGACAGCGTTGGTCAAGGCACCGGAGAATTACCGCAAGCTGACAAGGCTGGGCGCCTACGGCAGTTTCGTCAACTACTACATCTGTTCCCTAGCGGTGCGAGTCACCGACCTGCAAGGCCGCACAGCGCAGTTCCCTGTCTTCCGACAGGACGGCGGACGGTGTGAGGAGAACTAGATGCTGAAGTATCGCGGGCGCCGTCTCATCCGTGCGGGAGTGATCGGCATCGTCCTCGGAGTGCTGGTGATCGCCGTCGGCCTGGCCCCGGAACGCCTGGCCGCGTGGGCCACCGGCATCCGGTACCAGGCGCTCTTCGTCGACGCCGGCGGACTCGCGGTCGGCAACGATGTCACCGTCGCCGGCATGACGGTCGGCAAGGTCACCGCTATCGCATTACAAGACCCGAACGCGAAGATCAGCTTCACCGTCAATTCCAGTGTGTCGCTGGGCTCGCAGACCACGGCACACATCCGAACCGGCACCCTGCTCGGTGAACGCACTCTTGCACTGGAATCGGCGGGCCAGGAACCGCTTCGCGTTCTGTCCGTCATTCCACCGAACCGCACGTTTGCTCCCTACTCGCTTACCGAGGCGGTCGGCGAGCTCACCACCAACGTGGCATCCACCGACACTGGGGACGTCAACCAGGCGCTGGACACGCTGTCCGACGCCATCGACCAGATCGCGCCACAACTGGGTCCCACCTTCGACGGGCTGACCCGGATTTCCGCGGCCCTGGAGGACCGTAACGCCGCACTAGAGGGTCTGTTCACGAGCGGACGCGACGTGACCGAGATCTTGGCGCAGCGCAGCAATCAGGTCGCCACGCTCATTCTCAGCGCCAACGAGCTTGTCGACACGCTGTCCCAACGTCGCAGTGCCATTGTCGAGTTGCTGGCCAACACATCGGTGCTGGCGCGCGAGGTGTCAGGTCTGGTCGCCGACAACGAGGCCGAACTTGCCCCGACGCTGGACCGTCTGAACTCGACGATCGACATGTTGCAACGACAGCGCGACAATATCGCCGCGGCTTTACCGCGGTTCGCCAAATACATGACGACACTGGGTGAAACCGTCTCCAACGGGCCCTATTACAGCGCGTACATTCCCAACCTCGACCTACCGCCGTTCTTACAACCGTTCCTGGACTACGCCTTCGGATTCCGGCGCGGAACCAACGCCGGCCAACCTCCCGACAACGCCGGCCCCCGCGCCGAGTTCCCGTTCCCGTACAACGGTATTCCGGAGCAGCCTCGGTGACCCGCCGACTACGCATCCTCGTCGTCGCCGCGCTGATCACGTTGATCGTCTCGGCGAGCGCACTTCTGGCTGTGCGTCATCTCTTCGCACCGACCACCGTCGTCGCGACATTCTCCTCCGCCCGCGCGATCTATGTCGGCGATGAGGTCCGGATAGCGGGCGTGCCGGTGGGAACCATCGTGGCGATCCGCCCGGCCGGCACCCACGCCGAACTCACTCTCGAGGTCGACCACGGTGTGCGGGTGCCCGCAGAGGCAAAAGCCGTAATGGTGGCTCCGAACCTGGTGTCGGCGCGCTTCGTTCAGCTCACCCCGGCCTATTCCGGTGGCCCGGTTATCGCCGAAAACAGCACCATCCCGATCGAGCGCACCGCGGTCCCCGTTGAATGGGATGAGGTCAAAGAGCAACTGACCCGTCTGGCAACAGACCTCGGGCCGCAAGCAGGTCTGAACACGAGTTCGATCGGGCGCTTGATCGACAGCGCGGCAGGAGCCATGGACGGCAATGGCCAGAAGCTGCGTGACACCTTGCGTGAGCTGTCGGGAGTCAGCCGGATCCTGGCCGACGGCAGCTCTGACATCGGCCAGATCCTGGAGAACCTACAGAAGTTCGTCGCGGTGCTGCGGCAGACCAATCAGCAGATTGTGCAGTTCCAGGATCGCTTCGCGACGCTGACAAGCGTTCTCGACGGTGGCCGCAGCGATCTGGATGCGGCGCTGAACAATCTCTCGGTGGCCGTGGCCGACGTCCGGCGCTTTGTCGCCGCCACCAGGGACCGGACCGCCGACCAAGTTCATCGGTTGACTGACCTCACCCAGATCGTGGCCGATCGACGCGAGGATCTCGAACAGGTGCTCCACGTCGCGCCGAATGCAATCGCCAACTCCTACAACATGATGGACCCCCGAATCGGGGGCGCCACCGGCGTGTTCGTGCTGAAGAACATGGCCGAGCCGACGGCTTTTCTGTGCGGGATGATCTCAGCCGTCGAAAACGTCACCGCCCCGGAAACCAGCAAGCTGTGCGCGCAGTACCTGGGTCCGGCGCTGAACCGCATCAATTTCAACAACCTCCCGTTCCCGGTCAACCCACTTCTGACGGCTGTTCCCCCGGAATCGAAGCTGATCTACACCGATCCCGCGCTGCGTCCCGGAGGTCCAGGCACCCAGTCGGGGCCCATGGCCGTCTCCCCCTCGGACTCGGCATACGCCGATCAGGTGCCGCCTCCCCCACCCCCGGGAACACCTACGCTGCCGCAAATCCTGCTGCCAGCCGAAAGGCCATCACCATGAGAATGCGACACATGGTACCCATCGCGATGCTGACGACTGTCGTCACATCGTGCAGCTTCGGCGGCGTCAACTCGCTGCCCCTTCCTGGCACCGTCGGCAATGGCGACGGAGCTTCGACCTACACAGTCCAGCTGGCCAATATCGGTACCTTGGAGCAGAATTCACCCGTTCTCATCAACGATGTCGTCGTGGGGAATGTCCGTCGGATCGGTGTGGTGGATCGTCACGCAGAAGTCGAGATCTCTGTAGCGCAGGGAGTGCGGGTCCCGGCCGACGCCACCGCAGCGCTCGGCCAGACGAGCCTCCTCGGCTCCATGCACATACAGCTCGCGGCACCGCCGGGACGACGTGAGGCAAACGTACTGCCACCCGGTTCGGTGATCCCGCTCGACCGCTCCGCGAGCTATCCGTCGACCGAACAGACACTCGCGGCATTGTCCACCGTGGTCAATGCCGGCGCTCTCGGTCAGATCGGTGACGTCATACATTCGTTGAACAACGCCTTCACGGGCCGCACCAACGATATTCGTGAGCTGCTGAGCAATCTCGACACCTTCGTCGGCGCCCTCGACCAGCAACGGGACGACATCCTGGCCACCGTCTCCGAGCTGGACCGGTTCGCCGGCACCCTCGCCCGGCAACGAGACACACTGGCCAAGGCATTGCGCGATATGCAGCCTGCGCTCGACATCATCCGCGACCAACGACCTGCGCTCACCGAGGCACTCAAGGCGCTGCACAGATTCAGCGACACCGCCAGGAAAGTCGTCGGGGACACCAAAGCCGACCTCGTCACCAACCTTGAGCACCTTGGTCCGGTCCTGGCCGCACTGAACGACGTTGGGCCCGATATCGCCACCGGTCTGGGCTTTGCCACGACCTTCCCGCTGAATCAGAATCTCATCGATCGGGGTATGCGGGGCGACTACTTGAATCTGTTTGTCACCGTTGATCTCACGCTCAGTCGCTTCCGGCGCGGCCTGCTTTCGGGCACGTCGTTCGCCGACAACAATGCCCCGCTTGTTCCCGCCCCCGGGGATCCGGGTTACGAGAGCTTCTATTCGAAAAATCCGCTCGGCGAGGCGGTCGCCTTACCCCCTGGGGTTATGGGGCCCGATCGGCTTCCCCCAGAGACACAGGCAAACCCCTGATGCTCACCCGCCTGGTCAGGATCCAACTCACACTGTTCACCATCGCCTCGGTGGTCGGGATCGGTGTCTTGATGGTGCAATACCTCAAGGCCCCGACGCTACTGGGCATCGGTCGCATCGCGGTGACGATGAACATGACCGACGCGGGCGGTCTTTACCGTTTCGCCAATGTCACCTATCGCGGCGTGCAGATCGGGCAGGTGACCGCCGTCGACGTCAACGCCGAAGGCGCCGTCGCAACACTGTCGCTGGACGCCTCACAGCGGGTGCCCGCAGATCTTCGGGTCGAAGTGCGCAGCGTATCCGCCGTCGGGGAGCAGTACGTCGACCTACAACCGGATGGCGAGAACGGCCCCTTCCTCCACGATGGATCGATTATTCCTGCGTCGGACGTCACCGTGCCGGAACGGGTGGCCCCGATGCTCGACCGCGTCAGCGGGTTGATCACCAGCGTCCCCACCGACAACCTGGGTGTACTGCTCAACGAGACTTTCCTCGCCTTCAACGGTGCGCACAGCGATTTGCAGTCACTGACCGATTCCGCTGCGCGCATCGCAGCTGAGCTCGATCGAACGTCGGACCGGACGGCTCAGTTGGTCGAGGACGCCACCCCCTTCCTGGAGGGTCAGGTGGCCAGTTCCGACGCACTGCGCACCTGGGCCGCCAAGCTGGCCGCGGTCAGCCGCCAAGTGGTCGACGACGAACCCGAGCTGCGGACCGTGCTGGAGACCGGACCCTCTGCAGCCGACGAGGTTTCGCGACTGTTGACACAGGTGCAACCCACCCTTCCGGTGCTGCTGGCCAACATGACCTCGCTCAGCCAGGTGGCAGTGACCTACCATCCCGGTCTCAAGCAACTTCTGGTGCTGCTGCCACCACTGGTGGCGATGTACCAGGCTGCGGTAGGCGATAACAACGCCACAGGTATACCTGTCGGGGATTTCCGGATCGCGATCGACGACCCCCCGGCATGCACGGTCGGATTTCTCCCGGCCTCCCAATGGCGCAACCCGGCCGACACCACCACCATTGACACTCCTGACGGGCTTTACTGCAAGCTTCCGCAGGACTCGCCGATCGGTGTCCGCGGTGTCCGGAATACCCCCTGTATGGACAAGCCGGGGAAATATGCGCCAACGGTCGAAATCTGCAAGAGCGACAAGCCCTATCAGCCACTGGCGGCTCGTCAGCATGCGCTGGGGCCCGCACCGTTCGATCCCAACCTGGTCGGCCAGGGCATCCCGCCGGATGCCCGGGTGAGCGAGGACGACCGGATATTCGGACCCATCGAGGGCACACCGCTGCCGCCCGGCGCCGCCCCGGGACCGGCGGCGCCGCCGCCGGTCCCGCCAGGAGACCCCGGCATGCCGCAGGCGGCCCAACCGAGCAGCTTCGGAGGCACAACCGACGCGCGACCCTCGGTCGCCCTCGCCCACTACGATCCCGCCTCTGGGACGGTCGCCGGCCCCGACGGCCGCGTGTTCACACAGACGAACCTCGCCGACGGCGGCCAGGTGCACACCTGGCACGAACTGGTGCTCCCGCCGATGTCGGTGACCGACCGATGACGACCGCGCGGCGCACGATCGTCACGCTGATGGCGACGATCGTCGCGGCAACCTCGCTGAAAGTGGCGGCGCCCGTCGTCGCGACACCGAACGACGTCGCGCTGAACGGCACGTTTGTGGCGGTATCCGACGGCCAGTTCGCCAAGACACGGGAGGCCTTCGACAAGCGACCCGACGTCACGAGCGTCTGGACGTTATCGTCGTCGTGCACCACGTTTCAGGATTGCACCGGAACCCTCGTCAGCGACCAGGGATGGACGGCCGAACTCGTCTATGCGAGCCAGCGCTGGCGCGCCTGGCACGTGATCCCCGACTGGCTGCGCTGTCCGGACGGCACCGCAGTCGACGGCAAACAGACCTTCACCTTCTGGGTCCGTCGATTCGACGCCCCCGAAAGGTTCGACCGCCTCATCGGGCAGGACGAGACGGTCGCGCCGAGCGGCGCCTGCGGTGTCAACAAGTGGATGACGGTGCGGATGCCCCTGACCGTGACGCGACGCTGACTCTCCGCGCACCAGCGAGGAACTGTCGGGGCGCTCAATCTTGGGCAAGTGCCCGCCCAGGGTGTTACCCCGTGGGACCGGCCTTGAATTCACCGGTTGTGCCCTCGTCGACGGCCTGATCGGGTTCGGGATGCTCGGGGTCGAACGACTCCGGCAGCTTCTTGAGGTGCCGGTTCATCGACCACACCAGCGCGAAGGTGCCGATCAGCAGCAGCACCAGCACCAGCAGGCCCACCGGGCTGGCCTTGCCGAAGTCCGGGCCGGTTTGCCGCGGCCCCTCCTCGGCGAGCAGGCCGGCGGCGATCAGGAGTAGATCTGTCATGTCTTGATCCCTGCGAAGAGGTCGGTCTCGGGCAGTTGCACCGGGACGCGCGACCGGGCGAGTTCGAATTCTTCGGTCGGCCACAGCCGTTGTTGCCACTCCATCGGGGTGGTGAAGAAGAAACTCTTCGGATCGATCTGGGTGGCATGCGCGAGCAGCGCCTGGTCCCGCTGGGCGAAGAACTTCGCGCATTCCACCCGGGTGGTCACCCGGTGCTCGATCGAGTCCTCCTCGGCATCCCAGTTGTCCAGCCATTTGCCGAACGGACCGTCCTGGCCGTGCTTGGCGAACTCGTCCTGCAACACCTGCATCCGCTGCCGGAGGAAACCGTGGTTGTAGTACAGCTTGGACACCGCCCAGGGCTGACCGGCGTCGGGGAAGCGCACATGGTCGGCGGCCGCCTCGTAGGCGGCCACGGACACCTCGTGGCACCGGATGTGATCCGGGTGCGGGTAGCCGCCGTTCTCGTCGTAGGTGGTCAGCACGTGCGGCCGGAACTCGCGGATCACCCGGACCAGCGCCTCGGTCGGGCCGTGCAGCGGCACGGTGGCGAAGGAACCCTCCGGAAGCGGCGGTAGCGGATCACCCTCGGGCAGCCCCGAGTCGACGTAGCCCAGCCAGCGGTGTTCGACACCCAGGATCTCGGCGGCCTTGGCCATCTCGTCGCGGCGCACCTCGTGGATGCGTCCGTGTACCTCCGGGATGTCCATCGCGGGGTTGAGGATGTCCCCCCGCTCGCCGCCGGTGAGGGTCACGACCATGACCCGGGCACCCTCGGCCGCATAGCGGGCCGTGGTGGCCGCTCCCTTACTGGACTCGTCATCGGGGTGGGCGTGCACCGCCATCAAGCGCAATTGCGTCATAGTGTCTGATCCAACGAGGCGTCCCTCTCCCGTATGCCCACCGCTCTATAGTTCCAGTCGTAGTCGAACCAACTGACCGACGGGCACCCTTAACCTTGACCATCGAGCGTCCCACCGCCCGTTACGGGCGGCAAAAGTTGTCCCGACGCGCCCGTCGCCGGGTGGTGATCGGACTGTTCCTGCTGATTGTGACGGTCGGCGTGGTGATCGCGCTCATCGCCTTCCAGCGGTTCGGGGCCGATGTGAAGGGCGAGATCGGTGGCTACCAGATCATCGACGACGAGACGGTGGCGGTGACGATCACCGTGACCCGGGCCGATCCGTCGCAGCCCGCGGTGTGCATCGTACGGGCCCGTTCCATCAACGGCGACGAGACCGGCCGCCGGGAGATTCTGGTGCCGCCGTCCACCGCGGCCTCGGTGGTGGTCGACGCGGTGGTCAAATCCACCAAACCGCCGGTCGTCGGCGATATTTATGGCTGCGGCATCGATGTGCCGGACTATCTGGTGGGGCCCTAGAGACGTCCGCCCGGCGAACGGCGAACGGCAAAATTGTGAAAACCGCACGACGCGGCGGTGGTAGGCTTGGCCGATACACGGTTCCGGCTGGAGCCGTGTATTGCTGCATTAGCGCGCTGCCACGGCGCCTGCGATCGCGGCGATACACGACCTTCCCACGCGATACAGCGCGCGAGAAAATACCAAACGACAGGAGCGCGAGGACATGACCGACACCCAGGTCACCTGGCTGACCGAAGAGGCTTTCGACCGGCTGAAGGCCGAGCTTGATCAGCTGATCGCCAACCGGCCCGTCATCGCTGCAGAGATCAACGACCGCCGCGAAGAAGGCGACCTGCGCGAGAACGGTGGATACCACGCCGCCCGCGAGCAGCAGGGCCAGGAAGAGGCGCGCATCCGTCAGCTGCAGGAACTGCTGAACAACGCCAAGGTCGGCGAGGCACCCAAGCAGTCCGGCGTCGCGCTGCCCGGTTCGGTGGTCAAAGTGCAGTACGGCGATGACAAGAACGACACCGAGACCTTCCTGATCGCGACCCGCCAGGAAGGCGTCAGCGACGGCAAGCTGGAGGTGTACTCGCCCAAGTCTCCGCTGGGTGAGGCCCTGCTGGATGCCAAGGTCGGCGATACCCGCAGCTACACCATTCCCAACGGCAGCACCGTCACGGTGACCCTGCTCAGCGCGGAGCCCTACCACTCCTGAGGTCGTCGGCCACGGCGGGACGATAGGTTTCACCGGTGGCCCAGATCGCCGAGGACCTATACCTGCTGCTGCTCGACAATGCGTCGGCGCAACCCGGCCTGGATCGACAGCGCAGACACCGGGTGCTCGGCGCGGCCACCCTGCTGGACCTGGCGTGGGGCTGCCGCATCCGGCCCGCGGTCGACGGTGACCCTGCGCCCTCGGGGCGTCTGGTCGCGTTGACCGGGACCAGCCCGCTGGATCCGGTCACCGGCCCGGCGTGGGAGATGCTCACCCGGCGGCCGCTTCGGCCGTCCTCGGCGATCGCCAAGCTGAGCAGGCACACCGAGGACGATCTCGTCACGCATCTGGAACGCAGCGCGCAGATCCGGCGGATCCCACTGCCGGCCAAGGGGTTCAAGAGCGCCGTCGGGTTCACCGCAGATGCGGCGCTGCCGCTGACGAACCGCGACCGCGTCGGCCCGGCCCGGTCGGCACTGCTGTCGGCATTGTTCGACCGCCGCCCGCCGGCCCCGCCGACGGCGGCCATCATCTCGTTGCTGCACGCCACCGACGGTCTCGGCGCACTGCTCAGTCTCAACGATCGCGGCTGGCGCTGGGTGCACGCCCGCGCCGGTGAGATCGCGCTGGGCAGCTGGGTCGACGAGTCGCCGACCGGACTGCCGGAGGTCAATCTGGCCGTCACGGTGTCTGCGCTGCGCCCGGCACTGGGCTCCTAGAACCCGATACCTCTAACGCAGCGCCTGTTCCAGATCGCCGAGCAGGTCGGCGGCCTCCTCGATGCCCACCGACAGCCGGACCAGATCGTCGGGTACCTCCAGCTGCGAGCCGGCGGTGGAGGCGTGCGTCATCGCGCCGGGATGCTCGATCAGCGATTCCACCCCGCCCAGGGATTCGGCGAGGATGAAGATCTCGGTGCGGGCGCAGAAGTCCTGCGCCGCGGCCCGGCCGCCGCGCAGCCGCACCGACACCATGCCACCGAAACCGGACATCTGCCTGGCGGCGACCTCGTGGTTGGGGTGACTGGGCAGGCCGGGATAGAGCACGGACTCGACGGCCGGGTGTTCGGCCAGGAACTCGGCGACCTTGGCGGCGTTCTCGCTGTGCCGCTGCATGCGCAGTACCAGGGTCTTGAGCCCGCGCATGGTCAGGTAGGCGTCGAACGGGCCGGGCACCGCACCCGCCCCGTTCTGCAGGAACGCGAAGGCGGTGTCGAGTTCCTCGTCGCCGGTCAGCAGGGCGCCGCCGACCACGTCGGAATGCCCGCCGATGTACTTCGTCGTCGAGTGCAGCACGATATCGGCGCCCAGCGTCAGCGGCCGCTGCAGCGCCGGCGAGGCAAAGGTGTTGTCCACCAACAGCTTCGCGCCCGCCCGGTGGGAGATCTCGGCGATCCCGGCGATATCGGCGATGGTCAGCAGCGGGTTGGTGGGTGTCTCGACCCAGACCAGCTTCGTGGTCGCGGTGAGCGCCGCGGCCACCGCATCCAGATCCGAGAGCGCCACCGGGGTGTACCGGATGCCCCACTGGGTGAACACCTTGTCGATCAGCCGGAAGGTACCGCCGTAGGCGTCATCGGGGATCACGACGTGGTCGCCGGGGCGCAGCACGGCGCGCAGTGCGCAGTCGGTGGCCGCCATGCCCGAGGCGAAGGCCCGGCCGTATTCGGCCTCCTCGACCGCGGCCAGCGACGCTTCCAGCGCGGCACGGGTGGGGTTGCCGGTGCGGGCGTACTCGAAGCCGCCGCGCAGGCCGCCGACGCCGTCCTGGGCGAAGGTGGAACTGGCGTAGATCGGGGCGTTGACGGCTCCGGTGGCCGGGTCGGGCCGGAACCCGGCATGGATGGCCCGGGTCGCCAGACCCTGCCACCGGTGTGCGTCATGTGCGCTGCGCTGTTCACCCATGCGGATCAGGGTAGTGCGGCGCCGAAAGACGAAAACGGGGTGGACCGCGTGCGGCCCACCCCGTTGCGTGCGTTACCGCGCTACGGCGTCAGCGGTGCCACCTGACCACCGGTCAGGCGCCGGAAGGCGTACACCTCGAACAGGATCGCGACCGGCGCCGCCACCAGCAGTCCGACAAGGCACAGGAAGGACCCGACGGACAGCATCACCGAGAACAGCAGCCAGACGATCAGCACCTGGACGAAATTGTTCTTGGCGATGTCGATGCTCATCTTGATCGCGTCGATGGCCGACAGGTTGCGGTCCAACAATGCGACGGTGGTGAAGAACGCGAAGATCGACACGATGAGGCCCGGGATGTAGCACAGGGCGCTGCCGATCGACGTCGCGATGCCCACCAGCAGGGTGGCGATGATGACGGGGCCGATCAGCCGCGGCTTGAAGAAGGATCCCACGCTCACCGGAACACCGTTGGCGATGTCCAGGATGCCGCTGATATAGGCCGACGAGATCGCCGCCAGCACCACCAGCAGCACCACGCCGCCGAGCGCCAGCACCAGGAAACTGGCCACCCCGAATCCCGCGCTGTACTCGTAGCTGAAGCCCGAGTCATAGCTGTCGTAGGTGGTGACACCGCTGGGTGCCAGCGCGAAGGCCAGACCGTAGACGATGCCGACGACGACACCCACGATCACGGCGTACACCAGGGTCGGGACGATCAGCGCGGCCGCGTTCTTGCTGAATTTGTTCCAGGCCCAGGAGAACGCGTCACCGACGCTGAACGGCGCCGGCGCCCCGGGGTAACCCGCCGGCGGGTAGCCGGCCGGTGGTGGCGGCGCATACCCACCCTGCGGTGGGGGCGGCGGCGGGTAACCACCCTGCGGCGGTGGCGGATAGCCGCCGGGCGGGGGCGGCGGCGGGTAACCACCCTGCGGCGGTGGCGGATAGTTGCCCTGCGGCGGCGGAGGGTAATCCCCTTGCGGCGGCGGGTAATTGCCCGGCGGGGGGTAGTTCCCCTGGGGCGGGACGTTCTCGGGCGGCGGCGGGTAGCCGCCGGGCGGGGGTGGTGGTTGAGTCATGTCACCTTCTCGTGAGACTGGTAGCTGACAGTGAAACTCCGGCTCGCGCCAGCGCTGGGCGGACCGACGCCTGCGGTGAGCCTATGACACTCTGGCACGCCTGCGGCGTTCATGATCACTATGGGGTCGGCGGTGCGACGTACCCTCCGCTGAGCGTGCGGTAGGCATACACGGTGACCAGTGCGATCACCGGATACGCGACGATGAGGCCGACCAGGCAGGCCAGCACGCCGAGGATGCCGATACCGACGGTCGTCAACCAGGTCAGGGCCGTCGGGCCGAAATTCGCCTTGGCGATCGCGAAGCTGGTGCGCAGACCCTCGACACCGGACACATTGCGGTCGACGACGACGGCCGTGGTGAACAGCAGCAGGATCGTGGCGATGACGCCGGGGACGATGCACAACAGCACGCCGATACCCACGATGATGCTGGACAGGACCGAGGCGATCACGACGTTGACGACATTGCGCGGTGTGAAGAACGAGCCGATCTGCACCGGTTGGCCGTTGGCGATGTCGAGCATGCCGCCGAGATAGGCGGACTGCACCACCGCCGCCACGATCACCGTCACGATGGCGCCGAGAACGGTGACGACGATGCCGCCCAGCCCCAGCGAGATGCTCGCACCGTAGCCGTCGGCGTAGGACGTGCTGTCCACCGTGCTGAAAGCCGACGTGACGCCTTGGATGACGGCCTGCAGGACGGCGTAGACGACGCCGAACACCAGGGTGGGCACCAGGATCGCCGTGACGTTCTTGCTGAACTTGTTCCACGCCCAGGAGACCGCTTCGCCCACGCGGTAGGCGGGTGCGCCCATCGGGGGGTAGCCGGGCGGCGGGTAATTGCCTTGCGGAGGCGGGTAGTACGGCGGTGGCGGATAGCCACCCGGTGGCGGTGGGTAGCCGCCCGGTGGCGGCGGGTATGCGCCCGGTGGGGGTGGGTATCCGCCCGGCGGCGGGACGTTCTCCGGTGGCGGCGGGTATCCGCCCGGTGGGGGTGGGGGTTGTGTCATGGCGTCATCTCTTCGCGTCGTGGTTGGAATGACCCGTCGTGGTTCGTCCCGATGTCAGAGCGGCAGACAGACCGTCTTGACGATCTTGTCGGCGATTGTCTGACGCTTGGCGTCCCACAGCGGGAACAGGTAGCCGATGTAGCAGATGATGGCATCCACCAGATGCGCCAGCTGCCGCACGATCGACATCCCGAATCCGATTGGCTGGCCGGTGATTTCACCCACCACCTTGAATTTCAGGATGCTCTTGCCGATGCTGGAACCTGTCGTGCCCTGCCGGTAGCCGTAGTTCCAGATGATGAAGGCGAGCGCCAGAATCCAGGTGATCGCGAAGGACACCTGTCCCAGCGTCGAGGCACCGGTGGCGCAGAACTCACCGAGGTCGTATTCCGAGACCTCGGTCAGGCACACCGTCTCCCGGGTTCCGAGCAGCAGGCCGTAGCCGATGCCCTCCAGAATCACCACCGGGATGATGTCGATGATCCACGCCAGCACGCGGGTCAGCCACGGCGTGTACGCCTCTTTGGGCAGCGCCGCGCCGCCCGGCTGGCCGCCGTAACCACCGCCTGGCGGTGGAGGCGGAAATCCACCCTGCGGAGGCGGCGGGTACCCACCGGGCGGCGGCGGGGGCGGCGGGTAATTCCCGGGAGGTGGTGGTTGCTCGGTCATCGGGCGCCTTCCAGGTGAGGAAATCGGCTGGTCATGCGGCGAGTAACCCTACCTGAGAACATGCCCGGCGGGACGCTACTAACGTCAACTTCATCACCTGGATACGACCGCGACGGAAACCGTGCTTGCCAACGCAATCAGTGCGATTCGCCGGCTCTAACGATGCGCGGCACTCTCGGACAACGATCCCAACAGGTCGTGGCGGGTCAGTACACCGATCGGCTTGCCGTCCTCGACGACCATGACAGCGTCGCTGTCGCGCAGTTCTTTTGCCGCCGTGCCGAGCAACTCGCCGGAGCCGATGAGCGGCAGCGGCTCACTCATGTGCAGCGCCACAGCGTCGGCCAGCTTTGCCCGTCCTTCGAAAACAGCTGACAGCAGCTCCCTTTCGGACACGCTACCGGCCACCTCACCGGCCATCACCGGAGGTTCGGCGCCCACCACCGGCATTTGCGACACCCCGTACTCACGCAGGATGCTGATGGCGTCGCGCACCGTCTCGGACGGATGGGTGTGCACCAGATCCGGCAGCTCACCGGACTTGCGGCGCAACACCTCTCCGACGGTGACATCTTCGACGGAACCGTCGAGCCTGCTGCGCAGGAAGCCGTAGGAGGACATCCAGGCGTCATTGAAAACCTTTGACAGGTAACCGCGCCCGCCGTCGGGTAGCAGCACCACCACCACCGCGTCGGGCCCGGCCTCCTCGGCGACCTTCAGCGCGGCCACCACCGCCATACCGCACGACCCGCCGACCAGCAGGGCCTCCTCGCGGGCCAGTCGCCGCGTCATCTCGAAGGAGTCCGCGTCGGAGACCGCGATGATCCGGTCCGGCACGGCGGGGTCGTATGCGCTCGGCCAGAAATCCTCGCCGACACCTTCCACCAGGTACGGGCGACCGGTACCGCCCGAATAGACCGAGCCCTCCGGGTCGGCGCCGATCACCTGCACGCGGCCACCGGACACCTCCTTGAGGTAGCGGCCGGTGCCGGTGATCGTCCCGCCGGTACCCACCCCGGCGACGAAATGCGTGATCTTGCCGTCGGTATCGGCCCAGATCTCCGGCCCGGTGGTCTCGTAATGGCTCTCCGGCCCCATCGGGTTGGAGTACTGGTCGGGTTTCCACGCCCCCTCGATCTCCTCGACGAGGCGGTTGGACACGCTGTAGTAGCTGGCCGGATCGTCCGGGGCGACGGCGGTGGGGCACACCACCACCTCGGCGCCGTAGGCGCGCAGCACATTCCGCTTGTCCTCGCTGACCTTGTCCGGGCAGACGAACACGCAGCGGTAGCCGCGTTGCTGGGCGACCAGGGCCAGCCCGACGCCGGTGTTCCCGGAGGTGGGTTCGACGATGGTGCCGCCGGGCTTAAGCTCGCCGGACGCCTCGGCGGCATCGATCATCTTGATCGCGATGCGATCCTTGGAGCTGCCACCCGGGTTGAGGTACTCGATCTTCGCGGCGACCAGGCCCGACCCCGGTGCGACCACCGAGTTCAACTGGACCAGCGGGGTATTGCCGATGAGCTCACTGATGTGCCTGGCGATGCGCATACCACCATCGTCTCAGGCCATCGGTCAACTCACCACGTCGCCTCTCGAATGTAGTCACCGATCTGGCGCAGCGACCGGGTTGCCTCGCTGACCAGCGGCGAGCACAGCTGGAACACATGCATCTGACCGGGCCAGATGCGGACCTCGACCGGGACGCCGGCCTCGGCCAGCATCCCCGCCGCCTTGCGTGCGTCGTTGAGCAGCACCTCCGATCCGGAGACGTGGATCAGGGTGCGCGGCAGCCCGGGCTCGATATTGTGCAGCGGCTCGTAGATCTCTTCCCCGTGCCGCTCGGCCACCATGCCGATCATGTCGACCAGCGCGTCGAAGGCCTTCGGCGGGAACATCGCATCGGTGCGGGCGTTCGGGTGCTGGGTGCGGTGGGTGTTGTCGATCTCGAACAGTGGGGACATGGTGACCACGGCGGCCGGCACCTCGCCGTCGATCCCCTCGGCCTGCAGCCGCTGGGCCAGCGCCAGCGCCAGGTATCCGCCGGCGGAATCGCCGGCGAGCACGATGTTCTCCGGCGCATAGCCGGTCAGCCGCAGCCACTTGTAGGCGTCATAGCAGTCCTCGAGCGCGACCCCGATCGAGTGTTTGGGGATCATCCGGTAGTTCACGACGAACACCGGGCTGTCGGCGAACTTGGACAGTTCGGTGGTGAGCCGGCCGTGTGTGTTCACCCCGCAGGACAGGAAGGCACCGCCGTGCAGATACAGGACGACGCTACGTTTGCCGTCGGCGGGCAGGACGCCGGCCGCACGCACCAGTTGGGCGGTGCAGTTCGGCAGCGCGATGGTGGCGCGAACCGTGCCCGGGGCGGGGCGCAGCACCCGCGCGGCGAAGTCGACGATGCCGAACGGCCAGGGCAGCTTGGGGACGTGACTGCCGATTGCCAGAGTTGGCCGGATGGTCATCATGGCAACCAGACCGGCGATCCGGCCTGCGATGCTCGCACCGTCCTCGACGACCTCGACGGGCCGCCAGTCGCCGACCGGGAATCGCCGGGATTGCCGCGCTCTAACAGGGCTTATCGCCGTGCGCGGTGAACCTGAGACCTTGCTTGGTGCCGTCATCGTCACCACTTCCTACACCGTTGTAGTACCCGCTGGGGATATTTAGTTAGCCACCCGGGGTAACTTAGCTTGCCCTCGCGTCAATACGTTCAACAATCAAAGAATCCGTTTGGTTCCGCAGTTGATACCCCACCGTGACCGCGGCTAGCCGCCCGCCACACTGACAATGCCGAAATCGGCTCTTAATATCGTTTTCGTGGGCAGTCGCGCATCGACCATCGCCCTGGCGGCCGCAGCCTTGGCCTCGACGGGCTCGGCCTACGTCGGGGCCCGCAACCTGCTGAACGGGCAGGCCGATCAGGCCCGCCGGGTCATACCCAAATCCTGGGACATCCCGCCCCGCGCCGACGGCGTCTACGTCGCCGGCGGCGGGCCGGTACAGCGCTGGACCCGCGATGTCCCGTTCGACCTGCACCTGATGATCTTCGGGGACTCCACCGCCACCGGATACGGCAGTTCGTGCGCGGACGAGGTGCCCGGCGTCCTGCTGGCCCGCGGTCTCGCCGAAGAGTCCGGACGACGGATCCGGCTGAGCACCAAGGCCATCGTCGGGGCGACATCCAAGGGACTGTCCGGACAGATCGACGCGATGTTCGTGGCGGGGCCGCCGCCGGACGCCGCGGTCATCATGATCGGGGCCAATGACATCACCAAACCCAACGGCACCTGGCCCTCGGCGCGCCGGGTCGGCCGTGCCGTGCAGCGGCTGCGTGCCGCGGGCGCCGTCGTGGTCGTCGGCACCTGCCCCGACTTCGGCGTCATCAAGGCGATCCCGCAGCCGCTGCGCTGGGTGACCCGCAGCCAGGGACTGCGGCTGGCCCGGGCGCAGGCGGCCGAGGTGCGCGCGGCCGGCGGAGTTCCGGTGCCCTTCTCGGACCTGTTGGCACCGGAGTTCTACAAGGCCCCCGAGGTGCTGTTCTCCCCCGATATGTTCCACCCGTCCGGGGCGGGCTACCGCCTGGCCGCCCAGCAGTTGCTGCCCGCGTTGTGCAACGCGTTGGGCGATTTCGTCTCCGATGTGCCCGCCGAGGCGGCGCTGGAATCGCGGACGGACGAGGGCGCCACCGTGCTGGCCCGAATCGGCAACCTGACCCGGCTGTGGCGGCGCACAACCGGGGTCCCCGCACCCATCGTGGTGTCCGCGGGCTAGGTTTTGTGCAACACGTTCTACGCACCTGAGTCCCGAGGAGCCGTCATGCCCGAAGCCGTCATCGTCGCCACCGCCCGCTCCCCCATCGGACGTGCCGTCAAGGGATCGCTGGCCACCATGCGTCCCGACGACCTGGCCGCCCAGATGGTGCGCGCGGCGCTCGACAAGGTCCCCTCGCTGGACCCGAAGGACATCGATGACCTGATGATGGGCTGCGCGCAGCCCGCCGGCGAGGCCGGATACAACATCGCCCGCGCGGTCGCCGTCGAACTCGGCTACGACTTCCTGCCCGGCACCACCGTCAACCGGTACTGCTCGTCCTCGCTGCAGACCACCCGGATGGCCTTCCACGCCATCAAGGCCGGCGAGGGTGACGTGTTCATCTCCGCCGGCGTGGAGACGGTGTCGCGCTTCGGGGTCGGTGCCGCCGACGGCGCACCCAACAGCAAGAACGCCGTGTTCGACGAGGCGCAGGCACGCACCGCGAAGCAGGCGGAGGGCGCCACCGAGTGGCATGACCCGCGCGAAGACGGCCTGATCCCCGATGTCTACATCGCCATGGGCCAGACCGCAGAGAACGTCGCGAACTACACCGGCATCAGCCGCGAGGAGCAGGACCACTGGGGTGTGCGGTCGCAGAACCGCGCGGAGGAGGCCATCAAGAGCGGCTTCTTCGAGCGCGAGATCGTGCCGGTGACGCTGCCTGACGGCACCGTCGTGTCCACCGATGACGGGCCGCGCGCCGGCACCTCGTACGACAAGATCAGCCAGCTCAAGCCCGTCTTCCGGCCCAACGGCACCATCACCGCGGGTAACGCCTGTCCGCTCAACGACGGCGCCGCCGCCGTCGTCATCATGAGCGACACCAAGGCCAAGGAATTGGGCCTGACCCCGTTGGCGCGCATCGTGTCCACCGGGGTGTCCGGACTGTCCCCGGAGATCATGGGTCTGGGTCCGATCGAGGCGATCCGCAAGGCGCTGGCCAAGGCCGGCAAGACCATCTCCGATATCGACCTGGTCGAGATCAACGAGGCGTTCGCGGTCCAGGTGATCGGCTCGGCCCGCGAGCTCGGCATCGACGAGGATAAGCTGAATGTGTCCGGCGGCGCGATCGCGCTGGGGCACCCGTTCGGGATGACCGGCGCCCGGATCACCGCGACCCTGCTGAACAACCTGGCCACCCACGACAAGACGTTCGGCATCGAGTCGATGTGCGTCGGTGGCGGCCAGGGCATGGCGATGGTCGTGGAGCGGCTGTCCTGATTTGACCACTCTCGGAACACCTCTGTCCCCGAACGCCACCCGGGTGATGCTGCTCGGCTCCGGTGAGCTGGGCCGCGAAGTGGTGATCGCGTTGCAGCGACTGGGCGTGGAAACCATTGCGGTGGACCGGTACCCGAATGCGCCGGGGCATCAGGTCGCACACCATGCCCGGACCATCACGATGACCGATCCGGACCAGTTGCGGGCGCTGATCGAGGCCGAGCAGCCCGATCTGGTGGTGCCGGAGATCGAGGCGATCGCGACACCGGTGCTGGAGGACCTCGAGAACGCCGGCGCGGTCCGGGTGATCCCGACCGCGCGGGCGGCCCGGCTCACGATGGACCGCGAAGGTATCCGGCGGCTGGCGGCCGAGACCCTCGGGGTGGCCACCAGCCCGTACCGGTTCTGCGATTCGCTGTCCGAATTGCGGGCGGCGGTCGACGAAATCGGCTATCCGTGCGTGGTGAAGCCGGTGATGAGCAGCTCCGGCAAGGGGCAGTCCAAGATCGACGGCCCCGAGGATGTGGGGCCCGCGTGGGAGTACGCGATGTCGGGCAGTCGGGTGAGCAACACCCGGATCATCGTCGAGGGGTTCATCGACTTCGACTACGAGATCACCCTTCTCACGGTGCGTGCGGTGGGCGGGACCCAATTCTGCGAGCCGATCGGCCACAAGCAGGTCAGCGGTGACTACGTGGAGAGCTGGCAGCCGCATCCGATGTCGGACGCCGCACTGCGGCGCGCCCAGGAGATCGCGCGGGCGGTGACCGAGAACCTGGGCGGGCAGGGCATTTTCGGCGTCGAATTGTTCGTCAAGGGTGATGACGTCTGGTTCAGCGAGGTCAGCCCGCGCCCGCACGACACCGGCATGGTGACGATGGTGACGCAGTGGCAGAACGAGTTCGAGCTGCATGCCCGCGCGATCCTCGGCCTGCCCGTCGACACCACGCTGAGGTCACCCGGTGCGAGCGCGGTGATCTACGGCGGGGTGGACGCCGAGGGTGTCGTGTTCGACGGGGTGGATGAGGCTTTGGCGGTGCCGCGCACCGATATTCGGCTGTTCGGCAAGCCGGAGAGTTTCGTGCGGCGCCGGATGGGTGTGGCGCTGGCCTATGACGCAGAGGTGGACGTGGCGCGCGCCAACGCCGTCGAGGCGGCGAGCCGGGTGACACCACGGGTGCCGTAGCTCTGCACGAGCGTGCACCCAGCGCTTCGATTCGGCCGATTTCGCGATCTCAGTGCACGCTGGTGTCCCACGCCCGTGCCAGCCGACGTCGAATGTCCTGCTCGCCGCTGCGTTTGACCACCCGGATGCATTTCCAGCCCAGTTCGTCGAGATCCTCGGACCGGATGATGTCATGCGCGAACTGCTTCGGGTCGTGGCGGTGATGATCGCCGTCGTACTCGACCGCGAGCCGGCGGTCTTCCCACCCCATATCCAGGTAGTAGCGCCGCCGGCCATCCGCGCTGAACACCGGGATCTGGGTGGTCGGTCTCGGATACCCCGCCTCGATCACCAGCAGCCGCAACCACGTCTCCCACGGCGACTCGGCGCCAGGGTCGTACAGGCCCAGCGCTTTCACCAAGGTCCGCGACCGTCGAGCACCGCGAGGACGCGCGAGCACCATCCGCAACACGTCCTCGGCCTTGAATCCGGTGGCATTGCCGAGGGCGTCCAACCGGGCCACCGCCGGTCCGACATCGTCGCAGCGTCCGATGTCGAAGGCGGTGCGTTCGACCGTCGTCAGCGCAAGCCCGCCGCGCGCCGTGACCTCCGTCGGGTCCACGCGGGACTTGTGGGTGACGATGCCCGCCGGTGGCCTGCGACTCGGTGAGATGAGCTCAATCGGCAGGGAAGCGTCCACGTACCGGGCACCGTGCAGCGCCGAGGCCGTCTGCCCGGCGATCACTGCCGTACGGTGCGACCACAACCAGGCGGCGGTCGCACGCTCGCGCAGCGACATCTCGTAGCCGCGCGGGATGTACACGTCCGGGAACACCGTGGTGAACGCGCTACGCAATCGGTGCTTGGGCACCCTCCCCGAGGCGACGGCTTCGCTGCCGAGGAACGGTACGGGCATACCGTCCACCGTGGCCCGCCGATCGCGGCGGTGGTGTGCACGCCGGTCAATCTGGGGACAGAACGGCAAATGTGGATGATCTGCTCTGCACGAGCGTGCACCCAGAGCGTCGATTCGGCCGATATCGCGATCTCATTGCACGCTCGCGCGCACCCCGCGCACGAAAAAGGGCGCCCCGTACGGGACGCCCTTTCTCTGGCAGGCGTGCTAGTCGTTGTTGAAGTAACTCAGCAGGCGCAGGATCTCCAGGTACAGCCACACCAGGGTGACCGTCAGGCCGAGGGCCACGCCCCAGGCGGCCTTCTCCGGAGCACCGGCCCGGATCAACTGGTCGGCCTGGTCGAAGTCGATCAGGAACATGAATGCCGCCAGACCGATGCAGACCAGCGAGAAGACGATCGCCAGCGGCCCACCGCTGCGCAGGCCGAAGCCCTCGCCGCCGCCCACACCGAACAGCGCGAGCACCATGTTGAGCAGTGCGATCGCCACGACGCCGAACAGGGCCGCCACCATCATCCGGGTGAACTTGGGGGTCACCCGGATCGCGCCGGTGCGGTAGACCACCAGCATGCCGACGAACACGCCGACGGTGCCGAAGATGGCCTGCGCGATCATCCCGGGGCCACCGGTGGAGACCAGGTTGGCGAACAGGAACGAGGCGGCGCCGAGGAACACACCCTCCAGCGCGGCGTAACTGAGCACGATGGCCGGGTTGTCCTGCTTGCGGCCGAAGGTCGCGATCAAGATGAGAGCAAGCCCGCCCAGGCTGCCGACGAGCACGAACGGCATCATCAGGCCCGGGTTCATGGACACCATGAAGTACGACAGCACGCCCAGGGCCGTCACCACCGCGAGGGTGATACCGGTCTTGGTGACGACGTCGTCGATGGTCATCGGCCGGGAGACGCCGGCCTGCTGCTGATCCGGGTACTGGGTGGCGTAGGGCTGTGCCTGCACCTGCTGCGCACCGAAGCTTGCGGCTCCGGTACCGAACTGCGCGTATCCGCCCTGCCCCTTGGGCAGCGATCGGAATACCGGGTTGCTGCTTTCGCGCACCGTAGGTCCTCTCCTCAGTACTGGTGGTTCGATTGACGAACACACGGTCAACGATCAACGCACCGAACAGGTTCCCATGCCCACCCAGTGACGACTGAGAAAGTTCTCAGGAAACGTCCAGGTTGATCTTGTCCAAACCCTACCCGTCGCACGTCGGGCGGGGGCGACGAACTAGATTGCAATCGTGGCAGGAAACGAGGACATCCTAGTAAGTGTCCGTAACGGCGTCGGGGTCGTCACGCTGAACCGGCCGAGGGCGATCAACTCGCTCAACGATGTGATGGTCGCCGGACTGCAGCAGGCCCTCACGACGTGGGAGACCGACGACTCCGTGCGCTCGGTGCTGCTCACCGGGGCAGGCGAACGCGGCCTGTGCGCCGGCGGCGACGTGGTGGCGCTCTATCACAGCGCCCGCGGCGACGGTTCGCACGCCCGCCAGTTCTGGTGGGACGAGTATCGGCTCAACGCCCATATCGGCCGCTACCGCAAGCCCTATATCGCGCTGATGGACGGCATCGTGATGGGCGGCGGGGTCGGCGTCGGGGCGCACGGCAACGTCCGCGTCGTCACCGACAAGACCAAGATGGGCATGCCGGAGGTCGGTATCGGTTTCATCCCCGATGTCGGTGGCACCTACCTGCTCTCACGCGCGCCGGGGTCACTCGGCCTGCACGCCGCCCTGACCGGAGCCCCGTTCTCCGGCGCCGATGCCATCGCCATGGGCTTCGCCGACCATTTCGTCCCGCACGAGCGGCTGCACGATTTCGCCGAGGCGGTGATCAGCGACGGGCACGAGGACGCCCTGAACTCCTACGCCGAGGATCCACCGCCCAGTGACCTACTCGCCCAACGTGACTGGATCGACACCTGCTACGCCGGTGACACCGTCGCCGATATCCTCGACGATCTGCGCGCCCACGATGAGCCGGCCGCCCACGCCGCCGCCGACCTGATCGCCACCCGCTCCCCGATCGCGTTGGCCGTGACGCTCACCGCGGTGCGCCGCGCCGGGCACCTGCGAACGCTGGAAGAGGTACTCGAACAGGAGTTCCGGGTGTCGGTGGCCTCGGCCAGGTCGCATGACTTCGTCGAAGGTATCCGTGCCCAGCTGGTCGACAAGGACCGCAACCCGCAGTGGTCACCGGCCACCCTCGCCCAGTGCGATGACGCGGCGATCGACGCCTACTTCGCCTCCGCCGACCCCGATCTCACGTTCTGAAGGGAACTCCGATGACTGCCTACGAGACCATCCTGCTGACCCGCGACGGCCGGGTGGCCACCATCACGCTGAACCGGCCCAAGGCCCTCAACGCGCTCAACAGCCAGGTCATGCACGAGGTCACCTCCGCCGCAGCCGAACTCGACGCCGACCCCGGTGTCGGCGCGATCATCCTGACCGGCAGCGAGAAGGCGTTCGCCGCCGGCGCGGATATCAAGGAAATGGCCGATCTGTCCTTCGCCGACGTGTTCAGCCAGGACTTCTTCGCGCAGTGGAGCGCCTTCGCCGCCACCCGCACCCCCACCATCGCCGCCGTCGCCGGTTACGCCCTGGGCGGTGGCTGCGAACTGGCCATGATGTGCGATCTGCTGATCGCCGCCGACACCGCGAAATTCGGGCAGCCCGAGATCAAGCTCGGTGTGCTGCCCGGCATGGGCGGCAGTCAGCGCCTGACCCGCGCCATCGGCAAGGCCAAGGCGATGGACCTGATCCTGACCGGACGCACCATCGACGCCGCCGAGGCCGAGCGCGCCGGCCTGGTCTCCCGGGTGGTCCCGGCCGACACCCTGTTGGAGGAGGCCAACGCCACCGCCGCGACCATCGCAGGCATGTCCTTGTCGGCGGCCCGGATGGCCAAGGAGGCCGTCAACCGCGCCTTCGAGTCGACGCTGGCCGAGGGCCTGCTCTACGAGCGGCGGATCTTCCATTCGGCGTTCGCCACCGAGGACCAGAAGGAAGGCATGGCCGCGTTCACCGAGAAGCGCGCGGCGAACTTCACCCATCGCTAAGGTCGAGCGGTGAATGTCACCGCCGCAGAACCGGAGACCACGCAAGCGCCCACGCCGCGCGCGTGGTGGAGCAGGCACTACACCTTCACCGGTACCGCCGTCGGACTGGTGTTCATCTGGCTGTCGCTGACGCCGTCGCTGCTGCCGCGCGACCCGCTGTTCCAGGGGCTGGTCAGCGGGGCGGCCGGCGGTATCGGCTACGGCCTCGGGGTTTTCGGGGTGTGGCTGTTCCGGTACATGCTGTCGCGGGAGAGCACCCCGGCACCGCCGAAGTGGGCCTGGCTGGCTCTGATCGTGGTCGGTGTCATCGGGCAGATCGCCGCGATCGTCTACTTCCACGTCTGGCAGGACGATATCCGGGATCTGATGGGCGTGCCACGGCTCGGATTCTGGGACCACCCGCTGACCGCGGTGCTGGCCATCGTGTTCCTGTTCATGTTCGTCGAGATCGGGCAACTGATCGGCAGATTGGTGCGCTACCTGGTGCGTCAGCTGGAGCGGGTGGCCCCGCCGCGGGTGTCCGGCGTGATAGCGGTGGCACTGGTGCTCGCGTTGACGATCGCGTTGCTCAACGGCATCGTGGTGCGCTTCGCCATGAGCACCATCAACAACACGTTCGAGTCCGTCAACAACGAAGACGATCCCGACAATCCCGCTCCCACAACCGCTTTGCGCTCCGGCGGCCCGCAGTCGCTGGTGAGCTGGGAGTCGCTGGGACATCAGGGCCGCAACTTCGTGGCGGGCGGCCCCACGGTCGAGGAACTCTCCGAATTCAACGGCGCCCCGGCCACCGAACCGATCCGCGCCTACGCGGGGCTGAACTCCGCCGACGGTATCAAGGCCACCGCCGCACTGGCCGCAGCGGAACTGCGGCGCACCGGTGGGCTGGAACGCGATGTCATCGCCGTCGCCACCACCACCGGCACCGGCTGGATCAACGAAGCCGAGGCGTCCTCACTGGAGTACATGTACAACGGCGACACCGCGATCGTGTCCATGCAGTATTCGTTCCTGCCCAGCTGGATCTCCTTCCTGGTCGACCAGGAGAACGCCCGCCAAGCCGGTCAGGCCCTGTTCGAGGCCGTCGACGCCATGGTGCGTGAACTGCCCGAGGCCGACCGCCCGAAGCTGGTGGTGTTCGGGGAGAGCCTCGGCTCGTTCGGCGGCGAAGCGCCGTTTCTGGCGTTGAACAACCTCATCGCCCGCACCGACGGCGCGCTGTTCTCCGGGCCCACCTTCAAGAACACCATCTGGACCAACCTGACCATCAACCGCGACGCGGGATCACCGCAATGGCTGCCGATCTTCGACCGGGGCGAGAATGTCCGGTTCTCGGCCGTCGCCTCAAAAGACCTGGGCCGCCCCGACGATCCGTGGGGGCAACCGCGGGTGGTGTATCTACAGCACGCCTCCGATCCGATCGCGTGGTGGAACCCCGATCTGCTGTTCGCCAAGCCCGATTGGCTGCGTGAGCCGCGCGGCTACGACGTGTCACCGCGGATGGAGTGGATCCCGGTGGTGACCTTCCTGCAGGTGTCCGCCGACATGGCGGTGGCCGTCGACGTGCCCGACGGGCACGGCCACGTCTACGTCCGCGATGTCGCCAATGCCTGGGCGGCGATCCTGCAGCCACCGGGCTGGACGGCGGCCAAGACCGAGAAGCTGCGCCCGACCCTGCGTTCAGACGAGAACAGCTGACCTCAACGCGTGATAGCCGCCGATGACATCGGTGGCCTTGTGCAGACCGAGGTCCTGCAGGGCGGCCGCGGCCAGGCTGGACGTGTAGCCCTGCGAGCACAACACGATCCATTCGACATCGTCGCCGACGGCCTCGGGGATGCGGGCCGCACTGGTCGGGTCGCAGCGCCACTCCAGGTGATTACGCTCGATCACCAGAGCGCCCGGCACGTCCCCTTCGGTGGCCCGCTGCCAGGCCGGGCGGATATCGACGAGCACCGCACCGCGCTGCAGCGCGGCGGGCACGTCGGTGGCCTCGATCCGCTGCAACCGGGCGCGGGCCACGTCCAGCATCGCGTCGATGCGACTGGGCATGTGACTATCCCTTTCCAGCGTCGGTCAGTTCGGTGCGGCTGCGGCGCAACGTGTTCCGGTCGGTCACACCGTAGTAGGACATCGCCGTCAGCGGCGGCGAGTAGGCGTGCACGCTCAGCGTCGCCGGGGCCGGGCTGCGCCGATTCGGCCCCGGCGCCCACACCACATCGTGTACCCAGCCGAGCGGGAAGCCGGCCTGATCGCCGGCCGTCAGCTCACGGTCCCGTAGCGCCCGCCCGTCCCAGCGGGTCTCACGCAGCGCGCCGGACACCACCGTGAGGGCGCCCAGCGACCCGCCGTGATCATGCAGCTCCGTCGATTTCTCCGGCACCCAGCTGATCAGCCAGATGTCGAGCTCGTCATCACCGTAGAGGCGGCGGTACCAGCGTTCGTCGGTGGGCAGCCGGGCACCGGCGAGCAACCGGTCGTAGCGGCCGGACAGCACATCGTCGGCGCAGCGGTCGGTGGCCGCCAGCAGATCGGGTACGCGCAGCCGGGTGGGCGCCGAGACAGCGGGCAGAACGGTGGCGGCAGGGGCAACCATGGCGGAACTCCAGAGACAGGAAAACGGATGGGTGGTCGGCGCTCACACAGCCCGACAACAACCCCGCACCCCGGTGCCCTCCGTCATGGCCGCGAGTGTTGCATAGATTGGCGGTATGCGCCGCTACCCGATCCTCGTGACCGCTGCCGCCGCGATCGTCCTGACCGGGTGCTCGCCGAGCGCCGAGGAACCGGCAACCAGCACCACCACGACGAGCAGCACCGGCGCCGAAACGACGCCCCAGGCTCAGCCCGGTGAGGTGCCCGACGGCGCCGTGCAGGTGTCACCGGGCGGGGTGACCACCGGCGTCGGGGCACCCGCGGATGCCACCGAATCGGGCTACGGCCAGGCATGTCTCGCCGCGCGGGCCTGGTTCGACCAGCAGCAGGGAACCGTCGAGGCCTACCTGCGAACGGTGCAGGCCCCCGGTGCGTCGGGTCCGGCCAGCTTCAACATTCCGTGGGCCGAGCTGACTCCGGGACAGCAGGCCGCCGTCATCATGGCCGCCTACGCCGGGGCCAACGCCGAGTGCGGCTGAGATTGCAATCACGCCGAGAAAAAACCCGGAGCGCGCGGGGTGCACCACAATGAGGACATGCGAATCGCGCTGGCGCTGGGCAGCGGAGGTGCGCGCGGCTACGCGCACATCGGAGTGATCAACGAGCTGACCGAGCGGGGATACCAGATCGTCGGCGTCGCCGGATCCTCGATGGGCGCCCTGGTCGGCGGGTTGCACGCGGCCGGCCAACTCGACGAGTTCGCACGGTGGGCGGGATCGTTGACCCAGCGGGCGGTGCTGCGGCTGCTGGACCCGTCGCTGACGTCGCCGGGCGTGCTGCGGGCCGAGAAGATCCTCGACGCGGTCCGCGACATCCTGGGCGATGTCACCATCGAGTCGCTGCCCATCCCGTACACCTCGGTGGCCACCGACCTGATCACCGGCAAGTCGGTGTGGCTGCAACGCGGACCCCTGGACGACGCGATCCGGGCCTCCATCGCCATCCCCGGCATCTTCACCCCGCACGTACTCGACGGCCGGCTGCTGGCCGACGGCGGCATCCTGGATCCGCTGCCGATGGCGCCGCTGTCCGCGGTCAACGCCGACCTCACCATCGCCGTGAGCCTGTCCGGCGGCGATCCGGCGGTCCGGCTCAGCGAGCCCGAGCCGCGGGTAACCACCGAGTGGCTGAGCAGGATGTGGCGCAGCACAACGGCATTGCTGGACACTGCCACCGCCCAACGGGTGATGGACAGTCCGGCCGCCAAGTCGGTGCTGAGCAGGTTCAGCAGTTCCGTGGAGGACGGCGCCGACGGTGCCGAACCACTGGGTGACGGCGGAATGCCGCAGCTGCCACGGCTGGGCAGCTTCGAGATCATGAACCGCACCATCGATATCGCCCAGTCGGCGCTGGCCCGGCACACACTGGCCACCTATCCACCGGATCTACTGATCGAAGTACCGCGCAACGCCTGCCGCAGCCTGGAATACCACCGCGCCGACGAGGTCATCGAGATCGGTCAGGAGCTGGCCGCGGCCGCTCTGGCGGCGTTGGACTGACTAACGGGCCAGCAACGCCGCAACGGCCGGCGCCACCCGGCGGCCCTGCTCGCGGCCGGCGATCGCCGACGGCCGCCGGCATTGCGGGTCCAGCGGGTTGGGGCCGAACGCGGCGAGCGCGTCGTCGTCGGCGAACACCGGGCAGGCCGCGCCGCAGAAGGCCGCGATCTCGGCGGCCGCTCCGGGACCGAACGGTGACGGCGCGGTCTCGCCGGCGGGCACCAGCACCACCGCCTGCGCACAGTCGGCCGCGGCCGCCATGTTGACCGTGCTGGCCACCCCGCCGTCCATGAACGTGCGGGAACCGATCGTGACCGGGGGCCAGACACCCGGCACCGCACAGCTGGCCGCCACCGCGTCGACCAGCGGGACACCCGATGCCCCGGTGAAGACCACCAGTTCCAGTGTCGCGACGTCGACGGCGATGATCCGCAGCTCCCGGTCGGGCCAGGCATGCGACGGCAACCGGTGCGCGATGACGTCACGGCGCACCGATACGGGCACGGTCTGGGCGGCCAGCGCGATATCGCCGATCCGACGTAACCGGTCCTGGTCGCTGCCGGGCTCGCCGAGTGCACCGAGGAACACTGCCGTCAGATCGTCGACGGTGACCGCCGGGTCGATCTCGTGGGACTGCGCGGCGATCTGGCGGGCGTACAGTTCGTCGAGCGACGCGTCGCTCCCCAGCTGGGCCGCCACCGCCGACCCGGCCGAGGTACCCAGCAGCACATCGGAATCCAGTAGCGCCTCGGCGACCTGTGGGGCCTCGTCGGCGATCCCGGCCAGCACGCCGGTCTCCCAGGCGATGCCCGCCAGTCCGCCGCCGCCCAGCACCAGCGCACGTGTCATCGCTCAGCGCACCAGTTGATCGGACAACGCCTCAAGCGCCTGCCGGGCGTACCCCTTCCACAGCCGACCGAACACCGGCAGTGCCGGCGCGGTCAGTGCCGAGCGCGGATGGATGATCCACCGCCACGTCAGTTTCGTGCCGGTGCCGATCGGGTCGAACGTCCACACCCCGTCGATGTGATCGACCAGCGGCGCCAGCGGGCCGGTGATCCGCGAGAGCGTGTATCCGAAGGACCGCGGCGCGTCATAGGAGGTCAACTCTTCGCGCATGCTGCCGCCCCCGGCGAGCAGCACGGTGCGACTCTGCCCGACGGCATCCCAACCCCCGGTCTGGTCGCGGGTCGCCTTGATCGGCGGGATGGGGCCGTACCAGCGGCCGAACAGTTGCGGCAGCGGCATCGGCAGCAGTCCCGCGAACAGGTCCGCTGGAGCGAGCGGGATCGCCCGCGACTGCTCGACCACCAGGGGTTGCGCCATGCTGGACATCCTAGCCCCGGATCCCCGAATATCGGTCACTGCCTGACGATTTGGCTCAGGTTCTGCGCAACGCGGGGGCGGCCTTGGCGCTGAGCAGCGGAAGATCCAGATACGTCGCGATACCGGGCGGCGCGGCACATACCGCGGGAACCGAGTTGACGCAGTGCGCCGCGGTGGCGACGACACCCGGCTCTGGGCCGTCCTCCCCCACCTCGCCCTGAAAACCCTTGATGGATACCGTGAAATCGGGGTTGCCGCGCACCTCCATCTCGTAGCGCTGCCCCTCGGGCCCGAAATCCCATGCCGGTTCCAGGTTCTGCTCACCCATCAGCCAGTTGACCGTCACCCGCACCACCACCCGGTCACCGACGAAGGCCTCCCAATGAAACTTTCGGGCCGCGACCTGGCCGGGTTCGATGATGCCGATCGGCGAGTCGATGGGCGCGGTGGCCACTGCGATCTCTTGACGGGCAACAATTTTCGGGTCGGCATCGAAACCGAACTGGTCGACGCACATCCGTACGGCCTGAATGAAGCCGCCGTCCAGCAACTTCTGCATGGGTCCGGACAGCGCCTTGTCGGGAGTGTCACCGAACCCCATGACGTGTCGGACCACATCGGGGGCGTCGTAGGTGCGCAGATCGGAGAACTCCTCGGCCCGAACGAACGTCACCCCGGTGGACATCGCCGAGAACAGCAGCGGGAACTTCTCGCTGATACCACCGGGGGCGATGCCGGTACCGTGCAGCGTCGCGTTACCGGCCAGGCCCGCCTCGCGCAGCGGGGCCGCCTGCTTCTCGCCCGGGTAGACCCAGCCGACGGGCGTGACAACGTTCTTGCCCGACCGCAGCAGGGCGGCCACCTCGTCAGGGTTGGGCATCAGCGGCGCATAGATGACGGCGTCGGCGTCCAGGGCCAGGATGTCCTGCACCTTGTTGGTCGCGGCGACCCCCAGGGGTGTGCCGCCGATGAGTTCGCCGACATCGCGGCCGTGTTTGGCCTCCGAGTGCACCCAGCACCCGACCAGCTCCAGATCGGGGTGCTCGAGCACCCCTTTGATGGCGGCGACCCCGACGCCACCGGTGGCCCATTGCACGACCCGCAACGCCATAACCCGCCCTTTCCGGTAAAACTAGAACACGTTCTACCACTTCGGGGGCCGGGTTCGTGGGCATCCGGGCACAATGTCGGTTCATGAGGGGCGTCGGTTCATGAGCGGCGTGGACTTCGGGGTGCTCGGCGCACTGCAGCTGTGCATCGACGGGACGCCGGTGCCGCTGGGCACACCAAAGCAGCGTGCCGTACTGGCCATGCTGGTGATGAGTCGCAACCGCCCGGTCAGCAGTGACGCACTGGTCGGCGCGGCGTGGGAGCAGTTCCCGCCGCCGGAGCCGAAGGCCAGCCTGCACTCGTACATCTCCAACCTGCGCAAGTTGATCAGCGGCGGGGGTTGCGACGGCCGGATGATCCTGGCCAGCGCCCCACCGGGCTACCGGCTGACCGTGACCGACGACGGTTGCGACCTCGGTCGCTTCGTGGCGGCCAAGAACGCCGGGGTGCAGGCCGCCGCGGCCGGCCAATTCGAACAGGCCAGCAGCCACCTGTGCGCAGCGCTGGCGCAGTGGCGCGGACCGGTGCTCGACGACCTGCGCGATTTCGAGTTCGTCGGCCCGTTCGCCACGGCCCTGGTCGAGGACAAGGTCGTCGCGCACACCGCGCACGCCGAGGCCGAGATCGCCTGCAACCGAGGCCATGCCGTCATCGGGACGCTGGAATCGCTGGTCGCCGAATACCCGTACCGGGAACCGCTGTGGGCACAGCTGATCACCGCCTACTACGTCAGCGAACGGCAGTCCGACGCGCTGGACGCCTACCAGCGCCTGCGCACCACCCTGGCCGAGGACCTCGGCATCGACCCCGGTCCGACGGTGCGCGCGCTGTCCGAACGCATCCTGCGCCAAGAGCCGATCAACACCCGTCAGGCCGCCCGCACCACGGCCGTACACAAGATCAACCTGGGCATGCGTACCGCGACGGATGCCCAGTCCGCACCCGCGCAGCTGCGATCGGCGTCCGGGCGGGTCCATCCGCTGCGGTCGGCGGCCACCCGGATCGGCCGGCTACCCGATAACGACATCGTGCTCGACGACGTCAGCGTCAGCCGCCACCACGCGGTCATCATCGACACCGGCACCAGTTATGTGATCACCGATCTTCGCTCGGCCAATGGGATCGAGGTGGCCGGGCAGCGCATCCGCGGCACCGCCACCCTCACCAGTGGTGACCGCATCAGGGTGTGCGACCACGAATTCGTCTTCGAGATCGTGCCGGCCCGCTGAGCTTCCCCTGTGCCGGTTCGGCAGAACCGTTAAGGTGATGGGCCGACATACCGAGTGGGAGCAACGAAATGACCGGGCCGACGTCACGTGAGGGTACGGATTTCGGCCGCTATCGACTGCGCAGGCTGATCGGGCGCGGCGGCATGGGCGAGGTGTACGAGGCCGAGGACACCGAAAAGGACCGCATCGTCGCGCTGAAGTTGCTTCCCGAAGGCGTATCCCACGATCCGGTGTTCCGCAAGCGCCTTCAGCGCGAAGCACATTCGGCCGGCCGCCTGCAGGAGCCGCACGTGGTGCCGATCCACGACTACGGCGAGATCGACGGTGTGCTCTACGTCGACATGCGGATGATCAACGGGGCCGATCTGCGCAAGATCCTCAAGAGCCAAGGACCGATGACCCCGGCGCGCGCGGTCGCCATTGTGCGTCAGGTCGGTTCGGCACTGGACGCCGCCCATGAGAGCGCCATCATGCACCGCGACGTGAAGCCGGAGAACATCCTCGTCACCGGCGACGATTTCGCCTACCTGGTGGACTTCGGTATCGCCAATGCCGCCAGCGACGAGAAGCTGACCGAATTGGGTACCGCGGTAGGCACTTACGCCTACATGGCGCCCGAGCGGTTCACCGGCGGCGAGGTGACCTACCGCGCCGACGTGTACGCGCTGACCTGCGTGCTGTACGAATGCCTCACCGGCTCGCAGCCCTATCCCGGCGACAGCGTCAGCACGGTCATCACCGCACACCTGATGCAGCCGATCCCAGCCCCGAGCCGGACCCGACCGGGAATCCCGCCGGCGTTCGACGGGGTCATCGCTCGCGGGATGGCCAAGAATCCTGCCGACCGGTTCGCCAGCGCAGGGCAACTGGCCGCGGCGGCCACCGATGCCCTGAGCGTGCGGGATCAGAGCCAGGCCGCGCACATCGTGCAACGCGGCGAGGCGGCGACCACGCCGGGGCCGCAGTTCCACACCCCGCCGCCGTTCACGGCCACCCCGCCCCCGTTCGGGGCTCCGCCCGTCGCCTCCGGTCCGCAGTGGCACGTCCCGCCGCGGCCGGCCAAAAAGAAGACCCCGTGGCTGCCCATCGCCGCCGCAGCGGGGGTGCTGGCCCTGGTGCTGGCGGCCGTCGGGATCTTCGTCATGGTCAGCCCGAACGAGGACACCCGGGCCGCCCCGACGACGAGCACCACCTCGACCCGGACCACCGAGCGCGCCACCCGCACCAGCCGCGCCCCCGATCCGGCCACGCTGCAGGAGCGGCTGTTCGGCATGCTGCCGCAGGGGTACGACCCGGGCGTCTGTGAGGCGGTCGATCCCCCGGTACCCGGGGCACTGGCGACCGTGGACTGCGGGCCGTCGAGCCTGCCCGGCGGCCCCGTGTCGGCCAGGTACTCCACGTTCCCCGACCAGGGGGCGCTGCGCGCCAACTTCGACGAGGCGATCGGCGAGACCGCCGAGTTGATGCCCTGCCCGAACAGCACCGTCGACTCCCCCACCACCTGGCATTACACCGACACACCGCAGAAGGCCGAGGGGTCCATCGCCTGCGGAACCTACAACGACGGCCCCGATCTCACCTGGACCAAGAACGACGGACTGCTGCTCGGCAATGCGCAGGGCCCGAACATGGACGAACTGCACCAATGGTGGTTGGCCTACGGCTGAGCCGCGCCGCAAGCGCGTCCCAAGAATCCGTCAAGAACGTCGTTGGACCCTGATGGCACGCCCGGACCACACCGGGCCTGACCACCTACAGGGGAGACATGATGTCCGCAGCACAGCGCCTGGCCCGCTCGGCCGGTCTTGCACTGGTCGCAGGCACCGTCGGCGCGGCCGCGGGATCGCTGGGCACCGCGAATGCGATCACCTCGGCCGACGACGCGGCCTTCCTGGCCGATATCCGCTACGAGGGCATTGCCTACGAATCGGCCGTCGAGGTCATCGCGAATGCACACGAGGTATGCGCCGAACTGGACGCCGGGGTGCAGGCCACCGATATCGGTGTGGACATCCTGGAGCACACCGACCTGAACACCCGCCAGGCCGCGGCGTTCATCGTCATGTCGATCGGCTATTACTGCCCGCAACACACGGGTGCATTTTCCTGACGCGGCGAGCGCGTTATGTTGAGCCTCTACCACAGTGCAGCGAAAGGGGCAGGACATGCCGAACCGGGTATTCGTCGTCGGAGTGGGTATGACGAAATTCGAGAAGCCGGGCCGGCGCGAGGGCTGGGACTACCCGCAGATGGCGAACGAGTCGGGCACCAAGGCACTCGCCGACGCCGGTATCGAATACCGGCAGGTTCAGCAGGGTTTCGTCGGATACTGTTCCGGCGATTCCACCTCGGGCCAGCGCGCGCTCTACGAGCTCGGCATGACCGGCATCCCGATCGTCAACGTCAACAACAACTGCTCGACCGGTTCCACGGCGCTCTACCTTGCCGCGCAGTCGATCCGCGGCGGTCTGGCCGACTGCGCGATCGCGCTGGGCTTCGAGAAGATGCAGCCGGGCTCCCTCGGCGGCGGTGCCGATGACCGCGAGTCGCCGCTGGGCAGGCACGTCAAGGCGTTGGCCGAGATCGACGAGTTCGCGTTCCCGGTGGCTCCCTGGATGTTCGGCGCGGCCGGCCGTGAGCACATGAAGAAATACGGCAGCACCGCAGAACATTTCGCGAAGATCGGCTACAAGAACCACAAGCATTCGGTGAACAACCCGTACGCCCAGTTCCAGGACGAGTACACCCTCGACGACATCCTGGGCGCCAAGATGATCTCCGATCCGTTGACCAAGTTGCAGTGCTCGCCCACCTCCGACGGGTCCGGCGCGGCGATCGTGGTCAGCGAGTCGTTCGTGGACCAGCACGGGCTGGCCGCGCAGGCCGTCGAGATCGTCGGGCAGGCGATGACCACCGACTTCGAGTCCACCTTCGACGGCAGTGCCGCCAATATCATCGGCTACGACATGAATGTCCAAGCCGCGCAACAGGTTTATTCCCAGTCCGGGCTCGGGCCGGAGGACTTCCAGGTCATCGAGCTGCATGACTGCTTCTCCGCCAATGAACTGCTGCTCTACGAGGCGCTGGGGCTGTGCGGCCCCGGCGAGGCACCGGCGCTGATCGACAACGACGACACCACCTACGGCGGGCGCTGGGTGGTCAACCCGTCCGGCGGGCTGATCTCCAAGGGGCATCCGCTCGGGGCGACGGGCCTGGCCCAGTGCGCCGAACTGACCTGGCAACTGCGCGGCACCGCCGGCAAACGCCAGGTCGACAATGTCAGTGCCGCGCTGCAGCACAACATCGGGCTCGGCGGCGCGGCCGTGGTGACTGCCTACCAGCGCGCCGACCGCTAGAGGGTGGTCACCTCGTAGGCGCCGTCGGCGTACCGGGCCCGGATGGTCTTCTTGTCGTACTTTCCGACGCTGGTGCGCGGGACCTGGTCGACGAAGGTCCACCGTTCCGGCAGCCACCAGCGAACCACCTTGTCGGCCAGGAACTCCCGCAGTTCTTCCGCGGTGTGCTCGACGCCCTCCTGCAGCACCACCACGGCCAGCGGGCGCTCCTGCCAGCGTTCGTCGGGTACCCCGACCACGGCCGCCTCCAGCACGCCGGGATGCCCGATGAGGTGATTCTCCAGCTCCACCGAGGAGATCCACTCACCGCCGGACTTGATGACGTCCTTGGCCCGGTCGGTGAGCGTGACGAAACCGTCGGCATCGATGCGCCCGACGTCGCCGGTGCGCAGCCACCCACTGTCGAACTTCTCCGCGTCCCGGCCGAGGTAGTAGCCCCCGGTGATCCACGGTCCGCGAACCTCCAACTCGCCCACCGATTCTCCGTCGGCGGGTAACGGGTTTCCGGCGTCGTCGACCACCCGGAGCTCGACGCCACACATCGGTCGCCCCTGGGTGGTGCGCATCTCCCAGTGCCGGTCCTCGGTGACACCGGGCAACGGTTTGGCAACGGTGGCCACCGGTGAGGTCTCGGTCATCCCCCACGCCTGTTGGATGTACACCCCGTGTCGCCGCTGGAAGGTCTGCATCAGCGACAGGGGGACCGCAGATCCACCACAGGCCACCAATCTCAGTGACGAGATATCATGCCCTGGACTCTTTTCCAGGCAGTGCATGACATCGTTCCAGATCGTCGGGACCGCACCGGCCAGGGTGGGACGACGCGATTCGATGAGTTCGATCAGCGAGGCGCCGTCCAGGAATCGGTCCGGCAGCACCAGGTCGGCGCCGGCCATCAGCGCCGCGTAGGCCAGGCCCCAGGCGTTCGCGTGGAACATCGGCACGATCGGCAGCACCACGTCATCGCCACCCACGTCCAGTGCGTTGGCGGTGCAGGTGGTCAGCGAATGCAGATAGGTCGAACGGTGGCTGTAGACAACACCTTTGGGATTTCCGGTGGTGCCACTGGTGTAGCACATCGCGGCGGCGGAGTGCTCGTCCACATCGGGCCAGTCGAACTCGACCGGGTGGCCCGCCAGTACGTCCTCGTAGCGCACCACGGTCACCCCGTGTCCGGCGAGCACGTCGAGGTCCCCGTCGCCGGCCACGATGACGGTGTGCACCGTGTTCAGCAGCGGCAGCACCGGCGCCAGCAATCCCACCAGCGAGGCGTCGGCCACGATGACCTGGTCGTCGGCTTCGTTGGCGATGAAGGCGATCTGTTCGGCGGACAACCTGATGTTCAGCGTGTGCAGCACCGCCCCCATCGACGGGGCGGCCAGATACACGGCCAGATGCTCGGCGTTGTTCCACATGAAGGTGGCGACCCGCTGGTCCCCGGTGATACCGAGCCCGCGCAGTCCGTGCGCGAGCTGGGCGACCTGTGCCCCGAGTTCGCGATAGCTGAGGCTGCGGTAGCCGCCGTGGCCGGTGGCGGTGGTGACGACACGGTCGCCGTTGACCGTGCAGGCGTGCCGCAGGATGGCGGCGATGGTCAGGGGCCAATTCTGCATTGTGGACTGCACGCCGGCGATGGTAGTGCGTTCGACCATCGGGTTTGCAACGAATCGACATCTGCCGGCGATGTACAGGACAGAACCCTTTGAGCACGCCAGACAGGGGGCGCATGATGCGTCCGATCGCACTCACCGCTGCATTGATCGCCGCCGCGGCGCTGGCGGTGCCACCTCCGCAGGCATCAGCTGAGCAGACCGCCGTAGAGACGATCGGCATGCTGGAAGCGCAGGGCTACACCGTCAACGTCGACCGAATCGGTAGTGCGCCGCTGGAGCAGTGCATCGTTACCGGCATCCGCAACCCCCAGCAGGTCACCCGATGGGTTCGCGTCGAGGACGACGGCTGGGGCGAACACGGACTCGGCGACACCGACCTGGTGGAAGTCGTGGTCAGCCAATCGATCTCGGTGTCGCTGGACTGCGGCCGCTGAGGCCCGGCCTCAGACCCCGGCGGGTGCCAGCTCGCGCACCTCACCGAAGGACACGGCGTCGAACGGCGAGTACATCGGCGTCGGGGCCGCCACCCGGAAGGCGGTGACATTGCCCTCGACATCGGCGACGTAGAGCCGGTCCCCCGCGGAGTTGAGCGCGGTTGCCACCGGTCGGGCGCCGACGGTGAGGGTTTCCACGACCTCGTGGGTCACGGTGCACAGCGCGGTGACCCGGTCGTAGTCGACGACGTAGACGCGCGCACCGTCGAGCGAGAGGGACATCTGGATCGGCAGGGTGCCGGCGTCGATGCGCGCGGTGACGGCGAAGGTCGACGGGTCGATGACCTCGATGACACCGCGGGCCTGCAGATCCGAGGTCAGCACGTAGACGGTCCCGTCGGCAGCGACGGCCAGGTCGCGGATGGGCGCACCGAGGGCGATCGACTTGCGGGCCCTGGCGGTCTCGATGTCGACGACCACCACGCGGCTGCCGCGGCTGGTGGTGACGCCGACGTAGAGCCGGCGGCCGGCGGCATCCATCGCGAGGGCGTCGATGGTCGAGCCGGCGCCCGACCCGATGTCGATGGTGCCGACACGTTCGGCGGTGACGTCGATGACGGCCACGTCCACATGGTCGTGCCCGGCACGCGCGGCATAGGCACGCTTGCCGTCCGGCCCGGCCAGCACCGCGGTGACCGAGAAGGCCAGCGGGTAGCTGCCCACCACCGTGTGGGTGCGGGTGTCGATCACCTCGACGGTATCGGCCTCGACGGCGCTGGTCAGCACGAACGCCAGGTCGTCGGTCAGGGCCACCGCGAGCGGCTCACCGTCCACGGACACCAGCGCGGGCAGCCCCGCGCTGTCCGGGCGTACCAACGCCACGCTGTCGTCGCCGTAGTTGGCGACCAGGATGGTGTCGGCGTTGGCGGTGAGGTCGACGATCGGACCGCGGTTGATCGCGACCGAGCCGGCGAACGTGCTCTGCGAATCATTCAGGGCGGCCGCATTGGGGCGCACAACGACACTTGCCATCTCTTCGACACCTCCGCCGGATGACCATCCCGGCACTTGATCCAGTCGCCAGCGTCCGAGTTGAACGCGCGTTTGAGGTGAGTCTAGCGACCAAAAAAGGTACCCAATCCGGCCGTTGACCGCGCGCCGAGTTCGTCGGCCGTCCACCTCTCAGCCATCCCTCAGAAAAATATCGTTATGTAGTTGTGACCTTCTTGGAGCAAAGTGCAATCTCTCGATTAAGAGCGATTTTGCGATTTCAGCTAACTGCGATCGGTGGCTGAACCCCACCCGTCACACACAGATTTCTCAGACCCGGTCCGGAAAATGAAAGCCAGATCACAGCCGACACGTCAGCAAACTCTGGATGACGATTCGGCGCCCGAAAACCCAGTATTGACGTAGCTGGAAAATTAGCGGCGCACTACGGCAACAGGATGTAGGACAGCTCCGGAACCGCCTTCACGGTGCGTCCCGACCAGATGTGCGGGGCGGTGTCGGCGGCCGCCATCTCGGTGATCCGTAGATAGGTCCCGTCCGGGCGGTTGGACGTGGCGTCGACCCATGCGACGTGGCCGGTGCCGGGCGCGCCCAGCACTCCCGGGGGGATCACCACCACGGCGCGGTCACGGGGCTCATCGACCACGGTCCAGCCCGCCGCACGAGCGGCCGAAACCAACTCGCGCGGTATGCCGTCGACCGCGGGATAGGACCGCTTGCCGGAGGCGAAGTACCACTTCTCCAGGGCGCCCCACAGCGCGGACCCCTCGTCCCCGGGATTGCTGTCGGTGGTTTTTCCCGCGACGCGGGGCTGGGCCGGGCGCATCGACTCCGTCGCGCACGGTGGCACGACGGGGTCATCGGACCCGGTGTCGAGCATCGCGTCGGTCACGTAGCCGCCGTCGGCCAACCGGTTCCACAGGTCGGTGGACATGTCGTAGGGGCCGCCGGAGAACACGGTTCCCCGAGCATGGCAGGTGATGGTGACGCGGGTCCCGTCGCGCAGGGTGCCGACCCGTTGGCTCGTCGCCGACGGCGCCGAGCGCACATTGAGGTCACCGCTACCGGTGTTGACCGTGACGGTGACCGAACTCTCCGAGGATTCCGGTGCCGCCGCCGCCGGCGCCGCGGGCAGCAACAGGGCCGACACAGCGAGCAGGGATATCCGTCGGTAAATCCCAGTCCCGTGCACAGCAAGCCTTTCGCCAACCGGTCGGGAGACATCATAAAACCGGTCCGTTCGATTTGCTGTCAGCACACGAAGTATTTGCCGGGTCGATATCCGACGGGGCCTCGGCACCGGCGGACACCCACCCGCCGAGAGACCGGTTTGTGGTGTCCGAACTGCGCAACCGCAGCAGAAGCCGTCGTCCGGGTGACCGTCAGCGCCACTGGTAGCGCGTCTTGGGCCGGCCGGCCTTTCCGTAGTCGGTGTGCCGGGTGACGGTGCCCTCATCGGCCAGCCGCTCCAGATACCGCCAGGCGGTCACCCGCGACACCCCGACCTGGGCGGCCGCCTCGTCGGCGGTCAGCCCGCCGGGCCGGTCGCGAACCGCCCTGGCGATCTCGTCGGTGGTCTGCGGCGCCGCGCCCTTCGGCGCCGCCGCCCGCTCCGCGCCGACCCGCAACTCGGCCATCGCCCGGTCCACCTCCGCCTGACTGGCGGCCTCGGTGCCGGCAGGCAGGGCCGTCCGGTACCGGCGATACCGTTCCAGGCGATCCCGGAACGCGGCAAAGGTAAACGGCTTGAGCAGATAGGACAGCGCCCCGTGCGATACCGCGGCGCGCACCATCTCCAGATCACGCTCGGAGGTGATGGCGATGATATCGGGCGCCGGAACCAGCCCGGACAGTCCGGAGGCCAGCGATATCCCACTCGCATCGGGCAGCCCCAGGTCCAGCAGCACCAGGTCGATCGGCTCCGCCGCGGCCGCCGCGGCCGCCGCGGTACGCATGGCGTCGCGCGCGGTGTGCACCACCGCCGCCGGCGAAAAACCCTGCAGCCGAGCCAGATACGTGCGATGCGCCTCGGCGATCAACACATCGTCCTCGACGATGAGAACCCTGATCACCGGTCGATCACCACCGAGACCACCGACCCGTAGCCGACGTCGGTGCTCAGCGTGCCGCCGTGGCGATGCACCACCTGCGCGACCAGCGCCAGGCCGAGGCCGTGCCCGTCGCCGGTCTTCGTCGAATACCCCCGGCGCAACGCTCGGCTGAACTCGTCGGCGTCCATCCCGGTACCGCTGTCGGCCACCATGATTCGCAGAGCTTGTGCGTCCTGGATCACCGTCACCTCGACCCACGGGTCGTCTCGATCACAGGCATCCATCGCATTGTCGATGAGATTGCCCAGCACGGTCACCAGTTCCTGCCCGGTCAGGGCGGTATCGGAGGGCAGTTGGGTGTCCTCGGTGACGGTCAATGCGATACCGCGCTCATCGGCCTGCGCGGTCTTGCCGAGCAGCAGCGCAACCAGGGCGGGCTCGCTGACGGCCTCCGAAAGCCGATCGACCAGTCGTTGCGAGAGTTCGAGCTCCCTGGTCGCCACCGCGACGGCATCCTGCGGCCGGCCCATCTCGACCATCGTGATCACGGTGTGCAGCTTGTTGGCCGATTCATGGGCCTGCGCGCGCAGGGAGTCGGCAAGTACCTGCAGCGAGCTGAGTTCGCCGAGCGCGCCCTGCAATTCGGTGCGGTCCCGCACGGTCACCACCTCGCTGCCCGAATCGGCCACCCTCGCCCGGTTGACCACCAGCACCCGCTCGTCGGTGACGTGCAGTTCGTCGCGCACCCCCGGATCGGCGACCCGCAGGAACTCCGGCAGGTCCGCGCGCGACACCGGGCCGGGCGGGAGCGCCAACAGCCGTCGCGCCTCGTCGTTGACCAGCACGACGCCGTCGCGGTCCAAAACGATCAGGCCCTCCGACACCGCATGCAAGATCGCGTCGTGGTGGTCATACATCACCCGCAACTCGTCGGGACGCAGCCCTCGCGTCTGGCGCAGCAACCTGCGCCGGATGCCCCATACCCCGATCAGCGAAACCCCAAGGGCACCAAGGCCCACTGCCGCGATCTTCGACCACTGCTCGCGCCACCGCTCGGCAAGGCTCTGCTGCAGGATGCCGGCGGCCACCAGACCGATCACCCGGCCGTCGCCGTCGTGCACGGGCACCACCGCGCGGACCGACGGGCCCAGCGTTCCGGTGTAGACCTCGGTGAACGATTGCCCGTGCAGCGCCGGTTCGATATTGCCGAGGTAGCTCCCCCCGATCTGGGACGGGTCGGTGTGGGTGTAGCGGGTGCGGTCGGGCGCCATGATGGTGATGAACGCGATATCGGTCTGCCTGCGCACCAACTCGGTGACCGGTTGCAGCGTGGCCGTCGCGTTGCCCTCGATGATCGCCTGGGCGGTCGACGGGGAATCGGCCAGCGAGGTCGCGATCCCCAGCACCTGGGCTTCGGCCGCGGCGTCGGCGTCCTGCCGGGCATCCAGCAGCGCCAACCCGCCGCCCGCGACCACGACCAAGGCGATGACCAATGTCTGCAGTGCGATGGCCTGGCCCGCCAGCGACCACCGCGATATTCGGTCGGCCACCATGCGGCGCACCTCCCGTGAACGAAATGAACTAAAACGTGACCTGGCTCACGCCGTGTCCGACCATCCTTACATGACTACTACCCAGCAACCGTCTCCGGCGACGCCGCCGCCGGGCGCCGCACCACAGGGCCCCACCAAAACCAGGCGGGACCGCACCCATTGGCTCTACATCGCGGTGATCATCGCCGTCGTCGCCGGTGTCGGGGTCGGCATCCTTGCCCCCGATGTGGGCAAGAGCGTCGGCGTGCTCGGCACCATGTTCGTCGCGCTGATCAAGATGATGATCGCACCGGTCATCTTCTGCACCATCGTGTTGGGCATCGGGTCGGTGCGTAAGGCGGCGACGGTCGGCAAGGTCGGCGGGCTCGCCTTCGTCTACTTCCTGGCGATGTCGACGTTCGCCCTCGGGATCGGCCTGGTGGTCGGCAACCTGCTGCACCCGGGTGAAGGCCTCAACGTCACCGAGACCGCGGGCAAGGGCGCCGAGCTCGCCGACAAGGCCCACGAGGCCGGCGGCCTGCTGGACTTCGTCCAGGGCATCATCCCGACCTCGCTGTTCTCCGCGCTGACCGCGGGAAGCGTGCTGCAGGCGCTGTTCGTCGCGTTGCTGGTCGGATTCGCGATCCAAGGTCTCGGTACGGCGGGCGAGCCGATCCTGCGCGGTATCGAGCACCTGCAAAAGCTGGTCTTCAAGGTCCTGGTGATGATCCTGTGGCTGGCCCCGATCGGCGCGTTCGGCGCCATCGCCAATGTCGTCGGCCAGACCGGCTGGGCCGCGGTCGCGCAGCTGATGACGCTGATGGTCGGCTTCTACCTGACGTGCGCGATCTTCGTGTTCGGCGTGCTCGGTGCGCTGCTGCGCGCGGTGGCCGGGGTGTCGATCTTCAAGCTGGTCCGCTACCTGGCCCGCGAATACCTGCTCATCGTCTCCACGTCCTCCTCGGAGTCGGCACTGCCGCGACTGATCGCGAAGATGGAGCACCTCGGCGTCGACCGCTCGACCGTCGGCGTCGTGGTCCCCACCGGGTACTCGTTCAACCTGGACGGCACCGCCATCTATCTGACGATGGCCTCGCTGTTCATCGCCGGCGCCCTGGGCGATCCGCTGAGCGTGTCCGAGCAGATCGGCCTGCTGGTCTTCATGATCGTCGCCTCCAAGGGTGCCGCCGGTGTCACCGGCGCCGGGCTGGCGACGCTGGCCGGCGGTCTGCAGGCCCATCGCCCCGACCTGCTCGACGGTGTGGGCCTCATCGTCGGCATCGACCGGTTCATGTCCGAGGCGCGCGCGCTGACCAATTTCTCCGGCAACGCGGTGGCCACCCTGCTGGTCGGGTCGTGGACCAAGACGGTCGATCGGGACAAGGTGGACGCCGTGCTGGGTGGGTCCGACCCGTTCGACGAGCTCACCATGCTCGACGATCACGACCGGCAGCCGGCCGGTTCAGGATCGGCACCGGCACCAGTCCCGGTATCGGCATAGAGTTCGCGGACCCTGCGGCGTCGGCGTCACCATCCGGTGGCTCCGGCGCCGCAGCCGTCTGCGCGGACCCCGGCGAGCGGACGAATATGCGACCATCGGCCGATGAACCCGCAGGACGACCCGGAAGCCCGGATTCGTGCGCTGGAACCCACCGAACTCGGTACCGAGCACGCGACCCCGACGAGCCACGGTCACCCGGCTCCGCCGCCGACCCAGTCGTGGTACGGACAGCACCCCTATGGTCAAGCCTCGGATGGCCAAAGCCCTTATGGCGCAGACCCCCGCCTCACCGGCTACACGGCGTCGCATCCGTCGGGCCCATCGGGCGCCGGGTTTCGGCCGTGGGTGGCCATCGCGCCGATCGCGGTCGTCATGTTCCTGCTCGCCGGGGCCGCGGCGGCGTTCGTCGTCTACTCCCATGTCTCGGCACCCGATAGCTCCGGCATCTCCGGTGGCGGGGGCATGCTGACCGACGTCCCCGTGGCGCCGGTGCCGCCGGCGGCGCCGACGATCATCACCCTCCCCACCGATATCGCCGCGCCCCCATCGGATTCCGATCCGGCGCCTGGCACCATCGTGACCATCAGCGGCATCGGCGTCGACAGGTCGGTGAACTGCAACGACAACACCGTGATCGTCAGCGGCGCGAACAACACCGTCGACATCACCGGTCAGTGCGCGGCCGTGACGGTATCGGGTTTCGACAACATGGTCACCGCCGAGTCCAGCGGGCAGATCGCCGTGTCCGGGTTCGACAACACCGTCACCTATCGGACGGGCGAACCTCGGGTGAGCGAGTCCGGCAGCGGTAACTCCGTACGCCGGGGTTGAATCACCGTTCGTACCGGCTCGTGCGATTCGAGCAAAATCGTTGCCCGCCCCGGGGGCGGCGCGGTGTGCGCACAGCTCGGACCCAGAGGTGACTTAGCTAAGGCTTAGTTAATCTGCTAGCTTGTCCCTGGACATCCTGTGGGACACCAGTCTCATGGGCGACACAGTGGTGATATTCAGCGAGGTCAGTGGGCTATGCGCGTCGTTTCGTTCGGCTTTCAAACGTGGGGCGTCAAGACGCTGCAGGCGCTCATCGATCTCGGCCACGATGTCGCGCTCTCGGTCACGCATCCGGCGAGTGAGGACTCCTACAAGGGGATCTTCTCCGATTCGGTCGAGGAGCTTGCCCACAGCTACGGAATCCCCGTCCATCTCACCGAGCGCGTCGACAACACCACCATCGACCTCGTGAAGCGCGCCGAGCCCGACGTGATCGTCGTCAACAGCTGGTACACCTGGATGCCGCCCGAGCTCTACAACCTGCCGCCGCACGGAACGCTGAACCTGCACGATTCACTGCTGCCGAAGGGCACCGGGTTCTCGCCCGTCATCTGGTCGCTGATCAGCGGGGAATCCCAGATCGGCCTGACGGTGCACCGGATGGACGAAAGCCTCGACACCGGTGACGTTCTGGTCCAGCACTCGCTGCCGATCGGCCCGCACGACACCGGCACCCAGCTGGTCGAGCGCGGTATCGAGTTGATCCCCGGCGCGCTGAGAGAAGCACTGACAGCACTGGAATCGGGCAACCCGCAGTGGCGCCCCCAGGACAAGGCCTCGCGCACCTACTTCCACAAGCGCTCCGAACGGGACAGCCTGATCGACTGGAGCTGGCCGGCCGAGGATCTGGAGCGGCTGGTGCGGGCGTTGTCGGAGCCCTACCCCGCCGCGTTCACCCACTACCGCGGTGAGCGGATCGAGGTGCTGGAGGCCACGGTCTCCGAGATCCGTTATGGCGGAACACCCGGACGCGTGATCGTGCAGGAGGGTGGCGGTGCGGTGGTGTGCGGACCGCAGGCCCACCGCGGCCACAATCACGCTCTGGTGATCACCCGGGTCCGGTCGGCCGATGGCGCCGTGCACTCCGGTGACAAGTTCTTCCGGCTTGGCGGTTATCTCACCAGCCAGCCGTGATCACACCAGCCTGAGCCGCAATGCCGCGGCCGTTGCCGGTCCGACGATACCGTCGACCTTGAGTCCGCCGAATCGGCGCTGGAATTCCCTTACCACCCTTTCGGTTTCGTAGCCGAACACCCCGTCCACGGCGAGCCGGCCGGCGTAGGCCGCGTAGGCGGTCTTGAGTCGGCGCTGCAGTTCGGCCACCTGAGCCCCCGTGCTGCCGCGGAACATCAGGACGTCGGCGTATTCGCCGACCGGCACCGCAGGGCGCGGGGTGGGCGCCGCGCCGACATCGGCGCTGAGCTGCTCGGCGATATCCCGGCGCAAGATATCCATATCGATGCCGCCGGGATCCCACTTACCTTGCGCGCGGCCCGCGTACTCCTTGTGCCCGATGGTGCGCGCCGAGGTCTGGTGAAGCCTCCGATTGATCGCCGCACAGCATCGCACCAGCGCGAAATACTGTGCGTCCGGCCAGTTCCTGCGATGCGGCGCCGTCGGACTGGTACCGGTGTTGGCGCACTCGATACCGATCAGGTGCCAGTTCCCCATGTTCGCGGGCACCCACGGGTACATGCCGATGCCTGCGTGCCAGGCCACGCCCGCAGCCACCACGGTGACGGTCCCATCACGGGCGATGTGCAGCTGCGACAACGGTCCGGCCAGATCGGGCCGCCCGCCGGCGATGGACGCCGCACTCGCCCGGTCCGAGCCGGTGTGGTGCACCATCACCCCGCGGACGTCCTTGAAGTCGCCGTGCCCGCGCTCGCGCCAGCCATCGAACTCGACCGGGTCGATCCCCTCGGCCCGCAACACAGCGGCCAGCCAGGTCGGGTTCCCGGTCTTGGGCCGTATCTGCGGCAACGCGCCCCTCAGAGCACCTTCGACAGGAATTCCCGCAGCCGAGGATGTTTCGGATTCCCGAACACCGCCTCGGGAGTGTCATCCTCGACGATGTTGCCGTCGGCCATGAAGATCACCCGGGTGGCGACCTCCCGCGCGAAGCCCATCTCGTGGGTGACCACGACCATGGTCATACCGGCCGCGGCGAGTTGGCGCAGCACCTCCAGGACATCGCCGACCATCTCCGGATCCAGTGCGCTGGTGGCCTCGTCGAACAGCATGATCGAGGGGTTCATCGCCAGGGCGCGCGCGATCGCGACGCGCTGCTTCTGACCGCCGGACAGGGTGGCCGGCTTCACGTCGGCCTTCTCCGCCAGCCCGACCTGGGCCAGCAACTCGCGGGCCTTGTTCTCCGCGGCCGCCTTGTCCATCTTCTTGGTCATCAGCGGTGCCAGCGTGACGTTTTCCAACACGGTCATGTGTGGGAAAAGGTTGAAGTGCTGGAACACCATGCCGATGTGCTGGCGCACCTTGTCCAGGTCGACCTTGGGATCGGTCAGGTCGTAGTCGTCGACGGTCACCTTGCCGCCGGTGATGTCCTCCAGCTTGTTCAGGCAGCGCAGAAAAGTGGACTTGCCCGAACCCGACGGCCCGATCACACAGACCACCTCACCCTGGCTGATCGTGGTGTCGATGCCGTCCAGCACCACCAGATCGCCGAAGGACTTCTTGAGCCCCTCGATGCGGATCTTGACCGTTCCTTGCGGCTCGGCCGCCGCCGCTTCGGTTACCAACTCGCTCATTTCACGAGCCGCCTTTCCAGTCGGTCCGAGAGTTTGGTCAGGGCCATGATGACGATGAAGTAGATGATGCCGACGATCAGCCACATCTCGAAGGCCTTGTAGTTGCCGGCGATGATGATCCGGCCGGTCTGGGTGAGTTCGGCGATGCCGAGCACCGACAGGATCGAGGTGTCTTTCAAGGTGATGACGAATTGGTTGATGTATGAGGGGATCATGGTGCGGATCGCCTGCGGCAGAATCACTCTTCGCATCGTGGGCAGATATCCGATACCGAGACTGCGCGCTGCCTCCATCTGCCCCTTGTCCACCGACAGGATGCCGCCACGCACGATCTCGGTCATATAGGCGCCGGCGTTGAGCGAGAGCGTGATGATGCCCGCCGTGACCGCCGACATCTGAAAGCCCAACGCGGTGGGGATACCGAAATAGATGAAGAACGCCTGCACGATCAGCGGTGTTCCGCGGAAGATGTCGACGAACGTGGTGCCGATGGCGCGCAGCCAGATCGACCGGGACACCCTGGCCAAACCGAAGATGACGCCCAGAATCAGCGCGAAGAAGATCGAGGAGACCGTCAGGATGACGGTCATCTTCAGCCCGGCCAGCAACATCGGCGCCGTGCTCTTGACCAGCCCGAAGAACGAACGGTCGCTGGTGGCCGCACCCTCGCCGAGATAGGTCGCCAGGATCTCGTCGTAGCGGCCCGAGGCCTTGAGGTTCTCCAGCCCGGCGTTGAACTTCGCCAGCAGCTCGGCATTGCGGCCCTTGTTCACCGCGAACCCGTAGCCGGTCGGATCCTCCTTCGGGGTCACGGTTTTGAACCCGTTGCCCTGCGCGATGGCATAAAGCAGCACCGGGTAGTCCTCGAAGGCGGCCACCGAGTTACCGGTCCGCACCTCGTCGAACATCGTGGACGAGTCGGCGAACGAGACCACCTCGAAGCCGTACTGGTCTTTGATCGAGTTCGCGAAATCCGCACCCTGGGTGCCGTTCTTGACCGAGACCCGCTTGCCGCGCAGGTCCTCGTAGGATTTGATGTCCTCGTTGTCCTCCAGCACCGCCATCTGGATACCGGATTCGAAATAGGGATCGGAGAAGTCGAAGACTTTGCGACGTTCATCGGTGATGGACATGCCCGCGATGACACCGTCGACCTGATTGGCTTGGACCGCCTGCAGCGCGGCGTCGAAACCGAGCGGCTTGATATCGACGCTGAAACCTTGATCCTCGCCGATCGCCCGGATGAGATCCATGTCGATACCGATGAAATTGCCGCTGGCATCCTGGAATTCGAACGGGGCAAAGGTCGTGTCGGTGGCGATGGTGTAGGTCTCGCCGTCTGCTTGCGCACTCGCCGGCGCCAGCATCGCGCCGGCGAACAGCGCGATGAGCAGACTCGTCAGCACCACCGTGATCCGCCGCCGCGGGCCGGTGGGTGGTTCGGACCTACAGCCCGACGACGTTGCGGCTCGCATGTTGATCTCCCGTCCGAGGTGCCGTGACCGATTCACGCTATCGCTGTGCTGCTCCGCACGCGGGACCTCCCGACAATCTGCACGTCGGCTCCGCGCGGGCCCGCCGCGACGGCGCGCACGATCGACACCTGAAAACCGGTCACCACCAGGAGAAAACGGCCATGAGTACGACATCGCGCGCCGTCCTGGCCCCCGTGGCCCTCGGCGTGTTGACCGACCCCGCACCATCGAGGACGTCGAGGCGCAGGGTTCGACATCCCGGTCGAGCGCCCGGGCGGCCAGTAGCGCTGCGGGTAAGGCGTTCTCGGCGCCGACCGCACGGCCGCTCACCGCGCTTACCAGACTCTATTCAGGTTAGGCTAACCTCAGTATGTTTTCGTCGCCTTGGTCAATTGCAGATGAACGGTCGGAGGTCGCCATGCTCGGCAGCGTTTCAAGGTCCCGGGAGCGCGCGTTGAGCGATCATCGCAGCGGGACCGCGAGGGCAGCCGCAGCCCTGTCGGCTGTGGCCACGATCACCGCGCTGGGCGTCGTCCTGGCCAACCGGTCCCGTCGCCGTGACGCGAGCGGCGCGGTCGGCGAGGACACCGCGAGCGCCCCGGCCCAGCCGATCGCCCAGCAGCCTGCACAGCAGGACCGTCCGCTCGAACATCGCTCGGTCACAGCTCATTTCGCGGCAACAGCCCGTCAGAGACCGGATCGGGTGGCACTGCGCACCGCCACCGACGCGGTGACCTACCGGCGGCTGCTCGGCGCGGCCCAGGCGAGCCGACCGGGTGCCGGGGACAGCGACGCTGCGGCGGTGCTGTCCGCGCCGCTGACACCCGCGACCGTCGCGACGGTACTGGGTCTTTTCGCCTGCGGCACACCGGTGGTGGCACTGGATCCGACCATGCCGGCGAATCGGGCACAGACGATCACCTCGATCCTCGCCGCGCACGGATACCAGCCTCGGCGCGTCGAGATCCCCGCCGAACTGCCGGACAGCGCCGAGGATGACCCGGAGTGGGGCAAGGGACCCGACACCGACGACGTGACCAGCATCCAGTTCACCTCCGGGTCCACCGGGACACCGAAGGCCGTGCTCCATCCGAATGGGCTGTGGCTCGCCGATGCTCAACTCCTCAACGATCGATTCGGCCTGGGCGACGGCCGGAAGGTCGCGCTCTGCCTGCCGATCAGCTTCGCGGCCGGCTTGAACGTGCTGATCGCGGCCCTGCTGGGCGGGGCCGAAATCGTCACTCTCGACCCCCGGGAACATTCTGCCCGGGCGGCATTCGACCGGATCTGCGACACCGGCGCCGAGGCGATCACCTGCACACCGGCATTCGTCGACGCCCTGCACACCGCGGCCCGCGGCGCGACTCTGCCCACGGTGCGACGGATCGTCACCACCGGCGAAGCGGCTCACGCACGTCATGTGCGTTTGGCCCGCGAAATCGCCCCGCAGGCGGTGTTCACCAACTGGGCCGGTTCCACCGAGACGCTGGCCATCGCGAGCTACGACATCCCACCGGCGGCCCCGTTGCCACACGGGGTGATCCCGGTGGGAGTTCCGGCGCCGCACAAGCGGATCGACATCGACCAGCACGGTGCGGTGTCCATCACGTCACGTCATCTGGCACTCGGCTACCTGGACCGGGAGGCCTCGGCGGCGGTGTTCACCGTCCATCCAGACGGTGCGCGGACCTACTCCGGCGGCGATACGGGGCGCTGGGACGAACACGGCAATCTGGTGTTGTCCGGCCGGGCCGATGCCACCGTCAAGATCAGGGGTTACCTGGTGGAACCCGCCGAAATCGAATCCACCCTGCTGAGCTACGACGATATCCGCGAAGCCGTCGTGGTGGCCGACACCGCCGACACCCCGTCGCTGACCGCCTATGTCGCGGCGGACCCGGACGCCCGCACACCCGCGGTCGCCGAGCTACGTACCCGCCTGCATCGGGATCTGCCCGCCTATATGGTGCCCGCCCATCTCACCGTGCTCGGCGCCCTGCCGCGCGGCGACCGGGGCAAGATCGACCGCGCGGCGCTGCCTGCGGTGGGCCGACCGCAGTTCGAACCTCCTCGCGGGCCACAGGAATCGTCCATCGCCGGATTGTGGTCGGAGGTGCTGCACGTGGAGCGGGTCGGTCGCACCGACGGCTTCTACGCATTGGGCGGGGACTCGCTGAGCGTGACCCAGATGCTGGCGCGGGTCACCGAGGTCCACGGCGTCACCTTGAATCCGTCGGATCTCGCGGGTGCACCGACGGTGGCCGAGTTCGCCCAGAAGCTGACGCATTCGGACGGCCCGACGCTGCCCGCCACCACGGTGGCCTTGCGACCGAAATCGACGGATACCGTCGGAGAGCCCATCTTCTGCTTCTCCGGCGCCGGCGCCTCATCGCTGTGTTTCGTGCCGTTCACCGAGCGGGTCGGCGCGAAGACGGCGGTGTACGCCTTGGAGCCCAAGGGCCTGGAGAAGCGCGCCATCCCCGATCTGTCGGTGCAGGCCGCGGCCCGTAGACACGTCGTGAACCTGCGCCGGATCCAACCGCATGGCCCCTACATCCTGGTCGGCCATTCGTTGGGATCGCATATCGCCCTGGAAGCGGCCCGTCTGCTGGAGAGCGCCGGTGAGACGGTCGAATTGCTGGTGATGCTGGACCCGTGGTTGTCACCGCAGGCGGCCAAGCAGGCCGGAGCCGGTCTGCCCGATGTCAGGGTCACGATCCAGGAAACGATGCCCACGGATATCAAGTCCTGGTGGGAACATCAGAAGAAGATGCCGTTGGCCGGCCTGATCGTCGGTGACCATCAGCGCAAGACCGCGGCGATCGAAGAGGTCGGCATCATGACCGGGCTGCGCTACGTCCCCCAACCGTGGTCCGGGCGTGCCCTGGTGGTGTTGAGCCACCTCAACAAGGACGATCCCCGGCTGTGGCCACGGATCATCACCGGGGACCTGACCGTTCGGCATCTCGAATGCACCCACATGTCGATCGTGCGGGAGCCGCATATCGGCGCCGTGGTGGCCATGATGGACGAGGTGCTCGGCAACTAACGCCGTGCATCGGGAGGACGGCACCGCCGCCCTCCCGACCGTCGGCTAACGGAACAGGCCGCCGATATTGCGGGCCAGGTTGCGACCTGCGGTACCCGCGTTGCGGGCAAGGTTGTTACCCGCCCGGTTGGCGTTCTGCACCACGTTGTCGGTGAAGGTGCCGCCGTTGATCAACAGGTTGGTGCCGACCCGGCCGAGATTCTGCTGCACATCGCTGCCCACCTGTCCGGCGTTGCGCTGCAGATTGCTGCCGAATCGGCCGATATTGCGCACCAGGTTGTCGCCGAACTCCCCGACGTCCTCGGGTGTGACGGCGGTGGTGCTGACCCCGGCATTGCGCTGCTGTGCGGCGACGTGTGCGTCGGCAGCGCTCGTGTCGGCAGCCGCGGTGCCGGCCCCGGCGAGCGCGACGCCGAGACACATTGTGGCGGTGGCTCCGGCCAACACCATTCCCTTGATCCTTGTGGGCGTCCCCAACCCCTCGTTGCGATCCATGATTCGTCTCCCCTCCAGCAAATTTCAAGCGAACAGCCCGAAGTTAACACAGAAAGTGTCGCGTGCGTCACATTGAGCGGGGACGATTAACGCAGTGCAGAGCACGGATTCTGCGCGATATGGATTTGCTGGATGCGGATGCACGTTTCAGCTATCACCGCGGCATCGGTATGGAAATATGACACTTGAGCTGGCATAACACCGATCATGAAACTCAGCAAGTATTTACTATCGCGACAATTGAGCCTTCACCAGTAATTTGATCCCTACCGGCCGGCGCTGGCGCGGCCCCGGGCATGGACAACCCACCGTATACACCGTGGGCACAGCCCAGGACGGAGGCCATCCAGCAAACTTTTGACGAAGGGGATAACCCGCGAGAGAGCGACGAGGCGCCCGCTGGTGCGACACGCGAAAAGCGGGCGGCGGGAAGAACTCCCGCCGCCCGCCATCGACCACGAGGTCGGGCTAGTCGCCCAAGATGTTGCCGACGAACTCGCCGAGGTTCTCCTGCGCATTACTGGCCGCTGTCCCGCCGTTGATCAGGACATCCGTGCCGACCTGCCCCAGGCCCTGCTGGGCATTGCTGCCGACGGTGCCGCCGTTGATGAGCACATTGGTGCCGACCGTGCCGAGGCCCTGCTGGGCGTCGCTGCCCGCGGTGCCACCGTTGATCAGCAGATTGGAGCCGACCGTACCGAGGCCCTGCTGAGCGTCCGAGCCGACCTGGCCGAGATTGCGCTGCAGGTTGCTGCCGACGGTGCCGATGTTGCGCTGCAGGTTGCTGCCGAATCTGCCGATCCGCTGCAGCGGCGACTTGTTGGTGCTCGAGCTCGAGCTGGATGCGGTTTGCCCCGTCTCCGCGTACGCTGCGCCCGCACCCGCGGTGGCCACACCCATGGCCAACGCGATGCCGCCCCCGGCGACGGCTGTCGCGGCGATCATCCTGACGGAGGCTCCCTGACGTCCAAACATGTTGATCTCCCTTTCAGCAAATTCCCCAACCAACACCGAGAAGTTACCACGCTAGTTGCCTAGCAAACCACCATCTGCGGCAGATTTTTGAAATTGTGATTGACGCACTCGACAATTATTCGCGATCTCGGATCGACGTCACCGACCCTTTCGGCCACCTCCACACCGCTGCACGCGTCGTCGCGGAACATCATTCATGCACTTCAACGGTGTTCTGCTCGGCATCGCGCGGAGGAGGCGTCCGCCGATCCAAGATCACCCGTCCACCCACCCGGCCAACGAGGTCAGGATCGGCGGAAGAATGCCACAGCACCCAAAATCTATTTGCCGAGATTCGATCAAGATCAGCGGTAACCCAATATGTAGCAAACTAAACATCTGATGGGCGCAAAGATTGTCCGCGTTCCGCGGCGCGAACCGCTGGTCAGCCGTCGGCGACCGACGCGCGGCACGCCCAGCGGCCCGGTCGCCGCTGGGCGCCGGGCGTTGCTGTGCGGGGGTGCTACTGGGTGCGGTACACCTTGACGCCCACGAACGGCCGCCACGTCATGACACCGCGCTGGAACGTCACCCTGGTGGCGCCGTTCACCCATTTCTCCGAGGACGTCGCCAGCCCCAGATCCGGGGTCCATTTCCTGGCGAACTCTGCACTGGCCATGTGCACACCGGTCTCCGGCGAGTACCAGACCCGGAACGGCTGCCACCCGCCGAAATCCTGATAGCCGTCCTTGAACGTCGTCTTGGGCAGCATGTTCTTCTTGCGGACCAGATCCGCGACGGGTGCCGGAGACGCCACGAAGGTGCCCGGGGAGACCTCCCACACCGTGCCCAGGGCGCGCAGCTGGGTCGGGACCCGAAACGGCCCGGTGAACACCGGGCTGAGCACCTCACCGAACGCAGGGTCGGTGAACGCGGCGAATCGCTGATAGACCTCGCTGGGGCCCGGCGGTGACGTGAGAACCTGCTGCGCGGCCTTGGGCACCCAGTCCGACCGGTAGACGCCGAAACGATCGTCGTCGGACCTGCTGGAACTATTGAGATCCCTTGTGGTGTAGAGCATCAACGGTCCGGCGTAGGGCAGCTCCTGCCAGGTGCTGATCATGTCCGATATCAGCGCAGCCTGCGTCGCCTCGTTCACCCGATTGGTGGGCGCCCCGTACTCCGACACCCAGATCTTCTTCGGCGCGTCGCCCTGTTCCAGCATCACCCTGCGCATCCGGACCAGTTGGTCCACCGGGGAGTCCGCTTGGCGCATCCCCTGGGAGAACTTCATGGTGTAGCTGTAGGGGTGATAGGACAGGGCGTCGAAGAACGGTTGCGCGCCCGCGGCGTACATGCGGGTCAGAAACGTCACCGGATCTATCGTCCATGAGCCCCAACTCTTTCCGGAACCCAGAACGCCGCCGACCACAATCGCGGCCGGATCGACCTGTTTGATTCGCGGATAGGCGGCCTTCAGCAGATCGGTATATCCGGCCGGATCCGGTTTCGGGTGATAACCGAAAATGCCATTGGGTTCGTTCCATATCTCGTACGCCGCAATTTTACCTTTGTACCGCTCCGCGACTTTTGCGGTGAATTTCCCGTACTGCTCCGGCGAGGCGGGCCGACCATGCGGCGGGAGCGCGTTCCACGCCTTGGCCCACAACGGGCTGGAGGTGATCGCGCAAATGATCGAAATGTTTGCCGCGGCTGCAGCAGCGACGACGCGGTCGGACCGCGACCAGTCGTAGCGGTTCTGCAGCGCCTCCACACCCGCCCACGGAATTCCGATGCGCACCGTGCGGATATTGTTCTGCACCCAGCGCGACACGGTGGCCGCCACCTCGGCGTCGTCGTAGAAGTAGATCTGGGAGTCAGCGAAGCCCAACGTGGTGGCTGTATTGCTGAGCGCCGCGATATCGTCGGTGACCACCTGACGGTGTCGCTGCGAGGTCGGGGTGGCGACCAGAGCGATAACGCACAGGGCCGAGACAATGGCGCCCAGCGCGGCGCGCATTAATTTGCGGCGGCGAAATAACCTTCCGCCGCGCACTGTGCTCGTTATCATCTCCGACCCTTCTCAATATCAAGATATTTCTAACGGAAGGGCCGCCAGAACCACCGCACCCAATTCGGCGTGTCGAAAACCCCCGGTCACGGTCCGGATACGGTGTGGATATGCGGATCGGTGTGGTGTTTCCCCAAACGGAACTGGGCGGCGATGCCGGCGCGGTGCGCGCCTACGGCCAACGGACCGAGGAGTTGGGCTTCAGCCACATCCTCGCCTACGACCACGTCGTGGGTGCCGATCCGAATGTGCACGCCGGCTGGTCGGGCCCCTATGACGTGCACACCACCTTCCACGAACCCCTGGTGATGTTCGGTTATCTGGCCGCGGTCACCACAACCGTCGAGTTGGTCACCGGGGTGATCATCCTGCCCCAGCGCCAAACCGCGCTGGTCGCCAAGCAGGCGGCAGAGGTCGACCTGCTCAGCGGCGGCCGAATCCGCCTCGGAATCGGGATCGGCTGGAACGCCGTGGAATACGAAGCGCTCGGGCAGGATTTCGGTAACCGCGGCAAACGCTCCGAAGAACAGATCACCCTGATGCGCCGGTTGTGGACCGAGCGGTCGGTGACCTTCGCGGGGCGTCATCACCGCATCACCGGCGCCGGTCTGGCGCCCCTGCCGGTGCAGCGGCCGATCCCGGTGTGGATCGGCACGGCATCGGATGCGGGCTATCGGCGCGCCGGCCGGATCGCCGACGGCTGGTTTCCCATGATGGCGCCCGGCCCCGGGCTCGACCACGCCCGCACGGTGCTCGGCGAGGCGGCGACGGCCGCCGGCCGGGACCCGTCGGCCATCGGCATGGAGGGCCGGGTCAGCTGGCGGGGCGACGACGACGCGGCGCTGCGCGCGGTCGAGGACTGGGCGCGAGCCGGGGCATCGCACCTGTCGATCAACACGATGGGTGCGGGACTCCGCTCCGTGGACCAACATCTCGACGTGCTGGCCCGGTTGTCCGCGGCGCTGCCCGCATGATCATCGGCGCGGGGGCCGCGGTGCCCACCTACACCCCGAGACTGTAATGCCCGCGACAGGCCGCGCGCCGGTAGCCGATCACCCCGCCGGCCACCGGGTGGCATCGCTGACCGGGCTGCGCGCGGTGGCAGCGCTGCTGATCGTCGCCACCCACGCGGCCTTCGGCACCGGACACCTCGACGACGGATATCTCGGTCAGCTCTACGCGCGGCTGGAAGTCGGTGTGCCGGTCTTCTTCGTGCTGTCGGGCTACCTGTTGTTCCGGCCCTGGGTGATCGCCGCGGCGCGGGGATCCCGGTATCCGTCGGTGCGCCGCTACGCCCGGCGCCGGGTCCGCCGCATCGCGCCCGCCTATGTCATCACGGTGCTGGCCGCCTTTGCGATCTACGAGTTCCGCTATGCCGGACCGAACCCGGGCCACAGCTGGGCCGGTCTGCTCAAACATCTCACCCTGACCCAGATCTATCCACCGCTGTACTACGCGGAGATGCATCAGGGTCTGACCCAAATGTGGAGTCTGGCAGTCGAAGTCGCCTTCTACGCCGTGCTGCCGCTACTGGCCGGCGTGCTGTTGACGGTGGTGTGTCGCCGCACATGGCAACCGGTACGGCTGCTGGCGGCGCTGGCCGCGCTCGGCGCGGTGACGCCGGTGTGGCTGCTGCTACCGCAGATCACCGACGTGCTGCCACCGTCGGCGAGCATCTGGTTGCCGGCCCATCTCATCTACTTCGTCGGCGGGATGTCGCTGGCGGTGCTGCAGGCGATCGGGACCCGCTGCCGAACCGCCCTCGCGCTGCCGATCGCCCTGGCCGCGTTGTTGGTGGTGGCCCTGCCGATCGCCGGTGACGTCACCGCGCCCGAGGTGGCACCGTGGCAACGGATGCTCAAGACGATCCTCTATGCGGTGGTGGCCGTGGGGCTGCTGGCGCCGCTGGTGCTGGATTCCGCCAGCGGGTACGCCCGCCTGCTGAGCACCCGGCCCGTGGTGTGGCTCGGCGAGATTTCCTACGAGATCTTCCTTCTGCACGTGATCGCGATGGAATTCGCGATGGCCGAGGTACTGGGCTGGCCGACGTTCACCGGCTCGATGCCGGGGCTGTTCCTCGTCACCACGGCGATGACGGTGCCCGCGGCTTGGCTGCTGCACCGTTTCACGCGGGTACCGCCTGCCGAGGGAACCCGTCGCTGACCGCGACGGTCAGTTGTGCGCTACGCCAACGTCATCGGCCGGTTTGGGCCGCTGTTGCCACGGCCACCGACCGCTGATCTCCACTTCGAGGGAAAAGCTGAGGAACGTCCGGATCAGCACGATGCCGGCCAGCACCACCACGCTCTGCCAGGTCGGTGTGAGCGCGACCGTGCGGATGATGTCGGCGGCCACCAAGAACTCCAGCCCCAGCAGAATGGAGCGGCCCAACTGTTCTCGGAAGTACCGGTAGGCGTCCCCGGAGCGCCCCGACATCTTGCGGACGGTCACCGCGGCGGCGAGGATCGCGCCGAGGGCGATCACCGCCACGCCGATTCCGTCGATCACCTTGCCGACCGTCTCGATGATCTCGTAGAAGCTCATGGCGCAACGCTAAGGGCAGAGCCTCACTTGCCGCACCGGGTCTCGGGAATCGGCACGCAACACGTCGGCGAGTCATCGCCAGTCGCGAAACGCCGTCAACAACCGCTCCCGGAACGCCGGGTCCAGCTGACCGCCGTCGACTTTGCCGAGGGTCCCCACCGTGGTGCGCAGCTGTTGCAGGTAGTTGTGGCAGCCGTCGCATTCGCTCAGATGGAGGTCGAAACGCGCTCGCGTGTCACGGTCCAACGCGCCGTCGAGGTAGTCGGTCACCAACTCGACGAGTTCGTTGCAATCCATCGATTCGGTGTCGCTCATGTCGACTCCTTCAGATAGTCCTCGAGTGCCTGCCGCACCGCGGCGCGGCCCCGGTGCAACAGCACGCGTTGATTGGCGGCGCTGATCTCCAGCAGCGCACTCACCTCGGCGGCCTCCATACCCAGTACGTCACGCATGGTGAGCACCGCACGCTGGCGCGCGGGTAGCTTGTCGAGTTCGCGTCGCGTCACGGCCACCAGTTCGTCGCCGAGCACCGAGCCCTCGGGGGTATCCGGAAAGGGCACTGGCGCGTGCCGTTCCTTCCAGTGACCCGCCCACTGCAGGCCGTCGGCACGGAATCGCGCCGGGTCGACCGTACCCCCGGTGAACGCCGACACCTGTACCTGCACCTCTCGGCGCTCGCGCACGCCACGCGTCTTGGCGATGTTCACCAGTACCGTGAAAAGCCAAGTCCGCAAGGAGGATCGGCACTCGAAGGTGTGGATGCCCTTGAGCAGTGCAATCCAGGTCTCCTGGACTACCTCTTCGGCAATCTCACGACTGGCCACGTATCCGCCGGCCACCCGCAGCATCGAGGGAGTATGCCGTTCGACCAGGGCCGCGAAGGCGGCCTCGTCGCCGAGCCGCAGCGCGGTGACGAGGCTCCGCTCTTCTGCTGTCGGTACCGCCATGGGATTCTCAGCCTAGAGCTGCGGGGGCGTCCACACGCTCGGTGTGGCGACGTGCGGCGGCCAGCGAGTCGGCCAATGTCCACAACGCGATCCCGATCAGGGCAGCATCTTTGATGAGGAACTGCCCTGTCGAGGACAGCACCGGGAATCCGCCGGCGGAGGCCTCACCGACACCCGGCGTGGTGAACAGAAAGCTCAGTGTCGCCACGAACAGGCCAACGGCCAGCACGCTGCCCACCGCCGAGAGCCGCGGCAGCCACGGTTTGACCGCCAGCAAGGCGGCAGTCGCGAGCTCCACGACGCCGAGCATCGTGGCGAAGGTGGTCACCGAGAAGATGTCGTACACCCAACTCATGAACGGGCTGTTGGCGACCAACGGCTGGATGCCGTGCGCCTCGTAGGAGGTGAATTTCAGCGCACCGATCCAACCCAACACCAGCACCAGGCCGTACCGCGCGGCGTTGCCGCCGACACCGGCCAGCGCCGACTCGGCGCGGATGAATCGTGCGTCCTGCGTGATGGTCATGCGGTGATTCCTTTGCGTTCCGGTCAACGGTTTCGCAAAGGGAGTGTGTTGCCGAGGGCCAAGCGTTACAGACCGTCGGTCACCGCGGCCACGCCCGCCTGCTGCGCAGGGACGAGTTCGACGCCGTCGCCCACGTCGACCGTGACGACCTCCTCCTGCGGCGGTTCGAAGAACGGGAGCTCGAGCAGCCCGCGAAGGTCGCCGGTGTCGACGAAGGTGTGGGCCCGGGCGAACAGCGGCTGTACGTCGAATACCTGCACCCGCAGCTTCTCGCGGCTGAGCCTGCCGAGTTCCCGGCCGGATTCGGGGTCGGTGATCACCTGACCGGCGGACGACTGCACCGAGAAGATCATGCCGACGGCCACCCCGGCCTGCGCGCCCCGATTGATGACCAGCGTGTAGTCGTCCTCGATCAGCGCGACCTGCCCGGTGATCGGTTGCGCGCTCACGAAGCCGCCGCGGAACCGGCCTGGATTCGGGGCCGCAGGCGGTATGCGTCCACATGCACCGGCGCGGAGTCGTCGCGGTCGCTGTCATCCTGTTCGGTGCCCAGGGCAAGTTCGACGGCCGTCTTGGCCTGGAAGAGCGCGATGACCGCCTGCTGGTGCCGTTCGGACCCCAGGGAGTTGAGCGCGAGGGTCAGCTTCCGGTCCACATATCCGACCGAGCGGGACAGATCGGAGTCGGCAGGGACCGGCGCGGCGGCGCCCCTGGTGAACCAGCGGTGCCCGAGGGCGCCCAGCGCGATCGAGCCGACGGGAACGACCACCACGGTGCAGATCAGTCCGAGCGTGCCGGCCGCGGTGATCGCGCCGACGATGCCGAACAGCACGGCGGCGGCGAGGACGGCGAGCAACTGCAGGGCGGCCGGTACCGCGTCGATGGCGCGTGCCACCTGCGTGAGTCCGCGGGCGATGAATCGCGCGATACCGGCCACTGCCTTGGCCACGGCGCCGGCGGTGGCGCGGGCGGCTGCGGCGGCGGTATGCGCGAACGCGTCGACCTGCGTGCGACTGACCGGGGATTTCGGCATGGACCAGGACCGCTGCTGGCCTGTGGGTTGCCCGGAGGCGGGCGGCGGGGGCACAGCAGCGGTCGAGGCGTCGGCGGGCGCGTCCGGTTCGGCCGATGGGTTCACGTTGATCACATTCGTCTCAGTAACCACACCCGTATCATCCCCTGATCCGTCCCGGATCGGCCCATGGCGCGCCGCGTCAGAGCCGAATCCAGTGCCCCAGGAACCAGAACCCCCAGCCGTCGCCGTTGCCCGCGCGCATCGGCTCGACCCGCTGCCCGTTGTGCATGAACGGCTGGTGATCGTTGCGAGCCTGGTCGATACCTCGTTGCCGCCAGTCGTTGTTCTGCGGCGCGCAGGTTTGAGTATCGGGCTGGCCGCACGGGCGGCCGGGCTCGGCGTTTGCGGTACCCAGCCCGACGCCGAACAGACCGGCCAGGGCTACCCCACCGGCGAGGATCGGAACGGCGGTACGACGCGAGAGCGACATGGGCGACTCCATTCATTCGTGTGTGTTCGCGCGGCGCCTTACCGCCACACGACAAGCACGCTATGGCCGACGCGTGGGTCACCACTGTGTCGAGGTTAGGCCCCCGCTGTGCGTTCGAGAACAAAATGAAATACGTTCAGCGACAGACGTATTGAGCGTCAGCGTTCGGCCGCGTGCGCCGGCGGGATCACGTAGACCGGTCCGGACGCGGGGACCCCGCTGTCGGGCTGGTTCAGCGCGGGCGGCGGCAGCGGCGGCGGCGGCGCGCAGTCGGCGCCGGCCAGTTCACACCAGCGGGTGTGGACATCCTGGGTGAAGTCCTCATCGGCGCAACCGGCCGCGGACAACACGAGCACCGAACTCACCACAGCGATCGGAATTGTCCGCACCGCCGCTCCCCTCCCATGGCCGAGCCTCCCGGCAGCAATGGTCACACACCGGCGGCGATCTGCGGGAATCTGCGGTTGATCCCGTCGATCATGCCGTGCAACTGATAGAGCTCCCTGCGCAGTTGGGCGGTGTTGACGCGGTGCGCACGGGCAGGCGAGCCGGAGGGTCGCCGCGACACCCGCGCCTCTTCGTCCTCGATCCTGCGCGACACATCGTCGACCTGTTCCCACAAGGCCCGCAGCAGCAGCCGCGCTTGCGCGATGTTCGCGGTTTCCTCGTCGTCACTGTCGACCATCGCGGTTATCGTCGCACCTCGCCGGGGTGCGGCGCCAACGCAGGCGCGGCGACGTCCCCCGTATCCACGACCGGAGGGGCCGAATCCACGACGCGGTCGTCCTCGCGGCCCGAAACCGCGGAGCGAACCGCCGGTAGCCGATAGAGTTTGCTCAATTGACGAGGGAGGCAATTGTGGCTGCGAACCACCCGGGCCGGGGCAAAGGGCACGCAGGACGGCACCGCCGACGGGCCGACGGCCTCCCGGTCCGGCGCTGGTTGGCCGCGGGTGCCGCATCGGCCGGCATGGCCGCCTCGCTGTGGGGGCTCTCGCTGGCTGTGCCCGATATGGCGGTGGCCTCGGCCGACGACGGTGCATCGGCCAGCTCGAACAATGCCGGCGCCTCGCATGCACCCCGCAGTGTCAGATCCGTACACACCGTGCATCGCAGCAACTCCGCGCGCCCCCCGTTGCGTAGCGCCAAGACCGATGACACCGACGATGCCGCCGCCCTCGGCAATGCGAGCCTGGCCGGCGACATCGACGACTCAGACATTGCCGACGACACCGATCAGGCCGACCAGGCCGACCGCGATTCCGCCGCGGACGCCGACGCCCCCGAACCAGCAACGGGAACGGCCGACGCCGGCGGCACAGCCAACCAGAGCGCATATCATGTTCCGGCCGACACCGGGTCGAGCGATGCCCCCGCCGCGGCGGCGCTCCCCGAACCCCAACCGTCCTCCAGCGATGTCGAGATTCTGACCCCGTCGCAGTCGGCGGTGGTCTCCCTCGACCGGCCCAGCTTCGGGCGGCAGTTGGTTGCCAGCCAGATAGCGGCGCTGATGGGGACCGGCCGAACCCTGATCTCGGTACTGCCGGTCGCCGCGCCGGTCAAGAGCTGGCTCTACGACTCACTGGACGGGACTCGTCGTTCATTCTTCAACCAGGCGCCGTGGTTCAGCCCCGTCCAGATCACCGGCGACGGTGACCTGCCGATCGTCGGTAACCTGGGCGCCGTCGATCTGGAGGGCGACCAGATCCGCTACGCGATCGTGACGGGGCCGCTGTGGGGCACCATCGAAATCGCCGACGACGGGAGTTTCACCTATACGCCGAATTCCGACTTCACCGGCGTCGACAACTTCGTCGTGTCCGCGACCGATCTGGGCACGCATATCAACCTGCTCGATCCGTTCCGCAGCGCCAGCACGCGCGCATCGCTGCTGGTGAATCAGAGCGCGGTCACCTTCGTCTTCAACTACACCAGCGGCTCGCAGTACTGGACTCCCGAGGCGCGCAGCGCCCTGCAGCGGGCTGCCAGCAACCTGATGGGCCAGTTCGTGGTGAGCACCCCGGTGGTCGTCACCTACGACATCACCGGCGAGAACGACGCGGGAAGCGGCAATCTGGCGTCGGCGTACAGTCCGCTGACCAGCTACAGCGCGGGCTTCTTCCCCACCGTGGTGCAAAACAAGCTGCTCACCGGCGTCGATGCGAACGGGTCGGCCGCCGACGGCGAGATCAACTGGAACTTCGCCTACCCCTGGGCTTTTGGCGACTTCGTGTCCGGGCTGCAGTACGACTTCACCACCGTCGCGATGCATGAGTTCCTGCATTCCCTCGGCTTCATGTCCTATACGCAGCCGTCGAGCACCCAGCGATGCTGGACGATCTACGACAGCTTCCTGCGAACGGCCAACGGCGACAATCTGATCGGCGCCGACTACCGGTTGGTCCCCGCCCTGGCCGGCAGCCTCACCGGCGCCGGTGGCGGGGTGTATTTCGGCGGCACCGGCGCAGTGACCGAATACGGCACCCTGGTTCCGCTGTACTCGCCGTCGCCATGGGAAGAGGGCAGTTCCATCTCGCACCTGGATGGCAGGGTGTTCACCGGCCCGGACCGACCGATGATGAATCCACAGGTACCCACCGGCCCCGGAGAACGCACGTTGAGCGATGTGGAACGGGCCATCATGGCGGACCTGGGCTACACCCTCGCGCCGATGGACATGACCAGCGCCTTCGCCCTCGTCGGGTTCGTCATGATCCGCCGCCGGCGCGTGCAGAACTGACGGCTTTTCGCTGAGGCTTCGTCGTCATGGGTCGGATCGAGGGCTGGCGGCGCGCGCGCAATATGGTGGCGATCGGCAATCTCGGCGAACAGGTCGCGATCCGGGTGCTCGGCCGCTGGGGCTACCACGTGTTGGCCACCCAGGACGATCTGCGCGGTGGCGTCGAGAACATCCTCGGGATGCCGACCAGGATGAACCCCGAGGATTTCGTGTGCGTCACGCCCGACGGGCGGATGGTGACCGTGAACAGCAAGGCGACCGTGTCACCGCGGGCATCCGGCGTCGATCGCGACGGCAATTTGCTACGGCCGAGAATTGCCAAGGGCCAGAACGCCGTCGAATACACAACGGTGCGCGGCGGGCTACCGTCGCCGGTCGACGGTGAGGTGGACGGTCAGGTGCTCAAGGTCGACCTGGTGCTGATGCGGGCTCAGCTGTTCGAGTTCGACGACGACGGACGACTACAGGCCGGCGGGCCGGTCGAGGACATCGCCGATGATGTGCAGGCCGTTCTGCGCAGGTATCCGGCGGGGGCGCCGCCGGGGCCGTCGGCGTATGACGATCTGTAGCGACGATCCACCTGGCGAGCAGTTTCCGCAATCAGCAAACGCGGAGGCTTCGCTGCCCTAGGGTTCGCAATCGTGGGCAAACTGACGTTAGTCATACTATTAATCGGTTCCGGGCTTACGATGGCACCGGTAGCGCAAGCCGAGCCGTGTGACTCCAACTACTCCGGGGCGTGCGTTCCGATCGCCAGCGACGTCGACTGCGCGGGTGGCAGCGGTAATGGCCCGGCCTACGTCGACGGCCCAGTGACCGTGGTCGGAAGCGACATCTACGATCTGGATCGCGACGGAAACGGGACCGGCTGCGAGTCGTAGAACCCGCGCCTTCACACCGGTACCGCTCGGTCCGGGGGTCAGCCGGCCGAGCCGGCACTCGTCAGCAGAAGGGCTGCCTCGTTGTAGGGAAACGCTCGATAGAGCAGCCGAGAACGCGGCACGACGAGGGCCGCGGCCTCGGCCTTGCTCACCACCCGCGGGTTGACGAGCGCGATACCCCGCCCACGCTTGCGCAGTATCGTCGGCCCGCCGGCCAGCACGTTTTTCACCCAGTCCGTTTGTGGGCCGTAGCCGATGAGGACGGCGTAGCCATCGGCGGTCCCGAATACCAACAGGGGTGTTCGGTAGCGGTTACCCGACTTTCGTCCGACGTGTTCGAGGGTCCCGAGGTTCGGCAGCCACGGTGTGATCGCGCGGGCCGCCGGATTGGTGACGCGCTTGTTGAACTCTGCAATTCGGCGAGGCACCCGCATTCCCGGAGTCTAGGTGCGGGTCCGCCGACGCTGTGCTGACACGAACCGTTCGAGAACCAACAGCGGGGTGGATGTCCAGCGCGATCACTGCCCCTACCTGCAGGCTCTCGGTGCCCCCAGTCGGACTCGAACCGACACTTGGCGGATTTTAAGTCCGCTGCCTCTGCCAATTGGGCTATGGGGGCGTCGCAGTTCAGAACATAGTTCAGGCCGTTTCAGTCTCATTCTGACGTCCTGAATGCCGCAGTGATACCGCAGTGCTATCGATGGCCTTGCCCAGCGCATCTGCCACACCGCTCAAATCGTCGTTGAGCAGGTGGCCGTAACGGTCGAGCGTCATCGCGGCGGTTGCGTGCCCCAGGAGTCTCTGCACGACCTTGACGTTAGCGCCTGCGCTGATCGCCAGCGACGCCGTGGTGTGCCTCAGGCCGTGGGGTACCAGCCCGTCGATACCGACGTCTTCGCACGCGTTGTCGAATGCCCAGCGGTACTCACCGAGTGGTAGGAACCCGCCCTTCCGACTGGGAAACACCAGCGCGTTCGGGTCGGCGGGCAACTCAGTCTTTAGTTTCTTCCAGACAGGTTCAGGCACTGGCACGTGGCGATCCCGCTTCGTCTTGGTCGTCGACTCCACGATGCCCTTACCGGTGACTGCGGTTGCGGACGAGCGCACCGTGAGTACCCGATCCCCCACATGCCGGCGCCGCAACGCGACCGCTTCGCCGAACCTCAGCCCGCAGTAGCCCAGGACCAGTGTCAGAGTCTCGAAACGATCAGCGGCTTTGGCGAGCATCAACAGCTCTGCATGAGTCAAGTAGCGCCGCTCGCGCTCGGCTTGCTCGGGAAGGTCCTCGTCCCGCTTGATCTCGAACGCGACGTTCTTCGCCACCTTGCCAGTCCTTTGGGCGTACTTGAGGACAGCACCTACCAGCTGATGCGCTTGGGTGATTCGACTTGCCGATAGACCGGCTCCGCGTTGCCCACCATCGACCGACAGCGACCCCAACCACGTTGAATAGGCCTTGTAGTCAAGCCTTTTCAGCGGAACACCTTCCCACTTCGGCAAGACTACGGTGTCGAGCAACGAGCGATAGCCTGCGACCGTTTTCGGCTTCCGGTGCTGTTTGGTGGCGAACCACTGCTCGGCGACCGACCCGAACGTCTCCGCGCTCTTTCGCGGATCAACGTATTCACCGCGCTGAAGATCAGCGGTCAGTCCGTTGAGGTATGCCTGCGCATCCGGCTTGCGCTGAAAACTCTTGGTGCGCTCAGCGCCCGTGCTGTCGACCCACCTGACACGCCACCGCGAAACCTTGCCGTATACCGCAGACCGCTCCGTGCGCATGGTGCCGTCTAATTCCTTGACGCGCTTGTGCCAGCGGTCATCAATTCCCGCCCGTTCGTTCCGGGTGATCACGAATCGAACATACCGCAGTAATCCGCGTCATCCGTCCGCTTTGCGATCCATCGTTCTTCGACCTTCGGCCAACTCAATCCGAAGCAGCATGACCGGAAATACTTTTCGGTCAATGTGGCTGTGGTGGTGGACACGGCGCCATAGCCGCAGTCACTGTTGGCTCAGCCAAACCAACCGTAATTCAGGAGGAATCTGATGGAATTGCTAGGAGCCAAGGAAGTCTCGGACCTGACCGGTGTCCCGGTTGGGACGCTGAGGTACTGGCGTCATTCGGACATCGGTCCAGCGAGCTTCACCTTGGGCCGCCGGGTCGTTTATCGACGCGATGAGGTTCTGCGATGGATCTCCCAGCGGGAGAGCACAACCCGGCGCGGAGGCGGCGACGCCGCGTGACGCCGACGTATGAGAAAGACCTCGGGGTCTAGCCGAGGCCTTTCGTTCGAACCACCCGATTACCCAAAACGGAAGTTCCCCATGAGACTAACCCGTCATGCCAGCCTGCGGAAGCACCACAGGCTTGATTGCCTATGAGCAGCAACGCAGATAATGACAAGAAATCCGTCGCCGCACGCCTGGTCACTATGGCCCAAGAACGCTATCTCCTCGGAGTTTCCGAAGACGGCAAGCCCTTCGGCGCCGAACGCAGCCGGCCCCATCTGGCGATACTACTGCGCGCAGGAAAAGCTGGCCTGCGCGCCGAACTCGCCTCCCGGTACTTCAATGACACCGGGACCGTTGCCGGCGGCCAGGCCCTCACCGACGCCACCCTGGTCCTCGAAGGCTTGGCCGCCAACCAGCCCCCGGAGAAACTGCACCTGCGCATCGCCGACCACCACGGCACGAGCTACATCGACACCGGCCGACAAGACGGAAAGGTCATCCGCATCGGCCAGGGTCGATGGACAGTCGCCGACTCAGCTCCGGTTCGGTTCTTGCGGACAGCGCTGACCGCCGAGATGCCTCTCCCACCCGCCAACGGTGACGTCAACAAGCTATGGAACTTCGTTAACGTTGCCGTCGAGGACCAACCCGTGTTGCTTGCAGTGCTCATCGCTGCGCTCGTCCAGTGCGATGTCCCGCACCCTGTGTTGGCGCTGTTCGCCGAGCAAGGCAGCGCCAAAACCACGACGACGCGCATGCTGGTCGATCTCATCGACCCCTCCTCTATTGAAGTGCGCCAGGCGCCCCGCGACGCCGACTCGTGGGTGACCGCTGCCTCCGGTTCCTGGGTAGTGGCCCTGGACAATTTGTCCGCGATCCCACCGTGGTTGTCGGACTCGCTGTGTCGAGCTGCGACAGGCGACGGCAACGTCAAACGCGCGCTCTACACCGATGCGGACCTCGCAGTGATCAAGTTCCGCCGCTGCATCATCGTTAACGGCATCGACGTCGGCGCAATACGTCCCGACCTCGCCGAACGCATGGCAATGGTTGATCTGCGACGCATCGAACGCCACATGCGACAGTCTGAGGCCACTCTGCGACAACAGTGGCGCACGGCTCTACCAGGCATTTTAAGTGGGCTCCTCAACCTGGCCGCCACCGTTCATCAACGCCTCGAAACCATCGTGGTCGATGATGCGCCACGCATGGCGGACTTTGGTCGCGTGCTGGCGGCCGTCGACGAACTTTTGTCGACTCATGGCTTACGCCGCTACATGTCCCGCGCAGATCAGCTCGCGGAGGACAGCTTGTCCGGCGATCTCTTCATCGAACAGCTGCGCCACCACATATTAGAACCGCTGCGCGGACAGTCCGGTGTCGACCTGCTCGCCCTCTTCACCCCGACAGGCGATCACTGGCGACGCCCCAAGGAATGGCCCAAGAACGGCCGCGATGTGACAAGCCTGCTCCGTAGACACGCGCCGGCGCTGCGAAACCTGGGATGGGCGATCGAGAACGACGGAGCCCGCAACCACCGCAACGTCCTGCTGTGGACCATCTATCCACCACACAAAGATGTGGCTGCCCATCAAGCCTCGCAGCCCTCGCGTCCCTCGCTGCTACGGCCCAGTCCCCCCGCAGCGCCCGCCCGAGAGAACCCGACCCCTTCTAGCGCCGACGAGCGCCGCGACGACCTCTCCGCATAACGGCACCCCGCGGTCCAGATTCGACGAGCTGTCGGTGCCTGCAGGCAGTATCAGGAGCAGCCGAGAGGGAGCAGCTGCGATGAGCCTTGATGACGACCTGGAGAACTTGGCCACTGCCGCGGTCAGCGATTGGCCCGAGATCGTATTCTCCGGCCGGCTTGATGCGGCGATCCGCGACCTATACCGGACGCATCTGCGGTTCCCGCCATCCTGGACCCCGGACGAGCGCGATGAGTTCATCGAGGAACGCGCCGACACCGAAGCCCAACGATTGGCCACCCGGTTCGACGACGCCATCGACGTCATGATCGACGATTTCGGCCGGCAGAACGGGTACTTGCCTCATCATGAGTACGCATCAACGATGATCACCAAAGCACGAAAGGACGCCGTTTACGAGTTGGAGGCCAGAATCGAGTACCTAGCCGATGACCTCGCTCAGACGGTTACGCACACCGCTGGCCGTACCGTCGCGAGCATGACCGGGTGCAGTCCCGCCGCACGACGTTCCCATAGAAATGGCCCTCGCCGAATCAGATGACTTCTCACCAACTACGGCGCGGATGAACGGCATTGGACAGGTCACGGGCAGCCGTCAGCGTGGCACGATCAAGTTTCTTGAGCCGAGCCTGCTCTGCCAAGCGAGTAAGCAACCCGCGTAAAGCCTCGCCATCGTCCAGGACGCTGTTGGCGGCATCCACCGGTGCGACGGGCCGGTGCGGCTCGGGTGTTCCCGCAGATTGCTTCTGCGATGCAGCGGCTTTCGGGACTTCGATCACGCGAATCGGCGCCCCGTATCGCTGTGCGGCGATACGGGCCGCCGATGCGTCCCGACGACACGTATCCGAGCAATACAGCCGGCGTCGGCCACGTCTAGGAGTGGCGTCCTCATCGAGCATCACCGCATCGCAGCGGACACACCGAGTCGGATCGTAGGCGCCGCCCTCGCTCTCATTTCTTTCAACACCATCACAGATCGGATCATCGTTGACTGCAGCGCCTTCGGGTACGACATCAGCAGCTCTCGAACGTGCTGCCGGGGAGATTGCCGAATCATGTCCACCCTCGCCCCCGGCCCGGCGCAGCTGTGCCTGAATCTCACGGACATCGACACCGACAAGCTCAGCGATCTGCGCGAAGGTCAGACCACGACCACGCATCTGCCCGACCAGCGCCTGCAGACCACGAAAGTGACCGGCCCTGCGCTTTACGGCATCAGCACGGATGTTCTCCGCCGCCTGGTCGAAACGCTTGCGCTCCCATGAATCAACAGCACCGACTCTATGCAGCGTTGCACGGATCGACTCGGCATCGGACGCATTGGCGCGATCCCGCCGAGCCCGCTCAGCATTCTTCTTGCGCTGCAGTTCGACCGCCCGATACCGGGCCTTCAGCTTCTCGTTCGCTCCCATGCCTGCAACCTACGAACCGACGGACGAAATAGTCCACCACCACAGCCACATTCGCCTACAACCCAGATTCGTGTGCGTTCGCCAACAGGCACAGCCCCGAGGCCTATGTAGCCACCGGTCAAGGCGCGTACGACACAGCCAGCCGAAGCTCATCGACTTCCAGGCCCGTTAGGTGGGCGATGTCGGCCAACGATTGTCCGGAATCAACCATCTGCTTCACCTGCTTGCTGTACGTGCACAGAGACATGGTGAGTTCCGCCGAAGCCTCAACGCGCTCATGGTCATCGATGTCATCGCCAGCCGCCGAGAGAGTCTCGAGCTTCCACACTTTCACCTCGGCAATGCCAGCCAGTGCACGTGTGAGGATCACGCCATCGGCCATATTGGCCAACTCCCGTTCGGCGTCGGCATTGTCGGTACGCGTTTTCCTATCCACGGCCGAACGATAGGACCCCGCTCCTGTCGGCGGCCACCACCACAGCCATATTCGCCCAAAGTAAAGCGAGCCACCGACAGGCTCCCCGAGGGCTACTCAACCGCACGTGATCCCGACGTGCCGTTTCCAAGGGCGTGTTGCCGCCTTCACGCACGGCCAAGCGGCAACGGCCAGACAGGCACACACCTCTTGCACTCCGGGGCCAGCACGATCACTTAACGACGGACGATATTCGGGTAAAGATCCGCGGCGCGGACACCCCGCGCCCCAAGCAGTGCGAGACCGCGGATGGGAGGAGTTGCCCGCGAGACACCTCACGGACGTAGGGGGAAGAGTTCTCAACGCGGGAAACGGCGGTCCGAACACTGGGGTGGTGCACTCACTTTGCCGGCACGAATCGTCACGCGGATGCCCATGGAATCTGCGCGCACGGCCTCGCCGATGATGGCACCGAACGGTCCTTCGATGCCATCGCCGACGCGATTTGCGAGAAGGCGAAAAGGGTCCGAAGACCAGCCGGCTGACGCTGTGATTTCGTTGTGCCTAGCGAGCTAGACGCGCGGGGCGGCCCGTCTGCTTGGTGGCAATCTTCGACTCTTTGGCGTCGCTATCGGTCTTGCGGTGGGCGGCGAGAAAGTCATCGACGATGTTCGCGCAGTCATTGTGAGTGATGGTGCGAATCCCGGTCATTCGGGCGAAGGCGAGTGGTCCGACGAGTTGGCAGAGCGCCAGTTGCCGGTCGAAGTCGTCAAGTTCGGCTTGTGCTTTTGGGCTGGTGAGTATGGCGTCAAATGGTTGACGGTACTGGTCAACGACTCGGGCCCGTAGCGCCCCCGATGTGTGGCGGTCATCAGCTTCGATATTGGAGCCGGTGGGCCCCAATGAGAGCCACGCGAGTGTCGTGACATGCAGCGGTGCGTCGTTGAAGAGTGCGGCTTGGCGGCTGAGCAGTTCGATCAGCTGCTCACGGAGGGGTCCGCTGGTCGGTGCCGGAGTGGTCACTTGTGGAAGTAGGCGTTCGAACGTGGCTGCGAGTAGATGCGACGAACTGTGGAAGTGGCGGTACAGCGTGGTTCGGGCCACTTTGGATGCTTTGGTGACCGCATCAATGGTGACTGCTTCCACCCCACCGGTGCTCAGAAGCGTTGCAGCAGCATCCAGCAGCCGGGTGCGGGACCGGATGCGCCGAGGGTCCACGTCGTCGTCAGGGACTGGCACTGACTGACTGTCGCTCACTCATTCACCTCGGCGGTCGATCTTTCACGCGATGCTGTCACAGCAGTCTAGCAGTGTGGTACTAACGGTAGCGCAGCGAAACCGATCGTATTGGAGGGTGATGGTGCCCAAAAGCGTGTTGCCGCCGGAGCGGCTGCCCTCGCACACCACGACCTGCATGGGTTGCGGCCCGGACAACCCCCACGGACTGCGGTTGGTGGTGCGTCGCAGCGGCGACGCGGTGTACTCCGATGTGACGTTCGACGAGCGCCATATCGGGGCCCCGGGCCTGGCTCATGGCGGAGCCGTGGCCGCCGCGTGTGATGACGTCCTGGGCTTCACGTTGTGGATCGCCGGCACCCCGGCGGTGACCCGCACCCTGACGGTCGAATATTTGCGGCCGGTGCCGCTGCATCAGACCCACCGGATTACTGCCCACATCGTCTCTCGTGAAGGGCGGGCGCTGCATGTCACGGCGACAGGCACGGGTGAGGGTGGGATCGCCCGCTTCACCGCCAGTGCAGTGTTCATTGTCGTCAGCCCTGAGCACTTCGCCGCACACGGCGATGTCAACGCTTTCGGCGATCTTCTGGAGCAGTTCTCGCGCGGCGGCGGTCTGGACCCGGGGCCGTCATGACTTTCCCTCAGGCGCGCAGCCGCGGGACAACCCTGCCTTCGGAAGCGAACTCGGTCGCTACAGAGAAGCGGGCCGCTAACGCGTCGCGTTCACGCGCCTCCGCACGGCGCCGGGAAACGATTCTGGATGCAGCTTTGGCCGTGGCCGCGGCGGGTGGTTACGAGGCGGTTCAGATGCGGACGGTTGCCGAGCGGGTCGGCATCGCCGTCGGCACGCTTTACCGCTATTTCCCGGCGAAAACCCACTTGCTGGTAGCAGCGCTGACGCGCGAGTTCCGTCGACTCGACTCGGCCGGCGACTGGGCGGGTGGTGAGGGCACACCGCTGGAACGGCTCGAACGGCTCACCGCACATCTGCATGACCGCTGGCAGCGCGACCCATGGCTGACGACGGCCATGACACGGGCCTTCGCCGTCGCAGACACCCGCGCCGCCGCGGAACTCGACCGCGCGGCCGATGAGATCCAGATCCTGCTAGCCCGCACGCTCAGGGGCGGCGAACCCACCCCCGCCGATCTGCACGTCGCTGGGGTCATCTCCGACATCTGGTTGGCCAACCTCGTGGCCTTCAGCGGCCACCGCGCGACAGCCGCCGACACCCGCGACCGCATTGACCGAGCCACCAGGCGCGTCGTGACCAACGCTGCTCGGCCCACCGCCAACCGATAACGATACTACTGGTATCGCAGCGCTACTTAGCGTACTCTTTGGGGATACGGCTCAACGATGCGTCGAAAAGAGACTGCCATGTACACCCAATGGATCGAAAACCTTGTCGTACAACGCCTCTCGCTGCATGGCGGCCTGGTTCTGGATTTCGATGACTACAACGAAATCGTCATCTCCTGCCCCCTGCTATTGACCCTTCCGGCCGTCGGCACCTACCCCATCGAGGCGGTGCGCATTGACCCCCTCAGGATCGCGACCCACGAACGCCCACTGCTGAACCTCGCCGGCGCAGTGTGCACCCAGGCCTGTTCTAGCGACGATGGAGGACTACACCTGAGCTTCTCGCGCGGACATCGCATCGATGTCGATCCCGACACTGAACAGACAGCGTGGGAACTCTACGGCATGCGCCACGGCTACATGGCCTGCCTACCTCAAGGACGGGTTCGCGTGGTCCGCCATGACCTCCCCGACACCGACGATGCCAACATCGTCAACAGCGCCACGCAATCATCGGCGGGGTCGGCGCGGCAGAGCCACTGATGCGGCCGCGGACGCGGCGACGGGTCGACGTGGGCGGCAATGCGTGGATCAGGTTGAACCAGGACCGGACCGCCCTCGCGACATCGAGGCGGGCGAGCATTCCCGGATGATGCTGTCGACGTTTTGCTGCACGCGTTCCGCAGCGATGCCGACCGATGGTGAATACAGCATGATGTGGTCGAGGACGCCGTCGTAGCGTCTCAGTTGTTCACGGACTTCGTGTGCCGTCCCGGCGACGCCCATGGTGTCGATCATCTCCTCGGACACCGCGGCGAACATCGCCGGGAAATCGCGCTGGGCGAATGCTTCCCGGATGGTTCGGCCTTCGCTGGCGAATCCGTTCACATCGAGTACCGTCTCGTAGGATTTGACCGAGGAGTAGAACGCAATCTGCTGCGCCAGTTCGCGCCTGGCGACCTCGGCGTCGTCGTGGATGGCGCACATCACCATGGAAATGATTTCCACGTCATTGGGGTCGCGGCCGGTGTGCGCGGCACCCCGGGCGATAGCGGGCCGGACGATCTCCTCGACGTAGGTGGTGGTGAACAGGGGATGTCCGGCCAGGCCGTCGGCCACCCGCCCGGCCGCCTCGCACATCCGAGGCCGGACACCGGCAGTGACGATCGGGATCGGCCGGCTGGGGGGTCCCACGTCGCCGGTCGGGGTGAGATTCATTCTGTAGAAACGGCCCTCGTGATGGATCGGGCCTTCATGCAGGTTCCATATCCGGCGCAGCAGCATCACCAGTTCTTCCATCCGCAGGGCGGGTGCGGAGGTGTCGGGCACGCTGTGCCAGTCGCTCATCATCCGTTTGGTGCCGTTGCCGATGCCGAGTACCAGTCGCCGGTTGGAGAGTTCGTCGAGGTCACGCGCCTCGGTGGCCAGCACCAAGGGGCTTCGGCCGACGCCGTAGAGAATGGAGGAACCGATCCGACAGTTCTGTGTGCTGTTGGCCATCGCGGCCATGGAGATCGAACCCGACCGGGAGTAGAACTCCGAGGCCCATACGGCGTCGAACCCGGCCGCGTCGGCGGCCTGTGCGGTCTGGGCCAGTGACTTTAAATCCGCGCCGAGAACCGACAGGCCGTAGGTGCTCATGACTGGTCTCCTGTGCGCGGGCGCAGGCCGTCGAACATGACGGCGCTGAGCGTGCCGGCGACAACCGTCTCGTCGAGGTGGTTCCCGGTGACCAGGTACATGAGTGCATTGATGGTGACCGCGCCGAACAGCGCAATGGACGTCGATCGTGCATCGGGCTGAGCGACGAGGGAGCCGTCGCGGGCCCCTTCGACGAGCAGAGTTTCAACCGGTTGTTGGTAGGCGGTATTGATCATCTCGGCGATGGCCGGCATGCGGGCCGCTCGTCCCAGTTCGCCGATGAGTGCACGGCATACCGCTGGCCGCTGCGCCATTGCCCGCAGTTGTGCGCGGATGACGAGTTCGAGGCGTTCGGCACCGGTGCCGTCGGTGTGCACGATCGTGGTCACGGCCTCGGAGATGTCCTTGAGGAGGTCTTCGAGCAGGAAGGCAAGGATGTCCTCTTTGCCGGCGAAGTAGTAGTACAGCGTCGCTTTCGGCACACCGGTCACCGCGGCGACGTCTTCGATCTTGGAGTCGTTGAGCCCCTTCTCGGCGAACAAGTCCGCCGCGGCGGGAAGCCGGTCAGAGATCTGACGTGGAATCTTGCGCATTCCCCCCCTGTCCCGTTCGCCCGGTTTAGACTGCAAGTCTAAACCGTCGTTACGTTGGTGGTCGGAGGTCTTGGTGGTCTCGGTGCAGATTCGTTACGACCCGTTCGACGCCTCAATCCTCAACGACCCCTATCCGACGTATCGGTTATTGCGTGAGACGGCTCCGGTGTACCGCGCCGAGGGATCCCATACCTGGGTGTTGAGCCGGCACGCCGACGTCCAGGCCGCAGCACTGGATCACAGCACGTACTCCTCGGTGGACGGCATCTTCCCCACCCCGCCGGGATCAGACTTCATCGGCTCGTTCCTGCCGATGATGATCGTCATGGACCCTCCGCGCCACGACCAGTTGCGTGCCCTGGTGAGCCGGGCGTTCACTCCTCGGCGGGTGGCCGGGTTGCAGGGCGCCATCACGCAGATGGCCGCGGAGTTGTTCGAGCGCCTCGACGAGGGGTCCGGATCGGCGGACTTCGTGACCGACTTCGCCGCGATCCTGCCCGCTGCGGTGATCGCCGATCTGCTGGGCGTTCCCGCCACCGATCGTGATCAGTTCCGATTGTGGTCGAGCCAACTGGTCCAGGTCGACGTCAACCACGGACAAACCACCGATGCACTGGCCGCCGCCGCCGCGATCTACGCCTACTTCACCGACTTCCTCGCGGACCGCCGCAAGAATCCCCGCGAGGACCTGATGTCGGCGTTGGCCAACGCCACAGTCGACGGGATCGGACTGACCGACGAGGAAGTCCTCGGCTTCTGCGCGCTGCTGCTCGTCGCGGGCTACGAGACCACCACCAATCTGCTGGGGAACTCCGCGGTCGTGCTGGCCCAGCATCGGCAGACCCGCCGACGCCTGGCCGCCGATCGAACACTGTTGGGGCCGGCAGTCGAGGAGTTGTTGCGCTACGACTCACCGGCACAGGGACTTTCACGAACCCTGACCCGCGACGTCACCCTGCACGACACGACGATGCGTCAAGGTGAGAAGGTGCTGCTGTTGTTCGGGTCGGCCAACCGCGACGAGCGTGCCTTCCCCGATCCGGACGTGTTCGACATCGAGCGCACCAGTGAGCACCAGGTCGCCTTCGGTCGCGGCATCCACTTCTGTCTGGGTGCGGCGCTGGCGCGGATGGAGGCCCGCATCGCTCTGGATGCGTTGTTGGACAGGGTGCCTGACTGGGAGGTCGATCTTGAATCGGCGCGGCGGCTGCGCTCCGGACCGATCCGCGGCTACACGTCGCTGCCCATCACTTGGACCACACCGGTCTAGCTCGTGTCCCTCTTCAACGACGCGTCGTGCGCTTCACCGCAACGGCCAGGTTCGTCGCCGTCGAGGTCGAGCCCTCCGCCGCGCACGGCGACGTCGGCGCATTCGGCGACATGCTCAAACGATTCGCGGGCTCGAACGGTGATCGACACATGACCGGACAGGAGAAAGGGGCATGGTGGTGGCAGTGACATTCGCGCACTTCGATGAGCAGATCGCCGACCAGCTGCTCAGATCGGCGAACACAGCCGGTGGACTGTCGACGTTTCTGAGCTTTCGGCACACCGAACTCGCCGCGGGTCGGCTGGTGGCAGAGATGGAAACCCGCGCCGAACTGCTCACACCCTTCGGCACCCTGCACGGCGGATGTCTATCGGCGATGGTCGACCACTGTCTCGGAGTCGTGTTCTACCCCGTCATTCCGGCCGGATCATGGGTCGCCACCACCGAATTCAAGCTGAACCTGCTGCGACCCGTGTCCAGCGGGGTGTGTGTCGCCGTCACCGACATCGTGTCACTGGGCAAGCGCAGTGGAGTAGCGCGCATCGACATCAGCAACGGCGACAAAGCCGTCTGCGCAGCCCAGGGCACGGTCACGATCGTGAACGCCGCGGGCAACGCACAATGAAGGTGCTTGTAACCGGTCGCACGCTTCGGGCGGACTCCGATCTTGCCAGGAAGGTGTCATGACCTCCGCCGTGCAGCATCGGGTCCGAACCCAGGACGGGATCACCCTGGCCGCCGACTGCTACGACCACGATGACGCCCGTCCCGTCGTGCTGCTCCTACACGGCGGCGGCCAGAGCCGGCACGCGTGGAGCGCTTCAGCGCGTCGTCTCCACGCATGCGGATACACAGTCGTCGCCTACGACACCCGCGGTCACGGCGACAGCGACTGGGACCCAGCCGGCAGGTACGACCTCGAGCGACTCGCGACCGATCTGCTCGCCGTGCGTGAGCACTTCAGCGCCGATACCGCCCCTGCCGTCGTAGGTGCATCCCTTGGGGGCATGACCGTGCTCGGCACGCATCTGTTGACATCCGGGGCGTCGTGGGCGGCGGTCGTCCTGGTCGACGTCACCCCGCGGCTTGAATTCCAGGGCGCTCGTCGCGTGGTGACGTTCATGGCCGCACATCCCGATGGCTTTGGCACCCTCACCGACGCCGCCGAGGTGATCGCCGCATACAACCCCCATCGCTCGCGCCCGGCCAACGTCGACGGCCTGCGCAAGGTGCTACGGCGGCGTCACGACGGCCGCTGGATCTGGCGGTGGGACCCGGCATTCATTCACTCCAACTTCGACTTCCTCCGCGACGAATCGACCACGGGAACGGAGCAGTTCGACGCAATCAGCCACCTGCTGATCGACGGAGCCCGACGGGTCAGCGCCCCAACACTTCTCGTAAGGGGCCTGTTATCCGACGTGGTCTCCCAAGCCACCGTCGACGAGTTCAAGCAACTGGTTCCCCACGCCGAGACCGTCGACGTATCCGGCACCGGACACATGATCGCCGGCGACGACAACGACGCCTTCAGCTCCGCCGTCACCGAGTTCCTCGGCCGGAGCTTCCTGTAGGTCGCAACGTGATCGAGCACCATCGAGCGGCCAGTAGAAAGAACTGGGCTTGACTTCACTGCGCGCGGAGCGAAGCCCATAGACTTTTATTCGCTTAAGGCCGACTCTGACCGCGACGGGCTCTGGTCGAGCTAGACGCTGCTACGCGCTTGTTGGCCACCATCGGCGTTGAAGAGTTCCTTGGTCCAGCGTTCGAGGATTTCTGCGCTGTCCCAGTCGTCGGGATGAAATCCGCCGCGGGTGTAGGAACGAAAGCGCTCAATTGCTGCTGAGCTGAATAGCGGGTTATGCCGGAAGGCTCGAAGGCTGCGCAGCAACCGCACCGGGTTGTAGGCGGCACGGTCACCGGCCAGAGAGCGGGTGGTCTGGATGACCAACTCGCTGAACAAGAGGAGGCTGGCGATCCGCATCCCCCAGACCCTGGTGCGTTCGCTTCCACCGACCGTCTCATAGACATCGAAAGCGACGGCCTTGTGCTCGCATTCTTCCAGTGCGTGCCAGAGCAGAATAGGCCGCACTTCGGTGTCGCCGATCAGTTCTTGAGCTTCGTCGCTGGTGAGAATGATTTCGGCGAATGTCGCCGTGTAGTGCTCCAGGGCGGCCGTCACAGCCAGGCGCATCTTGGGAGAAAAACGCTTCTCAAGTCGGCCAACCAACTTCTTGATATGCCGATCGATCCCCTCGGTGGGATAGCCCATCGCTTGGAGCCGATCGTTGAGCAGCTGATGCTGGTGTCGGTGGGTGGCCTCTTGTGCAATGAATCCCTTGACCGCCTCCTTGAGGTCAGCGTCGCTGATGTGGTCCCGGTACTCGCGGACTGACCGGATGAAGAAGTCTTCGCCTTCGGGGAACGTGGCCGACAAGGTGGACACAAAGTGGCTCATCACCAAGTCGCCATCGACGAAGTGCTGCCGACTGGTCCCGGCAGGCATGTCGAATCGAACACGGCGGGGCTTCGGGACGACCCGCGTGGTGGGCCGTGTGGACGAATCGTCGCTCATGTTGTTCTCCCGTTCGTCAAAGGCACGCTGGCAATCTGACTCTAAGCCTTGTCAGAATTAGATGGCAAGCTATCCACGTGGTTTCGGCGCGGGTGTATAGCGGGATGTCCGCCGAGGAGCGTCACCGGAACCGGCGCACCCGTCTCATCGAGGCCGCAACGGAGTTGATCGGCACGCGCGGTGTTGCCGCCGCCACTGTGACTGCCGTCTGCGCTGAATCAGGTGTCACGTCACGCTACTTCTACCAGCACTTCTCCGGCCGAGACGCCCTCCTGCGGGCTGTCTACCAGCAGCTCTATGCCACCTTCCAGGAGGTGATAGTCGACGCGATCCCCGATGCCGGCGAGCCACCGGAGGTGCTGGCGTACGCGCCGATCCGCAGGCTGGTCAGCATGATCGACAACGACCCTCGGCTGGGTCGGATCCTGTTCGTGGAATCTGCCACCGAGCCGCTGCTCCGAGAGCTACGCAGCGAACTGATGGCCGGTTTCACCGACCTCGTCTTGCGCGAGGCCAGACTCCACCTCGACATCGCCGACTCCGCCGTGGGGGTTGCCCATTTGGCTTCGACCTTGGGCGTGGGAGGGCTATTCGAAGTCTTGCGCCGCCGACTCGACGGAGAACTGGAGTTCACCACCGATGAACTCGTTCAGCACTGTGCAGGTTTCCTGGGCAGCCTAGGCAATTACGTGCTGCTGCAGAACACGGACCAGTCGGCCACAACCGAAGCCCGACCCTAGAGGTAGCGGCCCGCGGCCCCGCTACGCGATGTGGCTCTGCGTGCGCTCGATGTCAACGTCGGGGACCAGCAACAGCAAGACCCTGAACGACATCCGAGGCCAGTGTCGTCGACTGAACAGCGTCGGCCCTGGCTTCCATAAACCAACTGAGCGTTCCATTCCTCTGCCGACTGTGACCGGCGGCCGGGGGCGACTCGATAGCGGCCGCCACCACGTGCACTACATGCGGTAGCGTAGCGATACCGACAGTATCGCTACGCTACCAGTGGAGGTCTAGTGACCGACGGCACTGCAGATTCCCCAAGCCAGGCCACGCGTTCTGGTCGGCGCGCCAACGGATCCCCCGACCCGGCCGACACCCGCGAGTACAGCGAACGGTTGGCAGCGCTAGCCCGATTCACCCTCCGGCACAAAGCGCTGGTCATCGGGGTATGGCTGGGCGCCGCGGTGGTTCTCGCGCTGCTGTTTCCCCAGCTGGAAACCGTGGTGCGCCAACAGTCGGTGGACCTCATTCCTCGCGATGCGCCGTCCTTGCAGACGGTTGACCGCATGAGCGCCGCGTTCGGCGAAGAAGGCTCGAAAACCATGGTGTTTGTCGCCATGGAAGACCCCAATGGCTTGACTCCGACTGCACGGCAGCGCTACGGCGAACTCGTGAGCCGGTTGCAGGCCGAAGGCGACCACGTCCTGCTGGTGCAGGACCTACTGGCCGATCCGATTACCGAAGCCCAGGCGGTCAGCGTCGACCGCAAAGCCTGGTACCTGCCCGTCGGCGTCGCCGGCACCCTCGGAGACCCCACGGCCGCAGAATCCGTCAACGCGGTGCGCGACATCGCCGCGGAGGTGTTCACCGGCTCGACCACGACCGTGCAAGTGACGGGACCACCGGCGACCTTCAGCGACATGATCGCCTCGGCCGAGCACGACCTGCTGCTGATCTCTATCGCTACCGCGGGCGTGATCGCCCTGATCCTGCTGATCGTCTACCGGTCGGTGTTCACCGCGCTGTTACCGCTGCTGGTAATCGGGTTGAGCCTGGCGGTCGGGCGCGGCGTGCTGTCCGCCCTCGGCGAGATGGGCATGCCGGTCTCCCAGTTCACCGTCGCCTTCATGACGGCGATCCTGCTCGGCGCCGGAACCGACTACACCGTGTTCCTGATCAGCCGATACCACGAGCAGCGCCGCGCCCAAGTACCCGCCGATCAGGCCATCATCCACGCCACCGCCAGCATCGGGCGTGTCATCCTCGCCTCCGCCGCCACCGTCGCACTCGCGTTCCTGGCCATGGTCTTCGCGCGGCTCAGCGTCTTCGCCGCCCTGGGCCCCGCGTGTGCCATCGCCGTCCTGTTCGGATTTCTGGCGACCGTCACCCTGCTGCCACCGGTGCTGTCGCTAGCCGCCAAACGCGGCATCGGTGAACCCAAACCCGATCGCACCCGCCGCTACTGGAACAGCGTCGCCGTCGCCGTGGTCCGCCGTCCGGTGCCACTACTGATCGTCAGCCTGGTCATCTTGCTCGCCCTGTCGGCAGCCGCTGCAACCATCAAAATCAGCTACGACGACCGCAAGGGACAACCAGACACCACAGCCAGCAACCAGGGCTACCACCTGCTGGACCGCCACTTCCGCAAAGACGTCGTCATCAGCGAATTCCTCGTCGTGGAAAACCCGACCGACATGCGGACCGGGAAAGGACTGGCCGACCTCGACGAGATGGCCTCCCGCGTCTCCCAGATCCCCGGCGTCACCAAAGTTTCCGGAGTCACCCGCCCCACCGGAGAGCGCCTCGACCAAGCAGAACTGGCCTGGCAGAACGGCCAGATCGGCGACAAAATGGCCGGCGCGGTCGCCGAGGGCAACTCACGCAAAGACGACCTCGCCAAACTCACCGGCGGCGCCGACCAGCTCGCCGACGGCCTCGCCCAACTCGACAGCACCGTGCGCACCGCCCTCACACCACTGGCCGAAATCCTCACCCAAGCCCAATCCGCAGGAACTCAAGTCAACCAATTCCGCCCACTGCTGCAACAGCTATCCGCCACCGCGCCCGCCGTCGACCAAGCCATCCAATCCAGCCCAGGACTACGACCGCTGGCCAACCAAGCCCAAAACGCAATCAGCCAGCTCGACCCACTCGTCGGCGCCCTCAACACCTCACCGTGGTGTGCCACCACCCCGCAATGCGCCCAAATCCGCGACCAGGTGAAGATCCTGGTCACTCTGCGCGACAGCGGATTCTTCACCCAGATCGCCGACCTCGGGGACCGCTACGATCCCGCCACCAACGCCACCGTCGGCGGCACCCTCGCCAACGTCCAGAACGCAGTCGCCTCGCTGGACAAGGCATTCGGAGCCCTCGGTGACCCCGCCGACCTGGCCACCAACCTCCGCCGACTACAGGACGGAATCGGACAGCTGGCCTCCGGCGCCCAAGCACTCGCCACCGGCGTCCGCACCCTCGCCGACAGCAACATCGAAATGCTGTCCGGCATGAGCCAGATCGCCACCCAACTGCAAAACTCTTCACGCGCAGCGGCCGACTCCGACTCCTCGAGCGGTTTCTACCTGCCCGCCAACGCATTCGAGAACCGGCAATTCACCGACGTCGCCGAACAATTCCTCTCACCGGACGGCAAAACAGCGCGGTTCATGATCGAAAGCAGCCACGACCCATACAGCGTTGAGGCGATGGACCTCGCCAGCCGCATCACCGACACCGCCAACACCGCACGACCCAACACGTCACTCGCCGACGCAACCGTGTCCGTCGCCGGCTTCCCCGCCGTCAACTCCGATATCCAACGATTCCTATGGGCCGACTTCGCACAACTGGCCATCGCCACCATAATCATCGTCGGCGTCATCCTGGTCCTACTGCTGCGCGCACTTTTGGCACCGCTCTACCTCTTAGGCACCGTCGTGCTGAACTACCTCGCCTCGCTCGGCATCGGCGTTGTGGTCTTCCAATGGGGACTGGGCCACGAAATCGCCTGGCCCGTACCATTACTCGCATTCATCATCCTCGTCGCCGTCGGCGCCGACTACAACATGCTGCTCGTCTCGCGGCTCCGCGAAGAATCCGGGACCAACATCCGCGTCGGCGTCCTGCGCACCGTGGCAAACACCGGAGCCGTCATCACCTCAGCGGGCCTGATATTCGCCGCCAGCATGTTCGGCCTCATGGTCGGCTCAGTCGCCATCATGATCCAAGCCGGCCTCATCATCGGCTTCGGACTGCTGCTCGACACCTTCCTCGTGCGCACCCTCACCGTGCCCGCCATCGCCACACTCCTACGCGAAGCCAGCTGGTGGCCCACCAAAGCAACAAACCCGCGACGTGGTCAGACCAACGCAGGAGGCATGAAGGACGCACCTCACGTGCTGGTCCAGGATCGGTGAGATGCGAACAGGGCAATGCCCGGCGTTACATGCCGTCCAGCGTGAGGGCGTTTTCACCCTAAACGAATAGGAACCTACGCCAGCACAGTCTGCCGGTGATCGACGGACGAAGTTCGAAGGTGCATTCTTGCCGCCGGAGTCGCGAGGGTGGCGAGGCCTGAGAACGTCGGAGATCTCATCGCGGTAGAGCCGCCACGAATGACACCGAAGCGCCGTCTCTGTCAGTTCGGTTTCAAGCTCGCGAGCCTGGTTCGACACCGCCGACCCGCTACCGTGCCGTCATGACATCGACGCGTGATGCGTACGATCGCCCCACACATTGGAAGGTGACCTCCGGCTTCACCAAGCCGCCGTAATGAAGTGGCGAGAAGGAGCATCGGCTCAGTAGCCATGACACGCCAGATGCTACATTCGCCGTAGAATTTCTACTCCATATGTAGTATCTCTCGCATGCAGCTCGAGCGAGATCAGGTTGACCCTTTCGCCCAGATCCTGGTTGTGGCATACCTAGGCGCAGCAGCTGGGGCCAGGAGCTTCACCGAGGAGTGGGGGATTCCACCCACGCGCATGCACAAGTCGCACTGGATGCGCTCAATCGCGCAGGCACAGGTAACGCAGTCAGAGCGCTTCATGCTCCATCCGGATTTCGCCGAGCTGGGACGGGTGCAGGTCACCGATATCACAGCGAACGACAGCTACCTGGTCAGGAGCAAGGCTGCCATCGAAATCGAGGCGGCAATGGGGCAGCCAGAACAGTTGGCGTTTCCCTTCGAACTCCGCACTCGGAACTCAACCGCCGTCCCAAACATGGTGGCTTACGGCTTCGAACGTGAAGGCATGCACCTGTGGTCGAGCGCATCGAAGCAGGCGGCCACCGGCAAGCGCCTTATACCCGCCGGGAGTCTTGAGTACGTCGGTTTCTGGCCCTTCGAGGGCGTGCCTTCACCAGATAATGGCGGCGGGCTAACTTTCGATCAAGGTGCACCGGATCCGTTTAACGATCTGGGGGACGACGTGGACTTCGGTGAGGCCGAGGGCTTGTGAACAGGCTTCGGTCATTTCGCGACATCGAGGGCATTAACCAGGCAGACCTGGCGGAAAAGCTAGGGATGTCGGTTCCCATGGTCTCTGCGATTGAAAGCGGTCGGCGAAGTTTCAATGGTGAGCTCACGGCGCTCGGCTATGCCGATCGCAGGCTGACGCTGCCCGACATGTCTGAGCCCATTCATCGCGCGCGCTCGTCCACGTCCTCCGCGGCGAAGAAGAAAGCCAAGGAGCTTCTCCGCCTGGCCGGAGAAGTCTTCGGAGAGCTGGTCGACGCGACTCCCAAGGCTCCGGACATCCTCCTGCGCCGGCGAGCACCGGTCACCAGCCGAGACGAAATTGAAGATGCTGCCACTGAAGTGCGCGCGATCCTCGGCCAGGAAGAATCCGGGCCGATCCGGAATCTGACGGCTCTGGTGGAACGCGCGGGCGTCTGCCTCGTTCCGATCCCACATTTGCCGGGCCTCGACGGGCTTTCCGCATGGGTGAACGGGGTGCCAGTGATAGGACTCGATCCTAATGTTCCCGGCGACCGTTTCCGGTTCAGCTTGGGCCACGAGTGCGGACATTTGGCGTTCCACGATCGACGCCACGACTCGGTCGAAAGCGAAGCCAACTTATTCGCAGGCGCTCTGCTGATTCCACCCGATGACTTCGACGCTGCGATGCCCGATAGGCCCAAGTTGTCCGATTTCATTGCGCTCAAGCAGACATGGGGGGTGTCGGTCGCAGCGATCATCTATCGCGCGCATGAACGCGGGCTCATCGACGACGCTCGGTACCGCGCTCTGCAGATCCAGATGTCAAAATGGCGTCGAAGCGAGCCGGGCGGATTTCAACCTGTGACGGGCGTTCTTTTCTCGCGGCTCGTTGAGCTGCACGGTGGCACTCAGGACGTCGCAAAGCAGCTTGGGGTTAACCCGAAACACCTCGGCGAGGTGTTGAATTGGAGCCATCTGCGGTTGGCGTGAACGCCGCTCAGGCGGACGCACGTCGTTGTCACGAACATCGTCGGCGCGTAACCGGATGGTCCTGATGTTTGCAGTCGGAGACACTCGAGCAGATTCAGCTCGACATGGCGAATTGCCGGGGTGGAACGAAAAGTCGTGACCCCGTCCCTCCGGGTGTGCCGCTGACTGCGCGGTCCTTCGCAGTCGGTACCGCAGCAGATACCGCAGTAAATTCGTTGCTCGCCAATCTTCACCAACACGCCCAACGCTATAGTCGCAGCTAGGGCCAATTTCTCGGTCATCAATCAGCGCGAGCGAACACAACAAACGCCCAGTTCAGAGGATTTTAAGTCCGCTGCCTCTGCCAATTGGGCTATGGGGGCGTTTCGGCTCAGAGACTACTTCAGGCCGATTCAGCCGCCTGGTGACGCTCCGAATACCGCAGTGCTATCGATCGCCTTGCCTTCGAAACTATCCGGCATTTAGCCCGGCGCAATCTGTTCCTACGGAGGCCCGCTAAGACATGGCGTATTCAACCGGCTGAATGCGGAACCGGACTGTAATGATCCTTGCTGTGGAAGTAGATCTCAGCACCGCATCGCGGGCAGTGGATCCAGTACTCAAACCGCGCATCGTCGGTGCCACTTCCCTGTTCACGGACCTCGATCAACACGTCGGCATCAGCGTTTTTGGGGCAAACGATGCCATCCCACGTACCTGCGGCGACCCTCTTAGTAACCTCGACCCACTTCTTCGCGAGTCCTGCGTATTCGGACATGCTGTCAGCCTCCACCCTGAATCGCGTTCCCGAACCGTTGAGCGAAATCAAATGCCGCCTCGGTCTCGCTCGCCGCACGCGTCGCATCGATGCCCAGTTCGGGTATTTCGGTCTTGTGTACTCGGTACAGCTCATGTGCGACCGTACGTGCAAGTTCCGCCTCCGACGCCCTCGCCTCAGGGCCGATAGTGAAGCCACGCTCGCCAAAGGAAGCCAAACTGAATCCGCTTCCCGGAATATCGGGTTCATCGAGAACCTTGTACCCGTTGATCTCGACTTCCGCCGCCACACCGTTCTGTGCAGCTTGGCGAATGTCATCCATCACCGGCGATGAGTAAACGTCTTGTGCGGCACGAGCTATGTCCAGTTGGACAGGAGCAAAGACATCCGAGAAATGTGATGAGCCGAGTGGCACATCCACTCCATGGTTGGTCCCTACGTCAATATGTGGAGCCGATGGCGCATCGGGTAGATGATGTGCCCCGGCACTGCCGCAGCACCACGGTGTCGAGCAACGAGCGATACCCGGCAACGGTTTTCGGCTTCGGTGCTGTTTGGTGGCGAACCACTGCTCGACCACCGACCCGAAGGGCTCCGTGCTCTCCCTAGGATCGACATAGTCACCACGATGGAGGTCAGCGGTCAGCCCGTTCAAATATCCCTGCGCATCCGGCTTGCGCTGGAGGCTCTTGGTGTGCTCGGCTCCGGTGGCATCAACCCACCTGACGCGCCAGCGCGACACCCTGCCGTACACAGCGGACCGCTCGGTGCGCATCGTTCCGTTCGAATTCCTTGACGCGCTTGTGCCAACGATCGTCGATACCCGCTCGCTCATTCCGGGTGGTCACGTCTCGAACGTACCGCAGAAATCCGCACTGGTAATCCGCATCGTCGTCGCCGAAGGCCACTTCAAACCACATTTTCAGAGCTAACACGCGACAACGCCGATGTCACCGCGGCGGAAGCGGGCCGTTGGGATCTGCGTACCGGCGAGGTGCCATCGCAGGCGGAAGGGGATCGATCCACGCCGGGTCCGGAGGCGGCGGCGTATAGCGATAGTTCGCAGGAAGCTCAGAGAGACGGGCTGGCAGATGCGTGAGCGGGTATCCGCGCCACCAGATCAGATCGTCATCTTCGTCGGGCTCCCTGGACTCTGCGCCTGGCCAATCCTCTTCGAGATCTAGCAGGTAGTAGTACAGCGCTGGGTTGTCGGCCTCGCTCCACGGACCCGGGTCTATGAGCGACCTTCGGGTGTCGCGGGCCAAGCCCCACGTGCGATCCGAGGGGGGCGTGACGTAGACCAGACGAATTGAAGATCCCTCCGTCCACGCGTGAGAAACCAAAAATACGCACCGCCCTGGCCCTGGATGGGCAGCGGCGTTGGCGTTGCGGACTTCAATCCGATGGAGCAGGTCCTGGAGAACCTCGGCCGCGAACTCGCACTCCGCGGCGGTTGGAGTCTCGTCAGGTGAGGGCTCAGTTGATGGGTGCATAGTTGTTCACCCACGGCGGCGTCAGCGTCCAGCTTTTCTCTACTTCAACCACTCCGCTGCCCCCTGGGAGGGGATACATCGTGATCACTCCTTTCTGCCCACCGCCGGGCACGTCGAAGCTGGCGTTGGTGTTGGTGTTGGTGTTGGTGTTGGTGTTGGTGTTGGTGTTGGTGTTGGTGTTGGCCACGATTCTCATCGTCAAGCTCGCCAGTGTCGGTACAATTGGGCAATCCGAGAAAGCCTGATGTGCAGTGAGCTTTGTTGATCGGCACGTCGTAGACAAGGGTTCCGCCCTGGCTCTCCTTCGGACGGCTATGGGAGATACGGCTATGGGAGATAAGGTCCCTGAACACGTTCGGGTTGATCGGTCCATGCTTCCAGTAGATCTTGTCCGGCCCCGTGACTCCCTCTAATTGGTCGAGGCTGGCGGTGGTTCATAGGGGGTGTACCACCACCATTGGGCGCGTTCGCCTTTCGGGCCGGGGCACGGTGGCACATCGGGCGGGGCGGTGGTGGGTGGGCGGGCCAGTGACCCGTCGGTCAGCTCCGCGCCGCCACTGTCGAAGACTTTGAGCTGCTCGGCGGGCCCGGTCAGGGTGATCCCACCCCGGTGATGCATGCGGTGATGAAATGCACACAGCAACACCAGGTTCCATAGTTCGGTGGGCCCGCCGTCCTCCCAATGCACCAAATGATGCGCATGCAAACCGCGGGTGGCCCCGCACCCGGGCACCACACACGTGCGGTCGCGGTGCTCCAACGCCCGCCGCACCCGGCGCCCCACCGTCCGGGTGGCCCGTCCGGCCCCGATCGGGCGCCCGTGGCGCTCGAACCACACCTCACAGGTCGCATCGCAGAGCAGAAACCGGCGATCCGCCTCGGGCAGGGCCGGGCCCAGGTGCAGCGCCGCGATCCGTTGCTCGAGGTCGAGGTGCATGACCACGGTGGTGCGCGCACCGTGCGGACGCGCCGCCACCTCGGCATCCCAGCCGGCCTCGATCAAGCTCATGAACGCATCCACTCCATCGGGAAACGGCGGGGCCTGCCCGGACATGGTGCTCTCAGCGTCGTAGTCGCGCTTCTGTCCATCCTCGGGATCGATGCTGTCGGCGGTGTCGTGGTCACGCTTCCAGTCCGCGATCAACGCGTCCCGGTGCGAACCCAGGCCGGCCTCGAACTTCGCGGCCTCCACCTTCGGCAGCGTGATCCGCCACGTGGTCGAGTCCACACCTTCGGTCTTGGTGATCCGGCGGGTCGGCTCCTGCCTGGGGTCGGGTTCGGGGCGGGGTTCCTGCTTGACCGCGGTGCGCAGCTGGGTGACGGTGGCGACCTGCACCAACTCCGCGTAATGCTCATCGCAGCCCGGCCCGCCACGTTCGGCGATCACCCCGACCTGATCCAACGACACCCGGCCCTCCCGCAACCCCGCCACACAACGCGCAAGCTCGTCGATGCGGTGCGCGACGGCGACCATGGTCTCGGCCCTGCTCGGACTCACCCCGGTCTTCCACGCCACCAACGCCGCAATCGACCGACACCCCGTGGCACCCCACAACGCGTTCCCGTCGGGGGTTCCCCTGCCGTCGATCTCGGCGATGATCTCCACCAACCGACCATCGATCGCATTGCGCTGCCCCGTCAACTCCGCCATCTCGTCGAACAACGCATCCAACCGCGACTCCACCACGTGAGTGGCGTAAGGCGTTGTCGGAGGCGGCATACCACGATTCTAGAAGCGGGGTACGACATGTTCGGCGGACGAGCAAGTGGACCCGTAATCCTGGTCGAGGCAGCCCTCACATGACCTCCGTCGCGTCGGTATCCACGGGTGACTCGGGACCGTCGGGCAGCAATTCGGCGACGATCTCCATGCCGAGGGCGTAAGCGGGGGCACCGCAGGTGATCAGGGCGGTCTCTGCGGCACCGGCAAGGTCGGCCAGGCTGGCACCCGCGTGGACGGCGCCGCGGGCGTGCAGTCGCGCCGCGTCGGCGCGGCCAAGGACCAGCAACTGGCCGAAGTGGACCAACTGTTGAACTCGTTGCCCCAGAGGGCTTTCGTCGAGCACGACATGTCGCAGCATCGAAAACGTGTCCTCGGTGGCCACCCGGCCCAGTACGCCGGCAACGCGCAACCGCTCCTCGATGCCGGCTGGCACGAATCCGTATGTGCTTCGGTAGCGATCGCGGATCGGCTCCACATCGCGCGGGCTGGTCACGACACAGCCCGCGCCATCGACGCCCGAACGGCGTCCAGCGCGCCGGCGGGGAAGTCCACCGCGCCGCCGAGTGCACGCGCCGCGAGCTCGGCCTCCGCACTTTCCTCGATGGCGATCAACAGGTCGGCCGCTTGCTGCGGGTCGGCACCGAACACCAACAGGCCGTGATTGGCCAGTAGCGCCGCCGAGGTGGTCGGGCACGCGTCGAGCAGTTCGGCGATGCCGCGCACCGATACGTCCGAGCCGCGCGGCCCCCAGGGCACCACCGGCACCTCCTCGGCCTGCCCGAACCGCAGCATGGGCTCTGTGCGGCACGGCAGCGGCCGATGTGCGACGGCGAAGGCGGTCGCAGCCGGCGAATGGGTATGCAGGACAGCGCCGACCTGCGGGCGCGCGCGATAGACGACGCCGTGCATGTTCACGATTTCGGCGCTCGCCGATACCATCCGTCCCCCCACCGCGCGCCCATCCGGGCCGACCACCGCGACCTGATCAGCGCGCAGGTCCCGCACGAACCCCGGGGTCAGCAGGAACCGATCGCCGCCCAGGCGGGCACTGAGGTTGGCGTGCCCCGAATGCGACATCACGCCCGCGGCGAAGAGTCGCTGAGCGACCTCCACCAGCTCTTCCGCGGACTCCTGTGCGCTGGATACCTCGACCATATTGGTCCTCCGATCGTGTTGATTGCTAGGCATCCACCGTCCACCTTGAACTATGGTTTAAGTCAAGTGGTCGGGTTCGCCCCGCACCCCACGGCGGGAGGATGCCCATGCTCATGACGATCGGCACCCTGTCCGTACGCACCGGAGTCCCTGCCTCCGCTATCCGCTACTGGGAACGCCACGGCTTACTCCCCGCCCCCGAGCGCCACAGCGGCCAACGCCGCTACCCACCCGAGGCGGTGGAACGGATCACCCTGCTTCGAAAATGCCAACACGCCGGCCTCACGCTTGCCGACCTCGCCGAACTGCAACAGGACCAGTCCCGCCGCAACGCGATGATCACCGCCAAACTCGCTGAAACACACCAGCGTTCGCTCGATCTGGAGTATGCCAGGAGATTCCTGGAGCACGCCGTCCAGTGCAGCCACGCCGATATCCTCGCCTGCCCGAAATTCCGGGCACAGATGGCCGCGCGGCACTAGCGGGTAGCAGTCGCAGACTAGCGCGTCACCTCGCCCGCCGAGCCGCAATCGACGGTTCGGATCACAGCTCCGTCAGGAAACGCCCGAAACCCGTCAAGATTCCGTACGGAATCCCCCAACCCGCCCAGCCGCGGCGCACCGTGAAGTGGTGACCCACAAGGCCATCCCGCCCTTCGACCGTTACGGAGTCCTCCGATGACCGACCTGATCGCCGCCCTCACCCTGCTCGGCGCCCCGGCCGCCGCATTGTTCGCGCTGCGCTGCACCGTCCAGCACCAGTTCCGCAAGGAGCGCGCCGGCTACCCGATCGGCCGGTCGACGGTTCCCGCACCTCTGCACAAAGGCGCCACCAATTACCAAAGCGCCCCTTGACATCACGGTCGAGACGGTCCGAGTGTCAACGCCGGGCGCGGTAGCCGCCACCTCGCGCACCCCTCGTCGATGGCGTCATCGACGGCCGACGCCAACGCCATCAGCTCGTTCTTGTCCGCCCGCAGCCAGGCGTCCGCCGGCCCACCGACCAGACTGATCCTGGTCACGTCGACACCCAGCCGGCGCAGCCCGGCGATCCGGGCGAGTAGCAGCTCGGCGGCACTGCCCCACTGCGTCGGCACCGACGTGCCGACACAGCAATGTATTCCGATCACGCCGACCGCCACCGCGGGCCCGGCGTCCATCACGCAACCGTGATCGAGATGCACCGACGCCGCACCGGGCGCCAAGTCGGCGAGCGTATTCAGCTGCCCCGGGGCCGACGCCACGAACCGGCGCACCCCGCAGGACAACGCACCCGAGATGCCGATGGGTGACGGCCCGCATTGCCAGACCACCTGCTCGGGCGGGACCCCGGCCGCGCCGACCAACCCCAAGCCGTGAGCATCGCCGGCATAGACGGTGACACCGTGCCCGCGCACCCAGGCCGCCACCATCGGATCGACCAGCAGCGCCGCGGGCAACCCGCAGCTCGCCCGCGGCAGGACCCTTCGCACGCTCCGTATCGAGGCACGCAGCCGGTGCGGACTGCACGCATGCGTATCAAGATCTGTCATGACTCCGGTGTACGCGGGCCAGCTGACCGCCGGCTGTGCAGTAGCCCAGACCACATTCAGAAACCCGCCTCGCATGGACTCCGTAAAGATGGCTGCCGCGGATGTCAAGGAACCGTCAACGCCCAGTTCATCGGGCTAAACCGGCGGTAGCTTCAGCTTCGCCACCGACCCGGTACCGGGCGGGGTGTCAACGATTCAGGAGAGCTGATTCCGTCGTGTTATCCACCTTCATATTCCTCGCGCTGACGGTGGCGGTCTTCGCCCTGCTCGGCCTGGTGCAGCGACTGGTCGAGCGGCTGTGAACCTCGCCAACGGGGTCGGCCTGGTACTGGCCGCCCTCATCGCACTGTTTCTGTTCGCGGCACTGCTCTTCCCCGAGAGGTTCTAGTGAGTACAACCACCGCGGGGATCGTGTTCCTCGCCGCACTGGTGCTGGCCCTGGCGGTCACCCACGTACCGCTGGGTGACTACATGTATCGGGTCTACGCCGGCACCAAGGACTCTCGCCTCGAACGCGGGATCTACACACTCATCGGCGCCGACCCGAAGGCCGAGCAGACCTGGGGCGCCTACGCCCGCAGCGTGCTCGCCTTCTCCGCGGTCGGCATCCTGTTCCTGTTCATCTTCCAACTGGTGCAGGGCACGCTGCCGCTGAGCCTGACCGACCCCGGCACCGAGATGACCGCCGCGCTCGCGTGGAACACGGCCGTCAGCTTCGTGACCAACACCAACTGGCAGGCCTATTCGGGCGAATCCACCCACGGACACCTGCTGCAGATGGCCGGACTGGCCGTGCAGAACTTCGTCTCGGCGGGCGTCGGCATGGCCGTGGCCGTGGCCTTCATCCGCGGGCTGGTCCGGCGCAGCACCGGCGAGCTGGGCAACTTCTGGGTCGACCTGACGCGCGGCACCATCCGCATCCTGCTGCCGATCTCGGTCGTCGGGGCGGTCATCCTGGTCGCCGGCGGCGTCGTGCAGAACTTCGTGGTCAACGACCTGGTGATCAACACGATTGCCGGTGGCCAACAGACCCTGCCGGGTGGCATGGTCGCCAGCCAGGAGGTCATCAAGGAACTCGGTACCAACGGGGGTGGGTTCTACAACGTCAACTCCGCGCACCCGTTCGAGAACCCGACGACGTGGACGAACTGGATGGAAATCCTTCTGCTGCTCCTCATTCCGTTCGCGCTGCCACGCACGTTCGGCCGCATGGTCGGCAGCAAGAAGCAGGGCTATGCGATCGCGTCGGTCATGGGCATCATCGCGGTGATCAGCGTCAGCCTGACCATGTTCCTCCAGCTGCAGGCGCACGGAACCGTCCCGACCGCCGCCGGTGCGGCCACCGAGGGTGTGGAACAACGATTCGGTGTGGCCAACTCGGCGGTGTTCGCGGCCTCGACCACGCTGACCTCCACCGGTGCGGTCGACTCGTTCCACGACTCCTACACCAGCCTCGGCGGCATGATCCTGATGTTCAACATGCAACTCGGCGAGGTCGCCCCCGGCGGCGTCGGGTCCGGTCTGTACGGCATGCTGATTCTGGCGATCATCACCGTCTTCGTCGCCGGCCTGATGGTGGGACGGACCCCGGAGTACCTGGGCAAGAAGATCACCCCACGGGAGATCAAGCTCGCCGCAACGTATTTCCTGATCACCCCGCTGCTTGTGCTGACCGGTACCGGTATGGCCATGGCGATGCCCGGCCAACGAGAAAGCATGCTCAACACCGGACCGCACGGTCTGTCCGAGGTGTTATACGCCTTCACCTCGGCGTCCAACAACAACGGTTCGGCTTTCGCCGGCATCTCGGTCAACACCGAGTGGTACAACACGGCGCTGGGCCTGGCCATGGTGCTCGGCCGCTTCCTGCCGATCATCATGGTGCTCGCACTGGCGGGTTCGTTTGCTGCGCAAGGTAAGACGCCCGAATCGGTCGGCACGCTACCCACCCACCGACCGCAGTTCGTCGGGATGGTTGTCGGTGTCACGCTGATCCTGGTCGCACTGACCTTCCTGCCCATGCTTGCGCTCGGGCCCCTCGCTGAAGGAATCCACTGAAATGTCCGCTGGCACCACAGATTCACCCGCACCCACGCAGACGAAGGCAACCAAGAAGGCCGTCGGCGGCGGCCTGCTCGACCCCAAGATGTTGTGGAAGTCGCTACCGGAAGCCGTACGCAAGCTCGATCCGCGCACGATGTGGCGCAACCCGGTCATGTTCATCGTCGAGATCGGCGCGGTGTGGAGCACCGTACTGGCAGTCACCGATCCCAGCTGGTTCTCCTGGTTGATCGTCGGATGGCTCTGGCTCACCGTCGTCTTCGCCAACCTCGCCGAAGCAGTCGCCGAAGGCCGCGGGAAGGCGCAGGCCGACAGCCTGCGCAAGGCCAAGACCGACACCATGGCCCGACGCGTCACCGCCTCCGGCGGTGAAGAGCAGGTCGCGGCACCGCTGCTGCAGCAGGGTGATGTCGTGATCGTCGAAGCGGGAGAGACGATTCCCGGCGACGGCGATGTCATCGAAGGCATCGCCTCGGTCGACGAATCGGCCATCACCGGCGAATCCGCGCCCGTCGTACGCGAATCCGGGGGCGACCGATCGGCAGTCACCGGCGGCACCACCGTGCTGAGCGACCGCATCGTCGTCAAGATCACCCAGAAACCCGGCGAAAGCTTCATCGACCGGATGATCGGACTCGTCGAGGGTGCCGACCGGCAGAAGACGCCCAACGAGATCGCACTCAACATCCTGTTGGCGTCCCTGAGCATCATCTTCGTGTTCGCGGTGGCGACCCTGCAGCCGGTGGCCATCTTCTCCAAGGCCAACAACCCGGGCGTGCCGGATTCACTGTCACTGGACAGTTTCGGCATCACCGGCATCGTGATGGTCGCCCTGCTGGTCTGCCTCATCCCGACCACCATCGGCGCCCTGCTCAGTGCGATCGGCATCGCCGGTATGGACCGGTTGGTACAACGCAATGTGCTGGCCATGAGTGGCCGCGCGGTCGAAGCCGCCGGCGACGTGAACACCCTGCTGCTGGACAAGACCGGCACCATCACCCTGGGCAACCGGCAGGCCGGCGATTTCGTCCCGCTATCCGGTGTCACCGCCCAAGAGCTCGCCGACGCCGCGCAGTTGTCCAGCCTGGCCGACGAAACACCCGAAGGTCGTTCGATCGTGGTGTACGCCAAGCAGGCCCACGGCCTGCGGGCCCGCACCCCCGGCGAACTCGGCCACGCCCACTGGGTGGAGTTCACCGCCCAAACCCGCATGTCGGGTGTCGACGTCGACGATCACAAACTGCGCAAGGGCGCCACCCAATCGGTCGCGGAGTGGATCCGATCCGAGGGTGGCACCGTGCCGAACGATCTCGGCGATATCGTCACCGCCATCTCGCAGGCCGGTGGCACCCCGCTGGCGGTGGGCGAGGTGCGCGATGGCACCGCCCGCGTGCTCGGCGTCATCCATCTCAAGGACGTCGTCAAGGACGGCATGCGGGAACGCTTCGACGAGATGCGCCGCATGGGCATCAAAACGATCATGATCACCGGCGATAACCCGATGACCGCCAAGGCGATTGCCGAAGAGGCCGGTGTCGACGACTTCCTGGCCGAGGCCACGCCGGAGGACAAGATGGCCTTGATCAAGAAGGAGCAGGCCGGGGGGAACTTGGTCGCCATGACCGGTGACGGCACCAATGACGCTCCGGCGCTGGCCCAGGCCGACGTCGGCGTGGCCATGAACACGGGCACCTCGGCGGCCAAGGAGGCCGGCAACATGGTCGACCTCGATTCCGACCCGACCAAGCTGATCGAGATCGTCGAGATCGGCAAGCAGCTGCTGATCACCCGCGGCGCACTGACGACGTTCAGTATCGCCAACGACATCGCCAAATACTTCGCCATCATTCCGGCGTTGTTCGTCGCGATCTTCCCCGGCCTCGACGTGCTGAACGTCATGCGGTTGCACAGTCCGCAGTCGGCGATCCTGTCCGCGGTGATCTTCAACGCGCTGGTCATCATCGCGCTGATCCCGCTGTCGCTGAAGGGTGTGCAGTACACACCCAGCAGTGCGTCGAAGTTGTTGAGCCGCAACCTCTACATCTACGGCCTCGGCGGAATCATCGCGCCGTTCATCGGTATCAAACTGATCGACCTGATCATCCAACTCTTCTGAGGGAATGCGGCATGTACTTCACCAATCTCGTTCGCCAACACATTGCGGCGCTACGCGCGCTGCTGGTGTTCACCGTGATCTTCGGCTTCGCCTACCCGATCGGCATCTGGCTGGTCGCGCAGCTGCCGGGTCTGCAGCACCAGGCGGACGGCTCGCTGATCGAGGTCGACGGCCACGTTGTGGGCAGCGCCCTGATCGGCCAGCTGTTCACCGATGCCGACGGCAACCCGCTGCCGCAGTACTTCCAATCCCGGCCGTCGGTGGCCGGCGACGGATATGACCCGCTGTCCACCAGCGCATCCAACCTCGGACCGGAGGACATCGTCGACACCGCCGATCGCACCAGCCTGCTGTCCACCGTGTGTACACGCAGCGTCGCCGTCGGCGAGCTCGAGGGTGTCTCCGGAGCCCGGCCGTTCTGCACCGACGATGGTGTGGGCGCGGTTCTCTCGGTCATCGGCCCGCGTGACGCGACCGGAAGTGTCACCGCGCCAACCCGGGTCGTCAGCGTCAACCAAATGTGCCCGGCGACCCCGTTCATCTCCAGCTACCAGGGCGTCACCGTCGAATGCGCCACCCTCGGCGAGGACTATGCCGCCGGCCAGATCGTGCCGATCGAGGGCGCTGCCGGCGCCGCGGCGGTGCCGGCCGACGCCGTCACCGCCAGCGGCAGCGGTCTCGACCCGCACATCTCCCCCGCCTACGCCGACCTGCAGGCCGACCGGGTCGCCGCCGCCCGCGGCATGCCCGCCGAGAAGGTACGCGCACTGCTCGCCGAGCACACCGAGGGCCGCGTGCTGGGCTTCATGGGTGAGCCACGGGTCAACGTGCTGCAGCTCAACCTCGCCCTCGACGACCTAGGTGGATGATGGGAACGTGACCGACCGACCGAAACGCGGGGAGCTGCGCATCTACCTGGGCGCGGCTCCCGGCGTCGGCAAGACCTACGCCATGCTCGGCGAAGCGCACCGGCGGCTGGAACGCGGCACCGACCTGGTGGCCGCCGTCGTCGAAACCCACGGCCGCACCAAGACCGCCGAGCTGCTCGAGGGAATCGAGATCATTCCACCGCGGTATATCGAGTACCGCGGCAGCCGGTTCCCCGAACTGGATGTCGACGCGGTATTGGCCCGGCACCCGCAGGTGGTGCTGGTCGACGAACTGGCGCACACCAACACCCCGGGCAGCGCAAATGCCAAGCGCTGGCAGGATATCGAACAGCTGCTGGCTGCGGGTATCACGGTCATCACCACCGTGAACGTCCAGCACCTGGAAAGCCTCAACGATGTCGTCACCCAGATCACCGGGATCGAGCAGCAGGAGAAGGTGCCCGACGAGGTGGTGCGCGCCGCCGACCAGGTCGAGCTTGTCGATATCACCCCGGAAGCATTGCGGCGCAGACTCTCCCACGGCAACGTCTATTCCCCCGAGCGCATCGACGCAGCACTGTCGAACTACTTCCGGCGCGGAAACCTGACCGCACTGCGCGAGCTGGCCCTGCTGTGGCTGGCCGATCAGGTCGATGCCGCGCTGGCGAAATACCGCTCCGACAACAAGATCACCGCGACCTGGGAGGCCCGCGAACGCGTCGTCGTCGCCGTCACCGGGGGTAAGGAATCCGAGACGCTGGTGCGCCGCGCGTCACGGATCGCCTCGAAGTCCAGTGCCGAACTGATGATCGTGCACGTGGTGCGCGGCGACGGTCTGACCGGAGTGTCGGCGCCCACGATGGGCGCCGTACGAGATCTCGCCGCCAGCCTCGGCGCCACCCTGCACACCGTCGTCGGCGATGACGTGCCGGCTGCACTCCTGGAATTCGCCCGCGATATGAACGCCACCCAGCTGGTGCTCGGCACCTCGCGACGTTCGCGGTGGGCACGCATCTTCGACGAGGGCATCGGCGCCACGGTGGTGCAGAACTCCGAGGGCATCGACGTGCACATGGTGACCCACGACGAGGCCGGCCGCGGCGCGGCGCGGCGGACCCCCAAACCGTGGCAGCGCCACGCGCTGTCCTGGCTGGCGGCGGTGCTGGTACCGACCGTGCTGTGCGCCCTGACGGCGCTGCTGGTCGACCCGTATCTGGGGCTCAGCGGTGAGAGCGCGCTGTTCTTCATCGGCGTGCTGGCCGTGGCGCTTCTCGGTGGGGTGGCGCCCGCTGCGCTGTCGGCGGTGCTGTCGGGCCTGCTGCTCAACTACTTCCTGACCGAACCGCGGCACACCTTCACCATCGCCGAACCCGACAGCGCCATCACGATTCTGGTGCTCGGCATGGTCGCCGTGGCGGTGGCCGCCCTGGTGGACGGTGCGGCCAAACGGGCCCGCGAGGCACGGCGCGCCTCCCAGGAGGCCGAACTGTTGGCGCATTTCGCCGGTTCGGTGCTGCGCGGCGCCGACCCGGCGGCGCTGCTGGAACGGGTCCGCGAGGTGTACTCGCAGACCTCGGTCAGCCTGCTGCGCGAGCGCGACGGGGACACCGTGGTCGTCGCGTGCGCCGGTAAGGATCCGTGTGTGACCGTCGAACGCGCCGACACGGCCATCGAGGCCGGCGATGACGAGTTCTGGCTGCTGCTGGCCGGGCGCCGATTGGGCGCCCGGGACCGTCGGGTGCTCGGCGCGGTGGCCAGACAGGCCGCGGGCCTGGTGCGGCAGCGCGAGCTGATCTCCGAGGCAGGGCGGGCCGAGGCGATCGCGCGCGCCGACGAGTTGCGGCGCTCGCTGCTGTCGGCGGTCAGCCACGATCTACGCACCCCGCTGGCCGCGGCCAAGGCGGCGGTGTCCAGCCTGCGCAGCGACGATGTCGGCTTCTCCGCCGAGGACACCGCCGAACTGCTGGCCACCGTGGAGGAATCCGTCGACCAGTTGACCGCTCTGGTGGGCAACCTGCTGGACTCGTCGCGACTGGCCGCCGGGGTGGTCAAACCGGAACTGCGCCGGGTATATCTGGAGGAGGCGGTGCAGCGTGCACTGCTGGGAATCAGCAGGCGGACAACGGAACTGGTGGACAGGGTGAAGGTCGATGTCGGCGATGCGGTGGCCCTGGCCGACGCCGGGCTGCTGGAACGAGTGCTGGTCAACGTCATCGACAATGCGCTGCGCTACGCCCCGGACGGGCCCGTCCGGGTCAACGCCGGCCGGGTCGGTGAGCGGGTGTTGATCACCATCGCCGACGAGGGTCCGGGTATCCCGCGCGGCGCCGAGGACCAATTGTTCGCCCCGTTCCAGCGCCTCGGCGATCAGGACAACACCACCGGCGTGGGACTCGGCCTGTCGGTGGCGAACGGATTCGTCGCCGCCATGGGTGGTTCCATCGCGGCCAATGACACCCCCGGCGGCGGGCTGACCGTCGTGATCGACCTGGCTGCGCCCGCCCGCAGCGACGGCGACGTGCGGGGTAGCCGCACATGACCCGGGTTCTGGTGATCGACGACGAACCGCAGATCCTGCGCGCGCTGCGGATCAACCTGTCGGTGCGCGGGTACGAGGTCACCACGGCGGCCACCGGCGCCGAGGCGCTGCGGGCCGCCGCCGACCACCGCCCCGATGTGGTGGTCCTCGACCTCGGCCTGCCCGATATGTCCGGTATCGAGGTGCTGGCCGGGCTGCGCGGCTGGCTCACCGTGCCGGTGATCGTGCTCTCCGCGCGCACCGACTCCTCGGACAAGGTGGAGGCCCTGGATGCCGGCGCGGACGACTACGTCACCAAACCGTTCGGGATGGACGAGTTCCTGGCCCGGCTGCGCGCCGCCGTGCGACGCGCCAGCAGCTCGATCGAGGACGACCAGCCCGTCATCGAAACCTCCTCGTTCACAGTGGATCTGGCCGCCAAGAAGGTCACCCGCAGCGGCGTCGAGGTGCACCTGACCCCGACCGAATGGGGCATGCTGGAGATGCTGGTACGCCACCGCGGCAAGCTGGTGGGCCGCGAGGAACTGCTCAAGGAGGTGTGGGGTCCGTCCTACGCCAAGGAGACCCACTACCTGAGGGTGTATCTGGCGCAGCTGCGCCGCAAGCTCGAGGTGGACCCGTCGCACCCCAAACACTTGATCACCGAGGCCGGAATGGGATACCGCTTCCAGGAGTAGCGCCCCGTGCCGTCACAGCGCGTAGCGCGCGGCGAACGCGCCCGGCGCCGTACCGCTTCACCGACCGGGAAACCCGGGTGCTCGCCGCGCTGGGGCGCATCGGCTGAAATCTTCTGCCCGGATTGCAACCGCATTGCAACGTGACGCACATTACGGTTTGGCTATGTCCGGCTATCGCGAGTTTTTCGACGCAAGTATCAACGACCCGTCGGCCTTCTGGGCCGACGCCGCCAAATGCGTCACCTGGACCAGGGAACCGCAGCGGGTGCTCGATGACAGCAATCCGCCGTTCTACCGCTGGTTTCCCGACGGGGAGCTCAACACCTGCGCCAACGCCCTGGACCGGCATATCGCCGAGCGCGGCGACCAAGCCGCGCTGATCTACGACTCCCCGGTCACCGGCACCAAACGCGTCTACACCTACCGCGAGCTGCTGGACCAGACCGCCCGGTTCGCCGGCGTGCTGCAAGGGCTCGGCGTCGCCAAGGGTGACCGTGTCGTCATCTACATGCCGATGGTGCCCGAGGCGGTCATCGCCATGCTCGCCTGCGCGCGGCTCGGGGCGGTGCACTCGGTGGTGTTCGGCGGGTTCGCCGGGCACGAATTGGCCACCCGCATCGACGACGCCCGCCCGACGGTGGTGGTGTCCGCGTCATGCGGTATCGAGCCGACCCGCACCGTCGAATACAAGCCGATGCTCGATGCCGCGCTGCGCCTCGCCGAGCACACCACGCCCACCTGCGTGATCCTGCAGCGCGAACAGCATCCATGCGAACTTGTCGAGGGCCGCGATGTGGATTGGGCGCAGGCGATGGCCGCCGTGCAACCGGTCGAGCCGGTCCCGGTCGCCGCCACCGATCCGCTGTACGTGCTCTACACCTCCGGCACCACGGGCAAGCCCAAGGGCATCGTCCGCGACAACGGCGGGCATGCAGTGGCGCTGCTGTGGACGATGCGCCATATCTACGACCTGGCCCCCGGTGAGGTGTTCTGGGCCGCTTCGGATGTCGGCTGGGTGGTCGGGCACTCCTACATCGTGTACGCGCCGCTGCTGCTGGGCGCGACGACCGTGCTCTACGAGGGCAAGCCGGTGGGCACCCCGGACGCCGGCGCGTTCTGGCGGGTGGCCGCCGAACACAAGGTGAAGGCGCTGTTCACCGCACCGACCGCGATCCGGGCCATCAAGAAGGACGACCCGGACGCCAAACTGCTTGCCGACCATGACCTCTCGGGGCTGAAGTACTTGTTCCAGGCCGGCGAGCGGCTGGACCCCGGCACCTACGAGTGGGCCTCGGAAAAGCTGGGCATCCCGGTGGTCGATCACTGGTGGCAGACCGAGACCGGCTGGGCGATCGCCGCGGACCCGATGGGCATCGAGGCGCTGCCGATCAAACCCGGTTCGGCGACGGTCCCGATGCCGGGTTACGACGTGCGGGTGCTGCGCCACGACGGGTCGGAATGCGATCCGGGCGAAGAGGGTTCGATCTGCATCAAGCTGCCGCTGCCGCCCGGCACGCTGCCCACCCTGTGGGGCGAGGACGACCGGTACGTGTCCTCCTACCTGTCGGCATTCGACGGGTACTACCTCACCGGTGACGGCGGGCATATCGACGCGGACGGTTACCTCTTCGTCGTCGGGCGCACCGACGATGTCATCAACGTGGCCGGGCACCGGATGTCCACCGGCTCGATCGAGGCGGTGCTGGCCGGGCATCCCGCGGTGGCCGAATGCGCCGTGATCGGGGTCGCCGACGAGTTGAAGGGCCAGGTTCCGCGCGGGCTGGTGGTGCTCAAGTCCGGCTTCTCACCCGAAGGGGTGGCCGATGAACTCGTCGACGCGGTGCGCAATGACATCGGCGCGGTGGCGAGCTTCAAGTTGGTGGATGTGGTTGCCGCCCTGCCGAAGACGCGGTCGGGGAAGATCCTGCGCAAGACCATGCGCGGCATCGCCGACGGGCGCGACGAACCGGTGCCGTCGACCATCGAGGACCCCTCTGTGCTGGAGGCTCTCAAGGAAACCCTGCACCCCTCCTGACCGAATTCCGCCGAAACAGCATTCCAGACGGCAAAGTGCGAGGCGCACCGTCTGGAATGCTGTTTCGGCGCCGGGCGCCGGGTGGCGGGTGGCGGGTGGCGGGTGGCGCTACCGGGCGGGCCAGGCCCCACGCCCCAACAGCCGCAGCCCGTTGAGGGCCACGATGATGGTCGAGCCCTCGTGGCCGGCCACGCCCAGCGGTAACGGTAAGTACCAGAACAGGTCCCACACCACCAGCACCACGATGAACGTCGCGGCGACGGCCAGGTTGGCGATCACCATCCGCCGCGCCCGTCGAGCCAGAGCCACCACGGCGGCCACGGCCGCCAGGTCATCCCGCACGGTGACCGCGTCCGCGGTCTGCAGGGTCAGGTCGGCACCGCTGCGCCCCATCGCGATCGACGCGTGCGCGGCAGCCATCGCCGGGGCATCGTTGACACCGTCCCCGACCACCAGGACCCGGCCGGGCAGCTCCCGCACGGCGTCCACCTTCTGCTCCGGTAGCAGATCGGCACGCACATCGCCGATGCCGATCTCCTCGGCCAGATGCGTCGCGGCCCCACGGTTGTCACCGGTCAGCAGGACCGGGCGGCCGACGGTGAGGTCGGAGAGGGCGCGCACCGCGTCCCGGGCGGCCGGGCGCGCGGTGTCGCGCAATCCGATGGCGCCGACGGGTTCTGCATCGATCACCACGACGACGACGGTCAGGCCGCTGCGCTGCATCGCGGACACCTCGGCTGCGGCCGGCCCGGGCGCGGCGCCGGGATTGACCACCTCGACCCGCTTCGACTGCACCCTCGCGCGCACTCCGCGGCCGGGTACCGCATGAAAATCCTCGGCCGCCGGGACGTCGATCCCGCGCTCACGGGCGTATGCCGCGATCGCGCGCCCGAGGGGGTGCTCGCTGTACTGTTCGACCGCTGCCGCCATCGCCAGCACCCCATCTGCGGGGGCACTGACCACTCGGGGCCGGCCCGTGGTCAGCGTGCCGGTCTTGTCGAAGGCGACGGTGTCCACCGTGGCCAGATGTTCCATCGCGACAGCCGATTTGACGAGCACGCCGTGCCGACCGGCGGTGGCGATGGCCGACAGCAGCGGTGGCATGGTGGCCAGCACGAGCGCACACGGTGACGCGACGATCATGAACGTCATGGCCCGCAGCAGTGCGGTGCGCAGGTCCTCACCGAACAGTTGTGGCACGGTGAACAGGGCCAACGTCGCAGCCACCATGGCGACCGAATAGCGCTGCTCGATCTTCTCGATGAACAGCTGGGTGCGGGCCTTGGTGGCGGACGCCTCGGCCACCATCGTGACGATCCGCGCGACCACGCTGTCGGACGGGTCGCGAATCACCCGGGCCTGTAGCACCCCGCCCCCGTTCACGGTGCCCGCGAAGATCTCGTCACCGACGCCCACTGCCACCGGCAACGGTTCTCCGGTGATCGAGGACTGGTCGACATCCGATGCGCCGGTGTGCACTGCGGCGTCGGCGGGGATGCGCTCGCCGGGTCGGACCAGGATGTGATCGCCCACCTGCAGCTCGGCCGCCGCGATCACCCGCTCGTCGGTGTCGTCGATCACCGTGGCGGTGTCGGGCGCGAGGTCCAGCAGCGCGCGCACCGAGTCCGCGGTGCGGCTGGTGGCGATGTCTTCGAGTGCGCCCGACGTGGCGAAGATGACGATCAGCAGAGCGCCGTCGAAGACCTGCCCGATGGATGCGGCGCCGAGGGCGGCCAGCACCATCAACAGGTCGACGTCCAGTCGCCGCGCGGCGAGTTCGCGTAGCCCGTCCAGCCCGGGTTGCCAGCCTCCCGCCGCGTAACACGCGAGATACAGCGTCCACCAGAGAATTTCCGGGGCCCCGAACACCTGCGCGACCAGTCCGAGGGCGAACAGCCCCACCGCCAGCGTCGCCCATCGCACCGACGGCAGGGCCCACGCGGCCCGCTGGGTCGATCGAGGTGCCCGCAGGCCGGCCTCTCGCACATCGGTCATCACATGGATATGAAAACATGTAAAGTTCTACATGTCTAAATGCAATGGGTGCGCCGTGGTTCAATAGACACATGGGACATGGCGTGTACGGTTCCGGAGGGCCGGAGCGCAGCGACCCGGGAAGCGTGATGACCCCGGCGGTGACGTCACTGGACCCGGCATCCGCGGTCAAGGTCGCCGAGACCCTGCAAGCCCTGGCCTCACCCAATCGGTTGCTGATCCTCACCCGGTTGCGCCAGGCCCCCTGCACGGTGACCGAGCTCTCCGCCGCGGTCGGGATGGAACAGTCGGCGGTGTCGAATCAATTACGCCTCTTGCGCGCCCTGGGGCTGGTCGCCGGTGACCGCGCCGGCCGCAATATCGTCTACCGCCTGTTCGACAATCACGTCGCCCAGCTGCTGGACGAGGCCGTCTATCACATCGAGCATCTGCGCCTCGGCGCCCGCGACAACACCGCCTGAGTTCGTTTGCTGCAGCGCTTTCAGCGTCGACGCGGTGACAATACAGCCGTATGGAGCAAATCTCGCCGAGTTAGCAGCCCGATCACGAGGACGTCGTTGACCGGCACAGCAAAGATTGCCCGCGCCCTGCGCGAGGTTGCTGGACGAGTACGTCGCGATGTCAGCACCGCGATTGTAGGTGACCGCCGGTAGCCCCGCGCGGCCATACGGCGGTACCGTCGACCCTGCCCACCTGCTAACTTCGCTGGTTGTGTGCACCCCATCGGGGGGAACGCCGATATTCGGACGACTCAGGAGTGAAACACCGTGAAGACCAACAGCATCCCGGCCGCGTTTGCGGCCGCGGCGATCGCAGCCGCAGCGGCGATCACCGCCTTCAGCGCACCCAGCGCGATCGCCGACGAGCAGAACACCGTCCACACCACCCACCTGGGCAGCCAGGCCCAGCTGGTCGACGGCAATGTGGTGCAGGGCTGGACGGTCTCCGGGCTGAAGGTCAGCACCGACACCATTCCCTATCAGCCGCAGGGCACCCTGTGGGAGGCCACCGCCACCGATCAGGCCATCCAGGGCAGCGCGATCCCGATCGTGTCGAACTTCAATGCCCGCGCCCGCGACGGCCAGACCTACCGGGCACTGTTCGGCGTCGCCACGGCCCAAGGCGTCAACCCGGCGACACTCGGACAGGGCCAGCAGACCTCCGGCAAGATCTATTTCGACGTCACCGGCTCGGCGCCCGACAGCGTGGTCTACGCCACCAACGCCGCCGATCTGATCGTCTGGGTCACCCCGCCGCCGGCGGCCAGCAGCGGCGGCAGCGCGGCGGCCAGCGGCACCAGGACCTACCAGGCCCCGGCCGAGACGTCGCCGTCCACCTCGAGCACCGAGACCTCCACGACGCAGACCCCGGACGCCCCGGCCGATGCCGAGGCGACCACACCGGCACCCACCACCGTCCCCGCCGAAGCGGGCCGCCAAGGCACCCCGCTTCCCGAGGGCACCGCCGAAACAGCCCCCGTCCCGGCCGGCAGCCAGGGCACCCCGCTGCCCGAGGGCGAACCCGGCCTGACGCCGGCGGGTGTGCAAGAGGCCCCCGCGGCCACCGCTCCCGCGCCCGAGGGCATGGCACCCTCGCCCGAGGGCACCGTCCCGGTCCCGGCCGCCGAAGCCGCCCCGGCCGTCGAGGGCACCGTGCCCGGTGACGAGGCCCGGATGGACATGGGCAGCCAGGGCACCCCGCTGCCCGAGGGCGCAGCACCGACCACCACCCCGATGGTCGCACCGCCCGCCTGATCAGCACCAGAAAAGAGTCCGGCGCCCTGGCCACAAGCCAGGGCGCCGGTCTTTTTTCCGCGAGTCGGGGATGCGGGTCAGGAGTGCGTGGCCCACCAGGCGTAGAGGTTGTCCAGCGTCGGCCCCGCCGGACGGCCCTGTGTCACCGCGATCATCTGCTGATCGATATCGGTCCACGCCAGCATCGGGTTGTCGTTCTGGATACCGCAGACCAGCGTCCCGCTGACCTCCTGCGGTGAGGCGTTGTGCCGCCAGGGACCGGGCGATTGGATCCGGCCGGGACAGTCGACGACGGTGGAGGTCGCTGCCAGATCCTCGACGGCGGTGTTGAGCGCGGCGGTGTCCACCAACAGCGAATAGGTGGCCGACATCGGTCCGCCCGGGTCCTTGTTCACCGTGCAGGCAATGGTGGCCATGGCGCCCTGCAGTCGGGCCACCGGCTTACAGGCACCGGCCGGGTAGCCCCTCGGCAGCGCCTTCATCAGGCGGTCGTTCGGATCCTCGACATCGTCGGAAGACGGTTGCGCCGCCGAGGTTTCCGGGGCCGCGGCCGGCGCCGCGGAATCGTCGGGTGCCGACGGGCGCAACATCAGGTACGCCGTTGCGGCGCCGACTGCCAGCACGGCGGCGGTGACTCCGACGATGACGCCGATATTCGGTCCGCGCCGCGCCGGCGGGCGGGGAACGACGGGTGGAGGCGTGCCACCCGAACTCCATGTACTCACGCCGCTACCTCCTTACGTTTCACCGCTACCACGCTAGGCGATGGACAGCGCAATCCCGTCCAGGATGTCGTGCTCGCTGACCACCAGTTCGCTCAGCCCGGCCCGTTCGGCCATCACGCGGACCAACTCCTGCACGATGATCGCGCCACCCGGGATGACGTCGGCCCGACCCTCATGCATCGGCCCGAGCGCCAGACGCTGCTCGGCGGTCATCGCGAGGAGATCCGCGCAGACCGCCAGCAGATCACCGAAACCCGTCCGGGACAGGTGAATCGCCGCCGGATCGTAGACCGGCAGCCGGTTCGCCAGCGCGGCCAGCGTGGTGAACGTCCCCGCCACCCCCACCCAGGTACGGGCACCGTCGACCGGGACCACCGACAGCGCCTCGTCCAGGCGTGCGCGCACCACCGCCCGCGCGGTCTCGATCTCGGCCGGTGTCGGCGGGTCCGAATGCAGGCAGCGTTCCTTGATCCGCACACACCCGATATCGGCGGAGAAGGAGGCGCTCACCCCGTCTTGGTCCCCGACACCGCCGAGCACCAGCTCGGTGGACCCGCCGCCCAAGTCCACCACCACGAAAGGTGCTGCGCGCGCATCGAGTTCACCGACCGCCCCGGCGAACGACAATGCCGCCTCCTCGGTGCCGGTGATCACCTCGGCGACCGCGCCGGGCGATACCGAACCGAGCAGCCGCGCGGTCATCGCGAAGAACTCGTCGCGGTTGCCGGCGTCGCGGGCGGCCGAGGTGGCCACCATCCGGACCCTGCCCACCCCGTGCGCACGCATCAGCGCGACGTAGTCGGACAACGCGGACTCGGTGCGGGCCAGCGCCTGTGGCGCGAACTCCCCCGTGGCGTCCACGCCCTCGCCCAGGCGCACGATCCGCATGTCGCGGTGCACATCGCGCAACCGTCCGTCGGCGCCGGGCTCGGCGATGAGCAGCCGAATCGAATTGGTACCGCAGTCCACGGCGCCGATCGTCATGTCCACACCTCACGGTCCAGGATTCCGGCCATACCGGGTTCGACCGCCAGCAGCGCGAGCGCCTCGTCGCCGAACGGGTTCACCCCAGGGCCCTTGGCCAGTGCGTGGGCCATCACCACGTGCAGACACTTCACCCGGTCGGGCATACCGCCGCCGGTGAAGGTCGTCCCCAGCGATTCGATGGCATCGCGTTCGGCGAGGAAGGAGTCGTGGGCGCGCCGATAGGCCGCCGCCAGATCGGCGTCCCGGGATAGCCGTTCGGTCATCTCCCGCATCAGCCCGGAGGACTCCAGCCGGCTCGCCGCGGCGGTGAGCACCGGGTGGGTCAGGTAGTACAGCGTCGGGAAGGGAGTGCCGTCGGGCAGTCTCGGCGCCGTCTTCACCACCGCCGGTTCGCCGTTGGGACAACGGTATGCGATCTCCAGGACGCCGCGCGGCTCACGGCCGAGTTGCTGCGCGACGGCGTCCAGATCGGCCTGGTCAACCACCGGCGGGTGCGGGGCTCGGCGGGGCCTCGACCGGTGCGGGTGCCGGCGTGATCACCGGCGAAACCCCATGCGGGGCATCGGCGATCGTGTGCCACAGCGACGTGTACCACGGGTCACCGGAAACCACCTCCGGGGCATCGGGTCCGGTCACCGGCGGCGCGGCGGCGCCGGGGGGCAGCTGCACCTGGTACGGGATGTCGCCCGGCATCACGAAACCCAGCCGTTCCCGGGCCTGGGCCGCAATGAAGACCGGATCGGCCAGCTTGATCTTCTGCTGTTCCAGATCCGCGATCTGCGAACGCAACTGCGCTTCCACGGTTTTCAACTGATTCATCTCGGTTCGCTGGGCAAAATAGGTGCGCACCGGCCCGGCGATGGTCAGCGTGAGCACGCACACCACCGCGGCGAGGATCGCCGCCCGCCGGGCGGCCGAACCGAATCGCTGATCGGACTGCTGCTCGGAGGATTCGGCAACCGACCTGCGGATCGCCTCGGCGACAGTGTCCGGTCCCGAATCCGGCGCTGCAGCACCGGTTTCGGGCTCCTCGGCCGCCTCCCGGGCCTGGCGGCCCTCCCGGCTCTCGATGGCGCGCGGCTCACGGCGCGACGCCGCACGCGGACGGCCCGCTCCGCCCGCCTTGCCCGGCCGGGGGGCAGGGCCGCGGCGGCGCGGATCGGGCCGTTTCGCGTCGGGCATGAACCGTCTCTACTGGCTCGCAGGCGCAAACCGCGGGAAGGCGAGATCGCCGGCATAGCGGGCGGCGTCACCGAGGGCTTCCTCGATACGCAGCAGCTGGTTGTACTTCGCCACCCGCTCGCTGCGCGCCGGTGCGCCGGTCTTGATCTGACCGCTGCCCACCGCGACCGCCAGGTCAGCGATGGTGGTGTCCTCGGTCTCGCCGGACCGGTGGCTCATCATCGTGCGATAGCCGCTGTTGTGGGCCAGCGCCACGGCATCCAGCGTCTCGGTCAACGTGCCGATCTGGTTGACCTTCACCAGCAGCGCATTGGCGGCACCCTTGTCGATGCCCTCTTCGAGCCGCTCGGGGTTGGTGACGAACAGATCGTCGCCGACCAGCTGCACCCGGTCCCCGATGGCGGCGGTCAGCGCCACCCAGCCGTCCCAGTCATCCTCGGACAACGGATCCTCGATGGACACCAGCGGGTACGCGTCGAGCAGGCCGGCGTAGAACTCCGCCATCTGCTCGGCGGTACGGGTCTCCTTCTCGAAGGCATACCCGGTGCCCTCGGTGTGGAACTCGGTGGCCGCCACATCCAGGGCCAGCGCGATATCGGTGCCGACCGTGAAGCCGGCGCCCTCGATGGCGCTGCCGATCAGGTCCAGCGCGGCCTTGGTGCCCGGCAGGTCCGGCGCGAAGCCGCCCTCGTCACCGAGGCCGGTGGACAGGCCCTGCTTCTTGAGCACCGACTTGAGCGAGTGATACACCTCCGCACCCCAGCGCAGCGACTCCTTGAAGGTGGCCGCGCCGATGGGCGCGATCATGAACTCCTGGACGTCCACGCCGGTGTCGGCGTGCGCACCGCCGTTGATGATGTTCATCATCGGCACCGGGAGGATGTGGGCGTTGGGGCCACCGATGTAGCGGAACAGCGGCAGCCCCGCCGACTCGGCGGCGCCGCGCGCGACCGCCAGCGAGACACCCAGGATGGCGTTGGCGCCGAGGCGCGACTTGTCCGGTGTGCCGTCCAGATCCAGTAGCGCCTGGTCGACCAGGCGCTGATCGTCGGCGGACAGACCGATGACCGCCGGGGCGATCTCGTCGAGCACGGCCTCCACGGCCTTCTCGACGCCCTTACCGCCATAGCGGCTGCCGCCGTCGCGCAGTTCCACCGCCTCGTGCTCGCCGGTCGACGCGCCCGAGGGCACCGCGGCCCGGGCGATCGTTCCGTCGATCAGGGCCACCTCGACCTCGACGGTCGGGTTACCGCGCGAATCGAGGATCTCGCGGGCTCCGACCTGTTCGATGATGGGCACGGGCTCCTCCTTAGTGAAGACAGATTCTCTTGGTGGGTATCTCTGGGGTGCGATCTTGTGCTCATAAGAGACTAGAGGTTGCGCCGCGGCGCGGCGTGCTCAGAGTGGATGCCGCTCGGCGTAGGCGGTGGCCCAGTCCCGGACACTGCGCGCGTACTGGTTGGACAGGTTGTAGGCACGCAGCGCCTCCATCCAGCCCCGCGGGGTGGACAGGTCCTTGCCCCGCCAGCACAGATATCCGGCCGCCGACAACGCGGCATCGTCGAAATTGTCCGGGCTGATCACACCGTCGTTGTTGGCGTCCACCCCGTACAGCCGCCAGGTTTCCGGGATGAACTGCATGGGGCCCATCGCCCGGTCCAGGTGCGGATCCCCGTCGAGCAGCCCGTTGTCGGTGTCGAGGATCTGCATGTTGCCCAGCGTGCCGTCCAGTTGGACACCGCGGATCGGCGGGCGCACATCGCCGCCGGCGGCGGTGGCCGCGCCCTGATAGGTGCCGTGGTGACTTTCCACCATGCCGATGCCCGCCAGCGTCGTCCAGGCCAGGTTGCACTTGGGGTTGACCACCTGGGCCACCCGCGCGGCGTATCCATAGGCCTCCAGCGCCCTGGCCGGGATGCCGATGGCGGGCGCCAGTTCGGCGGCCCAGTCGCTGAGCTGGTCGGCGGGCCGCCCCGCGGCGTTCGTGTCGATCTCCGGGACCGGCGCGCCCCGCGGCGGTGGCACCCCGTCGGGGATCGGGCTACCGCTCTGGAACGAGCAACTGGAGGCCAGCAGCAGCAGCGTCGCGGCGAGCACCGCGATCAGCCGCCACCAATGAACCCGCCGCCCCGCCCCGGGTGCCGGCTCCGGATCCTCGACGGCGGCGGGAACGGTCGGCGCCGGGCTCGACACACTCCCTACGTCGGACAAGGCTCTCCTCAAACCACCGGTGACTGGGGCCGATATCCCCCGATCAAGAGTAACTGCGGCGCCGGTGGACAACCCCGAACACGCGAATCGCGCCGGATTGCAGAGGTATGCCTATCCAATGTTGGTCGAACAGGTACTGTGCTGGCATTCACTAGAGGAGGTTCGATGGGACGGCATATCGCCTGGCAGATACCGGTTGTCGCGGCAGCACTCATTCTCAGCGGGTGTTCGAGCAACGGTGCGGACGGCGGCACGGAGGCGTCGACCTCCAGTGCCACATCGGGCGCGTCGACGACCAGTTCCGCCGTCGCCGCACCCAATCCACTGACCGAGAAGGCCGCCGCCGAGTACAAGGCGTACGCAATCGCCCAGATCGACGAGCTGGTCACCGCGGTCAAGGTCTTCACCGATGCGGTCCGGGCCGGTGACCTCAAGGCCGCCCAAGACGCCTACGCCCCGTCGCGCGTGCCGTGGGAGCGCATCGAACCGCTGGCCGGTCTCGTCGAGGAGATCGACGGCAAGATCGACGCCCGTGTCGACGACTTCGCCGGCGTCGACGACCCCGAGTTCACCGGCTGGCACCGCCTGGAGTACCTGCTGTTCGAGAAGAACACCACCGACGGCGGCGCACCGTTCGCCGATCAGCTCGACGCCGACGTCGCCGCGCTCAAGGAGCAGTTCCCGGCCGTCGAGGTGAAGCCGGTGGATGTGTCCAACGGTGCCGCCGAGCTGATCGAAGAGGTCTCCGAGGGCAAGATCACCGGCGAAGAGGATCGCTACGCCAAGACCGACCTGTGGGATTTCGACGCCAACCTGCAGGGTGCGCGCGACGCGGTCGGCAAACTCAACCCGGCACTGGTGGAGGCCGATCCGGCGCTGCTGGGCAAGATCGAGGCCGGGTTGAACTCGGTGTTCGACACACTTCGCCCGCTGCGCCGCGGTGACGGCTGGGTGCTGTTCTGCACCGAGAACGATCCGTACCCGTCCGCGCGCTGCCCCGAGGTCACGGTGACCCCGCAGGTCATCGACACCCTCAAGGCCGAACTGGCCGGACTCTCGGAGAACCTGGCGCAGGTCTCGGGAGTGCTGAAGCTGCAGTGACCCAGCGCTCACCACGCCGCGGAATCTCTCGGCGCGGGTTCGTCGCCGGCGCCCTGGGCACCGGCGCCGCGGTGGGAGCCGGGGCGCTGGCCGGTTGCGCGTCGGACGCCCCGGTAACCCAGGGCGCCGGCGCGCACCGGTTCATCGAATTCGAAGGCCCGCACCAGACCGGGATCACCGCGTTGCCGATCCCCGAGCAGGGGCTCATCGCCTCGTTCAACGTGCACGCCCGCGACCGCGCGGAACTGACATCGACACTGCGCGAGCTCACCGACGAGATCCGCGGACTGATGGCCGGAAAGCCGCCGGAGACAAGGGATCCCGCCTATCCCCCGGTCGATTCGGGCATCCTCGGCGAAAAGCCGCCGGCGGACAACCTGTCGGTCGTGGTCGGTGTCGGGGCCGCACTGTTCGATGACCGATTCGGGCTGGCCGACCGCAAACCCCGTGAACTGGTCACGATGCCGTTTCTGGCCAATGACCGGCTCGACCCGAAGCTGTCGCACGGAGATATCTCGGTCATCTTCGAAGCCGGCCACAACGACACCATGCAGTTCGCGTTGCGACAGTTGATGCGCCGCACCCGCAGCAATCTGGTGTTGCGCTGGATGGTCGATGGCTACGCCCGCGGTATCGGCGCAGGGCAGGCCGCCGCCGCGTCGAACATGGAGGCGAGCACGCCGCGAAACCTGCTCGGGTTCAAGGACGGCACCGCGAACCTGGATGTGTCCGACGCGGCGGTGATGGACCGGCACGTCTGGGTGGGGGCCGACGACGGCGAACCGGAATGGGCCACCGGCGGCAGCTATCAGGCGGTGCGCATCATCCGGAACTTCGTCGAGTTCTGGGACCGCACCCAGCTCGTCGAGCAGGAAGCCCTGATCGGGCGGGCCAAGGTCAGCGGCGCACCGCTGGGCATGCCCGGGGAATTCGACGACCCCGACTACGCCGCCGACCCCGACGGACTGCGGATCAAGCTCAATGCCCATATCCGGCTGGCCAACCCGCGCACCCCGGAGACCGAAAAGAACCTCATCCTGCGGCGCGGCTTCAACTATTCGCGCGGGTTCGACGGGGCGGGCCGCCTCGACCAGGGCCTGGCGTTCGTCGCCTACCAGCGCAGCCTGCGCGACGGCTTCCTCGCCGTGCAGGAACGACTCAAGGGCGAGCCGCTGGAGGAGTACATCCTGCCGGTGGGCGGCGGGTTCTTCTTCGTGCTGCCGGGCGTGACCGGCGCGGACCGGTTCCTCGGCGACACGCTCGTCGGCTGACGTCTACCGCGCCGAAACTGCATTCCAGACGGCAAAGTGCGAGAGCACGCCGTCTGGAATGCTGTTTCGGCGAGGTGTGGTCAGGCGGGCCAGTGGCTGCGCCACTCGTCGGCGCTGATCGCCTGCGACGGTGTCTCCCCGATGGGGTCGCCGCCCCGGGCCGCCTTGACGGCCCGCTCGGCGCGCCGGACCGTGTCGATGAACTCCAAAGTGGCGGTGCGCAGCGTGTTCTCGGCATCGGAGTCCGTGCCGATTCGCACCTCGCGCAGCGCGTCGGGGATCAGATCGTCGGGCATACCCGCCCCGGCGCAGCGTTCGAGCACCTTCTGCGCCAACGCCAGCGCGGGCTGACCGGTCGGCACATCGTCCATGCAGGAGTCGCGCACCTTCTCGGTGCGTTTGCGTTCCTCCCACTGGGCCAGCTGCTCCTGCAGCGACACCGACTGGCCGGCCAGCACGCCGGCGGCACGGTTTCCCAGCTTGCGAACCAGCGCATCGGCGACATCGTCGATACCGAACGGGTGCGCCGGGGCGTCCTCGGCGATGCGCGCGTGAAAGAGCACCTGCAACAACACATCTCCGAGTTCCTCGCGCAGTTCCTCGGCGTCCCCGCCGCGCACCGCGTCGAACAGCTCGTAGGTCTCCTCCAACAGGTAGCGGCGCAGCGAATCGTGGGTCTGCTCGCTCTCCCACGGCCCGTCGGTGCGCAGCTTGTCCATCACCGCGACCGCGTCAACCAGCCGCTCACCGGGTTGCGGCGCGGGAGCCGCGATCAGCTGCTCACCGGCGGCCAGCCGGGAGGCCACGGCGGGATGGTCGGGATCCGAGGACAACAGCACCGGCGCGGGCTCTCCGTCGTACGCCGGGCGCGCCGAGGGCAGTGACCACGGCACCTTGATCGGCATCTCCTCGGTGTACTGCACGTCACCGGCGAGAAGGGCGACGGCTTCCACGGGAACCAGCGAGGGCCGGCGCGGGTCCACCAGGACGACCGTCATTGCGCACCTCCCATCGCGGTGATGTCGACGTCGTCGGCCGGGCGTCCGTCCAGTGCCAGCAGCAGACCGGCCACCGCTTGCAGCAGTTCGAGATCACGGATGCGCGGCGCGCCCACCCCGGTGCCGGCGCGCGGAATCGGGATCTGCACCGTGGCGGTCGTCGCCCGGTAGGCCGACCCCGGATAGACCCGCTTGAGCCGCATCTGGCCCGAATCCAGCAGCGTCAGCGGCGCCACCTTGAGGGTGGCATCGGAGATCGTGGCCACCTCGGTGACCCCGTACTCGCGGCACAGCAGCCGCAGCCGCGCCACCGCGATCAGACGTTGCGCGGGTTCGGGCAACGGGCCGTAGCGGTCGTTGAGCTCCTCGATGACACGGTCCACCCCGGCGGCGTCCGCGGCGGCGGCCAACCGGCGGTAGGCCTCCAGCCGCAACCGGTCGCTGCCGATGTAGTCCGGCGGGAAGTGCGCGTCCACCGGCAGGTCGATGCGCACGTCCTTGGGTTCCTCGACGGTGCTGACGGTCTTGCCGTCCACTGCGGCGCGGTAGGCCTCGACGGCCTCACCCACCAACCGGACATACAGGTCGAAACCGACGCCGGCGACGTGACCGGACTGTTCGACACCCAGCACGTTGCCCGCACCGCGAATCTCCAAGTCCTTCATGGCCACCGCCATCCCGGCACCGAGTTCGTTGTTCTGCGCGATGGTGGCCAGCCGGTCGTGGGCGGTTTCGGTCAACGGCACCTCCGGCGGATACAGGAAATACGCGTACCCGCGCTCACGACTGCGGCCGACCCGGCCCCGCAGCTGGTGCAGCTGCGACAACCCGAAGGTGTCGGCACGTTCCACGATCAGGGTGTTGGCATTGGAGATGTCCAGGCCGGTCTCGACGATGGTGGTGCAGACCAGGATGTCGTAATCGCGGTTCCAGAAGCCCTCCACGGTCTTCTCCAGGGTCTCCTCGGCCATCTGGCCGTGCGCGACCACCACCCGGGCCTCGGGCACCATGGCCTGCACCCGCGCGGCGGCCTGGTCGATCGAGCGGACCCGGTTGTGGATGTAGAAGGCCTGGCCGTCGCGCAGCAGTTCACGACGCAGCGCCGCGGCCACCTGCTTGTCATCGTGCGGACCCACATAGGTGAGCACCGGGAAGCGTTCCTCGGGCGGGGTCAGGATGGTCGACATCTCCCGGATGCCGGCCAGGCTCATCTCCAGGGTTCGCGGAATCGGGGTGGCGCTCATGGTCAGGACGTCGACGTGGGTGCGCAGGCTCTTGATGTGCTCCTTGTGTTCGACGCCGAACCGCTGTTCCTCGTCGACGATCACCAGGCCGAGATCCTTCCAGCGCACCGCGGTCTGCAGCAGCCGGTGGGTGCCGATGACGATGTCGACCGTACCGTCGACCATCCCGTCCAGGGTGGCCTTCGAGTCGGCCGGGTCGGTGAACCGGGACAGGCCCTTCACCGTCACCGGGAAACCGGCCATCCGGGCGGTGAAGGTCTGCAGGTGCTGATCGGCCAGCAGCGTCGTCGGCACCAGGACCGCCACCTGCTTGCCGTCCTGCACCGCCTTGAACGCCGCCCGCACCGCGATCTCGGTCTTGCCATACCCGACGTCACCGCAGATCACCCGGTCCATCGGGACCGGCTTCTCCATATCTGCCTTGACCTCGGTGATGGCTGTCAGCTGGTCCATGGTCTCGGTGAAACCGAACGCGTCCTCCATCTCGGCCTGCCACGGGGTGTCCGGCCCGAACGCGTGGCCGGGCGCGGCCTGACGTTTGGCGTAGAGCGCCACAAGCTCACCGGCGATCTCCCGGACCGCCTTGCGCGCCTTGGTTTTCGTGTTGGTCCAATCGCTGCCGCCGAGCCGGCTCAAGGTGGGCGCCTGGCCGCCGACATATCGGGAGAGCTGGTCCAGGGAATCCATCGGCACGTACAGCTTGTCGGTGCCGCCGCCACGTTTGGCCGAGGCGTACTCGAGCACCAGATATTCGCGGCGCGCCCCGCCGATCACCCGTTCGGTCATCTCGACGAACTTGCCGATGCCGTGCTGATCGTGCACCACCAGGTCGCCGGCCGCCAGGGCGAGCGGATCGACGACGTTACGTCGTTTGGCCGCAAGCCTTTTCCCATCGGTGGCGGCGACCCTGTTACCGGTCAGATCGGCCTCGGTGATGATCACCAGGTTGGCGGCGGGGATCACCAAGCCGTCGTGCAGCGGCCCCTTGAGCACACCGACCACACCGGCGGCCGGCTGCGCACCGGACTCCAAAAGCGTTGCCGGAGTATCGGCCTCGGACAACTGTTCGACGACACGCTGCGCGGTCCCGGTGCCCGGGGTGACCACGGCGGCGAACCCACCGGTGGCGACGTGGGCGCGCAGCATCGCGAAGATCTCCTCGAGCCCGTTCTGGCTGCGCGCCGAGGGCGCCGGGCGCACGTCGAGTTCGACCGCTGCCTCGTCGGTGAGCTGGCTCAGCGTCCACCAGTGCGCCGCACCGGCACGCACCTCGTCGAGCTCACGGAAACCCGACCCGCCGAGCGCGTCGATGTCGACCGGGGCGGCCCCGCCGATCGCGGCCACCGACCAGGACGCCTCCAGGAACTCCCGCCCGGTGCGGATCAGGTCGGCGGCACGGGAACGCACCTTCTCCGGATCGCAGACCAGCACCGGGGTGCCCTCGGGCAGGTGGGTGGTCAGCAGGGTCAGCGCATCGGGTTGCAGCACCGGCAGCAGCGCTTCCATCCCGTCCACCGGGATGCCCTCGGCGAGCTTGGCCAGCATGTCACCGACCCCGCCGGCCACGGTGTTGTCGGTCTGCGGGCTGGCGTCGACGAGCTGGCCGGCCCGCTCCTTGACCGCATCGTCGAGCAGGATCTCCCGGCACGGGACGGCCACCAGATGGTCGATCTCGATCTCGGTGATGGACCGTTGGTCGGCGACGGAGAACATCCGCATCTCGCTGACCTCGTCACCCCAGAACTCCACCCGCACCGGATGTTCGGCGGTCGGCGCGAAGATGTCGAGGATGCCGCCGCGCACCGCGAACTCACCGCGCTTGGCCACCATGTCGACACGGGTGTAGGCCAGCTCGACCAGCCGGGCGATCGTCTCGTCGAAATCCGACTCGGCGCCCACGGCCAACGTCACCGGCTCGATCTCGCCGAGACCGGCCAACATCGGCTGCAGCAGGGAACGGGCCGTGGTGACCACCACCTGCAACGGCGGACCGAGGTGCTCGTCGTCGGGGCGGGCCAGCCGGCGCAGCACCAACATCCTGGCTCCGACCGTCTCGACACCGGGTGAGAGCCGCTCGTGCGGCAGCGTCTCCCAGGACGGGAACAGCGCGACGGCCTCGCCGAACACCGCCTGCAGTTCAGCGGTCAGATCGTCGGCCTCGCGCCCGGTGGCGGTCACCACGAGCAGCGGGCCGGTGCGGGCCAGCGCCGCGGCGGCGAACAATCGGGCACTGGCCGGGCCCACCATCGCCAACGTGTCGGGGCGGCGGTGTGCGCGGTCGATCAGATCGGTGAAGGTGGGCGAGCTGAGCGCCACCTCGACGAGCCCCGCGATCGAGTTTTGGACATGCGTGTGCCCCGGTGCGGTCATGATGAGTCCATCGTAGGTGGCGGTCCGCAGTGACGAAGCTCGCGCCTACTCGTCGTGCAGGACCGGGTCGGACTCCAGGTGCGTCAGCCCGTTCCACACCACGTTGACCACGTGCGCGGCCACCACTTCCTTGGGTGGCTCCCGCACGTCGAGCCACCACTGGGCGGTCATCGACACCGACCCGACCAGCGCCTGGGCGTACAGCGGCGCGAGTTCGGGATCCAGACCACGCCGGGAGAAGTCCCCGGCCAGGATCGAGGCCACCTGGTTGACGGCGTCGTTGAGCAGCGAGGCGTAGGTACCCGAGGTGAGCGCCGCCGGCGAATCACGGATGAGGATGCGAAAGCCGTCGGTGTGTTCCTCGACATAGGTGAGCAAGGCCAGCGCCACCCGCTCCACCCGCACCCGGGACCGGTTGTTGGTCAGCGATGCGGTGATGCCGTCCAGCAGCGCCGACATCTCACGGTCCACGACGACCGCGTACAGCCCTTCCTTACCGCCGAAATGCTCGTAGACCACCGGTTTGGAGACATTCGCGCGTTGGGCGATCTCCTCGATGGAAGTGCCGTCGAAACCGCGTTCGGCGAACAACGACTTGGCGATCTCGATCAGCTGCTGGCGGCGTTCACTGCCGGTCATCCGGGCGCGGGGCGCACGAGTCTCTTTTTCGGGTGCGGCCACGGTGGAGAGCGTAGTCGTTTCGACTAGAGTCTCGGGTTGATCAGTCCGTCGTGGTGTAATCGGCAGCACCTCTGATTTTGGTTCAGATAGTTCAGGTTCGAGTCCTGGCGACGGAGCGAGGCTTGCCGAGCGACCCTAGAGTCGGAGCGAGGCTTGCCGAGCGACCCTAGAGTCGGAGCGAGGCTTGCCGAGCGACCCTAGAGTCGGAGCGAGGCTTGC
>JAKJHY010000009.1 GCA_021648845.1 Mycobacterium sp. MBM | reverse complement strand
ATTCCCGACGCTCAGCGCCAGATCCTCACCGACCTCGGCATCAAACCTGGGTACTAGACCAAATGTCCGAACTCAGGTTGCGTGTCTAGGTGCCGATCGATCTGATTGCTAGGACCTGCTGCGAAGGGGGGCTAGATCGGCGTGGCACCCATTCCGGCATCGGCGGGGATGACGACGCGCCACCGGCTCAACCGCGGCGGTCACCGCCAGGCCAACGCTGCCCTCTACCGCACTGTCATCGTGCGGATGCAGCATCACGAACCCACCAAGGCCTACGTCGCTCGCCGCACCGCCGAAGGCAAGACCAAACCCGAGAGCATCCGCTGCCTCAAACGACTCCTCGCCCGCGAAATCTGGTCCCTAATGCGCCCTCTGCGGGTCAATACGCAGACCCTGGAATCCGCCGCTTGACAGATATAGGAGCATCAACGCACTCGCCGAGACCATCAACGGCCTCTACAAGACTGAGCTATCAAACCGGGCAAGCCGTGGCGCACCATCGAGGACGTCGAGCTAGCGACCGCCCGCTGGGTCGACCGGTTCAACCACCGCTGGCTCTACGAGTACTGCGGAGACGTCCCACCCGCCGAGCTTGAGGCTGCCTACTACGCATAAACGAGCGAGGCCAGCCGCCAGCTGAGTCCTCAAATCAGAAAGTCTCCGGACTCCCCGGGGCGGTTCATTGAACCAGACAGTCGAACGGTTGGCCGGGCAACTGTGCACGGCTGTCGACTGTCGGAGCGCTTCGATACCGTTGCTGCCATGTGGGTGTACACATTGATCGCCACAGTGCTTGGCTCTGTGGGTACTGGCTTGAGTGTCTACAACGTCTGGTACTCCCGCCGCGAGCCTGTTCGTAGGAAGCAGGCCGAGTTGCGTGCAGCCTTGGACGACCGCCTTGACCACATCGCTGCGACCATGGATAAGCCACGCCGCCTGCTTGAGACACGAGTTTCCGCGCAGAATCTCGGACCGGAGTTAATGCACGAGGCGGATCAACTGGACAAGTTGGCGCGACTACTACTCGCACCGACACCCGACGAGGTTGGAACCATCTCGCGCCAGCTGCGAGCTGTTGCCGTGCTCTGGGATGGCCTACCCGACGGGGACGCACTGGCCGATGTGCGGCTTAACGCGAAGGGGCAGATGGACGTCGCGGTGCGCGCCATCGAGGCGGCCCGTACAGGCCTACTCAAGATCGAGCAGGGCGCGCTCAGGCACAAGCGTCAGTTCAAGGAACTGCGACCATAGGCCAGCTCCGGTCACTTTGGCCCAAGATCCATTGCACCGTCGTCGGTCAGCACCACAACTGACACAGGCATCTTCATCATCTGCTCTAGGAACCAATTGTGTTGGCCCTTATCGAGGCTCAGTCCGTCCTCGAAGATCACTCCGACGTACCGGTTGCCCTCTCGTTCAATGGGTTCGACAGATCGAACAGGTTTGAACTCAGACGCGATTCGCTTGATGTCCTCTTGGCACTGTTGCATCTTTGCGTGGTCGTGCCAGGGACTACCCATGGGATTGCCTAAGACAAGTCTCTTCTTCGGCGTGCTCGGCGTGGACTGTGTCTTACCGGCAGATAGGTCGTTGATCTGGCGCTGCATCGTTTTCACCGATTGCACGAGGGTCTTCAATAGATCCTTTTCGTCCAGTTCCGGCGCGGGCGGTTGATGACCCACCAACGCTTTGGCGTGGGCGATCCCATCCTCAAGGTCGCTCCATGCCCACTCAAACCGGGAGGTGATTGTAAGCGGATCAAGGCCAATCGCAGACGCGAGTGATCGGCATAGGTTGGACATCCCCTCCTTATTGAGCCTCGTTGCCTGGAACTGGCTGATTGGCCCCTGCAGTTGGTAGACGTCCTCAAAGTTCACCAGGAGCGGCACCACGCGGGTGAGGTCAGCGTCGAGGCGGCGGGACAGAGCGCCAGCCTCGAAGTTCAACCATGGCTTCGCCATATTCTCCGTCGTGACCACGATGATCCCGAAAGAGCTTTGGTTCAGCCGTTCCTGAATGGCGTCGAGACCTCGGGTGCCGGCATCGATGTCCACCTCGGAAGCCCAAGGGTCGATGTGGTCGAACATCTTCGGCAGCCATGCCCGCAGCACTTTCGTGACTTCCTTTGCCAGGTCACCTGACCAGCTGATGAAGATCTTCAAGTCTCGTTCGATCGCCATAGCGAGACTGTACTAACGAACGGTGGCAGGAATGCCCGTTAGGCCAGCTAGAGCGCGAGTTATCCACGCGAGTTCAGCGTCGGCGGGAGCTGCGCGAGGCTGATCAGCGAGCGCAGCAACAAGAAGAGCAAAAGCGCAGGGAAGAGCAGCGCCGTCGCAGGGAGCACGAACGTAGGACGCATGAGTCGAGAGAGCGAACTCATTGAGAAGGCAATCAAAGACGTGCTCCCCTGTATTGCACACTGGGCACATGGTGGGGAGCGCGTTCGCCAAGCTGTCGACAGTTCTCTCGGTCTTGCACAACTATCTGGGTGTCGCGGTGCATGACGGTGAGCGGCGGGTGGTGGGCACGGTGTGCGTGCTCGATGACACGGCGCGTGAGTACTCGGAGCAGGAACGCGCGGAGTTGGAGCGGGTGCGTGCCGATGTGAAGGCGATCGTGGCGAAGGACAGTGGCGCGTTGGGCTGATCCTGTGGATCAATCGGTGATTGTGGATAACTGGGGCTTTCTGGGTTCTGGGCCGTAATCGTGTCGGTGGCCGGGGCGAGGGTGGGTTCATGGAAACCTGGACTCGCGCCGAGATCGGCGCACTCGGTGAGCAGCTGGCGGTGCAGCACCTGGAAGCCTTGGGTTTGACGGTGTTGGAGCGCAATTGGCGGTGCCGGTACGGCGAGCTGGATGTGATTGCCCTGGACGAGGCGGCCGGGGTGGTGGTGTTCGTGGAGGTCAAGGCGCGCACCACCGACCGGTTCGGCGGCGTGGCGTATGCGGTGACTCCGGATAAGGTGCGTCGGCTACGCCGGTTGGCCGGATTGTGGTTGGCCGGCGGTGGGCAGCGGTGGTCGGGGGTGCGCATCGATGTGATCGGGGTGCGGTTCGGGCGTACCCGCACACCGGAGCTCACGCATCTGCAGGCGGTCGGGTGATGACGCTGGGACGTGCGTTCGCCGTCGCGATCCGGGGCCTCGACGGTGTCACGGTGGAGATCGAGGCCGATATCACCGGCGGCCTGCCCGGCGTGCACCTGGTCGGGCTGCCTGATGCCGCGTTGCAGGAGGCCCGGGATCGGGTGCGTGCGGCGATCACCAACTGCGGTAACAGCTGGCCGGACACGCGGCTCACGCTGGCGTTGTCGCCGGCGACGCTGCCCAAGGTGGGTTCGATGTATGACCTGGCCTTGGCCGCGGCGGTGCTTTCGGCGCACCTGAAGACATCGTGGGCGCGGTTGGCGAAGACGGTGCTGCTCGGTGAGTTGGCCCTCGATGGTCGGGTGCGCCCGGTCAACGGTGTGCTGCCCGCGGTGCTGGCCGCCAAGCGCGATGGCTGGCAGGCGGTGGTGGTGCCGGTGGCCAACCTGGCCGAGGCCAGCCTGGTCGACGGCATCGATGTGTGGGGTGTGGGCCATTTGCGGCAGCTGCAGGAGTGGTTTCGGGGTAAGGGGCAGCTGGCCGGCCGGATCACCGATGCCGCCCCGTATTTGCCGCCGGAGTGCCGAGACCTCGCGGATCTGATCGGGCAGACCGCGGCGCGGGTGGCGGTGGAGGTGGCCGCCGCGGGGGCGCATCATCTGATGCTGACCGGGCCACCGGGCATCGGTAAAACGATGCTGGCGCAACGGTTGCCGGGCCTGCTGCCGCCGTTGACCGAGGAAGAGGCCATCGAGGTCACCGCGATCCATTCGATCGCCGGGACGCTGGCGCCGGACACCCCGTTGATCACCCGTCCACCGTTCATCGCTCCGCACCACTCCTCGACGGTGGCGGCGATGGTGGGGGGCGGGTCGGGGATGGCGCGGCCTGGGGCGGTGAGCCGGGCGCACCGCGGCGTGCTCTTCCTCGACGAGTACGCCGAAGTCGGCACGCATGTGCTGGAATCGTTGCGAACACCGTTGGAAGAAGGCGAAATTCGGCTGGCACGTCGTGACGGCGTGGCGCGCTACCCGGCCCGGTTCCAGCTCATCCTCGCCGCCAACCCGTGCCCCTGCGCGCCGACAGACCCGACGGACTGCCTGTGCAATGCCGGCGCCAAACGACGCTACCTGGGCAAGCTGTCGGGGCCGCTGGTGGATCGGGTCGATCTGAAGGTCGAGATGCACCCGATCAGGGCGGGCGCCTTCACCTATGAGGCGGGCGAGTCGAGCGCCGCGGTCCGCAGCCGGGTGGCCGCGGCGCGCGCCGCGGCGGCCGAGCGCTGGAAACCGATCGGCGTGCGGACCAACGCCGAGGTGCCGGGGACGGCGCTGCGCCAGCAGTTCCGCCCGGCAGATGCCACCATGGCCGTGTTGCGAGCGGCGGTCGACCGGGGCCGGCTCAACCTGCGCGGTGCGGACCGCACCCTGCGTATCGCGTGGTCGATCGCCGATCTGGCCGGCGCGAACTCACCGAAGCCCGACCATATCGCGACGGCGCTGAGCTTCCGGCAGGGCGGCCCGTCATGACCGTCGACACGGTGCGCCATGCGTGGGCGTATCTGTCGCGGGTGGCCGAGCCGCCGTGCCCGGCACTAACCGCCTTTGTCGCCGACCGGGGACCGGCGGAGGCCGCTGCCCGGATCAAGGTCGGCGAAACACCCGAGCCCCTCCGAAACCGGATCTCTGCGCGTTGTCACATCGACACCGCCGCAGCGGATCTGGAGATGCTGCAGCGCCGCGGCGGCCGACTTATCACCCCCGACGATGCGGAATGGCCGCATCTGGCGTTCACCGTGTTCGACGGTGCAGACGTTCAGCGCAAGGAATCGGGTCGGCACCCAATGGTGCTGTGGGCGATCGGACCCGCACGCCTCGACGAGGTGGCCGCCCGCGCGGCGGCCATCGTCGGGACCCGGGCCGCGACCGGCTACGGCGAGCACGTGGCCGCCGACCTGTCCGCGGGCCTGGCCGAACGCAACGTCGCGGTGGTGTCCGGCGGCGCCTACGGTATCGACGGCGCGGCACACCGCGCCGCGCTCGGACTCGACGGGGTGACTGTCGCCGTGCTGGCCGGCGGTATCGACGTGCCCTATCCCGCAGGGCATTCCGCGCTGCTGCACCGGATCGGTGGCACGGGTCTGGTGGTATCGGAGTATCCGCCCGGTGTCCGACCCGCACGGCATCGCTTCCTGACCCGCAACCGGCTCGTCGCCGCGCTGAGCGGTGCGACGGTCGTCGTCGAAGCCGGACTGCGCAGCGGGGCGGCCAACACCGCCGCCTGGGCGGAAGCGATGGGGCGGGTGGTGTGCGCGGTGCCCGGCCCGGTGACCTCGGCCGCGTCGGCGGGCTGCCACGTGTTGCTGCGACGGAAATCCACCCAACTGATCACTCGCGCCGAGGAGATCGTCGAAATCGTGGGCTCGATCGGCGAGCTCGCCGATGACCCCGAGCACCCCGAGACGCCCCTCGACGGACTGCCCCGAGAGCAACTGCTGGTATACGAAGCGCTACCGGGGCGGGGATCGTGCAGCGTGGAGGACATCGCGGTGGCCGCCGGCATGCCCGCCGAACAGGTACTCGGACCTTTGGCGTTGCTGGAGATCGGCGGGCGGGTGGAGCGCCACGATGGTCGGTGGCGAATCGTGCGGGGCGCACCACCGGCGGTGCGGTAGCCGACCGCCGCGGGGCACCGGCTCGTACAGTGGACGTGAAGATCAGCTAATCGTATTGCGAGGTAAAGCCATGGCAGGACGTCCCATTCACACCTTCGAGGTGATCAGCAGCGAGCAGTTGGCGCCGCATATGATCCGTCTGGTGCTCGGCGGTGTCGGTTTCGACACGTTCGTCCCGGGAAAGTTCACCGATTCGTACGTCAAGATCGTCATCGTCGACCCGGACATCGACATCGTCTCGCTGCCGCACCCGCTCACCCTGGACAGCTTCAACGTGCTCCCAGAGCACAAGCGTCCCGCCGTGCGTACCTACACCGTGCGGTCGGTCGACGACTCGCTGCGCCAGATCTCCATCGACTTCGTCGTGCACGGTGAACAGGGCGTCGCCGGCCCGTGGGCGGCGGCCGCCCAGCCGGGTCAACCCGCTTACCTGATGGGACCGGCCGGCGCCTACGCGCCGGACCCGGCCGCGGACTGGCATCTGCTCGCCGGCGACGAGGCCGGGCTTCCGGCGATCAGCGCCGCGCTGGAAGCGTTGCCGCCCAACGCGATCGGTAAGGCCTTCATCGAAGTCAGCGGTCCCGATGATGTGCTTGAACTCAAGGCGCCCGAGGGTGTCGACGTGCACTGGATCTACCGGGGTGGCCGTGCCGACCTGGTCAGCGAGGACAAGGCCGGCGACAACGCGCCACTGATCGCCGCTGTCAAGGAGGCACCGTGGCTGCCCGGTCAGGTGCAGGTGTTCGTGCACGGTGAAGCGCAGGCTGTGATGCACAATCTGCGTCCCTACCTGCGTAAGGAACGCGGTGTCGAGGCGAAGTGGGCCTCCATCTCCGGGTACTGGCGTCGCGGACGCACCGAAGAAACCTTCCGGCAATGGAAGGCGCAGCTAGCCAAAGCGGAGGCCGGCCAGCAAGACTGACCCCATGGCATTCGGCGACTATCAGCTCGAGATCTACCTGCAGGGCCTGGCCGGGGTGGTGCCATCGCTGCCGATGGCCTTCGCCGAATTGGAGCAGCGCGCCCAGGCGGCGATGTCCCCGTCGGTCTGGTCCTACGTCGCAGGCGGAGCAGGCGATGAACGCACCCAGCGCGTCAATGTCAGCGCCTTCGAGCACTGGGGACTGATGCCGCGGATGGGGGTCGGCGCCACCGAACGCGATCTGAGCGTCGACCTGTTCGGTCTCACGCTGCCGTCTCCGGTGTTCATGGCGCCCATCGGCGTCACCGGGATCTGCAGCCGCGACGGACACGGCGACCTGGCCGTCGCCCGCGCCGCGGCGCGCACCGGGGTGCCGATGACGGTGTCCACCCTGACCGCCGATCCGTTGGAGGAGGTGGCCGCCGAATTCGGCGACACGCCAGGTCTTTTCCAGCTCTATACGCCGAAGGACCGTGATCTGGCCGCCAGCTTCGTCGCCCGGGCCGAAGCCGCCGGCTACAAGGCGATCATCGTCACGCTCGACACCTGGGTGCCGGGCTGGCGTCCCCGCGACCTGAGCACCTCGAACTTCCCGCAACTGCGCGGGCACTGCCTGTCCAACTACTTCAGCGACCCGGTGTTCCGGGCCAGCCTGCCGCAGTCACCCGAGGAGAACCCGCAGGCCGCCATCCTCAAATGGGTATCCACCTTCGGTCAGCCCGTCACCTGGGAGGACCTGACCTGGCTGCGGTCGCAGACCAGGCTGCCGCTGCTCGCCAAGGGCATCTGCCATCCCGACGATGTGGCCCGCGCCCGCGACGCCGGCGTCGACGGCATCTACTGCTCCAACCACGGCGGCCGCCAGGCCAACGGCGGCATCCCGGCGATCGACTGCCTGCCCGACGTGGTGGCCGCCGCCGACGGGCTGCCGGTGCTGTTCGATTCCGGTATCCGCAGCGGCGCCGATATCGTCAAGGCGCTCGCCTTGGGGGCGACCGCTGTCGGCGTCGGCCGGCCCTACGTCTACGGCCTGGCGCTCGGCGGCACCGACGCAGTGGTTCACGTCCTGCGCTCGCTGCTGGCCGAACTCGACCTGACCATGGCGATCGACGGCTACCCGGCGCTGGCAGATCTCACCCCGGACACACTGCGGCGCGTCCAGTAGACAGCCCGCGGGTATCTGCGACCGTAGGACGGTGAGCAAGCCCGACCTGGAACCGCTGCTCGAGGAATTCGACGAGTACCTGGCCCTGCAACGCGGCCGATCGGTGCACACCCGGCGCGCCTACCTGGGTGATCTGCGCTCGCTGTTCGACTTCACCGGCGGCGGCCTGGACACCCTGACCCTGCCCAGGCTGCGGTCCTGGCTGGCCGCGCAGGCCGGCGCCGGCGCAGCCCGCACCACGCTGGCCCGGCGCACCTCGGCGATCAAGACGTTCACCGCCTGGGCACTGCACCGCGGCCTACTGGGCAGCGACCCCGCCGCCCGGCTGCAGACGCCGAAGGCGCACCGCACCCTCCCGTCGGTACTGCGGCAGGAGCAGGCTCTGGACGCGATGGATGCCCTGCAAACCGGTGCGCAGCAGGGTGATCCGATCGCATTGCGGGACAGGCTGATCGTCGAGCTGCTGTATGCCACCGGCATCCGCGTCAGCGAGCTGTGCGGGCTGGACATCGACGATGTCGACCGCTCACGGCGGGTGCTGCGGGTGCTGGGCAAGGGCAACAAGCAGCGCACCGTGCCGTTCGGCGAACCCGCCGAGGACGCGCTGACCGCCTGGCTGGACTCCGGCCGCCCGGCGCTGGCCAAACCCGCGTCCGGTGCCGCGCTGCTGCTCGGTTCCCGTGGAGCCCGCCTCGACCAGCGCCAGGCCCGCACGGTGGTGCACCAGACGATGGCCGCCGTCGACGGCGCCCCCGATATCGGCCCGCACGGTCTGCGGCACAGCGCTGCCACCCACCTGCTGGAAGGCGGTGCCGACCTGCGCGTGGTGCAGGAACTGCTCGGCCACTCGACGCTGGCCACCACCCAGCTCTACACCCACGTCACCGTCGCGCGGTTGCGGGCGGTGCACGATCAGGCCCACCCACGGGCTTGAGCACGAGCGGGGTCGCGGCCAGCAGCCCCAGCGGATCCACATAGTCAGCGCGCGCGGCCGGACCCCACATCGCACCCCAGTGCAGGCACGCCGGCACCGGACATCCCGGATGGCCGCCAAGGAGCACGCCGAGGGGCGTCCCGGCGTCTACCCGCTGGCCGGCGCGCACCGCCGGGCGCACCGGCTCGTAGCTGGTCCGCAACCCGCCCGGATGCTGCACCGACACCAGCGGCCGGCCCGCCAGCTCACCGGCGAACACCACGATGCCTGCGGCGGCGGCGAAAACGGTCTGACCCGGGGTGCCGGCCAGATCCACGCCGCGGTGCCCACGCTGCCAGTTCTGTGCCGGGGCATCGAATCCGCGCGTCACCGCCGCCGGAGGACGCAGTGGCCACTGCAGCCGCTCGGCCTCGGCCGCCGCCGGCGCGGCGCCGACCAGCGCGGCCACCACCAGCACCGGAAGAACTCTCATCAGACCAGTTCAGCGCCAGTCGCCCGGGATCGGTACCCGCCAGGTGCCGGCCTGTGGACGAATGCTCGACTGTGCACAACGCGCGTGGTCAAAGCACAGGTTCCAACGGTGTAAACTTCTCCCCGCAGCTCACATCCGTGGGCTGACTTCGCGCGTCTGCACCGCAACCTGCACCACTGGGTTGCCACAAGCATGCCGGGCGGTCCCGACCTGGGAAACCGAGTCGGGTCCGGCAGCCGCAGTCGCCAGGGTCCGGATTCACCCGATTCCGGACGTCAACCGTCGATAACGAAAGCACGGCTACATCACCATGGCTGTCGTAACCATGAAGCAGCTGCTCGACAGCGGCGCTCACTTCGGGCATCAGACCCGACGCTGGAACCCCAAGATGAAGCGGTTCATCTTCACCGACCGCAACGGCATCTACATCATCGATCTGCAGCAGACGCTGACCTACATCGACAAGGCCTACGAGTTCGTGAAGGAAACTGTCGCCCATGGCGGCAGCGTCATGTTCGTCGGCACCAAGAAGCAGGCTCAGGAGTCCATCGCCGATGAGGCGACCCGGGTCGGCATGCCCTTCGTGAACCAGCGCTGGCTGGGCGGCATGCTCACCAACTTCTCCACCGTGCACAAGCGCCTGCAGCGCCTCAAGGAGCTTGAGGCCATGGAGCAGACCGGTGGCTTCGAGGGGCGCACCAAGAAGGAAATCCTCATGCTCACGCGTGAGAAGAACAAGCTCGAGCGCAGCCTCGGTGGTATCCGGGACATGGCGAAGGTTCCGTCGGCCATCTGGGTCGTCGACACCAACAAGGAGCACCTGGCGGTCGCCGAGGCGCGCAAGCTCAACATCCCGGTCATCGCGATCCTGGACACCAACTGCGATCCCGACCTGGTCGACTACCCGATCCCGGGTAACGACGACGCGATCCGCTCGGCCGCCCTGCTGACCAAGGTGATCGCCTCCGCGGTCGCCGAGGGCCTGCAGGCTCGTTCGGGTGCCGGCAAGGCCGAGGCCGGCCAGGACGGTGCGGCCGAGCCGCTCGCCGAGTGGGAGCAGGAACTACTGGCCGGAGCGACCACCAGCCCCGCCGCCGACAGCACCGCCGCTGCCGAGCCCACCACCGACGCGTCCTAATCTCCGAGGAGTAAAGCTGTTATGGCGAACTACACCGCTGCCGACGTCAAGCGACTTCGGGAGCTGACCGGCGCAGGCATGATGGACTGCAAGAACGCGCTGGCCGAGAGCGACGGCGATTTCGACAAGGCCGTCGAGGTGCTGCGCATCAAGGGCGCCAAGGACGTCGGCAAGCGCGCCGAGCGCGCGACCGCCGAGGGTCTGGTGGCGGCCAAGGACGGCGCACTCATCGAGCTGAACTCGGAGACCGACTTCGTCGCGAAGAATGCCGAGTTCCAGGCGCTGGCCGAGAAGGTGGTCACCGCCGCCGCGGCCGCCAAGGCCGCCGACGTCGACGCCCTCAAGGGCGTCGAGGTGGACGGCACCACGGTCGAGCAGCTGATCGCCGACCTGTCGGCCAAGATCGGCGAGAAGCTCGAACTGCGCCGCGCGGCGTACTTCGACGGCCAGGTCGAGACCTACCTGCACAAGCGCGCGGCCGACCTGCCGCCCGCAGTGGGTGTGCTCGTCGAGTTCTCGGGCGATTCGCAGGATGCCGCGCACGCGGTCGCCCTGCAGATCGCCGCGTTGAAGGCCAAGTACCTCACCCGCGAGGACGTCCCGGAGGACATCGTCGCCAACGAGCGTCGCATTGCCGAGGAGACCGCGAAGGAGGAGGGCAAGCCTGAACAGGCTCTGCCCAAGATCGTCGAGGGTCGTGTCACCGGTTTCTACAAGGACGTCGTGTTGCTCGACCAGCCGTCGGTGTCGGATAGCAAGAAGTCCGTCAAGGCGCTGCTCGACGAGGCCGGCGTGACCGTGACCCGGTTCGTCCGGTTCGAGGTCGGCCAGGCCTAGCAAGACCGCAGCAGAACCCCGTGTCATCTCGGTGGCGCGGGGTTCTCTGCTTTCTACGACCGGATTGGTACGTACTGGTACCGTCGGCGGCATGGCACGGATCCATGCTTTCGGCGATGACGCTCTCGCAGACCTGGACGCGGTCGGCCTGGCCGCCGCGCTACGCGGCGGCGCGGTGTCGCGCACCGAGGTGATCGATGCGGCGATCGCCCGCGCCGAGGCCGTCAACCCCGCCCTCAACGGCCTCGCGTACCGGGCGTTCGACACCGCCCGCACGACCCACCCGCGCGGTGGCTTCTTCTCCGGTGTGCCGACCTTCGTCAAGGACAACGCCGATGTCGCCGGCATGCCGACCATGGACGGTACCGACGCCTGGACGCCGTCACCGGCAGCCGCCGATGGTGACTTCGCGCGCGCCTACCTGGGCACCGGTTTGGTGGCACTGGGCAAGACGCAGCTCTCCGAATTCGGATTCAGTGCCTCGGCCGAACACCCTCGCCTCGGCGCCGTGCGCAACCCGTGGAACACCGACCACACCGCCGGCGCCTCGTCCTCGGGGGCGGGCGCCTTCGTGGCCGCCGGTGTGGTTCCCATCGCGCACGCCAACGACGGTGGCGGCTCGATCAGGATCCCGGCGGCCTGCAACGGTCTGGTGGGCTTGAAACCGTCGCGTGGACGACTTCCCCTGGACAAGCAGATGCGGCAGATGCCACTGCGCATCGTCGCCAACGGCGTGCTCACCCGCACGGTCCGCGACACGGCAGCCTTCTACCGCGAGATCGAACTGCTGTGGCGCAACTCGAAGATGCCGGCCATCGGTGATGTCACCGGGCCCGGTGACACCACGCTGCGCATTGCATTCACCACGGAATCTATTGCGCGCGAGGCCAGCCCGGAGGTCCGCGAGGCCACCTACAAGACCGCCGCGCTGTTGGAGGGCCTTGGGCACCGGGTCACCGAGATCGCCAACCCGATCCCGTCATCGTTCAAGAGCGACTTTCTGCTGTACTGGTCGCTGCTCGCCTTCGCGCTGGTGCGCGGCGGCAAGCGGACCTTCGGGCCGACCTTCGACCGCGACAGGCTCGACAACCTCACCCGCGGCCTGGAAGGGCTGGCCGCCCGTAATCTGCATCGGATGCCGCTGGCGATCGCGCGGCTGGCCCGCACCCGCAGAATCACCGCCCGGCTGGGCAGCCGGTACGACGTCCTGCTCACCCCGACGCTGGCCGAGGTGACACCGCGGGTCGGCCATCTGGACCCCACGGCGGACTATCAGCAGATCATCGACCGGCTGATCGACTGGGTGGCGTTCACCCCGCTGGCCAATGTCACTGGAGACCCCGCAATCTCCCTGCCGCTGAGCCGATCTGCCTCCGGCCTACCGATCGGGATGATGTTCGGCGCGACCGTCGGTCAGGAACGACGGCTGCTGCAATTGGCCTTTCAGCTCGAAGAAGCCAGCCCATTTGCACGCCTGCAGGATTGATCTGCAACGAAATCCGAAGCGATTGGGACACCTCGCCGTAATCGCACAAGGGTGCGCGTAACGCCGCCGATACCGCCAGTCGCGCTGGATGAAACACGGTGCGCCCACCATCGTTGTCGTGGAGCCCCTCGCACCCACAATCGTTCGGTCACCGGAGATCGCCCGCACATCGGGAAACACCTTCGGGTGCCTCGTCCGGTTTGCGGTTGCGAACATCCGGCGACGCCCTGAACGCTTTGTGCTCGCTGTTCTCGGCATCGCCCTGGCGATCGCCTGTGTCACCGTCGTGCGCACCATCTCGGCGAGTTTCGCCATCACCGGCGAAGATTCGGTCACCGATGTGCTCGGCAACGCCCAGCTGTGGGTGGTCCCGGCCGGCGGTGTGCACTATGACCCCGCCGCGCGGGCACTGATCGCCGACGGAGCCGCACCCACCTTCTCCACGCCGCCGGGATGGACGGCGACCCGCATCCTGTCGGGCACGACCGCTGTCGACGGGTCGACGGTATCGCTGCGCGGATCGGACGCCGTCGCACCGGGGCGGGCCGCCGTGGGTGCCGGTGTGGCCGAGCGGCTTGGCATCGCACCCGGTGCACCGGTGGACATCGGCGGACAGCCGCTGACTGCCGAGATCGTCGGACCCGGCCAATCCATTACGGTGGCAACGCCTCTGGCCGGGTCGCTGGTCGGGGACAACGGATGGTGGACGGTGGCCGCGCCGGCCGGTGACGAGCGCCGTCGCGACCTCGCCCAACTGTTCGGCGCCGCCACCGGCCTGCCCGCGACGGCGGACCCGTCGGTACAGCCCGATCCCACCGGCTCCGGACTCATCTACGACACCATCGGCGGCTCCGGACCGCTCACCTTCGAGCAGAAGTTCTCGGCGCTGTTCTCGGGCAAGGTCACCAGTTCCACGCTCGGGGTGATCTCGACCATCGGGCTGGTCCTGGGATTCGTCATCGCGGTGTCCTCCTTCCTGGCCGCCGTTGCCGAACGCAAACGCGAGTTCGGCATCATGAGCAGCATCGGGCTGGCCGACGAGGTGCTGTACTTCTTCCTCGTCGAATCCGGTATCACCTTCTTCGCCGCCTACCTGCTGGGCGTACTCGGCGCGGGAGTCGCTGTCGCCCTGGTTATCCCGCAGATCGCCACGTTCACGGCGTGGGGGCAGGCCGCGGGAATGGTCGCGGCGTTCATCCCCGCGATGGCGATCGTCGGGGCGCTCGTCCCCGTGCACCGCCTACTGCAGCAGCGACCCGTGGATCTGCTGGGGGGCCGATGAGCGCCTGCGCGAAGAGGAGAGGGGGACGTTAGATGATGAAATACGGCCTGTCTTACGGTTGGCTGTCCGCGCGGCGCCGGTTGCGTGAGATGGTGCTGCCCGCGGTCACCACCGCGACCGGCGCCTTCCTGGTCGTCATCGTCTTCGGGATGTCCGAAGGCATCAGCGCCCAGTCCGCCTCCCTCGGCAACGCCGACGAGATCGGTGCCGCGGTGGTGCTGATCGCGGTGACGGTACTGCTGGTCGGTGTCGTCGAGGTCGCGGTGGCCACCACCCGAACCGTCGCAAACCGCACCCGCGAGCTCGGTGTCCTTGGTGCCAACGGTATTCCGCGTCTACCGGTGATCGCTGCGCTGCTCGTGGAGCCCATCGTCGCCGCGGTGGTGGGCGCCGCCGGGGGCGCGGGTTTGGCCACACTCACGGGCATCCTGCTCGACGTCACCGGGCTCGCACCCGCGGGTGTCGACGTGGGTGGGCTGGCACTGGGGGCGTTGATCGCGGTGGTGGTCAGCATCGTTGCGGCTGTGGCCACCAGCATCATCCCCACCTGGAACGCCGCATCGCGGCCACCGATCCGATCCTTGAGCAGCGGAGGATAAGCATGACCGCCATCGATGAAACTCCCGTCAAGGCGGGCACACCGGCCACGCCGGCTCCCGTCGTGGACATCACCGACGTCTGGAAGCTGCACAAACTCGGCGACGAGGTGGTCAAGGCCCTCATCGCCATCGAACTGCAGGTCATGCCGGGCGAATTCGTGTGCCTGATGGGTCCAAGTGGCAGTGGCAAGTCCACCCTGCTGAACATCATGGGCGGTCTGGATCGGCCGACCAAGGGTTCGGTGACCGTGGCCGGCAAGAACACCGCACAGCTCACCGAGAGCCAATTCGCCGCGCTACGTCACGACACCATCGGGTTCATCTTCCAGAGCTACAACCTGATCCCGTTCCTATCCGCCGTGGAAAACGTCGAACTCCCTTTGATGTTCGAGCCCTACGATCGCAAGGCGCTGCGCCGGCGGGCCACCGAACTGCTGGAGATCGTGGGCCTCGGGCACCGGGTGCACCACCAGCCGACCAAGATGTCGGGCGGTGAACAGCAGCGCACCGCCATCGCACGGTCACTGATCAGCAATCCCACGCTCGTGTTGGCCGACGAACCCACGGCCAACCTGGACCACCGCACCGGGGAGACGGTGGTGCGCATGTTGCGAGACCTGTGCTCGACGCTTGGCGTCACCGTCGTCGCCAGCACCCATGACGCTGCAGTGGCCGACGAAGCAAGCCGGGTAGTGCGAATGAAGGACGGACAAATCCTATGACCGCAGAAACAGACGCGCTGCCTGCCGGCACCGCCGACCGCGACAAGCTCATGACCACCGAGCTTGTCCCCGAACAGATCTTGCCGAAGGTGATGACGACGTTCGGCCTCACCGCCGCCTACGTGTTCATCATCTGCTGGATCACCGGCTCCTCGGTGATGGCAGGCGGCGGTTGGACCGCGATCCCGATGTGGGTGCTCGGCATCCTGACCTTCCTGGTGCCGGCGGGCATGGCGGTCGTCGAACTCGGCAACCTGTGGCCGGGCCAGGGCGGGGTGTACATCTGGGCCACCCGCACCATGGGGGAGACGTGGGGGTTCATCGGCGGATACCTGTCCTGGGTGCCGGTGATTCTCAACGCCGCCTCGTCGCCGGCGATCGTTCTGCAGTTGCTGCTACTGGCCTTCCACACCGAACTGGGCCTCACCACCAGCATCATCCTGCAACTGGTGATCCTGTGGACCGTCATCGGTCTGGCGCTGGCCAAGCTCGCGGCGAACCAGAAGATCATGAATATCGTTTTCGTCGTCTACGGAGTGCTGACCCTGACCATCTTCATCTCGGGACTGCTGTTTGCCGTCAACCACGGCTCGGCGACCCCGTTCAGTTGGGCCGAGGCCACCGTTCCGAACTTCGCGGTAGCCGGCTTCCTCTATGGCACGGTGCTGCTCTACCTGCTGGGGGTGGAGACCCCCTACAACATGGGCGCGGAGTTCCTTTCGGTCCGTAAGAGCGGCCCGAAGATGATCCTGTGGGGCTCGGCGGCGTTGGTGGCGATCTACCTGCTCACCACACTCGGAACCATCATGGCGCTGCCCGGTGATCAGATCGACCCGGTCACCGGTGTGATCGGCATGCTCGATGTCGCCGGCTTCCCGGGACTGATGGAGATCGGCGCGGTGGTGCTGGCCTTCATCATCATCGTCGCTCTGATGACCTACCAGGTCGCGTACTCGAGGCTGATCTTCGTTTCCGGCCTGGAACGACACCTACCGCGGATCTTCACCCATCTGAATCCGCGCACCCGTAACCCGGTGACCGCCGTCCTGATCCAGGGCGTCATTTCCTCACTGATCCTGGTCGGGCTGTACTCGCAGAGCAGCATGGCCAACGTGACGGTGTACCTGCAGGGCGGCCTGAGCACCGTGTGGCTGCTGTCCGGCTTCTTCTTCCTCGTCCCGGTGCTGGTGGCGCGCAAGCGTTACGCCGATCGCTATGCCGCCGAGACGTTCTGGCGGATTCCGGGCGGCATGGTGGGGGTGTGGATCGCCGTCATCGTCGGCTCACTGGCTACCGTCGCCGGCATCTACTACTCATTCGTCACGCCCTGGATCGACGTGCCGCAGGCCACCTGGATGACCTGGGTCGGCAGCATCAGCGTGGGCATGTTCGCCCTCGGACTGACCGTCTACATCTTCGGCCGCCGATCGGCGCACAAGGTGTCCCAAGAAGACGCACTGGCCCACCTGGCCGTTTTCGACCTCACCAAGACAGACGCGGAGGACGCAGCCAAATGACGATGGACAGCACCGTGTTGAGTGCCGAACTCACCGAAGGTGCCACGCGGTACCCTCTCGATCCGCTGACCGGCGCCGAGATCGAGGCGGCCGCAGCCGTCATCACCGGATCCGCTTACGCCACGCCCACATTGAAGTTCGTGATGATCAGCCTGGCCGAGCCGGCCAAGACCTCCGAGCTGACTTTTGAGGGGGCTCAGGGTGTTCCGCGGCAAGCGTTTGTGACGATGTACGACGGTGCGGCCAAGATGATCTATGAGGCGGTGGTGGACATCGACGCCCGCGTCATCGACTCCTGGACCCCGATTCCCGGGCGCTTCCCGTCCTATCTGGTCGAGCACATGACCGGCGTGGAAGAGGCGGTCATGCAGGACCCGCGGTGGCAGGAGGCGCTGCGCAAACGCGGTGTCACCGACTTCAGCCTGGCCATGATCGATCCGTGGCCGGCCGGTTACTACGGCGCCGGGGACCACTATGCCAACTCGCCACTGATCTGCCGGCCGCTGACCTTCATGCGGGCTGCACCATCGGAGAACGGTTACGCCCGTCCCGTCGAGGGTCTCATCGTCACCTTCGACCTGGACGCGATGACGGTGCTCGACGTCGAGGATCACGGTGTGGTGGCGTTGCCGAGCAAGAGCGGAAACTACGCCGAGAAGTTCATGTTCTCGCCCGACAATCGGCCGGCATTCCAGGGCTTCCGCGATGACGTGAAGCCCATCGAAATCACCCAGCCTGACGGCCCGAGCTTCACCGTCGACGGTTGGAACGTGACCTGGCAGAAATGGTCGCTGCGGGTGGGCTTCAACCCCCGCGAGGGTCTGGTGCTGCACGAGCTCACCTACAACGACCGCGGTACCGTGCGGCCGATCATGTACCGGGCGGCACTGTCGGAAATGGTGGTGCCCTACGGTGATTCGTCACCGACGCACTGGAACAAGAACGTCTTCGACATGGGCGAGGTCGGGATGGGCTTCTCGGCCAACACGCTGACACTGGGCTGTGACTGCCTGGGGGAGATCTTCTACTTCGACGGCACGGTCAACGATTCCAGCGGCAACGCCGTCACCATCCCGAACGCCATCTGCATGCACGAGGAGGACTACGGGATCTCCTGGAAGCACACCGATTTTCGCACCGGCGAGGTCGAGGTGAGACGGTCCCGCCGGTTGGTGATCTCGATGATCTGCACGGTCGGCAACTACGAGTACGGCTTCTTCTGGTACCTGTACAACGACGCGTCGATCGAGATGGAAGTCAAGTTGACCGGCGTGCTGACCACCGGGGCGATCGCGGACGGGGAGACGCCGCGCTGGGGGAAGATGGTGGCCCCGGGCATGTACGGACCCAACCACCAGCACTTCTTCAACTTCCGGATGGATATGTGCATCGACGGTCCGGGAAACAGTGTTTACGAGGTGGATTCGATCCCGGAACCCGACCCGGCGCTGAACCCGCACCACAATGCGTGGATCACCAAGGACACGCTGGTGGCCTCGGAGGCGCAGGGCGCCCGGGACTGGGAATACTCGACCGGGCGGTATTGGAAGGTGGTCAACCCGTCCAAACTCAACGAGTTCGGGTCGCCGGTGGGCTACAAGCTGATGCCCAAGGACATCGTTCCGGTGATGGTACAGGAGGGTTCGGTCATCTATGACCGGGCGCGCTTTGTGCAACACAACCTGTGGGTGACCAAATTCGATGCCAAGGAGCTGTACGCGGCCGGCGACTATATGTACCAGTGCGCCGACGCCCAGGGGCTGCCGGAGTACGTCGCCGACGACGCGCCGTTGGAGGACACCGATGTCGTGCTCTGGTACACCGTCGGCGCGCACCATGTGGTGTGCCCCGAGGACTGGCCGGTGATGCCCTGTCATTACACCGGTTTCAAGCTCAAACCGGTCGGATTCTTCGACGGGAACCCCGCGCTGGACCTACCGCCCTCGCCGCCGAAGGCCTGTCACGGACACTAGTCGACCCCGGAGTAGGGGCTAGCGAAGGCGTACCGCTGTCATCGCGACATCGCTGCGCCCCGCGCCCCACAACGGCGTCAATCTCGCGTGGATGGCGAAAGTCGTCAGCAGCGAGGTGCGGAGAATGCCGTCGCGGACTCCCCTGATTCGCGCGACTGCCTGCTGCGGCGTTGGACCGGTCGCGACAAGGCCGTAGAAGCCTGGCTTTTGCGCGCTGTGCCATCCGGATGTGCGGCTGGACAAAGAGATCTCGTATCCCTCATTTATCCACCCGGTATGGCTTGTACTTGAACGTCACCTTGACGACGCCGTGATCGCCGGTACCCGCGGCGCGGTGATCCTCAAAGTTGAGGTGGTCGTTGTTGATAACGAGTCCGTCAAACAACCACCGTCTGTCCCGGCTGTGGTCGTAAAACTGCTCGCTGACCAGAACTTGATCCAGCGATTCGCGCATTCCGTCGTGGACGTGGGTGTAGTAGACGTCGCGGCTGTCGCGATACTCCTGCAGGGTCTGCGCGGTGTATAACCCGATGTCGGTACCGCCCTTGCTATCGCCGACCAGGTAGCGCGGTTGAGTAGTCAGGATATTGGCAGTGTTGCTGAGTTGACCATCGTTGATGTCGCCGAGCACGATCACAGGCGTCTGAGTGCCTTTCATCACCGCGTTGAGTAAGACTCGCACCGCAACCGCTTCCGCGGTTCGTCTGATAGTGGAGATTCCAGCGCCAATAGCCATCTTGTGCGGCTTGTACTTCTCAGGGTCGTCCTTGAACCATGACTCTGCGTCGATGCGCGTGGGCAGCTTCGACTTCAAGTGAACCACAAAGACTTCTGTTGCCGGCTCTGCCTGCCGTAGTTGCACCTTGAAACGAAGGACAGGACGCGAGAAATCCTTGATGGACACGTCGATACGCGGCGCCTGCGGGTCAGCGGGATCGTCGCTGGATTCCAACCTGACTTCCTCCGGAAACGACCTGATCCATTCGGGCTCCTTGATGAGCAGTCCTTTGCGAACCAATGCTCCGCAGACGATCTTGCTTCCGTCCGCTGCAGACGCCACCATGTCGTAAGTGCTGTCGAGGCCCCGGACCTTCAGTACCTTCTGGAGTGCTTCGGAGCTCCATAGTTCCTGCAGGCCAACAATGTCAGCATCCAGACGTTGCAGCTGTCCAGAAATCCAGTCGGCTTTGCGTGCGAACTCATCCTTGGTCCACGGTTTGCCGAAATACATTGCTGTGTCGGCATTTTGGAGATTGTAGAGGTTGAAAGTCGCAACACTGAAACGTTCCAAGTCGGCCATGAAAACGGCTCCTCTGAATCGAGCTGTCACAAAGCAAGCTATCCATTCAAGTTCACCCCCCGTTTGATCACATCTTATGACCGCAACAGCGACCATATGGTGATACTGCCGCAATCACATTCAGGCTTGTTGCGATGTGAAGTTTGCGGAATGCCACAACAGGGTCGGGGGAGGCAGAGGGTGACATTCCTGTCGACTGCGAACTGACCTGAGTCATGCGGCGTCGTAACGGAATTGATCCTTCGCGTGGGGCACGTAAAGTCGCCACGGGAGGCGATCGCGCCCGAGGTCAGCCGGCAGCGGCCAGGATACGTTTGAGTGCTCCCCGGTCGTCATCGCTCAGATGCCCGAGCACCTGTCGCTCGGCTCCCCGCACTCCGGCGTCGATGCGCTTGATCAGCGCGTGACCTTCGCCGGTGAGCTGCGCAGGCAGTGCGCGCCCGGAGGCGACGCTGGTCGGACGGGACACCAGGCCGCGGCTCTGCAACCCGCGCAGCACCGTGTTCATCGCCTGCGGCGAGACCGCCAGATCGCGGGCCAGCTCGGCATTGGAGCGGTCCGGCGCCTTGGACAACATTCTCATGCAGAGGTATTGCGGGAAGGTCAGATCCAGCGGGTCCAGCACGGTGGTGGTGACCTCATTGCGCAATGTCACTGCCACCCGGTGCAGCAGATACCCGAGCGGCTGTTCTTCGGGGTGCTCGGCCATGTCAATTATATTGACACATATCAACCTCATTGATATACCGGATTCATGGGTACAGACGATATGTTCGAGTCCGCGTACCGTGGCGACGCGCCGGAGTTCGAGGGCGTCCGACCGCCGTGGAGCATCGGAGCACCGCAACCCGAGATCGCTGCGCTGATCGAGGCCGGCAAGGTGCACGGGGAGGTCCTCGACGCCGGTTGCGGCGAGGCGGCCACCGCGCTGGCGCTGGCCGAGCGCGGTTTCACCGCCGTGGGCCTGGACCAATCGCCGACGGCGATCGAGATGGCCCGCGCCGAGGCAGCCAGGCGCTCGCTGACGAACGTCACCTTCGAGGTGGCCGATATCAGTGACTTCGACGGCTACGACGGCAGGTTTGGCACCGTCATCGACAGCACGCTGTTCCACTCCATGCCGGTGGAGCTGCGCGAGGGCTACCAGCAGTCGATTGTTCGCGCGGCCGCGCCCGGCGCCTCCTATTTCGTGCTGGTCTTCGACGCGGCGGCGGTGCCCGCCGGCGGACCGATCAACGCGGTGACCGCCGATGAGCTGCGCGATGTGGTCGGCAGATACTGGCAGATCGACGAGATCCGGCCCGCCCGCATCCACGCCAACCTGCCCGACGAGTTGGTGCAGGCGGGCATCTTCGCCGGGAACGACATCCGCGATGAACCCGACGGCCGCAGATCGGTGGGGGCCTGGCTGCTGACCGCGCACCTGGGCTGAGCACACTCGCGCTGCCGACATTCCCACCCACCACCCGGCCGACATTCCCACCCACCACCCGGCCGTCCGCCCTCATGAGGCAGGATTGGTGGCGCCGTCCGCGCGGATTCGCCCGGGTGGCGAGTCTGTGTCGGGACAGCAAGGAGTCTGATGGCGGAGCCAGACAAAGCCGGCCCGGGAGTGATCCGGCCCGCGTACTCACGCGTGCTGCTGAAGCTCGGTGGCGAGATGTTCGGTGGCGGACAGGTCGGTCTCGACCCCGATGTGGTGGCCCTGGTGGCCCGACAGATCGCCGATGTCGTACGGGCCGGCGCTCAGGTGGCCGTCGTGATCGGTGGCGGCAACTTTTTCCGCGGCGCCCAGCTGCAGCAGCGCGGGATGGAACGCACCCGAAGCGACTACATGGGCATGCTCGGCACCGTGATGAACAGCCTTGCGCTACAAGACTTCCTGCAGAAGGAAGGCATCGACACCCGTGTGCAGACCGCGATCACCATGGGGCAGGTCGCCGAGCCGTACATCCCGTTGCGCGCCCGCAGGCACCTGGAAAAGGGCCGGGTGGTGATCTTCGGCGCCGGCATGGGCCTGCCGTACTTCTCCACCGACACCACCGCCGCCCAACGCGCGCTGGAGATCGGTGCCGAGGTGGTGTTGATGGCCAAGGCCGTCGACGGGGTGTTCACCGACGATCCCCGCAAGAACCCCGATGCCGAGCTGCTGACCGCGATCACCCATCGTGAGGTGATCGATCGGGGCCTGCAGGTCGCCGACTCCACCGCCTTCAGCCTGTGCATGGACAACGGCATGCCGATCCTCGTGTTCAATCTCCTGACCGACGGAAATATCGCGCGAGCGGTGGCAGGTGAGAAGATCGGAACACTGGTCACCTCGGACAAGGAGACACCGTGATCGACGAAACCCTCTTCGACGCTGAAGAGAAGATGGAAAAGGCGGTGTCGGTGGCGCGCGACGACCTGTCGTCGATCCGCACCGGCCGGGCCAACCCGGGCATGTTCTCCCGGCTGAACATCGACTACTACGGTTCGCCGACGCCGATCACCCAGCTTTCCAGCATCAACGTCCCCGAGGCGCGCCTGGTCGTCATCAAGCCCTACGAGGCCAACCAGCTCAAGCCGATCGAGGATGCCATCCGCAACTCCGACCTCGGCGTCAACCCGTCCAACGACGGCAACGTCATCCGGATCTCCATTCCACAGCTCACCGAGGAACGTCGTCGCGAACTGGTCAAACAGGCCAAGTCCAAGGGCGAAGACGCCAAGGTGTCGGTACGCAACATCCGCCGCAAGGCCATGGAAGAACTGGCCCGGATCAAGAAGGACGGCGAGGCCGGCGAGGACGAGGTCGGACGGGCCGAGAAGGACCTGGACAAGACCACCGGGCAATACGTAACGCAGATCGACGAGCTGGTCAAACACAAAGAAGGCGAGCTGTTGGAGGTCTGATGACCTTTCAGCAGGGCAGTCCAGTGGTAGACGCCGAACCAGCGAAGAAGCCGTCGCGCGCGGGCCGCGACCTGCCTGCGGCCATCGCCGTCGGCGTTTTGCTCGGCGGGTCGGTGATCGCGATCCTGCTGTTCGCCCCGCTGGTCTGGGTCGGTGTCGTCGCCGCGGCCATGGCCGTCGCCACACACGAGGTGGTGCGCCGCCTGCGCGACGGCGGATACTCCATCCCGGTGATCCCACTGCTGCTCGGCGGGCAGGCCATTGTGTGGCTGACCTTGCCGTTCGGTGCCACGGGTGCGTTGGGGGCATTCGGCGCGACGGTGGTGCTCTGCCTGATCTGGCGGCTGCTGAGCGGCGGCTTGGGCGCCGCACCCACCAACTACCTGCGCGATGTCGCGGTGACGATCTTCCTCGCCACCTGGATCCCGCTGTTCGGTGCGTTCGGTGCGCTCCTGATCTACCCGGAGGACGGCGCGGGCCGGGTGTTCTGCCTGATGCTCGGTGTGGTCGCCTCCGATATCGGCGGTTACGTCGCGGGCGTCCTGTTCGGCAAGCACCCGATGGTGCCCGCGATCAGCCCCAAGAAGTCCTGGGAGGGTCTGGCGGGCTCGCTGCTGCTCGGCATCGTGGTCTCGGTGCTGGCGGTGCAGTACCTGCTGGACAAGCCCGCCTGGGTGGGAATCCCGCTGGGCATCATGCTGGTCATCACCGGCACCCTCGGAGACCTGGTCGAGTCCCAGGTCAAGCGCGATCTGGGTATCAAGGACATGGGCACGCTGCTGCCCGGCCACGGAGGCCTGATGGACCGCCTCGATTCGGTGCTGCCGTCGGCGGTAGCCACCTGGATCGTGCTGACCGTATTGGCCTGATCCGCGCCAGATTCGTAGCCACGCCGTCCGCGGTGAGATACTGGTCGGACATCATGGCCGTTTCCCTTCCGCTCGTCTTCGACGCCCCGCGACGCGCACTGCCGCCGCGGCACCTCGCCGACCTCGATGCCGACGGCCGGGCGGCCGCGGTGGCCGAGCTGGGTCTGCCCAAGTTCCGGGCGAAACAACTGGCCAACCAGTACTACGGGCGTCTCATCGCCGATCCGCGCGAGATGACCGATCTGCCGGCCGCGGTGCGCGAACAGGTCGCCGACGCGCTGTTTCCCGCCCTGATCACACCGGCCAAACAGATCCAATGTGACGCCGGGGAGACGCGAAAGACGCTATGGCGTGCCGTCGACGGCAGCACCTTCGAGTCGGTGCTCATGCGCTATCCGCAGCGCAACACGGTGTGCATCTCCTCACAGGCCGGATGTGGGATGGCGTGCCCGTTCTGCGCGACCGGGCAGGGCGGCCTGCAGCGCAATCTTTCGACCGCTGAGATCCTGGAACAGGTGCGGTCGGCGTCGGCCGCGATGCGCAACGAACACGACGGCAGGCTGTCCAACATCGTCTTCATGGGCATGGGGGAGCCGCTGGCCAACTACAACCGCGTACTGGCCGCGGTCAAACGGATCACCGCCCCGCCGCCGGAGGGTTTCGGTATCAGTGCCCGCTCCGTCACGGTGTCCACCGTCGGGTTGGCGCCGGCGATCCGCAAACTGGCCGACGAGCGGCTGGGCGTCACATTGGCGGTCTCGCTGCACACCCCCGACGACGAACTGCGCGACACCTTGGTGCCGGTGAACAACCGCTGGAGCGTCGATGAGGTACTCGACGCGGCGCGTTACTACGCCGATGTGACCGGCCGCCGGGTATCCATCGAATACGCGCTTATCCGCGATGTGAACGATCAGCCGTGGCGGGCCGACCTGCTGGGCAAGAAACTGCACAGCAAGCTGGGCCCACTGGTGCACGTCAACCTCATCCCGCTCAACCCCACCCCGGGCAGTGAGTGGGACGCCAGCCCAAAGCCCGTCGAGCGTGAGTTCGTGAAACGGGTCATCGCCAAGGGCGTGTCCTGCACGGTGCGAGACACCCGCGGCCGCGAGATCGCGGCCGCCTGCGGGCAATTGGCCGCCGAGGGCTGACCGGTCAACGGTCGGGCGGGTTACTGAACCCACACGTTCTCTTCGCGCAGGCTCCGGCTGCGCCAGCCGTCGGCGGTGCGCACCAGAGCATGGTGGTAGTAGCCACCGCACCACTCTGGGTCGACATCCCGGGCAACTGCATCGGGTTGCAGAACATGGCCCGCACCGTCGCACAATCGCCGTCGATATCGGCCTCGATGTTCGTGATGCAGTGCATGCTCCACGGAATTGTCTCCAAACCCGCTGAGAGCCAGCCGATCACCTCGTCGGGACCGGCCGCTATGGCACCCGTGGACGTGCAGTCGATATGCGCGTCCGCGGTGAACACCGACCGGTAGAGCTTCCAGTGGCGGTGTCAGCCCATTGGGGGATCGACTACTTGATGCCCACCGCGTGACGCAGCTGGGCCAGGAACTGGCCCTCGTCATCGCTACGCACGATGTAGTGCGAGATGGCCACCCTGATCGCGGTCGACGCCTTCACCTGGGCATTGGACCCGGACAGCAGTTTGAGCAGCCGCGCACGCATCACCGGTATGACGTGCGCCAGTTGGGCGATGACCACCTCGGGCTCGATGTCGACAACCCGGACCCCGGAATACGCCTGTTGGTACTCGACGATGAATCGCAGTGCGGCATCGAGCTTCTCGGTGCCACGCAGGCCGGCGGTGGCCTTGCTGATACCGGTGTCGAACATCTCGCGCTCGTAGACCCCGAACGCACCGAGCAGCTCCTCTTTGGAGGCAAACCAGCGGTACAACGTGGGCCGTGAAACCCCGGCCTGCAACGCCACCTCGGACAGGCTCAACTTCGTCTGCCCGCTGCGTCCGAGCACCTCGGCCGTCGCGGCCAGTATCCGTCGCCGCGTCGAGGTGTCCTCGGCGGAGTCGGTGTGCGCGGACAGGGACTTGTTCACGGTATCGATGGTAGTGGTTGTGCCATCACAAAGAGGCTTTCAGTGCGTACACCGTGTCGAGGTCCTGCAACGCGGCCACCGCCCTGCCTAGGCCCTCGAGCGCAATGTCGTCGTCCTGCATGCCGCCCATCCCGGCCGTGATCACCGTCGCGATATAGGCGTACATCGCCGCCTGGCGGTATCGGCGCCACAACTCGGCCCGGTCGATGTCCGGGCCGCCGGCCGCATGTAGTGCCTCGCGGTAGACGTCGAGCAGATCGCGTTGGTTCTCGACCCGTGCGGCGGTGGTCATGCTGGTAACCAAGGTGTAGGCCAGCTCTCGAGAAGGGTGCCCGCGCCGGACCGCCTGCCAATCGAGCAGACCGGCTTTTCCGTCGCGGAAGTACACATTTCCCGGATGGGCGTCGCCGTGCATCACAGTGTGCGGGCCACGATCGACAAGGGCGGCGACCGCGCGGTAGTGGTCGATGATGAACTGGCCGGTGCGCACCCGTATCGAGGTCCGCTCGGCCAGTCGACGTGCCGCAGCGTTGGCCAGAGACCGGGTCAGCAGCGAGGTCGAGTCGGCGGAGGCGGTATACACCCACGGATAGCGATCCGCGCGTCGCCAGAAGGCGGCGTGCACCCGCGCCAATAGCTGCACCACGAGCGCGGCGCGGTCGGGATTGAGTGGATGCAGCGTGTCGGGGAACTCACAGGACTCGGCGGCCAGATCCTCCAGTATCAGCACGAACCGCCCGGTGACCGGATCGATCGTCGCACCGTGGCAGCTGGGCACGTCAGTGAGCTGACCGGAGAGCTCCCGGTAGAACCGCACCTCGGTATCGGCGAGCCGGCCCAGCTCGCCGATCATCCGGGTGGCGGCCGTGGCGGCGGGCATCTTGACGAAGACGGACTCCGGCACATCGATACCGGTCAGTGCCAATCGGGCGCGCGACGATGTCCCGGCGTCGTTGTCCAGCAGTGACACAGAGGTGACCTGGCGGCCGATCAGCGTAGACAGGTAGGGCGCATCCAGATCGCTTACCGTGCGTGGCATTGCGCGCGCCCGCCCGCACACGGCGTCGGTTGCGATACGTTGCATCCCGCGCCCGAGGTGCGCGGCGAGCCCGAACGCCGGTCCGATGCTGCTGGCCTGCGGAGGCATCGTGCAAGCTTACAAATTAAATCAAGAATGTAAACCCGATTGGGAGGATTCGATGGCTGGACCTATGGCGGGGTTTCGGGTGGTGGAACTCGGCGTCTGGGTGGCGGCCCCCGCTGCGGGAGCAATCCTGGCCGACTGGGGCGCCGACGTCATCAAGATCGAACCGCCCGCCGGTGATCCGGCCCGCTCATTCGGTCGGATGATGGGAATCGACGGCGACCTCGGCATCGCGTCCAATCCGCCGTTTCAGATGGACAACCGGTCCAAACGTAGCATCGTGCTCGATTTGGCCACCCCGCAAGCGCGCCGAACCGCGGCCGAACTGCTCACCGGCGCAGACGTTTTCCTCACCAATGTCCGACCGGCCGCGCTGGCCCGACTGGGCCTGGATTTCGAGACCGTTGCCACCCACAACCCGCAGCTGGTCTACGGGCTGATCAGCGGCTACGGCGCCGAGGGGCCCGATGCCGATCGCGCCGCCTATGACGTTGCCGCGTTCTGGGCGCGCGCCGGGATCGCCGACCTGCTGACCCGCCCCGGTGACACTCCACCGTTCCAGCGCGGCGGCATGGGGGACCACTCCGCGGCGATGACACTGGCGGCCGCGGTGTGCGCGGCGCTTTTGGCCCGGACCCGCACCGGGACTGGGCAATTGGTCACCACCTCCCTTTACCGGCAGGGCGCCTACACGGTGAGTTTCGACCTGAACACCCTGCTGATGTCCGGTCAACAGATGGCCATCGGGCAGCGGGAGGCGATGGGCAACCCGTGCATGAACAACTACACCGCCGGTGACGGAAGGCGATTCTGGATCGTGGGTCTGGACGCGGTGCGGCACTGGCCGGGGTTGTGCCGCGCCGTCGGGCGCGAGGAATGGCTGACCAGGTATCCGACGCCGCGGGACAGGTTCACCCATGCCCGCGACATCATCGCCGAACTGGATGCCATCTTCGCCACCCGAACCCTACCCGAGTGGGAGCAGATCTTCGCCGGAGAGCCCGACTTCTTCTGGTCGCCCATCAACACTCTCGACGATGTGGTGGCCGACGCACAATTCCACGCGGCGGGTGGGATCGTAGATGTGCCCGAAGGGAACTCGAGCACACCGATGATTGCCAGCCCAGCTGACTTCTCGGGCACCCCGTGGCGTCCGCGCGGCCCGGCGCCCGGTCTGGGGGAGCACACCGAACAGATCCTCGCCGAGCTCGACGGCGCTCAGCGCCGCTGACGGTTGTCAGCACCGAGCAGGCCCTTTCGAACATCTGCATGCTTTACAAAATATCCATGAAGTGTCACGCTGGTTGCTCCCGTGGTGTGGTTGCCACGGGCCGCAGAAGGGAACTTCCGTGACAGTCGCCAACACGCCACAGGCACGCGAATACAGCCCGTTCGATATCACGTCACACGACTTCTGGAGCCGGCCGTTCGATGTTCGCGACCAGACCTTCGCCGAGCTGCGGGCGTTGGATGGGATCAGTTGGCACCGGCCATTGCCGACCCAGTTCGACATCGAGGAGCCCGGATTCTGGGCGCTCACCCGCCGCGCCGATATCCAATTCGCCAGCCAAAACCCGGAGCTCTTCACCTCGGCCCAAGGAGTGGCGCTCGACCCGATGCCCGCCGACGTGCAGAAGTTCGCGACCTTTTTCCTGGGGATGGACCCGCCTCAGCACACCACCTACCGGCGACTGATCAGTTCCGCCTTCACCCCGCGCAATCTGCGCCGGATCGAAGAGCAAATCCACGCCAATGCCGTCGCCATCGTCGATGACCTCATCGGTGCCGGCGATATCGACTTTGTCGAGGCATGCTCGGCGCGGCTACCGATGCGGACGATCTCGGACATGCTCGGGGTGCCGGCGGCCGATCAGCCGGCGCTGGCCAAAGCGGCGGAAAAGCTGTTCAGCATGACCGATGACGAATACTCGTCGCTGGAAGAACGTGCGATGGCCACCATCAACGAGATCATGCTGATCTCGACCACCGGTGTGGAACTGGCCAAGTTCCGACGGGCCAATCCGGGCGACGATCTGATGACCAGCATTGTCAACGCCGAGGTGGACGGGCACCGGCTCACTGACGAGGAGATCGGTGCGTTCCTCATCCTGTTGGCCTCGGCGGGCAATGACACCACCAAGCAATCGACCACGCACGCCATGCTGGCGTTGACCGCGAATCCGGACCAGCGGGATTGGCTGATGGAGGATTACGAGGGCCGCATCGGGACGGCCGTCGAAGAGTTCGTGCGCTGGTCCACCCCGGTGCTGCAGTTTGCGCGGTTCGCCACCCAGGACGTCGAGATCGCCGGGCAGCAGATTCAGGCCGGCGACAAGGTTGGCCTTTTCTACTGCTCGGCCAACCGCGACGAGAGCGTATTCGCTGATCCGCACACGTTCAAGCTGAACCGCGCGCCAAATCCGCACGTCGGCTTCGGCGCGGGCGGCCCGCACTTCTGTTTGGGCAACCAGCTGGCCAAGAGCGAGCTGCGTAATATTTTCCGCGAGTTGCTGACCCGGCTGAAGACGATCGAACTCGGTGAGCCCCAGCTGCTATACAGCAGCTTCGTGCATGGCATCAAGCGACTACCCGCGCACGTGCAATGAGCGCGCGCCACCTGGCCACCGAACCGATCGACCACGTCGATGACGCGACCATAGCCGCTGCCCTGGAACAGCTTTCGGTACCGGCGTTGATCGCATCGGTCGTGCAGATCACTGGCGACCCGTCGGTCATCCGCGCACCGATACGCCCGGTTCTGTTCGTGCAGAACGAATTTCAAGGAATGCTCGACGAATCGAGCAAGGCGAAGTTACGGCGCCTTGCGCTTGATGCCATCTGCGCATGGCGAGACGCCGGCTGCCCGCCGACTCGGCCGCTGGGCGACGAGCTGATCCGAGAACTGATGGACTGGATCGCCTGCGAACCGGTGCCCGATGACAATGCGGCGCTCTACATGGAAGAGATGGACCTGCACGGCCGCAACCCGCGCGCGATCGCCGCGCACGGCCTGACGACGCCACCAGGCTTCTCGGTGCTCGTCATCGGGTTGGGAGCCTCCGGTCTGCTGGCAGCGATCCGATTGCAGGAAGCCGGAATTCCGTTCGAGGTTGTCGACAAGAACCCCGACGTCGGCGGCACCTGGTTCGAGAACAGTTACCCAGGCTGCCGGGTCGACGTGGCGAGCCACTTCTACTCGTACTCCTTCGAGCACGTCGGGGATTTCACCGCCTATTACACCCGCCAGCCCGAGTTGCACGACTATTTCCGCTCCGTCATGAAGGGGCATCAGATCGAGGCCCGCGTGTCCTGGGGGCGGGAGGTGACGCGCGCGCAGTGGGACGAGCCGACCGGGCAGTGGTCAGTGACGTTGCGGTGCGCCGACGGGGCGACCGAGCAACGATCGGTCTCGGCCGTCATCTCCGGTGTCGGTTTCCTGAACCGGCCGCTCATACCGGATCTGCCGGGCCTGCAAAGCTTTGCGGGGCCGGCTTTCCACTCGGCGCGGTGGGATCCGGCGGTGGACCTGCGTGGAAAGCGTGTCGCCCTTATCGGTGCCGGTGCCAGCGGATTCCAGATCGGTCCCGCGATCGTCGACGATGTCGATCAGCTGGTGGTGTTTCAGCGGACACCTCAGTGGATGGCACCCAACCCCCGCTACCACGCCAGTGTGACCGACGGTGAGCGATGGGCGATGCGCCACCTGCCGGGCTACTCTCGCTGGTATCGCTTCATGCTGATGTGGCAGTCCAGCGACAAGATGCTGGAACTGGTTCGGGCCGACCCGGATTGGCCCGATTTTCCGCGCACAGCCAACGCGGCCAGTGCGGCGCGGCGTGAGGTCTTCGTGAATTGGATCGAGGACCAGGTCGGCGATATCCCAGAGCTGGCCGCCAAGGTCATTCCGGGCTATCCACCGATGGCCAAGCGCATGTTGCAGGACAACGGCAGTTGGTTGCGCTGCCTCAGGCGTGAGCATGTGACGTTGGTCAACGAAACCATCACCGAGATCGACGAGAACTCGGTCAGCACGGCCGCGGGGCGTCACGAGATCGATGTCATCGTGCTGGCCACCGGCTTCCGCGCCTCGGAGGTGTTGTGCCCGATGGAGGTGATCGGGCGAGATGGCGTGCCGATCTCGGAGGTGTGGGACGGTAAACCCGGTGCCTTCAACGGTATTTCGGTGCCCGGCTTCCCCAACTTCTTCATGATGGCCGGGCCGGGCACCGGCCTCGCCCACGCCGGCAGCGTGATCTTCATGCTGGAGTGTCAGATGCGCTATATCGGAGCGGCGCTGAGGACACTGATCGAGCGGGGTAAACGTACCATCGAACCGACCGCCGAGGCTTACGCGCGATACAACCGTGAACTTCAGGATGAGGTCGCCACCCTGATGTGGGGCCACCCCTCGATCGAACATTCCTGGTACAAGTCGCCCGACGGCGGCGTCTATGTGCTGAGTCCGTTCGGATCGGTGGAGTACTGGAAACGCACCGGCACGCTCGCCGATGCGGATCACCTGCTGGGCTAGAGCCAGGAGCGCTGTCACCACAGTGCGCAGAATTTCTCTTGCGCGGGGCTCGGATTCGGCGTACCATCGAACACAAGTTCGAATGCGACGTTGCTCCCAGCGGTATCCGGTGAGCACAGACCGCGACCTTTGGTCGCCGCGATGTTCGATGGTCCCCTTTTCGGGGGCCTTCGGATTGTATTGCCTGATCGCGCCCTGGTGGGCGCCTTCTGTGAAAGCTGGTATCCCTATGGACGCCACCGATCTCGACACCTTCATCGATGCGCTGATCGATGACCTCACGCCCGCGCCGGACGACGGTGGCGGTGGTGGGCGTCGGCTGTGTCATCTGCTCGACGCCCCGCGCCGGATCATTGATGACGCGGCGCTGTTGGCGGTGCTGGCGGCCGCGGTCACCCTGGGCAACCTGGCCGATCATGTGATCGCCTCGGCGGTCGCTGCCGCGGAACGCGCCGGCATCCCGGCGCGCGAGCACCTGCGCACGGGCGCCGACGTGCTCACCGTGCTGGGGGTGGCGCCGGGTGCGGCGTATCGGGCGGTCCGGGTCGGGCGCGCCGCATCTGCGCTGCCGGCGTTGAGCGCGCAGCAGCGCCTCGGTGGGGTCGGGATCGAGTTCGCCGATGCCGTCGGCAAGGGGATCGGCCATATCGAGGCGCGGGTGCCGTTAGCGGATGAAGAGCGCGCCGCGGTGGTGCGGTCGTTGATGATCCAGACCACGCCCTCGGGTGTGGCCACGAAGGCCCGCGAGATCGCCCTCGACAAGGCCGCGGAGTCCTCGGCCGCGGACGACGGCACGGTGCCGGTCGCCGAAAACAGCGACCTCAACGACATGACGCTGACCCAAACCGACGACGGACGCATCAGTGCCGCGCTGGATCTCGACGCACTCACCGGGGAGGAACTGTGGGCCGCGCTGGACCCGCTGTGCCGGCCGGTGCCATTGCCGGACGGCTCGCCCGATCCCAGGTCGGCCGGGCGACGCCGCGCCGACGCGTTCGGGCAGATCATGCGCACTTACCTGTCCAGTTCGGGGCGCCCCATGAGCGGGGGGGTGCTCCCGCATGTCACCCTGATCCGGCCCGCAACGCAGGGCGTGGACTGTCTCGGGTTCGGTGGACCGGTCAGCGCCGCGACCGCGGATCTGATCGCCTGTGACAGCACTTTGACCTCAGTGATCGTCGACCACTCGGGCGCCCCGCTGGACGTCGGGCGCCGCGAGAGGTTGTTCCCGCCCGCCATCCGTAAAGCGTTGGCCGTGCGCGACGGGGGCTGCGCACACCCTGGGTGCGGGCGGCCGGTGTCCTGGTGCGACGCCCACCACATCCAACCCTGGGAACACGGCGGCACCACCAGCATCGACAACGGGGTGCTGCTCTGCCGTTTGCACCACACCGCGATTCATCACGGCGGTTGGCAGGTCTACCTCGGCGCCGACCGCCACCCCTGGTTCATCCCACCCCATGACCCATCTGGACCCGAACCGGAACATCTGCGCTCACACACCCGACGCACCATGACCACCCAACCCACCGCCGCATAACCACACCCGTTACGCACCTTGACAACTGAACAGAGAACACACGCGGCGGGTACCGGCGTCACCGATCCGGACCCGCCACGAGGATCCGACGCAGCGCTTAGCGACTTTGTCTGCGGCGCAACAACACCGACTGTTGAATGGCGGCGACCGCGCCCTTCTCGTCGAACAGCGTGCCCAGCGTGGTGCCGATACCATCTGGTCCGTAGTTCGTCTCGGCCCGGATCCCTATCCACGGTCCTTCCGGTACCCGGTGGATATGCACCACCAGGTCGGTGTTGAGAAACGTCCACTGCCGGATGTCGAGCTTGGCGCCGATCCCGTTCGCGTCATCGGCGACCGTGAAGAGCCGTTGCAGGGGTGTCATCGTCTCACCCTTGACGACATCGACGGTCGGGCGCACCCAAGACTCACCGGGCCCGTCCGCCAACGGTTCAGTCAGCCAACGCCAGTCGACGCTGTGCAAATAGTTGGTGTCCCAGTCCTTGGCCATGTCCCGGCTGCGGGCCTCGCTGGGCGCACGCAGCGGCGCGGCAGGAGCGTGCACCAGCTCGGTGGTGTCCTGCTGCTGCAATCGCCACCCGCTGGCGCGCGCGACGGCGCGCGGACAACCATCCGGGCCGGGAGCGAGCATCTCGGCGGTGATCAACTCGATCTGTGTACCGGAGCGCTCGCGACGCGAACGCACCCACAAATCGCCCTCGGCGGGCACCGGGCCCAGCAGGTCGACCAGCACCCGGCTCAGCCGAGTATCGTCGCGCCGGTCGCAATATTCCAGAGCACGCACCAGTAGTGCCGACGGCGGCGCGCCGTGCTGGATGGACGCCGACCAGGTGCTGCGCACCAGATCGGTGGCGGCGAACCGCTCCCCGACGGGATCGTCGGCGTCGAGGAGCTCGTAGTAACAGTCCGACACGGTCGTGGCCTCCAGACGGTCAGGGAGCGGGGACCTCGACGCGCACCGCGTCGAGCGTGGACAACTTGGTACCGATCAGGCGTTCGGGGTAGGCGTCGGTAGCCGACAGCAGGAACAGCATCCGGTCCTCCGGTCCGCCCAGCGCGCAGGCGATCGCCGCCCGTCCGGCCACCTCGATGCGGTCGGTGGTCCCTTCGGCGGTGATGCGCTCGAAGCGATTCGCCAGCGTCATCGCGGTCCACACGCCGCCGACGGCATCCACCGCCAGGCCGTCGGGCGGACCGTCCAACGCGGCGGCGAACACCCGCCTGTGGTGCAGCGCACCGGCATCATCGACGCTGAAGGCGCTCAGACGCCGGGCCGTGGACTCGGCGACCACAAAGGTGCCGTCCGGAGTGATCACCATGCCATTGGGAAAACTGAGACTCTCGGCCACGACCGTCGCGCGGTCATTGCGGTCCAGTCGGACGATCACCCCGCCCTCGCGGGCCTGCGCCCCGATATAGGCGCGGCCCTCGCGGTCGACCACCATATCGCCGAGGTCGGCGGGTACCTGATCACCCAGATCGGCCAGTACCGAGACGGTTTCACCGTCATAGGCCAGGATCTGCCGGCGCGAGCTGGATACGATCAGCAGGGTGCCGTCCGGGCGGAAACCCAGCCCGGACGGTGCGTGACCGGGCAGCGGCAGGGTCGACATCTCGCCGTGCAGGGTGACGGTGTGCACGGCCTCGCCGAGCATGTCCGAGAACCAGACCAGTCCTTCGAACCAGCGCACCCCCTCGCCGAAACAGAACCCGTTGGCCAGCGGCTGCACTGTCATGGGGCCACGATAGTCGACCGGGCGCCGGTACCTTTACAAAACACTCCGCAAATGTCACGCTCGCTGGGTGCGCACATACCACCGTCACACGCTGCTGTATCTGCACGAGACCATCGAGCTCGGCCGTGGCGGCACCGACGGGTTCACCGAGCGTTTCACCCGGACCTATCAACCCATGATGGAAGAGCTCGGCGCGCGGTTGTTCGCACTCTGGGAGGCCACGCCCTACAACGGGAATTGGCCGCAGGTCACCATTATCTGGGAGATCGACGCCTTCGCCGATTACGCGCGGATCGGCAGGGCGCAAGCCCGTGGGGGCAGCCACACCGGCGCCGCCGCCGAATGGGCGTCCTACCTTTCCGGGATCGGCGCGCGCGGCGAGGGGCGGATCATGTACGCAGCGCCGCAGAACCGGAATCTGGCCCAGCTGAAGGGGGAGGGCTTCACGGCGGAACTGGTGATCCAGGAGATCATGCAAACCAAGCCCGGTAAACAAGACGATTACATCCGGGAATTGGAACGCCTCTACGTTCCCTGGTCGGAGAGCACCGGTAAGCGCTGGCTCGGATCGTTCACCACCACTTTCCGGTTCAACGAGGTCATCCACTATTGGGCGCTCGACGGCGGGTGGGACTGCTTCGAGAACCACTACCCGTCGTGGAAGGATTCTCCACCCGCGGAAATCGTCACCTGGATGTCCGTGGCCCCCGCGCTGCGCGACGGCTGGGAGGATTCGATCCTGGCCGCGCTGCCACCCTCGCCGCTGCAGTGACGGTCACCGTGATGGCGGACTTCTCGTATGACCCCTTCGATCCGGCGGTGATGGCCGACCCCATGCCGTACTACCAGGTGCTGCGCGACGAGCATCCGGTGTACTACCTCCCCACGTGGGACACCTACGCGTTGTCCCGGTTCTCCGACATCTGGGAGGCACTGCGGCTCACCGACGGGACGTTCGTCGCCTCGGAAGGGACGCTACCGTCCGCGGCAGTGCTGCAGCGTCACAACAGCGGTCCGGTGACCGATCCGCCGTTGCACCCCATGCCCTTTCACGCGAACTTTGATTCACCGATCTATGAGAACGTGCGTCGCTGCACCTCGGCCCAGTTCCGGCCCCGATCGGCGGCCACCTGGGCAGAACGCATCCGGACCCTGGCCAACGAACGGCTCGACGAGTTGCTGCCCCGCGGATCATTCGACCTGACACAGGACTACAGCGGGCATGTTGCTGCCGCCATGGTATGTGAATTCGTCGGGCTACCAGTGCATTTGGCGCCGGAGGTGTTGGCGACTGTCAACGCGGGCAGCCTGGCGCAGCCGGGGGAGGGTGTCGAGGTCGCCACCTCGCGCCCGGGTTACCTGTCCTATCTCACCCCCATCATCGAACGGCGCCGTGCCGAGGGTGCCGACGGCAGCGTGCCCATCGCCGACAGCCTGATCAACTTCGTGCTGCCTGACGGTTCCACACTCAGCGACACCGAGGCCGCCACCCAGATGTTGGGTGTCTTCATCGGCGGCACCGAGACGGTCCCCAAGATCACCGCCGCCGGCCTGTGGCAGCTCGCCGAGCATCCCGACCAGCTCGCCGCGGTGCGCGCCGACCCGGAAACCAATGTGCCGATCGCACGCGAAGAAATCCTGCGCTACACCGCACCCGCCCAATGGTTCGCCCGAACGGCGCGTCGCCCCTACACGATCCACGGGACGACGATCCGACCCGGTCAACGCATCATCACACTGCTGGCCTCGGCGGCCCGCGACGAGCGTGAGTACCCCGACCCGGACGCATTCATCTGGAACCGCCCCATCGAGCGACTCCTGTCGTTCGGGCACGGCCAGCATTTCTGCCTCGGCGTGCACGTCGCGCGCCTGGAGATCACGATCATGATGCAGGAATGGTTCAAGCGGGTCCGCGACTATCGCATACTCAGCGCATCCGCTTCGCGGCCACCGTCGAGCTTCCAGTGGGGCTGGAACAGTGTCCCCGTCGAAGTGCGAGTGGAGGGCGCCTAGATGTGGTGCTACCGGCTGATCGCCCCGTTCACCTTCGAACGCGCCGAGGTGCCCGAACCCGACCCTGCGTTGCTGCCCGACGGCCAGGTACTGCTGCGGTTCCAGGCCGCCGGCATCTGCGGTAGCGATCTACCCGGTTTCCGCGGCACCCAGGGAAAACTGCCCGGTGACACCGGATGCTGCGCCGCGCAGATCGACGGCTTCCCGATCCACGAGATCGCCGGGGAGGTGCTGGCCAGCGCGCATCCGAACCACGCGGTAGGGGACCGGGTGGTCGGCTGGGCCTCCGGCTTCGACGGACTGCAGGCGCAGGTGCTCGCCGACGGTGACGGATTATCCAGCTATGCAGCAGATCTGACACCCGATCAGGCGATCGGACTGCAACCGTTGGCCTGTGTGCTCTACGCCATCGAACAACTTCCAGACCTCACCGGTCGGCGGGTCGCGGTGATCGGTCAGGGTTCGATCGGGCTGTTGTTCAGCTATGTTGCCAAGGCAGCCGGGGCCGCCCACGTCACCGGTGTCGACCCGATCGACCGCGCACCGCTGGCGTCGGTCTTCGGCGTCAACGAGGCGGTCCGCGCGACCAGCGATCGGTGGGTCAGGCACCTCGGCGACAAATTCGACATCGTCATCGAAGCCGTCGGGCATCAGGTCGCCACCCTCGGGCATGCTCTCGAGGCGGCCGCGTTCGGTGCCACGGTGTTCTACTTCGGGGTCCCCGATGACGACAGCTATCCCATCAGCATGCGGACCGTGCTGCGCAACAACCTGACCTTGAAATCCGGCGTGACCATCCAGCGCCGGCGGGTTCTCGCCGCCGCCGACGAATTCGCCGCGCGGCATCCGCGCCTGCTGCCGGCCTACCTGACGCACACCTTCGGCGTCGACGAGGTTCAGGCGGCATTCGAGCAGGCCTGCCGACCCGACCCGACCCGGGTCAAGATCGTGATCACCCGATGAGCACCCGACTGCAGGACGCCCTCGCGGCCAAAGACCATGTCTGGGGCGGATGGGTGGTCGGCCCGACCATCATCGGGCCCGAGGAGTTCGCCCAAGCCGGCTACGATTACGTCGGATTCGACGTCCAGCACGGCTATCTGGACGATGCCGACGTCGCGCTGCTGTTGCGCCGCCTGGAGTACGTGCCGATCGCCACGGCGGTGCGGCTGCCCTCGGCTGCTCCCGCGCCGATCGGGCGGGTGCTGGACGCGGGAGCCGATGCGGTCATCATCGCCATGGTGGAATCGGCGGACCAGGCCGCCGCCGCGGTGGCCGCGACCCGTTACGCGCCGGCCGGGGTCCGCAGTTTCGGCCCGCTGCGAACCACACTCGGCTCCGACACCGCGGCACTGGAGCGGGCCGCCGGGGTGTACGTGATGATCGAAACCGCACGCGGTTTGGCCGCGCTCGACGAGATTTGCGCCGTGCCGGGACTGACCGGGGTGTACGCCGGGCCCGCCGATCTGACCATCTCGATGGGTCACCGGCTGTCCGACATGTGGACCCACCCCGATGTGCGGGCGGCGATCACCGCCATCCACGTGACCGCCACCGACGCCGGACTGGTCACCGGGATCCACGCCGGCACGGGGAAGATCGGAAAAGCCATGTCCGACATCGGTTTCCGGATGATCACCCTGACGTCGGAATCGCACGCGCTGCGCCGCGGCGCAGCCGCCCACCTGAGCGAGGCGCAATGACGGCACAACCAGTGGCACTGGTGACCGGGGCGGCCCGGGGCCAGGGAGCGGCGATCGTCGCCCGCCTGCACGAAGCCGGTTACGGGGTGGCCGCGTGCGACCGCATGGTCGACGACCTGGTGCGCAGTACGGCGCAATACGCGCACGACGTCATCGCCGTCGAGCTCGACGTCGCTTCCGAGGAGCACTGGCAGACCGCGGTTGCGGCGACCGTGGAGCACTTCGGCGCGCTGAGCGCCCTGGTGAACAACGCGGGCGTACTGCATCGCGCGGCCATCGCCGACGAGACCGCCGCGGGCTTCGAGAACAGCTGGCGGGTCAATTGTCTGGGCCCGTTTCTCGGTATCCGGGCGGCGCTGCCACACCTCAGCGGCGCGGAGGGAGCGGCAATCGTCAACACCTGCAGCACCAGCGCGATCCGGCCGTTTCCGAACCACGCCGCCTACGGCTCGTCGAAATGGGCACTTAGGGGCCTGACCCAGGCGGTCGCGGTGGAACTCGCGCCGGCCGGCATCCGGGTCAACGCGGTATTCCCCGGCCCGATCGCCACCCCCATGCTCGACGACCGCACCCAAGCCCGGCTGGCGCAGACCTCGACCTCGGGCCGGCTCGGCACCCCGGCCGAGGTCGCCGACGCGGTGGCATTCCTGTTGTCGGCCAACGCCTCGTTCATCACCGGTTCGGAGCTGGTGATCGACGGCGGCCAGATCCTGCACATCGGGTAGCGCGGGTGGACGACGATGTGATGGCCGCCCGGCTGGACCCGGCACTGCGGCACCTCGCGGGGGCTCGCACCGATCTGGCGGGGGAGTTGCTTCCCACGGTGCGGGCGTCTCTGAACCGGCGCCGCGCCGAGAGCGCTGCCCGCACCGACACCGCCGGTATGGATATCGAAGACATGGTGGCCGGTGCGGATGTCCCGGTCCGGATCTATCGGGGCGGGGTCGGTGGTGTGCTGGTCTACTGCCACAGCGGCGCATTCGTGCTCGGCAACCTGGACACCGACCACCTCCAGTGCGTCGAGTTGGCGCGCCGCGCCGCCGTCACGGTGGTCTCGGTGGACTACCGGCTGGCCCCGCAACACCCCTATCCCGCCGCGATCGACGACGCGGTCGTGGCGCTGCACTGGGCGGCGGACAACGCACCAGGCTGGGGTATCGACGCCGATCGGCTGGCGGTGGCCGGCAGCAGCGCGGGTGGCGCCTTGGCAGCCGGGCTGGCGCAACGCGCCGCCGAGGGATCCGCCCCGTCGCTGCGCTACCAGCTGCTGCATCAACCGGCGCTCGACGACGGCCTCACCCCGTCCAAACAAGAGTTTGGCAGCACACCGGGATTCGACGGTGTGGCAGCCGATGTGATGTGGCGCCACTATCTGGCCGGGCGGGCGCCCTCAGCCGGTGCGGTCCCGGCCCGAGCCGCCGACCTGAGCGGACTGGCGCCCGCCTTCATCAGTTGTTCCGAACTCGATCCGCTGCGCGATGAGGCCGTCGACTATGCGCTGCGACTGCTGTGGGCGGCGGTGCCCACCGAACTGCACGTGGTGCCGGGAACATGCCACGGATTCGACTCGCTGGTGCCGCAGTGGGAGACCAGCAGGCGACTGTTCGACCTGCAGGGCGCGGCGCTGCGCCGTGCCCTGTCGATCAGCTGAGCGAGCCGAGTTCGCGGGCCACCGCAGCATGGTAGGCGTCGATATGCGATGGATTGACGATCCGGAAGAAGCCGTCACTCATCGGCGCGTCCCGGTAGGCCTCGATGGCCATGGTGCGTTTGAACAGGGTGACGCCGGGATCAGGTGTGCTGAAGTGATATTCGATGGTCATCCGGCCCTCGAACCCTCCGTTGCCGCCGTAGTCGGCGCCGAGGCGGCCCACCGAGGTGAACACCCACATTCGCGGCCGGGTGGCGATCGCCAGCTGCCAGGTGAACACCCGGTCCTCGGTGGGGTGGGCTTCCTGCCAGGTGTCACCGACCTGCAACGGCAACGTTTCCCGCACACCGGTGATACGCGGGCCGCCCGGGTAGGTCTTGGCCCAGTTGACCGGATTGGTCACGAAATCGTAGATGGTGTCCGCGGATTGGCTGAACGCGGTTTCCGAACTGGTGGTGACGATGCCCACGATATTCCTCTCGAAGGGGCCGGGGTCAGCAGCCGCACGGGTCGCCCGCGTCGGCGGGCAGCTCGGCCAGTGTCTCGGTGCGAGTCTCGTCGAAGCTCAGAAACCCGGTGATGGCAATCGATTCCGGCATGGTCTCGGCGTAGCTCCATGCCACATCGGCAACGAGCTGCTCGCCGATGATCGCCGACCAGTAGGTGGCGTGGCCCTTGTAGTTGCAGTAGCTGGTGGTCTCGCTGCGGCGCAACAGCTCGGTGCGCACCTGCGTCGGAGCGACGTACAACCGTGGTGCCAGCGAGGTCTCGTAGACAATCACGGTGTCAGTGGTGTCCACCAGAACCGTACCGCCGACACTGACCCGCAGACCCCGGTCGGTGGGCAGGCAGTCCACCCGGTGGTAGGGGTTCGGCGGATAGTGCACCAGGGGACGCCCCTCCTCGATCCAGCGGTCGACCGCATCCCAGGGCACCCGCACATATCCGGGCCGCTGCGGCACCGGTTCGGTGGGTAGGTCGCCGGTGATATCGGCGGGGAACGCATAACTCAGGGGGTGATCGCGGCGGTGCACCAGCAGGGCCGCCTCGGTGTCGATCACCGTGCGGCCCTTCACGATCGCCTGGATGCGTCGAGGGTGCGGTTCGATGAACACCAGATCGTCGGGTATCGGCGGAAAGAACCGACCGGCGGGGTCACGACTCAAGGGTCCCCGCCCGGCGTACAGCGTCATATCGAAAGCTTTACAGATTGTGGAATAAATGTCACGCTGATGGAACTGCCCCGCCGACTCCACCCACCCCTGGATCGCGAAGGAGACGCCAATCGTGAAAGCTAGCCCGATCAGGCCCGATGAGCGTCGTCTGTTCGCCGAACGCCCGGGCGTGGGTGTCCGCCCGTCAGAGACCGCCCTGCTGTCCTACGACCTCACCGTGGTGGCCGCCGATGCGTCCGATGTGGTTGCCGGAGCGGGCGGCTGGCTCTGCGACCGGGTCCGCGCCGGCTGGAAGGTCAACGTCGTCGTCCCGGAGTCCTGCGATGTGCGGCCGCTGGAAATCCTCGGCGTCCGGACCTGGTATCCCGGACGCGACGCCAGGGAACTGCCGGCCGAACCCGCCGCGCTGGCCATTCCCGCAGGCCTGTTCGCCACCGACCAGGGGCTGCGTCGTCGTGTCACCGGGGCGCTGCGGCGCGGCACCGCCGAGGTCACCATGTGGGGTCAGTGCAGCACGACCGATGTCGGCTACCGCGTCGATCGCACGCAGTACCGGCTCAGCACCGCCGCGCGGGCCTTCAAGGCGCAGGCCTTGGCTGCGGCCGGCATCCCCACCGCGGTGTCGCCGGTCGAGCAGTTCCACAGCTGCGCACTCTGGTACCCGGCGGACGGGCCGGACCTCACCGCCGTCCGTTGACCGCAACGACGAACGCCCCGGCACCCTGACGGATGCGGGGCGTTCTCGGTTGAGCGGGTTAGCGGTACCAACCGCGGCTGCGCGCGATCCAGTCCCGGGCCACGGTGCCCGCGATGACCACCGCGAACAGGATCAGGAAGACATCCTCGACATGCCCGACATGGTTACCGTGGGTGAGGGCCAACATGAACAACGCACCGAAGATGCCGATGATGTGCAGGACGCGCGGGTTCTCGACGGACCAGCCCCATTTCGCCGACGGCACGTCTTCCACGTCGACGCCGTTGTAGCGCTCGACCTCGGTCTTGCCCACGGTTACTCCTCACGCGAATGCCCGGATCTACTGCGGTCATTCTGGCACACCGGAGGGATATCGCCCGATGGGGCATGAGAACGGGTCTGCAATGGGTACCTTGCGGAGCGTGATCACCAGTTGGCGCAGAAAATCGGTCGAGCAGTCGATCGCCGACACCGACGAACCGGGAACTCGGCTCCGCAAAGACCTCACCTGGTGGGACCTCACCGTGTTCGGGGTGTCCGTCGTGGTCGGCGCCGGCATCTTCACCGTCACCGCCTCGACGGCCGCGAACCTCACCGGACCGGCAATCTCGGTGTCCTTCCTGCTCGCCGCCGTCACCTGCGGGCTGGCCGCGCTCTGTTACGCCGAGTTCGCCTCGGCGGTGCCGGTGGCGGGCAGCGCCTACACGTTCTCCTACGCGACCTTCGGAGAATTCGTCGCGTGGATCATCGGGTGGGACCTGATCCTGGAGTTCGCCATCGGCGCCGCCGTCGTGGCGAAGGGCTGGTCCAGCTACCTGGGTACCGTCTTCGGGTTCTCCGGCGGGACCGCCGCGATCGGCCCGCTGGACCTCGACTGGGGAGCGCTGCTGATCGTCGGTGTGGTGGCCGTTCTGCTGGTCATGGGCACCAAACTGTCGTCGCATTTCAGTCTGGTGATCACCGCCATCAAGGTCTCGGTCGTCCTGCTGGTGGTGATCGTCGGCGCGTTCTACATCAAGGTGGCCAACTACCACCCGTTCATCCCGCCGGCCGAGACCGGCACCGACGCTGCGGGCTCCGGGCTGGACCAGTCGCTGTTCTCCCTGCTGACCGGAGCCGCCAGCAGCCACTACGGCGTGTACGGGTTACTGGCCGGCGCCTCGATCGTGTTCTTCGCCTTCATCGGCTTCGACGTCGTTGCGACCACCGCCGAGGAGACCAGAGACCCGCAGCGCGATGTGGCCAAGGGCATCCTGGCCTCGCTGGCCATCGTCACGGTGCTCTACGTGGCCGTCTCGGTGGTGCTCGCCGGTATGGCGTCCTATACCGACCTGAAGGCGGCCGGTGCGGGGCATCCGAACCTGGCGACCGCCTTCGAGCTGAACGGGGTGGGCTGGGCTGCCAAGGTCATCTCCATCGGCGCGCTGGCCGGCCTCACCACGGTGGTCATGGTGCTGATGCTGGGTCTGTCGCGGGTGCTTTTCGCGATGTCGCGCGACGGCCTGCTGCCGCGACCGCTGGCACGCACCGGTGACCACGGCACACCGGTGCGCATCACCGTGCTGGTCGCGGTGCTGATCGCCGTCGCGGCGTCGGTGTTCCCGGTCGGCAAGCTGGAGGAGATGGTCAACGTCGGCACGCTGTTCGCCTTCGTGCTGGTGTCCGCCGGGGTGATCGTGCTGCGGCGCACCCGGCCCGACCTCAAGCGCGGGTTCCGGGTGCCCTGGGTACCGCTGCTGCCGATCGCCTCGATCGTGGCCTGCCTGTGGCTGATGTTGAATCTCACCGGCCTGACCTGGGTGCGGTTCGCCGTCTGGATGGGGCTGGGGGTGCTGGTCTACCTGTTTTACGGCCGACGGCATTCGCTGCTCGGCAAGCGCGAGGCCGGAATCTCGCCGGGAGTGCGCTGAGGTGCAGTTCTGGAGCGGCACGCCGTTCATGTCCGCCCGGGAGGCGCTCGAACTCGCGCAGATCCTCGACGAGGCCCAGTTCGACGGCCTGATCTGCGCCGACCACATGATCTACCCGCGGGAGCTGACATCGCGGTACCCGTCGGACAGCGGGAAACCGGGCTGGGCCCCGGAGACCGCGTGGCCGGACTCCTGGGTGATGATCGGCGCCATGGCCGCCCTGACCACGCGACTGCGCTTCTCCAATGCGGTCTACGTGGCGCCGTCGCGGCCGCTGCTGGACGTCGCCAAGGTGGTGGCGACCGCGGCCGAGGTCTCCGGGGGTCGGGTGTCCCTCGGTGTCGGGGTCGGCTGGATGCGTGAGGAGTACGAGCTGATGGGCCAGGATTTCGCCACCCGCGGCAAACGGCTCGACGAAATGATCCCGGCGCTGCGCGCGCTGTGGCGCGGCGGCTGGGTGTCCTGGAGCGGCGAGCACTATCGCGTCCCCGAACTGATGCTGGAACCGCATCCGCCCGCGCCCGTGCCGATCCTGTGCGGCGGGGAATCCGAGGCAGCGCTGCGCCGTGCCGCCCGGCTGTGTGACGGCTGGGTCGGCACCGCGTACCTGCTGGACGAAGCGGTGCGCCACATCGACCGACTGACCGCGTTGCGACGCGAATACGGCCGCGGCGACCAGCCGTTCGAGGTGTTGCTCGCGTTGCTGGATCCACCGTCGGTGCAGCTGTATCAGCGCGCCGAAGAAGCCGGTATCACCGCCGTCCTGGTGGCCCCGTGGGCCGCCGGGAAGACCGCCGAGGAGCGGCGCGGTGCCACACTGCGGTTCGCCGACAAGATCATCAGCGCGTTCCGGTAGCTCAGCCGTAGGTGAACGAGTACGCCTGCAATCCGTCATCGAAGGACACCTCAAGGGATCCCGCGCCGTCGGCGTCATCGGCGACGATCTGGCGCATGTTCGGTGGGCCGCTGACCGGCAGTGCGGTGCTGACACCGTCGCGGGTGATCCGCACGGTGCCCGTACCGCCCACCACGAGATAGACGTTGCGGGCGTGGTAGTTCAGCGCGATCGCCGCACCGTCGGACCGTGCGGTGAGCCCCTGGTAGTCCAGCGCCCAGCGCCCGCGCAGCGCGAACCGATCCTCGGCCAGCCGGGCGGGGAAGTCGAAGGTGTGGGTGCCCTCGTCATAGATGCCGGCGCCGCCGTAGTTGACCACCTTTCCCACGCTGAAGTAGGTCTCGGGCGTGGTGGGAGTCGTCGGCGTGCCGTCGGCGCGTTCGGTCGCGGGCGGTAACGACGCGTCGTCGCCGTCCGAGAGTAGTTGCCGGATCAGCCGTTCGGTGGTGTCGTAGTCGCCCTCACCGAATTTGATGTGCCGCACGACGCCCTGTCTGTCGATCAGATAGTGCGCCGGCCAGTAGCGGTTGCGATAGTTGGTCCACGTCGAGAACGCGTTGTCCATGGCCACCGGATACGTGATACCGAGGTCCCGGGCGCCGGCCACGACATTGGCCTGCACCTTCTCGAAGGCGTACTCCGGGGTGTGTACCCCGATCACCTCCAAGCCGCGGTCACGGTAGGTCTCGTACCAGTCGACCAGATGCGGGGTCGCTCGCTGGCAGTTGATGCACGAATACGCCCAGAAGTCGATGAGCACGACCTTGCCGCGCAGTGCCTCGAGGTCGATGGGCGCACCGCCGGGCGTGTTCAGCCACGCGGTGATACCCCTGATATCCGGTGCGGTGCCGCACCTTTCCAGCTCGGGTGCCCCGTTGGTGCAGTTGGACAACTGGGCGTTCTGCTCATTGACAAGACCACCGAGGTTGAGCTGTTCGCGGAGTTGCTCCTCGCCACCGACCTGCTGCTGCAGGGCGGCGGTGTAGTCGGGGATCGCGCGCTGCAGCACCGCCGGCAGATCGAATACCAGCGCGACGGCAAGCAGGATCGTGACGACGCCTGCGACGAGCCGGATCTCGCGTTGGCGACGGCGGAAGGCGGCGACGCGGGTGCTCACCCGCCGCCCGGCCAGGGCGAAGAACAGCAGGGGCAGGGCGGCGCCGACGGCGAAGGCGCACGTGAGGGCGATGATCTCGACGCCGACCGTGCCCGTCGCCCCGGCGACCACGATCGCGGCCAGCACCGGGCCCGCGCACGGCACGTAAAGCACCCCCAAGGTCAATCCGAGTGCGAACCCGCTCTTGCCCGAACCGAACTGGCGCTGCGGCAGCCGAGAGAAAGGCTTTTCCAGCAGCGCCTCCACCCGCGGGAACATCAACCCGAGACCGATCGCCACCAGCGCGATCAGCGCCGCCCAGCGGATCGTGTCCTGCGGTAGCTGCAGCCACGACAACAGGGCCGACCCGGCCAGGGTCACGAGACTGAAACTCAGTACCAGCCCGGCGATCACGACATAGGGCCGCAGACGGGACGACAACGCGGGCGCGGCGGTCTCGACGGTGCTGCCGGAGAAGAAGATCACCGGCAGCACCGGCAGAATGCACGGCGAGATACCCGTGATGAGGCCGCCGAGGAAGCCGATCGCGACCAGAGTCATCATGTGAGTTATTCGTCACCGCAAGGTGATTGGATGGCCGCGCTGCCAAAAGGGGGCCGCGCACGAATCAGCCCGGCCGTGTGCAACGGCCGGGCTGATATCGCTGACACAGGATCACATGGGCGGCATCAGCACCGTGTCGATGAGATACACGGTGGCATTGGCGGTCTGCACGCCGCCGCACACCACTGACGCGTCGTTGACCTTGAGGTCGGCAGGCATCCCCATCATGGCCGCGTTGGTGACGGTCACATCGGCACCCTGCATGGTCTTGTGCATGCCGACGACCTGCTCGGGGCTGGCCTGTCCCTCCACCACGTGGTAGGTCAGGATGCTGGTCAGTAGCGCCGAATCGGTCTTGAGCTTCTCGATGGTGGCCGGGTCGATCTTCGCGAACGCTTCATCGGTGGGGGCGAACACCGTCAGCGACGGCGCGCTGTTGAGCGTGTCGACCAGGTTGACGTGGGGGTTGAGCTGACCGGAGAGGGCCTGCGTCAGCGTGGTGAGCATGGGGTTGTTCGATGCCGCGACGGCCACCGGGTCCTGCATCATCCCGGTCACCGAAGCCGGGCCGGCCGGGTTCTGTGCCGCGTAGGCCGCGCAGCCCGGGCCGACGAGTTCGGCGTTGGCGACACCGGTCGAGGCGAACAGCAGGCCGGACGCGGCCGCTGCGGCACAGGCGACGCCGGCGATCTTCTGGGTGTTCATCGAGAAATTCATCGAGGTGATCCTTCGTGTGATCGTCATGGCTTCTGGGTTGGGAATGGTCGGCTCCGATGAGGCGAGGCAGCCAGGTCGGGGGAAATGGCTGCCTCGCCGGCTCATCGGTTCACCCGGCAGGTGCGGCTCAGGCGGCCGGGGGCATCAACACGGTGTCGATCATGTACACGGTGGCGTTGGCGGTCTGCACGCCACCGCACACCAGGCCCGCGTCGTTGACCTTGAGGTCGTCACCGGCGCCGGTGACGGTGACCATGTCGCCCTGGACCGTCGCGTGCTCACCGACGACCTGGTCGGGGCTCGCCTGGCCCGGCACCACGTGGTAGGTCAGGATCGAGGTCAGCAGGTCCGAATCGGTCTTGAGGGTTTCCAGGGTCGCCGGGTCGATCTTGGCGAACGCGTCATCGGTCGGTGCGAACACGGTGAACTCGCCGCCGTTGAGGGTGTCGACGAGGTTGACGTTGGGGTTGAGCTGACCGGACAGGGCCTGCGTCAGCGTCGTGAGCATGGGGTTGTTCGATGCGGCCACCGTGACCGGGTCTGCGGCCATGCCCGACACCGAGCCCGGGCCGGACGGCACCTGCTCGGCATAGGCGGCGCATCCGGAGCCGATCAGGCCACTGGCGGGGGCGGCGGCGGAGCTGGTGGTTTCGGGCGCCATCGACGAGGTCATCGATGACATCGACGAGCTGGCCTCGCTGGCGCTGCTCTCGGTGGTCGAGCTGCCGCCCGAACACGCGGACAGCCCGAGCGCTGCCACCGCGGCGATTCCGGCGATGGCGATCCGATGAGGGGTCGTCTGTGTGTGAGTCAGTGTCATGTGGCTCAACTTCCTTGTTGGCGGGCCGGCCGGTGCCGGACCCGTTTCGCCGTACACACGTGATTCGGCGCAACCGGGCGTCCGGATGGGTTCGGTTCGAAATGAGGGGCACAATGAACCGGTGACGTCCCCCGCCTCCCGCTGCCGCGTCCTCATCCTGGGCAGCACCGGTTCCATCGGCACCCAGGCGCTGGAGGTCATCGCCGCCAACCCGGACCGCTTCGAACTCGTCGGGCTGGCCGCGGGCGGCGGCAACGCCGACCTGCTGGCCGCGCAACGCGCCCAGACCGGGGTGACCAACCTTGCCGTCGCCGATCCGCGGGCCGCGGAAGCGATCGGCGATGTGCCCCATATCGGGGAGTCTGCGGCGACCCGCATCGTCGAGGAGACCGAGGCCGATGTGGTGCTCAACGCACTCGTCGGTGCACTCGGTCTCAAACCGACGCTGGCGGTGCTGCACAGTGGCGCTCGGCTGGCGCTGGCCAACAAGGAGTCGTTGGTCGCGGGCGGACCGCTGGTGCTCAAGGCGGCCGCACCGGGCCAGATCGTGCCCGTCGATTCCGAGCATTCGGCGCTGGCCCAGTGTCTGCGCTCCGGCGGTGCCGAAGAGGTCGACCGGCTGGTGCTGACCGCCTCGGGCGGGCCGTTCCGCGGCTGGAGCGCCGCGGACCTGGAGGCCGTCACCCCCGAACAGGCCGGTGCGCACCCCACCTGGTCGATGGGCCCGATGAACACCCTGAACTCGGCCTCGCTGGTGAACAAGGGGCTCGAGCTGATCGAGACGCACCTGCTGTTCGGTATCGACTACGACCGCATCGATGTGGTGGTGCATCCGCAATCCATCGTGCATTCCATGGTGACCTTCGTCGACGGATCGACCATCGCGCAGGCCAGCCCACCCGATATGCGGCTGCCCATCGCGCTGGCGTTGGGCTGGCCGCAGCGGGTTCCCGGCGCGGCGGCCGCCTGTGACTGGCGGACCGCCTCGACCTGGACGTTCGAGCCGCTCGACGATGCGGTATTCCCGGCGGTGAACCTGGCCCGGCAGGCCGGCGAGCGGGGCGGCTGCCTGACCGCGGTCTACAACGCCGCCAACGAAGAGGCGGCGGAGGCCTTCCTGGCGGGCCGGCTGAAGTTCCCGGCCATTGTGCGCACCGTGGCCGATGTGCTGCACGCCGCAGATCAGTGGGCTGCAGAACCGGCTACCGTGGAGGAGATACTCGACGCGCAGGAGTGGGCCCGCGACCGGGCCCGCAGTGCAGTGAACCGGGAGGTAGTAGCAAGCCGATGATGTTCGCGTTCGGCATCGTGGCGTTCGCGCTGGCCATCCTGGTGTCGGTGGCTTTGCACGAATGCGGCCACATGTGGGTGGCCCGGGCCACCGGGATGAAGGTGCGCCGCTATTTCGTGGGGTTCGGCCCCACCCTGTGGTCGACGCACCGACCCAACAAGCTCGGCAGCACCGAGTACGGCGTCAAGGCGGTGCCGCTGGGCGGCTTCTGCGATATCGCGGGCATGACCTCGGTGGAGGAGATGGCCCCCGAGGACCGGCCGCACGCGATGTACAAGCAGAAGGTGTGGAAGCGGGTCGCTGTGCTCTTCGCCGGCCCGGCGATGAACTTCATCATCGGGTTGGTGCTCATCTACTCGATCGCGATCATCTGGGGGCTACCCAATCTGCATCCGCCGACCACCGCCATCGTCGGTGAAACGTCCTGTGTGGCACCGCAGGTCGCCAAGGGCGGGGAAGACCCGTACGGTCCGTGCCCGCAGCCCGGCCCGGGGCCTGCCGCGTTGGCCGGCATCCAGGGCGGGGACACCATCGTCAAGGTCGGCGACACCGATGTGGCCACGTTTGCCGATATGGCCGCGGCCATCCGCAAGCTGGACGGCCCCACCCAGGTGGTCTACGAACGCGACGGGCAGCGACTGTCCACCGTTGTCGACGTCGCGCGCACCCAGCGCTTCACCTCCGCCGACGCCGAGACACCCGAGACGGTCGGGGCGATCGGCGTCAGCGCCGCCCTGCCGCCGGGACCCACGCACTACAACCCGCTCTCGGCGGTGCCGGCCACCTTCGCCTTCACCGGCGACCTGGCCGTCGAACTCGGGAAGGCGCTGGCCAAGATCCCGACCAAGATCGGCGCTCTCGTCGATGCCATCGGCGGCGGAGAGCGAGACCCCGAGACCCCGATCTCGGTCGTCGGCGCCTCCATCATCGGCGGTGACACCGTGGACCACGGGCTGTGGGTGGCGTTCTGGTTCTTCCTCGCCCAGCTGAACTTCGTGCTGGGCGCGATCAACCTGATCCCGCTGCTGCCGTTCGACGGTGGGCACATCGCGATCGCCGTCTTCGAGAAGATCCGCAATATGATCCGATCGGCTCGCGGCAAAGTCGCCGCGGCGCCGGTCAACTATCTGAAGCTGATGCCCGCCACCTATGTCGTGCTGGTGATGGTGGTCGGCTACATGCTGCTGACCGTGACCGCCGACCTGGTCAATCCCATCAGACTTTTTCAATAGACCTCTACCGCCAGTAGGAGAGCCGCCATGACGTCCATCGGTCTGGGCATGCCCGCCCCGCCACCGCCCACGCTGGCACCGCGCCGCAAGACCCGCCAGCTCATGGTCAAGGATGTCGGCGTCGGCAGCGAGTACCCGATCGCGGTGCAGTCGATGTGCACCACCAAGACGCACGACATCAACGCCACGCTGCAGCAGATCGCCGAACTCACCGCATCGGGTTGTGACATCGTGCGCGTGGCGTGCCCGCGCCAAGAGGATGCCGACGCACTGCCGGCGATCGCAAAAAAGGCCAACATCCCGGTCATTGCCGATATCCACTTCCAACCCAAGTACATCTTCGCCGCCATCGATGCCGGCTGCGCGGCGGTCCGGGTCAACCCGGGCAACATCAAGGAATTCGACGGCCGTGTCAAAGAGGTTGCGAAAGCGGCTGCAGCAGCGCATATTCCGATACGAATAGGCGTAAACGCCGGCTCGCTGGACAAGCGCATGATGGAGAAGTACGGCAAGGCGACCCCGGAGGCGCTGGTCGAGTCGGCGCTGTGGGAGGCCTCACTGTTCGAAGAACACGGTTTCGGCGATATCAAGATCAGTGTCAAGCACAACGATCCGGTGATCATGGTCGCCGCCTACGAACAACTCGCCGAGCAGTGTGACTACCCGCTGCACCTGGGCGTCACCGAGGCCGGCCCGGCGTTCCAGGGCACCATCAAATCCGCCGTGGCCTTCGGCGCGTTGCTGTCCAAGGGCATCGGCGACACGATCCGGGTGTCGCTGTCGGCGCCGCCGATCGAGGAGATCAAGGTCGGCAACCAGATCCTGGAGTCGCTGAACCTGCGACCGCGCGGCCTGGAGATCGTGTCCTGCCCGTCCTGCGGTCGGGCCCAGGTCGACGTCTACACCCTGGCCAACGAGGTGTCCGCCGGGCTGGAGGGCATGGACATCCCGTTGCGTGTCGCGGTGATGGGCTGTGTGGTGAACGGCCCGGGGGAGGCGCGGGAGGCCGACCTCGGTGTCGCCTCGGGCAACGGTAAGGGTCAGATCTTCGTCAAGGGCGAGGTGGTCAAGACGGTGCCGGAGGCGATGATCGTCGAGACGCTGATCGAAGAGGCCATGCGGATCGCCGGTGACTCCGATGCCGAGGGAAGTCCCAGCGGTCCGCCGGTTGTCACCGTAAGCTGAAGGTCGGCCCTGTGAGCGGGGTCACCTGAACAGGCTCGCCCCAGAAAGAGTCCTCGAATGTCGGCTCCACCGCTGCCTCGTGTCACTGACGACCGACAGGTGACGGTGGTTCGCGATGTGGGTCAGGTACGCGCGGTGCTGGAGAGCGACCCGGTGGCCTCGTGCATGGTGGCCTGCCGGGTGCTCGACTTCGGTGTGGACCCGAATGCGATCGGTGGCGAGCTCTGGACACGCCGTGATCCCGCCGAATCCCTGTGCTACGCGGGGGCGAACCTCATCCCGTTGCGGGGCGCTGCCGAGGATCTGGTGGCGTTCGCCGACAAGGCGCTCAGCGTGCCGCGTCGCTGTTCCTCGCTGGTGGGCCGCGCCGAGTTGGTGCTGCCGCTGTGGCAGCGACTGGAACCGGGCTGGGGGGCCGCCCGCGATGTGCGCGCCGACCAGCCGCTGCTGGCGCTGTACGGGCCGCCGCACTGCGCAGCCGATCCGGGCGTGCGCCCGGTGCGGATGGAGGAACTGGACGCCTACCTGGTCGCGGCCATCGAGATGTTCATCGGTGAGGTCGGTATCGACCCACGATTCGGCGATGGCGGCCGCAGCTACCGGCGTCGGGTGGCCGGTTTGATCGCGGCCGGCCGGGCGTGGGCGCGGTTCGAGCGCGGCGAGGTGGTCTTCAAGGCCGAGATCGGTTCACAGTCACCGACGGTGGGCCAGATCCAGGGCGTCTGGGTGCATCCGGACTGGCGGGGCCGTGGGCTGGGTTCGGCGGGCACCGCCGCGGTGTCGGACGCGGTGCTGCGCGGCGGACGGATCGCCAGCCTGTACGTCAACGGGTTCAACGAGGTTGCGCGCGCCACCTACGCCAAGATCGGGTTTGCCCAGGTGGGCACCTTCGCGACCATTCTGCTCGACTGAGTCTCGCGGGCGTCACGGTTGCGTCACGGTGCGCCTCCGACGGATGCCGCCGCCTCACTCTTAACATCAGCCACAATGACATCACTGGCATCGTCAACCTCATCAGTATCACGGGTGTCGCGCGCGCTGAGCACCGCCGCGATTCTCGTCGTCATCGCGACGGTGGGTTCGCTCAGTGCCTGCACGCCCAAGCCGGACGGACCTGAACCCGTTGCCGCACAGTTCTTCGAGGCGCTCGTCACCGGCGACACCGCCGGTGCGGCGCATCTGTCCGACCAGCCCGCCGAGGCCCAGTCCGCCCTCAACGAGGCGTGGGCCGGCCTGCAGGCCGAGCGGCTGGACACCCAGATCACCGGCTCGAAGTACGCCCTCGACACCGGCACCGTCACATTCCGTTACACCTGGCACCTGCCCAAGGACCGGACCTGGACCTACGACGGCGAACTGAACATGGTGCGCAACGAGGGGTTGTGGCAGGTGCGCTGGAGCGCCACCGCGCTGCACCCGAAGCTGGGCGCCAACCAGACGCTGGCCCTGCGCGCCGACCCGCCGCGGCGGGCCTCGGTCAACGAGCGCGGCGGCAGCGACGTCCTGGTGCCCGGCTACCTGTACCACTACGCGCTGGACGCCCGGGCTGCCGGCGCCGAGCTGATGCCGACCGCACGCGCGGTCGCCGACGCGCTGCGCCCGTTCGACAACACGATGGATGCCCAGCGTCTCGCCGAGGAGGCCAGCTCGCGCACGACACCGCTCAGCCTGATCACCCTGCGCAAATCCGATTACGACCGGGTGTTCCCGGCCATCGGCAACCGGCCCGGCGTGGTGATCACCCCGCAACCCGAAATGCTGGCCACCGACGAGGATTTCGCGCCCACGATCATCACCGAGGTCAAGAAGGCGGTCACCGCGGACCTGGTCGGCGAGCCCGGCTGGCGGGTGGTCAGCGTCAACCAGAACGGTGTGGACGTCGCCGTGCTCAACGAACAGCCCGGCACCCCGGCGCCATCGGTGACCATCAGCCTGGACCGCGCCGTGCAGAACGCCGCCCAGGATGCGGTGGACATGGTCGGCAAGAAGGCGATGATGGTGGCCATCAAGCCGTCGACCGGCGAGATCCTGGCCGTCGCGCAGAACGCCGCCGCCGACGTCGACGGACCGACCGCGACCATGGGCCTGTATCCACCCGGGTCGACGTTCAAGATCGTCACCGCGGCGGCGGCACTGGAACGCGATATGGCCACCCCCAACACGCTGTTGGGTTGCCCCGGAACCCTGGACATCGGCCACCGCACCGTCACCAACTACAACGCCTTCGACCTGGGCACGGTGCCGCTGTCGCGGGCCTTCGCGAACTCCTGCAACACCACCTTCGCCGAACTCGCCAGCACCATGCCGCCGCGCGGCCTGACCACCGCCGCCGCCCGCTACGGCCTGGGTCCGGACTACATCGTCGACGGTGTGCCGACGGTGACCGGCTCGGTGCCCCCGACGGTGGATCTGGCCGAGCGCACCGAGGATGGTTTCGGTCAGGGCAAGGTGCTGGCCAGCCCGTTCGGGATGGCCCTGGTGGCCGCGACGGTGGCGGCCGGCCGGACGCCGGTCCCGCACCTCATCGAGGGACGCGAAACCCAGGTCACCGGTGGCACCGAGGAGCCGCTGCGCCCCGAGATCGTCGACGGGCTGCGGCCGATGATGCGGCTGGTGGTGACCAACGGCACCGCCAAGGATCTCAACGGCCTCGGTGATATCCGCGGCAAGACCGGGGAGGCCGAGTTCAACGGCGGCTCGCACGCCTGGTTCACCGGGTACCGCGGTGATATGGCGTTCGCGGCGCTGATCGTCGGGGGCGGCAGCTCGGAGTATGCGGTGCGGATGTGCCGAGACATGCTCAACGGTCTGCCGCCGGACTACTTGGCCTAGCCTGGACGGGTGAGCGACGACCTGACACTGCGGGTTTCCGACGCGGACCGCAACGGCACGCTGCGCCGATTGCACAACGCCGTCGCGCTCGGGCTCATCGACATCGGCGAGTTCGAGGAGCGCTCGGCGCGGGTGGCCCAGGCTCGGCTGCACTCCGACCTCAACCTGCTGGTGGAGGATCTGCCGGGCCCCGGCGCCATCGTCACCTCGGCGGCCGACCGGGTGGAACTACGCGGTGTGATGGGGTCTTTGAAGCGCCAGGGGGAGTGGGTGGTGCCCACCCGGCTGGCGCTGACGCGGCGGCTAGGTTCGGTGGACTTGGACCTGACCCGGGCGCGGTTCGCCGGGCCGATGGTGGTCGTCGAACTCGACCTCAAGTTCGGTTCGCTGGGATTGCGTCTGCCCGCCGGTGCCAGCGCCTCCATCGACGATGTGGAGGTGGTCGTCGGCAGCGCCCGCGACCACCGTGGTGACGCGCCCGCCGAGGGCACCCCACACATCGTGCTGACCGGCAAAGTGGTCTGCGGCTCCGTGGACATCCGCGGGCCGCGCCGGAACTGGAAGCCGAGCCTGCGGCGCTCTTAGCGGGGCTCCAGGACGGCGAACGTCAGCGTCGCCCGAGCGGCGAGCCGGTCGCGGCTGACGTCGACGACGTCGACGGCGGTCACGATGAGCCGTTTACCGGCCCGCACGATGGTGGCCTCGGCGCGGGCGGTACCCATGATCGGGGCCAGGAAATGGACGTTCAGATCGGCGGTGGTCACGTCATTGCCGGCCCCGCTGGCGTTGCCGGCCAGCATGCCGGCCGCGATATCGATCAGTGTGGCGACCAGACCGCCCTGCAGCGCGCCGCGGATATTGGCGAGATCCGGGCGGTTCTCCATCTCCAGCACCAACCGGTGATCGGTCGACTCGATCTCCCGGTAGTCCAGCCGGCTCAGGATGTGGGTTTCGCTCACCGCCGTACGGTAACACCATTACCGGTGAATGAGAGTTGCGCTCTCGGGCCGTCTCGACGCGGCGATTAGGCTGTCACCATGGCTGTTCGTGCCCCCCTTCGGTCCGGTGAGCTGTCCCCGACACTTCCGGTGCCCAAGTCCATCCCGCGCCCCGAGTACGTATGGAAACCGACCGCGGTCGAGGGCCACGAACCCTGGGTGCAGACGCCGGAGGTCATCGAGAGGATGCGGGTGGCCGGGCGCATCGCCGCCGGGGCGTTGGCCGAGGCGGGTAAGGCCGTCGCCCCCGGGGTGACCACCGATCACCTGGACCGGGTGGCCCACGACTACATGATCGACCACGGCGCCTACCCGTCCACGCTGGGCTACAAGGGATTTCCCAAGTCCTGCTGCACCTCGCTGAACGAGGTCATCTGCCACGGCATCCCGGACTCCACCGTGATCGCCGACGGTGACATCGTCAACATCGACGTCACCGCCTACATCGACGGTGTGCACGGTGACACCAACGCCACCTTCCTGGCCGGCGACGTCGCCGAGGAACATCGGTTACTGGTCGAGCGCACCCACGAGGCCACCATGCGGGCCATCAAGGCCGTCAAACCGGGGCGGGCGTTGTCGATCGTCGGCCGGGTCATCGAGGCGTATGCAAACCGGTTCGGCTACAACGTGGTCCGCGATTTCACCGGGCACGGCATCGGCGAGACCTTCCACAACGGGCTGGTGGTGCTGCACTACGACCAACCCTCGGTCCAGACCGTGCTCGAACCGGGCATGACGTTCACCATCGAACCGATGATCAATCTCGGCGCGTTGGACTACGAGATCTGGGACGACGGCTGGACGGTGGCCACCCGTGACCGCAAGTGGACGGCCCAGTTCGAGCACACCCTGGTGGTCACCGAGGACGGTGCCGAGATCTTGACGCTCGTGTGAGCGCGCTGCTGATCGCCGGCACCACCTCCGATGCCGGCAAGTCGATGGTGGTGGCCGGGTTGTGCCGGCTGCTGGCGCGCCGCGGGGTACGCGTCGCGCCGTTCAAGGCACAGAACATGAGCAACAACTCCGCGGTCACGATCGAGGGCGGGGAGATCGGGCGGGCCCAGGCCATGCAGGCCCGGGCCGCCGGGCTGGCGCCCAGCGTGCGGTTCAACCCGGTGCTGCTCAAACCGGGCAGCGACCGCACCTCGCAACTGGTGGTGCGCGGCCAGGTCGCCGGCACCATGGCCGCCGGAGACTACCTGACCAGGCGACGCCAGCTCGCCGATATCGTCAACGGTGAATTGGCCGCGCTGCGAACCGAATTCGACGTCGTCATCTGCGAAGGGGCGGGGTCGCCTGCGGAGATCAACCTGCGCGCCACCGATCTGGCCAACATGGGCCTGGCCCGCGCCGGCGACCTGCCGGTGGTGCTGGTCGGCGATATCGACCGCGGCGGACTACTGGCTCACCTGTTCGGAACCGTGGCGGTGCTCGAACCCGAGGACCAGCAACTCATCAGCGGATTCCTGGTCAACAAGTTCCGCGGCGACCCGGCACTGCTGGAGCCGGGCCTGCGTCAGCTCGCCGAGCTCACCGGGCGGCCCACCTACGGCGTCATCCCGTATCTGGACGAGCTGTGGCTGGACACCGAGGACTCGCTGTCGGTGCAGGCCGGCCAGCAACTCGGCCGGCCGATTCCGCCGCGCGGCACCGAGCGGCTGACGGTGGCCGCGGTGCGGTTACCGCGCATCTCGAACTCCACCGATGTCGAGGCGCTGGCCTGCGAGCCCGGGGTTGCGGTGCGTTGGGTGGCCGACGCCGGTGAGATCGCCGAGGCCGATGTCGTGGTGCTGCCCGGCAGCAAGGCCACGGTGTCGGACCTGGCGTGGCTGCGCGAACGCGGACTGGCCGCCGCGGTGGCCGCGCACGCCCAGTCGGGTCGCCCCGTCTTCGGGGTGTGCGGCGGCTTCCAGATGTTGTGCCGGACCATCGAGGACGCGGTCGAGTCCGGGGCCGGCACCGTCGACGGGCTCGGACTGCTCGACGCCGATATCGTCTTCGCGCCGGAGAAGACGTTGCGGCACTGGGACAAACCATTGCACGGCTACGAGATCCATCACGGCCAGGTCAGCCGCAGCGCCGATGACGACTGGCTCGGCGTCGGCATCCGCCGCGGCGCCGTCTACGGCACGCACTGGCACGGACTGCTCGACAACGACGAGGTCCGGCGTGCCTGGCTCGTCGAGGCGGCCGCCGCGGCGGGCCGCACCGGTTTCGAGGTGGCCGGCGATATCAACGTGACCGCCCGTCGGGACGGCCAGCTGGACGTGATGGCCGATGCGCTGGCCGCTCATGTCGATCTCGACGCGCTACTGGGTCTGCTGCACGTAGTGCCGCGCCGGCCGGTCATCGGCTCGTCACTGGGTAGCCTGGGGCCATGACGCCCACGGTTCGGTGCCTGCCGGCCCTGCTCGCGGCCGCCGTGGCGCTCACCGGGTGCACGACCGCCGTGCAGGGCACGCCGACCTGGCCGGGGGAACGACTGGAGCGGGTGCTGTTGAGCGCCGCCGACTTCCCGCCGGGCGTGCAGTTCGACCGCATCATCGAGAACCCCGGCCAACCCGACGGTGCCGGCGCCCCGCCGGCGATGCTGTCGGATCCGCCCGGGTGCAGTGACGGGTTCACCAAGGTCATCACCGACTCCGCCGAGCGTGGTGCGGGCAGCGCCGCCAAATACACCGTCAGCTATGACGGCGCCCGCATGCTGGTGACCGTGCTGAGCTGGCCGCTGGACATGGCGGGACTCGAAGCGACCGCACAGCGGTGCGCGAGGTTCGCGACCTATTTCGACCGCGACGCGGCGCCCATCCCGATGACCACCCAACGCCTGGACACACCGCGACCCGATGCGCTGGTGTACGAGCAGACGATGGAGCTCGCCGGTGCCCGCAACAGCGTCTGGTTCTCCTTCGAAAACGTCGATTCGATGGCCGTGTTCGCCATCGCATTTCCGACACCCAACCCGGCGATCACCGTCAAAGCCACGCTGCCGCAGACTTTTCTGGATGTCACCGGCAAACAAGCGCAACGGCTGGCCGCCCCGTGATCCGCGACCGGCAAGACCGGAAAACGCCTGCGCCGCGCCCACGGATGTCCTAGCGTGACCGACATGTCTGCCGAGACCGCCGGGTCGACCGTGACCGTCGACGGTTTACCCTTTGCGGTCGAGGTCGCGGGCCCGGAGAACGCCGGCGTGGTAGTCCTGCTCGGGTCCGTCCAACAGGTCCCGGCCGCCTACGACGCGGTCTGTCAGCGGCTGCACACCGCGTCGTTGCGCACCGTGGTGATCGCGGCGTCACCGCGCCTGAGGGCAGTTTCAGTTATCGCCATCATGGACGCCCTCGGTGTCCGGTGGAGCACCCTGGTCGGTGACCGGGTGGGCGCGGAGTTGGCCTGGGAACTCGCCGCCACCCGGCTGGACCGGTTCACCGGACTGGTGGTCATCGACCGCGGGCACCCGCGTGCCCCCGACGAGGCCGGCGTCGTCGGCGACGAGAACTGTCCGCCGGTGGAGGTGGCCACCACCGCCTTGGTGAGCACCGCGGCGGCGGCCAAGGTGGCGCGCGCCAGCCAGCGCTTCGTCTACGGCGACTTCCGTGTGGTCGAGCTGCTGGGCAGGCGCAACGCCGGGGAATCCACGGCGCAGCTGGCCGCCGAGATCGTGATGCGTACCAGCACCTGGTGACGGGTGGGGGCACTCGCAATCCATTGGTCTGATGGCCTACCTTTATGAGGTGGCGCCGGGTCACCGTCGACTCCGCGCCGTAGCCGACGAGGGAGAACACCCCATGGTTGACACCGGTTTGTTGTCGCAGTCCGATCTGGAACAGCTCGTCGCCGCCCGCGAGATCGACACCGTGATCGTCGCGTTCCCCGATATGCAGGGCCGGCTCACCGGCAAACGGGTGTCGGCGCGGCTGTTCGTCGAAGAGGTTGCCGCGCACGGCGCCGAATGCTGCAACTACCTGTTGGCCGTCGACGTGGACATGAACACCGTCGACGGCTACGCCATGTCCAGCTGGGAGACCGGCTACGGCGATATGGTCATGACCCCCGACTTCACCACCCTGCGGCGGTTGCCGTGGCTGCCGGGCACGGCGCTGGTGATGGCGGAGCTGACCTTCACCGACGGCCGCCCAGTCACGGTCGCCCCGCGGACCATCCTGCGCAGCCAGCTCGACCGGCTCGCCGAGCGCGGGCTCAGCGCGTTCGTCGGGACCGAACTGGAGTTCATGGTCTTCGAGGACACCTACCGCGACGCCTGGAAATCCGGATACCGCAACCTGACACCGGCCACCGACTACAACATCGACTACGCCATGCTGGCCTCGACACGGATGGAGCCGTTGCTGCGCGATATCCGCCTCGGCATGGACGGTGCCGGCATGTATTGCGAGGGCGTGAAGGGGGAGTGCAACCTCGGCCAGCAGGAGATCGCCTTCCGCTACGACGAGGCGCTGGTCACCTGCGACAACCACACCATCTACAAGAACGGTGCCAAGGAGATCGCCGACCAGCACGGCAAATCGCTGACCTTCATGGCCAAATTCGACGAACGCGAAGGCAACAGCTGCCATATCCACATATCGCTGCGCGGCGCCGACGGTTCCGACGATGAGGCCGCGGTATTCGCCGACCGAGACGATCCGGACGGCATGTCGGCCATGTTCCGCAGCTTCGTCGCCGGTCTGCTTGCCACACTGCGCGAACTCACGCTGTTCTATGCACCGAATATCAATTCCTACAAGCGGTTTGCGGACGGTAGCTTCGCGCCGACCGCCATCGCCTGGGGGATGGACAATCGCACCTGCGCCTTGCGGGTCGTCGGGCACGGCCCGGGGATGCGGGTCGAGTGCCGGGCGCCGGGCGGAGATGTCAACCAGTACCTGGCCGTCGCGGCGCTGATCGCCGGTGGTCTGCACGGCATCGACAACGGTCTGCAGCTCGACCCGCCGTGCACCGGCAATGCGTACTCCGGTGGTGCGCAACGATTGCCGCAAACACTGGCCGAGTCAGCAGCGTTGTTCGAGCAATCCGAGGTGGCCAGGGCCGCCTTCGGAGATGAGGTCGTCACGCATTATCTGAACAATGCGCACATCGAACTCGCGGCATTCAACGCAGCGGTCACCGACTGGGAGCGGGTGCGCGGCTTTGAGCGGCTCTGAAGCCAGACCGGATTCAACTCCCGGGTCGCTACGCTCCTGCCCGCCGGTGCTCGGCCTGACCACCTACCTGCAACGTGCCCAAACCGGCGTGTGGGACGTTGACGCCAGCTTCCTGCCCGCCATCTACATCGAAGGCGTCAACCGCGGCGGTGGCACCGCCATCCTGCTGCCCCCACAGCCGGGCGGCACCGAGGTGGCCGACCGGGTGCTGGACGCCATCGACGGTCTGGTCATCACCGGCGGCCGTGACGTCAACCCGCAAAGCTATGGCAGCCAACGACACCCGACCACCGACGAGCCGATGGGCGAACGTGACTCCTGGGAGTTCGCCCTGCTCAACGCGGCGCTGCGGCGCGGGATGCCGGTGCTGGGGATCTGCCGCGGCGCACAGGTGCTCAACGTCGCGCTCGGCGGTACCTTGCACCAGCATCTGCCCGATGTGCTGGGGCACACCCGCCACCAGCAGGGCAACGCGGTGTTCAGCACCTCCTCGGTACGCACCGTGCCCGGCACCAAGTTGGCCGCGATCATCGGCGAATCGTCGGACGGCCAGTGCTATCACCATCAGGCGATCGACCGCCTCGGGGACGGGCTGATCGTCAGCGCCCGCGACACCGCCGACGGTGTCATCGAGGCGGTGGAACTGGTAGGTGATGCATTCGTGCTCGCGGTGCAGTGGCATCCAGAAGAACGACTCGACGATGTGCGGTTGTTCGCGGCGGTAGCCGACGCGGCCCGCGACTACACCACCGAAAGGGTGTCCCGATGAGCACGGCGACGGTCATCAACCCGGCCACCGAGCAGACGCTGCGCGAAGTCGACCTGCTCGACACCGGCGCCGTGGACGATGCGGTGGCACGCGCGGTCGCCGCGCAGCGGCGCTGGGCCCGGGTCGCGCCCGCCGAGCGCGCGGCGGCGTTGCGGGCCTTCGCGGCGGTGGTCGACGCGCATATCGGTGAGCTCGCCGCGTTGGAGGTCGCCAACTCCGGGCACCCGATCGGGCAGGCCGAGTGGGAGGCCGGACACGTCCGCGATGTGCTCACCTACTACGCCGCCGGCCCCGAACGCCTGACCGGACGGCAGATCCCGGTGGCCGGTGGTATCGACGTCACCTTCCACGAGCCGCTCGGCGTCGTCGGGATCATCACGCCCTGGAACTTCCCGATGACCATCGCGTCGTGGGGTTTTGCCCCGGCGCTGGCCGCCGGGAACGCCGTCGTGCTCAAACCCGCCGAATGGACGCCGCTGACCAGCCTGCGGCTGGCCGAACTGGCCTCCGTCGCGGGGCTGGATCCCGACCTGTTCCAGGTGCTGCCGGGCGCCGGAGGCGTGGTCGGCGAACGCTTCGTCAGCCACCCCCAGGTGCGCAAGATCGTCTTCACCGGATCCACCGCCGTCGGTATGCGGGTGATGTCCGGTGCCGCCGCCCAAATCAAACGCGTCACCTTGGAACTCGGCGGCAAGAGCGCCAACATCATCTTCGACGACTGCGACCTGGAGCGGGCCGCCGCCACCGCACCCTACGGTGTGTTCGACAATGCCGGCCAGGATTGCTGTGCCCGCAGCCGGATCCTGGTGCAGCGCAACGTCTACGACCGATTCATGGAGTTGTTCGAACCCGCGGTGGCGGGTGTGAAGGTCGGTGACCCGACCCGCCGCGACACCGAGATGGGCCCGTTGGTATCGCGCAGGCACTGGGAATCGGTGCGCAGGTACGTCCCCGACGACGCCCCGGTGGCCTTCCGGGGCTCGGCGCCGTCCGGACCCGGGTTCTGGTTCCCGCCAACGGTGTTGACACCGCAGCGCGGCGACCGGACCGTCACCGAGGAGATCTTCGGCCCGGTGGTCACGGTGTTGGCGTTCGAGGACGAAGCCGATGCGATCACGCTGGCCAACGACACCAGTTACGGGCTGTCCGGGTCGATCTGGACGGAGAACGTCTCACGGGCCCTGCGTGTCTCGCGCGCAGTGGAGGCCGGCAACCTGAGCGTCAACTCACACTCGTCGGTGCGTTACAACACCCCGTTCGGAGGCTTCAAACAGTCCGGTCTGGGCCGTGAGCTCGGTCCCGATGCGCCCCTGCATTTCACCGAAACCAAGAACGTCTTCATAGCGATTGGAGAAAGCTAGATGGACCTGACCCAGCGTCTCAAGGACAAGGTCGCCGTCATCACCGGCGGAGCCAGCGGTATCGGGCTGGCCGCGGCCAAGCGGATGCAGGCCGAAGGGGCGATCGTCGTCATCGGTGACCTCGACCCGGCCGCCGGTAAGACCGTGGCCAACGACCTCAACGTGCAGTTCGTCCAGGTCGATGTCGCCGACCCGGCCGCGGTGGACAACCTGTTCGACACGGCCTTCGACGTGCACGGCGGGGTGGACATCGCGTTCAACAACGCCGGAATCAGCCCTCCCGAGGACGATCTCATCGAGAACACCAGCCTCGACGCCTGGCAGCGGGTCCAGGATGTCAACCTGAAATCGGTGTTCCTGTGCTCGAAGGCGGCGTTGCGTCACATGGTGCCCGCCCAGCGCGGATCGATCATCAACACCGCGTCCTTCGTGGCGGTGCTCGGTTCGGCCACCTCGCAGATCTCCTACACCGCGTCCAAGGGCGGGGTGCTGGCCATGTCGCGCGAACTCGGTGTGCAGTACGCGCGCCAAGGCATTCGGGTCAATGCGCTGTGCCCGGGTCCGGTGAACACCCCGCTGCTGAAGGAACTGTTCGCCAAGGACCCCGAACGTGCGGCACGGCGACTGGTGCACGTACCGGTCGGCCGGTTCGCCGAACCCGAGGAGATCGCTGCGGCAGTGGCGTTCCTGGCCAGCGACGACTCCTCCTTCATCACCGGGTCGTCATTCCTGGTCGACGGCGGCATCAGCTCCGCCTACGTGACGCCGCTGTGAGATGAGGCCATGACCTCCCCGCCGGATCCGCAGAGCACCTCGGGCAGCCTGCTGCGTCCGGTGCGGCTGGGCAACGCCTTCGAGGACACGGTGGCCCGGCTGCTGCAGACCATCCGGCTTGGGGTGCTGGCACCCGGCGAGTCCCTGCCGCCGGAGCGCGAACTCGCCGTGCGCCTCGGCGTCAGCCGCGACACCGTGCGCGAGGCCATCAAATCGCTGGCCGAGGCCGGCTATCTGGTGTCGCGGCGAGGGCGCTACGGCGGCACCTTCCTGGCCGAGCAGATCCCGAGACTGGCCCCCGACACCGCGGACCTGACCCGCGCCGATCTCGACGATGCGTTGCTGCTTCGCGAGATCCTCGAGGTGGGGGCGGCCCGGGCGGCGGCCGGCCGAACGCTGTCCGACGCCGAGCGCGAGCAGCTGTGTTCGCGCCTGGACGATGTGCGCGGTGCCGCACCGCAGGACTACCGCAGGCTGGATTCCCGGCTGCATCTGGCGATCGCCGAGGCCGCCGGCTCGGTGTCGCTGGTGCCGCTGGTGGCCGAGAACCGGATGCGGGTCAACGCCCTGCTGGACCAGATCCCGCTGTTGCCCCGCAATATCGCGCACTCCGACGACCAACATGCGGCCATCGTCGGAGCCATTCTGGACGGTGACCCGACCGCAGCGGCCGACGCCATGTGCGCCCATCTGGCGGGTTCGGCGGCGCTGCTGCACGGTTTCCTGGACTGACGGGAACCGATCGACCGTGCGGGACGACTGTGTAATACGTGATGAAGCTCAGAGCGCTCGGCCCGCTCGAACGTGCCGTCATGGAGCACCTCTGGCACAGCAACGAGCCGCAGACCGTACGGCAGGTGCACGAGGCACTGTGCGCCCGACGCACACTCGCCTACACCACGGTGATGACCGTGCTGCGCCGGCTGGCCGACAAGGAACTCGTCTACCAGATCCGTGACGAACGCGCGTTCCGGTACTGCCCGGCCGGGGGCCGCGACGAGCTGGTCGCCAGCCTGATGGTCGACGCGCTCGATGACGTCGCGGACAAGGGGGACCGGCACGCCGCACTCATGCAATTCGTCGTGCGGGTGGGCGCCGACGAGCTCGACGCGTTACGCCACGCACTGGACACGCTGCAGACCGTCGCCGTGTAGCCCCGCCGGAGCTGGAGGTCAGGCCGAACGCATATCCGGCTGGGACCGCCCGAGCGGTGCCATCACGACCGTCAGCCAGCCCACCGTCAGCGCGGCGCTGACGATGCTGCCCAGCAGCGTGGTCAGTGGCATCGCATCGACATGAGCGGTCCGGTACCACCAGAACGCGCCGAGGTCGGCGACCGTGGCGACACCACCTGTGTAGACCGCCGCGCAACTCCAGGTAAATCGCCGAAACCGCAGTGCGACAAGAGAAATCAAGGCAGCGGTGGCGAAGAGCGCACAGGCGACGAGGGCAACCTTATGAGCTCCGCTGTCGGCGTCGAACCAGCCCACCACGGCCGTGGTCCCCAGTGCGCTGGCGAGGATGCGCCCGCCGTGGTGTCGCGTCGCATCGACTGCGGGATCCTCACGGCCGGACCGGACGCATCCGGTTCTGCCGAACAGCGAGCAACGCGTCCACGGCGACGAACGCGGCCAGGCTGATGCCCAGCAGCGGAACGAACCACCCGACGGTGACGGCGGCGAGCACGACCGCCACCGCGGCGGGCGCCGGCAACGCGGCGAGCGCACCCCGCCGTGGCGGCCGCCCCACCGCACGCTCACCCTTCGTCGGCCGGCGTCGCCACCACATCAGGTAGCCGCGCACGATCACCGTCACAAGCGCGGTGGCCAGCGCCAGCATGGCCAGCTGGTTCACCAGCCCGAACAGGGTGCCCATGTGAAGCTGGATGCCCCATGCCGCCAGCTTCGCGGCCAGCGGCCAGTCCGCGAACCAGAGAACGTCGGTGACCTCACCGGTGTCGCCGTTCACGGCCACCGAGTTGTTCGACATCACCCACGGCTGCCGCGTCTGGGTCACGGTGAATGCCGTATCCGCGTTCGGGGGGATGGACACCTCGACCTTGCCGCCGATACCCGCGGCCCGGGCGGACTGCAGCACCCGATCGAGCTGTTCGGGCTTCGGCGCCGCCGGTTGCGGCGGCGATACGGCACCGGCGCCGTGATCATGCCCGCCGGCCGATGGTGTCGGATCGACGTCACCGTCGAGGGCTTTGGACACCGCGGGCGTGGTCCAGGACAGCGCGGCGCGCAGCTGATCGACGTTCGCGCCGGCATATGTCGACCAGGTGAGTCCGGTCGCGGACAGGAACACCAACCCGACGGCAATCCAGATCCCCACGGCACCATGCCAACCCAGGGTGCGCCGACGTCCCGAGGCGCTACGGTCGACGGTGAGCAGCCGAGCCCGCGCCGAGCCCTGCGATGTCGAATGGCGGTAGCGGCTGAGCCACAGATAGACGCCTGCGAGAGCGATGACACCCAGCCACGACGCGGCGAGCTCGCTGTAGATGCGGCCGGGATCCCCGAGATGCAGGCTGCGGTGTAGTTGGCCGATCCACGTCCGGATGGGCAACGCGCCGCTGTTGCCGTACACGGTCAGCTCGCCGTGCGACGCCGCGGTGGCGGGATCGATGAACACGGCGTGCCGTTCGGACGGTCCCAGGGTCGGGTCGGAGAACAGAACCCGGGTCGTCTCGCCGGGCCCGTCGGCCGGGCGCACCGCGGTCACCGTGAGATCGGGTCGCAGGTGCTGCGCGGCGCGGACCTGTTCGGACAGCGGCAAGGCCGGACCGGTATCGGTCGTCCGGAGGTAGTCCCGGTACATCAGCTGCTCGAGGCTGGGCGAGATCGCATACAGTCCTCCGCTGATCGCTGCGATCAGCAGGAAGGGGCCGACGAACACCGCCGCATAGAAATGCAGCCGGAGAAAGAACGCCCGGCCGGCTCCCCGGCGTTCCCGGGCCTGTGCTGGGCTTTTTTCGGTTTCGGTGGAGGACATCGACGCCTTAGGTCCTGAGGCGGTTGTCTGCTGAACCGCCCGGTCGAAAGACACTGTGACACAGTGGTACTCGTCGATCAAATGAAGTTCTTCGGGAACTTTTCGTCGCGCTCGTACGACTGCAGGCCTACTCGCGGGTGCGCGAAAGCTCCCTGAGCATCGCGTTGTACGCATCCAGATCGTCGTCATAGCCACTGTCGCTGTGCCGGTCGTGCCGCGCCCCGGAGCGGCGATCCTGGCGGGCCCACTGCGCCACCAATGCGATCACCACGATGATCACCGGGACTTCGCTGGCCCCCCAGGCGATGGCGCCACCGAGGTGTTGATCGTCGGTCAGACTGATCAGCCACGGCACCGAGAGGTTCCCGTAGAACTCGCTGCCGAGCACGGAGTTCATCGTCATCGTGGCGATACCGAAGAACGCGTGGAACGGCATGACGGCGAACAACAATCCGAGGCGGGCCAGGAACGGCAATCGGCGCGGCCCGGGGTCGATCCCGATGATCCCCCAGTAGTACAGGTAGCCGACCAGCAGGAAGTGCAGGGACATCAGCTCGTGACCCCAGTGGTAGCGGATCAGGGTGTCGAAAAGCGGTGTGAAATAGACCAGATACAACGAGCCGACGAACAGGCAGAACGCCACGATCGGATTGGCCAGGAACTTGGTCACCGGCGAGTGCACGAACCACAGCACCCATTCACGCGGACCCGGCGGGCCGCTCCGGGGGCCGGCGGGCAGGGCGCGCAGCGCCATCGTGACCGGTGCGCCGAGCACCAGCAGCACCGGGATGAACATGTTGAGCACCATGTGCTCGGTCATGTGCATGCTGAAGGTTGCCGACCCGTAGGCGCGCAGCCCGGAACTGGTGGCGAACAGCAGGGCCAGACATCCGATGACCCAGGCCACCGTGCGCCCGACCGGCCAGACATCACCGCGCCGGCGCAGCGCGACGGCACCCGCCAGGTAAGCGGCCATCAGCACGAGCGCCGCCACCCCGAACAGCGTGTCGAATCGCCAGTACGTCAGCAGGCGCAGCGCCGTCAGGGGCCCGGGCAGCTGGTAGCCCAAGAAGACGTCCCAGATGGTGAAGGTGTGCACCAGGAACCGTGGCGGCGGCAGTACCGCGAGGGTGGAGAACGCCGCCACCACCGCGATCATCGCCGCGGCGCTCGCGGTGGCGACGGCGCGCCGCACCGTCGACGGGCGCCACACCTGAACCAGGTCGATGACCGTCACGGCGACAAGCAGCAGCCACGAGACAAGCGCGATACGCCCGAAATCGGAGCCGAGCACGGCCGTCTCCCGCACCATCGTCGACAACACCAGCGCGCCGTAGCACACCGCGGTCACACCGGCGACCAGCGCCACCACCTGGGCCCGGCGGAACACCGGGGCCACCGTTTCGGGACGGACCGCGGCGACGATCTTGAACCCGGTGAGCACGGCAACGGCGATCGTGAACACGATGGCAGTACTCGTCGCGATGTCGTGATCGGGGCCCTGCCCGGCGTTACCCGTCACGACGGGGGCCAGTAGCCCGATGCCCGCCGGTACCACCAGCAGGGCATGGCCCAGCCAGCGCACCGTGAATCGGATGCCGATGGCGACGACGGCGGCCGCGACGGCGGCCGCGATCCAGCCCCGCGCCGATTCCGAGGCCGCCAACGCGTCGCCGAGCGCCCCACCCGCCAGTACCCGCGGCAGCGGGGCCCCCGCCGCATTCGAGGCGGCGATTGCGACCATGGCGACCGCGGTCACCAGCCAGACGATTGCCGCTCGCTGCAGCCACAGGTGCAGCCGATACGTGTTGTGGCAGAGCCGACCCTGCTCATCGGGCACCGCGGTGAGCACGATCACCGCCAGGGCGCCGACGCAGAATGCGCCGGTCAGACCGCCCAGCACCGAGCCGAGGAATTCCGCGACACTGGTCGCGGCACCGGGGAACGCGAGACCGGTCAGCGCGAACCGTTCGGCCCCGGCGGCCCCGGCGTAGACCCCGACGAGCACCACGACGGCGGCTGTCCATACCGACAGCGCCGGGAGTGCCCGCTGTGCGGGATTCTCGGTCTGTTTCTCGCTCACCGCGGCCTCTCCGTCGAATCGCCCTGCCGAGTCTACGACTGCTCGTCGTAGTCAACCCCGGCGGAACCAGGTGCCGGTTATGGGCGACTATTGGAGTGTGAAGTGCGAAGTGGCCCGCGAGGCGCTGTCGGCGCGACTGGACGGCGAGCGCGAGCCCGTGCCCTCGGCGCGGGTGGACGAGCACCTCGCGGGCTGCGCACAATGTCGGGCCTGGTTCGGCGCAGTCAGCGCGCAGGCGGAGTTCCTCGGCGCCCTGGCACGCCCCGAACGGGTGCACGCGGTGGCGTCGGCCCCCGATAGGAACCGCAGCACCCGGTCGGCGCTGTCCTGGATGCGATGGGCGCTGTTCGCGACCGGACTCGCCCAGATCGCGGTGAGCGTCGTGCAGGCCCTCGGGCTGAGCGTCGGACTGGCCGCACACCACGGTGCGGGTGGTCACCTGCTCAACGAGTCGACGGCGTGGTCGCTGTCCCTCGGGGTGGCGATGCTCGCGGCGGCACGCTGGCCCGTCACCGCGGCCGGGCTCGGGGGAGTGCTGTCGGTCTTCGCGGTGGTGCTGACCGGGTACGTCGTCGTCGACGCCATCGCCGGCGAGGTGACACTCACCCGGGTGCTCACCCACATCCCGGTACTGGTCGCCGCCGCCCTCGCGCTCGCGGTGTGGCGCCGCACCTCGACCACTCCGCCGACACCCGAGCATTCGCAGCGCGATACCGAGATCGTGCTGCCCCCGCATGCGTCGCGCGGTCGGCGCCGCGGGCACCTGTGGCCCACCGACGGGTCGGCGGCCTGACCCGGCTACAGCATCACCGCGAACATGACGGCCATGCCCGCCGCCATCATGGCCTGGCAGGCGGTGCCGAAGAAGCGGCCGGCCGGCAGGGCCGGCTCGGCGCGCCGGCGGGCGAAGTACAGGTACAGCCACCAGATCGCCGCGACGGCGAAGCCGACGGTCCACAGCCAGTTGATTGCGTCGATGAACACCGGCGCCGAGGCGGCGGTGGTGTCCGCGCCGGCCATGGCGTGACCGCCGTGGTGCCCGCCGTGCCCCATACCGGCACTGCCGCCGTCGGCGGGTCGGGGCAGCAGCGTGCCGCCCATCACCGCGTACATCCAGGCCATCGCCACCATCATCGCCGTGTGATAGGCATCGGCCACCCGGTGCCCGGTCGCGATGAGGGTACGGGCTGCGAACCACCCCGCGGCGAGCAGGAAGAACACCATCGGCGCCGTCGTCGGTAGTGCGGCACCGGCCGGCCAGGCCATCACCGCCATGGCGACGGCCATCGCGAAATGCAGCCCGTGGCTGACCAGTGCGGGCCAGGAACGCCGGCAGAGCACCATCGCGTAGCCGCATTCGACGGCGCTGGTCACGAACAGGGCGGTGACGACCCACCGCAACAGCAGATGCTCGATCAACGCGAACCGACCAGGGTCTCGTCACCGTCGGGGCCGGGCACCGTCTGGCCGACCGGCACGTCCTCTGCGCCGGCCGCCGAGCCGCCGGAACGTCGGCGGGCGGCGAGTGCGGCTGCTATGCCTTCTGCGGCCAGCACCACCAGCAGCGACACCCCGAAGACCGGGTAGATCACCCCGAGCGCCACCGCCGCCACCGCCACCGCGATCACCGCGCGCCGGGGCGTGTCGGCCCGGGTGGCGGCGCTGGCCGGGCTCGGCAACCCGGTCTTGCCCGCCGGGCGCCGTTTCCACCACATCAGCAGGCCCGTCAGCACGCTGAGCATCACCCCGAGCGCAGCGACCGTGGCGATGATGCGGGTCAGCACCCCGAACTGGTTGCCCATGTGCATGGCGATACCGAAACTGGTCAGTCGCGACAGCGCGCCATCCTGAGCGGCGGTGGCGTTGGCGATCGTGGCACCGGTGAACTGGTTCAGGTAGAGGGTCCGCTGCTCGGACATCCGCTGCGGCCAGGCGTTGACGACGGCGTAGCTGCCGTAGACGGTCTGACCGTTCTCGCTGGAATCGGCCGGCGGGATGATGGCGTAGCCGGGCACCATGCCCTCCTCCTTGGCGATCCGATCCGCGTCCTGCAGCGACAACTGTGCCGGTACCGCACCCGTCACCGGCGACGCGTACATCGGGTCGTCCTGTGCGGCCCACGCGATGCGCCGGCCGAGCCGGTCGTAGTCGCCGAGTGCGGCGGGTGTCGACGGGGCGTCCACCGATATCGACGGAGCGACCTCTCCGGAGAATGCCCGCCAGTTCTCACCCCAGTACCGCGACCAGGTCAGCCCCGAGAGCACATAGCCGATGAGGATCACCGCGATGATCACCCCGGTCAGCGCGTGCAGGTCCCGCCACCGGATGCGGCCGCCCTTGCCCCAGCGCACCCGCACCAGCGGTTTGGCCGCCTCGATCGCGCGCGGCCACCACAGGTACAGACCACTGGCCATCAGCACCAGGATCCACACGGCGCTCAGTTCCAACCACAGGTTGGCGATCCCGACCGGAATCGTGGCGTCGGGGTAGGCCGAGGGATTGATCAGATGTCCGACGGAGGGCAGGTGCACCTGGGGTCCGTCATTACCGAACAGGCGGTGCATCTGGTTGGCGAATCCGACGATGCCGGACAGTTCTTCGCGCTGGCCGAGATATGCACCGGTGTACGGGTTGACGAACACCTGGGTGGCATTGCCTTCCCCCTGCGGGTAGGCGGGATCCGCGGGATTGACGAAATCCACCCGGGTGGCTCGGTCCCCAGCGGCCGGCGGGATGACCGCATCCAGTAGGAAGGTCTGGTCGACGTGGCTGCTGGCGGTCGCCAGCTGATCGTCCAAAGGCACTGTGGTGCTGCCCTGTTCGACGAGGAAGAGGTCGCGGTTGAGCCAGTCGTTGATCGGCTGGCTGTACAGGATCACCAGCCCCGAACAGGCCAGGATCACCAACATCGGGGCCGCGAACAAGCCCACCCAGAAATGCAGGCGCCATATTCGCCGAAGGACGGCCGCGTCGGCGCGCCGATTCGTGGTCACTGTCGTGGTCATGCGTTCCCCTAGGGCTGGGCGGGTCGGCTGCCCAGGCACTGGAGTTCAGTGCGCACATGGCATCGCAGGGTTAGTCGGGGGACCCGCGACGTTAGTTCCCCGCACCCGCGTTTTTCTGCGCGCCGGTCAGGAGGTGGCGCCGAAGTTGCGCAGCCGCAAGCTGTTCGAGACGACGAAGAACGACGAGAAGGCCATCGCGGCACCGGCGATCAACGGGTTCAGCAAGCCCGCGGCCGCGACGGGGATCGCCGCCACGTTGTATCCGAACGCCCACACCAGATTCACCTTGATCGTGCGCATCGTCGCCTCGGCCAGGCCGAGCGCGACCGGTACCACCGTCAGGTCGTCGCGGACCAGGATCACGTCGGCGGCACCGATCGCCACGTCGGTGCCGCGCCCGATCGCCATCCCCAGATCGGCGCAGGCCAGCGCCGGGCCGTCGTTGATGCCGTCGCCGACCATGGCCACGATCCGGCCCTGGTCTCGGAGCTGCTCGATGACATCGACCTTGCCGTCGGGAAGGACATCGGCGATGACCTCGTCGATCCCGACCTGGGCGGCCACCGCCGCAGCCGAGGCGGCGTTGTCACCGGTCAACAAGACGGTGCGCAGGCCCTTCGCGTGCAACGCGGCGATGGTCTGCGCCGCGGAGTCCTTGATCCTGTCCGAGACCGAGATCAGACCGCAGACCTGTCCGTCGACCTCCACGTATGCCACTGTCTCGCCGCGTGATTCGGCACGGCGACGTTCCGCGCTCACATGGGCGGGAGCGTCCGCGGCGCCGATCCAGGACGGTTTGCCGACCCGCACCAGCCTGCCGGACACGCGGCCTTGGACCCCGCGGCCGGCCGTGGACCGGAAATCCTCGACATCGGCGCAGTCCTCGACAGCCGTGCGAATCGCCACCGCGACAGCGTGTTCGGAGGCCGATTCGACCGCTGCGGCCACCGCCAGCACCGCTTCGGCCGTCCACCCGGGTGCCGGGGTGACCGCGCTGACCGTCAACCGGCCCGTGGTCAACGTTCCGGTCTTGTCGAAGACCACGGTGTCCACCGAGCGGGTGGTCTCCAAGGACCGGTAGCCCTTCAGGAACACCCCCAGCTGGGCGCCGCGCCCGGAGGCCACCATCATCGCCGTCGGCGTGGCCAGGCCCAGCGCGCACGGACAGGCGATCACGATGACCGCCAGAGCAGCCGACACCGCATGGTTCGTCGCGGCGCCGGCCAGCAGCCAACCCGCCGCGGTCAGCGCCGCGATGACGAACACGCACGGCACGAAGACGGAGGCGACGCGGTCGGCAAGCCGCTGGGCGTCGGCCTTCTCGGCCTGCGCCTCCTCGACCAGGCGGACCATCCCAGCGAAGTGGGTGTCGGCGCCGACCGCCGCCGCCTCGACGACCAGCCGACCGTCGAGCACCACCGTGCCGCCGATCACGGTGTCGCCCGGGCGCACGCGCTGCGGTTTCGCCTCACCTGTCATCGCGCTCGTATCGACCGCGGCCGAACCGTCGACCACCAAACCGTCCGCGGCGATCGTCTGGCCGGGTCGCACCGCGAACCGCTGCTGTTCGGCGAGTTCGTCGGCCGGTATCACCAGCTCGGAGCCGTCGGCGAGAATGATGCTGACATCTTTGGCGCTCAGCGCGGCCAGCGCCCGAAGTGCGCTGCTCGCCTTGGATTTCGCCCGTGCCTCGAAGTATCGGCCGGCGAGCACGAACACGGTGACGCCCGCGGCGACCTCGAAGTAGATGGCATCACTGTCCAGTAGCGCCTGCCAGACACCCTTGCCCGCCGCGGGCTCCCCACCGGCGAACATGGTGATCAGCGACCACACCGACGCCGCGATGATGCCGACCGATATCAGCGTCTCCATCGAGGCGGCGCCGTGCCGGGCGCGGCTGAGCGCCGTCCGGTGAAACGGCCACGCCGCCCACGTCACCACGGGCAGAGCCAGGGCGGTGAGGATCCACTGCCAGCCGGCGAAGCGGGTGCTGGGCACCACGGCGAACATCACCGACAGATCCGCCAACGGGACGAACAACACCGCGGCAACCGCGAGCCGGACCAACAGGCTGCGCGCATGCGTCGCATCGGGGTCGTCGGTGCGTTCGGCGCCGGTGTCGCGAACGGTCGCCTGGTATCCGGCGTTGCGCACGACATCGCACACGATATCGGTGTCGATGCCGGCGGGCGCCTCGATGGTCGCCACCCGAGTGGCGAAGTTCACAGACGCCCGGACCTGCGGCAGCTTGTTCAATGCCGACTGGACCCGGGCCGCGCACGCGCCACAGGACATGCCGTCCACGTCGAACTGCAGTCTTTGCGACTCCAGCTGCCCATGACCGGCCACGATGGCTTCTGTCGACGTCGTGGCGTCCACCTCCTGCATCTCTGGTCTCCATATTGAGTCGTCGGCATGCGGCGCGAAGTTCCCGCCGCACATCACATACTCTCTCCTGGTGGCGACGACAGGCGAGAACGACCGGGTGACCGAGCTTGCCATGGCCGCCGGTCGCGGCGACCGGGCCGCCCTCACCCAGTTCATCGAGGCCACCCGCCGCGATGTGTGGCGGACCATCGCCTATCTGAGCGATCCCGCGAGTGCCGAGGACCTGTCGCAGGAAACGTACCTGCGGGCGATCAAATCGCTGCCCCGCTTCTCCGGCCGGTCGACGGCCAAGACCTGGCTGTTGTCCATCGCCCGCCGTGTCGTGGTCGACCAGATTCGCTACAACTCGTCGCGGCCCCGGCCCGCCTACGTGGTGGACCTCGACGATGTGCTCGCCGGTGGTCGCATCGAGAACATGGTCGAGATCCGGATCCTGCTCGACGGGTTGGAACCCGAGCGCCGCGAGGCGCTGGTGCTGACCCAGGTGTTGGGGATGTCTTACGCCGAAGCCGCGGAAGTGGCGGGGTGCCCGATCGGCACGATCCGGTCCCGGGTCGCCCGGGCCCGCGACGATCTGGCCCGCGCGACCGCCGAGGACGACCGGGTCGGCTGACGAACGGTCCCGGTGGGACTAGATTGCCTGATATGGACCACACGTCGGTGGTGAAGCGCGCGTCATCGGCGTTGGTCGATGTCGACACCTCCGAATGGGCGCGCCGATTCGACTTGCTGTCGGATCCGCACCGGCTGGAGATCCTGCTCAGCATGCACCGGGTGCCCGGGATTTGTGTCAGCGACCTGGCGGCGGCCCTGGGGCGATCGGAAAACGCTGTGTCCCAGGCGCTTCGGGTGTTGCGTGGACAGGGCTGGGTGACCAGCAGCCGAGTGGGGCGATCGGTGAGTTACCGCCTCGACGATGACATCGTGCACGATCTACTGCACTGGATCGGCGCCGGCCACAGCTGATCAGGCCAGCAGGCCCAACAGCGCGTTCTCGATCACCTCGGGCAGCGCGGGATGAATCCAATACTGGCCGGTGGCAACCTCTTCGGCGGTCTGACCGAAGCTCATCGCTTGGATCAGCGGCTGGATGATCGAGGATGCCTGGTGGCCCATGATGTGGGCGCCCAGCAGCATGCCGGTGCCGCGGTCGGCGATCAGTTTCGCGATACCGGTCTGGTCTTCCATGGCCCACCCGTAGGCGGTGGCGCCGTAATCCTGCACGTTGACCACGATGTCGTGGCCGGCCTCGCGGGCCTGCGCCTCGGTGAGCCCGACGGTGGCGATCTGGGGGTCGGTGAACACCGCCGACGGTACGTACCGGTGGTCGCTGGACACCATGTCCGCGGTGTCATCCCAGGGGCGCAGCAGGTTGCGCCGGACCACCCGCATCTCGTGGTTGGCGACGTGCTTGAGCTGATAGTTCGAGGACACGTCACCGAGAGCCCACACCCCGCGGGCGGTGGTCCGCTGATACTCGTCCACCACGACCATGCCGTCCTCGACCGCCACACCGGCCAGCTCGGCATCCAGCTGGTCGCCATTGGGCTGGCGGCCGGTGGCCACCAGCAGGGTGTCGCCGGTCAGTTCGGTGCCGTCATCGAGTTCGAGCACCACTCCGTCGCCCTTGTGTGCGCGCGATCCGACCACGTTGACATGGGTGCGCAGGTCCCATTTGGCCGCCGCCAGATCGGTGAACCGATGGCACAGCGTCTCATCGCAGTGCGTCAGCATCCCGGGCCCGCGCACCACGACGGTGACCCGCGCGCCGAGCGCGGAGAACACGTGCGCGAACTCGGCGGCCACGAAACCGCCGCCGACGATCACCAGGTGCTCGGGCACCGAGCCGATCCGCATGATCGTGTCGCTGGTGTAGTACGGCACGCCGCACTCGGTGATGGCCGGGGGGACGACGGCGCGGGCGCCGGCGGCGATCACGACCTGATCCGAGCTGAATTCCGCGCCGTCCTCGGTGCGCAGCGTGTACCGGCCGTCGGCGGTGCCGGTGAAGCGGGTGTGGCTGCCGTAGACGTCGATATTGGGCAGACTGCGCTTGTAGACCTCACCGCCGGAGGCGATCGGGTCGATCCGGCCGAATACCCGGGACACGATGTCGGGCCAGCGCACCTTGTCGACATGGGCGTCGACGCCGTAGCGGGCGCTCTCCCGCACCGTCTGGGCCACCTCGGCCGCGTAGACGAACATCTTCGTCGGGATGCAGCCCACGTTCAGGCAGGTGCCGCCGAAGGTGCCCTGCTCGCAGATCGCGATGCGCATATCGCCGTAGCGGGCGTCGAATCCGGGGTCGGGGATGCTGTTACCCGAGCCAGTCCCGATGATCGTCAGATCGTAATGCTCCACGCGGGCCGTCCTATCCGGAATGTGTTGTGGTCGAGGATGTCCCGGTCGTCAGATACCAGTCCAGCCAGCTGTCGAGTTCGCGGTAGGCCGCCGAGCGTGGCTCGGCGACCGACAGGAACACATCGTGTTTGGCGTCGGCGATCGGCACCACCGTAAGCCGGTGGCCCACACAACCCGACCACCGGGCGATCTGCGCGACGTCGAGCACCGCGTCACCGCGTTGGATCAGTTCGGGATCACCGGCCTCGGTGACGCTGCGGTCCGAGCGCAGGATCAGGCTGGGCACCCCGACATCGAGGCCGCGGTGCAGACGCTTCTGGCCGCGCCGGATCGCATTGATCCAGCCGAAGGTGACCGGGAACCCGCCGACCGGCTTCCAGTCCAGGTTGTAGTCGAACTCACCGGCGTAGTCCCGGTGCAGTGTGGTGCCGTAGCCACCGGGGGTCGGCTTGCGGACCACCTGCATCTTGCGGAGCCGGGCCAGCGCGATCAGCGCGGCCGACGTCGGCGGGGTGCGCAGGATCGCCGGCCCGTGCAGATCGAAGAACGGGCTGTTGAGCACCAGCCCGCCGATCGGCCCCGTCGCCCCCCGCCTGCGCAGCCGGTCCAGCCACAGCGTCACGATCAGCCCGCCCGCCGAATGCCCGTACACCAAGACCTCGGCGGCGCCGATGGCCTCCAGCGCCGCCTCCAGCGCCTCGTCGTAGTGCGCCAGGTTGGAGGTGAAGTGCGGGGTCTGCCCGTCCCGGCGTGACCGCCCACACTTGGGCAGGTCCAGCGCGTAGCAGGCGAACCCGCGGCCGGCGAAGTGATCGGCCAGTTCGGTGTGGAAGAAATAGTCGGTGTAGCCGTGCACCAACAGCACGGCACGCTCGCGGCCGGGACCGTCGCGTGGCGGCTCACCGCGCGACACGAGGGTGGCAACCAGATCGCCCTCACCGTCGGGGTCGGCACCGAGGGCCAGCGGCCGTTGCCAATAGCCAGGTAATACGTCGGGCTCCCAGCCGGTCACGCTAGCCACTCTAGTGACCTACACGGCCCGACCGCTTGTCTGGTCACCGGCGGGATAACCTTATTGGGTGTCTGATCCGAAAGTAGCCAAGACAGACGTCGTGCTCGTCGGCGCCGGAATCATGAGCGCGACGCTGGGTGCGCTGCTGCGCCTGCTGGAACCCGACTGGTCGATCACGATGATCGAGCGCCTCGACGGTGCGGCCGCCGAGAGCAGCGACCCGTGGAACAACGCCGGCACCGGGCATTCGGCGCTGTGCGAGCTGAACTACACGCCGCAGAAGTCGGACGGCTCCATCGACACCGCCAAGGCGATCACCGTCAACGAGCAGTTCCAGGTGTCGCGCCAGTTCTGGGCCTACGCCGTGGAGAACGGCGTGCTGCCCGATGTGCGCAGCTTCCTCAACCCGATCCCGCATGTGAGCTTCGTGCACGGGGCGGCCAACACGAAGTACCTGCGTGCCCGCTACGAGGCCCTGGTGACCAACCCGCTGTTCGCGTCGATGGAGTACATCGACGACAAGGACGAGTTCTCCCGGCGGCTTCCGCTGATGGCGGCCAAACGCGATTTCCGCGAGCCCGTCGCGCTGAACTGGACCCAGGCCGGCACCGATGTCGACTTCGGCTCGTTGTCGCGCCAGCTCATCGGGTACACCGCCAACCACGGGATGACCACGCTGTTCGGACATGACGTGCGGGATCTGCACAAGGAGTCCGACGGCAGCTGGACGGTCAAGATCACCAACCGCCGGACCCGGGTCAAGCGCAAGATCAACGCCAAGTTCGTGTTCGTCGGTGCGGGCGGCGGTGCGCTGCCGCTGCTGCAGAAGGCCGGTATCCCGGAGGCCAAGGGCTTCGGGGGATTCCCGGTGGGCGGTGCGTTCCTGCGTACCGGCAACCCGGCGCTGACGGCCGGGCACCAGGCCAAGGTGTACGGTCTACCGCCGCTGGGTGCACCGCCGATGTCGGTGCCGCACTTGGACACCCGCGTCATCAACCACAAATCGTGGCTGCTTTTCGGACCGTTCGCCGGGTGGTCGCCGAAATTCCTCAAGCAAGGCAAGGTCACCGATCTGCCGCTGTCGGTCAAACCGAACAACCTGGCCTCGATGCTCGGTGTCGGTCTGACCGAGACCGGTCTGCTGAAGTATCTGATCGGCCAGTTGCTGCTCAGCGAGAGCGCGCGCGTGGACACGTTGCGTGAATTCGCACCCAGCGCGGTCGATTCCGATTGGGAGCTCGATATCGCCGGCCAGCGTGTCCAGGTGATCCGGCGCAAGGGGGCCGGTGGTGTGCTCGAGTTCGGCACCACGGTGCTGACCGCCGGTGACGGCAGCATCGCCGGTCTGCTCGGCGCCTCGCCGGGCGCCTCGACAGCCGTGCCCGCCATGCTGGAGGTGATGGAGCGCTGCTTCGCCGACCAGTACCAAGGTTGGCTGCCCAAGCTCAAGGAGATGGTCCCGTCGCTGGGAACCAAGTTGTCCACCGAGCCCGCGTTGTTCAACGAGGTATGGGATTACGGCACCAAGGTGCTCAAGCTGGATGCGCCCGCGCCCGTATGACGGTCGCGCTGCGCCGTAGCTGGGCGAAGGACCTCGACGCCGCCACCCTCTATGAGCTGCTCAAGCTGCGCGTCGAGGTGTTCGTCGTCGAGCAGGCCTGCCCCTACCCGGAGCTCGATGGCCGTGACCTGCTGGCCGAGACCCGCCACTTCTGGCTGGAAAATCCTGACGGACAGGTGATCTCGACGCTGCGATTGATGGAGGAGCACCCCGGCGGGGAAAAGGTGTTCCGGATCGGGCGGGTGTGCACCAAGCGGGTCGACCGTGGCCACGGGCACACCTCGAGGTTGATGCAGGCCGCCATCGCCGAGGTGGGCGACTACCCGTGCCGCATCGATGCCCAGACCTACCTGCAAGACATGTACGGCGCACACGGGTTCGTCCGCGACGGCGACGAGTACCTGGAGGACGGGATCCCGCATGTGCCGATGATCCGGCCGGGGGCGGTACCGCTGTGACGACCATCCATTACCCGTTCAGCGCCTTGGTGGGCCACGACCGGCTGCGACTGGCCCTGGTGCTGTGCGCGGTGCGTCCCGATATCGGCGGGGTGCTGATCCGCGGCGAGAAGGGCACCGCGAAGTCGACCGCGGTGCGGGCCCTGGCGGCGGTGCTGGCCCAGGTCGACGACGACGCGCGCCTGGTCGAGCTGCCGATCGGGGCGACCGAGGATCGGGTGGTCGGATCGCTGGACCTGCAGAAGGTGCTGCGCGATGGGGAGCATGCGTTTTCCCCGGGGCTGCTGGCCCGCGCCCACGGCGGTGTGCTCTACGTCGACGAGGTGAATCTGCTGCACGACCACCTCGTCGATGTGCTGCTCGATGCCGCGGCGATGGGCCGGGTGCACATCGAACGCGACGGTGTCTCGCATTCCCATGACGCTCGTTTCGTGCTGATCGGCACGATGAACCCGGAAGAGGGTGAACTGCGCCCCCAGTTGCTCGACCGCTTCGGGCTGACCGTCGACGTGGCCGCCTCCCGCGATGTCGACGTCCGGGTGGAGGTGATCCGCTCCCGGTTGGCCTTCGAGGCCGACCCGGTCGGCTTCGCCGCCCGGCACGCCGATGCCGACAGCGAATTGGCCCGCCGGATCGCCGCTGCGCGCGCCGCGGTGCCGTCAGTGCAGCTGCCGGACAACGAATTACGGCGCATCGCAGCGTTGTGCGCGGCCTTCGACGTGGACGGTATGCGCGCAGACCTGGTGCTCGCCCGCACGGCGGTGGCGCATGCGGCCTGGCGGGCGAGTTCGATCGTGGAGGAGCAGGACATCCGGGTGGCGGCCGAGTTGGCGCTGCCGCACCGGCGCCGGCGGGACCCGTTCGATGATCCGGGCCTGGACCAGGAGCGCCTCGACGAGGCGCTCTCGCAGACCGAAGAGGCTTCCGAAGATCCCGAACCCGACCCGGAACCCCCCGGTGGCGGTGGGTCGGATACCCCGATGGACGGACCGCCCCCGCAGGGAGATTCACAGAGCAACGGGCAAAGCGGTGCGCAATCCGAGGCACCGAAGCACACCGGCGCGCCCCAGACCCGGTCCAGTGCACCGCCGTCGGCCACCTTCCGCACCAAGGCGCTGGTGGTGCCCGGTGTCGGTGAGGGTGCCCCGGGCCGGCGCTCGCGGGCCCGTAACCGCACCGGCAGCACCGTCGGCGCGACCGACGTTCCCGGCGAGGGGCATGGCACCCACGTGTTCGCCACGCTGCTGGCCGCGGTCAACAATCAGCGCCAGCCGGGCCGGCCACGCGTGCAGCCCGACGATGTCCGGCGCGCGGTCCGGGAAGGCCGGGAAGGCAATCTGGTGATCTTCGTGGTGGACGCCTCCGGATCGATGGCCGCCCGGGACCGGATGTCCGCCGTCGGCGGCGCCACACTGTCACTACTGCGTGATGCCTACCAACGTCGCGACAAGGTCGCGGTGATCACCTTCCGCGGGCAACGCGCGGACGTTTTGCTCCCGCCGACGTCCTCGGTGTACATCGCCGGTCGCCGACTGGCACGTTTCGACACCGGCGGCAAAACCCCGCTGGCGCAAGGGTTGTTGGCGGCCCGGGATGTGGTGCTGCGGGAGAAGGCACGCGACCGTGCCCGCCGTCCGCTGGTCGTGGTGCTGACCGACGGCCGCGCCACCGGCGGGCCGGATCCGCTGGGCCGAACCCGGGCCGCCGCCCGGCTGCTGGTCGCCGAGGGCGCTGCCGCCGTCGTGGTCGATTGTGAAACGTCCTTTGTCCGTCTGGGCTTGGCCGAGCAGCTTGCCCAGCAGTTGGAGGCGCCCGCCGTCCGGCTGGCCCAACTGCAGGCCGGCGAGCTGACATCGCTGGTCAAGACGGCGGCGTAGGACCGAGGAGACAAGCCGTGCCACAGGGACAACCGCTGACCGTGCCGGACGACGGGCTGACCACCAGGGCGCGCCGCAATGCGCCGCTGCTGGCGGTGCACACCGGTGCCGGCAAGGGGAAGTCGACCGCCGCCTTCGGGATGGCGCTGCGGGCCTGGAACCAGGGTTTCGATATCGCGGTGTTCCAGTTCGTCAAGAGTGCGAAATGGAAAGTGGGGGAGGAGAGCGCGTTTCGGGAACTCGGTCGCCTGCACGATGAGCACGGCACCGGTGGGCCGGTGCAGTGGCACAAGATGGGTTCGGGCTGGTCGTGGACGCGTAAGCACGGCAGCGAGGTGGACCACGCCGAGACCGCCCGCGACGGCTGGGCCGAGATCAGCCGCCGGATCGCCGAGCAGCGCCATGACTTCTATGTGCTCGACGAGTTCACCTACCCACTCAAGTGGGGCTGGATCAGCACCGATGAGGTGATCGCGACGCTGGCCGCCCGGCCCGGCCACCAGCACGTGGTGATCACCGGCCGTGACGCTCCGCAGGCCCTGTTGGATGCCGCGGACCTGGTCACCGAGATGACGAAGGTCAAGCACCCGATGGACGCCGGGCGCAAGGGTCAGCGCGGTATCGAATGGTAATGCGCTATCGAATGGAAATGCTGATGGTGATGGTGATGGTGATGGCGACGCCCCCATCCCCGCGAGTGTGCGTGTCTGAGGGCGACACGCGGGCAGTTTGTCGGAGTTTGCGCACCCTCGCACGGCCTCGGCTGCCCGCTGCGCGTTCCGCACTATCGCATCGGCTGATCGGGGATATTCGGCCGAGCGTGCGTGATCTCACTGATGTGTCCGGTGTGTCGCCTGCAGACACGCACGCTCGCGGGGGGCGGGGGATGGTGGCTTCATGAGTGTGCCCGCGGTCGTCATCGCCGCGCCGGCATCGGGTAGCGGAAAGACCACCGTCGCAACCGGTTTGATGGGTGCGCTGCGGCGCGCCGGGCATCGGGTCGCACCGTTCAAGGTCGGGCCCGATTTCATCGATCCCGGGTACCACGCCCTGGCCGCCGGGCTGCCGGGCCGAAACCTGGACCCGGTGCTGCTGGGGGAATCGTTGATCGGCCCGCTCTACCGGCACGGCACCGCAGGTGCCGATATCGCCGTCGTGGAAGGGGTGATGGGCCTGTTCGACGGCCGCATCGACGCCGACGGAATGGGTCCGGCGCACGGATCCACCGCGCACGTGGCCGGGCTGCTGGGCGCGCCGGTGGTGCTCGTGGTCGATGCCCGCGGCCAGAGTCACAGCATTGCCGCTCTGCTGCACGGCTTTTCGACCTATGACACCTCGACCCGGCCGGCCGGGGTGATCCTCAACCGGGTCGGCACCCCGCGCCACGAGCAGGTGCTGCGGCAGGCCTGCGAGCGGGTGGGTGTGCCGGTGCTCGGGGCGATACCGCGCACGGCCGAACTAGAGGTGCCCTCCCGCCATCTGGGGCTGGTCACCGCCGTCGAATACGGTGCGCTCGCCGACCGCGCCGTGACCGCGATGACGGAGCTGGTGGCCACGCATGTCGATATCGCGGCGGTGGCCGCGGCCGCCGGCGGCCATGTCGGCGCGACGGCGTGGTCGGCGGATGTGGCTCAACCGGTCTCCGGGGTGACCGTCGCACTGGCCGCGGGGCGGGCGTTCAGCTTCGGCTACGCCGAGCACCGCGAACTGCTGACCGCCGCGGGGGCGGATGTGGTGGACTTCGATCCGCTGGTCGACGAGCTGCCCGACGACACCGCGGCGCTGGTGATCCCGGGCGGGTTCCCGGAGCAGTTCACCGCCGAACTGTCGGCCAATGCGACCGTCCGCGGCCAGATCCGCGCGCTGGCGGCCGCCGGAGCCCCGGTGCATGCCGAATGCGCCGGCCTGACCTATCTGGTCGACGATCTCGACGGTGTGCCGATGTGCGGGGTGCTCGCCGGGTCGGCCCGGTTCACCGAGCGGCTCACACTGGGGTACCGCGATGCCGTGGCGGTCACCGAGTCTGCGCTGCACACCGTGGGCGAGCGGGTCAGCGGACACGAATTCCATCGCACAGCAGTGACTTTCGACCGTGACTATCCGAGCGCCTGGGGCTTTCGCTCGCCGTCGGGTGAGCCGATGGCTGATGGCGTGGTGCACGGCGGTGTGCACGCTGGGTACCTGCATACACACCCGGCGGCGCATCCGCATGGCAGCTCCGGCTTCGTCGCCGCGGCCGCAACCTTTAAGCTCGGCGGGTGACAGAGAACGCCTACCTGGTCGGCCTGCGTCTGGAAGGCCGCAAGGTCGTCGTGGTGGGTGGCGGCACGGTGGCCCAACGGCGTCTGCCGCTGCTGATCGCCGCCGGCGCCGACGTCCACGTCATCACCCGGGCGGCCACCCCGTCGGTCGAGGCCTTCGAGCCGATCACGTTGACATTGCGCGATTTCCGTGACGAAGATCTCGACGGCGCGTGGTATGTGCTCGCCGCCACCGACGATCCGCACGTCAATGCCGCGATCGTGGCCGGCGCCGAACGGCGGCGCATCTTCTGCGTGCGCGCGGACGTGGCGATCGAGGGCACCGCGGTCACTCCGGCATCCTTCGACCATGACGGTCTCGCGGTCGGTGTGCTGGCCGGTGGCGAACATCGGCGCTCGGCGGCCATCCGCAACGCCATCCACGACGCGCTGCAGACCGGGGTGATCGCCGACCGCAGCGCCGAGCACGGCGATATCGTGCGCGAGGGCGTCGCGCTGGTCGGCGGCGGGCCGGGCGACCCCGAGCTGATCACGGTGCGCGGCCGGCGGCTGTTGGCGCACGCCGATGTGGTGGTGGCCGACCGACTGGCACCGCCGGAGTTGCTCGCCGAACTCGGACCGCATGTCGAGATCATCGACGCGGCCAAGATCCCGTACGGACGGGCGATGGCTCAGGAGGCGATCAACAACGTCCTCATCGACCGGGCGCGAGCGGGCAAGTTCGTGGTCCGGCTCAAGGGCGGCGACCCGTTCGTCTTCGCCCGCGGGTACGAAGAGGTGATCGCGTGCGCCGAGGCCGGCGTCGCGGTGACCGTGGTGCCCGGTGTGACCAGTGCCATAGCGGTTCCTGCGTTGGCGGGTGTCCCGGTCACCCATCGCCACGTGACCCATGAGTTCGTGGTGGTCAGCGGGCATGTTGCGCCGGATCATCCCGAATCGTTAGTAAATTGGGATGCGCTGGCCGCGATGTCCGGGACGATCGTCTTGCTGATGGCGGTGGAGCGCATCGAACTTTTCGCCGGCGCGTTGCTGGCAGGCGGAAGACCAGCGGATACGCCGGTGATGGTGGTCCAGCACGGGACGACGGCCGCTCAGCGCACGGTGCGCGCGACGCTCGCGGATGTCGGTGAGCGGGTGCGTTCGGAGGGGATCAGACCGCCCGCGATCATCGTGATCGGGCCCGTGGCGGGCTTCGGCAGTTAAAGGATTCTTAAGATTACTGTAAGGTAACCCGGTATGACTGCTCTCAACGACGCTGGGCGTAAATCCAGCCGCCGGGACGACGCAGGTGGCAGCGACCGGGCCCTACCAGTACACGTGGGCCGGGGGGATATGCGGCAAAGCAGCAGGTTACCGGCGTGGGTGCCGCCCTGGAACTTCATTGCCGCGGTGATCGCCATCGGCGGGATGCAGCTGCTGGCGACGATGGACAGCACGGTCGCCATCGTCGCGCTTCCTAAGATCCAGGATGAGCTGGGACTCTCCGATGCGGGGCGCAGTTGGGTCATCACCGCCTACGTGCTGACCTTCGGTGGCCTGATGCTGCTGGGCGGACGCCTCGGCGACACCATCGGCCGCAAACGCACCTTCATCGTCGGCGTCGCGCTCTTCACCATCGCCTCGGTGCTCTGCGGGGTGGCGTGGGACGAGGCCACCCTGGTCATCGCGCGCCTGTTGCAGGGCGTCGGCGCGGCCATCGCCTCGCCCACCGGACTGGCGCTGATCGCCACCACGTTCCCCAAGGGTCCCGCCCGCAACCAGGCCACCGCGGTGTTCGCCGCGATGACCGGCGTCGGCTCGGTCATGGGTCTGGTGATCGGCGGCGCGCTCACCGAGGTGTCGTGGCGGTGGGCGTTCCTGGTGAACGTGCCGATCGGCCTGCTCATGCTCTATCTGGCCCGCACCCACCTGACCGAGACCAACCGCGCCCGGATGAAGCTGGATGCCGCCGGCGCCATCCTGGCGACGCTGTTCTGCACCGCCGCGGTGTTCGGATTCTCCATGGGACCCGAGCAGGGTTGGCTGTCGCCGATGACCCTCGCCTCGGGTGCCGCGGCATGCATCTTCGGTCTGGCGTTCCTCTATGTGGAGCGCACCGCGGAGAACCCGGTGGTGCCGTTCTCGCTGTTCCGTGACCGCAACCGGGTCGCCACCTTCACCGCCGTGTTCCTGGCCGGCGGCGTGATGTTCACCCTGACGGTGCTGATCGGCCTGTACGTGCAGGACATCATGGGCTACAGCGCGCTGCGCGCCGGTATCGGCTTCATTCCCTTCGTGGTCGCGCTCGGGATCGGGCTCGGGGTGTCCTCACAACTGGTGTCGCGGTTCGCCCCGCGCTGGCTGGTGATCGCCGGTGGTGTGTTCGTCCTGGCCGCGATGATCTACGGTTCCACGCTCAACGGCGATATCCCGTACTTCCCGAATCTGGTCATTCCGATCACCGTCGGCGGGTTCGGCATCGGCATGATCGTGGTGCCGCTGACGGTGTCGGCGATCGCCGGGGTCGGCTTCGACGAGATCGGTCCGGTGTCGGCGATCGCGCTGATGCTGCAGAACCTCGGTGGCCCGGTGGTGCTGGCCATCATCCAGGCCGTCATCACCTCGCGCACCCTTTACCTCGGCGGTACGACCGGCCCGGTCAAGAACATGAACGAGGCCCAGCACAACGCGTTGGACGCCGGGTACACCTACGGCTTGTTGTGGGTGGCCGCGGTCGCCGTCGTGGTCGGCGCGGTGGCCCTGTTCATCCGCTACACCGCCGAGGAAGTGGCGCACGCCCAGGAGATCAAGGACGCGATCGATGCCGGAGAGCTGGACGGCTGAGCCGCGCCCGCACCGCGGGCCGATCGAAAATTTTTCCGGAACCCGTGTTTGGGGTTGGTGGGTGCCGGGTATCCGCTGACAGCGCCGGATCGAGCGCACCTCTCAGTGCTGCCCTCTGCAAATCACACCCGTGTAGTTTCTCCACACCTGTGCATGAATCCTGTGGATGATCGGTCCGCGGTCCCCGTCGGTAGGGTGGGAAGCCATGTCGGGGTCGCAGCGTCCGGGTACCCGGCTGTCGGAGAGCGTTCTCGGCCCGGCCATCGTGGCGATCACCGGGATGCAACTGATGGCCACCCTCGACGGCACCATCGTGATCGTCGCGCTCCCGCGCATGCAGGCCGAGCTGGCGCTGTCCGACGCCGGTAAGAGTTGGGTCATCACCGCCTATGTGTTGGCCTTCGGTGGCCTGCTCCTGCTCGGCGGACGGATCGGCGACGCCATCGGGCACAAACGCGCCTTCCTGGCCGGGGTGGCAACGTTCACCATCGCCTCGCTGGTCTGTGGGGTCGCCTCCGACGAGATCACCCTCATCGCCGCGCGCGGGGTGCAGGGAATCGGCGCAGCGGTGGCCGCGCCCACCGGTCTGGCCCTGATCGCCACCACCTACGCCGTCGGCCACGCGCGCAACAAGGCTCTGGCGGTATCGGCCGCAATGCAGGGCCTTGGCTCGGTGCTCGGTCTGATACTCGGTGGAGCGTTGACCGAGGTGTCCTGGCGCTGGGCGTTTCTCATCAACGTGCCGATCGGCATCGCCATCATCGCCATGGCGGTCGTCTGGCTGGCCGAGACCAGGCATGAACGGCTCACCCTCGACGTGTCCGGTGCTCTGCTGGCGACGCTCAGCTGCGCCGCCGCGGTGCTGGTGTTCACCCAGGGACCGCCGCGCGGCTGGATCGACCCGTGGGTTTTCGGTGCCGCCGCCGCGGCCGTGCTGGCGGCGCTCGGGTTCGTCATCGTTGAACGACGTGCCGACAACCCGCTGGTGCCGTTCACCGTCTTCGACAATCCCAGCCGGGTGGCGACCTTCGTCGCCTACTTCCTGGCCGGCGGGGTCATGCTGACGGTCAGCGTGATGATCGGTCTGCTTGTCCAGGACGTACTGGGCTACTCGGCGCTGCACGCCGGCATCTGCTTCATCCCGTTCGCGCTCGGCATGGGTGTCGGCAATCTGGCCGCCACCCGGTTTGCCCCGCGTTTCGCGCCGCGCTGGCTGGTGATCGGCGCGGGCAGCCTGGTGCTGGCCGCCATGCTGTTCGGCTCGACGCTGGAGCGCGATGTGCCGTACTTCCCGGATCTGGTGGTGCTGTTCGTCCTCGGCGGGCTGGGAATCGGGGTCATCTCGGTGGTGCTCCCACTGTGCGCGGTCGCCGGGGTCGGACCGCGCGATATCGGGCCGGTGTCGGCGGTCACCCTGATGGTCTACAACCTGGGTGGCCCGATCGTGTTGGTGATCATCCAGGCGGTGCAGACATCGCGCACGCTCTATCTCGGTGGGACGACCGGCCCGGTGCACGAGATGACCGCCGCCCAGCTCGACGCCCTCGGGCACGGCTACACCTACTCGCTGTTGTGGGTGGCCGGGATCGCGGTGCTCGTCGGCGCCGCGGCGCTAGGTATCCGGTTCACCGCCGCCCAGATCGCCAGCGCCCAACACACCAAGGAAGCCGTCGAGGCGGGCGAACTGTGATTCCGCCAGGCGTGCGACTGAATTGGATTGCCGGGCCGAGCGGTCGCCCCGCTAGGCTGGCCCGCTGTGATCACCCGTATGTCCGAGCTGTTCCTGCGAACCCTGCGTGACGACCCCGCCGACGCCGAAGTCCCCAGCCACAAGCTGCTGATCCGCGCCGGTTACGTGCGCGCCGTCGGCCCAGGGATCTACAGCTGGCTACCGCTGGGCCTGCGGGTGCTGCGCAAGATCGAGAACATCGTGCGCAGCGAGATGAACGCGATCGGTGGCCAGGAGATCCTGCTGCCTGCCCTGCTGCCGCGGGCCCCCTACGAGACGACCAACAGGTGGACCGAGTACGGCGACACCCTGTTCCGGCTGCAGGACCGGCGCAACAACGACTACCTGCTGGGCCCGACCCACGAGGAGCTGTTCACCCTGACGGTCAAGGGCGAATACTCGTCCTACAAAGACCTTCCCGTCCTGCTCTATCAGATCCAGACCAAGTACCGCGACGAGGCGCGTCCGCGTGCGGGCATCCTGCGGGGCCGCGAGTTCGTCATGAAGGATTCCTATTCCTTCGATGTCGACGAGGACGGGCTCAAAACCGCCTACCACAACCACCGCGAGGCCTACCAGCGAATCTTCAACCGGCTCGGCGTCAAGTACGTCATCGTCTCGGCGGTGTCCGGGGCGATGGGCGGCAGCGCGTCCGAGGAATTCCTCGCCGAGAGTGAGGTCGGCGAGGACACCTTCGTCCGCTGCCTGGAGTCCGGGTACGCGGCCAACGTGGAGGCGGTGATCACCCGGGCCCCCGCCGATCTGCCCATCGAGGGTCAGCCCGCCGCGCAGGTCTACGACACCCCGGACGCCCCCACCATCGCCACCCTGGTGGACTGGGCCAACTCGGCCGGGCTCGCCCAATTCGACGGCCGCCCGGTGACCGCAGCGGACACCCTGAAGAACGTACTGCTCAAGACCCGCGAGCCCGGCGGGGAGTGGGAGCTGCTCGGGATCGGTGTGCCCGGCGACCGCGAGGTGGACGAGAAGCGCTTGGGCGCGGCGCTGGAGCCGGCCGAATTCGCGCTACTCGAGGACGCCGACTTCGCCGCCAACCCCTTCCTGGTGAAGGGGTACGTCGGCCCGAAGGCCTTGCAGGACAACGGTGTTCGCTACCTGGTCGACCCGCGGGTGGTGACCGGTACGTCCTGGATCACCGGGGCGGACCAACCCAACAAGCATGTGGTGGGCCTGGTCGCCGGTCGCGACTTCACCCCCGACGGCACCATCGAAGCGGCCGATGTGCGCGACGGCGACCCCTCACCGGACGGTGCCGGGGCACTGACCTCGGCCCGGGGAATCGAGATCGGCCACATATTCCAGCTGGGCCGCAAGTACGCCGACGCATTCGGTGCCGATGTTCTCGGCGAGAACGGCAAGCCGGTACGGCTCACCATGGGCTCCTACGGGATCGGGGTGTCACGCCTGGTCGCCGTGATCGCCGAACAGCAGCACGACGGGATCGGCTTGCGGTGGCCGAGCGCGGTCGCACCTTTCGATGTGCACGTCGTCATCGCCAACAAGGATGCCGGTGCCCGCGAGGGGGCCACCGAGCTGGCCGGCGAACTGTCCCGGCTGGGCTTCGAGGTGCTGTTCGACGATCGCACCTCCTCGCCCGGGGTGAAGTTCAAGGACGCCGAACTGCTCGGCATGCCGTGGATCGTGGTGGTCGGACGGGGCTGGGCCGACGGTGTGGTCGAGTTGCGCGACCGCTTCACCGGCGAGGCCCGCGAACTCCCGGTGGCCGGGGCGGCTGCCGAGGTGGCCGCAGCGCTGCGAGGTTAGCCCGCCGTCTCCGGTCCGCCCGGGAAGGCCGTGGTGATCTGGGGGACCCCGAGTACCTGGTTCCAGCGGGCGGCCAGCACGGCGGCCTGCGTCATCGCGGTCACTGCGAAACCGCGGTCTTCGGGTGTCTGCGCCTGTTCGGCGAACGCCCGCCACGCGGTGGCGGTGTCGGACTCCATGCGCACCGCGAGCTCGGCGGCATCGCCGGGATCGGTGACCTCGATCGGCAGTTGGTAGCCGGCCGCGGGTAGCGGCGGGGTCACCGAGCGTTCGACCAACATCACCAGGGCCGCCTCGCGGCGTGCCCGATGCTGGGCCATCGCCTCGGCCACCAGCGGGTTGTCGTCGGGCGTGGAATGCGCCGACACCACGCCGTAGCCGTAGATCACCCCGTGTTCGGTGGCGACGGCATCGAACAGCGCCGCCTGCGCGGCGTCGGCCGGCCGATCGGGATCGGGGCCGGGTTGCGGGGAGGTCATGACGTCTGCTCCGGATCGCCCAGGGCCACCTGGTAGGCGGCGGTGCAGGAGGCGGCGATCGAGCCCAGCAGTCCGGCCCGGTATCCGGCCATCTGGGTGGCGAGGCGGGCGGCATCCTCGGCCGATTCGCGCAGCGCCTTCGCCACCGCGGTCACGTCGGGCTTGGCCGCCGGCGTCGTCGCCGCATCGACACCGGTGGTCGGTGTGGCGCTCGCGGTAGGCGCATCCCCGTCGGTCAGCCGCGTGATCTCATCGGCCAGTGCGTGGGCGTGGGCGGTGCGTTCGGCGGCGATGGCGGTCAGCGTGGTCACCATGTCCGGGGTCAGTGTCCGTCCGGTCGGCGCGGTGGCGGCCTCGCCTGCCAGCATGCTGTCGGCGTTGGCGCGGTCGAACTGGGCCTGCAGGTCGGCGAGGTCGGCCGGCGGAGGCGGGGGCGCGCAGGCCGGCGCCCCGGCGAGCAGGCCGACCGCCAGGGTTGCGGGCAGGGCGGCTTTCAACAGGCTGCGCCGGGTGAGGGCGGGCGGGGCGCTCGGCACGCTGACATCCTGCCATGTTCTCCGGCGCTGCTCGTTTGGTCATTGGTGAGTCCGGCCTGGCGTATCGTTTGGTAACCGAACCGGGCCCGACGGCCCGGCGAATGTGTCCGCACAACTCAAGACGAGGAGCTCGCCGTGGCATCGGATGACCCGCTGCGGTCTGCGCGACTACCGCCGCGCGAGCAGGTGATCGAACTCCTCGACGGGGCGTTCACGGGCGCGGGCTACGAGGTCGAGGATGTGTTGATCGGCGGTGGCCGACCACCGCGACTGACCGTGGTCGCCGACGCCGAGGATGGCGTCGACCTCGACGCCATCGCCACCTTGTCGAAAGTGGCCTCCACGGTCCTGGACGAGGCCGAAGCGCGGGCGGGGGACTTCGGTGCCTATGTGCTGGAAGTGACCACGCGCGGGGTGGACCGCCCGTTGACCTGCGAGAAACACTTCCGCCGGTCCCGGGGCCGCAAGGTCGACCTCGCCCTGGCCGACGGATCGGCGCTGACCGGACGGATAGGGCAGACCGCCGACGGCGTGGTGGCGCTGGTCGTCGCGGCGGGCAAAGACTTCGAGATCCGCCCGATCGCCATCGCGGATATCGCCAAAGCAATTGTGCAAGTAGAGTTTTCGCCGCCGAATCGGCGCGAGTTGGAACTGATCGAGCAGTCAGGAAAGGGGGACGACGAATGAACATCGACATGGCAGCACTGCATGCCATCGAAGCCGATAAAGGGATTTCGGTCGATATCGTCGTGGACACCATCAAATCCGCGTTGCTGACCGCCTACCGGCATACCGAGGGACACGAGGCCGACGCGCGCATCGATGTCGACCGCAAGACCGGTGTGGTCAAAGTGATGGCCAGGGAGACCGACGCCGACGGCAACCTGATCAACGAATGGGACGACACGCCAGAAGGATTCGGTCGTATCGCGGCCACCACGGCGCGTCAGGTGATCCTGCAGCGGCTACGCGATGCCGAGAACGAGCGGATGTACGGCGAATTCTCGGCCCACGAGGGCGATATCGTGGCCGGGGTGGTGCAGCGCGACGCCCGGGAGAACACCCGCGGCAATGTGGTCGTCCGGGTCGGCACCGAAGCCAAGGGCTCCGACGGCATGATCCGCCCGGCAGAGCAGGTGCCCGGCGAGTCCTACGAGCACGGCGATCGGTTGCGGTGCTATGTCATCGGGGTGTCCCGGGGTGCCCGCGAACCCAAGATCGAGCTGTCGCGCACCCACCCGAACCTGGTGCGCAAATTGTTCGCCCTCGAGGTCCCCGAGATCGCGGACGGGTCGGTGGACATCGTGGCGGTGGCCCGCGAGGCCGGCCACCGGTCCAAGATCGCCGTTGCTTCCCGAGTGCCCGGCCTGAACGCCAAGGGCGCGTGCATCGGCCCGATGGGCCAACGTGTGCGCAATGTGATGAGCGAACTGTCCGGCGAGAAGATCGACATCATCGACTACGACGAGGACCCGGCCCGGTTCGTCGCCAACGCGCTGTCGCCGGCCAAGGTGGTCTCGGTGACCGTCATCGACGAGAGCACCCGCGCCGCCCGGGTGGTGGTGCCGGACTTCCAGTTGTCGCTGGCCATCGGCAAAGAGGGGCAGAACGCCAGGCTGGCGGCTCGGCTGACCGGTTGGCGCATCGATATCCGCAGTGACGCGGCTCCAGATCCCGGTGCTGGGTGAGCCGTTGCGACACGCGATTCTGTCAGCGTCAACGGTGACGGTAGACTCGACCGTGATCCAGCGCGAGACTCCGGCAATCCCGGCTCGTGCGCATCGGAGCCCAGACGGTCCGGTGCGGACGTGTGTGGGGTGCCGGAAGCGAGAACTGGCCGTCGAACTGCTTCGAGTGGCCGCTGTGTCCGACAGGCCCGGCAATTGCGCCGTGGCTGTGGACACAACGGGTAACGTGCCGGGGCGGGGTGCGTGGTTGCATCCCGACCAGCACTGCCTTGATGCAGCAGTGCGGCGGCGAGCGTTCGTCCGAGCGTTGCGCATCACCGGTTCACCGGATACATCCGCGGTGGTCGAGTACGTCAGTGCCCTAGCAGGCTCGGACACGCCCGGCCCCACCGGCTAGAGAACAGGTAGCGAAGAACATGAGCACACCGTGAAGTCCCGATGACCATGCGTCATAGCTAAACCCGAGGCGCGGCCCCACCACCGCTGTCGCCTCCAAACGAGGAGAAGTAGTGGCAGGTAAGGCCCGCGTGCACGAGTTAGCGAAGGAACTCGGTGTCACCAGTAAGGAAGTTCTCGCCCGGCTGAGCGATCAGGGCGAATTCGTCAAATCCGCATCGTCGACGGTGGAAGCCCCCGTCGCACGCCGTCTGCGTGAGTCGTTCGGTGGCGGAAAATCCGCTGCCGGCGCCGATGCGCCCGCCCCGAAGGCCGCCGGTAAGCCGGCATCGCCGTCCGGCGGCGGACCCAAGCCCGGCCCGAAGCCGGCACCGCAGGCTCCGCCTGCTCCTCCGGCGCCGCCGGCGCCGGCCGCCCCCGCAGCGCCGGCAGCCCAGGCGCCGACGCCGGCCGCCCCGGCTGCACCTCGGCCGCCGGCGACCCCCGGGCCCACCCCGGCGGCCCCCGCCGCCTCGGCGGGCACCCAGACCCCGGGACCCCGTCCCGGACCGACCCCGGGACCCAAGCCGGCGCCGCGTGCGCCGCGGGTCGGTAACAACCCGTTCTCTTCGCAGGCACCCGCCGAGCGCCCGGCCCCGCGTCCACAGGCCGGTCCCGGCGGACCCCGCCCGGGCCCCGGTCCCGGCGGCCCACGTCCGGGCGCACCGCGTCCCGGTGGCGCCTCACCAGGCAATATGCCTCCTCGTCCGCCCGGCGCGCGTCCGGGTGCGACCGGTCGCCCCGGCGGCCCGCGTCCCGGTCCGGGCGGTCGCCCGGCTCCCGGTGGCCGGCCCGGTGGTGGCGGCGGCGGTAACTACCGGGGCGGTGGCGCCGGTGGCGGTGCCGGTGCGGGCGCCGGTGGCGGTGCAGCCGGTGGCTTCCGGGGTCGTCCCGGTGGTGGTGGTGGCCGTCCGGGCCAGCGCGGCGGTGCCGCGGGTGCCTTCGGCCGTCCTGGCGGAGCGCCGCGTCGCGGCCGCAAGTCGAAGCGGGCGAAACGCGCCGAATACGAGAACATGCAGGCCCCGGTCGTCGGTGGGGTGCGGTTGCCGCACGGCAACGGCGAGACCATCCGGCTGGCCCGCGGTGCGTCGCTGGTCGACTTCGCCGACAAGATCAACGCCAACCCGGCGTCGCTGGTGCAGGCGTTGTTCAACCTCGGCGAGATGGTCACCGCCACCCAGTCGGTGGACGACTCGACGCTGGAACTACTCGGCAGCGAGATGAACTACGTCGTCCAGGTCGTGTCCCCGGAAGACGAGGACCGCGAGCTGCTGGAGTCCTTCGACCTCACCTACGGCGAGGACGAGGGTGGCGAGGAAGACCTGGAGAGCCGCCCGCCGGTGGTCACCGTCATGGGTCACGTCGACCACGGCAAGACCCGCCTGCTCGACACCATTCGCAACGCCAGCGTGCGCGAGGGCGAAGCCGGCGGCATCACCCAGCACATCGGTGCCTACCAGGTCACCGTCGAGCATGAGGGTGCCGAGCGTCTCATCACCTTCATCGACACCCCCGGTCACGAGGCGTTCACCGCCATGCGTGCCCGCGGTGCCAAGGCAACCGATATCGCGATCCTGGTGGTCGCCGCCGACGACGGTGTGATGCCGCAGACGGTGGAGGCCATCAACCACGCGCAGGCGGCCGATGTGCCGATCGTGGTGGCGGTCAACAAGATCGACAAGGAGGGCGCGGATCCGCAGAAGATCCGCTCGCAGCTCACCGAGTACAACCTGGTGGCCGAGGAATACGGCGGCGACACCATGTTCGTCGACATCTCCGCCAAGAACGGCGTCAACATCCAGGCGCTCGAGGAGGCGGTGCTGCTGACCGCCGACGCGTCGCTGGACCTGCGGGCCAACCCGGACATGGAGGCCCAGGGTGTGGCGATCGAGGCGCACCTGGACCGTGGCCGCGGACCGGTGGCGACCGTGCTGATCCAGCGCGGCACGCTGCGCGTCGGTGATTCGATCGTGGCGGGCGACGCCTACGGTCGGGTGCGCCGCATGGTCGACGAGCACGGCGAGGACATCCACGAGGCATTGCCTTCGCGGCCCGTCCAGGTCATCGGCTTCACGTCGGTGCCAGGTGCCGGCGACAACCTGCTGGTGGTCGACGAGGACCGGATCGCCCGGCAGATCGCCGATCGCCGCAGTGCCCGCAAGCGCAACGCGCTGGCCGCGCGCAGCCGCAAGCGCATCAGCCTGGACGATCTGGATGCAGCGTTGAAGGAGACTTCACAGCTGAACCTGATCCTCAAGGGCGACAACTCCGGCACCGTCGAGGCGCTGGAGGAGGCCCTGCTGGGTATCGAGATCGACGACGAGGTGGAACTGCGCGTCATCGACCGCGGTGTCGGTGGTGTCACCGAGACCAACGTGAACCTGGCGTCGGCGTCGAATGCCATCATCATCGGCTTCAACGTGCGATCCGAGGGTAAGGCCACCGAGCTCGCCAACCGCGAGGGTGTAGACATCCGCTACTACTCGGTGATCTACCAGGCCATCGACGAGATCCAGAGTGCGCTCAAGGGCATGCTCAAGCCGGTCTACGAGGAGAAGGAACTCGGCCGTGCCGAGATCCGGGCGATCTTCCGGTCCTCCAAGGTCGGCAATATCGCCGGTTGCCTCGTCACCTCCGGCATCATGCGCCGCAACGCGAAGGCACGCCTGCTGCGGGACAACGTGGTGGTCGCCGAGACGGTCACCATCTCCTCGCTCAAGCGGGAGAAGGATGACGTCACCGAGGTGCGTGACGGCTACGAGTGCGGTCTCACGCTGACCTACAACGACATCAAAGAGGGCGACGTCATCGAGGCGTACGAACTCGTCGAGAAGGAACGCACCTAAGCCATGGCTGATGTGGGACGTGCCCGCCGCTTGTCCAAGCGCATCGGCACGGTCGTGGCCTCGGCCATCGAGTTCGAGATCAAGGATCCCCCGTTGGCCTTCGTGACCGTCACGGACACGAAGGTCACGGGAGACCTGCACGACGCCACCGTCTACTACACGGTGCGCGGGGCGACCCTGCAGGACGAACCCGACTACGAGGGTGCGGCCGCGGCCCTGGAGCGGGCCAGGGGCATCCTGCGCAGCAAGGTCGGGGCGGCCACCGGCGTGCGCTTCACCCCGACACTGTCGTTCGTGCTGGACAAGGTGCCGGAGACCTCGGCGCACATGGAGGCCTTGCTGGCCCGTGCCCGGGCGGCGGACGCCGATCTGGCTCGGATCCGGGAAGGTGCCACACCGGCAGGGGAGGCCGACCCGTATCGTGTGGCGCCCACCGACGGGGATCAAGCCGACCATACGGAGATCGAACGACCGTAGTTTTCTCACACGTCTCTGCCTCGGCGTCATCCGCCGGGGCAGAGACGTGTCCGGTGCCCATCGGATGACCTCCAGGTTTCCCGCGTATGTTTGCTCGATAACCGGCGCCGGGGCTGGAGACTGGGCCTATACCCCTCTGTTGGGCATCCGCATGTTCACCGGCGATGAATGATCGAGGGTCCGAGATGCCCGGCCGACTGCCGCAGCATTCCTTGCTGCATCAGCCACATAGTGTCGGTCAGTGCACTGCACGCGACGGAATCCGTAGAAACAGCTACTTAGCCGGGAGATGCTAACGAGCTGGGTAAACATCGTCGGCACCCCGGATATATCCCGGTTTTCACGCATGAAAAGGGGCCAGGTCTGCGCTTTTCGTGGCCCTCCCCGCGATACAGGCAAAGTGTCCGGTGATGTCCACTCGCTGTCGGCAGCGAGGTTTCAATCTCCGGCGTCAATTTTGCCAAAATGCGTTACCAGCGTGTTAGCGTCGCTACGAATTCGCGATCCAGTGTGCTCCGTCACATCTATCGATGCTCAACAGCTGGGATCGCATATCGGGGAATGGAGATTTGCTGGTGGATCAGAGTCGGCCGCTGGGCGCGGACCCGAAACGCGTACCGAAGCACGCGCACCGTAAGCCCGCAGGGCCCAGGCACGCCGCGCCGAGGTCCAATAGCGCGGCAACCCACGTGGGTCGTATCGGCGCGCTCGCCGTCGCGTTGGGTATCGGCGCAGCGGCCGCGGCGTTCATGCCGGCGGCAGCGGCTGACTCCTCGTCCAATGTCGGCTCGACCGGCTCATCGGAAGCCGGGTCGGGCCCCCGCGGACCGCGGTCGGCCGATTCCGCCGACGGAAAGTCGAGCGCCGAGGCCCCGGGCACCGGCAGCTCGGCCGACGATGACAACGACGATGACAACGACGATGACGATGACGATGCACCGAAGTCGGGGTCCGATGACGGCGCCGACGCCGATGACATCAATGAGGACCATCAGGCTACGTCTGATCCGAAGTCTGGTCCGAAGTCCGAATCGAAGCGTCCACGTGGCCGGTATGGGGTGCACCGTGCGTCGGTAGCAGAGTCCGTGCCCGGCGGGCCGACGGTATTCGACGACGCACCGGATTCGACGCCGATCGTCGAGCCGGAGTCGCCTGCCATCGACGATATCGCCTCGGAATTGGAGCAGATCGCGCCGCTACCCATCGTGGCGGTTCCTTCGACTGATCCGGTGGCCAAAACCGTTGAGAAGCACGGTGTTCCAGTTATCGTGGTGATGTCCGCCGGCCCGGACGCGCAGGCGGACGGGCCCGAGGAATCCCCGCTGCTGGGTGCGCTGATCATCGCCACGGCCGCGAATGCAAGTACCCGGCGGGATGAAGGACTCGACGGCACCGGGGTGGGCGCGGCACAGCCGGTGCTGCTCATGGCGACAGCGGTCCAACCGACACCGAGTGCCGCCCCGGCGGGTCCGCGGATCTGGATCGGCAGTCTGCTGCTGATCGGGGACGGCACGGCCACCCATCCCAATGGCGGCATTCTGGTCGGCAACGGTTACAGCTGGACTGCCGAGACCTGTAATGCCGGACTGGCCTGCAATGGCGGTAATGCCGGGGCATTCGGCAACGGCGGCAATGGCTTCAACGGTGGCAATGGTGGTAATGCCGGAGTGTGGGGCGCGGGCGGTAACGGCGGTACCGGCATCCTCACGATCAACGGCGGTGCCGGCGGCCAAGGCGGCAACGGCGGTTCGTTCTTCGGCAACGGCGGTGCCGGTGGTGCCGGCGCCGCGGGCGCGGACGGCGTGGACGGCGTCAACGGTGGCGCCGGCGGGATCGGAGGCTCCGGTGGTCGAGGTGGCTCAGCCGGCGGATTCCTCAGTGCTGCAGGAAAAGGAGGCTCAGGTGGCGCCGGTGGTGCGGGCCTCGGTGTGGGTAGCGGAGCGACCGGCGGTGCCGGTGGCGTAGGCGGCTCAGGCGCCGCCGGTGCACATGGCCTCGGCGGATTCGGCGGCGGCGGTGGCGGCGGTGGCGGCGCTGCCCTCGTCGAGCAGCTCAACGGTGGTTCGACCATCGGTACGGCGGTCGGTGGCGTCGGCGGCGCCGGCGGCCACGGCTCCGCGACCTCGGCCGGTGGAGCCGGCGGTATCGGTGGCAGCGCCACCTTGTCGGCCGATGGTGCCGGCAGCGTCGCCTCTGGTGCCGCGACCGGCGGTGCCGGTGGTGCCGGCGGGCTCAACGGTGGCGTCGGTGGCATCGGCGGCGTGGGCAGGATCACCGCCATCGCCGCGAACGCCGTCGCCGACGGCACGGCGACCGGTGGTGCCGGCGGTGCGGGCATCAACGGTGGTGTGGGTGGTGCCGGTGCGCTGGGACAACTCGGTGCCAAACGGACCGGCGGCCAGGCAACCGGCATCGCCATCGGCGGTGCCGGCGGTTTCGGCGACGGCATCGGCAGCACCGGCGGCAACGGTGGCGGCGGCTATATCAACAGCGGCCTCTACGCCAACCTCGGCGCCGACAGCACCGCCGATGGTTACGCACTCGGTGGCGCGGGCGGCTCGGCGACCACCGGCGGCCGCGGTGGTGCCGGCGGTTTCGGCACCATCATCGCCAGCGGCAACGGATCCTCGGCGGCCGGATACTCCTACGGTGGCGACGGCGGTGCCGGTAGCGCCGGTGGAACCGGCGGCGCGGGCGCACGGGCACAGCTCACCGCGAAGGGAAACACCTCGACGACCACCGGCACATCCCGCGCCGGTGCCGGCGGCAGCGGTACCGGTACCGGGGTGACCGGTGGTGCCGGCGGCCAGGCCGTCATCGGCACCGGTCAGTCGTCCGGTGTGGCCGGCGTCAACAGCATCGCCAACGGCACCGCGATCGGCGGCACCGGCGGAGCCGGACAATACGGAGTCAACGGCGGCGCCGGCGGTGGTGCGAGCATCACCCCTAGGGGTAACGGCGATTCGATCACCTCGAGCTCCGCGACCGGCGGTAACGGCGGCACCGGTGTCGTCGGTGGTGCGGCCACCATCAACGTCACCGGTGGTGCAGGAAGCTCGGTCACCAACTCGAGCGCGACCGGCGGACATGCCGGTGCCGGTGATGCCAACGGCGGCGTCGGCGGTGTCGGAGGTGCCGCCACCATCACCGCCAGCACCGGCGGCAAGGTGGCCAATGCCGTCGCGACCGGCGGTAACGGCGGGGCAGGCACCGACGGTGGTGTGGGCGGCGCGGGTGCCGCGGCTACCGTGTCGGCCACCCACGCGACCTCCAACGTCAGCGGTACCGCCACCGGCGGCGCCGGTGGGCTCGGTGCCGCGGGGACCGGCGGTGCGGGCGGTACCGGAGGTCTGTTGACCAAGGGTGCGGGCTCCACCGTCACCGGCACCGACGGCGGTGCCGCGGGCGGGGCCGGCGGGGCCGGTCACACCGGCGGGACGGGCGGAAACGGTGGCAATGCCGATCTCAACGCCGCCGCCAATGGATCAGCCACCGGCAGTGCGGCCGGCGGTGCGGGCGGCAGCGGCACCGGTGCGGGCAGCACGGGTGGCAGCGGAGGCTTTGCCGAAGTGCAGGCCGGCTACAACACCACGACCCGTGGCACCGCGCAAGGCACCGCCCTCGGCGGTGCCGGCGGCAGTGCGGTCGCCGCTGGCAAGGGCGGCGCCGGTGGCGGCGCCCTGGTGATGGCCGCGGGCGCCACCGGCGTCGCGACCGGTATCACCGCGACCGGCGGTGCCGGCGGTGCCGGAACCGCGAGCGGCGCCTCCGGCGGTGCCGGCGGGTTCACCAACGTCTATGCCGAGAACGCCAGCATCACCGGTAGCACCGCCACCTCGGGTGCCGGCGGCGCCGGCAACGGTGGCAACGGTGGTAGCGGTGGAATGGGCTGGATCCAGGCCTACGGTGCGGGTACGACGGTCACCACGGGCTCATCGGTCGGCGGAGCCGGCGGCGACGGCGGTGTCAACGGTGCCGGTGGCGCGCTCGGTGGCAAGGGCGGTGACGGTGGCAACAGCACCTTCTGGAAGTCGGGCGGACAACAGTCCGTGGGCCAGCAGAACTCCGGCGGTGCCGGTGGCGCCGGCGGTGCCGGCAGTGCACCAGGTGTCGGCGGCAGCGGTTCCGGTGGAGCCGGTGGTGCCGGTGGTATCGGCGGCAACACCGCCGGGGCCATCGGGCACGGCGGTAACGGTACTGACGGCACCGACGGCCAGCCCGACGGCACCCCCGGTGTCAACGGCGCCGACGGCACCAACGCCAACTGATTGCTCGACAACACATGACCGAGAGGCCCGCTCCGGCGGGCCTCTCGTCATGGCGTGAGGCTCAGATGACCAACAGGTCGTGTGGCACGACGTCCGGATCGCGCCAGAACGCGTCGTTGACGAAGCGGCCGAACAGATCCGGCGGCAACACGGTCTCGCGTGGTTCGGCCTTCACCGGACCGCTCACGGTGTGCAAACCCGGCGTCCCGGCCCGATCGTCAAACCCTGTGACGGCATAGTCGACGTGGGTGAATTGGTGCTCGAAAGCCGGCTCATCGATGAAGTCGTAAATGGCCTTCAGGGTCCTGGCCGGATCGGCGGTCAGGGTCTCGTACTGCACCACCAGCAGACGCTCGCGCTGCGCGCCGTAACACGCCTGTTTGAGCGCGTCGAACGGACCGCCGACCATACCGTCCTGGCCGGCGACCTGGCTGGCCCTGGTGTACACGGTGCCGCCGGGGCTGTAGTTGAAGATCGAGGACGGGCTGAACACATTGCGTTGGACCAGCCGCTCGATACTGTCGATCACCCACGGAAGGTCACGCACACAGGCGATGACTTTCGACTCCGGGAAAAGCTGGGCGAGGGCCGGCATGCGCGCACACCAGCTGCGGTTGGTGTCGAAGATGACCTCCGCGGCGCAATCCGCGTAGTAACTCTCGAACAGCCCGTGCAACAGTCGCCGGCGTTTGGCGTCGTCGAGGAACACCGCGAACTCGTTGGCCGCGCTCATCTGGGAGAGCAGCGCGTCGAACAGACCGGCCAGCGGTCCCGACATCCCGGCCTCGAACCGCGGATTTTGGCGGAGCAATGCCGCCAACAGCGTCGAGCCCGACCGCGGCAGGCCGGAGATGAAGTGCAGCGCCGTCATCGGGCTGAGTCTGCATTCCGATCGCCCCAACTGCAAGTAAGACGGGCCGGTTTCCGGCGGTCAGAGCCCATTTCTGGGATGGCCGGGGTGCTGTCAGCGGGGTCGGCGAGGCCGCCCGCCGCGGCGTCGGGCAGGGTACCGATGCCGACGGCGGCACCGACCCGTACCGTGGTCACCGAGGTTGGGAGGGTAACGGGGGACAGAAGCGCACGGACACCCGAGGACAACGATGACGGCGATCAATTCGATGACTGACACGGCCGCGGCGGGCGCCCGCGTCGACGCAGCCGGCGCTGCCGACGTACTGGGCCGCGCCGACACCCTTGTCATCGTCGCGCACGTCTACCCGGATGCGGACACCATCGGTGCCGGCCTGGCGCTGGCACAGGTGGCCGCCGGCGCCGGCAAGGATGTCCAGGTCAGTTTTGCCGCCCCGGACGCGCTTCCGGAATCACTGCGGACGCTGCCGGGCGGGCATCTGCTGGTGTCCCCGCAACACTGCCGCCGTGATGCCGATCTGGTCGTCACCGTGGACATCCCGACCATCAACCGGCTCGGCAGTCTGAGCGAACTGGCCGCTGCGGCGCCAGAGGTCCTGGTGATCGATCACCACGCTTCCAACACGCTGTTCGGCACCGTCAATTTCGTGGATCCCAAGGCGGATTCGACGACCATGCTGGTGGCTGATCTGCTGGACGCGTGGGACAAGCCGATCGACCGGGCGGTCGCACATTGCCTGTATGCGGGCCTGACCACAGATACCGGATCCTTCCGGTGGGCCAGTGCACGAGCACACCAGATGGCGTCGCGGCTACTCGAAATCGGGGTCGACAACGCCGGGATCAGCCGCACCCTGATGGACACCCACCCGTTCGCCTGGCTGCCGATGCTGTCCCGCGTGCTGGGGTCGGCGCGGTTGCTCGACGATGCGGCCGGCGGCCGCGGGCTGGTGTTCGTCGTTGTGTCCCATGCGGAATGGGTTGAGGCGCGCCCGGAAGAGGTGGAGAGCATCGTCGATATCGTGCGCACCACCGCCCAGGCCGAAGTGGCGGCGGTGTTCAAGGAGATCGAGCCGGCGCACTGGTCGGTGTCCATGCGGTCCAAGGAGTTGGACATCTCGGCGGTGGCCAGTCGATTCGGCGGTGGCGGTCATCGCAAGGCCGCCGGCTACTCGGCGACCGGCTCCGCCGACGAGGTGACTGCCGCGCTGCAGGACGCTCTTGGCTGACGAACCGGTCACCGCGCGGCGTATCGCCGCACTGGCGCTGCCGGCCTTGGGAGTGCTTGCCGCAGAACCGATCTATCTGCTCTTCGACCTTGCGGTCGTCGGCCGGCTCGGCGCGTTGAGCCTGGCCGGGTTGGCGATCGGTGGGCTGGTCTTGGCTCTGGTCAGCTCGCAGTTGACCTTCCTGTCCTACGGCACCACGGCCCGCTCGGCGCGGTTCTACGGCGCGGGCGACCGGCGGGCCGCGGTCGGGGAGGGCGTGCAGGCAACCTGGCTGGCGGTGTGTCTGGGGCTCGCGGTGGTCGTCGCGGTGCAGGCGCTGGCCGTTCCCGTGCTCGACGTGATCTCCGGGGGCGGGCCGATCGCCGATGCCGCGTTGCCGTGGCTTCGGGTGGCCATTCTCGGTGCCCCGGCGATCATGATCTCGATGGCCGGAAACGGTTGGATGCGCGGCGTGCAGGACACTGTCCGTCCACTGCGCTATGTCCTGGTCGGCTTCGGTGTTTCGGCAGTTCTGTGCCCGTCGCTGGTATTCGGCTGGTTGGGGCTGCCGCAGCTGGGCCTGACCGGGTCGGCGGTGGCCAATGTCATCGGGCAGTGGATCGCCGCGGTGTTGTTCTGTCGGGCCTTGATCGTCGAACGGGTGGGATTGCGGGTGCAGCCCGCGGTGTTGCGCGCTCAATTGGTGATGGGCCGCGACCTCGCGTTGCGGACGCTGGCCTTTCAAGCCTGTTTCGTCTCTGCCGGTGCGGTCGCCGCGCGCTTCGGCGCCGCGGCGGTGGCCGCCCACCAGGTGGTGCTGCAGCTGTGGAACTTCCTTGCCCTGGTACTGGATTCGCTGGCCATTGCGGCGCAGTCGCTGGTCGGGGCGGCACTGGGCGCCGGCCGGTTCGCGCACGCCAAGTCGGTCGCCTGGCGGGTCACCGTCTTCTCGACCGCGGCCGCCGCGGTGTTCGCGCTGGTGTTCGCGGCAGGCTCGGCGGTCTTGCCGGGATTGTTCACCACCGATCAGGCGGTGCTCGACGAGATCGCCGTGCCCTGGTGGTTTCTGGTGGGGCAACTGACGGTCGCCGGCATCGTGTTCGCCCTCGACGGGGTGCTGCTCGGTGCGGGGGATGCGACGTTCATGCGCAATGCCACCCTGGCCAGCGCCCTCGTCGGCTTCCTCCCGCTGGTTTGGCTGTCACTGGTCTTCGGCTGGGGGTTGGTGGGTATTTGGTCGGGCCTGTCGCTGTTCATGGTGCTGCGGCTGGCCTTCGTCGGCTGGCGGGCATTTTCGGGGCGGTGGCTGGTGGCCGGCACCGGTTAGACTTCGCCGAAATCCGGTGACCGCACTGGCAGCTGTCGAGGGGGAAACGTGAAGTACGTTGTGGTTGTTCTCGGAGCGCTCGGTGTCGGTGCCTCGGTCTGGTGCGCGGCGCCGGCCGCCGCGGATGGACCGGTATTCGTCGGAACCTTCCTTTACACCAGCGATAACGGTTCGACGAACACCTGGACGGTGACGCCGTGCGGGGCCGGCTGCGCCCGCGTCGTCAGCGACTCGGGGCGGGTGGATGCGCAGGCGCGGCTCGCCGACGGCCGGTGGAGCTTCTCCTTCACTCAGCCCGACGCCTGGGATTGCGAGGACGGGACCTTCGAACCCGGCACGGCGCACGTTTCGTTCGACGCCGTCACCTTCGCAGGCACGGTCAGCCAAGGACCGGACAATGTGTGTGGGGAGAGTGACGTCGTCGACGATCCGTTCGGCTTCACCCTCACCCAGATCGGCTAGCGGCCTCTCACACCCCCAACGTGCGCTGGATGTCGCCCTTCATTGCGTTGAGCTGCGCACCCCAGTAACCCCAGCCGTGGGTGCCGTTGGGCGGGAAGTTGAACGTGCCGTTCGTGCCGCCCGCGTTCTGGTACTGACGCTGGAAATTGCGGTTGCTGTCCAAGGTGATGGTCTCCAAGACCTGTCCGGCGACATCGCCGCCGCCGCCCAGTTCGCCCGGGCGCCCGGTGCCGCAGTACACCCAGATCCGGGTGCCGTTGGCGACCAGCTTGCCGACGTTGACCGTCGGGTCATTGCGCCGCCAGGCCGGCCCGCCGCCCAGCCCCCACATCGACAGCGCGTTGAAGCCACCGGCGTCGGCCATCGCGAAGGTGACCAGCAGCGGCCACACGCCTTGGGAGAGGTTCAGATAACCCGACAGTGAGGCCGCATAGCTGAACTGGCCCGGATGGTAGGCGGCCAGTGTCAGCGCGGCACTGCCCGACATCGACAGGCCCACCACGGCGTTGCCGCTCGGCGAGATGCCCTTGTTGGCCGCGAGATAGGCGGGCAACTCCGATGTCAGGAAGGTCTCCCACTGGTAGTTGTAGGTGGTGCCGTTGCCGACGGCCGGTCCCTGCCAGTTGGTGTAGAAGCTGGACATCCCGCCGACCGGCATGACGACCGAGACACCGGACTCGAAGAAGGTCTCGAAGGCCGCGGTCTCGATATCCCAGCCGCTGTTGTCATCGCGGGCGCGCAGCCCGTCGAGCAGGTAGACCGCGCGCGGCCCGCCGCCCTGGAAACGGACCGGGATATCGCGGCCCATCGCCGCCGAGGGCACCATCAGCGTCTCCACCGGCAGGCCCGGGCGGGAGAACGCGGCCGCGGTAGAGGGCTGCAGTGCTGTGACGAGCAGGAGCGTGGTGAGCACGCCGACCGTCAGCCGGCGGATCAAGGTGTGCAGGTGATGACGATGTTTCACGGGGTATGCCGTCCTTCCGGGCGAGCCCCCCGACCCATCGAATACGTCGTGCGGTGAACAACTTTCGTTACAGCGATGAGTTCGCTGAGGGCGATCAATCCGCGGCGCTGGAGCTGCCCAGCAGGTCGCGTACCCTGTGGGCCACCGTGATGAACTCCGGGCGTTCCATCGTCTGGCCGTACTCGCGCTCGGCGGGCAGGTCGACATCGAGGGTCTCCACGACGCGGCCCGGTCGGGGGCTCATGACGACGACCCGATTGGCCAGGTACACCGCTTCGGCCACCGAGTGGGTCACCAGGACGACGGTGGTGCCGGTCTCCCGCCAGATGCGATGTAACTCGACATTCATCTTTTCCCGGGTCAGCGCGTCCAGCGCGCCGAACGGTTCGTCCATCAACAGCACACCGGGCTCGTGTAGCAGCGCGCGGCACAGCGAAACGCGCTGCTGCATACCGCCGGACAGTTCGTGGGGCAGCGCGTTCTCGAACCCGGTCAGTCCGGTCATCTCGATCAGGTGATCGCAACGGGCCTGGGCCGCCTTGCGTGGCATCCCGCGCATCTCGGCCTGCAGCAGGATGTTGCGGCGCACCGAACGCCATTCCAGCAGGGCGGCTCGCTGGAACACATAGCCGATCTCGCGTTGCGGTCCGCGCACGGAGGTGCCTCGGAGTCGAACATCGCCCGCGGTGGCGTCGGTGAGGCCGGCGACCACCTTGAGCAGCGTGGACTTACCGCAGCCGGACGGGCCGGCGATGGATACGAACTCGCCCTGCCCGACCCGCAGGCTGACGTCGTCGATCGCGGTCACGGTGGACCGTTTCGACGAGAATGTGACGGTCAGGTGGTCGATGGCGATGGCGTCAGAGGTCACGGCGGTCCTCGGTGCGGTGATCGTTGCGGAGGTCATGACGGATGCCCCTACTCTGCGGCCGCGGGCACGAATGAGGAGGCCCAGTATTCGGTCGGGGTCTTGGCGGACTCCAGCAGGCCGGCCTCGCTGAGCGTGGCGATGGTCGAGGTCCAGTCCGCCTCGGCGTTGGTGCCGGGCGCCTGACCTTCGGTGGCCGGGGTGTTCAGCAGCCCGATGGTCTCCTGCCACTGCTGCAGCAGCACGTGCTCCGGCGGGGTCTGCGGGTCCACACCGACCATGGCCTTGGCCGCCACCTCGGGGTTCTCCTTGGCCGCCGCGTAGGAGGCGCTGACCGCGTCGAGCATCGACTGCACCAGTTCGGGATTGTCGTCGATGGTGGAGTTGTGGGTGATCAGACCGTTGCTGAAGAAGTTCAGTCCGGCATCGGAGTAGCGGAAGTAGCGCATCTCGCGCCCGCTCTTGTTGGCGATCGTCGGGCCCTGATCGTGGGCGAACCCGATCAGTCCGTCGACCCGGCCGGCCATCAGCGCGGCCATCTTTCCCGCGGAGTCCAGGTTCTGTTCCTTGACATCGCCGGGTGCGAGGCCGATATCGGCGAGGTACATCGGGAAGGTCGTGGTGGGGGCGTCGCCGGCCGATACCGCGATGGTGCGTCCGGCGAGGTCGGCGGGATCCTCGATACCGGAGTCGGCGAAGACCTGCACTGCCGAGGGGGTGGTCTGCAGGAATACACCGACGCTCTTGATATCGACCCCCTGGTCGATATTGCTCAGCACCGCGGCGGTGTCGGACCAGCCGAAGTCGACCTGCTTGCCGCCGACGGCCTGCGCGGTGCGGGTGGAGCCTTGGCCGGGGTCGATGGTCAGGTCGATACCGTGTTCGGCGAAGATTCCTTCCTGCATACCGTAGTAGAGCGGGGCGTGCTCGCCGTAGGGGTACCAGTTGAGCATCAGGGTGACCGGGGTCGATCCTTCGGTGCCCTCGGCGGCCGAGTGGTCCTCGCCTGCGCTCCCGCCGCCGCAGGCGGCCAGGGTGAGAATGGCGGTGGTCGCGGCGATGGCCGTGGTGGCGCGCCGGGTGAATGAAAACATGGGTGTCTCCTGATCGGGATTCGGTGGGTCAGACCGCGGTGGAAGCGGAGTTGGAGGTGCGGCGTGAGGCGTGCCATGGGATGAGCAGCTTCTCGGCGATCTCGATGATCGCGAACAAGATGATCCCGAGCAGCGACATGATGATCAATGCGGCGAAAAGCATTGCGGTGTCCAGGCTTCCGTTTGCCTGCAGGATGACATAGCCGAGTCCTTGGTTGGCGCCGACGAATTCGCCGACGACCGCGCCGGTGACGGCGAGGGTGGCGGCTACCTTGAGGCCGGACATCAGCTGCGGCAGCGAGGCGGGGAAGCGCACCTTCATGAAGGTCCGGAACTTGCTGGCGCCCATGGTCGAGGTGAGTTCCAGGATTTCCGGATCCACCGACCGCAGACCGGCCAGGCCGGAGATGACGATGGGGAAGAACGCCATCAGCACGGCGACGAGGATCTTCGGCGAGGGACCGAACCCCAGCCAGACGATGAACAGCGGCGCGATGGCAATTTTCGGAATTACTTGCGCGAAGAGGATCAGCGGGTAGACGGTCTTCTCGAAGCTCGACGAGTAGATCATCAGCACCGCGACGGCAATGCCCACCACGGTGGCGATGACGAAGCCGATGACGGTTTCCCAGGTGGTCACCCAGGTGTTCTGGGCCAGGTAGCCGGCATTCTGGGTGGTGGCCTGCCAGGTGTCGCCGGGGGAGGGCAGGATGTAGGGCGCGACGAGTTCGGCCTTGGTGACGGCCCACCAGCCGGCCAGCAGCGCGACGACGAGCATGACCGGACGCCACAGGTTGGCCGCGGTGCGGCGCGGTGAGAATGACCAGCGTGCTCGTGGGGCTGCCGGACGGGCTTGCGGGCCGGAGTCCGGTGAGTGAGCGCGGGCCGATGCGGTGACCGCCATGAAATGTCCTCAAGGTCGCAGTGGAACGGGTCTGGAGACCACCCCGTTGGGAATGCGCTTTCCGAAGCGATTCCGACACTAACGTGACCTGGCGCACACTGTCGACCGGCGCGTGACGTGAACGCTGAAGATCTACTCAGACAAGTCGGGTGCTGTCCCGCAGCGCGATCCGCCCGGGTACCCGTTCGTGCAGGTCATCGGCATCGGTATCGAGGCGCAGCGCTAATTCAACTGCGCGCGCACCGATTTGCTCCAGCGGCAACGCGACCGTGGTGAGGCTGGGGGTGTGATCGCGCAGCGTCGGGATATCGTCGAAGCCGGCGATGCACACATCCCGGGGCACGCCCAGGCCCAGCTCTCGCCACGCGGCGATGGCCCCGATGGCCATGACGTCGGTGACGGCGAAGACGCAGACGGGTTCCCCGGCGCCGCCGGGGGTGAGATCGAGCGCCGCGGCGAGCCGGCGGGCGGCCGAGTACCCGCCGTCACGGGTGAAATCGCCGGACACTTCCACCAGTGTGGTCAGGCCGTGTCTGCCGAGCGCCTCGGTGAATCCGTTGCGGCGGTCCACCGAGGTTCGGATATTGCCGGGTCCGCCGATCACCGCGAACTGACGGTGGCCGGCGGTGACCAGTGCATCGGCTAGTTCGCCTGCAGCGAAACGGTTTTCCGGTTCAACAGCGCCGCCGAAGGCCAGTGGCTGACCGATCACCACGACCCGCCCGCCGTTGGCGCGGTAGCGGCCGAACTCGGCTTCCAGCTCGCGGTCCAGGTCGCCGCTCTGCCGGGAGCCCGCGAGCACGATGGCATCTGCGCGATGTGCGATGAAGGTGCTCACCGATTCGCGTTCGATATCGAAGTCGCGCTCGGTGCCGGCCAGCAGCACCTGCTTTCGCGCGGCGCGGGCCGCCGACTGCACACCGCGCGCGATCGAGGAGAAGTATGGGTCGGCGATATCGTGCACGATCAACCCGAGCAGTCCGGTGGAAGCTCGGGCCAGCGCCTGGGCCTGCGCATTGGGCACATAGCCCAGTTCACGGGCCGCGGTACGCACCCGATCCGCCACGCCCTCGCCAGGAATCCGGTTCGAGCCGTTGAGCACCCGTGACGCGGTGGCCTGCGACACACCGGCCCGTGCCGCGACATCCTGCAGGGTCACCGCCGCCATCGCTGCTCCCGATCCATGTGGTCAAACCCCGGGGTTGACCCGGAGCGCCTGCACAGCTTACCTTGGAAAGCGCATTCCGAAGTGCTGACGGCGCCGTCGACTCGACTACGAGTTCGGTAGGGGCGCCGGGTCCCGTCATCTGACAAAGGAATTGGCACATGGCCACATCTTCTGATTCTGACAACTTCTCGACCCGCGGCCGCACTCTGCGCATCGCCATGAACGGCGTGACCGGCCGGATGGGTTACCGTCAGCACCTGCTGCGCTCGATCCTGCCGCTGCGCGAAACGGGCCTCTTGCTCGAGAACGGCACCCGCGTCGGCGTGGAGCCGATCCTCGTCGGGCGCAACGCCGACAAGCTCGCCGAGCTCGCCGCCGAGCACGCCATCGAGGCCTGGACCACCGACGCCGCATCCGTGATCGCCGACCCGACCGTCGATGTCTATTTCGACGCGCAGGTCACCTCGCGGCGCATGGAGGCGCTCTCCGGCGCCATCAAGGCGGGCAAGCACGTCTACACCGAGAAGCCGACAGCCGAAACACTGACCCAGGCAATCGAACTGGCCAGAATGGCGGAGAACGCCGGGGTGGTGGCCGGTGTGGTGCACGACAAGCTGTACCTGCCGGGCCTGGTCAAGCTACGGAGGCTCGTCGACGAAGGGTTTTTCGGACGCATCCTGTCGATGCGCGGCGAGTTCGGGTATTGGGTGTTCGAGGGCGACGGCCAGCCCGCCCAGCGCCCCAGCTGGAACTATCGCGCCGAGGACGGGGGCGGTATCACCGTCGACATGTTCTGCCACTGGAACTACGTGATGGAGGGTCTGCTCGGCACCGTGCAGACGGTGACCGCGCGCACCGCCACCCACATCCCGACCCGGTGGGACGAGCAGGGCAATGCCTACGCCGCCACCGCCGATGACGCGGCCTACGGCATTTTCGAGATCGAAGGTGGTGTCATCGCCCAGATCAACTCGTCCTGGGCGGTCCGGGTGCACCGCGACGAGCTGGTCGAGTTCCAGATCGACGGCACGCACGGCTCCGCGGTCGCCGGATTGCGTGGCTGCGTCGCGCAGCAGCGGGCCCACACCCCCAAACCGGTATGGAATCCCGATCTTCCGGTCACCGAAAAGTTTCGCGACCAGTGGCTCGACGTCCCGGCCAACGCCGATCTCGACAACGGCTTCAAGCTGCAGTGGGAGGAGTACCTACGCGATGTCCTCGCCGGCCGGCCGCACCGTTTCGGTCTGCTGTCCGCCGCACGCGGGGTCCAACTTGCCGAACTCGGTCTGCGCAGTTCTGCCGAGGGGCGGCGCCTGGACGTCCCGGAGATCGTGCTGTGACCGCCACGATCAGGGCCGGCGACATCGCCGTGCGGCTGCCGGTCGACGGGGAGTTGCGCACCCACGTCCTCGGTGAGCCCGGGCGGTGGCGGCGACCCGACGCCCCCATCGGCTCCCGGATCGCCTATGCGGCGGCACATGTCGTGCCGAAGGTCACCGCCGACTGCAGCCCCGGCGCGCCTGCCGATCTGGACTGGGACACCACCATGGCTTACCGCCATGAGCTGTGGTCCTACGGATTGGGCGTCGCCGACGCGATGGACACCGCACAACGCGGCATGGGACTGGACTGGGCGGCCACCCAGGAGCTGATCGCCCGCAGTGGCCGTGAGGCCGCCGCCGTCGGTGGCCGGCTGGCCTGTGGCGCGGGCACCGACCAGCTTCCCCCCGGCGCACACGGCCTCACCGCCATCACCGATGCGTTCCGGGAACAGGTCGAGGTGGTCCGCGACGCGGGCGCACAGGTGATCCTGATGGCGTCGCGTGCGCTGGCGAGCGTCGCCCGGACACCCGAGGACTATCTGTCGGTGTACGGCACCCTGCTCGCCGAGGCGGACCGCCCGGTGATCCTGCACTGGCTGGGGCCGATGTTCGACCCCGCGCTGCGGGGCTACTGGGGCAGCGCCGAGATCGACGCGGCCACAGCCACTTTCCAAGATCTCGTCGAAACCCACGCCGACAAGGTGGACGGCGTCAAAGTGTCACTACTGGACGCCGCTCACGAGGTGGCACTGCGCCGCGCTCTGCCCGCGGGGGTGCGGCTCTACACCGGAGACGATTTCAACTATCCCGAGCTGATCATCGGTGATCAGGACGGTCATTCCGACGCGCTGCTGGGCATCTTCGCCGCGATCTACCCGGCGGCCTCGACCGCCCTGCAGGAGCTCGACGCCGGTGACAGTACGCGGGCGCACGAGATACTGGCGTCAACCCAAGAACTGGGCAGGCACATCTTCACCGTGCCGACCTACTACTACAAGACCGGTATCGCCTTCCTGTCCTGGCTCAACGGTCACCAGCGCGGGTTCGCCATGGTGAACGGACTGGCCTGCGGTCGGTCGGTGGGCCACCTGTGTGAGCTCTTCGTGCTCGCCGACCGCGCCGGTCTGCTCGCCGATCCCGCCCTGGCCGCTACCCGGATGCGCACCTACCTCGCACTGAACGGAATCGACGGATGAGCGGAACGTTTTCGCGGCTGTCGCTGAACACCATGACAACCAAATCGTGGAACCTGCGCGAGGCAGTGGAGGCGACCGCGGCTGCGGGCCTGACCGCCATCGGGTTGTGGCGTGACCGGGTCGCCGAGGTCGGCGTCGACGAAGCGGCGAAGCTGGTGGGTGACAACGGTCTTCGGGTGTCGAGCCTGTGCCGCGGCGGATTCCTCACCGGGTTGGAAGACGGTGACGCCGCCGTGGCCGACAACCGTCGGGCCATCGACGAGGCCGCCACGCTGGGGGCGCCGGAGCTGGTCATGGTCGCGGGCGGGCTCCCCGATCGCGACCTGCACGGCGCACGGGCCCGGCTGGCCGACCGGCTGGCGGCCCTGGTTCCGTACGCCGCCGAGCGCGATGTGCGTCTTGCGCTGGAGCCGCTGCACCCGGTGTTCTGCGCCGATCGCGCGGTGATCTCGACCCTCGGTCAGGCGCTGGCGCTGGCCGCCCCGCACCCCGCGAGCGCGGTCGGCGTCGTGGTGGACACCTTCCACGTCTGGTGGGACCCCGACCTGGCCGACGGGATCGCCGCCGCCGGCGCGCAGCGGCGGATCAGCTCCTTCCAGATCTGCGACTGGCTGGTCCCGATGGTTGCCGACCCGCTGGTATCCCGCGGGATGATGGGTGACGGGGTGATCGATTTCGGGGCCATCGCCGCTCTGGTGGCCGCGTCCGGCTACGACGGCGATATCGAGGTCGAGATCTTCAACGAGCAGATTTGGGGAAGCGACGGGCACACCGTCCTGGACACCATGAAGAGCCGGTATCGCGACCTGGTGCTGCCGGCGCTGTGAAGGTGCTGATCGCCCCGGACTCGTTCAAGGGCAGTGCGTCGGCCACCGAGGTCGCCGAAGCGCTCGACCGGGGCTGGGCGGCGGTGCGCCCCGGAGACGATGTGCTGGTGCTGCCGCAGGCCGACGGCGGTGAAGGCATGCTGGAAGCCGTTGCGGCGTCCGGACAGTGGTGTTGGCGACGCACCGAGGTCGACGGCCCGGACGGCCGTCGGGTGTCCGCGGGCTGGCTGCTCAGCGGGGACGGACGGCGCGCCGTCGTCGAACTGGCCGAACCGTGCGGGATCGGGTTGCTGGAGCGGCTGGACCCGTGGCGGGCCGACACCTACGGTCTGGGCCAGTTGATCGATGCCGCTGTGATGGCCGGTGCGTGTGCGGTCCAGATCGGCCTGGGTGGTTCGGCCGGTACCGACGGTGGTGCGGGAGCCTTGATGGCGCTGGGGCTCAAGGCCTTCGATGCGTCGGGGCGGCCGATCGCGCGCGGTGCGCAGGGGCTGCGTACGGTCGCGCACGTGGACACCGATGGCCTGGCTGCGCCACCGCCGGACGGTGTGGAATTGCTAGTCGACACCGCAGCCCCGTTGCGCGGCCCGCAGGGTGCCGCGACGGTGTTCGGTCCGCAGAAGGGCGCGACACCCGCCGACGTGGAGCAGCTCGATGACGGCCTGACCCGCTGGGCGGGAATCCTCAATGCGGCTGCTCTGCATGCCGATCCGGACACTCCCGGCGCCGGCGCCGCCGGTGGCGCCGGCTTCGGCCTGATGGCCTGGGGTGCCACGGCGACGTCCGGGGCGCAGCGCATCGCTGCGCTCACCGGACTCGATGATCACCTTCATACGGCCGACCTGCTGATCACCGGCGAGGGCCGTTTTGACGGCACATCCTGGACAGGCAAACTGGTCGGTCACCTGCTCGCCGCCGCCGAGAGGGCGGGGGTGCCCGCGGTGGTGGTGGCCGGACAGGTCAGCTCGGGCGCGGGGGTGCCGACGGTGTCACTGTCCGAGCTGGCGGCATCCCCGGACGCCGCGATGGCCGATCCGCGGCGTTGGTTACACGCCGCGGGATCCGGGCTCGCCCGGCGGTTCAGCGCCGGTGCGCCAGCACCGTCCAACGCGAATCCTGCTCTGTGACGCCGACATCGGTCAGCCCGGCGCGGCGACACCGGTCGGCGAACACCTCGACCTGCGCCGCGGTCCACCCGTGACCGGCGAAACCGGTCGCCGCGGGTGGCGAGACCCGTTCGACGACGAGCAGGCGGCCGCCCGGTCGGAGCACCCTGACCACCTCGTCGAGGCCTCGGCCGACGTCACGCCAGTGGTGCACGGTGGCCAACGACCACACCACCGTCGCCGTGCCGTCGCCGACGGGCAGTGTCTCGGCACTGCCCTGAACCCAGCTGATCTTCCCGCGGCGGGTGGCTACCCGTGCGATCGTGAGCATGACCGTCGACGGGTCGACGCCGGTGACGTGTGCACCGCGGCGTGCTGCACGCCGGGCCGCGGTGCCGGGACCGCAGCCGATGTCGACGACGTGGTCGCCGGCACCGATCCGGGCGTGCCGCGTCGCCCACATTGCGTTCCGCCGTCCTGCCAGCAGGGAGATCAGGCCGTACAGCACACCGGTGGCGCCGGAGAAACCGGGATGTTCCGCGTGATGGTTGACCACTACACCGTCATCGCTCATGGCACGACTGTGCCCGTTCACCCCGGGTCGACGTCAAGTGGCAGAGGTCAGTACCCGGACCCGGCCCCGCCGCCGTCGGCCCCCAGCAGCGCCCGCGACCCGGACACACCCAGCCGGGTGGCCCCGGCGGCGATCATGGCGCGGGCCTGCTCCAGGGTGCGCACCCCGCCGGAGGCTTTCACGGACAGTCCGGCGTCGGTCACCGTGCGGTGCATCAGTGCCACGGCGTGCTCGGTGGCGCCGCCGGATGGGTGGAACCCGGTGGACGTCTTGACGAAGTCGGCTTCGGCGGCCACCGCGGCCCGGCACACGCCGACGATCTCGTCGTCGGTCAGGGCGGCCGACTCGATGATCACCTTGAGCACGACCGGGGCGGGTGCGGCCGCGCGCACCGCGGCGATATCGGCGTGGACCAGGTCGAAGTCACCCGCCTTGGCGGCGCCGATATCGATGACCATGTCGATTTCGTCGGCGCCGTGGCGCACCGCTTCGGCCGCTTCGGCGGCCTTGACCGTCGAGGTGTGCTTCCCGCTCGGGAAGCCGCACACCACGGCGACCTTCAGACCCTCGGGCACGGAGAGCGGCAGCATGGACGGCGATACGCAGACGGAGTAGGTGCCCAGCTCGGCGGCCTCGGCGATCAGGGCCGCCACATCATCGGCGGTGGCTTCGGGCTTGAGCAGGGTGTGGTCGATCATCGCGGCCACCTCGGCGACGGTGGCGGTGGGGGTGCTCATGACGGTCCTCTGTTCTCGTCCGTGGCGGGCAGGAGTACTCCGGCGCAGCGTATGCCCCCGAAAATCGTCCGCAGCTTCAGTGTTGATGCGCCCAGAGACAGCCTGACTGAAGCCACGTACTTCGGCCCTAGTCCTTGCTCGGCGGTCGGCACGACGCTAGGGCTGCACCTGGGACCTGCCGCGCTCCATCACCGAGGCACGGCTGGCGGCGATGTCATCACCGGTCGCGACCGCCATCCAGGCCCGTGCCGATTCGGCCTCGATCCACAATCCAGCCTGGGTCTGCTCGGCGTCGATGCGGTGATAGGAGTCCAGCAGTGCCCCGACCGCGCGCTGATTGTTGCCCACGATCGACGCGGCGATCCGGCGTGCTGCGGGCAGCAACTCGTCGTGTGCGACCACCTCGGTGACCAGTCCGCAGCGCAGCGCCTCGCCCGCGGACAGGTAGTCACCGGTCAGACTCATCCGGCGGGCCATGCCGACCCCGACCTTCTGCGGCAACCGCACCGACAGCCCCCACGTGGGAAGCAGGCCCACCCGCGCGTGGGTGTCGGCGAACCGGGCCTGCTCGGAGGCGATCAGCACATCGCAGTACAGCGCGATCTCCAGCCCGCCGGTGACCGCCGCCCCGTTGATCGCACCGATCACAGGTTTGCGCATCGTCGGCCACTTGGGGGAGATGTCGGGCAGTTCGGTGCTGTCGCCCAGCTCCTTGAGGTCCAGGCCCGCGCAGAACACCGGGTCTGCTCCGGTCAGGATCACCACGTCCACGGTGTTGTCTGATTCGGCTTCGCGCAGCGCGGCGAACAGCTCGGTGCGCAGGGCGAGCGACAGCGCGTTGCGCGACTGCGGCCGGTTCAGCGTCAGGGTGCGGACCCGGTCGGTGGTGTCGATCAGCAGGACGGGCGAATCAGTCATCTCGACACCGTATCGACACCCGTGAACGGCCTATCGTGGAGGTCATGTGCCGAAACATCACCGAACTGCGTGGTCTGGAACCGGCAGCGACACCGGAAGAGATCGAGGCCGCCGCGCGGCAGTACATCCGCAAGATCAGCGGCGTGACGCGTCCCACCGCGGCCAATATCGACGTCTTCGAAGCCGCCGTAGCCGAGGTCACCGCCACTACCGAGCGGCTGCTCTCGCAGCTCCCGCCGCGCAGGCAGCCGCCCAAGACGGTGCCGCCGCTGCGCCGTCCCGAGGTGCGCGCCCGGCTCGGTCTGTGACGACCCCGGCGCTCAAGGAATGGGCTGCCGCGGTGCACGCACTGCTCGACGGTCGCCAAACCGTGTTGCTGCGCAAAGGCGGCATCCACGAGAAGCGTTTTTCGCTGGCGGCGGGCGAGTTCCTGCTGTTCCCGACCGTCGCGCACAGCCACGCTCACCGGGTGCGGCCCGAGCATCGTGAGCTACTCGACGGGGCTCGGGACAGCACCGAGGACACCGTCGTGCTGCGGGCCGGCGCGAAAGTTGTTGCGGCGATTGAGGTCAATCGTCCGGAAGCCATCGGTGACATCGCCGACCTGCACATCTGGACGCAGGAATCGGTGCGCGCCGACAGGCTGGATTTCCGGCCGAAGCACCGGCTGACCGTGTTGGTGGTGCAGGCACGCGCACTCACCGTGCCGGTGCCGTTGCCGCGCAGTCCGGAGTATGCCGGCTGCTCCAGCTGGGTGCAGTTACCGGTCACTGAAAGTCGTTATCTCCCAGCCATGCACGACCGTGATGCGCTGGCCGCCGTCGCGCGGCGGGTACGTGCCTCAGTGGGCTGATGGCGGCCCCGACGCCGCGGGCAGGATGAGCCGCGATCGTGCGTCGTGGGTGATGGTGTGGGTGGCCGGTCGCAGCGTCTGGCCCGATATCGCGGGCTCTCCGGTGCCGAGATTGCGGGCGTAGCGCGGGTGCGAGCCGCCGGCCACCAGTACCCGGATTCGCGACCCGGCCGCGAACCGGTGCGCCACGGCGTCGAGTTCGATACGCACCACCCCGGACTCGGGAGCGGGGCTGAGCCTGCGGAACCCGTCGCTCACATTCTGTGAGCGGCCCCGGCTGTCGACCTCGCTGACCCGGACGAACACATCGTGGTGCGGATTGTCGCAGTGGTGTGCCATCTCGAGCACCGGGACGCCGACGCTGTAGACGTCGGCCGGAAGGCGTTCACCGGTGCAGGTGAGCACGTCGGGGCGGGCCGCGAGCGCCGAGTCGTCGCGGTAGCCGCCGTCGGCCGAGAGGAGTCGGCCGCCGATGGTGGGGGTGGGGTCGGCGGGATGGAAGACAAAGCTGGACGTCACGGCCGCACCGCCGGACGGGGCGTCGCCCAAGCGCCCGCCGGCGAGCAGATACAGCTCACGATGCTCGGTGGCCGGCGGCCAGTCGGGCAGTTCGACCCACCCGGCACCGTGGATGTCGACGTGTACCGGGCTGCGGCGAGTGTCCGGTGCGCCCGAAAGGTGCGTGTCCAGCCAGCCCAACGTCTCCCGGAGCACCCGCGGGCCACCCCTGGTCATCATCTGGGTGTGGGTCCAGGATCCGATGGTCATCGCGGTCGGCACGTTGCGTGCGCGCAGACGCCGGTACTGATCCAGCGTCTGGTCGAGGAACAGGTCCTGCCAGCCGCTGAGCAGCAGCACCGGGACGTCCACCCGGTCCAGCGCTGCCGCCGCACTCAGCCGGCGCCAGTGTTCGGGATTCTCCTGCGGTGGCTGCAGCCACGATTCGTACCACGGCGCGCCGTCCCCGAGCAGGTTGCGTCCACCCGTGCCCAGCGGCAGGTCGAGCGTCGCGGCGCCGACCCGGCGCCCGGCGGTGGCTTGGCGCAGCACGGCCCGGGCCCGGCCGGGATCTTCCTGGTGGGCGACCATCTCGCTCCAGCCCAGGAAGTCGTAGAGCGAAATCGATCCGGTGCCCCAGGACGATTGGGCGAAATCGTGCGGACCGACGGTGATCACGGCGGCGGCCAGCTCCGGTGGCGGGTCGGTGAGCAGCGCCCACTGGGTGAATCCCAGGTAGGACAGGCCGATGGTGGCGAAGGTGCCGGTGAACCAGGGCTGCTCGCGCAGCCAGGCGGCGGTGTCGGCGCCATCGGCGATTTCGTTGACCATCGGGGTGAATTCGCCGCCGGAGCCGAACGTGCCGCGCACGCTCTGAAAGACGACGTGGTACCCGCGCGTCGCGTAGATGCTGCCGAACAGCACGGTGAAGGGGAATCTGCGGCCGTAGGGCCCACGGACCAGCAGGGTGCCCGCCGGGTTTGCGGTCTGCGGCCGGTAGTGGTCGGCGAGCAACTCCACACCGTCGCGCATGGGAATCGGTACCCGGCGATGCACGACGTAGTCGGTGGTCGGGGAGGGCAGGCGCAGGGCCCCGCTCAGTGCGCGGCGGGCGTGGCGCAAGGTTCGCGAGCTCACCTAACAACCGTACGCGGGCTCAGAACGTGTAGTACGGCACCAATTCGTGGGCGCGCTGGAGATTGACTTGAAGGCAATCGGGGCGGTCCGGCGAATGGATCGGGGAGTAGAACACCGACTGTTGCAGCACGCCGTAGCTCGTCTTGAACGCGATCATGCAGGTGACCCACCACCGGTCGTTCCAGTCGGTGGGCTTCATGACCCAGAACTGGGCGGCCCGGTGCCCGTCGATATCGAGTTCGACGGCGTCGGCGGGCAGCGTGGCCTCGTAGGTCCGCCAGACGAACGCCTCGACGGCCATCTGATAGTTGCCGGCGTCATAGTGACAGCGCAGACCGTCCTCGGGAACCGGTGGTGTCACGGCGAGTCCGATGCGCTGTACCACATCGAGCGGTATGTCCGCGCACGGATCGAAGGGCTTGGGGTCGACGGTTTCGATGACCGGCCACTTGATGGTGGTGGACACGTTCGTCATGGGGAGGTCACCAGCGCTCACCTGCACCGGAGACCCGGCCGGATGGGTCTGCCAGACCACGATCACCGCCGCAACGAGCGCACACAGCGCCGACAGCAGCCGTAGTTTGGCGACCATCACACCCCCATCACAGATTTCCGAACCCAATCGAGCCTTGCCGGGAGTGTACAAGCCCGGTTGCCGCCGCCGGAGGGTAAACGAGAACAGGTTCTAGTTGCTCGCCTGAAGCGCCCCCGGAAGCGCCAGTAGGCTGGTCTGTTGTGTCCATGCCGTCACGAGAACAACGACGACCGGTGCTGTGGGCGATCAGCGATCTGCACACCGGTCACACCGGCAACAAGCCGGTCACCGAATCGCTGTACCCGTCGAGCCCGGACGACTGGCTGATCGTCGCCGGCGATGTCGGCGAACGCACCGATGAGATTCGCTGGGCGCTGGATCTGCTGCGGAAACGGTTCGCCAAGGTCATCTGGGTGCCGGGAAACCACGAGCTGTGGACCACCAACAAGGACCCGATGCAGATCTTCGGGCGGTCCCGCTACGACTATCTGGTCGACATGTGCGACCAGATGGGCGTGCTGACCCCCGAGCACCCGTTCCCGGTGTGGAACGAGGAGGGCGGACCGGCCACCATCGTGCCGATGTTCCTGCTCTATGACTATTCGTTCCTGCCCGAGGGAACCGCCACCAAGGCCGAGGGGCTGGCACTGGCCAAGGAACGCAATATCGTCGGCACCGACGAGTACCTGCTCTCGGCGGAGCCGTACGCCACCCGCGACGCCTGGTGCCGGGACCGGGTGGCGCACACCCGCAAGCGGCTCGAGGACCTGGACTGGATGACGCCGACCGTGCTGGTCAACCATTTCCCGCTGGTGCGCGAACCCTGCGACGCGATGTTCTATCCGGAGTTCGCGTTGTGGTGTGGGACCACGGCAACCGCGGACTGGCACACCCGGTACAACGCGATCTGCTCGGTGTACGGTCACCTGCACATTCCTCGCACCACCTGGTATGACGGTGTGCGGTTCGAGGAGGTGTCGGTCGGATATCCGCGAGAGTGGCGGCGCCGCAAGCCATACCGTTGGTTGCGTCAGATCCTGCCGGATCCGAAATATGCACCGGGTTACCTCAACGATTTCGGCGGGCACTTCGAGATCACCGAGGAGATGCGCGAGAACGCGCAGAAGATGGCGGACCGGATCAAGTCGAGGAGGGGCCTGTAGTGCTGCTTCGGACTGTCGTCCCGGATCAGGTGTCCACCGCCGAACTGTATGACGACCCGCCGGACCTGATGCCGTTGCCGGAGGAAGCGCCGCTGGTGGCCCGTTCGGTGGCCAAGCGTCGCAACGAGTTCGTCACCGTGCGTCACTGCGCCCGGATCGCGCTCGGCGAGATCGGGGTGGCACCGGTGCCGATCCTCAAGGGGGAGAAGGGCGAACCGTGCTGGCCCGACGGTGTCGTCGGGAGCCTCACGCACTGTGACGGGTTCCGGGGTGCGGTGGTCGCGCGGCGGGGCCAGATCCGCTCGGTGGGCATCGATGCCGAACCGCACGATGTGTTGCCCAAGGGCGTGCTCGACGCGATCAGCCTGCCCGTCGAGCGGTCGCAGCTTTCGACGTTGCCGACAGGCCTGCACTGGGACCGGATTCTGTTCTGCGCCAAGGAGGCAACGTACAAAGCATGGTTCCCGCTGACACACCGCTGGCTGGGCTTTGAGGATGCGCATATCACGTTCACCCTCGATTCGTCGGGCAGTGCGGGCACGTTCCGCTGCCGCATCCTCATCGACCCCGCCGCCGAGCACGGTCCGCCGCTGGCGGCGCTGGACGGTCGCTGGTCGGTGGCCCAAGGCATCGCGTTGACGGCGATCACGCTGTGAGCAAGCCGGCTCCGGGCCTGGTGATCGTCGACAAACCGAGCGGAATGACCAGCCATGACGTTGTCGGACGTTGCCGGCGTCTTTTCGGCACCCGCAAGGTCGGCCACGCCGGGACGTTGGATCCGATGGCCACCGGGGTGCTCGTCATCGGCATCGAACGCGCCACCAAGATCCTCGGTCTGATCACCGGTACCGACAAGTCGTATGCTGCCACCATCCGCCTCGGGCAGACCACGTCCACCGAGGATGCCGAAGGGGAGGTGCTGCAGACGGTCCCGGCCGAGCACATCACCGATGGCGAGATCGAGGCCGCGGTTGCTAATTTGCGAGGCGCCATAGACCAGGTGCCCTCGGCGGTCAGTGCGATCAAGGTGGCGGGGGAGCGGTCTTACACGCTGGCCCGCGAGGGCCGTGCCGTCGAACTGCCCGCCCGGCCGGTGCGCATCGCGCGGTTCGACGTGCTCGCGGTGCAGCGGGGCTCCGGCTTCGTCGATGTCGACGTGGAGGTCGACTGTTCCTCGGGGACCTATATCCGCGCGCTGGCGCGCGATGTGGGCGCCGCGTTGGGGGTGGGCGGGCACCTCACCGCGCTGCGGCGCACCGCGGTGGGCCGCTACGGACTCGACGAGGCCCGTACCCTCGACGAACTTGCCGAGGCGGCCCGGCTGTCCTACAGCCTGGACGAGGCCTGCCTGCTGGGGTTTCCCCGCCGCGATCTCACCGACGCCGAGGTACTGGACACCGGCCACGGCCGTCCGCTCGAGCCGGCCGGAATCCCCGGGGTGTATGCGGCCACCGCGGCCGATGGCCGAGTGATCGCGCTGCTGGAGGATGGTGCCGCGCGCACCAAGCCCGTCGTGGTGCTGCGGCCGGCCACCCTTGCGGGTTGACGTCTCGGCTGTCCGGAAATATCAAATCGCCGTCCGGTTCGAGCATTCCCATGCGGTGTGCCCGGTCATAGCGTGCCGGTATGCGATTGCGGTCGTCGTGCCGTCGGATCACCGCGTTGCTGGCGGCCGGGTTGATGCTCAGTGGTTGTGGGCAGTGGCGTGGTATCGCCAATGTGCCGTTGCCGGGTGGGCCCGGTACCCAGGCGGGGCATTCGACGATCTATATCCAGATGCCGGAGACGTTGGCGCTCAACGCCAACAGCCGGGTCCGGGTGGCTGATGTGTTCGTCGGGCGGGTGCGCAAGATCGAGTTGAAGAACTGGGTGCCGTTGTTGACGGTGGATCTTGAGCCTGGGGTGCAGCTGCCCCGCAATGCGTTGGCCCGGATCGGGCAGACCTCGCTGTTGGGTTCTCAGCATGTGGAGTTGGACGAGCCGGCCGATCCGTCCCCGGAGCCGCTGCGTAACGGGGACACGATCCCGTTGCAGAATTCGTCGGCGTTCCCGACGATCGAGCGGACGTTGGCCAGCATCTCGGGCATCCTGACCGGCGGTGGTATCCCGAATATCGAGGTCATCCAGAACGAGGTCAACGCGATCTTGACCGGGCGGGCCGGGGAGATCCGGGAGTTCTTGAATCGGTTGGATACCTTCACGTTCGAGTTGAATCAGCAGCGTGGTGATATCACCCGGGCGATCGATTCGACCGACCGGTTGCTGGTGGTGGTGGCCGATCGCAATGACACGTTGGACCGGGTGCTCACCGAGTTCCCGCCGCTGATCGAGCATTTCGCGGATACCCGGGATCTGTTCGCCGATGCGGTGACCGCGCTGGGTCGGCTCAGTGCGACCGCGGACGAGACGTTGAGCAATACCAACGCCAATCTGAACACCAATCTGAAGAACCTGCAGCGCCCGCTGCGGGAGTTGGCGAAGGCCTCGCCGTACCTGGTGGGTGCGCTCAACCTGCTGCTGACGACACCATTCCCGATCAACAACGTGGACAAGGTCATCCGCGGCGACTTCATGAACGCCTCGGTCACCATCGATCTCACCTTGAGTGCGATCGACAACGGGTTGCTGTCCGGCACCGGTATCTCGGGCATGCTGCGGGCGCTGGAACAGGCCTGGGGCCGCGATCCGGCGACGATGATCCCGGATGTGCGGTTCACGCCGAACCCGAACAACGCGCCCGGCGGTCCGCTGATCGAAAGGTCGGAATAGTGCTGCGCGCGCCGGCGCGGCACGTACACCGGATAGGTGGCCAAACCTCCGCTCGTCGTCAGGCTTTCGACGCCCGACGGTGAGCGTCTGATGGTGGAATCGACACCGATCTGGCCGGCGATCAATACCACTGCGTGACATGCGGTGTCGCCAAGAGCGCCACGAGGGTCGCCGCCCGTTTCAGTGCCGCACATGCGAATGTGTGGAATTAGATACATACAAGAATGTTTGTATATCTCGTATGTGGAGGTGCTGTGTCGTATTCATCGCCGCGGAAGAGCGTCGGAACCCTCCCAGGTAAGCGGTGGGCCGCTGCGGTGGCCACCTCGACCGCGGTGGCGCTTACGCTCACCGGCGGTGGCGTCGCGAGGGCCGACGCGCCGTATGGTCCCGACGCCCGAGAGGCGCTCGTCGTCGGGGGAACGGGCAACGGCACTCCCTCGGAGGAGATGATGCACCAGCTGGTCGAGCAGGGGATCATCAGTGACCCCGACCCGGTCGGGGTCGCCTACCCCGCCGACATCTGGCCGCTGCGTGGAGACTTGACCCTGGACCAGTCGGTATCGGTCGGAGTCGCGAATCTCGGCGCCGCGCTGTCGGCGGCGAGTGGTCCCGTCGTGGTGGTGGGAATCAGTCAAGGCGCCGTGGTGGTCAACTATGAGAAGAGCGCGCTGCTCGCGCAGGCCGATCCGACGCAGAACATCATGTTCGTCACGATCGGCGATCCCACGAACAGTGACGGCGGCCTATTGGCGAAGCTTCCCCACGTTCACATACCGATTCTGGACGCGACGATCCCGAAGGCGCCCGTCGAAACGCCCTACGACACGATCGAAATCGTCCACGAGTACGACGGATATGCCGATTTCCCGGACAATCCACTCAACATCCTTGCCGTCCTGAACGCCGCCGCGGGCGTGATCTACGAGCACCCCAACAAAAGTGGCGTCGACCTGGCCGATCCGCGCAATGTCGTCACGGTCGACACCAATTCGCTCGGGGGCACCACCACCCACGTCCTGGTGCCGACCGACCAGCTGCCGCTGACGCGACCCCTGAGAACTTTGGGCGTACCCGACAGGTTGGTCGACCGACTGGATGCACCACTGCGACGGATCATCGATACCGGTTACCGCGGCGAACGGCCCGCTCGGGCTAACGGACCCACGAGTCTGCACAGCGTGCGTACCGATCGCAGCGTCCCGAGGACGAGGATTGCCGGGGTCAAGGGACCGAAGACCGCCGGGGTCAAGGGACCCAAGACCGCCCGCACCTGAACGGGAAGTGTTCACCTCGACGTGCCCGAGTGGGATACCGCCAGACCGATATCGACATGCCGACGCCTGCTCGAAGCGGCACGCCTACAGGGGGCCGAACCGGCCGCGTGTCTGAACGGGACCGGGTTGTCGGTCGCCGCCGTCCACGCGGGCGGCGGCGAGGTGCATGCCGCCCAGGAACTGGCGCTGGTCCGCAACATCTTGGGCGTGGTGGCGGATCCGCACGCTCTGGCCAGAGCTGCGGGCCGCAGATACACCGTCGCCGATATGGGTGTCCTCGGCTATGCCATTCTCGCCAGTCCGACGATGGGCCAGGCTGTCGACACCGCGTGTCGTTACGCGGTGTTGTCGTCGACATCTCTGCGGTTGACCCGCCGTGATGAGGCGGGCGGCGCCGCAATCTACTTTGCGAATGACCACCTTCCCGTGGACGTGCGCCCATTTGTGCTCGAGCGGGACATGTATGCGTTGATCAACATGGCGCCGTTGCTGGTGGGTCGGCTGGCCGCGGATGCGGTGGTGCGCTTGGAGTTACCCGGAATCGAGGTTCCGCTGGAGCGCCTTGGCTGCCTGCGGATCGAGGTGGTGGTGGACTCATCGGCCGCCCAGGCGGCGCTGCACATCCCGGGTGAACTACTCGGCGTGCCGATGCCCGCGGCGGACGCGGTCACCGCCGCCGAGTGCATCGGGCAGTGCGACGAGCTGATGGCCGCCCGCCGGTGGCGGCGCGGGCTGGCGGGACCGGTGCGCGAGCGGCTGTGCGCCGAACCCGGCAATCTGCCGTCGATGGCAGTTCTTGCCGCCGAACTGTGGGTGTCGGAGCGCACGCTGCATCGGCGGCTCGCCGACGAGAACACCAGTTACCGGGCGCTCGTCGATGAGGTACGCGCGAAGGTGGCCTCGACGCTGTTGTCATCGGACTTCGCGGTGCAAGACGCCGCGGAGCAACTCGGATACACCGAGGTCGCGGCCTTCACCAGGGCCTTCAGCCGCTGGACCGGTGAGACGCCCAGCGCCTTCCGGCGTCGTGCGCGCGGTGACCGCCACCGGTGAGCTTCGCGGACATGTCGGCGTCAAACCGTGTGGGGTCGCTCCGGATGTCGCTGCGTGGTGGACAATGGCGGCACCTCGCGGACATGGGTGTACCTGCCGGTCAGCTTGCGGGGGCGTCATCACCGGCGCAGGACGACAGGATGGGGGAGGCGACTGTGCCTTCGCGTAGTGGGGGACAGACCCGGCGGACTCAGGCCGAGCGCACCGCCGCCATGCGCACACGGTTGCTGGATGCCACTGTGCAGTGCCTGGTCGATCACGGTTATGCCGGCACCACCACGGCGCGGGTGGCCGAGCTTGCCGGAGTCACTCGGGGCGCCCAGGTGCATCATTTCGGGTCCAAAGAAGATCTGGTCGTCGCGGCGATCGAGCACCTTGCCCAGCAGCGGGCACAGAGTGCCATCACGCAGCTGGGCCGGGTACGCACCAACCCCGACCCGATCTCGGCCGTCCTCGATTTCATCTGGGAAGAGCATCAGGGCCCCGTGTTCGTGGCCACGCTGGAGTTGTGGGTGGCCGCCCGCACGGATCCGACTCTGGCCCGCGAAATCGACCGCGTGGAGCCGATTGTGAACAGCACCCTGGTCGCGGCGATCGCGCAGCTGGTGCCCGACGAGACCATGCAGCGAGACATTCGCAACGTGGTGTACACGGCGATGGATGCTCTGCGGGGCATCCTGGTGGCAAGCTTCTTCGACCAGGATGCCGGTCGCGCCCGACGTCGGTGGGAGCGCGCCTGCGAGAACATCCGACGCATCGCCACCGACGTCCTCGCCTAGTTGTTTACATACAACATGGTTGGTATCTTTCCTGGAGCGCGGGCGCAGGCCCTGCGGATGGAAGGGTGGCGCAGTGGGATCACACGGTACGGATGCGCCGCTGGCAATCGGGGCACCGGAGACGGGGCGTGTGGAACCGGCGGACGAGATGACGGCCGAGGCTGTCCTCGACACGGTTACCGCCCTGCGCGCAGCGGCCCCGCAATGGGCGGCTCTGCCGCCGGCGCAGCGAGCGCGGTGGCTGTGCCGGTATCGAGACTGGCTTCTCGACCATGCAACGGAACTCGCCGGGTCGCTGCAGGGCGAAACCGGAAAGCCCTGGGCCGAAGCTAATCTCGAGATTCCCTACGTCGTCGACGCGATCAATTACTACGGGCGCCTGGCGCCGGGTCAGCTGCGCACCGCGCGGGTGGCCAGGCATGGGCTGCTGGCGCTGGGAAAGTCTCAGCTGCTGAACTGGCAGCCTTATCCGGTCGTGGGCATCATCACGCCCTGGAACTTTCCGCTCGGACTATCCCTGCTCGACGCGGTGCCCGCATTGCTCGCCGGCGCGACGGTGGCTATCAAACCGTCGGAAGTGACACCGGCTACGGTCTCCCGGGCGGTGCGGGGTTGGTCGGAGATCGGTGCGCCGCCGGTGCTCTCGGTGTGCAGCGGCGGTGCTGAGGTCGGGGCGGCCCTCGTTGACAACGTCGACTACGTCCAGTTCACCGGATCCTCGGCCACCGGCCGTGCGGTGGCCCGGCGCGCGGCGGAGCGGCTCATTCCGTGCGGTCTGGAACTCGGCGGCAAGGACGCCTTGATTGTTCTCGACGATGCCGACCTCGAACGGGCGGCCAATGCCGCCGTGTGGGGTGCGATGGCCAATGCCGGTCAGATGTGTACGTCCGTCGAGCGCGTATACGTCCATGCCGACGTGATCGACCGTTTCGTCACCCTGGTCACCGACAAGGTTCGAGCCCTGCGCGCCGGGGTCGATCGCCAGTCCTACCAGGTTGACGTTGGCCCGCTGATTACCCGCGAACAGTATCGAATCGTCTGTGCACAGGTTGACGATGCGCTCGGTAAGGGTGCGCGCGCCGTGACCGGCGGTCCCGGTGTAGCCGCGCTGGACACACGATCAGGCATTTATCCGCCGACAGTCCTTGTCGGCGTGGACCATTCGATGCGCTGCATGCGGGACGAGACATTCGGTCCGGTGCTCGCGGTGATGGGGTTCGGCGCCGACGCCGAGGCGATCGACCTGGCCAACGACTGTCGCTACGGACTGTCGGCGACCATCTTTTCTGCCGATGTGGCACGCGCGCGACGAATGGCGTGCCAGCTCGACGTGGGTGCGGTCAACATCAACGACGTGTTCGCCAATCTGTTCACGCTGGCGCTGCCGCAGGGAGGTCGTGGCGAATCGGGTATCGGCGCCCGCAACGGGCGTCACGCGATCTACAAGTACTGCCGTCCACAGGCGGTGGTGGTGAACCGGGCGCCGCTGCGCACGGAGTTGACGTGGTATCCGTACGGGCCGCTGCGAGGGGCGATCGTGCGTCGCATCGGCAGGCTCATTGGGGGTCGTGATCTCGCGCGCAGGCTCTGGCGGTAAGGCGGACTCGCAACGGCTGACCGGCGAACGGGGGCAGCGGGCGGTGGCTCTCACACCCGCTGAAATGCTGTGCGCAATATCGATTTCTGAACCGCTCAATCCAATTGCCAGTTGTGCAAATTCCTTGCGGAGCGCGTCGCCGCTCAGTAACCTCCGAGATGAAACATGCGTATCGGAATGTATGTAACATTCCACTCGTGTCTACCTGGAGGTCTTCTCGTGTTCAAAGGTTCTGAAGCCGGCTCCGCCGATCCCGTCGCCCACACGGAGCCCGGCCTGGCGCCCTGGGTGGACCGGGCGGCACATGCCGGCAAGTACGGGTCGGTGACGCTGGCGGCGGCCGCTGTGCTCGCGTTCGGGCCGGCTGGCGGTCTGGCGTATGCCGACTCGCTGGATACCGACACCGACACCTCGAGTAGCTCGCCGTCGTCGAAAGCGGGAACTGGCAGCCCGGACGCACCCACCGACAGCGACGACACCGACAGCGACGACACCGACAGCGGTGACAACGACGACGCCGGTGACATCGACGAAGCCGGTGACATCGACGACGCCGGTGACATCGACGAAGCCGGTGACATCGACGACGCCGGTGACATCGACGACGACACCGACATCGAAGACGCCGCCGATACCGACAGCGACCACACCGACGACGCGAGCCGAGGTCCGTTCGGTTCGCCGGACGCCGACCCCGACGCGGCCGGCGCAGGCCGTTCGGATCGTGAACCGGCGCTCGCCGAGAGCGCCACGGAACTCGCCGCCGGTGGCGTTGCCGCGCCGCCACAGCAGCCCGCGTCCGAACTCACCACTCTGCCGACCATCCCCGTGACACCGGTGCGCGTGGAGTACCCCGTGCAGAGCGTTCACCGCGAGGACCCTGCCGCCGTCGGGGCCCCCGAGGTCGAGTCGGGTGCCGGGCGGCCGACCGCGTTTGCCGTGGCCGCGTCTGTGGACAGCCCGTTGCTGGACACCCAGCCCGCCGGCGTGCCGGCCGAACCTCCCTTCGTGGCAGCACTTCTGGAGTGGGTGCGCCGGTCGTTCTTCAATCAGTCGCCGGAGTTCCGCGATGATCCCACCACCGTGCAGGGCGCCTACGGGGTGGTCACCGGTCAGATCGGCGCGGTGGACCCCGAAGGCGATCGCATCTTCTACAAGGTCGTCAAGGGTCCGCAGCACGGCACCGTCACCATCGACCAGGCCACCGGGACCTTCACCTACACACCGGATCTGGATTTCGCGCAGGCCGGCGGCACGGACACGTTCACGGTGCGGGTCACCGACAATATCTTCAGTCTGCGTGACCTGGTCAGACGTGACCACGGCAATCCCCGGGCAGGCATCTCATTGCACGTCGAGAGCATTCTGCCCAGTGGTGAACGCTTCATCGTGCCGCTACCCGAGGATCTGATCCAGCCGCAGAATGCCGTCTTCACCGCGGACGGAACGGGTCTGGTCTTCCGTGCCACGCCACAGGGCGCTACCCGGTCGGAGATCTACCGCGTCAATCTGGACGGCACGGGCCTGGCCTGCCTCACCCTGGGACTGGCCCCGGACGTCACGGTCAACTTGTCCAAGCCGTTTGTGTTCGACGACGGCAATCGGGTGCTGTTGAGCGCGGGCACACAGTCGGACACCGGCGGGGAGACCGCGGAGCACTACATCCTGGAATGTGCCGGCGGGGTCAGTTCCTGCGGCGTCGGCTCGGCGCTGTTGAAGATCAACGTGCCGACCGCGGTCGCGCCGGGCGTGACCGTGGTACAGAAGCAGCGTGAGCTCAGAGTCGCGCCCGACGGCGAGCACGTCGGCTTCACCCAGCTGCTGGCGGCCGGACCGGCCACCCAACTGGTCGCTTCGGTCGGTACGCTCCAGCGCACCGAAACGGGATATGACGTCGTGGACGCGCGGGCGGTGTATGTCGGGGGTGAGCTGAAGAATTTCACCCAGGACGGCTCGGGTGTCATCGTCACCGACTTCTCCGGCAAGTACGAGGCCGGCAATGCCGATAACGTGCTGGTGGATCTGCGCACCGGTCAGGTGTCCCGACTGACCGCCAACCTCGACTATGACGAATCGGTGGACATGTCGCCCAACGGCGAATGGCTCGCCGTGGGGAGCTCGCGCACCAAGGACTATCTGACGCCGATGTCGCAGATCGTGCGGCCCACCTTCGTCCCGGCCTATGTCGTCTTCCCGACATTCCAGGCGAAGAAGGGCACGCTCAACGAGGCCTGGGTGGTGTCGCGCGGGGACGAGTTGAATCGGGAGAACGGCCTGTTCCTCGGCGATCCGACCGGTGCGTACAACTCTGTGCCCGTGGCGAACTGGAGCCCCGACGGGACCAGCGTCGCGTTCTGGGAACGTAGCACCACCGACCCGACCGACACGCGGCTGGTCGTGGCCGAGTTACGAAACATCGACGGCGGCACCATGCCCGCGGGCAACGCGACACCCGATACCTCGTCGTGGGCTCCGGCGCTGGCGACTGTGGTCCCCAAGGCGACGCCACTGGAGCCGGCACGCGAGGGTCGGGTGGGCGGACGGGCCGAGGTCACCACCACCAAGGTCGGCAATATCACCACGACGACGGTCACCTACGTCGACTTCGAGGACGAGGCGGGGATGATCCTCAACGGAACGGAAACGACCACCAACAATCCGAGCCTGACCAACATCACCTACACCGCGAACATCGCCGTCAGTGGCGCTGACGGAAGCGACCGCGGCTATCTGCGGGCGAGCAACGTCACGATCGCCAACCAGCTGTCCATGACCGGCACGATCGAATCCTCTTTGGACGGCAACCATCTCACGATGGGGACACCCATCTGATCCGCTCTTGCTTAGATACAAACCGGACGGTATGTTTTAGGTATCGGAGAGAAAGTGAGAATCATGCCCAGAAAGACCTATGTCATCGGTGTCGGGATGACGAAGTTCGAGAAACCCGGCGCGATCGAGGGTTGGGACTACCCCGACATGGCCCGCGAATCGGGCACCAAGGCGCTGGCCGATGCCGGCATCGACTACCGCGAGATCCAGGAGGCCTACGTCGGTTACGTGTACGGCGAGTCCACCTCGGGGCAGCGGGCGGTCTACGAGCTGGGGCTGACCGGCATTCCGATTGTCAACGTGAACAACAACTGTTCCACCGGCTCCACCGCGCTCTACCTGGCGGCGCGCGCGGTTCGCAGCGGACTCGCGGAGTGTGCGTTGGCTCTCGGGTTCGAGAAGATGCAGCCCGGATCGCTCGGGTCGACCTACGACGATCGCGAACAGCCGATGGCCAAGCACTTCCTCGCATTGGCCGAGATATCCGAGGTGCTCTTTCCGCCGGCACCCTGGATGTTCGGCGCCGCGGGACGCGAGCACATGCAGCAATACGGTTCGACCGCAGAACATTTCGCAAAGATCGGATACAAGAACCACAAACACTCGGTCAACAATCCGTATGCGCAGTTCCAGGACGAATACAGTCTGGATGACATCCTGGCGTCGCGGATGATCTACGACCCGCTGACCAAACTGCAGTGCTCGCCGACATCTGACGGGTCCGGGGCTGCGATCCTGGCCAGTGAGGACTTCGTCGACAAGCATGGATTGGCCGACCAGGCCGTGGAGATCGTCGGTCAGGCGATGACCACCGACTTCGAGAACAGCTTCGACGGAAGCTGCAAGGCGCTCATCGGATACCATATGAATGTCGCTGCCGCGCAACAGGTCTACGACCAGTCCGGGCTCGGGCCCGAGGATTTCCAGGTCATCGAGTTGCACGACTGCTTTTCCGCCAACGAGCTACTGCTGTATGAAGCCCTGGGCCTCTGCGCCGAAGGCGAGGCGGCAAAGCTCATCGACAACGGCGACACCACCTACGGCGGCCGCTGGGTCGTCAACCCGTCCGGTGGCTTGATCTCGAAGGGTCATCCGCTCGGTGCGACAGGTCTGGCCCAGTGCGCCGAACTGACCTGGCAGCTGCGCGGCACCGCGGACAAGCGTCAGGTGGACAACGTGACCGCCGCGCTGCAACACAACATCGGGCTCGGCGGCGCAGCCGTCGTCACCGCCTATCGGCACGCACAGCGCTGATCGTCCAAACACGCAGAAGGAGAACACCAATGGGAAATATCGAAGCAACCCGCGAGCTGTCCGCCGGACCCGGCGATCTGTGGGCAACCGTCGCGGACCCGCAGACCTGGGACAAGTGGTTCACCGTGCACGACAAGTGGCTGGACGAACCGCCCAGCACGCTGACCGCCGGCGTGAAACTCAGCGCCAAGATCGTCATGCTGGGAATGGCCAACAAGATCGACTGGACCGTCGAAGAGGTCGAAGCGCCCGGGCGCCTGGTCCTCAGTGGAACCGGAATGGCGGGCGTCAAGGCGCGATTCACCTTCACCATCGAGCCGGCCGGCAACGGTTCCCGATTCACCGTCGCCGGTGACTTCGAGGGAGCGCTGGTCAAGGGGGCGCTGGCCAAGGCGGTCGAGAAGGACGGTGTCAAGCAGCTCGACAAGAGTCTGGACGCTTTGGACGCACTGGCTCGGGCGTCGGCATGACGGTGACCAACAACGTGACCAGCGATCCGGAACTCGTCTTCGATGACAGCGGGCTGAACACCTGGACCGATGAGGAGCGCTTCGAGGTCACCGGGGACCGTCTCGCGGAGTACGCCGCTGCCACGAACGATCCGATCGCCGCGCACCGGGCGGGGCACATTGCGCCTCCGGTGTTCGCCATCGTGCCGGTCTTCGAGGCATTGTTGGTGCCGGCGGTCGATGTGCTGCCCGTCGAGTTGATACCTCGGGTCGTGCACGGCGAACAGGATTTTCACTTCCATCGGCCGATCAAACCCGGTGACCGGCTGGTCTCCCGCGGCAAGATGATCGGTTACGAAGGTCTCGAGAACGGGACCCGGGCGGCGATCTACCTCGAATGCCGCACCGAGGACGGAGAATTGGTCAACGAGCAGTATGTGACGACCTTCGTGCGTGGATTCGACGCGGGCAAGGCGGTCGGTGAACTGAGTCCCAGTCACCGCTTCGACGACGCGCTACGTGCCCACTCACCCGTCGCCACCGTGACCCAGCATGTCGACGACGATCAGACCTTTCGCTACAGCCCGGCCGCGGGTGACCCGATGCCGATCCACCTCGACGACGAGGTGGCCCGCGACGCCGGTCTGCCCGGCATCATCGCGCACGGGCTGTGCACGATGGCCTTCACGTCGTGGGCCGTGTTGACCGAGGTGGCCGGCTCAGACGTGCACCGACTCAAGAGATTCGCCGTGCGCTTCTCGAAGATGGTGCTGCCCGGTGACGACCTGACCACCACCATCTGGCGGCAATCCAGCGCCGATGGAATCACCAGCTACGCATTCGAAACCGCACGCGGAGCCGACCTCGTCATCACCGACGGTTTGGCCGAGATCGCCGAGGAGGCATAACACATGGGAGCATTGGAAGGGCGGGTCGCCGTCATCACCGGCGCCGGCCGCGGGATCGGCCGTGAGCATGCCCTGCTGTTCGCGGCGGAGGGCGCCAGTGTCGTCGTCAACGACCTGGGCGGAAGCAATACCGGAGACGGCACGGACGCCGGTCCCGCGCACGACGTGGTGGCCGAGATCAGGGCGGCCGGGGGCGCGGCGGTGGCGCACACCGACAACGTAGCCAGCTGGAGCGGTGCGCAATCTCTGGTGCAGCAGGCGGTCGAGGAGTTCGGCCGCCTCGACATCGTGGTGAACAACGCCGGCATCCTGCGTGACGGTTTCATCCCGACGATGGAAGAGTCCGACTGGGATGCCGTGATCGCGGTGCACCTCAAGGGCCATTTCGCGGTGTTGCGCCACGCCGCGGCGTACTGGAAGGCGCAGTCCAAGGCCGGAGACCAGCCCAACGCCGCGGTGATCAACACCGCCTCGGGCTCCGGCACCACCATTCCCAATGCGGGACAGTGCAACTACGGGTCGGCCAAGGCCGCGATCGCCGCGCTGACGCTGGTCGCCGCCGAGGAACTGGAGCGGTACGGCGTGCGCGTGAATGCCATCGCCCCGATTGCGCGCACCAGGCTGACGCTGGCCACACCCGGCATGGGTGCCTTGATGGCCGAACCCGAGGACGGCGGGGTCGATCTGTTCAGTCCGGCGAACATCTCCCCGCTGGTCGCCTATCTGGCGACCGAGAAGTGCCCGGTCACCGGGCAGGTGTACGCGGTGCAGGGCGGCGCCATCTCCCAACTGCGCGGTTGGCACGATGTGGACACGATCGAGACCGACGGTCTGTGGCAGATCGACGACATTGCCGGCAGGCTGCCGTCATGATCGAGTGGTCCGACACCGATCTCATCATGCGAGACACGGTGCGCGAATTCATCGCCAAGGAGATCCGCCCGCATCTGGACGGTTTGGAGACCGGCGAGTTGTCGCCGTACCCGTTCGCGCGCAAGCTCTTCAGTGAGTTCGGCCTGGACGCCATGGCCGCCGACGCGGTGAAGTCGATGCTGGACCGGCAACGGGCCAAAGAGTCCGCGGCGGGCTCGGCAGAGCCACGGCAGGAGAAGTCGAAGTCCTCCGGCGGGGGACTCGGCGATATCGGCGCACAGGCGTCGATGGCCGCGGTGATGGTGGTCGAGTTGGCCGCGGTGAGCATCGGTCTGCTCAGTACCATCGGGGTCAGCCTGGGACTGGGGGCCTCGACCATCATGAGTCGGGGCACGCTGGCCCAGAAGGAACGCTGGCTTCCCGAGTTGATGTCGCTGGAGAAGATCGCCGCGTGGGCGATCACCGAACCGGATGCGGGGTCGGATGCCTTCGGCGGCATGAAGACCTACGTCAAGCGCGCGGGTGACGGCAGCGGCGACTACATCCTCAACGGACAGAAGACGTTCATCACCAACGGTCCCGATGCCGACGTCCTGGTGGTCTACGCCAAGTTGGACGACGGCACCGACGTCGAGCGCCGGGACCGGCCGGTCCTCACGTTCGTGCTGGATTCGGGCATGCCGGGCCTCACCCAGGGCCGGGCCTTCAAAAAGATGGGCATGATGTCCTCGCCGACCGGCGAACTGTTCTTCGACAACGTCCGGCTCTCGCCAGACCGGTTGCTCGGTGAGACCGAAAGCCACGCCGGCGGCGACGGGCGCGACAGTGCCCGGGCGAATTTCGCCGCCGAACGGGTCGGCATTGCGTTGATGTCACTCGGCATCATCAACGAGTGTCATCGGCTCAGCCTGGACTATGCGCGAACCCGTGTCCTCTGGGGCACCCCGATCTCGGCCTTCCAGCTGATCCAGCTCAAGTTGGCGAAGATGGAGGTTGCCCGAATGAACGTGCAGAACATGGTGTTCCAGACGCTGGCGCGGCTGAGGGCGGGTTCACTTCCGTCGCTGGCCGAGGCGTCGGCGATCAAGCTGTATTCCTCGGAGGCCGCCACCGAGGTCGCCATGGAGGCCGTGCAACTGTTCGGCGGCAACGGCTATATGGCCGAATACCGTGTCGAGCAGCTCGCCCGCGATGCCAAGTCGTTGATGATCTACGCCGGCAGTAACGAGGTGCAGGTCACTCATATCGCGAAGGGCCTGCTCGCGGGATGATCGCGGAGTGTCCGGCCACCTTCAACGGTGTCGACACCCGCATGCTATCGGTGCCGGGGGACGGCGCTGCGGTGGTGCTGTTACACGGCTACGCCGACAGCGCCGACACCTGGCGCGCAGTGCTCGCGTGTCTGGGTGAACAAGGACGGCGCGCCGTCGCGGTGGATCTGCCCGGCTTCGGCCGGGCAGGCCCCCGCGACCCGGGGCCACTGCTACCGCAGTTCGATGCCTTCGTCGATTCGATTCTCGAGGAGACGGGTCCCGCACTGCTGGTGGGCAATTCGCTCGGGGCTGCGACCGCGGTCCGGGCGGCCGATCGGCGGCCCCAGCTGGTTCGGGGTCTGGTGGCGATCGACGACCCGGTCAATGCCCGGCATTGGCTGGCGCGGCTTGCCCGCTACGGTGACATCCCGGCGCGGGTATGGCAGGGAGTGGCCCGTGTGCCGGTGCCATCCAGGGTTTTGCAATGGGTTGCGGCACGAGCGCTTCGGCAGGTGCTCTACGGTCCCGGGGCCGCCTCGGATCCCGAGGTGCTGGCGTATTGGACTCAGCTGTTGGCCGGCGGATCCGAACTCGCTCACCTGGGGCGGTATGCCCTGCAATATGCCCGGGAAACCACGGCGGGACATCACGGTGTGTGCGTCAGCTGCCCGACGGTGGTGGTGCACGGAGCAAAGGATCGAATCATCCCTGTGCACGCCAGCAGGCGCCTACATCAACAGATTCCCGGCAGTGAGCTGGTGATATTGCCCCGCTCCGGACACTGCCCACAACTCGACGATCCCGAGACGGTGGCACGGCTGGTCGTCGGGCTGGAAGGTGTGATGTGAAGAATCCTTTCCAGATCGTATCCACCGCAACAGATTGCGTCGCGGCGGCGTCGGTGCTGCTACGCCGGGGACTGGTGGATCCGCGTCGGCCGGTGCAGGCGGTCCGTGCGTCGCGTTGGATGCGGCAGTACGGCGCGTTCGCCGGACTGATACGCCACAGCGCCGCCCGGTACGGCTCGGCGCCGGCACTGACCGACGAGCACGGAACCCTGACTTTCGCCGAACTCGGACGCCAATCGAATGCGCTGGCGCATGGACTGTCTGCGCACGGCGTCGGCCCCGACGCGGTGGTCGGGGTCCTCGCGCGTAACCACCGTGGATTGCTGTTGACGCTGTTCGCGGCCGGGCAGACCGGGGCACGGGTGGTCCTGTTGAACACCGGGTTCGCCGGTCCGCAGCTGGCCGACGTGTGCCGTCGGGAACGCGTCACCGCCGTGATCGCCGACGAGGAGTTCACCGATCTGCTCGACGTCCTGGAACCGCGCGTGCTGCGCGTTCTCGGCTGGGCCGAGCGGGGTTGTGGGCGAACGAGTTTGACGGCGATGGCCGCCGGCCAGCCCACGGACCCGCTGCCGGCGCCGGACACCGTCGGTGGCATCGTGCTGCTGACCAGCGGGACCACCGGAACCCCCAAGGGAGCACCGCGCAACCGGGTCAGCCCGCTGCAGTCGGCCCAGTTGATCGACCGCATCCCGTGGCCCGCGCATGCGAGCTACTACGTGGCCGCTCCCATGTTCCACGCGACCGGGCTGGCGACCTGCACCATGGGACTCGCGCTGGGCAGCCGGGTCATCTTGGCGCGCAGATTCGATCCTGTCGCGGCACTGGTCGCGATCGAACGACACCGGGTGCAGGCGCTGATCGTGGTGCCCACCATGCTGACCCGCATCCTGGACCTCGGGCCGGATGCGCTCGCACGCTACGACACATCCTCGCTGCGGGTGGTCTTCGCCGCCGGCTCGGCGCTCTCTCCCGAGCTGTGCCGGCGGACGGCGGACGCCTTCGGTGACGTGCTGTACAACCTGTACGGCTCGACCGAGGTAGCGGTCGCGGCAGTGGCCACACCCGAGGATCTCCGCGCGGCCCCGGGCACGGTGGGCCGGCCGCCGCTGGGGTGCACGATGGCCGCCTATGACGAGCACCGCCGCAGAATCACCGAACCCGGTCGCACCGGCACGCTCTTCGTGTCCAGCGGGTTGAGCTTCCAGGGATACACCGACGGCGGGCAGAAAGAGTCGGTCGACGGATTGTTGTCCACGGGCGACACCGGTCACTTCGACGAAAGCGGCTTGTGGTTCGTCGACGGTCGCGATGACGACATGATCGTTTCCGGCGGCGAGAACGTCTTCCCGCTGGAGGTCGAGAACCTGCTCGCCGAGCATCCCGATGTGCTGGAGGCCGCTGTCGTCGGGGTCGGCGATGCGGAGTTCGGACAGCGACTGCGCGCCTTCGTTGTTCGCAGCAGCGAGAGCCTCGGGTCCGACGATGTCCGGGCGTTCGTGCGATCCCAGTTGGCCCGCCACAAAGTTCCTCGCGATGTCGTCTTCATCGACCAGTTGCCGCGCAATGAAACCGGAAAGGTCCTGAAGAAGGTCCTGCAGGAGGAGTGCTCATGACCAGGATGCCGACAATGTCAGGCCGGGTGGTGGCTGTCACCGGCGCCGCCCGAGGCATCGGCCGCGCCACCGGTGAGGCCTTCGCGCGTGCCGGAGCCCGGGTGGCGCTCGGGGATGTCGACGAGGCCTTGGTGGAGAAGACGGCGGCAGAACTTGCCGAGATCACCGGCGGGGTGGTCTGCGGACTGCGGCTCGATGTCACCGAGCCGGCGACCTTCGCCGGCTTTCTCGACGAGACCGAAAGCCGGTTCGGGCCGTTGGACGTCCTGGTGAACAACGCCGGGATCATGCCGACAGGGGTCTTCGCCGAGGAATCCGACGAGATGACGGACCGGATCGTCGCCGTCAACCTGCGCGGTGTCCTGTACGGCTCAAAACTCGCCGCGGCGCGGATGCGCAATCGGGGCGGCCACATCGTCAACATCGCCTCACTGGCCGGGGTGAGCGCATTCCCGGGCTTGGCGACCTACTGCGCCACCAAGCACGCCGTGGTCGGTTTCACCGAAGCCCTGCACCTGGAGCTGGCGGCCGAGGGTATCGGGGTCACCGCCGTGTTGCCGGGTGTGGTGCGCACCGAACTGTCGGCGGGTCACTCCGTGCCGGCCTGGGTTCGCCCGATCTCGGAGGTCGAACCTGCCGATGCGGCCGCGGCGATCGTCGCGGCCGTTCGCAGCGGTCGTCCGGTGGTGTCGGTGCCGCGCCAGCTCGGCGCGCTGGTCACCCTCGCGAATGCGTTGCCGGACCGCGTCCGGCACCGGATCATGCGCGTGACGCACTTCGACACGGCCTTCAGCGTCGTCGATGCGCAGTCTCGCGCGCAGTACCACCGCAGGTTGCACGGATGAGCGCGGGCCTTGGGAGGACAACGCAAACCTCCTTATCAGGTTGCCATCAGCTTCCGCCGGGTTTTATTAGCCAAATCCCAGGTTATCGGCGAACTTTTGCCCCGCCGCGGGCGTTGAACCAGACATGAGCGCACATGCACCGGTTTGCGACCACCCGCTGTTCAACTACCAGCCCGCGTGGGCGAAGAACCGCGCCGCGACCGTCGGGCACGTGACCCGGCACGCGACCCTGTCGGCGGCCCCGGCGGCGCTGTGGTCGGTGGTCGCGGATCCGCGCACCTGGGCGGACTGGCTGACGGTGCACCAGCGTTGGGTGGCCGAGCCGCGCGCCCAGTTCGTGCCCGGTGCCCGGATGACCGCCGAGACGGTGATGCTCGGGGTCTCCAATATCGTCGAATGGACGGTCGAGTCGGCGATCGCGCCCGGGACGCTGGTGCTGATCGGCGCCGGCGAATCCGGGATGCGGACGCGCCTGACATTCTGGATCAGCCCGGCCGAGGAGGGTTCCCGGCTGACCGTCACCTCCGAGGTGGCCGGTGAGTTGCTCAACGACGCGATTGTCGGGGCCATCGAGCAGGACGGGGCCGAGCAGCTCGATCGCAGTATCGCGCTGCTGGAAGACCTCGCCATCGCCGTGCCAGAGCAGTCGGCCCGCCCGTCGCTGCGGCTGGTGCATTCCGCCGCCCCTGCTGCCGCGCCCGTGCCCCGCAACCTCGACGGCGCGCACCTGAAGATGGTGCGTTAGACCACCCAGATCGCTTCCGCGGCAGGGCTTCCCAAGTCCACCGTGGTGACCGCGTCGTCATCGTCGGCCGCGCTGTGCACGGCCACCGAGATCATCCCGGCGAAATCGCGGCGGGCCACCACCTGCAGGCGGGAATCCAACGCGATGCCGACGCTGTCGAAATACCGCAGCATTTCGGGGTCGGCGTCGGAGATGCGGGCCACGGTGCCGTCCTCGCCGTCGGCGCAGACCGAAAGCTGCCGGGCCGGCGGGGTGGGCACCCGGCCGTCGGGGGCCGGTATGGGATCGCCGTGCGGGTCGCGGGTGGGAAATCCGAGCTTGGCGTCGATCCGGTCGAGCATCCTGTCCGATACGGCGTGTTCGAGGATCTCGGCCTCGTCGTGCACTTCATCCCAGCCGTAGCCCAGTTCCCGCACCAGGAACGTCTCCATCAGCCGGTGGCGGCGCACCATGGCCAGGGCGGCCTGACGACCCGCCTCGGTGAGCGTGACCGCGCCGTACTTCGCGTGGTCGACCAGGCCCTGGTCGGCCAGCTTGCGGATGGACTCCGAGGCGGTGCTCGCCGACACGCCGATGCGCTCGGCAAGCAGCTTGGTGCTGACCTTGTCCGGGGACCACTCCTGGGCCGTCCAGATGACCTTCAGGTAATCCTGCGCAACCGTTGTCAAGTCCTGCGGGTTGCCGTTGGAGTCCACGACTACTGAGTTTAGGCAATCTTTGCCTGATCCGGGTATCCAGAGCAGACGGCGCGGCCCGCGCGCCGTAGGCTTGCCGGTGTGCAGCGGTGGCGGGGCCGGGACGATATACCCACAGACTGGGGCCGATGTGTCCTCACGATCGGCGTGTTCGACGGTGTCCATCGCGGGCACGCCGAGCTGATCAGTCATGCTGTGAAGTCCGGGCGCTCGCGCGGGGTTCCCACCGTGCTGATGACCTTCGACCCGCATCCGATGGAAGTGGTGTTCCCGGGCAGTCATCCCGCGCAGCTCACGACGCTGACCCGGCGCGCCGAGCTCGTCGAGGAGACCGGTATCGACGTGTTCCTGGTGATGCCGTTCACCTCCGACTTCATGAAGCTCACCCCCGAGCGGTACATCCACGAGCTGCTCGTGGAGAGCCTGCATGTGGTGGAGGTCGTGGTGGGGGAGAACTTCACGTTCGGGAAGAAGGCCGCAGGCAATGTGGATCTGCTGCGTAAGGCCGGTGAGCGGTTCGGTTTCGCGGTGGAGGGGATGACGCTGGTGTCCGAGGAATTCGCCCGCGATGAATCCGTCACCTTCTCCTCCACCTACATCCGGTCCTGTGTGGACGCCGGCGACGTGGTCGCCGCCGCCGAGGCGCTGGGCCGGCCGCACCGGGTGGAAGGTGTCGTGGTGCGCGGTGACGGCCGGGGCCGGGTGCTCGGTTTCCCGACGGCCAACGTGGCACCGCCGATGCATTCGGCAATCCCCGCCGATGGGGTGTACGCGGCCTGGTTCACCGTGCTCGGGCACGGCCCCGTGGTCGGCTCCGTCACCCCGGGGGAGCGCTATCAGGCGGCGGTGTCGGTGGGCACCAACCCGACATTCTCCGGGCGCACCCGGACCGTCGAGGCCTTCGTGCTCGACACCGAGGCCGATCTGTACGGCCAGCATGTCGCCGTCGATTTCGTGGCCCGCATCCGCGGCCAGGAGAAATTCGACTCGGTCGACGATCTGGTGGTGGCCATGGGTGCCGATACCGAGCGGGCCCGCACGATTCTCACTTCCCAGTAACGACCTGCTAGTATCTGCTCCCGACCCAGCGCGCGCTGCAGTTCGCGGCGGCCGCGCCTTCGATAACCTTCGCGGACCTATTTTGATGGAGTTGTTTCGTGGCGCTCACAGCCGAACAGAAAAAAGAGATCCTCGGCCAGTACGGTCTGCATGACACCGACACCGGGTCGCCGGAGGCGCAGGTCGCTCTGCTGACCAAGCGGATCACCGATCTCACCGAACACCTCAAGCTGCACAAGCACGATCACCACTCGCGGCGGGGGTTGCTGCTGCTGGTCGGTCGTCGGCGTCGGTTGCTCAAGTACGTCGCCCAGGTCGACGTCGAGCGCTACCGCTCGCTGATCGAGCGCCTCGGCCTGCGTCGCTGACACAGCGACTGGCGGCGTTACTCGCCGCGAGCGTTCTCACGGGGGGACTCACCGGTTGCTCGTCGGCCGCTGCCGCTGCTTTTCAGGTCGGCGATTGCCTGAAAGTAGTTGGCACGCCCGACAAACCGGATGCGGTCAAGGCCGAATGCGGTAGTTCCGATGCTGTCTTCAAGGTGATCGCCACCGTCGCAGACAGTGATCAGTGCCCCTCGGATGTGGATTCGTACTACGCCACGCACAGCACCTTCACCGACACCAGCAGCACCGTCTGCATGGACGTCGACTGGGTGGTGGGGCAATGCATGAGCGTCGACCCCGAGAACGGCCGTGACCCGCTACGCGTGGATTGCGCCGACGGCACACAGCCGCACCGGCAGCGGGCCACCGAGATCCTGCAGGGCGTGGCCGATGTGGACCAGTGCGCCAGCGGTATCGGTTATCCATATGACCAACGCCAGTTCACGGTGTGCGTCGAGGATGTCGATTGACGGCCGGTGATCAGCCCCGGTGTAACATGGAATCGTTTTGGGCCCCCTGATCGGAAGGGGTTGTCCGAACAGGGTGCGGTTCGCGCAGTACCGCGTGCACCGTTCCCGCGCGTCACAGCAGTACCGCCTGATCGGGCGGTCTTCGGTAGTGGCTGCCGGGGTTTGTCCCCGGCCGCTTCGATCGACGGCCGTAGCCGACTTCAGGGAATCGCTGGCGCGTGACGACGCAAAACAGCTGAATACCCAGAAAGGCTGCTATGTCTGCAGTTGAAACCGACGAAGGCGTGTTCGAATCGACCGCCGTCATCGACAACGGGAGCTTCGGCACCCGCACCATCCGTTTCGAGACCGGCCGGCTGGCCCAGCAGGCCGCCGGTGCCGTGGTTGCCTACCTCGACGACGAGACCATGCTGCTGAGCGCGACCACCGCCAGCAAGTCCCCGAAGGACCATTTCGACTTCTTCCCGCTGACCATCGACGTCGAGGAGCGGATGTACGCGGCGGGCCGGATCCCCGGTTCCTTCTTCCGCCGTGAGGGTCGTCCGTCCACCGATGCGATCCTGACCTGTCGGCTGATCGACCGTCCGTTGCGCCCGACCTTCGTGTCCGGCCTGCGCAACGAGATCCAGGTCGTCGTCACCGTGCTGAGCCTGGACCCCAAGGATCTGTACGACGTACTGGCCATCAACGCCGCGTCGGCATCCACCCAGATCTCCGGCCTGCCGTTCTCCGGCCCGGTCGGCGGTGTCCGGGTGGCCCTCATCTCCGGCCAGTGGGTCGCGTTCCCGACCGTCGAGCAGCTCGAAGGCGCCGTGTTCGACATGGTCGTGGCGGGTCGTAAGGCCGGCGACGATGTCGCCATCATGATGGTGGAGGCCGAGGCCACCGAGAACGTCATCGAGTTGGTGGCCGGCGGTGCCGGTGCGCCGACCGAGACCGTCGTGGCCGAGGGCCTGGAGGCGGCCAAGCCGTTCATCGCCGCCCTGTGCACCGCGCAGGAGGAATTGCACGCGGCCGCCGGTAAGGCGACCGTGGAGTACCCGCTGTTCCCCGATTACCAGGACGACGTGTACGCCCAGGTGGCCGCGGTGGCCACCGACGCGCTGTCACAGGCACTCACGATCGCCGGCAAGGCCGAGCGCGACGAGCGCACCGACGAGATCAAGGGTGAGGTGCTCGAGCGCCTGGCCGGTCAGTTCGAGGGCCGCGAGAAGGAGATCGGTGCCGCGTACCGGTCGCTGACCAAGAAGCTCGTGCGCCAGCGCATCCTGACCGACCACTTCCGCATCGACGGCCGTGGCGTCACCGATATCCGGGCGCTCTCCGCCGAGGTCGCCGTCATCCCGCGGGCGCACGGCAGTGCGTTGTTCGAGCGCGGCGAGACCCAGATCATGGGCGTCACCACGTTGGACATGGTCAAGATGGCCCAGCAGATCGACTCACTCGGCCCGGAAACCTCCAAGCGCTACATGCACCACTACAACTTCCCGCCGTACTCGACCGGTGAGACCGGCCGCGTCGGCTCGCCCAAGCGTCGCGAGATCGGCCACGGCGCGCTCGCCGAGCGTGCGCTCATGCCGGTGCTGCCGAGTGTCGAGGAATTCCCGTACGCGATCCGGCAGGTGTCGGAAGCGTTGGGCTCCAACGGTTCCACCTCGATGGGCTCGGTGTGTGCCTCGACGTTGTCGCTGCTGAACGCCGGTGTGCCGCTGAAGGCCCCGGTTGCCGGTATCGCCATGGGTCTGGTGTCCGACGTGGTCGACGGCGAGACCCGCTACGTGACGCTGACCGATATCCTCGGCGCCGAGGATGCCTTCGGCGATATGGACTTCAAGTGCGCGGGCACCAAGGAGTTCGTCACCGCGCTGCAGCTGGACACCAAGCTCGACGGGATTCCGTCCCAGGTGCTTGCCGGTGCGTTGGCCCAGGCCAAGGATGCGCGCATCACCATCCTGGAGGTCATGGCCGAGGCCATCGACACCCCCGACGAGATGAGCCCGTACGCCCCGCGGATCACCACCATCAAGGTCCCGGTGGACAAGATCGGTGAGGTCATCGGGCCCAAGGGCAAGATGATCAACTCGATCACCGAGGAGACCGGCGCGTCGATCTCCATCGAGGACGACGGCACCGTGTTCGTCGGCGCCAGCAACGGCGAGGCCGCGCAGGCCGCGATCGACAAGATCAATGCCATCGCCAACCCGCAGCTGCCCAAGGTCGGCGAGCGGTTCCTCGGCACCGTGGTGAAGACCACGGACTTCGGAGCATTCGTCTCGCTGTTGCCGGGCCGCGACGGGCTGGTGCACATCAGCAAGCTCGGCCGCGGTAAGCGCATCGCGAAGGTCGAGGATGTGGCCAAGGTCGGCGACAAGCTGCGGGTGGAGATCGCCGATATCGACAACCGCGGCAAGATCTCGCTCGTGCTCGTCGCCGAGGACGAGGCAGCCGAGGCTCCCGTCGAGGCGCCCGCCGATGCCGCGACCGCTGACGCCTAAGCCAGCATTGCACCGCGCATCCCGCGGTGAAGACACCTCCGAGGCAGTGCGGGTGACCGCACTGCCCGGAGGGTTGCGGGTGGTCACCGAGTACATCCCCGCGGTGCACTCCGCCTCGGTGGGTGTCTGGGTGGGTGTCGGCTCGCGCGACGAAGGCAGCTCCGTCGCCGGTGCCGCGCACTTCCTGGAACACCTGCTGTTCAAATCCACCCCGACGCGCAGCGCAGTCGATATCGCGCAGGCCGTGGATGCGGTCGGCGGTGAACTGAACGCGTTCACCGCCCGCGAGCACACCTGCTACTACGCGCATGTGCTCGATGCCGATCTGGAATTGGCCGTCGATCTGGTGGCCGATGTGGTGCTGCGCGGGCGCTGTGCCTCCGAGGACGTCGAGATCGAGCGCGACGTCGTGCTCGAAGAGATCGCCATGCGCGATGACGATCCCGAGGACACCCTGGGCGATGTCTTCCTCTCGGCGATGTTCGGTCCGCACCCAGTGGGGCGTCCCGTCATCGGCAGCGTCGACTCGATCTCGGCGATGACCCGCGCCCAGCTGCACTCGTTTCATCAGCGCCGCTACACCCCGGAACGGATGATCCTGGCGGTGGCGGGCAATGTCGACCACGACGAGGTCGTTGCCCTGGCCCGCGAGTATTTCGGTCCCCGGCTGGTGCGCGAACGCGCCGCGGTGCCGCATCGCAAGGGCACCGGTCGGGTGGCCGGCAAGCCGGGTCTGCAGTTGGTCAACAAGGATGCCGAGCAGACTCACCTGTCACTGGGGGTTCGCACGCCGGGCCGGCACTGGGAGCATCGCTGGGCGTTGTCGGTGCTCAATTCGGCGCTCGGCGGAGGCTTGAGTTCGCGGCTGTTCCAACAGATCAGGGAAACTCGAGGGCTCGCGTACTCGGTGTATTCGACCATCGACACGTTCGCCGACACGGGCGCGTTCTCGGTGTACGCGGCATGCCTGCCGGAACGGTTCGACGAGGTGGTGCGGGTCGCCACCGATGTGCTGGCCGAGGTGGCCCGTGACGGCATCACCGAAGGCGAATACCGGATCGCGAAGGGTTCGCTGCGGGGTGGCTTGGTCCTCGGCCTGGAGGACTCCGCGTCGCGGATGCACCGGATCGGTCGCAGCGAACTCAACTACGGCCGGCATCGCACGATTGCGGACACCCTCGGCCAGATCGACGCGGTGAGCTTGGAGGAGGTCAACAGTGTCGCCCGCCGGTTGTTGACGCGGCCGGTGGGTGCGGCGGTGTTGGGGCCGCATCGATCCAACAAGTCACTGCCCCAGCGACTTCGGGATATCACGGGGTAGATGGGTAGAGTCGGGTGATGCTCCTGTCACGACGAAGAGTTCTGTTCGGCGGTATGGCATTGACGGCGGCAGGGGCGCTGGCCGGTTGCGCGGACGAATCCGCGCTCGCTGCTCCCGCGCCCACACTCGACGAGCAGATCCGTGAGCTGGAGGCACGCCACAACGCCTTCATCGGTCTGTACGCGGTCGATCTGCAGTCCGGTGTGACCTTGGATAATCGCGCTGACGAGGCCTTCGCGCTGTGCTCGACGTTCAAGACGTATGCGGCGGCGCGGGTACTGCGGGGTGTCGCCGAGGGCGAATTCAGCTTGGATCAACAAGTTTTCGTGCCGCCCGAGGGCGTGTTGCCGAACTCCCCGGTGACCGGCGAGCGACTGGGCCAGCAGATGACGCTGGCCGAATTGTCCCAGGCGGCACTGCAGCGCAGCGATAATCTGGCGGCGAATCTGCTGTTGGGGACCATCGGCGGGCCACCGGCGATCACCGCGTTCGCCCGCTCCGTCGGCGATGACCGCACCCGGCTGGACCGCTGGGAAACCGAGCTCAACTCGGCGATCCCCGGGGATCCGCGCGACACCACCACGCCGCGTGCGCTGGCGGCCGGCTACCGCAACCTGTTGGCCGGTGAGGCGTTACCGCCCGCCCAGCGTCAACTGCTCGAGGGATGGATGCGCGCCAACCAGACATCGAGCATGCGCGCGGGCCTTCCGCCCGGCTGGACCACCGCCGACAAGACCGGTAGTGGTGACTACGCCACCACCAACGATTCCGGCGTGGCGTACGGGCCCGACGGTGCCCGGGTACTGCTGACCATCATGACCCGGACACAATCGGCCGATCCCGACGCCGAAGGCCTGCGACCGCTGATCGGCGAGGTTGCGGCGCTGGTGGTGCCGCACCTGCTGGGCGGGCGATGAGATACACGTCGCCCGGCCGAATTGCTTCAGCCGGGCGACGGTGGGGGGCCGGCGGTTACGCCAGCAAGCTTGCGGGGTCGGTGTAGGGCAGATTCAGGTCGGCGGCCACCTGTTCGGACAGCAGGGTGCCTTCGTGGGTGGACAGGCCCTTGGCCAATGCGGGGTCGGCTGCGCACGCGGCCTGCCAACCCTTGTCGGCCAGCTTCAGCACGTAGGGCATGGTCGCGTTGGTGAGCGCGTAGGTCGATGTCCGCGGCACGGCGCCCGGCATGTTTGCCACGCAGTAGAACACCGTGTCGTGTACCGCGAATGTCGGGTCGTCATGGGTGGTGGGACGGGAATCCTCGAAGCAGCCACCCTGGTCGATCGCGATGTCGACCAGGACCGCACCCGATTTCATCTGGGCGACGGTGGCATTGGTGACCAGCTTGGGGGCTTTGGCGCCGGGTACCAGGACCGCGCCGATGACCAGGTCGGCCTGCTTGACCGCATCTTCGAGGTCCAGGCTCGAGGAGTACCTGGTCTCGATGGCGCCGCCGTACTCGGCGTCGATCTTGCGCAGGGTGTTGATGTTGAGATCGAAGACGGTGACGTGAGCGCCCATGCCCCAGGCCACGGCGGCCGCGTTGTCACCGGCCATGCCGCCTCCGATGACGACGACCTTGGCCGGCGCCACCCCGGGGACGCCGCCCATCAGGACGCCGCGACCACCCTGGGTGCGCATCAGGTGATAGGCGCCGACCTGCGCGGCGAGGCGTCCGGCGACCTCACTCATCGGGGCCAGCAGCGGCAGCGCCCCATCGGCGGTCTGCACGGTCTCGTAGGCGATGGACGTCGTGCCGGAGGTCAGCAGCGCGTCGGTGCAGGGCCGGGATGCGGCCAGGTGCAGGTAGGTGAACAGGGTCTGTCCCTGGCGCAGCCGGGCGTACTCGGCCTCGATCGGTTCCTTGACCTTCAGCAGCAGATCCGCGTCGGCCCACACCTGCGCGGCAGTGGCGACGATTTCGGCCCCGGCGGCCTTGAAGTCGTTGTCGGAGATGGCCGAGCCGGCGCCGGCGCCGGCTTCGATGATGACGTCGTGGCCGCGCCGGGTGAGTTCGGCGACGCCGGCCGGGGTGATGGCGACCCGGAATTCGTTGTTCTTGATCTCGGTCGGGATGCCGACGCGCATGATCGCTCCTTGCGATTGAGGTGGTGCTCCAATTGTGAAGAAAGTCCGAAAGAGAGGCAATAAATACGGTGAGACTTCGTTAAAATAGCTCTGTGAATGAACAATCATCGATGGGAAGGGCGCGTCTGGCGCCTGCGCCGAAGGATGTTCGGCGCGCCGAGCTCGATGACATCGACCGGCGCATGTTGTTGGCGCTGCACGCCGACGCCCGGATCTCCAACAGCGCGCTCGCCGAGGCGGTGGGTATCGCCCCGTCGACCTGTCACGGGCGGTTGCGACGGTTGCAGGACCTCGGCGTCATCCGGGGGTTCTACACCGATATCGACCCGTCCGCGGTGGGGCTGACACTGCAGGCGATGATCTCGGTGAGCCTGAATTCCACTGCCCGCGGCCGGATTCGCGATTTCATCCAACAGATCCGCCGGCGGCCGCAGGTCATGAACGTGTACTTTCTGGCCGGTGGCGATGACTTCATCCTGCACGTTGCGGCCCGCGACACCGAGGACTTGCGGGCCTTCGTGGTCGAGAACCTCAACGCCGACGCCGACGTGGCCGGCACCCAGACCTCACTGATCTTCGAACACCTGCGCGGGGCCTCACCGCTGTAGCGTCAGGCCGGCGGCGTGCCTGCGGGCTCGGCGACCTGATGGGCGAACTCGCGCAGCCAGTCGAACCACGCCGACATGCCCACTCCGGTGCGCGCGCTCAGCGGAAGCACCACGGCGTGCGGGTTCACCTGATGTACGTGATCGACGTACGTTGCGATATCGGCGTCCAGATGCGGTTCGAGGTCGATCTTGTTGAGCAGCACCACATCCACCGAACGGAACATCACCGGGTACTTCAACGGCTTGTCCTCACCCTCGGTGAGGGAGTACACCATCACCTTTGCGTGCTCGCCGACGTCGAACTCGGCGGGGCACACCAAATTCCCGACGTTCTCGATGATGACGAGGTCCAACGCGCCCAGATCGAGCCCGGCCAGTGCCCGGTTCACCATCGGAGCGTCGAGATGGCATTCGCCGCCAAAACCGTTGCTGGTGTTCAGTAACGAAACCTGCGCGCCGCGGCCGGCCAGTTTGGCCGCATCGAGGTCGGTGGCGATATCACCTTCGATCACACCGACCGAGATATCGCCGCGGAGCTCATCGAGGGTGGCGGCGAGCACCGTGGTCTTGCCCGAACCCGGTGAACTCATCAGATTGAGCGCGCGGACACCGTTGCTCTCGAAGGCGTGCCGGTTGATATCGGCGCGCACATCGTTTTCGGCGAAGATCGATTCCAGCACATCGATTCGCTGCGACCCGGTCTGGTAACCGGAATGGTCACCGTGGCCGTGACCGGCGTCGTGGCTGTGCTCGCCGAACCCGTCATGGCTGTGCACGGTCCCATCGTCGTGACGGTGAAATCTACCCACGCTGACTTCCTTCCATTGGTGCGACACCGTCCCTGGGCGCGGCACCGGAGAGATCGTCGACGTCGATGGACGTGACGAGAAACTCCTCGCCGTGCACGATCTCGACATCGACGCTTCCACACGGTGGGCAGGCGACCGAGAACCGAGATGTGATGCCGGAGACCGCACCGCACGACCGGCACGCCACCTGCGCGGGAACCAATTCCAATAACAGCTCCGCGGCGCCGAGGCCCTCGAAGTCACGCAGTAGGGTCCAGCTGAACGCCAATGCGTCGGGGAGCACCTGGCGAAGGGCGCCGACCTGAACCCGCACGGCGGTGACCGGGCGGCCGACGGCGGCCGACTTCACAACACCGGCTATTGCTTGGCACAGTGACAGCTCATGCACGGGGTGGCGCCATCGATCCTTGTTCGTCGTTGCTACTGCGAGCTACTGCGAACCTTAAACCTCATTCGGATCGACCGATAGCGGAACCGGCATCACAAAACGGGTCTAGCCTTGGGACACCGGTTCGCGCCGACAGCCCAGCGGCCCGAGCGGGTTGCCCTGTGCTGGAGGCCTATGAAGCGTGTTCTGCGAGCACCCGTCGCGACGGTGCGGACGAGGGTCGAGATCACCGGCGTCGTCCAGGGTGTCGGATTTCGTCCGGCCGTGGCGCGAATCGCCGGCGCGCACGGCGTGGCCGGGTTTGTCTACAACGACTCCGGCTCGGTCTACTGCGAGTTCGAGGGTGCCGGCGCCGATGTCGACGCGGCGGTGGCGGATATCCGCCGGACTCCTCCGCCCATGGCGCGCATCGATCGCATGGTGCTGACGGCCGTCGCGCCGACCGGTGTCGGCGACTTCCGCATCATCGAGAGCACGCCGGCGGGGCAGGGCCGCACCCTCGTGCCACCCGATATCGCCTGCTGTGCCGACTGTCTGCGCGAAATGCGGGACCCCGCCGACCGCCGCTACCGGCACCCCTTCATCACCTGCACCAACTGCGGGCCGCGCTACACCGTCATCACCGACCTGCCCTACGACCGGTCGGCCACCACCATGGCACAGTTCCCGATGTGCGCGCGGTGTGCCGCGGAGTACGGCGATCCCGGTGATCGCCGGTTCCACGCCCAGACCATCGCCTGTCCGGATTGCGGCCCGGTGCTGACGTGGTCGGGACCCGGCAGTGCCGCGGACCCGCTCGGCGCGGCCGCCGCGGTGATCCACGCCGGCGGGATCGTCGCCGTGAAGGGCATCGGGGGCTACCATCTGGCCTGCCGCGCCGACGCGGACGGTCCCGTCGCCGAGCTGCGACGGCGAAAGTCCCGGCCGGCCAAGCCCTTCGCGGTGATGGTCCCCGACCTCGACGCAGCCCGCGGCATTGCCGAGATCTCTGATGCCGCCGGGCGGCTACTGGCGTCGGCGGCGGCGCCGATCGTGCTGGTACCCCGGTCGCCAGGTCGGGTCTGCTCGCTGGTGGCGCCCGGCCTCGGCGATATCGGGGTGATGTTGGCCTACTCGCCGGTCCACCACCTGCTCTTCGAGCGGCTGGGCACCGGGGTCCTGGTGATGACCTCCGCCAACGCGGGAGGGTCCCCGATCGTGTTCCGCGACAGCGACCTGAGCTGGATCGGCGGGCTTGCCGACGGCGTGCTGTCGCACGACCGGCCGATCCATGTCCCGTGCGAGGACTCGGTGCTCGCACTCGACGACCGGGGCGCCCCGCTGCCGGTGCGCAGATCCCGTGGGTACGCGCCACTGCCGGTGTCGGTTCCGGTCGCCGAGGGACCGGTGATCCTGGCGGCGGGCGGCGATCTGAAGACGACGTTCTGTCTGTTGGGCTCCGACGGGCATGCGCACCTGTCCGCACACCTGGGGGACATGGCCGACCCGCGGACCCAGTCCTGCTTCGCGGCGGCGTTGGCGCACCTGGCGCGGATGACCGACCGGCGGCCCGCGCGCATCGTGTGTGATATGCACCCCGGGTATGCGACAACCCGCTGGGCGCAACGCCACGGCACGCCGGTGAGCTACGTGCAGCACCATCACGCCCACGCGATGTCCCTGTTGGCCGAGCACGACCGCCTCGGCACGCCGATGATCGCGGTCACCTACGACGGAACCGGATACGGCCCGGACGGAACCATCTGGGGCGGCGAAGTTCTGGCGCTCTCGGAGGCCTGCGGATTCACCCGGGTGGGACACCTGGCGCCGTTCGCGTTGCCCGGCGGCGACGGTGCGGCCCGCCAGCCGGCACGGATCGCGCTCGACCTGCTGCACCGGGCGGGTATCGGTTGGGATGCAGACCTGCCGCCGGTCTCGGCCGTGGGGGAGACCGGCCGGCACGTGCTGGCCCAGCAGATTCCGCGGGGGATCGGGTGCATCACGACGACCAGCATGGGGCGACTGTTCGACGCGGTGTCCAGCGTGCTGGGCGTCTGCCAGCAGGTCAGCTACGAAGGGCAGGCCGCCATCGAACTGGAGCAGATGGCGCGTACCGCCCGAATCGGCGGGCCCGGATTGGACTTTGAGTTGGACTTCGAGATCCGCGACGGCGTCATGTTCCCGAGGCCGGTGGTCACGGGACTGGTCGACGGGATGCGCGCCGGTGTCGCGGTGGCGGAGCTGGCGTGGGCGTTTCACCGGGCGGTGATCACGGCGACGGTGGCGGTGGCTGCCCAGTGCGCAGAGGCCGCCGCGATCCCGACCATCGGACTCACCGGCGGTGTCTTCGTCAATCGTCTTGTGCTCGAGGGCGTGCGAAACGGCCTCGTGGAACGTGGCTTCGACGTGCTCACCCATGGTGTCGTGCCGTGTAATGACGGCGGCCTCGCCCTCGGCCAGGCCGCCGTCGCGGCCGCGGGCCGACCATCATCGACAGAAGGGAGTGCCATATGTGCCTCGGAATCCCCGGCAAGATAATCGAGAGCTGGGAGGAGTCGGGTACCAGGATGGCCACGGTGGATTTCGGCGGTACCACCAAGAAGGTCTGCCTGGCCTACCTGCCGGATCTGCAGGTCGGCGAATACACCATCGTGCACGCCGGATTCGCGTTGAACAGGCTCGATGAGGAATCCGCCAACAACACCCTGAAGATGTTCGCCGAACTGGGCATCCTCGACGAGGAACTCGCGGGACTGCAGTCCGAGGCGCCCACCGCAGAACGCCGGGAGCCGGCGTGAAGTATCTCGACGAATTCCGCGACCCTGTGCTGGCCCGCACCCTTGTCGAGCACATCAAACGCCGCGCCAGCCGCCGGTGGACGATCATGGAGGTCTGTGGCGGCCAGACGCATTCGATCATCCGCAACGGCATCGACCAACTGCTCGGTGAGGCCGTCGAATTCGTCCACGGTCCGGGTTGCCCGGTGTGCGTGACACCGCTGGAGATGATCGACCGGGCCCTGGAGATCGCCGGGCGCGAGAATGTCATCTTCTGCTCGTTCGGCGACATGTTGCGGGTGCCGGGAAGCGCGCAGGATCTGTTCGGTGTGCGTGCCCGCGGCGGGGATGTGCGCATCGTGTACTCGCCCCTGGACGCCACGCAGATCGCCGCCGAGCACCCGGACAAGGAGGTGGTGTTCTTCGGGGTCGGATTCGAGACCACCGCCCCGGCCAACGCGATGTCGGTGGTGCACGCCCAACGGTTGGGTCTGACGAACTTCTCCCTGTTGGTGTCGCATGTGCTGGTACCCCCGGCCATGACGGCCATCCTGTCCGCGCCGACCAACCGGGTGCAGGGATTCCTCGGCGCCGGCCACGTGTGCACCGTGATGGGCACCTCGGAGTACGGGCCGCTGGTGGAGCAGTTCGGCGTCCCGATCGTGGTATCGGGTTTCGAACCGCTCGATCTGTTGGAAGGCGTCCGGCAGCTTGTCGACCTGCTCGAGGACGGCAAGGCCGAACTGCGCAACGCCTACCCGCGCGCCGTCACCGCGGCCGGGAATGTGGTTGCCCAGCAGACACTCCGGGATGTCTTCGTCGTCACCGACCGGCAGTGGCGGGGTATCGGCATGATCGCGCAGTCGGGGTGGACCCTGTCACCGCGCTATGCAGATTTCGATGCGGAGAAAAAGTTCGGGGTCGGCCATCTGCAGGTCGCCGAGTCCGCCGACTGCCGCAGCGGCGAGGTGTTGCAGGGCCTGCTCAAACCCAACGAGTGTCCGGCTTTCGGGAAATCCTGCACCCCGCGCACACCGCTGGGCGCCACGATGGTCTCCAGCGAGGGAGCCTGCGCGGCCTACTACCAGTTCCGCCGGCTGGACGCCCCGGACCTGAGCGCCGCCCATGCCTGAGATGAGCATCGACCCGTCGGACTGGGTGTGCCCGTTACCGCTGCGCGAAACACAGCGCATCGTGCTCGGGCACGGCGGCGGCGGAATCCTGTCCGAGGAACTCATCGAGAACCTGTTCCTGCCGGCCTTCGGCGCAGGCCCGGGCACACCGTCGCGGGACTCCGCCGTTCTGGACGTGGCAGCCGGCCGGATCGCCGTCTCGACGGATTCGTATGTGGTGGCGCCGCTGTTCTTTCCCGGCGGCAACATCGGCGACCTTGCCGTCAACGGCACCGTCAACGATCTCGCCATGAGCGGCGCCCAGCCGCTGGGCTTGACGGCGGGTTTCATCCTCGAAGAGGGCCTGGAAATCGAATTGCTCGGCCGGATCGCCCAAGCGATGGGCAAGGCCGCCGACCATGCCGGGGTGGCGATCGTGACCGGCGACACCAAGGTGGTGGGCCGGGGCAGCGTCGATCAACTTTTCGTCAACACCGCCGGGGTGGGGATGGTACCGGCCGGAGTCGAGATCGGACCCGAGCGAGCGCGTGTCGGCGATGACATCATCGTCTCCGGTGCCATCGGCGAGCACGGTGTCGCGATCATGAGCGTGCGGGCGGGGATCGACTTCGGCACCGTCGTCACCACCGACAGCGCACCGCTGCATCGGTTGGTGGCGGCCATGTTGGCCGCCGAGGCGCCGGCCGGCGCCATCCACGCCCTGCGTGACCCGACCCGCGGCGGCCTGGTTGCCGCGGTCGTCGAGATCGCCAGGGCCGCAGGGGTGGGGATCGCGCTCGACGAGGGCGCGATCCCGGTGCCGGAGGCGGTCGCGGCGGCGTGCGGATTCCTCGGCCTGGATCCGCTGCAGGTGGCCAACGAGGGCAAGCTGGTGGCGTTCGTCGACCCGGCGGCCACCGGCGCGGTGTTGGCGGCGATGCACGCCCGGCCGGAAGGACACGGTGCCGCTGTGATCGGGCGGGTCGTCGCCGAACACCCCGGTATGGTGGTGGGGCGGACGGCATTCGGCACGACCCGGGTCATCGAGCGGGAACTGGGCGAGCAGCTTCCTCGCATCTGTTAGCGGCGCAGCGTCTGCGACGGTGACTCACCCCAGCGCTTGCGGTACTCGGCACCGAAGCTGCCGAGATGATGGAATCCCCAGCGCTCGGCCACCGAGGTCACGGTGATGCCGTCGGCCGGTGCGGCGTCCATCAGTTCCTCGTGGGCGCGTTCCAGGCGGCGCTCCCGCAGATATGTCATCGGTGAGATGCCGAGTTGTTCGTGGAAGCCCTGCTGGACGGCGCGCACGCTCATATGCACGGCGTCGGCGACGGCACGCATCGTGATGTGCTCGGCGAGATGATCGTCGAGGTAGTCGATGGCCGCCTGCACGACGGCCTTTCGCTTATCGGGCCGCGCCGGGGCGGCGAATTCGGTGTAGTAGTTCGACGGCTGCAGGTGCAGCAGGCTGCTCATCACCAGGTCCTCCACGGCGCCGATACCCTGCCCACGCCCCACCAGTGAGCCGGTGTGGAACACCTCGGTGTGGATGAGCTGTACCGCGGCATGCCAGCGCATCGCGGCTTCGCTGGTGAGGTCGAACTGGGGTTCAAACGCCATCGGATGGGTCAGGGTGCGTCCGATGACCCGGGTCAGATACGCGGCCATGGCCGGTTCCTCGATTCGGATGACCAGCTGCGGGCTGTCGAGGTCGAGGCGCATGGTCAGCGCGTTGCCGGGGCTGCACACCGCCGCGCAGATGCTGTTGGACTCAAAAGTGTTGCCGCGGTGGCTGACCAGCGCGCTGCCGTTCATCGGCATGTGTACGGCGACGTAGTTGCCCAATCGCGGGATGTCGATCGCCGCGGGGACGTGTAGGTCGAAATAGAGCATGCTGACGTTGCGTAAACGCACCCCGTGCATACCGGCGGCGAATCCGGCCACGTGTTCGTCGGCGACATGCAATGTCAAGGGGGACAGCGCCTGGCCCAGCAATGCGGCGGCCTCGGGTATGCGCTCGGTGTAGAAGATCTCGTTGCCGGTCAACGCCGGGGGCACCCCGCGGGACCGGACTTTGCGCCGAACCGGGTCCTCGGTATGGCGGACATCGATGAATCCCAAGCGTTTCAGGCGCGACATGGTGAGCACCTGGCCGGCGACGATGGCCGACGATATCTCGACGTCATAAGCAGAGGCTCACCTAAATCATCAGCGGTATCCACGCAAGTTCTCGCTTGTTCCGGTGCGCAACAACGCAGTGAAGTGTGCGCAATCCTGACAATATCTGCGTGATACCGATAGGCGCAGGCAGTTCGGCGAGCTAGCTTGTGAGCAGGGACATATCGGACGCACGGAGGCGCGATGACTGCGAACAGCCGCGTACTGGAGCTGTCGCCTGCCGACCAGGTTCGCGCCAAACTCGACGACCCCCGAGTGGCCGCGTCACTGAACGATCTGCTCGACCATGCCGACCTGCTGGCCATTCTGTTATCCGGGCTGGACACACTGGTGCGCCGCAGCGACGAGATCAGCGAGAACCTGACCTCGGCGATCGGTGAACTCAAGGGCGACACGAACACTGCATCGCCGAGCCGGTCGATCCCCGGCATCGAATCCCTCAAATCGGTGGACCTGGCCGGGCTGGCCGACAGCTTCGCCACGCTGTCGGGCAAGGTGATCGACGCGACGCCGACGCTGAACTCGCTGCTCGGATCGAGCCTGACCGATCCGCAGGCCGCCGAGGTGATCAGCCAACTCGCCGCTGCGCTGGTCGAGGCGAAGACCGCCACCGCGCGGAGCCCGCAACACGCGCGCGGGATCTTCGGAATCCTCAAGACGGCAAAGGATCCCGATATCGTCCGCGGTCTCGGTTTCATGCTGGACGTGGCCAAGGCCTTCGGCAGGCAACTCGACAACGCCTGACACCCGCACGACAACCCCGAACACGGGGTATCAGGAGAGGAGTTCGGATGGCTTCGGTGCTGTGGTTTCAGGGAGGCGCCTGCAGTGGCAACACGATGTCCTTTCTCAATGCCGAGGAGCCCAGCGTCGTCGACCTGATCGTCGACTTCGGCCTCGACCTGCTCTGGCATCCTTCGCTGGGGCTGGAGTTGGGCAAGAACGCCCAGAAGGTGTTCTACGACTGCGCCAGCGGCAAACGGCCCCTCGACATCTTCGTCTTCGAGGGCAGCGTCATCGAAGCCCATGACGGCCGGATGGACATGTTCGCCGACCGGCCGATGAAGGACTGGGTCACCGACCTCGCCGGCGCCGCCCAGATCGTCGTCGCGATCGGTGACTGCGCCTGCTGGGGCGGCATTCCCGCGATGGAGCCCAATCCGTCGCAGTCCACCGGACTGCAGTTCCACAAGCGCGGCAAGGGCGGATTTCTGGGCCCCGACTTCAAATCGAAGATGGGACTGCCCGTCATCAATATCCCGGGATGTCCGGCCCATCCGGACTGGATCACCCAGATTCTGGTCGCCTTGGCCACCGGGCGGGCGGGCGATCTCACCCTCGACGAGCTGCACCGGCCGGAGACGTTCTTCAAGACATTCACCCAAACCGGTTGCACCCGTGTGCAGTTCTTCGAGTACAAGCAGTCCACGATGTCCTTCGGCGAAGGGACCCGCACGGGCTGTCTGTTCTACGAGTTCGGGTGTCGGGGGCCGATGACCCATTCACCGTGCAACCGGATCCTGTGGAATCGCCAGTCCTCCAAGACCCGCGCCGGAATGCCCTGCCTGGGGTGTACCGAGCCGGAGTTCCCGCACTTCGATCTGGCGCCGGGCACCGTGTTCAAAACCCAGAAGGTCAGCGGGGTCATCCCCAAGGAGGTGCCCGAGGGCACCGACCACCTGACCTATATGGCGCACGCCGCGGCGGCCCGCATCGCCGCACCGCAATGGTCCAAGGAAGACATGTTCGTGGTCTAGCGGCGACGTGCTGTCACACAGTCCGATAACACCGGGTTCACGGAAGGGCCAACCACAATGACCGCACTCGACCTCTACGTCAGCCCGCTCGGGCGCGTCGAAGGCGACCTCGACGTCCGGGTCACCATCGACGACGGCGTCGTCACGTCCGCATGGACCGAGGCCGCGATGTTCCGCGGCTTCGAGATCATCCTGCGCGGCAAGGACCCGCAGGCCGGGCTCGTGGTGTGCCCGCGCATCTGCGGGATCTGCGGGGGCAGCCATCTCTACAAGTCGGCCTATGCACTCGACACCGCGTGGAAAACCCACATGCCGCACAACGCGACGCTGGTCCGCAACATCTGTCAGGCCGCCGAGACCCTGCAGTCGATCCCACGGTACTTCTACGCACTGTTCGCCATCGACCTGACCAACAAGAACTACGCGAAGTCGCCGCTGTACGACGAGGCCGTCCGCCGGTTCGCGCCCTACGTGGGCACCAGTTACCAACCGGGCGTGGTGCTGTCCGGCAAGCCGGTCGAGGTGTACGCGATCTTCGGCGGACAGTGGCCGCATTCGAGCTTCATGGTGCCCGGCGGCGTGATGTGTGCACCGACGCTGTCGGACGTGACCCGCTCCATCGCAATCCTCGAACACTGGAAGGACGCCTGGCTGGAAGGCCAATGGCTGGGCTGCAGCGTCGACCGCTGGCTGGAGATCAAGACCTGGGAGGACATGCTCGCCTGGGTGGACGAGAACGAGTCCCAACACAACAGCGACTGCGGGTTCTTCATCCGCTACTGCCTCGACGTCGGGCTCGACAAGTACGGCCAGGGAGTGGGCAACTACCTGGCCACCGGCACGTACTTCGACCCCGCGCGCTACGAGAACCCGACCATCGAGGGCCGCAACGACGCGCTGATCGGTCGCTCCGGTATCTACGCCGGCGGAACCTGGCACGACTTCGACCAGGCCAAGGTCCGAGAGGATGTCACACATTCCTTCTACGAAGGCAACCGGCCGCTGCATCCCTTCGAGGGGGAGACCATTCCCATCGACCCGGAGGCCGGCCGCAAGCAGGGCAAGTACAGCTGGGCGAAGTCCCCGCGCTATGACATCGGCGGCGCCCTGGGCAGTGTGCCCCTGGAGGCCGGACCGCTGGCCCGCCGGATGGCCGCCGGCGGTCCCAATGCCCTGCCGCACCAGGACAACGACCCGCTGTTTCCCAATCTGTACAACTCGATCGGCCCCAGCGTGTTCGTCCGGCAGATGGCACGCATGCACGAGGCACCGAAGTACTACAAGTGGGCTCGGCAGTGGCTCGACGATATCGACCTCAAGGAGAGCTTCTACAGCAAGCCCACCGAGTACGCGGAGGGCAAGGGCTTCGGCGCCACCGAGGCGGCACGGGGCGCATTGGCGGACTGGATCGTCATCGAAGATGCCAAGATCAAGAACTATCAGGTGGTCACCCCGACGGCGTGGAACATCGGTCCCCGCGACAGCGCGGAGGTGCTGGGTCCGATCGAGCAGGCGCTGGTCGGATCGCCGATCCTCGATGCCGAGGATCCGGTCGAACTCGGGCATGTGGCCCGAAGTTTCGACTCGTGTCTGGTGTGCACCGTGCACGCCTACGACGGCAAGACGGGCAAAGAGATGTCGAAGTTCGTGATCAACGGGATGGTGTGATCCTGACGGCCATCGAACCCGACACCGGAATCATCGACCTCGAGCCGCCCGGTTGCGAGGTGCTGGTGGTGGGCTGCGGCAACCTGCTGCGCGGCGACGACGGTGTCGGACCCGTTCTGGTGCGCCATCTCTGGGAACTCGGCGTGCCGGATGGCGCCCAGCTGGTCGACGGCGGGACGGCGGGCATGGACACCGCGTTCCGGATGCGGGGCGCACGCCGAGTCGTCATCGTCGACGCCTCCGCCACCGGGGCGGCCCCGGGCACGGTGTACCGGGTGCCCGGCGAGGAGTTCGCCGAATTGCCGCCCCTGCAAGGGCTGCACACCCACTCGTTCCGCTGGGACCACGCCATCGCGTTCGCCCGCTGGGCGCTGGGCGACGCCTGCCCCGCCGATATCACCGTCTTCCTCATCGAGGCCGAAGGTGTCGAGTACGGAGCAGATCTGTCCGCGCCGGTACGGGCGGGCATGCAGACCGTCATGGACGTCGTCGAACGGGAGTTTCTTGCCGCGCTGCGGCCACCCAAGGCGCGCGAGGTGACCGTCGAGTTCACCGAGGACGGGTATATCCGGCTGGACGCGGCGCTGGCCGCCAGCAGATTCGCCTCCGATGCGGTCGCCGCCGTCGTGCGTGACGACGACTTCTGGCTCATCCCGCTGCGCGGCCCGCGCAGTGGCGGGTTGCTGCTCAAACAACGCAACCCGGCGGGGGACCGCAGCGCCCTGATCCACGAGGTGCTCTACGGCCGCATCCCGACCGGGGTGCGCCGTGGTGTCTGGGATGACGAACAGGGTGCGCTGCGGGTACCGCTGGACCCGCTGCCCCCCGAAGGCGGCCGGCCGTGACCGGGGCGAACCGCTCGCCCGATGTGGCGCACGCCGTCGAAACCCTGGTGCTGCAGGAGCGCGGGCAGTTCGCCGTCGACATCGTCGTGGTGTTCGCCGATGCGGTGAACGGGTGACATCGATGGGAGGGCCGTGACCGAAACCGCGATAGCCGAGGCGGCGGTGCGATATGCCGTGCGCCCGCAACCGCTGGGCGCGTTCAGCCTTCCCCTCGGATACCTGCTGATACCCGCCGGGGACGACACCGAACCGGCCCGCGAAGCGCTGCTGGCGGGCCGCCTGCCCGAGGATTGGCCGGTGCAGCTCACGGCGCACCGGCATGCGCTGGCCGGTGACCGGGCCGCCGCGCTGGCCGCACTGCCGGGCACCGATCCGGTCTCGCGCTACAACCGTTTCGTCCTGGACCCCGATCTCGACGATGCCGACGAATTACGCACCGCGCTCGGTGAATTCGGGCCCCTGGTCGACGTGGTCCGGTTTGCGCTGGGCCGCGTCGACGAACCGCCCGAGGTCGGCGGCGCCGATGGCGAGGTGGCCGCGGTGGTGCTGGCGGCACGCGCCAGCCATCTGCTGGCCGCCGATCCCGCGCTGGCCATCGCCGCCCTCGATGCGGCCGTCGCTGTCGCGCGCGGCATCTCCCGACCGCTGGCGGGAGTCCTCCTGGGCGCGTGCGCGTCGGTGTGCATCGCCACCGACGACCCCGGTGCGGCGCACGAGCGGATGGTGGCAGCGTTGCAGCTGCTTGCCGATGCCGACGGGCTGGCTGTGGAACGCGCGGAACTGCATCTGAGTATCGCCGGCGTGCTGCACGAACAGTCACAGCAGAACCCCGGACTGATCGCACAGGCCGTGCCGCACTACCACGCGGCGCTGCAGTTGGTGCGCCGCGAGGACGCGCCGCTGCTGTGGGCGTCGGCGCACGCCGATCTGGCGACCGCCTACCTGACGATGCCGATGGTCGAGGCATCCGGTCAGTTGCGCCTCGGGGTGGCCGCGCAGTCCCTGCGGTCCGCGCTGACGGTCTTCACCCGCGACGACTATCCGCAGCGGTGGGCGAGTGTGCAACTCAACCTTGCCAATTCGCTGGTCTACACACCGTCGAGGCATCAGGGCGACAACCTCGTCGAGGCGGTGGAGCTCTACGAAGCCGTACTCCAGGCACGCGACCGTGACGCCGATCCGGTCGGCAGGGCCCGGGTGCTGGCCAACCAGGGAAATGTCCTTGCCCACCTGGGCGCATTCACCGAGGCCAAGGCCAAACTGTTCGAGGCGCGTTCGCTTTTCGAAGAACTGGGCGACGAGGAATCGGTCCGTGCGGTGCGCGGTGTCCTCGACGAGGTGGCCCGCCAGATCACGCTGAATCGCCCCGAGGCGACCTCCCGATGACCGCCGCCGAACAATCCACCGCCACAATCGACGAGCCGGACTTCGAGAAGCTCGCCACCCGTGTCGACGACGCGATGCGGGCGCTGGCGGGGCTCGACCCCATGTCGCGCGCCGTTGCCGAAGAGATCAAGGCCTCCGTGGAGGCGATTCACCGCGCCGGGTTGATCAGCATCGTGCGCCGGCTCAAGGCCGAGGACGCGACCCGTGCGGCGCTGTTCGAACTCGTCGACGACCCGGTGGTGCACCTGCTGCTGTCGATCCACCAGATCGTGCGGCCCGACCCGGTGACGCTCGCCAATCGCGTGCTGGCACAGGTCCGTCCGCAATTGCGCAGCCACGGTGGTGATGTGGCGCTGGTGGGTATCGAGGACGGCACCGCGATGGTGCGGCTTGAGGGCGCGTGCAACGGCTGCTCGATGTCAGCGGTGACGCTGCGCGAACTGGTCGAAAGCGCGCTCACCGACGGTGTCCCCGGGGTGTACGCCGTAGAGGTGCTGCCCAACCAACCGTCACCGGCCCTGATCGCGGTGGAATCGTTGACGGTCGGCCTGCGTGCCGGCGGTGAAGGTTGGGCGCGCGCCGTCTCGGTCACCGAGGTGCCCGGCGGAACCATGCGCGCGGCGCGTCTGATGGCGGACTCCGGCACCGAAGCCGAGGTCATCATCGTCAACATCGCAGACCGCGTGACCGCGTACCGAAATGAATGTGCCCACGAGGCACTGCCTTTGGACAATGCGGTGCTCGACGCCAGCAACGCAACGTTGACCTGCCCCTGGCACGGATTCTGCTACGACGCCACCTCGGGTGAATGCCTGACCGCGCCGGGAGCCCAGCTGGAGCAACTGCCGCTGCGGATCGACGACGGCGAGATCTGGGTTCGGCTCGGGCGGGGATGAACCGAGCAGATGAGCCGCTACACCGTCCGGAGGAACGTCGGAGGCCGACCCGACCGGCGTGATATCACCCCCGAGGTCGACCTGCGCGGCGGCTGGGCACCGCAGGTATGGCTGGGCGCCCCCGCGCCGGGTGGGCTGGCCCTGCCGCCGGCCAGCCCGACCATGGCCTGGATGTACTCGCCGCGCGGTGTGTTTCTCGGCGACGACCACCTGGTGGTGGCGGATTCCGGTAATCACCGGGTGCTGGTCTGGCACGGTGTCCCCACCGATGATGAGCAACCCGCCGATGTGGTCTTGGGGCAGCCCGACGGTACGACCGAGGGGCGGGCAGCCAACGGGCGGGGCCCCGAACGCGGGATGAATCTGCCGACCGGAGTGCTTGTGCACAAGGGACGGTTGATCGTCGCGGACGCCTGGCACCACCGCATCCTGGTGTGGGACGAGGTGCCCGTGCTCAGCGACACACCCCCGGATCACGTTCTCGGGCAGCCCGATTCTCGCAGTGTTGCCCCCAACCAGGGGCAACGATGCTCGGCGTCGACGTTCTACTGGCCCTTCGGCATCGCCGTCATCGGCGGTCGCTTCTGGGTCGCCGACACCGGCAACCGGCGGGTGCTCGGCTGGGATGGCGGCATCCCGGACCCGGGCCGGCCGGCCGATATCGTGCTCGGGCAACCCGACGAGCACCACCGCGAGGAGAACCGCGGCGGTGCGGCGGGCCCGGCCAGTTTCCGCTGGCCCCACGATCTCGCCGGCGATGCCGACCTGCTGTTGGTCGCCGATGCCGGTGACCATCGGATACTCGGCTGGTCGGCGCACCCCGACAGCGATGCCCCGGCGGATATCGTGATCGGCCAACCGGATTTCACCAGCGCGGCCGAATGGCCGTACGGACCGCACACCGGTGATCGGTTCCGCTTCCCCTACGCCGTGGGCCTCGATGACGGGTGTTTGGCGATCGCCGATACGGCGAACAACCGGATCCTGGTGTGGGATGGCGTGCCCGTCGACGGCCGGGCCGCCGATCATGTGCTGGCCCAACCCGATTTCGGCTCCAACGGGGAGAACCGGTGGACGTCGGTGCAGCCGGACACACTGTGCTGGCCGTACGGTATCTCCGTGCGGGGCGACCGGATGGCGGTAGCGGATTCCGGGAACAACCGGGTGATGATCTGGCGCCGAGCGTGAGGCCGCGGATCGTCCAGGACGAGGGGCAGCCGGGTTTCTACTGGACCACCGCGCGCGGTGTGCCGATATCGTTGCCCGATCTGGTTGCGGCGGAAGAGGAACCGGAGCGCCTGGTCGCCACCCATCTGGCGGCCGTCGACGACGCGCTGATCATCGCCGCCGGGCGGTTCGGTGAGATCCTCGGCGGCGGGCGGCGGCCGACCCCCGAGGAACGCGAGGACCTGCGCAACCTGCATCGCGCGCTCGACCGGCTCTGCCATGAGTACGCAGCCGCGGTCGAGTGCACTGCGGGCACCGCGGATCTGCGCGCGGGCAAGATCATCGGCACGGCGGCGTTGATGTCCATCTTGGCGCGCGAGCCACTCGGATTGCTGGGGCCTGCGCCATTGGACGGTGACCTCGATGTCCCGACGATCGGCGTCGTCGGGGGCTTCGGCGAGATGGTGCAGGTGGACCCGGGCCGGCCCTGGAAGGGCGGCCGCTGGATCGTGAGAACCGAAGACGGCGAGCGCTTTCCGTTGACTCTGTCGATGCTGTTGTTCGACAGTTCCGGAGTGAACAAGGCGGCGGCGCGCAAAGAACACCTGGAGGCGTTGCGCACCGTGGTGCGCGCGGCGCGCGATGTCGACGCCGACCCGCTGGCGGTGGCCTGTGCGCTGGACTGGCTGCTCTACGACTGGCTGATGGCCCACCGCGACGGTCCGGACAGCGCCGAGATCGTGTTCCCCACGGGCCACGAGTCGGACGCAGGCGTGATCGTCGCGGCGGCGGCGGCTTCGGTGGCGGCTCGAGCGACATTCGATCCCGGGTTGCTCGCCAGCTAGACCCGGACCAGCTCCGGGTGGAACTTGGTCACCATCCGGCGGATGCCGTCGCGCCAGTGCACCGAGGTGCCGCCCACCAGTTCGTGCATCCGGGCGGTGTCGGTGGGGCCGCTGCGCAACGCCTGCTCGCTCTCCTCGAACACCGGCTCGCAGCCGACGAGCTCGCCGATGTAGCCGCACCACTCCTGCAGGCTCACCGTCTGATCGCCGCACCAGTTCACCGTCGTCGCGGGCACCGAGGCGGCCGCCAGCATCCTCGGAAGCATCGCGATGATGTCGTCCTCGTGGATGGGGTTGTAGCGGGCGGGCCCGCCCGGCGGGACCGGTATCGGGATACCGGCGCGCATCATCTCCATCTGGTAGAACGGCCAGCCGCCGTTGTCGCCGTAGGGCACGTTGAGCCGGGCGATCACCGTCGGCACACCGAGCGCGCGTGCCATGGTGCGGGCCACCACCTCGCCGGCGATCTTGGAGATCGAGTAGGTCGGGAACAAGGACTTGTGATTGTCGCCGAGCGCGGCGGTCTCGGTGCGCGGCGCGTCATCGGGCGGGTCGTAGACCGCGGCCGACGAACAGTGCAGGAAGGCCTTCGCCTCGCGGCAGTGCGCCATCAGCAGGCCCACCGATTCGGCGTTCGCCCCGAGATCCTTGTCCCAGCGCCCGCTCTTGGCCACCGCCAGGTTGAGCACGTAATCGAAGTCCGAGGGAATGGCACCGAAGTCACCCGCGGCCAAGTTCACCGTCACACAGCGAATGCCCGCCCGCTCCAGATCCTCCCGTGCCGCGGTGTCGGTGAATCGGGCGATACCCCACACCTCGTTCTCGGCGGCCAGCGCGCGCGCCAACGGCGCCGCGACCTGTCCTGTCGGGCCGGTGATGAGGACCTTCGTGTCACGCATGGCCAGAGGCTACTCGGTGCGCAGTGCCAATCCGTCGCCTTTGGCGCCGCTCAGTGTCAGCCGGTCGGCGTCGATCGCCACCTGGACCGGGCCGTCGAGCACGCCCACGATCGCGCGTTCGATATCACCCGGATCGCCGGAACACGGCGGGCCGGCCAGGTGCACGGGGCCGAAGGTGACGGTGGGCTCCGCCACGTCGGCGCGGCCATAGAAGGTGTTGCACCCCGTCCACCCGGTCACGCTCTGGTCGGCGTTGATCGTCAGCGTCGGGCGCACCTGCTCCAGGGCGGCCGATGTCATCGCGGACTGCCCGGATATCAGGGTGTCCACGCGCCAGGTGGTGCCCACCAATGCGCGGTCCGGGTGCATGGCGTTCTTGTCGCGCAGGGTGACGGTGGTGGTATCGGTGCTCAGCGTGAGGGTGTCGGTGGTCAGCATCCAGGCCGGCTCCGCCTGGAGCAATCGGCTCATCCACGCGTCGGCCTCCGCGAACGGCGGCGCACAGGCCATCATCGTGGTGGCCAGCTGCCCGGTGCGCAGGCGCCCGCCGGACAGGTCGACAGGTGCGGAGCCGCGGTTGCACCCGGCGAACGCCGACAGCCGGCCCCCGACGAAGTCCAGTGTCAGCGGTCCGCCTCCCGGAATCTGCTCACCCGTGACGTCCACCGAGACGTAGGTGCGCCCGTCCGGGGACGTGTCGTCGGCCTCGGCGGCGCCGGCACATCCGGCCAGGGCCAGGGCGGCGAGCGTGATCCGGGCTAGATGCATGTGCTCACGGTACCGACGGGTGCGCGCAGTAGGCTGCCAGCCATGCGAGTTGCTGTATTGGGTGCCAAGGGCAAGGTCGGTGCCACCATGGTCGACGCCGTCCGTGCCGCCGCGGACCTCGAACTGGCGGCCGAGATCGACGCCGGGGATCCGCTGACATCGTTGGCCGACAGCGGTACCGAGGTGGTCATCGACTTCACCCACCCCGATGTGGTGATGGACAACCTCGAATTCCTGATCGACAACGGGATTCACGCCGTGGTGGGCACCACCGGGTTCACCGATGCGCGGATCAGCCAGGTCGAGCAGTGGTTGTCGGCCCGGCCTGACGTCGGGGTGCTGATCGCGCCGAACTTTGCCATCGGGGCCGTGCTCACCATGCACTTCGCCAAGCAGGCCGCCCGCCATTTCGAATCGGTCGAGGTGATCGAGCTGCACCACCCGCATAAGGCCGACGCCCCCTCGGGGACCGCGGCCCGCACCGCGCGACTGATCGCGGAAGCCCGAAAAGGCATGCCGCCCAACCCCGATGCCACCAGCACCGGGATCGAGGGCGCCCGCGGCGCCGATGTCGACGGCATCCCGGTGCACTCCATCCGGCTGGCCGGGCTGATCGCGCATCAGGAGGTGCTGTTCGGCACCCAGGGGGAGACGCTGACCATCCGGCACGACAGCCTGGACCGCACATCGTTTGTGCCCGGCGTGCTGCTCGGGGTGCGCACGGTCGGCGAGCGCCCCGGCCTCACCGTCGGGATTGAGCCGCTGCTCGACCTGTCATGAAGGATGACGCGCGCGCACTGCGTATCCAGCTGCTGATCGGTTTCATGTGCGCTGCGCTGATCGTCTACTTCGTGATGCTGGGCCGAACGGCGCTGGCGTTCATCGCCTCCGGTGAGGCCGCCGCGATCGGTCTCGGCCTGGCGCTGCTGGTGTTGCCGATCATCGGCCTGTGGGCGATGCTGGCCACGCTGCGCGCGGGGTTGGCGCATCAGCGGCTGGTCCGGTTGGCCCGGGCGGCGGGCATGGATCTGGACGTCGGTGACCTGCCGCGCCGGCCGTCGGGCCGGATCGAGCGCCCCGCCGCGGACGCACTGTTCGAGAAGACCCGCGACGAGCTGGAAGCCGATCGGGACAACTGGGTGCGCTGGTACCGGCTGGCGCGGGCCTACGACTACGCCGGCGACCGCTCTCGGGCGCGCGAGACCATGCGCACCGCCGTCGAGATGGAACGCGCGGGTCGCCGATGAAGCTGCTCGTCGTGCACCACACCCCGTCGCCGCACTGTCAGGAGATGTTCGAGGCGGTCGTGGCCGGGGCCACCGATCCCGATATCGAAGGTGTTGAGGTCATCCGACGGCCCGCGCTGACCGTATCGCCGGCCGAGATGTTGGACGCCGACGGCTATCTGCTGGGTAGCCCGGCCAACCTCGGATACATCTCGGGCGCACTCAAGCACGCCTTCGACAGTGCCTACTATCATTTGCTCGACAGCACCCGGGGCCGGCCGTTCGGACTGTACCTACATGGCAACGAGGGCACCGAGGGTGCGCAGCGGGCGGTCGACGGCATCACCGCGGGGCTGGGTTGGACGAAGGTCGCGCAGTATGTCGTGGTCTCCGGGAAACCGACCAGGACCGATCTGGAAGCGTGCTGGAATCTGGGCGCGACGCTCGCCGCGCAGTTGATGGGTTGACGAAGGAGTAGACATGCCGGGAATCGCCGAACTCGCCATGGGCGCCGCGCCGATCGCCGGCGGTGCGCTGCTCGGCCTGGCCGCCGGAGCGTTCAAGGGCCCGGACATCCGTGGCGCGATTCAAGCCGATATGGCGCTGCTGGAGAAGCTGCCTCCCGAGCAGGTGGAACGACGCGCCGCACTGCAGCGCTCCATCGATCTGCGCATCGACGACATCGTCGCCGCCGTGGACAAGAACCGCGAGATCCGCGAGATGGCGGCCTCCTACACCGGGAACTGGCGCGATATCGTGGTGTTCGTCTGCACGGTGCTGTTTGCGATCGTGTGGTGGAACGTCAGCCACGCGCGCAGCAACTGGCTGGTGATGTTCATCCTGCTGATCCTGCTGTCCGTCATCGCCGCGGTGTATGCCGCCCGCGGCATCTTCCGGGCGTTCGCCACCTTCCTGCACGGCAGGCGGCGCACCGAATGAGTCAGCTCAGCGTGCTGCCGAACACCTGCGCCATCGCCTCCCAGTGCTGGCCGGCCGCCGCCTCGTCATAGGGAAGGTTGTCCGGTACCGCGAAACCGTGTGCGGCGGAATAGAATTCAATCGTATGATCGACGCCGGCCTCGGTCAGCGCGGCCTCCAGGATCAGCGAGTCCTCGACGGTGAACGAGGCATCGTCGCGGGCGCCGCCGACATAGACCCTGGCCTTGATCCGGTCCGCCAGCAGGTGCGGGCTGCCCGGGTCATCAGCGGCCAAACCGCCACCGTGGAAGGACATCGCCGCCGCCACCCGGTCGGGGACCCGGCCCGCGACGATCAGCGAGGTCCGCCCGCCCATGCAGTACCCGGTGGTGCCGAACGTCTCGCCGGACACATCGGGGCGGGCCTGCAGATAGTCGAAGAAGGCGGCCGCGTCGGCGGCCATGATGTCCGGGGTGACCTTGGCGATCATTCCGAACAGCCGCTTGCGCTCGCCCTCGTCAGCGAAGACCGAGCCCATATCGAACGGCGCCCACCCCGGCTCGCGGTAGTACACGTCGGGCACCAGCACCACATAGCCGTACCCGGCGAGCTGGGCGGCCATCTGGTCGAAGGTCGCCCGGACCCCGCCGGCGTCGGGATACATCAACACTGCGGGCCACGGCCCGTCACCGTCGGGCGTCGCCACGGTGACCCGGCAGGTGCCGTCGGCGGTAGTGATGGTGTCTGTGGTGGTCGGCATGGCCAGAAATCTCCCGTCGCGTCGCTCGCCCTTAACGTTCTACTCCACCCGTCGCGACGTAAGCTGACCGTGTGCCCATCGCGACGCCTTATGAGGATCTGCTGCGCCTGGTGATGGCCCAGGGGACGCCGAAATCCGATCGCACCGGCACTGGTACCCGCAGCGTGTTCGGCCATCAGCTGCGCTACGACCTGGCCGCCGGATTCCCGCTGATCACCACCAAGAAGGTGCACACCAAGTCGATCGTCTACGAACTGCTGTGGTTCCTGCGCGGCGACTCGAACGTGCGTTGGCTGCAGGAGCGCGGTGTCACCATCTGGGACGAATGGGCCTCCGAAACAGGCGATCTGGGCCCGGTCTACGGCGTGCAGTGGCGGTCCTGGCCGACGCCCTCGGGTGAGCACATCGACCAGATCAGTGCGTCTCTGGAGCTGTTGAAGCGCGATCCCGACAGTCGACGCAACATCGTCTCGGCCTGGAACGTCGGCGAGATCCCGCAGATGGCGCTGCCGCCGTGCCACGCGTTTTTTCAGTTCTACGTCGCCGACGGCAAGCTGTCCTGCCAGCTGTATCAGCGCAGCGCGGACTTGTTCTTGGGGGTGCCCTTCAACATCGCCAGCTACGCACTGCTGACCCACATGATGGCCGCGCAGACGGGTCTGGAGGTCGGCGAGTTCATCTGGACCGGCGGCGACTGCCACATCTACGACAACCACGTCGATCAGGTGTCCTTGCAGCTGTCCCGGGACCCGCGGCCCTACCCGGAGCTCGTCTTGGCGCCCAGGGATTCGATCTTCGACTACACCTACTCCGACATCGCCATCGTCAACTACGACCCGCACCCGGGGATCAAGGCCCCGGTGGCAGTGTGACCTACCGGCTCATCTGGGCGCAGTCCACCTCCGGCGTGATCGGCCGCGACAACGGCATCCCGTGGCGCCTGCCGGAGGACCAGGCCCACTTCAAGGAGCTGACCCTCGGCCAGACCGTGGTGATGGGCCGGCTGACCTGGGAATCCCTGCCGGCCTCGGTGCGACCGCTGCCGGGGCGGCGCAATATCGTCGTCTCGCGCGACGGCGGGTACGTCGCCGAGGGCGCCGAGGTGGTCACCGAGTTGCCGGTGGCCGACGATGTCTGGGTGATCGGCGGCGCCCAGCTCTACGGGCTGGCGTTGCCGCTGGCCGAGCGCTGTGAGATCACCGAGATCGAGATCGACCTGCCCCGCGACGACGGGGACGCGATGGCACCTGTGCTCGACGAGTCCTGGGTCGGCACCGAAGGGGACTGGCTGACCAGCGGCTCGGGGCTGCGGTACCGGTTCAGTAGCTACGTGCGGACCTGACCGTGGGGCGCGCCGTGTCGGTGCCATAGGTGACGATGGACGGGTGCCCACTCTGACCGCCGCGCAGGCCCGGCGGGTCGCCGTCGCCGCCCAGGGTTTCCATCAACCCAAACCGGGCGTGCTGACCCGCGGCCACCTGAAGCGCTTGATCTCGCGGATTCAGATCCTGCAACTGGATTCGGTATCGGTTGCCGTGCGCGCCCATTACGCACCGGTGTTCAGCCGGCTGGGCCCGTACGACCGTGAGGTCTTGGACCGGGCGGCATGGACGCACAGCTCCCGGGCGCCGCGGCTGCTGGTGGAGTACTGGGCGCACGAGGCCGCGCTGATGGCCGTGGACGACTGGCCGTTGATGCGGTGGCGCATGGCCGAGTACGAACACGGGCGCTGGGGCACCGAGATCGTCAAGAAGAACGCCCGCCTGGCCGAGGACATCGTGGCGGCGGTCGCCGAGCTGGGGCCGTCCACCGCGGGCCAGATCGAAGCGCATCTGGAGGCCGAGCCCCGGGGACGCAAGGGCCCATGGTGGGACCGCAGCGATACCAAGTGGGTGGCCGAGGCGCTGTGGTCCTCGGGTGTGCTCACCACCGCGACGCGCGTCGGTTTCGCCCGCCACTACGACCTCACCGAACGCGTGCTGCCGGCGCACGTGTTGGCCCGCCAGGTCTGCGACGAGGAAGCGGTGCGCGAGTTGATCCTGCGCGCGGCCGGGGCACTCGGGGTGGGCACCGAACCGGATCTGCGGGACTACTTTCGGCTCAGCCCGACACAGAGCAAAGCGGCGGTCGCGGCGTTGGTGGCCGAGGGGGAGCTGGAGCCCGTCGAGGTGGCGGGCTGGAACGCCCTGGCCTATCTGCGTGCCGGACAGAAGGTGCCGCGGCGGGACCGTGGCACCGCGTTGCTGTGCCCGTTCGATCCGCTGGTCTTCTTCCGTCCCCGGATGGCGCGCCTGTTCGACGGTTTCCACTACCGCATCGAGATCTACACCCCGGCGCACAAGCGCCAATTCGGTTACTACGTATGGCCGTTCCTGCTCGACGGAGAGCTCGTGGGCCGCGTCGACCTCAAGCGCGCCGACGGGGTACTGCAGGTGCCGGGCGCCTTCGCCGAGGACGGCCGAGATCGCCGAAGGGTGGCCGCGGCGATGGCCGCCGAGCTGCGGTCGATGGCGGTGTGGCTGGGTCTCGACGACGTCGTGGTCGGTGACCGCGGCGATTTGGCCGCCGAATTGCGGGCGGCTTTGCTTAAGTGAGCCATGGACGTTCTGCGTACCCCCGATGAGCGCTTCGCCGACCTGCCGGACTTCCCGTTCGCCCCGCACTACGTCCAGGTGGGCGAACTGCGCGTGCATTACCTCGACGAGGGCCCGGCCGACGGTCCGGTGGTGCTGCTGCTGCACGGTGAGCCGTCGTGGAGCTATCTGTACCGCTGGATGATTCCGGTGCTCGCCGACGCCGGACTGCGGGCGGTGGCCATCGATCTGGTCGGTTTCGGTCGCAGTGACAAGCCCACCGAACGTGGCGACTACAGCTACCAGGCGCATGTGGACTGGACGTGGGCGGCCATCGAGGCGATCGGTCTCGGTGACATCACGCTGGTCTGCCAGGACTGGGGCGGGCTGATCGGGCTGCGGTTGGTGGGCGAGCACCCCGAGCGGTTCGCCCGGGTGGTGGCCGCCAACACCGCGCTACCGACCGGGGACCAGGATCCCGGTGCGGCGTTCTTGGCGTGGCAGCGGTTCAGTCAGGAGACACCGCAATTCCCGGTCGGGACCATCATCGACGGCGGGTGTGTCAGCGACCTGCCGCCCGAGGTGATCGCCGCCTATGACGCGCCGTTTCCCGACGACAGCTACAAGGCGGGCGCACGCCAGTTCCCCATGCTGGTGCCGACCAGTCCCGACGATCCGGCGGCCGGCCCCAACCGTGCGGCGTGGGAAGGGCTGCGACGATTCGACCGCCCATTTCTGTGCGCGTTCTCCGATTCGGACCCGATCACCCGCGGGGGTGACGCGCCGCTGCGCACGCTCATCCCCGGTGCCGCCGGGCAGAACCATGTGACGATCAGCGGCGGTGGCCACTTCCTGCAGGAGGACAAGGGGCGCGAACTCGCCGAGGTGGTGGTCGACTTCGTCAACCGGGGAGTCGGTACGGGATGACGGATGCGTAAATAGCGGGCAGACTGTTTCGGATGTCGGGGTGGCACCGCCGATGGTGGCAGCAGGCCGACCGGTTCCATTGGTTCAGCGTCTACCTGCGTGACCGCGGTCTGGACCGGCTGTGGCGGCTGGCCACCTTCGCCTTCACGCTGCTGTTCGCGGCGGTGCCGGTGCTCATGTTGACGAGCCCCTACGGCCCCGGCAACGGGTGGGCGCGCGCAGCGGCGATCGCGGCGGCCGTGTGCGGCGTCGCCGTCGGCTTCGTCTGGCTCATCGGTTGGCCGTCACGAACGCAGTCGTTGGTCTTCCATGCAGTGTGTTGTCTGTCCATCGCCGCGGGCGCCTTGTCGCTGTCGACGGCGTACGGCGCCCTGATGGGCTGCGCGATGTTCGCGGCCGTCGGCGGTCTGCTCGCCTACTTCCATGCCCTCGTGCACGTGTTGGCGAATCTTGCCGTGGCGGCCATCTGCGCGTCGATCGCCGCCGTCCGGTTGTTCGCCGAGACCGGAGATGCCGCGCTGGTGGTGGCCTCGCTGTTGCTGGTGCTCGGACTGAATCTCGGGGTGCCCTTCGGGATTTACGCGCTCGTGCACTCCTTGCACACGGAGTTGCGGTCTTCTGATGTCGATCCGCTCACCAGGCTGCCGAACCGCCGGTCGTTCTACAATGCGGTGCACGCGATGTTGCTGCAGCGCCGGGCCGGGCCCGCGGAGTTGCACGTGACGATGATCGATGTCGACGACTTCAAGAAGCTCAATGACACCCGCGGGCACGCGGTCGGGGACGAGGCGCTGGTCGGGATCGGTGCCGTCCTCACCGAGCACTGCGGTGCCGACGCGGCGGTGGGCCGTCTCGGCGGCGAGGAGTTCGTCATCGCCGACATGTCGAGCGCCGCGATACACGCGGTGACGGCCGAACGCATCCGCCAGGGCATTGCCGCGCTACCGGTGCAGATCACCGCCAGCCTGGGGACCTGCGGGGCGGTGCTCGGTCCGGCGGCCGTTGCCGAGCCGGCACAGTTCCTCGACGGGCTCATCCGGGCCGCCGACCTGGCGATGTATCGGTCGAAAAGGGCGGGCGGAAACCGGATACATCGCGGCGACGCGACCGCCGCCTCACCGTGACCTTAAAGAACTCTTATTTTTCTTAAATTGGGTGTACCGTGGGCCGGGTACGTGACGTGACGGCCTGGTGAAAGGACCCAAACATGCACGAACCACACATCGCCCTGGTGACCAGCGCATCCCGTGGCATCGGTGCGGAGGTCGCACACCAGCTCGCCCACCCGGGTACCCACGTGGTGGTCAACTACCGGGAGAAGGCGGGCCGGGCGCACGCCGTGGCCGACGCCATCCGCGACGCCGGGGGTCACGCGTCGGCCGTCGCCGCCGATATCTCCGAGGAATCCGCGGCCGAGGCGATGCTCGCCGGCATCCGCCAGCGTTTCGGCCGGCTGGACACCCTGGTGCTCAACGCGTCCGGCGGGCTGGAACGGGACGCCGACCCGGCCTACGCGATGCGGCTCAACCGCGATGCCCAGCGACGCCTCGTCACGCTGGCGTTGCCGCTGATGCCGGAGGGTGCCCGCGTCGTGTTCGTCACCAGCCACCAGGCGCACTTCTACCCGCACAAGGCGGTGCCGATGGGGTACGCCCCGATCGCGGCGAGCATGCGTGCCGGCGAGACCGCGATGTACGGCATGCGCCACGAATTCCAGCGCCGGGGAATCCATTTCACGGTGGTCTCCGGTGACATGATCGACGGCACCAACGTGTTGACCCGGCTTCAGGGCCCCGCGCTGGAGCCGCGCCGCAGCGCCCCGCTGCCCTCGACCGACGAGTTCGCCGCGGCCATCGCCGGGGCGGCCCAGTCCAAGTACCACCCCGGGATCGTCTACGTGGGGGGCTCGGAGTACCTGCGGACGGCGTAGTGCGTTATTGCTAGTCACGTGCACAGCGCCGAATCACGCGTAATGGTCGCGCTACCGGCGCCCTGAACAACCATTGTGCGTATCTCGGCGAGACCGGGGAAAGGTCGTTCAGTCGTTTGCCTTCATGGCGGACAGTGCAGAGCCCGCGGCATTGACGACGTCATTCCACCGCGGGTCCGACAAGTACTGCTGGTCGGGCGCGTCGCGGAGATCGTCGACCAATGGTCCGAGAACCTGTTCCAGAGCGCTCAACAGCGCGACCTCAGTTTCGTTGAGGAGTACCACGCCAAGCCTGGCCTGCGGATCGGGCAGGACCATGTCGTACAGGGTGTTGACGTTCAAAGTCAGGTCATCGTAGAAACCTTCGCGTGGGTATTCGCGTGCTACCCAGACTCGCTGCTGATATTCACGGTCAGCCAATCCGGCTAGAGCAGTCATAGTCTGCTGCCTCATCGCGGGGAACTTCACACCTGTCATGGATGGCTCCAATTTGTCCACTTCAACCACTCTTCCAACGGAATGTGGGCCATTTCTGCATTGTCCTGGATCGAACCGGTGATGGGTTGCCCGTCGCGTCCGATCACCTGTCCATTCACTCGGACGATTACGTGGTCTTGCTGCTGGGAAGGCAGCGAGTGGTTCGGGTTGCCCTCGTCAATCCTGATTCCGTTGCCAGGATTTGAGGGATCTTCCCAACGCTGTCCGACCCCCTTCTTGTTGGGGTTTCCGGGACCCCATTCCGGTGGCACTTTGTCGTTCGCTTCATCGGGCGGGAACTTCTTCGGTGGAGGTGGCTTCGGTGCCTCCCCTTTGTCTTTTCGCCCAAGATTCTTGATGCGCTCCAACTGCTTTCGGATCTTCGCGATGTCCGCAATCTTCTGCACACCCTTACTGATGTTCTTGGTCAGTTTCCAGGACGTCACTGCGATCCCGATGATCTTTGCGAACTTGGTGATCGTGTGTGCGGCCTTCGCGGTGGCGGCCACCGCCCCGACGCCGAAGGTGACAAAGGATGCCGCGATGCCGATCGCGGCTGTGGCGCCTAACTCGATTGCCAGATCCTCGAGAATTCCGCCAATGTCGTTCCGGAGGTCGTCGAGGGCAGTTCGATAGTCGTTGCAGGACTGCGACAATTCGGCGCAGCTGTCCAGAATCACCCTGGTGGCATCGCGCAACTCGAGCAGGTCCCGGCCGATGAACTCCACTTCGGGTGACTTCGTGTCGTTGAACCGGCGGGCGTTCACTTCCAGAGCTTCGACGACCGCCGTCGTCTGGTAGACCGTCGCCAGCCGATCCCATGCCTGGGCCGCTTTGTCGATCTTCTCGGTGTCGCCGTCGGGCACCGGAACACCGACCTGGTCGGCCAGGCCGATGGCGTTGTCGACCAGACCCTTGCCTGGCCCGCCGGCCGACGGCGGCGCGGACAGGATGCCCGCGACGCTGACGGGTTCGGCCGGCTTCATCGGTGGGGCCCCTGCGCCCGGGGTGGCGTTGTGCTCCGCGACGGCATGGTTGTACCCAGCCTGAACGATGACGCCGCCGTAGTTCTCCAGGGCCAACGTCAGGTCATTGACGGCTCCCAGCACTTCACCGACGCGCGCGTCGTACGACTGTGCTCATGCGGTGCCGGCATCGTCGCTACCGGCCATGGCCCCGGTGTCACCGAGAATCGTGACGTTGATCTGGAACGCGTCATACATGTCGCCGGCCAGTTCGAACAGCCGTGCCCCGACGCCGTAGAAGGTTTCCGGATCAACGTCCTGGACTGTCATGACAGCATCTCGACGTTGAGGCGCGCGGCATCGGTGTAGTTCTGGTGCGCGGTGTGTGCCGCTGTACGAAGGTCGATCACCGCCTCCCGCATCTGTGCCGCGGCAGCGATCCATTCGTCGTGTTGGGCGCGGTGAGCGGTCGCCGCGTCGCCAGACCAGCTTGAGTGAAGGTCTGCCACCTGGCTATCGACCCGAGCAGCGATGGCTTCGGCGCGCTTTCCGAACGACTCCAGTCTGTCGACAAAGGTCAGGAGTTCGTCGAGTTCGACCCGGTAGCGCATCAGAGCCCCATCTGTCGGGCCGTCGCGTCGACGGACTCAGACGAGGCGGTGTCTTGATGCTGGTAGCGGACCGCAGCTTCGGCGAGTAGGTTCGCCGACTCGGCAAGCGATTCGACAAGCCTTGCAGCACCCTCTTGCCATTCCTGGAACAACGGCGAGTATGCGGACGCGGCGGCGCCAGACCAACCACGTGACACATTCGCCCATTCGTGTGAAAGCTCAGCCACACCTTCGCGCAGTTCCTCGGCGTCCGCGCTCACCGAACGCGAGGTACTGAACGCGGCATCCGTATCGACCTCGAGGTAACCAGCCACAAGATCCAGCGTAGTGCGGCCCGCAGGTCTGCCTCGACACGAATTTCGGCCGACGCCTCGGTTTCGTGCCCTTGGCTCAGCTCAACGGAATAGCGTTGTCGCCCTTGCTGTCCTGGTACCGCTGCGACAGAGCCGCGTACCGCTCGGTGATCCGCGCCTGCTGGGCGCGCAGTTCCGGTTCGTCCTCGGCATCGACCAGCTCGGAGATCGAGTACGCCGTCCAGAACGCATTAGTGCGGCGGTAGCCACCGGGCTCCAGCCCGAACACCTCGCGCAGGATCCGCAGATCGTGCGGGATGGCGAAGCTGTCCCGGGAATCCTCGTGGCTGAAGAAGTAGTAGAAGTTGTCGAACCCGGCCCAGGTGATCGCCGACATGCACATGGTGCACGGCTCATGCGTGGACAGGAACACCAGATCCGCGGTGGGCGGGCGGTGGGGGATCTCGTAGAACTGCTTGAGGGTGTGCACCTCGCCGTGCCAGAGCGGATTGACGGTCTCGGCATTGGTGCCGGCCACCACCACCGACAGGTCGGATTTGCGCAGGATCGCCGCCCCGAACACCTTGTTGCCGACGGCCACGCCGGCCTCGGTCAGCGGCAGAATGTCGAGGTCGATGACATCGAGCAGGCGGCGGGGGAGGCTCATGCGGCACTCTAACGCCACCAGCGGGGCTGCGCAGTGCGGCGGCGATGCATAAACCACTGGGTACCACCGGGTAATCTGACGCCCGTGACCACCAGTGGAATTGATGTGAGCGCGCGCTTGGGCAGCGTGCTGACTGCCATGGTGACGCCGTTCGGCCCGGACGGCTCGGTTGATCTGGTGACCGCCAAGAAGGTAGCGAACCACCTGGTCGATGCCGGTTGCGACGGTTTGGTGATCTCCGGTACCACCGGTGAGTCGCCGACGACCAACGACGCCGAGAAGATCGCGCTGCTGGAAGCGGTGCTCGAGGCGGTAGGCGACCGCGCCCGCATCATCGCCGGCGCCGGAACCTATGACACCGCGCACAGCGTGCGGTTGGCCACCGCCAGCGCTGCTGCGGGTGCGCACGGGCTGCTGGTCGTCACCCCGTATTACTCGCGCCCGTCGCAGCGGGGCTTGATCGCGCACTTCTCGGCGGTGGCCGATGCCACCGATCTGCCCGTGGTGCTCTATGACATCCCGCCGCGCTCGATCATCCCGATCGACTGGGACACCCTGCGCACGCTCTCGGCGCACCCGAACATCGTCGCGGTCAAGGACGCCAAGGGCGACCTGCACGGCGCCGGCCAGCTGATGGCCGAGACCGGTATCGCCTACTACTCAGGCGACGACGCGCTGAACCTGCCCTGGTTGGTGATGGGTGCCGTCGGCTTCATCAGCGTCTGGGGACATGTCGCCGCGGGCCAGCTGCGAGAGATGCTGTCGGCGTTCAACTCCGGGGATATCGCCACCGCCCGCAAGATCAACGCCACGCTCGGCCCGCTGAACTACGCGCAGAACCGGCTCGGCGGGGTGGCGATGGCCAAGGAAGGCCTCCGGCTGCACGGTATCGACGCCGGCGACCCCCGGTTGCCCCAGATCCCGGCCACCCCGTCCGAGATCGAAGATCTCGCGGTCGATATGCGGTCGGCCGGCGTGCTGTGAGCGCCGACCTGAACCCCCCGGGCCCGCTGGCCACCGGCGGCCTGCGGGTCACAGCGCTGGGCGGGATCAGCGAAATCGGCCGCAATATGACCGTTTTCGAGCACCTGGGACGGCTGCTCATCATCGACTGCGGGGTGTTGTTCCCCGGCCACGATGAGCCTGGTGTGGATCTGATCCTGCCGGATCTGCGCCATATCGAAAATCGGCTCGACGATATCGAGGCGCTGGTGCTCACCCACGCGCACGAGGATCACATCGGCGCCATCCCGCACCTGCTCAAGCTGCGCGGCGATATCCCGGTCGTCGGCTCCCGGTTCACCCTGGCGCTCGTCGCCGAGAAGTGCCGGGAGCACCGCATCAAACCGCACTTCGTCACCGTCGCCGAGGGCGAGCGCAGCACCCACGGGGTGTTCGAGTGCGAATACTTCGCGGTGAACCACTCGATCCCGGACGCGCTGGCGATCGCCGTGCACACCGGCGCCGGAACCGTCCTGCACACCGGTGACATCAAACTCGACCAGCTTCCGCCCGACGGGCGGCCCACCGACCTGCCCGGCATGTCGCGCCTCGGCGACGCCGGGGTGGACCTGTTCCTCTGTGACTCCACCAACGCCGAACTGCCCGGTGTCAGCCCGTCCGAGAGCGAGGTCGGACCGACCCTGCACCGGCTGATCCGAGGTGCTGAAGGCCGCGTCATCGTCGCGTGTTTCGCCTCCAATGTCGATCGGGTGCAACAGATCATCGACGCCGCCGTCGCGCTCGGACGGCGGGTCTCCTTCGTCGGGCGATCCATGGTGCGCAATATGGGCATCGCCCGCGAGCTCGGATTCCTCAATGTCGCCGACGAGGACGTCCTGGATATCGCGGCCGCCGAGATGATGCCCGCCGATCGGGTGGTGCTCATCACGACGGGCACCCAGGGTGAGCCGATGGCCGCGTTGTCGCGGATGTCGCGCGGCGAGCACCGCAGCATCACGCTGACCGCCGGTGATCTGATCATCCTGTCCTCGTCGCTGATCCCTGGCAACGAGGAGGCGGTGTTCGGGGTCATCGACGCGCTGGCCAAGGTCGGTGCCCGGGTCGTCACCAACGCGCAGGCGCGGGTGCATGTTTCCGGGCATGCCTACTCCGGTGAGCTGCTGTTCCTCTACAACGGTGTGCGCCCGCGCAACGTGATGCCGGTGCACGGCACCTGGCGCCACCTGCGCGCCAACGCGGCGCTCGCGGTGCGCACCGGAGTCCCGCCGGAGAACGTGGTGCTCGCCGAGAACGGGGTCAGCGTCGACCTGGTGAACGGGGTGGCCTCGATCGCGGGTGCGGTTCCGGTGGGCAAGATGTTCGTCGACGGGCTGGTGACCGGCGACGTCGGCGAGTCCACCCTCGGCGAGCGGCTCACGCTGTCCTCGGGTTTCGTCGCCGTCACGGTCGTGGTGCGCCGGGGGACCGGCAAGCAGGCCGGGCCCGCCCACCTGCACTCCCGGGGCTTCTCCGAGGACCCGAAGGCCCTGGCGCCGGTGGCGGTGAAGGTGGAGGCCGAGCTGGAACGCCTGGCCGCAGATCAGGTCACCGATCCTGGGCGCATCGCGCAGGCGGTGCGCCGCACCGTCGGCAAGTGGGTCGGGGAGACCTATCGGCGCCAACCCATGATCGTGCCGACAGTCATCGAGATCTAGTCCGTACGCACGGCCAGCGCCGTCCATTCGATGGGCGAGGCGCTGATCGTGCGGCCGGTCGGCCGGATGTAGAGGTCGCGGTAGTAGCTCGGTCCTGCCTGTTCGATCACGGCCCAGCCGTACCCACGCACCATCTCCTCGACGCGTTCGGGTTCCAGACCGGATTTCCAAACCTGACTGCGCCGCCGGAACCTTCGGTAGACGGCTTCTGCACCGTGCAGATTCGTCCCGTCGATGAAGTCCTGCCGTACGTAGGTGAAGATCAGCCGGCTGCCCGGTGCAACGGCCCGCAGCTGCTCGAACGTGCCGTGCAGGGCTTGCGGGGTGAGGTATTGGGTGACACCTTCCCAGACGAACAGCGTGCGCCCGGTATCGCGAAACCCGTTGGCGGCCAGTACCGTCATCACATCGTCATGCTCGAAATCGATACCCGCCAGATGTACCGACGCGGGTACGGCGCCCAGCGCACGGCGTACTGCGGCGATCTTGCGTTCGATGTTCACGTGCTGGTCGAGTTCGAACACCGGCAGGTCGCTGTACCTGGCGATCCGGTAGGGCCGGGTGTCCATCCCGGAGCCGAGGATCACCACCGCGTCGATTTCGCCGGCCGGATCGGAGATCCGCTCGTCGATGAACCGCTTCCGGCAGGCGATGCTGGCCCACAGGCCCGGCCCGGCACGCTCGGATGCCGCGATCACGGCTGCGCGAATCGGTGCCGACCGGGTCAGCCGGGTCACCGCGCGCAGCCGGGCGGGCAGGAAGGACGCGGCCAGATCGTCGTCGACCAGGCGCCGCTCGGGGGCCTCGTTGTGCTCGATGGCGGCGAGCACCATCGGCCCGAAGGCCGTCTGCGCAGCCGGGTTCGCCGCCACTAGCGCTTGTTGACGTATCCGGCGTCCAGCGGCAGCGTGACCCCTGTGACGTACCGTCCGGCATCGGAGACCAGAAACAGCACCGCATTGGCGATGTCGTCGACGGTCAGCGTCTGCACCGGTAGGGCATTGGACATATCCGGCCCGTGCTGGGCCTGCTGGGCCATCCCTTCCAACCAGCTGCGGGTGAAATCATTGTCGATCATCGGGGTGTCCACCCCGGCCGGGTGGATCGAGTTCACCCGGATATTGAACTGCGCCAACACATTCGCATACACCCGCATCAGTCCGACGATGCCGTGTTTGGCGGCTGCATAGCCGACCGAGCCGGCAATCGGGGACCCGAGACCGACCAGTCCGGCCACCGAACTGGTCAGCACGATCGAACCGCCGTTGCCGAACTTCACCATCGGCTTGTACGCCACGTCCACGGTGTTGTAGACGCCGGTGAGGTTCACGTCGATCACGTCCTGCCAGGCGTCCTCGCCCGCCATCGGCGCGATCCCGGCGTTGGCGATCACGATGTCGAGCCGGTCGCCGAGTGCATCGGTGCCGGCCCGCAGCGCGCTCTTGAGCGCATCGCGATCACGCACATCGGCTTCGGCGGCGTAGATGCGCGCTCCCGTCTCCTCGACGAGCTTGACCGTGGCGGTCAGGTCCTCGGGGTCGGCCAACGGGTAGGGCACGGAGGCGATCTGGTCGCACAGGTCGACGGCAATGATGTCGGCGCCCTCGGACGCCAGCTTCACGGCGTGCGCGCGTCCCTGCCCGCGCGCGGCCCCGGTGATGAACGCGAGCTTGCCGGTGAGCGATCCCACTGGGTGCCTAGCCGCGCAGCTGACCCTTGGCGGGGTCCCCGGCCACGATCGGGGTCAGCATCTTGATATCGGGTGCGCCGTCGAGGTGTTCGCCGACGGCGCCGAACAGCTTGCCGATGGCCGGTGCGGTGCCGTGCGTCTTGAGCGCGTCGGCGTCGGCCCACTGTTCCACGAACACGAAGGTGCCGTCGGCCTCATGCAGCGAGTAGAGCTGGCAACCCGGTTCCTCGTGCACCTCGGCGATGGCGTCGGTGCAGGCCGCGCGAACGATGTCCACGGATTCGGGCTTGGCGGTCATGGTGGCGACGACGACAACGGGCATGGACTACTCCTCGGCTCTGGCGGTATTCGCCGAGTCACCTTACTTGGGTGTGGTGAGCGTCACCGGCGCACCGTGCTGGTCGATCTCGGTGATCGAGTCCGAATCCACCAGATACAGGCGCGCCGTGGCCAGATCCAGGAACAGCCCGACGATGCTCACCGAGCCGTCGGCGAGGCGTGCGGCAACCTGCGGGTGTCGGCACGCCGCATCGATCTGGACGGCGACGTTGACCACACTGAGCTGGTCGGCACCGGTGAATCCGGCGTTCGCCGCTGCCTCGGCGACCGGGTGGTAGGCCCGGAAGGCGGCCAGTGAGTCCGCGCCGTGGTTCAACCAGCGCCCCATCGAGCCGTCGGCGCTGTCATGCATCAGGTCGTGCATGGCATCGCACCCCGAATGCCCGCAGATCACGACGGTCCGCACCGACAGCCGGTTCAGTGCGTAGCTCAGCGCTGATTCGACGGACAGGTCCGCGCCCACCAGGTTCCCGACGTTGCGCACGTTGAGCAGTTCCCCGGGCGCGCTGTCGGTGATCAGATTCGGCAGGATCCGGGCGTCGGCGCAGCTGAGCAGCATCGTGTGCGGGTCGTGTGAAGTGCCCGTCGTGGTCATCCCGGCGCGCACCAGGGGGGCCAGCCCATGGCTATACCTGTTTACCCCGCCGGCCAGTTGCGCCGGCCAGATCAGACGTAGTGCGCCGATCACGCGGCGCTCCTCGGTGTCCCGGCGCGGGGGCCGGGAATGTGCGAACTCCATTCGCGCGGTCCCGGTTTCGGTGACGGTGACCGCCGCGCCGCGGTCGCGATGCTGGGTGATCCACTCCTGCAACGCGTCCAGGGCGGCATGATCGAGATAGTCGACGTTCAGGTCGACGAACACCTCGGCGTCGTGCGGGATCTCCGACAGCGCCGCATTCAGTCGTGGCAGCGCCAGGAAGCTGCATGAGCCGGTGATCGCCACATGCCACCGCGGCGGCCCTCCCGCGCCGATCCGGCTGGTCAGGTCCTCGGCCACAATCGACACCCGCACGATGCGCCAGGCCGCGATGGCGATCGCCAGGACGAGTCCGATGAGCACACCCTCGAGAAGGTTGAGGAACACGACGCAGCCCAGCGTGACGCCGTAGATGAACAGTTCTCCGGTGCGACGCGCCAGATCGATGTGGGCGAGTTTCACCAACTGGACCCCGATGACGATCAGCAGTCCGGCCAGCGCGGCCATCGGGATCATCTCGACGATGTCGACCAGCAGCACCGAGAAGACCAGCAGCCACACCCCGTGCAACGCGGCCGAGGCCCGGGTCTTGGCGCCCGCGCCGACATTGGCCGTACTGCGCACGATGACCCCGGTCACAGGCAGACCACCCAGCAGTCCGGAGGACACGTTTGCGGTGCCCTGGCCGACGAGTTCGCGGTTGAAGTCGGTACGGGGGCCGGTGTGCATCTTATCCACGGCGGTTGCCGAGAGCAGGCTTTCCACGCTGGCGATCAGGGCGACGGTGAGCACGGCGAGGGCGATGGAGCTCCAGCTGCCCTGCGGCATCTCGGGTAGCCCGATGGCCTCAAGGACGGATTCGTCGAGTGTGATGCGCTCGGTGCCCAGGCCCGGCAGGTAGCTCACCGCGGTCGCGATGACGATCGCCACCAGCGCACCGGGTAGAGCGCGCACGGCGGGTGGGGCGAACCGCCAGGTCAGCATGATGGCGATGACGAGGCCGCCGACGAGTACGGTGGCCCACTGCGGCGTGGCCAACTGGGCGGGCAGCGACACCAGGTTCTGCCACGCGTTGCCGCGCGGGCCGCCGCCGAGGAGGACATGCACCTGCTGCAGGGCGATGGTGATGCCGATACCGGCCAGCATCGCGTGCACGACGATGGGTGCGATGGCGAGCGCGGCCCGAGCGATGCGGCTCAGTCCCAGCAGGATCTGCAGCACACCCGCCGCTGCGGTGATGGCGCACGTGGCCTTCCACCCGAACTGTGCGACGAGCTCTGCGACGACGACGGTCAGGCCTGCGGCCGGACCGCTGACTTGCAGTGGCGAACCGCCGACCACGGCGCACACGATGCCCCCGACGATGGCGGCGATGAGACCGGCCACCACCGGGGCGCCGGATGCCACGGCGATCCCGATGGACAACGGCAGCGCGACCAGGAAGACGACCAGTGAAGCGGGGAGGTCGTAACGGACGACATTGTTCCGAATTGTGGTGTGTAACAAGGGGTTAACATTGCGGCTCTTAGTCGGCAGGCTCACCGCATCGAGGGTAGCGATCACAACGGAATTCGTCGTTCCGCGGACGGGTGACGCTGCCCACGTTTGAGTTCCCGCTGGTGGGGATGCACTTGAGGCACCGCGGAATCAGTTGTCCTGTGCTGGGCCGCGCGGCCCGGGGATTTCGATACCAGTTTGTGACAGGTGTGGCAGATGGTGAAAATGGGACTCAAGCGACTAGGCTGACACCCATGGCTAACAAGACCGCCGCCCGGTCCGGAGCCCGTTCGAGCAGGTCAAAGGCAAATTCCAGCTCGCGGACCGGATCGAAACCGGCGCGCCCGACGGCACCGCGCCGCAAGCCGGCGCCACGTCGTAACCCCTCTCGCTTCGCCGCCGCGGGTGCCGCGATGGGCCGGGGCACCCGCGCCGGTTGGCTGATGGTGGCCAAGGGCGCCGGTTCCACCGCGCGATCGGTGGGTCGCGCCCGTGACCTGGAGCCCGGACATCGGCGCGACGGGATCGCGCTTGCGCTGCTGGGCGTCGCCGTCGTGGTCGCCGCCAGTTCGTGGTTCGATGCGGCACGGCCCGTCGGCGGATGGATCGACACGGTGGTGCGCTCCGTCATCGGCGGCGCCGTGGTGCTGGTGCCTATCGTCCTCGGCGTCATCGCCGTCGTACTGATGCGCACCGAACCCGACCTCGACGCTCGGCCGCGGCTGATCCTGGGCTCGGCGATGATCGGCTTGCCGGTGCTCGGGCTGTGGCACATCTGGTCCGGCGCCCCGACCGACCCCGCCGCCCGGCGCGACGCCGCCGGTTTCGTCGGCTTCGTCCTGGGCGGACCGCTCTCGGACGGCCTCACGGTGTGGATCGCCACACCGCTACTCGTCATCGGTGTGCTCTTCGGTCTGCTGCTGCTGACCGGTACGACCATCCGCGAACTGCCCGAGACGCTGCGCGCGATGTTCAGCACCCGCGGGTACGACGACTACGACGATGACGAATATGCCGACGAGAACGCCGAATACGATGACGACGCGGCCACCGAGGACTTCTCCGACGCCTACTACGACCGCGACGACGAGTACGCCGGGGCCGACGCCCAGCAGTGGCCGACGCCCGAACTGCCGGCCGGTTCGCCGCTGGACAACTACCCGCTGCCCGACCCGGCCGACGCGCCGACCACCCCCGAACCCGTTGCGGCCAAACCACGTAAGCCCAAGGCCGAACCGAAGAAGCCGAAAAAGGTCGACGACACCCTGGTCATGGACCGGGTGGTGGAGGGCCCCTATGTGCTCCCGTCGCTGGATCTGCTGATCGCCGGCGACCCACCGAAGCTGCGTACCGCCGCCAACGACCAGATGGAAGCCGCCATCACGTCGGTGCTCGAACAGTTCAAGGTCGACGCCGCGGTCACCGGATGCACCCGCGGTCCGACCGTCACCCGCTACGAGGTCGAACTCGGACCCGGCGTGAAGGTCGAGAAAATCACTGCGCTGCATCGCAATATCGCCTACGCGGTGGCCACCGAGAGCGTCCGCATGCTGGCGCCCATCCCGGGCAAATCGGCCGTCGGCATCGAGGTGCCCAACACCGATCGCGAGATGGTGCGGCTCTCCGATGTGCTGACCGCGCCGTCCACCCGACGCGATCACCACCCGCTGGTGATCGGACTGGGCAAGGACATCGAGGGCGACTTCATCTCGGCCAACCTGGCCAAGATGCCGCACCTGCTGGTCGCCGGTTCGACCGGCTCCGGTAAATCCAGCTTCGTCAACTCGATGCTGGTGTCGCTGCTGGCGCGGGCCACCCCGGAGGAGGTCAGGATGATCCTGATCGACCCGAAGATGGTGGAACTGACGCCGTACGAGGGCATACCGCACCTCATCACCCCGATCATCACCCAGCCCAAGAAGGCCGCCGCCGCGCTGGCCTGGCTGGTCGAGGAGATGGAGCAGCGCTACCAGGACATGCAGGCCTCCCGGGTGCGCCACATCGACGTGTTCAACGAGAAGGTGCGCTCCGGGGAGATCAGCACACCCCTGGGCAGTGAGCGGGTGTACAAGCCCTACCCGTACATCCTGGCGATCGTCGACGAGCTGGCCGACCTGATGATGACCGCGCCGCGTGACGTCGAAGAGGCTATCGTGCGGATCACGCAGAAGGCGCGCGCGGCCGGAATCCATCTGGTGCTGGCCACCCAGCGCCCGTCGGTGGATGTCGTGACGGGTCTGATCAAGACCAACGTGCCCTCGCGGCTGGCGTTCGCGACCTCATCGCTGACCGACTCGCGGGTCATCCTGGACCAGCCGGGTGCCGAGAAGCTGATCGGTATGGGCGACGGCCTGTTCCTGCCGATGGGGGCCAACAAGCCGATCCGTATGCAGGGTGCCTTCATCAGCGACGAGGAGATCCAGGCGGTCGTGGAGGCCACCAAGGCCCAGGCCGAGCCGGAGTTCATCGAAGGTGTCACCAAGGCCAAGCCGTCCGGTGAGCGCACCGATGTCGATCCCGATATCGGTGACGATATGGACGTGTTCCTGCAGGCCGTCGAGTTGGTGGTGTCCTCGCAGTTCGGTTCGACCTCGATGTTGCAGCGCAAACTGCGGGTCGGCTTCGCCAAGGCGGGTCGGCTGATGGACCTGATGGAGACCCGCCAGATCGTCGGGCCGTCGGAGGGTTCCAAGGCGCGTGAGGTGCTGGTCAAGCCCGATGAGCTGGCGGGCACCCTGGCACTGATCCGCGGCGGGGCGGACGCCAACGGCGCCGACGAGGACGAGAACGAGGACTTCTAGAGGTTGAGCATCATCCTGGTGTTGCCGAGGGTATTGGGCTTGACGTAGGACAGGTCGAGGAACTCGGCAACACCGGTGTCATAGGACCGGCACATCTCCGCGAAGACCTCGGCGCTGACCGGGGTGCCGTCGATCTCCACGAACCCGTGCCTGCCGAAGAAGTCGGTTTCGAAGGTGAGCACGAAGATGCGTTGCAGGTGCAGATTGCGGGCCACCTGCAGCAGCTGGGCGACCACCCGGTGCCCGACGCCGTGGCCGCGGACGCTGGGATGGACCGCCACGGTGCGCACCTCGCCGAGGTCGGCCCACAGCACGTGCAGCGCACCGCAGCCGACGATCTCGCCGGCCAGCTCGGCGACCCAGAACTCCTGTACCGCCTCGTACAGCGTGACCAGGTTCTTCTCCAGCAGAATCTTGCCGGCGTAGATGTCGACGAGCGCCTTGATGGCCGGTACGTCGGACGTCCTGGCCCGACGGATCATCACTTCGCCCACCGCCTCGTTCACAGCAGCGAGAGTATCGGTTTGGGCAACCGATATTCTGTTGCGGTGCCGGGCCAATCAGACACCGATCCAGTTGTGCCCCGTGCATCCGTCGCCAACGTCGCCAATCTGCTGACCGGTATCCGATTCCTGCTCGTACCGGTCTTCGTGGCCGCCCTGTTCGTCGCCGACGGGCAGCAGACGTTCTGGCGAACAACCGCTTTCGTGGTGTTCACGGTGGCGGTCATCACCGACCATCTGGATGGCGCGCTGGCGCGCGCCTACGGCATGGTCACCGAGTTCGGGAAGCTGGCCGATCCGATCGCGGACAAGCTGCTCGTCGGGGCGGCGTTGATCGGGCTGTCCATGCTCGGCGACCTGCCGTGGTGGATCACCATCGTCATCATGGCCCGCGAGATCGGCGTCACCGTGTTACGACTGGCGGTGCTGCGGCACGGCGTGATCCCGGCCAGTCGCGGCGGCAAGTTGAAGACGCTGGTTCAGGCGGTGGCGATCGGCCTTTTCATCCTTCCCCTGCAGTCCTGGCCCGGTGTCTGGCTCACCGCGGCGACCTGGATCATGTGGCTGGCCGTCGTGCTCACGGTGCTCACCGGCGTGGACTATGTGATCTCCGCGATCCGCGATTCGCGGGCCCGGCTGGCGACCTGAGCGTCTCGGGAACCACCGGCCTCCCGGTCGCGTTGACCCTTGTATGACGACACTGATGCGCGAGGTGATCGGCGACGTGCTGCGGGAAGCTCGGACGACTCAGGGTCGCACCCTGCGTGAGGTGTCCGATGCGGCGCGGGTCAGCCTCGGTTACCTCTCCGAAGTGGAACGTGGCCGCAAAGAGGCCTCCAGCGAGTTGCTCAGCGCGATCTGCGAGGCGCTCGATATACCCATGTCGCGGGTGCTCTTCAACGCCGGGGAACAGCTGGCCCGTGCGGAGGGCGGTGTCACGGGTATCGACGCCACCACCAAGGTCGTGATCCCCCAGGTTGTGTCCATGGCGGTGGCCTGACCGGGTGGCGAAACGATAGGTTGGCACCCAACAAGTTGCACATCGGCAGTTGCGCACACCCGAACACATGAAGGCGGAACGAACTCATGGCCAATCCGTTCGTCAAGGCGTGGAAGTACCTCATGGCGCTGTTCAACTCGAAGGTCGACGAATACGCCGACCCGAAGGTGCAGATTCAGCAGGCCATCGAGGACGCCCAGCGTCAGCACCAGGCGCTGACCCAGCAGGCGGCCCAGGTCATCGGTAACCAGCGCCAGTTGGAGATGCGGCTGAACCGCCAGCTCGCCGATATCGAGAAGCTGCAGGCCAACGTCCGTCAGGCGTTGACCCTGGCCGACCAGGCCACCGCCAACGGCGACGCCGCCAAGGCCACCGAGTACACCAACGCCGCGGAGGCCTTCGCCGCCCAGCTGGTGACCGCCGAGCAGAGCGTCGAAGACCTCAAGGCCCTGCACGACCAGTCGCTGCAGGCCGCGGGTCAGGCCAAGAAGGCCGTCGAGCAGAACGCGATGGTGCTGCAGCAGAAGATCGCCGAGCGCACCAAGCTGCTCAGCCAGCTGGAACAGGCCAAGATGCAGGAGCAGGTCAGCGCCTCGCTGCGGTCGATGAGCGAGATCTCCGCGCCCGGCACCACCCCCAACCTCGACGAGGTGCGCGAGAAGATCGAACGCCGCTACGCCAACGCGATGGGCGCCACCGAACTCGCGCAGAACTCGGTGCAGGGCCGCATGATGGAAGTTCAGCAGGCCAGCGTGCAGATGGCCGGGCATTCGCGACTCGAGCAGATCCGTGCCTCCATGCGCGGTGAGGCGCTGCCATCCGGCGGCGCCCAGGCCACACCCGCCGCGCCGACCGCGAATCCGCCCGCCGCTGCGCCGGAAAATCCGCTCTCCCAATAGGTTCGGACCATCATGGCGACGGGCTCGAGGACCGGACGGCAACGCGGCTGGCGTTCGCTGGCTGCGCGCGGCATGCAGAGCGGCATCGACACCGCCGCCGAGTTCTCCGGTGCGCTCGCTCAGCGGCTCGCCGCCCTGGCCGATCCGCGGGCCAAGCTGCTGCGCAAACGCCGCTGGGCGTTGCGCCTGGCGCTGTTCTTCGGTGCCAGCAGCCTGTTCTGGGTCCTGGTCACCGCGGTGCTGGCATCGTGGAGCACCCCGGTCTGGGCGCTGATCGTCACCGGCGCGATCGCCGCGGGTGCGGCCTTCCCGGCGACGCTGCTGTTCCTGCGTTATCGGTGGTTGCGCGCCGAGCCGCTGCCGGCCGGGCCGAGCGCCCGACGGCTGCCGCCGCTGGGCTCGGCGGCGCGCAAGCCGATGGCTGCGCTGGCCTCCTCGGAGCGCGGCCTGTTCTCCCTGCTCGGTGTGCTGGAGCGCGGCCGGCTGCTGCCCGCCGAGGATCTGGGTGAGATCGCGGACACGGCAGCGCAGACGGCGGCGACGATGGCCGCGACCGCCAACGAAGTGGTCGCGATGGAGCGGGCAGCCGCCGCCACCCCGCAGTCACGTGCGCACCTTGCGCCGACCATCCAGGCGTTCAGCGTGCAGCTGCACCAGGGTGCCCGTCAGTACGACGAAATGGTCACCGCCGCAGCGCAACTGGTGTCCTCGGTGAATACGGGGGCCGACAACCCGATCGGTCGGCGGTACCGCGACGAGCTGGTGCACGCGACCGATCGGCTGCAGGGCTGGGCGCAGGCCTACCACGAGCTCGGACAGCTGCGCGGCGCCTAGATATCGTGCGTGCCGAGCTCGGCCGAATCCGGGCGCGGCCCGAACCGGTCGATATAGGACTGGTGCTTGGCGGCGTCGCGCCGGCGGGCCAGGGCGTCGACCAGTGACGGGTCCAGCCCGTGTACCCGCAGCATGTGCCGCCGCCAGATCTTGTTCAGCGCATGCGAGAAGTAGATGAACGGGATCAGGATCGGCACCGTCATGCTCAAGTGCACGTACAGCGTGGTCGGGATCAGCCAGAACGGCGACAGCACCAGCACGGCGGGCACCAGTACCCGCAGCATCAGCCGGCGGGTCGCACCGGGGCCGGCCAGATCGTTGCGCACCCAGTCCAGCATCGAGTCGGGCAACCGCCTACCCAGGCAATACCCGACCAGTTGGAAGAAGCTGGGTTTGGTCCTGCTCACAGTCTGGGACGCAGCGCCGGGATGACCGCCCCCGCCAGGCCGCGGACCAGTGCCTTGGTCATATCGAACATGTCGAAGTAGTCCCGCCACAGGGTGATCCGGCCGTCACGCACCTCGAATACCCCGCACACCCAGAACTGCAGCCGGACCGGGCCGATGATCAGCACGTCGGTGCGCTCGTTGAGGACCACGGCGCCGTCGGCTGCGGTGCGGTGGATGGCCACGTCGAAACCGAGGCTCGGCCGATCCAGCCCGGCGAACAGCTTGAGGGTGCGCTGCTTGCCGTGCACGGTCGGAAGGCCGACGTTCTGGTAGACCAGGTTCTCGTCGATCAGGGCGCCGGCGGCGTCCAGATCGGGATCGCGCAGCGCGAACAGGAATTTCTGCACGGTGGCGATGTTGTCGGCTTCGGCGCTGGTGGGCGCGGTGGTCACGGGCGGGGCCTGCTCGGTCATGCCCCTCAGGGTAGAGCGTGCGGGCTGTGACAGGGTGAGCGCGTGAAAATCGCCGTGGTCGCCGGGCCCGATCCTGGACATGCGTTTCCGGCGATCGCGCTGTGTCTGAGATTTCGGGCCGCCGGCGATACCGCGACGCTGCTGACCGGCCGGCGATGGCTGCCCACCGCGCGGGCGGCCGGGGTGCGGGCGGAGTTGCTCGAAGGCCTGGACCTGCAGGTCGGCGATGACGACGGCGACGCCGGGGCGAAGATTCATCGCCGGGCCGCCCGGATGGCGGTCCTGAACGGCCCGGCGATCCGCGCACTGGCACCTGATGTCGTGGTGTCCGACGTGATCACCGCCGCGGGCGGGATGGCCGCCGAGATCCTCGGCCTGCCGTGGATCGAACTCGACCCGCACCCGCTGTACCTCCCCTCGAAGGGGCTACCGCCGCTGGGTAGCGGGCTGGCGCCGGGTATCGGTCTGCGCGGGCGGGTGCGCGACGCGGCGATGCGGGCGCTGACGGCGCGCTCGATCCGGGCCGGGAACCGGGACCGGGCGGCGGCGCGGCGGGACATCGGGCTGCCCGGCCGTGATCCGGGGCCGTTGCGGCGGTTGATCGCGACGCTGCCCGCCCTGGAGGTTCCCCGGCCGGATTGGCCGGCCGAGGCCGTGGTCGTCGGTCCGTTGCATTTCGAGCCCACCGACGCGGTGCTGACCCCGCCGCCCGGGGACGGGCCGCTGGTCGTGGTGGCGCCGTCCACGGCCACGACCGGTGCCGCCGGGCTGGCGGAGCTGGCGCTGACCGCGCTGACGCCCGGGCGCGGACTGCCGGACGGCTTGCGGGTGGCGGTGTCGCGGCTCGGTGGTGCCGACGTGCCGGTGCCGGACTGGGCGGTGGTCGGACTTGGCCGTCAAGACGAACTGCTGTCCCAGGCCGAAGTGCTGGTGTGCGGGGGCGGCCACGGGATCGTGTCGAAATCGCTGTTGCACGGTGTTCCGCTGGTCACGGTGCCCGGCGGGGGCGATCAGTGGGAGATCGGCAATCGTGTTGTGCGGCAAGGAAGTGGGCGTCTGATCCGGCCGCTGACCGCCGACGGGCTCACGGCCGCGGTGGCCGACGTGCTGGCCGATCCGCACTATCGGGCCGCCGCCACTCGGGCCTCGGCCGGAGCGGATCGGGTGGCCGATCCGGTACGGGTGTGCCATGACGCGCTGACGGCGACTCGGTAGGTTGTCGGCGTGCGCATCACCGAGTTCAACGAACGTGTCACCGGGCTGTTCGGTGCTGCCTACGGAGGCTCGGTGCTCGTCGACCACGTGCTGAGTGCGCTCGACGGGCGCACCGCCGCCCAGGCGATCGAGGCCGGCGTCGAACCGCGCACGGTGTGGCGGGCGTTGTGCGCGGACTTCGACGTCCCGCGCGACCAGTGGTGACCGGTCAGGGCCTGGCGAGTACGCGGTCGAGGAACTCGCGCTGATCGGCCCTGGCCTGCGGGTCGAGGTAGATGGCGAAATGGCCGTACGGGTAGTGCCGTAATTCGCCGAGCGGGGCTCGGTGCGCGGCGGCCACCGTGGAGCCGGGCGGTGCGGTGGTGTCCTCATCGCACACACAGATCAGCACCGGCATCCGCAGTCGTGCGGTCCTACGGCCCGGCCGGTAGAACGGGAACCGCAGCATCAGGCGCGCGGCGAACTCGTTGCGCCAGAGCGATTCCGGCCCGACGATGGCCGCCAGGCCGGGTGCGGCATCGGGTGCTGTCATCGCCGCCAGCGATCCGGGCGCGCCGACGGCCGGCACCAGCAGCGGCGCCTTGCCACGCCAGGCCCGCAGCTGATCGCGCAGGGCCAGCACGGTGAGCCGGACGGAGTTGCGCGGCGGGACCTTGGCCAGGGTGGGCAGGGCATCGGTGAACGGAGCCTGGGAAACGACCGCCGCGATGGACGGGTCCTCGGCGGCGACGGCGAGCACATGCCCGCCGCTGAAGGAGGATCCCCAGAGTGCGATGCGGGCGGGGTCGACACCGTCGAGCGTGCGCACCCACCGCACGACGGCGCGGTAGTCGGCGTGCTGGGCCGCGATATCGATGACCTGGCGCGGCTCGCCCGTCGATGCGCCGAATCCCCGGTAGTCGAACAGCGCCACGGTGTGGCCGGCGGCGCAGAATTCGTCGGCGTAAGCGGGCAGGCCGTCGTCGCGGGTCCCCGAGAAACCGTGGGCCATGACGATGCACGCGGTATCGCGGTCCGGTGAGTCGGGGCGGTACAGGTACACCGCGAGTTGCTCACCTGCATGGGGCACTCGGAGATCTGCACGTTGGGCCACGGGTCGAACCATACCGGCCCACCCCGCGCGGCGTGTCTGCTTGCCTTCGAACACCTGTTCGCTAATCTGGTGAGCGTTCGACCGAGACTCACTTGTCGGTGGCTCGCCCTACCCTGACAGCCAACCGACCGGAACCCCGGTCAACCGCACGACTACCGGAGAGGTACTCCCATGGCGCCACAGGCTCCTGATCGCGACAAGGCACTCGAACTGGCGATGGCCCAGATCGAGAAGAACTACGGCAAGGGTTCGGTGATGCGGCTCGGCGACGAGGTGCGCCAGCCCATCTCGGTCATCCCGACCGGCTCCATCGCTCTCGACGTCGCGCTCGGCATCGGCGGGTTGCCGCGCGGTCGCGTCATCGAGATCTACGGCCCGGAATCCTCGGGTAAGACCACCGTCGCCCTGCATGCGGTGGCCAATGCCCAGGCCGCCGGCGGTATCGCGGCGTTCATCGATGCCGAGCACGCACTCGACCCGGATTACGCCAAGAAGCTCGGCGTGGATACCGATGCGCTGCTGGTCAGCCAGCCCGACACCGGTGAACAGGCGTTGGAGATCGCCGACATGCTGGTGCGCTCCGGCGCCATCGACCTCATCGTCATCGACTCGGTCGCCGCGCTGGTGCCGCGCGCCGAGATCGAGGGTGAGATGGGTGACAGTCACGTCGGCCTGCAGGCCCGCCTGATGAGCCAGGCGCTGCGCAAGATGACCGGTGCGTTGAACAATTCGGGCACCACCGCGATCTTCATCAACCAGTTGCGCGAAAAGATCGGCGTGATGTTCGGTTCACCCGAAACCACCACCGGTGGTAAGGCGTTGAAGTTCTACGCCTCCGTGCGTCTGGATGTCCGGCGTATCGAGACGCTCAAGGACGGTACCGATGCGGTCGGTAACCGCACCCGTGTCAAGGTCGTCAAGAACAAGGTCTCGCCGCCGTTCAAGCAGGCCGAGTTCGACATCCTGTACGGCCAGGGCATCAGCCGCGAGGGTTCGCTCATCGATATGGGTGTCGAGCATGGCTTCATTCGGAAGTCCGGGTCGTGGTTCACCTACGAGGGTGAGCAGCTCGGCCAGGGCAAGGAGAATGCCCGGAAGTTCTTGCTGGAGAACCCCGATGTGGGTAACGAGGTCGAGAAGAAGATCAAGGAGAAGCTCGGCATCGGTGCCGTGCTGACCGCCGAAGATGACGTTCTGCCCGCCCCTGTCGACTTCTGAGAAGCCGGCTGAGCCGAAACGGGAGGAGCAGGCGCGGGATGTGTGCCTTCGCCTGCTCACCGTGCGGGCCCGTACCCGTGCCGAGTTGGAGGCCGCGCTGGCCAAGCGTGGTTATCCCGAGGATGTCGTCGCCCGGGTGCTGGACCGGCTCGTCGAGGTCGGCTTACTCGATGATGCCGCCTTCGCCGAGCAGTGGGTGCGCACCCGCCGCGCCAACGCCGGAAAAGGCAAGCGCGCGTTGGCTGCCGAGTTGCGCACCAAGGGGGTCGATCCGGACCTCATTACCGAGACGCTCGACAGTGTGGATGCGGGGGAGTGGCGGGTGCGGGCCGAGGAACTGGTGGCCGGCAAGCTGCGCCGGGAGAAGCTCGATGATGAGGTGAAGGTGACCCGGCGGCTGGTGGCCATGCTGGCCCGGCGCGGCTACAGCCAGGGGATGGCCTTCGATGTGGTCAGCACTCAACTTGCCCGGGAGCTCGAGCGCCGCGCGGTCTAGGGGTCGTGGCCAGATCAGCAAGCGGGCCGAGTTCACGAGCCGGGTCGCGGGCGAAGCCGGCCTCGGCGGTGGCCCGGGGCGGGCCGACTAGAGCAAGCCTCGCTCCAGCGTGTCGAGCAATTTCACCGTCGCGGCGATGTCGTGCACACCGGTGCCCTCGAGTGCATCGCCGAGTAGTCGCGACCAGATCGCCCTGATTCGCGCCAGGTTCTGCGCGGCCAATTCGGTCGACTGCAGCAGGGACTGACGGTTGTCGTCGGGGTCGGGCGAGCGTCGCACCAGCTGCTTGGACTCCAGATCGCGCAGTGCGCGGCTGAGGTTGCTGCGGTGCAGGCCGGTCCCGGCCGCGACGGCGCTGGGGCTGATCCCGGGGTGGTGATCGATATGGCGTAGCACCATCACCTCGGTTGCCGACAGGTCGAACACCGAGGGGTCCGCGGCGGTCCGCAGCTTGATCACTCGGGCGACTGCCATCACCACGTCGGCGAGGTCGGCGAGCTGCTCGGTGTGACGTGATCGCGCTTGCATGGCACCCACTCTAACTGATAGTTATAGAACTATAACTATCAAACGATAATCATTTGGAGCTGCTGAATGACGTCCTCCGTCGAGACCCCGGTGCGCACCGACACCTCCCCGCGCATCACGGCAGGTTTGTTGGTCACCCTCGCGCTGCTGTCGGCGGTCGCCCCCTTCGCCACCGATCTCTATCTGCCGGCGTTCCCCGAGATGGTCCTCGATCTGCACACCTCGCCGACCAATGTGCAGCTGACCCTGACCACCTTCCTGATCGGTCTTGCCTTGGGGCAGTTGATCTTCGGCCCGCTATCCGACCGCTACGGCCGGGTGCGGCCGCTGCTGATCGGCGCCGCGGTCTGCGTGGCCGCCAGCATCGTGGCCGTGCTCGCACCGACCATCGAAGTGCTCATCGCGGCCCGGCTGGCTCAGGGACTGACGGGCGCGGCGGGCATGGTGATCGGTCGCGCAATCATCTCCGACCTGGCCACGGGCCGCGCCGCCGCCCGGGCATTCAGCCTGATGATGATCGTGGGCGGGATCGCCCCGATCGCTGCACCGCTGGCCGGTGGATTCCTGGTCGAGCCACTGGGCTGGCGCGGTGCGCTCGCGGTCATTCTGGCGCTCGTCACGCTCATGCTCGTGGCCGCGCTGGTGATCATCCGCGAGACGCACACCGAGCAGCGCCGCGCCGTGCTTCGGGAGCAGCGCAGCGCCGCCGGATCCCCGCTGCGACAGCTGCTCGGGCGACGCTACCTCGGCAACGTCGTGGCCTTCGGTTTCGCCTTCGCGGTGATGATGGCCTACATCTCGGCCTCGCCGTTCGTCTATCAGACGATGATGGGCCTCAGCGCCGCCCAGTACGGTGCGGTATTCGGGGTCAATGCGTTCGGTCTGCTGCTGATGAGCGCGACGAGTGCGCGGTTGTCATCGCGCTGTGAGCCGCACACCCTGGCCGCCGTCGGCCTGGCGGTGATCACGGCGTCCAGTGCCGCCGTGCTGGTGCTGTCCTGGTCGGCAGCAGCGCCCGGCTGGCTGGCCATACCGCTGTTCACCACCGTCGCCGGTATGGGACTGATCTTCGGCAATGCCACCGCGCTGGCCCTGTCGGCCGCCCCGCGCGCGGCCGGCACCGCCTCGGCCGTGCTGGGGGCCACCCAGTTCCTGCTGGCCGCAGGTGTGTCACCGCTGGTCAGCCTGGCCGGTGAACACACCGCGGGTCCGCTGGGCGTGGTGATGGTCTGCTCATCGGTGATCGCCTGCGCCGGTTTGGCGCTGGCCCGCAATCACACTCCCGGAGCGTCCTGAACGACCGGCCGGGTTGCCTCCGGTTCCGGCCCCTTCTTGGATCGGCGCAACCGGGCTTCCAGGCGGGTGGCGAGGAACGACAAGGCGAAGTTCAGCCCGATCATCAGGACCGCGATCACCATGAGGGCCGGGATGTAGTTGCCGTACGACGAGCCGATGCTCTGGCCCTGGCGCACCATCTCCACGAAGGTGATCTGGTAGCCGATGGCGGTGTCCTTGAGCACCACCACCATCTGCGACACCAGCACCGGCAGCATCGACGTGACGGCCTGCGGCAGCTGGATGAAGCCCATCGTCTGGCCCCACGTCATGCCCAACGCGGAGGCGGCCTCGGCCTGTCCGCGCGGCAACGAATGCACGCCGCTGCGCACGATCTCGGCGATCACCGCCGCGTTGTACAAGGTCAGACCGGTGATCACGCCGGCCAGCGCCAGGTACTGCGACGCGAAGACGTTGTACTGCGCGAACAACGCGTAAGAGAACAACATCATGATCAACACGGGGACGGCCCGGAAGAACTCGACGAACGTCGCGCACGCCCAGCTCACCGCCCGGATCGGTGACAGCCGTCCCACCCCGAGCAAGCATCCGAGCACCAGCGCCGCCGCGATGGACGCCGCCGCGGCGGTCAACGTGCCCTTGACCCCGGGCAACACGTAGGTCGTCCACAGGTTCGCCGTCAGAAAGGGTTCCCACTTCGCGGCGGTGAACTGACCGGCGCCGGCGAACGCCCAGATCACCCAGCCCATGATCAGCACGAAGACGACGACCGTCAGGCCGGCCAGGATCCAGTGCCGAACCCTGGCGCGCGGCCCGGGTGCGTCGAAGAGCACCGTGGCCCCGCTCATCGTCGTCCTCTGTTCTTCGCGCGAGCGCTCATCACCGCAACACCGCCAGACGCTTGCCCAGCCAGCCGAACAACAACCCCGTCGGCAGCGTCAGGATCACGAAACCGACCGCGAAGATGCTGCCCACCAGCAGCAGCGCGGAGGTGTTCTCCACCATCTCCTTCATCAGCAGCGCGGCTTCGGCCACCCCGATCGCCGAGGCGATGGTGGTGTTCTTGGTCAGCGCGATCAACACCGAACCCAGTGGGATGATCACCGCACGAAAGGCCTGCGGCAGCATGATGATCCGCAGATTCTGCGAGAAGGTCAGGCCGAGCGAGCGGGCCGCCTCGGCCTGACCCAGCGGCACGGTGTTGATACCGGACCGAATGGCCTCACAGACGAAAGCCGCGGTGTAGACCGTCAATCCGAGCGCGGCAAGCCGGAAGTTGCTGTCCACGATCGACGTCGGTGAATCCGGATCGGTGAGCGTGATGTGCAGCGTGTTGGCCAGCCCCAGCGAGCAGAACACCAGGATCAGCGTCAGTGGAGTGTTGCGCACCACGTTCACATACGAGGTGCCCAACCACCGCATCACCGGTACGGGGGACAGCCGCATGGCCGCCACCGCGGTGCCCAGAATCAGCGCGCCGATGCCGGCCAGCACCGTCAGCTGGATGGTCACCCAGAACGCGGCATAGATCCGGTCCTGGTACTCGGTGAAGATCTCCACGTGCCCGCGCGGCTACTTGTCGACGGTCGGCGGCTCGGGCGCGGTGATCCCGGCCGGTCCGAGGTTCTTGTCGAACGCTGCCTTCCAGGCGCCGTCGGTCTCCATCTTGGTGATCGCATCGTTGATCTTGGTGCGCAGCTCGGTGTCGTCCTTCTTCAGGCCGATGCCGTAACGCTCCTCGGAGAACGGCTCACCGACGATCTTGAACGTTCCGGGCGACTGGGCGGCGTAGCCGGCCAGGATGACCTCGTCGGTGGTCACCGCGTCGATCGCCCCGGTCTTGAGCGCCTCCACACACGCCGAGTAGGTGTCGTACTGCTGCAGCTGCACGCCCGGGTACTTGTCCTTGATCCGCTGCGCCGGCGTGGACCCGGTCACCGAGCACAGCTTCTTGTTATTCTCCAGCGACTCCGCGCCGGTGATATCGCTGTTGTCCGCGCGGACCAGCAGGCTCTGCCCGGTGATCAGATACGGGCCGGCGAAGTCCACCTTCTCCTTGCGCGCGTCGGTGATCGAGTACGTCGCGACGATGAAATCGACCTGACCGTTCTGGATCAGCGTTTCGCGCTGTCCGGACGGGGATTCCTTCCACTCGATGTCCTCGGGGGCGTAGCCGAGCTGCTCGGCGACGTAGGTGGCGACGTCGACATCGAACCCGCTCATCGTGCCGTCCGGATTCTTCAAGCCCAGTCCGGGCTGGTCGAACTTGGTGCCGATGACGACCTTGGACTCGTCGCTACCGCCTCCGCCGCAGGCGGAGAGGGTCAGTGGCAGCGCTGCGGCCAGAACGGCGGCGGCGGCCACCCGGAAGCGCAGAGACGGCATGTCATGGTCCTTTCGGTGGGGGACGATCAGTGGTTGAGAATCTTGCCGAGGAAGTCCTTGGCGCGATCGGACTTCGGATTGTTGAAGAATTCCTCGGGTTCGGCGTCCTCGACGATGGCTCCGTCGGACATGAACACCACCCGGTGCGAGGCGCGGCGCGCGAAACCCATCTCGTGGGTGACCACCACCATGGTCATGCCCTCGGATGCCAGCGAGGTCATGACGGCCAGCACCTCGTTGATCATCTCCGGATCAAGGGCGCTGGTCGGCTCGTCGAAGAGCATCACCTTGGGGCTCATCGCCAGCGAGCGGGCGATGGCGACGCGCTGCTGCTGCCCGCCCGAGAGCTGAGCCGGGTACTTGTCGGCCTGATTGGAGATGCCGACCCGGTCCAGCAGGGCCATGGCCTCGGCGCGGGCCTTGTCCTTGGCCAGCTTGCGCACCTTGACCGGGGCGAGCATCACGTTCTCCAGAATGGTCTTGTGCGCGAACAAGTTGAACGACTGGAACACCATGCCGACATCGGAGCGCAGCTCGGCGAGTTTGCGGCCCTCCTCGGGCAACACCTCACCGTCGATCAAGATGGTGCCGGAATCGATCGGCTCGAGCCGGTTGATGGTGCGGCACAACGTAGATTTGCCCGAACCCGACGGGCCCAGCACCACCACGACCTGACCGCGCGGGACATCCAGATTGATGTCCTGCAGCACGTGCAGATCGCCGAAATGCTTGTTGACAGCCTGTAGCGAGATCATCGGGACCGAAGTCGCGGTGGTCATGGGCCCTGACCCTACCCAGGTAATGCTCAGGATGGGGCGTAACAACGCCCCCGTAACATGATTGTCGTGACTTCCGTGTTGGCCTCGACTGTGCAGCCGGGTGCCGACCCCTCGGCCCCGGTGCGCACCTACCAGGTGCGCACCTACGGCTGCCAAATGAACGTGCACGATTCCGAGCGGCTGTCCGGCCTGCTGGAGGCCGCCGGCTACCGGCCCGCCGCCGAGGGTGCCGACGCCGATATCGTCGTGTTCAACACCTGCGCCGTCCGCGAGAACGCCGACAACAAGCTCTACGGCAACCTCAGCCACCTCGCCCCGCGCAAGGCGGCCGATCCGAATATGCAGATCGCGGTCGGCGGATGCCTGGCCCAGAAGGACCGCGACACCGTGCTGACGAAGGCGCCCTGGGTCGACGTCGTCTTCGGCACCCACAACATCGGGTCGCTGCCGGTCCTGCTGGAACGGGCCCGCCACCAGCGAGTGGCCCAGGTCGAAATCGCCGAGTCGCTGCAGGAGTTTCCGTCCGCACTGCCCGCGTCGCGTGAATCAGCTTATGCCGCTTGGGTTTCCATCTCGGTCGGCTGCAACAACACGTGCACGTTCTGTATCGTTCCCGCGCTGCGCGGCAAAGAGGTGGACCGCCGCCCCGGCGATGTGCTGGCCGAAGTGCAGACCCTGGTGGACCAGGGTGTGCTCGAAGTCACGTTGCTGGGCCAGAACGTCAACGCGTACGGCGTCTCCTACGCCGACCCCACAATCCCGCGCAACCGCGGCGCCTTCGCCGAGCTGCTGCGCGCGTGCGGGAACATCGACGGGCTGGAGCGCGTCCGCTTCACCTCGCCGCACCCCGCCGAGTTCACCGACGACGTCATCGAGGCGATGGCCGCCACCCCGAACGTCTGCCCGACGCTGCACATGCCGCTGCAGTCCGGTTCGGACCGCATCCTCAAGGCCATGCGCCGCTCGTACCGGGCCGAGAAGTTCCTCGGGATCATCGACCGGGTCCGCGCCGCCATCCCGCATGCCGCGATCACCACCGACATCATCGTCGGATTCCCGGGGGAGACCGAGGAGGACTTCCAGGCCACCCTGGATGTCGTCCGCGCCGCCCGGTTCTCCAACGCCTTCACCTTCCAGTACTCGAAACGGCCCGGGACCCCCGCCGCCGTGCTCGCCGACCAACTACCCAAAGAGGTTGTCGGCGAACGCTATCAACGGCTCATCGAGCTCCAGGAGCAGATCTCGTTGCAGGAAAACCAGGCTCAGGTCGGCACCGAGGTCGAAGTGCTGGTGGCCGCCGGTGAAGGCAAGAAGGACGCCGCCACCGCGCGGATGTCCGGTCGTGCGCGCGACGGACGGCTGGTGCACTTCGCCTCCGGCGGAGCCGATATCCGCCCCGGCGATATCGTCACCACCACGGTGACCCGGGCCGCCCCGCATTTCCTGGTCGCCGACACGGCGCTGACCTCGCATCGACGTACCCGCGCCGGTGACGCTCATGCCGCGGGGTTGCGGCCGGTGACCGGTGTCGGTCTGGGGATGCCCGGTGTCGGGGCGCCGCCGGTTGCCCCCGCCACCGGAGGATGTGGACTGTGAGCGCCCAGGATCCGAGGGACTTCGACGCGTTCAAGGGCGATATCGAGGCGGCCGAACGGCGGGTCGCCGCCGAGATCGACCCCGGTGCCCGTGCCCTGGTGGTGGCGATCCTGGTCTTCGCGGTGCTGGTGTCCTTCCTGCTGCCGCATACCGGGTCGACGCGCGGTATCGATGTGCTCATCGCCAACGAGACCGCGCTCGGCGACGGCCTGTCGCTGCCCTCGCGGGCGTTCGTCTGGCTGGCACTGGTCTTCAGCATCGGCTTCTCGGTCCTCGCGCTGCTGACCCGGCGCTGGACGCTGGCCTGGATCGCGCTGGCCGGAACCGCGGTCGCCTGCCCGGTCGGCATGCTCGCGGTCTGGTCCCGTCAGACCGCCGGCCAGGGCCTGCCCGGGCCCGGTATCGGGCTGGTGATCGGCTGGATCGCCGTGCTGCTGCTGGCCTTCCACTGGGCGCGGGTGGTGTGGTCACGCACCGCGCTGCAGTTGGCCGCCGAGGAAGACCGTCGCCGGGCAGTCGCCCAACGTCAAACCAAGACCCTGCTCGATGACCTCGGCGAGGATCCCGAGAAACCGAAGCCCTAACGCTTCTTGGTGACCGCCTCGGCGGCGGTTTCGGCCCACTCCCGCCACTGCGCGGCACTGGCGCGGGCCGCCTCGGCGTCCTTGGTCTTGCCGGCCGCCTCGGCCTTCTGCGCCTGCCGCTCGAACTGCTCGGCACGCTCGCGGAACTGGTCGGCGCGCGCCTGCGCCTCGGCGTCGGTGTGATCGGCGGTACCGGCCTCGCGGACCTTCTTCTCCACCGCGCGCAGCCGACGTTCCAGGTCGGCGGACTTCTCGCGCGGGACCTTGCCGATCGCGTCCCACTTGTCGCCGATCACCCGCAGCGCGGCCTGCGCGGCCTTCGGGTCGGTGATGTCGATGCGCTCGGCCTCGGCCAGCAGCTTCTCCTTGGCCTGCGCATTCGCCGAGAACTCGGCGTCGCGTTCGGCGTTGACGGCGTTGCGGGCGGCGAAGAAGGTGTCCTGGGCGGCCTTGAAGCGCGCCCACAGCGCATCGTCGACATCCTTGGCGGCCCGGCCCGCCGCCTTCCACTGGGCGAGCAGATCGCGGAACGTCGCCGCGGTGCCGGCCCAGTCCGTCGAATCGCTGAGCTTCTCGGCCTTCTCGCACAGCGCTTCCTTGGCCTGGCGGGCCCCGACACGTTCGCGGTCCAACTCGGCGAAATGCGAGCCGCGGCGCCGATTGAAGGTCTCCCGCGCCGCCGAGTACCGCTTCCACAGCGCGTCATCGGTCTTGCGGTCCAATCCGGTGATGGTGCGCCACTCGTCGAGGATCGCGCGCAGTCGGTCGCCGGCGGCTTTCCACTGACCCGAGGTGTTGGCGATCTCCTCGGCCTCGGCGGCCAGCGCCTCCTTGCGCGCGGTCTGGGCCGCCCGGTGCTCGTCGCGGCGCGCCCGTTCCTCGGCGGCGGCGCCGTCGGCATGCTCCAGGATGGATGTGAGCCGCCGCTGCACGGCATCGACATCACCGAGGACCGACGCGGTCGGCAGGGATTCCAGGAGCGCCGAGGCCGCGGACTTGATCTTGCGGGCGTCGCCGCTACCGGAGGCCAGCCGGGCCTCCAGCAGCACCACCTCGGTGTGCAGATCCTCGTAACGCCGGCCGAAATGGGCGAAAGCGGCCTCGGGTTCACCGGCCTGCCAGGAACCGATCACGCGTTCCCCGGCCGCGCTGATCAACACGACCGTGCCATCGGGTTCGACGCGACCGAACCGGTGCGGATCCACCGAGGGCGACGGCACCACGACGGGCGGGACGGCCGCGGCCGCGGCGGGGCGAGGGTGCGGGGTCGGCCGGGGGCCGGGCCGGGGTGCGGGCTTGGGAGTGGGCTTGGGCGCCGCAGGTGCCGATTCCGCGGTGTTCTCGCCCGAACCTGAGTCGTTGGTCGTCATATTCATTCCCTCGCACTCCGCGTGGTCTGACCACGCACCTGCCGCGCGACGCGGCGCCCGATAGCTTCTCCTCGCTATTCAAGCAGGTCGGCCGGAACTGCGGTTGCGATCGGTGCGTGTTTACCGGCACCCTCAGTGCCCTGACCGGTTGGGAGGCCCCGTTGGACAAGGCGGATATCGCCGCACTGCTGGCACTCGGCGCTGCGCTGTTCATCGCCATCGGCGATGTCATCCACCAGCGTTCGGCCCATGACGTGACCGATGAGCAGGTCGGCCACGTGCAGTTGTTCCTGCGGCTGCTCAAGGACCGCCTCTGGTGGGTCGGCAGCCTCGTCTCGGCGGTCGGCTTCGGGCTGCAGGCCGCCGCGCTGGGCCTGGGTTCGGTACTGCTGGTGCAGGCCCTGCTGGTCACCTCGCTGCTGTTCGCCCTGCCGCTGAACGCCCGGGCCAACCGGCACCGGGTGAGTCGATTCGAATGGACCTGGGCGGTGCTGCTGGCGGCCTCGGTGGCACTGATCGTCACGGTCGGCAATCCCACGGCCGGACACTCGCGGGCCGGCACCGAGACCTGGCTGGCGGTTGGCGCCGTGCTCGGGCCGCTGCTGGTGGGGTGCATCGTCGGCGCGCGGATCTGGTCCGGTCGCACCATCAGCGCGATGCTGCTGGCCTGCGTGTCCGGCGCCCTGTGGGGCGTGTTCGCGATCCTCACCAAGGGGGTGGTGGACCGCCTGGGCGACGGGGTGTGGGAGTTGCTGGCCACCCCGGAGCTCTATGCGTGGGCGGTGGTCGCGGTGGCCGGTACCGGGTATCAGCAGGCCGCCTTCCGGGTCGGATCCATGACGGCCTCGCTGCCCACGATGACGGTGACCGAGCCGGTGGTCGCTTCGGTACTGGGTGTCGTGGTGCTCGGTGAGACGCTGCGTCCCGGGGAGACCGGGTGGATCATCTTGATCGCGGCGGTGGCGGTGATGTTCGTCGCGACAGCGGCACTCGCCCGTGGCGAGGCCGGCTGGGCCGATCGGGCCGACGCCGGCCAGACGATAGCGTGATGGGGTGCTGGCGGCTATTGCTCTGATCCCCTCGGCGCCGATCGTGGTGCCCGAACTCACCGGCGCCGCAGCCGATGAGGTGGCCGATCTGCGAGCCGCGGTGCTGACCGCCGCCGCCGACCTGCCGGGGCGCTGGATCGGTATCGCCACCGGGGGTGCCGATACCGTCATCCCCGCGTCCGCGACGGGCACCTTCGCCGGATACGGCGTCGATATCCCGGTGCGGTTGTCCGCCGATGCCGACGCCCCGGTCACCGCGCTGCCGCTGCCCGCGCTGATCGCCGGCTGGGTGCGTGCCCGAGTCGACCCGGATGCCACCGTGCAGGTGCGGGTGTCCGCCGATGTCGGTGCAAGGGCCGCCCACCGGGGCGCGGAGCTGCGGGCCGAGCTCGAACGCATCGCCGATCCGGTGGGCGTGCTGGTGGTCGCCGACGGCGCCAACACCCTCACCGAATCCGCTCCCGGTGGCTTCGAACCGGGCTCGGTGGCCGCCCAGGAGGCCCTTGACGACGCCCTGGCTGCCGGGGATGCCGACGCGGTGTTCCGGCATGCCGGCGCCGCCGTCGGGTGCGGTGCCTATCAGGTGCTGGCCGGCCTGGTCGGCGCGGATCCCGTCTCTGCGCGCGAGCTCTACCGCGGTGCGCCGTTCGGGGTCGGTTACTTCGCGGGCACCTGGCTGCTATGAGCCCCACCCTGCACCCCCGTCGCTCCGCTCGCCCCGGCATCCGTCCCGTCGCCGTCATCGGCCCGACCGGGACCGGTAAATCCGCGCTCGGGCTGGCTCTCGCCGAGCGCCTCGGCGGGGAGATCGTGAACGCCGATGCCATGCAGTTCTACCGCGGGATGGACATCGGCACCGCCAAGCTGGCGCCCGAGCTGCGCCGCGGCATCGTGCACCACCAACTCGACGTCCTCGACGTCACCGAGAACGCATCGGTGGCGCGCTATCAGGAGAACGCGGCCACCGATATCGAGGCGATCATGGCGCGTGGCGCGGTGCCGGTGGTGGTCGGCGGATCCATGCTCTACATCCAGTCGCTGCTGGACCAGTGGTCGTTCCCGGCGACCGATCCGGCGGTGCGCGCCCGCTGGGAGGCGCGGCTGGCCGAGGTCGGGGTGAGCGCCTTGCACGCCGAGTTGGCGCGCGTCGACCCCGCGGCCGGTGCGGCCATCCTGGACACCGATGGCCGGCGTATCGTGCGCGCGCTGGAGGTCGTCGAGCTCACCGGTAAACCGTTCGCGGCGTCCGCGCCGCGCATAGGCACCCCGCGATGGGGTACCGACATCATCGGATTGGACTGGGACACAAGCATTCTCGATGACCGTCTGCGTCAACGTACCGACACCATGTTCGCCGAGGGTCTGGTCGACGAGGTCGCCGATCTCATCGGACGAGGTCTGCGCACCGGGGTGACCGCGTCCCGTGCGCTGGGCTACGCGCAGGTACTGGCCGACCTGGAGGCCGGCGGAGACGGATCTGCTGCGCTCGAGCCGACCTTCGTGGGCACCCGCCGCTATGTACGCCGGCAGCGGTCCTGGTTTCGCCGTGACCATCGGGTGAACTGGCTCGACGGTTCGACGCCGGATCTCGTCGAGGCTGCCCTGAGTATCCTGGACAGGTGAGATTCGCCAAGGGTCACGGCACGCAGAACGACTTCGTCGTGCTGCCGGACCTCGATGCCGCGCTCGCGCTGACCCCCGCTGTGGTGACCGCGCTGTGTGATCGGCGCCGCGGTCTGGGCGCCGACGGGGTGTTGCGCGTGACGACGGCCGGTGCCGCAGCCGAAGCGGGCGTGTTCGAGCGGCTGCCCGAGGGGGTGGCGGCGCAGGACTGGTACATGGACTACCGCAACGCCGACGGGTCCATCGCCCAGATGTGCGGCAACGGTGTGCGCGTCTTCGCGCACTACCTGCGGGCATCCGGGCTGGAGAGCCGGGACGAGTTCGTGGTCGGCTCACTGGCCGGCCCGCGCCCGGTGGTGGTGCACGATTTCAGCGCCGAGGCGCCGACCGAGGCCGAGGTCACCGTCGACATGGGCAAGGCCAACCCGCTGGGCACCGGATCGGCCGTGGTGGGCGGACAGACCTTCACCGGGCTGGCGGTCGACGTCGGCAATCCGCACCTGGCCTGTGTGACCGAGCTGAGTGTGGCCGCGTTGGGCGCCCTCGACGTCGGCGCGCCGGTGTCCTTCGATGCCGCCCAATTCCCCGACGGGGTGAACGTGGAAATCCTCACCAGCCCCGCGGACGGCTCGGTGGCCATGCGCGTCCATGAGCGCGGGGTCGGTGAAACCCGTTCCTGCGGAACGGGAACCGTGGCCGCCGCGCTGGCCGCGCTGCACCACGTGGGGGAGCAGGCCGGCACCCTGGCGGTCCGTATCCCCGGCGGAGAGGTCACCGTCACCATCACCGAGGCCACCAGCTACCTGCGTGGGCCGTCCGTGCTGGTCGCCCACGGCGAGCTCGCCGAGCAGTGGTGGCGTAATTCAGATGCGTGACCCCGGCCACCGTGCCACCATCGAAAGAACTTATGACTGAATCCGAATTCGCGCGCAATCCCGTTCCGAGCACCGGCGAACTGGCTCTCGAGGATCGCGCGGCCCTGCGCCGCGTCGCCGGGTTGTCGACCGAACTCACCGATATCTCCGAGGTCGAGTACCGCCAGCTGCGCCTGGAGAGGGTGGTGCTGGTCGGCGTGTGGACCGAGGGCACCGCCGCCGATGTGGACGCAAGCATGGCCGAATTGGCCGCGTTGGCCGAGACGGCGGGTTCGGAGGTCCTTGAGGGCGTGGTGCAGCGCCGCGACAAGCCGGACGCCTCGACCTACATCGGCTCGGGTAAGGCGATCGAGTTGCGCGATATCGTCACAGCCACCGGGGCGGACACCGTGATCTGCGACGGTGAGCTGAGCCCGGCCCAGTTGAACTCACTGGAGAAGGTGGTCAAGGTCAAGGTCATCGACCGGACGGCGCTGATCCTGGACATCTTCGCCCAGCACGCGACATCCGCGGAGGGCAAGGCGCAGGTGTCGCTGGCCCAGATGGAGTACATGCTGCCCCGGCTGCGCGGCTGGGGTGAATCCATGTCCCGGCAGGGCGGCGGCGCGGGCGGCAGCAGCGGCGGTGTGGGCACCCGCGGTCCCGGTGAGACCAAGATCGAGACCGACCGGCGTCGCATCCGCGAGCGGATGACCAAGTTGCGCCGCGAGATCAAGGACATGAAGAAGATCCGCGATACCCAGCGCGGTAGGCGCCGGGCCGCCGATCTGCCCGCGGTCGCGATCGTCGGCTACACCAATGCCGGCAAGTCCAGTCTGCTCAACGCGCTCACCGGTGCCGGGGTGCTGGTCGAGAACGCGTTGTTCGCCACCCTGGAGCCGACCACCCGGCGCGGTGAACTCGACGACGGCCGGCCGTTCGTGCTGACCGACACCGTCGGCTTCGTGCGGCACCTGCCCACCCAGTTGGTCGAGGCGTTCCGGTCCACCCTGGAGGAGGTCGTCGACGCCGACCTGCTGGTGCACGTGGTGGACGGCTCGGACGCCACCCCGCTGGCGCAGATCAACGCGGTCCGTGAGGTGGTGCGCGACGTCTACGCCGACCATGACGGGCGCCCGGCCCCGGAACTGTTGGTGGTCAACAAGATCGACGCCGCCGACGATCTCGCCCTGGCTCAGCTGCGCCGCGCGCTACCGGACGCGGTGTTCGTGTCCGCGCACACCGGTGCGGGTCTGGATGAGCTGCGGGCTCGCCTGGTGGAGTTGGTCGAACCCGCCGATGCCTTCGTCGACGTGACGTTGCCCTATGACCGCGGTGACCTGGTGGCTCGGGTGCACACCGAGGGCCGGATCGACACCACCGAGCACACCGACACGGGTACCAAGATCACTGCGCGGGTGCCGGTTCCGCTGGCGGCCAGCCTGCGCGAGTTCAGCAACTGGTAGGGCGCAAACCGGGTGGTCGCGCGAGCAGGCGAACCGTCCCCGAATCCCCCGGATTTTCAGGGTCGGTGCGCCTGCTCGCGCGGGGTCATGCGGCCTGGCGCACCGACCGAGCGGTGGACTTGGCGGCTTTCGGTCCGGTCCGGGCCTCGGTGAGGCGGGCCCGCGGAGCCGGCTCGTCGGCCTCTTCGGCCTCGTCGGTCTCCTCGGTGGGCTGCGTCAGCTCGACGGCTGCCGGGCCGGTGACCTTGTCGGTGTCCTCGGGAGGGGTGCTGGCGTTCACCGTGGGTGCCGCGCTCTCGGGGGCTTCGGGAGCCTGCACCGCGGACGCGGCGGTCAGCGATGTCTGCTGCGGTGGTTCGGGGGTCTGCTGCGCGGCTGTCCCGCCGCCGAACGCGTCATGGATGCCCTCGCCGATCGCGTCGACGACATCGCGGGCCAGCACGAGTGGGTTGATCCGCGGTATCAGCCGGAACGGCGCGGGGACACCGTAGCTGAGCGAGCGGTCATAGCCGGTCTCGATCAGCACCGTGAGCAGCGGAGTCAGTAGCGTGACCAGCGGCTTGACCAGGAATCCGGTGCCGGTGAATCCGGCGAATTCCAGGAACGGGCGCACGATCGGCAGCGTCTTGGTCGGGATGGTGATGTAGCGGGTGTCGCCGTACTCATCCCAGTTGTCCTCGTCGGCGAGTTGGTCGGCAAGTTCGGCGGGCGTGTAGCCATCCGGCAGTTCGCCGGTATCGCTTTTCGCATTGGGTGCCAGGTAGGTGCCGTGTACGTACCAGAATCCGGCGACGGCATTGAGGACGGCCAGCGCGTTGAGCGGGTAGATGGGGAAATCCGAGACGCCGTCGTAGCGGAACGCGATATCGGTGGCGCAGATGTGATCGCAGGTGTCGGTCGGTGCGGGCAGGCCGAAGGTGGCGTCGAGGATCGGCACGTGCCCCAGGAAGGCCAGCCGCTCGAACAGGCCGCCGTTGGGACGGTTGGTGTTACCGATCATGACGAAGGACAGATAGGTCTGGTCCTTGGGCAGCGCGGCCAGGTTGCGCTTTTCCCGGCTGACGATGTTGCCGCCTTGGGAGTAACCGAAAATGATGATCGGGGTGTCGGGCGGATCCTGCGCCAGGGTGTCCACCAGGGTGGAGTTCAGTGTGGCCAGGCCCTTGCCCGTGGATACGTCCCATTTGGCGCCCTTGAGCCCGCCCCACCCGGGGAGTGGGATGGGCCAGAACTGCGCGGGATAGTCGATCCCCTGCAGGTCACAGTTGTTGGCTTCGGTGCAGGCGGGGTTGAACGGCGCGATGTAGTAGTCGCGGGCGTTCTCCAGGTAGCCGCCGACGATGTTGGCGTTCGGTGTCCCGGTGCCTGGCACGATGAGCGCCGTCGCCGCCAGTGCGACGGCCATCGTCAGCGTCGTGGCGACGGTGATGAGAACCACTGTGAGCAAGGTCAGCACGGTTGTGATCAACCGTCGTGCACTACACATCTGTCACCCCCGGGTAAGAGCCAATCGGATCGTTGCACTCCGGACGGTCGGGCGTTGACGGAACCGGAAATTGGCCCCGAATTGAAAGTAGAATCTCATTCTAATAATGTCGCTGTGACCGATCGAGGGGAGCAGCACATGGGTTTGCGCGGCGACGCGGCGATCGTCGGGTTCCACGAACTGGCCGCGACGCGTGAGCCGACCGGGCCACCGGAGTTCATCCTGGAGCAGTGGGCGCGGCTGGCCGCGGCGGCCGTGACCGATGCCGGACTGACGGTCGACCAGGTCGACGGCCTGGTGACCTGCGGGGTGATGGAGTCGCAGCTGTTCGTGCCGTCCACCGTTGCCGAGTACCTCGGATTGGCGGTCAACTATGCCGAGCTGATCGACCTCGGCAGCGCGTCCGGTGCGGCCATGGTGTGGCGCGCGGCGGCCGCCATCGAACTGGGGATCTGCCAGGCGGTGCTGTGCGCCATCCCGGCCAACTACCTCACCCCGATGTCACCGCAACGGCCCTACGATCCCGGCGACGCACTCTACTTCGGCGCTTCCAGCTTCCGGTACGGCTCGCCGCAGGCCGAGTTCGAAATTCCCTACGGCTACCTCGGCCAGAACGGGCCCTATGCACAGGTCGCCCAGATGTACGCCGCCGCATACGGTTACGACGAGGCGGCGATGGCCAAGATCGTCGTCGACCAACGGGTCAACGCCAACCACACCCCGGGGGCGGTGTTCAGGGACAAGCCACTGAGCATCGCCGACGTGCTGGACAGCCCGATCATCGCCTCGCCGCTGCACAAGCTGGAGATCGTCATGCCGTGCATGGGCGGCTCGGCCGTCCTGGTGGTCGGTCCCGAACTGGCCCGCACGAGCCGCAACCGCCCGGTGTGGATCAAGGGGTTCGGCGAGCGAGTGCCCTACAAGTCGCCGGTGTACGCCGCGGATCCCTTGCAGACCCCGATGATCACCGCCGCCGGCTCCGCGTTCGGGATGGCCGGAGTCGGCCCCGCGGATATGGACATGGTGTCCATCTATGACTGCTACACGATCACCGCGCTGTTGACCCTCGAGGACGCCGGCTTCTGCCCGAAGGGCAAGGGCATGCAATTCGTCACCGACCACGACCTGACCTTCCGCGGGGACTTCCCGATGAACACCGCCGGCGGCCAGCTCGGCTACGGCCAGCCCGGTAACGCCGGCGGAATGCACCATGTCTGCGATGCCGCCCGGCAGCTGATGGGCCGTGCCGGGCCGACCCAGGTCGCCGACTGCCACCGGGCCTTCGTGTCCGGTAACGGTGGTGTGCTCAGCGAACAAGAGGCCCTCGTGTTGGAGGGGGACTAGATGACCGACCCACTGACCCGGCCGTTGCCGCTGCCCACCCCGACGTCGGCACCCTTCTGGGATGGGTTACGCAGGCACGAGGTGTGGATCCAGTTCTCGCCGTCGCTGGGCGCCTACGTGTTCTACCCGCGCGTACTGGCCCCCGGGACACTCGCCGACGACCTGCAGTGGCGTCAGATATCCGGGGCGGGAACGCTCGTCAGCTTCGCTGTCGCACAGCGACCGGTCGCGCCGCAGTTCGCCGACGCGGTACCGCATCTGCTCGGGGTGGTCCAGTGGGACGAAGGTCCGCGACTGGCCACCGAACTCGTCGGCGTCGATCCCGCCCACCTTCGCATCGGCATGGCGGTGTCGCCGGTATTCGCCGATCAGGCCGGCGCCGATATCACCCTGCTGCACTACACCGCGGCGCATTAGGAGGTCGGCATGGTCGTCGCACTCACCGATGAACAGATCCAGCTCACCGACTCGATGGCCGGGTTCGCCCACCGCTACGGGGGGCTCGAACTCACCAGGTCGCAGTTCGACGCGATCGCGGCCGGTCGGTGCCCCGACGTCTGGCCCGCCCTGGTGGCCCAGGGCCTGCACGCGGTGCACATACCCGAGGAATTCGGCGGGCAGGGCGGCGCGCTGGCCGACGCCGCGTGCGTGATCGACGCGGCCGGCTATGGTCTGGTGCCCGGCCCGCTGTTGCCCACCGTCATCGCCGGTGCGGTGCTGGCCGCCGCCGATACCGATCAGCCGGCGGTTCGATCCCTGCTCGAGGCCATTGCCGACGGACGAACGGCAGCGCTGCTGCTCCCCGAGGACGGCGAGATCCGGGCCAGCCCCGGTGACTGGGGCTGGCGGCTGGACGGAACAGCCGGACCGCAACTCGGGTTGAGTTCCGCGCAACACGTGGTGGTCGCCGCCAAAACGATTGACGGCGAGACACTCTGGTTCATCCTCGACACCGGCGCGCCGGGCGTCACGGTGCAGGCGCAGGCACCGACCGACCTGACCCGCGACGCGGGTATCCTGCGCTGTGACGCCGCGGCCGGCGGTGCTGCGGTCACCGGCGTGAGCGCATCGGCCGCCCGGGGTATCGCCATCGGGCTGATCGCCGCCGAAGCCGCCGGGATCGCGCGCTGGTGTGTGGACAGTGTGGTCGCCTACCTGAAGGTGCGCGAGCAGTTCGGCCGCCCGATCGGCACCTTTCAGGCCCTGCAGCACAAGGCGGCAAGGTTGTTCATCGACAGCGAACTCACCGCGGCCGCGGCCTGGGATGCGGTCCGAGCCGCCGATCAATCGGCGGTGCAACAGCACATCGCGGCCGCCGGTGCGGCGATCGCCGTCGGCCGGCTCCCGGAACTCGTCGTCGACGCGCTCACCATGTTCGGCGCGATCGGCTACACCTGGGAACACGACCTGCACCTGTACTGGAAGCGCGCCATCAGCCTGGCCGCCGCCACCGGCCCGGCAGCCGAATGGGCGTGCGCACTGGGTGATCCCGACCTGCCCGGTCGCGATTTCACCATCGAACTCACCGAGGTCGAGCCCGAATTCCGGGCCGGTGTGGCCGCGGCGCTCGACGCGGCGGCGTTGTTGGGCAACGAGAGACCCGGCCGACAAAACCCCGAATACGCGGAGTTCTGGACCGGCCCGCAGCGCACGGCGCTGGCCGATTCCGGACTTGTCGCGCCCTACCTACCGGTGCCGTGGGGCCTGGCCGCCTCGCCGGCTCAGCAGTTGATCATCGACGAGGAGTTCGACAAGCGGCCTCATCTGGTTCGGCCATCGCTGGGCATCGCCGAGTGGATCCTGCCCACGGTGTTGACCGCCGGCTCCGACGCGCAGCGTGCGCGTTTCGCGGTACCGACGATGCGTGGTGAGATCGGTTGGTGCCAGCTCTTTTCCGAGCCGGGGGCCGGATCGGACCTGGCTGCGCTGTCGACCAGGGCGACCAAGGTGGATGGCGGATGGGTCATTCAGGGGCAGAAGGTCTGGACGTCCTCGGCGCAGCGCGCCGACTGGGGTGCGTTGCTGGCCCGCACCGATCCGGAAGCCAAGAAGCACAAGGGCATCGGATACTTCCTCGTCGACATGACGGCCCCGGGCATTCGGGTGCGACCGCTGCGAACAGCCAGCGGTGACGAGCATTTCAACGAGGTCTTCTTCGACGACGTGTTCGTGCCCGACGAGATGCTGGTCGGTGAACCCACCGCGGGTTGGTCCCACGCCCTGGCCACCATGGCCAACGAGCGGGTGGCGATCGGCGCCTACGCCAAGCTGGACAAGGAAAGTGAGCTGCGTGCCCTCGCCCGCCGGGCCGGACCGCAGGACGCCGCGGTGCGCCGCGCGCTCGGCGAGGTGCGCGCGGCGACCAATGCCATCGGAGCGCTCGCGGTACGGGAGACACTGGGCAGGTTGGCCGGCCACGGCCCGGGACCGGCATCCAGTGTCGGCAAGGTCGGGACCGCGCTGCTGGTCCGTCGGGTGACCGCCGAGGCGCTGGCCTTCAGCGGGCGCGCGGCCATGGTCGGCGGCGCCGAACAGCCGGCGGTGGCGCAGAGCCTGATGATGCCCGCCGAGGTCATCGGCGGCGGCACCGTCGAGATCCAGCTGAACATCATCGCGACGATGATCCTCGGGCTGCCGAGGACCGCCGCACCGTGACCGCCATCCCGGGCTACAAGCAGGCCCGCCGCTCACAGATCGTGGCCGCCGCGCAGACGCTGCTCAAGGCCCAGGATTACGACCGGATCCAGATGCGTGATGTCGCCGATGCGGCGGACGTGGCGTTGGGCACGCTGTATCGGTACTTCAGCTCCAAGGAACACGTGTATGCGGCCGTCCTGATGGATTGGGCCCAACCGGTTTTCGCTCCGGCGACCGCGGACACCGGGCCCGCCGAACGCCGGGTGCGAGACAAGGTGCGCGGTATCGTCGCCACCTTCGAGCGGCGCCCCGGATTCTTCAAGGTCTGCATGCTGCTGCAGCACACCACCGACGCCAATGCGGCGGCCCTGATGGCGGAATTCGCCGCGGTCGCCCAGCAGACCCTGGCCGCGGACTTCGCGTCGCTGGGCCCCCAGGAATCGGCGGATACCGCGATCATGGCGTGGGGGATCATCAACACCATGCTCTCCGGCGCGCTGCTGCACGGCCGCCCGATCGCCGATGCCTACCGGGTGGTGGACGCATTTGTCGACCTGGTGGCGCCGCGGCTGCCCGCCGACCAGCGCGGCTAGCTGATCACCGGAGGTTCATGCGCGCGCACCGGGGGCAGGTGTTGCGTGAACTTCTCCAGCTGCACCAGCACATGAGCGCCGGTACATCCGCGCGCCAGTGCCGACGTGCCGACATCGTCGGTCAGCACATTCGGGTTGCCGTGCACGCACAGCGAATCCGGGTCGGCGGGATCCAGCGGATCGAACCATGCGCCGGTGGACAGCTGGACCACCTGGCGGCGCAGCCGGTCGTCGATCACCGCGCCGGCCAGGCAGGCGCCACGATCGTTGAACACCCGCACCACATCGCCGTCGGTCAACCCGCGGGCGGCAGCATCCTCGGGATGGATCCTGATCGGTTCGCGGCCTTGTACTTTCGACTGCCGGCTGGTGGCGCCGCCGTCGAGCTGACCGTGCAGCCGGCTGGCAGGCTGGTTGGCGATCAGGTGCAGCGGATAGGTCTCGGCGCGCGCACCGCCCAGCCATTCGGTGGGTTCGAACCAGGCGGGATGGCCCAGGCAGTCCTGGTAACCGAAGCTGTCGATCTCGGTGGAGAAGATCTCGATCCGCCCGCTCGGGGTGTTCAACCGGTGGGTGTGCGGGTCGGCGCGGAAATCGGCCAGCAGGGTCAGGCCGGGCTCGGTGGGCAGGCGAAGCTGCCCATCGGCCCAGAACTGCTCGAAGGACGGCGCCGCGAAGTCCAGACCGTCTGACCACTGCTGGTACAGGTGGGCCAGCCACTGCCGGGCGGTGCGGCCCTCGGTGAACGCCTCGGCCACCCCGAGACGCTCCGCGAGTGCGGCGAAGGTCGTGTAGTCGTCGCGCGACTGTGCGTACGGCTCGGTCAACGCGGGCATCGCCGTCAGCATCGGGTCATTGCGCGAACCGGAGAAGTCGTCGCGCTCGTAGGCGGTGGTGGAGGGCACCACGATATCGGCGTGCTTGGCCATCGCCGTCCAGTACGGGTCGTGGACGACGACGGTGTCCGGCCGCGCCAGCGCGCGGCGCAGCCGCGGAATGTTCTGATGGTGGTGGAACGGATTGCCGCCGGCCCAGTACACCAGCCGGATTTCCGGGAATCTCAGGCGTCGGCCGTTGTAGTCGTACTCCCGGCCGGGGTGCAGCAGCATATCGCTGACGGCGGCCACCGGGATGAAGGTCGACACCGGATTGTGGCCCTGCGGCAGCACCGGCAACCGCAGCCGCAGCGGCGCCAGCCCCGGTTCGTTCATCGATCCGTACCCGTGGCCGAAACCTCCTCCGGGCAGGCCGATCTGGCCGAGCATGGCGGCCAGCGTCAGGCCCATCCAAGGTGCCTGCTCGCCGTGCCGGATGCGCTGTAGCGACCAACTGATGGTCACCAGCGTGCGGCCCGCGGCCATCCGGCGCGCCACTGCGGCGATGTCCTCTCCCGCCAGACCGCTGATCTTCGCGGCCCAGGCCGGGTCTTTCGGCACGCCGTCGTCGGTCCCGAGCAGATACCGCTCGAATCGCTCGTACCCGGTGCAGTAGGTGTCCAGGAACTGTCGATCGGCCAGGCCCTCGGTGGCCAGCACATGGGCCAGCGCGAGCATGATCGCGACATCGGTGCCCGGCCGCGGCGCATGCCATTCGTGATCGCCGTCGACATCGTCGCGCAGCGGGGAGAACGACACGATGCGCCCGCCGCGCGCCCGCAACTTCTGCAGTGCCGCGCGTGCCGGATGTGCGGTGGTGCCACCGTGATTGATGCCGGTGTTCTTCAGCGCGATACCGCCGAAGGCGACCAGCAGGTCGGTGTGCTCGACGATCACCTCCCACTGGGTGGACCGCTTGAACAGGTCGTCGTGGGTGCCCACCACCCGCGGCATGATCACCCCGGTCGCCCCGAGGCTGTAGGAGTGCCGTGACGAGGTGTAGCCGCCGATCAGTTTGAGAAACCGGTGCACCTGGCTCTGGGCGTGGTGGAATCGCCCCGCGCTGGCCCAGCCGTAGGACCCGCCGTAGATGGCTTCGTTGCCGTGGGTGTCGATCACCCGGCGCAGCTCGCCGGAGAGCAACTCGGTCAGCTCGTCCCAGGACACCGCGACGAACTCGTCGTCGCCGCGGCGGTCGGTGGGGCCGGGGCCGTCGCGCAGCCAGCCGCGCCGGACCGCGGGGCCGGTGACGCGGGAGCGGTGCCGGATCGAGCCCACCAGGTTGTGCAGCAGGGGCGAGGGATCCTCGTCACCGGCGTGCGGCCTGACCGCCGTGATGTCGCCGGCGCTGACCGTGGCGGTGAAGGCACCCCAGTGGGCCAGGCTGGCTCTCGACACGCACCAATCCTAGGGTGCGACGCGCACCGCTCGACCAACCACCTGGTTGGTATATGTTGGGCGCCACACCCAGTCAACCAGTACCGGAGGTCACACCATGGGCGTCGTCAAATTCGACCGCACCCTGTTCGAGCCCGAGCACGAGTTGTTCCGCCAGTCCTATCGCACGTTCCTGGAACGGCATGCTGCGCCGTTCCAGGAGGAATGGGAGAAGGCCAAGATCGTCGACCGGGAGGTCTGGCGGGAGGCCGGAAAGCAGGGCTTCCTGGGCATGGCGGTGCCCGAGGAGTACGGCGGCGGCGGCAACCCGGATTTCCGCTACAACGTCGTCATCACCGAAGAGACCAGCGCCGGTCGGCACAGCGGTCTGGGGTTCACCCTGCAGAACGATGTCATCGCGCCGTATCTCATCGAACTGGCCACCGAGGAGCAGAAGCACCGTTGGTTGCCCGGATTCTGCAGCGGTGAGTTGATCACGGCGATCGCCATGACCGAACCCGGCACCGGCAGCGACCTACAGGGCATCAAGGCTCGCGCGGTCCGCGACGGTGACCACTACATCCTGAACGGGTCCAAGACCTTCATCACCAACGGCATCCACGCCGACCTGGTGATCGTGGTGGCCTGCACCGACCCCGACAAGGGCGCGCAGGGGTTCTCCCTGCTGGTCGTCGAGCGCGGGATGGAGGGCTTCGAACGCGGACGGCACCTCGACAAGATCGGCCTCGAGGCCCAGGACACCGCCGAACTGTCCTTCACCGATGTCAAGGTCCCGGTGGAGAACCTGCTCGGCCAGGAGGGCATGGGCTTTCTGTACCTGATGCAGAACCTGCCCCAGGAACGCATCAGCATCGCGGTGATGGCCGCGGCGGCCATGGAGTCCGTCCTGGAGCAGACGCTGCAGTACGCCAAGGAGCGCAAGGCCTTCGGCAAGCCGATCGGCAGCTTCCAGAACAGCCGGTTCGTGCTGGCCGAGCTGGCCACCGAGGCGACCGCGATCCGCATCATGGTCGACGAATTCATCCGGCTGCACCTGGACCGCAAGCTCACCGTCGAACAGGCGGCGATGGCCAAGTGGTACAGCACCGAGGCGCAGGTGCGCCTGGTCGACCGCTGTCTGCAACTGCACGGTGGCTATGGCTACATGCGCGAATACCCGGTTGCGCGGGCATTCCTGGACTCCAGAATCCAGACCATCTACGGCGGAACCACCGAGATCATGAAGGAGATCATCGGCCGCGGCCTGGGGGTCTGATCGCCCGACACGCCTAACCTGCAGGTGGCGATATCCCACGAGTTCGCGGTCAACTGACGCAGAGTTGACGAACGCGATACTTTCGTGTGGTTTTGCACGACTTCCGGGAGGACCGAATGACCAGGCAGCGAACCCGGCTGGGCAACTTTGCCGGGCGGGCGGCGGCAGTGCTGGTGAGTGCCGGACTGATGGCCGCCACGGTGCTGCTGGCACCGTCGGCGGTAGCGACGCCGGAGAGTGATGCCGACGCGGCGATCACGGCCGCCTGGGAGACCGGCGGCGGCGACACCGGTCCGCTCGGGCCCAAGGACGGCGGTGTGTACCCGGCCGGCGACGGCTTCGGCCAGAACTTCGCCTCGGGCAAGATCTTCTTCACGCCCGAGACCGGTGCGCATATCGTCACCGGCGCCATCCTGGAGAAGTACGAATCCCTGGGCGGTCCGGCCGACAGCGACCTGGGCTTCCCGACCATCGACGAGGGCCCCGGGCTGGCGGCCAACAGTCGCAACTCCACGTTCAGCGCCCCGGACAACCCGGTCATCTTCTGGACACCGGACACCGGGGCCCGGGTGGTACGCGGTGCGATCAACTCGGCCTGGGATGCGCTCGGCGGATCGGCCGGTGTCCTCGGCGTACCCAGCGACGACGAGGTCACCAACGGTGACACCGTCACCCAGAAGTTCACCGGCGGCGAGATCTCCTGGAACCGCAAGACCCGGGCCTTCACCACGGTGCCGCCCGAGTTGGCCGGCCAGCTCGGGGCCATCGAGGTCCCGTCGGACGCCACCTCGGCCATCGCCGCGGCCCGCCGGGCCGCGGGTGGTGCACTCGGGCCGCTGGGCGCCGAGGAGGGGGCCCAGTACGCGATCGGCGCCGACGGTGTGGGGCAGAACTACGCCGGCGGCAAGATCTTCTACAGCCCGGACACCGGCGCCAACGTGGTCACCGGACAGGTGCTGGCCAAATACGAGAGTGTCGGCGGACCCACCGGCGATCTGGGGTTCCCCATCACCAGCGAGGCCGACGGTGGACTCGCGCCGCAGAGCCGGGTGGTCGAGTTCGCCGCCGCGGACCAACCGGTGATCTTCTGGACACCCGATTTCGGCGCCGTGATCGTGCGCGGCGCGATGAACGCCGCGTGGAAGAAGTTGGGTGGCGCCACCGGTGAGCTCGGTGCGCCCAAATCCGATCAGACCGAGAACGGCGATATCGTCAGCCAGCAGTTCAACGGGGGATCGATCTCGTGGGACCGGGCGGCCAACAAGTTCAGCACCGAACCCGCCGGGCTGCAATCGCAGCTCGCCGGGCTCGAGGTGCCCGGCGCCGACGCTCCGCAGGCCCCGCCGGCTCCGCAGGCCGGCGGCGATTCCGATGACGGAGCCGGCTGGTTCTCGTGGTGGTGGCTGCTCGGCGTGATCCCGCTGATCGGTGTGCTCGCCCTGGTCGGGGTGGCGGTTCTGCGCAACCGTCGCACCCGCGACGGTGACCATTTCGACGACGGTGACCACTTCGACGACGGTGACGCCTACGATCGCGGCTACGGCGGCGAATACGAGGATCGGTACGAGTCCGGCTACCCCAGCCGTCCGGAGCCGGCGGTGTACACCCCGCAGAGCCCATGGGCGTCGACGCCGCCGGCAGATTCCGCCGCGGACCTCCCGCACACCGATGTGGACGAGTTCGACGAGTACGCCTCGGAGGCACAGGAGGACGACGGCGACGAACTCGACGAGCCGCACATTGCCGAGGGCTCGCCGGCGTTCGACGACCCGGATGCGGTGGATACCGCGCCGACCCGGATCGAAACCCCGCCCGAGCCCGCAGATGTGCCCGCCACGGCGATCTCCGGTTACGAGCCCGACTTCCCCAGCGGTCGTCATGCCGCGATCGAGGAGGACGAGCCCGAGGACGCCGGCTGGACATCGATGCGATTGGCCTCCGGCGACCGTTACCGTGCGCCGGAGGGCTATCCGATCAAAGCGGATACCAAGACCGGGCTGTACTGGGCCCCCGGAAGCCCGGGGTACCGCGATACCGAGGCCGAGATCTGGTTCGCCAGCGAGGAGTTCGCCCGCACGAACGGATTCGTGCGGGCCGAGTGAGCGCCCTCAGATCTTTCGGATGACGGTGACGACCTTGCCGAGCACCACCGCGTCGTTACCGTCGATCGGTTCGAATGCCGGGTTGTGCGGCATCAGCCACACCTGACCGCGAGTCCGCTTGAAGGTCTTGACGGTGGCTTCGCCGTCGATCATGGCGGCGACGATGTCACCGTTCTCGGCGACGTTCTGCTGGCGGATGACCACCCAGTCGCCATCGCAGATGGCCGCGTCGACCATCGATTCGCCGACCACCTTGAGCAGGAACAGTGAACCCTCGCCGACCAATTCGCGGGGGAGCGGGAAAACCTCCTCGACCGCTTCCTCGGCCAGGATCGGCCCGCCCGCGGCGATCCGGCCGAGGACCGGCACGAAGGTCGGCTCCGGCAGCGCGTCGGAACCGGCCACCTCGGTCGTCACGATGGGGGTCACGACATCGTCGGCACCGCGGACATCCACGGCGCGTGGCCGGTTCGGGTCCCGGCGCAGGTAGCCCTTGCGCTCCAGGGTGCGGAGTTGATGGGCCACCGACGAGGTGGAGGTCAGGCCGACGGCGTCACCGATCTCGCGGATGCTCGGTGGATAGCCTCGGCTGGTGACGGAGGTGCGGATGACCTCCAGGATGGTGCGCTGACGCTCGGTCAGACTGGAGCGTGCCTCAGGGGTTTCGGTGCTCTCGCTCATGGCGCCGAATGTAGTCCTCGGCGCGCAGATTATCAAACATGTGTTCGAGGCGTGTCGGATCCGGGGGCCACCAGGACGAACAGGGGCGGCGCGGGGAGCTCACTCATCGGTGACCGTCAGGGTGACCTCGATATTGCCGCGGGTGGCGTTGGAGTACGGGCAGACCTGGTGGGCGGCCTCGGCGAGCTGTTGTGCGGTGTCGCGATCGACGTTCGGCAGGATGATCTCGAGTTCGACTGCCAAGCCGAAGGCGCCGGTGTCGTCGGATCCGAGTCGCACCCGGGCGCCGACCGCAGAATCGGAGACGTCGGCCTGCTGTTGGCGCGCGACCAGCCGCAGTGCGGAATGGAAGCATGCGGCGTAGCCGACGGCGAACAGCTGTTCGGGGTTGGTGCCGGCGCCCGAGCCGCCCATCTCCTTCGGGATGCTCAGTGCCACATCGACTTTGCCGTCCGATGTGCGTCCGTGTCCGTCGCGACCTTCGCCGGTGGCGAGGGCCTCTGCGGTGTAGAGGGTCTTCATATCCGTTCCTAATCGTTTGTAGGGATGGGTTCCGGCCGGTGGCCGGTCCTGTTTCTTGGAGGGGTGGCCGTCAGGTGATGCCTG
>JAKJHY010000008.1 GCA_021648845.1 Mycobacterium sp. MBM | reverse complement strand
ACGATGGCAACCGACAACTTCTCAGCCATAACTGGCTCCTATTCGAAAGAAAGACGAACCGAACCTAGCCCGTCGAAGTCCGCTACGAAATCGTCACCCGGACGAGCATCTATCGCACGCATGCACGCACCCGGCAACACAATGTCCCCGGCACGCAGCCGCACCCCGAACTGATCGACCTTGCGCGCCAACCAGGCCACCGACGTCACCGGATTTCCCAGCACGGCGTCGCTGCGCCCCTCGGCCACCACCTCACCGTTGCGCTTCAGAACGGCGTCGATGGCTTTGATGTCGATGTCCTTGGGCGACACCCGCTCCGGCCCCAACACCCACCCCGCCGAGGACGCATTGTCGGCGATCGTGTCGCACAGCTTGATCTTCCAATCGGTGATCCGGGTGTCGATCAGCTCGATCGACGGTGCATACGCCGCCGTCGCGGCCAGCACGTCGTCCTCGGTGCACCCCGCGCCGGGCAGATCGTCGGCCAGGATGAATCCCACCTCGACCTCCACCCGCGGGTACAGGAACCGGCCCGCCGCAACCGGTTTGTCCTCGAAAACCTGCATATCGGCAAGCAGATGACCGTAATCGGGCTCATCCACCCCCATCATCTTCTGCATCGCCTCGCTGGACAGACCCACCTTGTGCCCAATCACCCGCGCACCCTCGGCCACCCGCTGCCGGATGTTGATCAACTGGATCTCATAGGCGTCGACGACATCGATATCGGGATACCGATCCGTCAACGGAGTGGTCGGCACCCGACTGCGCTCCGCCTCGGCCAAGTCGGCAGCAAGCTCGTCGCGGACCTCGGCACTGAGCATCTTGGTGAATTCCCCTCGTAATCTCATCAGGCCCTCGACCGGCACAGTTGCGGGCCTGTTGTCGAAAGGCACTGCAATTCTATAACGTGTTCTACATGACTGGACAGGAGTATGACGTCGTCGTGGTCGGCAGCGGCGCCGCCGGCATGGTCGCCGCCCTCACCGCTGCTCATCAGGGCCTCTCGACAGTAGTCGTTGAGAAGGCCCCGCACTATGGCGGTTCCACTGCGCGGTCAGGTGGCGGTGTGTGGATCCCGAACAACGAAGTTCTCAAGCGGGACGGCGTCCGAGACAGCCCAGCCGCGGCCGCCGAATATCTGCACGCGATCATCGGTGACGTGGTGCCCGCCGAGAAGATCGACACCTATCTGGACCGCGGTCCAGAGATGTTGTCGTTTGTGCTCAAGCACTCGCCGCTGAAGCTGTGCTGGGTTCCGGGCTACTCCGACTACTACCCGGAGACCCCAGGCGGCAAGGCCACCGGCCGCTCGGTGGAACCCAAACCGTTCAACGCCAAGAAACTCGGCGCCGACGAGGCGGGCCTGGAACCGCCGTACGGCAAGGTGCCGATGAACATGGTGGTGCTGCAGCAGGATTATGTGCGGCTCAACCAGCTCAAACGCCACCCGCGGGGCGTGCTGCGCAGCATCAAGGTCGGTGTGCGTTCGGTCTGGGCCAACGCCACCGGGAAGAACCTGGTCGGGATGGGCCGAGCGCTGATCGCCCCGCTGCGGATCGGGCTTCAGCAAGCCGGCGTGCCGGTGCTGCTGAACACCGCGATGACCGACCTGTACGTCGAAGACGGTGTGGTGCGCGGAATCTATGTCGTCGACGCGCGGAACTCCGAACCGGCCGAGCCGACGCTGATCCGGGCCCGCAAGGGCGTGATCCTGGGTTCGGGCGGGTTCGAGCACAACGAGCAGATGCGGGTGAAGTACCAGCGCGCCCCGATCACCACCGAGTGGACCGTCGGCGCGGCGGCCAACACCGGTGACGGCATCCTGGCAGCCGAAAAGCTCGGCGCCGCACTGGAGCTCATGGAGGACTCATGGTGGGGTCCGACCGTGCCACTGGAGGGTGCACCGTGGTTCGCGCTGTCCGAACGAAACTCCCCGGGCTCGATCATCGTCAACATGTCGGCCAAGCGGTTCATGAACGAGTCGATGCCCTATGTCGAAGCCTGCCATCACATGTACGGCGGCCGATACGGCCAGGGCGAGGGCCCCGGCGAAAATGTGCCGGCCTGGCTGATCTTCGACCAGCAGTACCGCGATCGGTACATCTTCGCGGGACTACAACCCGGCCAACGTATCCCGAAGAAGTGGCTGGAGTCCGGCGTGGTCGTGAAGGCGGACACGCTGGCAGAACTTGCGGACAAGACCGGCCTGGCCGGCGATGCGCTGGCCGCCACCGTCGAACGGTTCAACGGATTCGCCCGCTCCGGTGTCGACGAGGACTTCCACCGCGGGGACAGCGCCTATGACCGCTACTACGGCGACCCCACCGTCAAACCCAACCCGAACCTCGGCGAGATCAAGCACGGGCCGTTCTACGCCGCCAAGATGGTGCCCGGCGATCTCGGCACCAAGGGCGGTATCCGCACCGATGTACACGGCCGCGCCCTGCGCGACGACAACTCCGTGATCGAGGGGCTGTACGCCGCCGGTAACGTCAGCTCGCCGGTGATGGGTCACACCTATCCCGGCCCGGGCGGCACCATCGGCCCGGCCATGACCTTCGGCTACCTCGCGGCGCTCGCGATCGCCGGAGCCGCACCCGCGGCGACATCAGACTAGGAAGGCCTCGACAATGCCCATCGATGTCGAAAAGGCGCTCGCCGCCGAACTGGATCCGATCGAATTCTCGTGGACCAGCAGCGATATCCAGCTGTATCACCTCGGACTCGGCGCCGGTGCGGACCCGATGGACGAACGCGAGTTGCGCTACCTGGCCGATGACACCCCGCAGGTGCTGCCCACCTTCGGCAGCGTCGCGGCCAGCTTCCACTTGACCAAGCCGCCGGCGGTCCAGTTCCCCGGTATCGACATCGAGCTGTCCAAGGTGCTGCACGCCAGCGAGGCGGTCACCGTCCCGGGTCCGATCCCCACCAGCGGCACCGCAAAGTCGACGCAGAAGTTCACCGAGATCTGGGACAAGGGCAAGGCCGCCGTCATCGTCAGCGAGGCCACCGTCACCGATTCGGTGTCCGGCGAGGTGCTGTGGACGACGAAGCGCTCGATCTTCGCCCGCGGCGAGGGCGGATTCGGCGGTGAGCGCGGACCGTCCACCTCGGTGGAACTACCCGACCGGGCACCGGACGCCGAGATCGCCCTGCCGACCCTGCCTCAGCAGGCTCTGCTGTACCGGTTGTGCGGGGACCGCAACCCGCTGCACTCCGATCCCGGCTTCGCCAAGGCCGCCGGCTTCGAACGGCCCATCCTGCACGGCCTGTGCACCTACGGCATCGGCTGTAAGGCCATCGTGGACCACTTCCTCGATGGCGATGTCCGCGGCGTGCGCAGCTACGGCGCCCGGTTCGCCGGCACCGTCATCCCGGGAGAGACGCTGCAGGCCAACATCTGGCGCCAGGACGGCAAGCTCATCGGCACGCTGACCGCACCGAGCCGGGACAACACGGTGGTGCTGTCCGGGGTCGAACTCATACCTGCTTAGCCAGGTCCTCGCCGCCGGTGGTCGGGCGTGACGGGCCGTGCGGTGCGATCGGCGCCGGACCCGCCGTCGAGCCGCCGGCGGGCGGACCGGCGGCCGCCCGGTCGCGGGCATCCAGCTGCTCCTGGCGTCGGTCCTGCTGCTGCTCGCGGGCATCCTGACCGGCCTGACGTTCGTCCAGCCGTTCCTCGCGCTGGTTCTGCTGGTCCTCGCGGGCGTTCTGCTCGTTGTCCCGCTGTTCGGGTGTCGGCGCACCGGGCATCCCCGGCGGTAGACCGCCCCCCGGACCCCCACCCGGCCCCTGGCCCTGTTGCGCGGCCTGGGTGCCCTGCTGCACGGCGCCCTGCGCCGCCTGCATGACAGGCTGCATCAGCTGACCGAAACCGCCCCCCTGGCCCCCGCCCTGACCGCCGCCGAGGCTGCCGGCCGCCTGCTGCGGCAGCTGTGCGAGCTGCCCGAGCTGACCGGTGAGCTGGCCGAGCATGTCGCCGGATTGGCCCACCGACTGCCCGGCGGATTCGTCGCCGACGTTGTACGCCGCCTGCGCGGCCCCAACCTTGCCGGAGAACATGTTCTCTTTGGCCGCAAGCGATGTCACGTTGGTCGCCATCATCGCCTCCAGCGTGGGCAGCACGGCCGCGATCGTCATGCTCATCGCATCCGCGCCCGGTGGGATCGACGGCATCGGCGGTAGCTCGACCGACGCCGCTTCCCACGAGATGTTCTCGGGCTTCTCGAACCGCGTCATCGCCGCATCACCAATCCTCGTCGACATCGTCTTCGGCCAAGTCGTGCTCCAGGGCCTCCGGCAGCGCCAATCCGGTTGTCGTTCCCCCGCTGGTTCCGCGCTGACCCATCATCGGTCCCATGCCACCGCCCATCCCGCCGCCGGCACCCACCGGAGCCATCCCGCCGACCGCCCCGCCACCGGCGCCGGCACCCGGGGCCGGCGCCACCGAGACCGGCAGCGTGTTTCCGACCAGACTGGCCATCAGCGGCGACTGGGCCGACCCGCCGCCGCCACCAGGCAGACCGGCCGCCCGGACCATGCCCGCCCCGGCGGCGGCGCCGCTGCCACCGGCCAGCGGGTGATTCGAGAACGCCGAGAACGGCGAGAGCCCACCAGCCCCCATCCCGCCGCCGCTGCCACCGCCGAACATCGAGGTGAGCTGCTGCAACGGTTGCCCCACACTCTGCATCAGCTGCTGCGGGGCCTGGGTGACCTGGCCCATCGCCTGGCCGAGCATCTGCGGCAACTGGCCGACAAGCCCGGCCAACTGTCCCATCATCTGCATGGCCTGTCCGGGATCCTGGCCCGCCATGCCGGCGGCCTGCTGCGGCCCCACCGCCGGAGCACCCGTCGTCGGCAGGCTCGGCGGCGCGCCGATGGCGTTCGCCATCGTCGTGGCGTTGGCCGATACGGTCGCCGAATTCTGCGACAAACCGAGCATGATCCGGCTCTGCACCAGCGCCTGGGTGTTACTCACCGGCATCGACTGGATCGCCATGCACTCGGCCTGGGTTTCCTGCGCGACGATGTTCGCCATCGTCTTGGTCTGGATGACCGTGGCCTCCATGGTGCGCAACTTGGCCGCGATGGCCGCCGCCTGCGCCGCATTGGACTCGTGGCCGCCGATGATGGTGCTGGCCTCCCCGGCCGCCGCCACCGAACTCGGCCCCAGCCAGTCACCGGACATCTTCATCAGCTGACCCTGCTGCTGCGGCACCACCGTGCCGCTGATCTTCGCCGCGAGCGCCTCGTACTGCGCGGCGGCAGCACCCAGCACGTCCTCGTCGACGTTCGGCCAACCCGGGCCGGTGACCGTCTGCCCCCCGTATGGGCTCACATCAGGCTGGATCCCCATGGGCTCGAGGTTACCGTGCCCCCAACCCAGGTCAGCACACTAATTACCCGAGGATCAGACCCGAGGTCGGCACGCCCGTACCGGCGGTGACCAGCACATGTTCGACATTGTCGACCTGGTTGACCGAGGTTCCGCGCAACTGGCGCACGCCCTCGGCGATGCCGTTCATCCCGTGGATATAGGCCTCGCCGAGCTGACCGCCATGGGTGTTGATGGGCAATTTCCCACCGAGTTCGATGGCACCGTCGGCGATGAAGTCCTTGGCCTCGCCCTTGCCGCAGAAACCGAGTTCCTCCAGCTGGAGCAGCGTGTACGGGGTGAAGTGGTCGTAGAGGATCGCGGTCTGGATATCCGCCGGCGACAGCCCGCTCTGCTCCCAGAGCTGACGCCCGACCAGACCCATCTCGGGCAGCCCCAGTTCATCGCGGTAGTACGAGTACATGGTGAACTGGTCGGCGCCGGCACCCTGGGCGGCGGCCTCGATGATCGCCGGGCGGTGCTTGAGATCCTTGGCCCGCTCGGGGGTGGTGACCACGATGGCCACCCCGCCGTCGGTCTCCTGACAGCAGTCCAACAGTCGCAGCGGTTCGGCGATCCACCGCGAATTCTGGTGATCCTCGAGGGTGATCGGCTTACCGAAGAAATGCGCCTTTGGGTTGGTGGCGGCATGCTTGCGGTCGGCAACCGAGACGGCGCCGAAATCCGCACTGGTGGCCCCGTATTCATGCATGTAGCGCTGGGCGATCATCGCCACCGAGGCGGCCGGGGTACTCAGTCCGTGCGGGTAGGACCAGCTGTACTCCACCCCGCGGGAATCGGCGTTGACGGTCAGCCCGCTCATCACCTGACCGAAGCGGAACTCCGAGCGCTCGTTGAAGGCTCGGTAGGCCACCACCACCTCGGCCACTCCGGTTGCGACAGCCAGTGCGGCCTGCTGGACCGTCGCGGCGGCGGCGCCGCCGCCGTAGCCGATCTGGCTGAAGAACTTCAGCTCGCCGATCCCGGTCGACCGCGCGACGGCGGTCTCCAGGTTGGAGTCCATGGTGAAGGTCACCAATCCGTCGACATCGGCCGCAGACAGGCCGGCGTCGTCGAGCGCGTCGAGCACTGCCTCGGCGGCCAGCCGCAGCTCGCTGCGACCGGAGTTCTTGGAGAAGTCGGTGGCGCCGATGCCGGCGATTGCCGCCTTGCCGGACAGCCCTGCGGTGTTGGAGCGCGTCACTTGTCCCCCAATGTCAAAGTGGACGTGGCGATGACGTGGTTGCCGAGACTGTTGGCGCCGACCACCTTCAACGTCACGAGATCGCCGTCGATCTCGGTGACCTCACCGGTGAAGGTGATGGTGTCATAGGCGTACCAGGGGACGCCGAGGCGCAGTTTGATCGACTTGACGTGGGCCTTCGGCCCGGCCCAGTCGGTGACATAGCGTCCCACCAGACCGGTGTCGGTCAGGATGTTGACGAAGATGTCCTTGGACCCCTTGGCCTGCGCCTTATCCCGGTCGTGGTGCACGTCCTGGTAGTCGCGGGTGGCGATGGCCGTCGACACGATGAACGTGGGATCACCGTAGATCTGCAGTTCGGGCAGCTTGGTACCGACACTCACGTTCATGCAGTGACCTCCCACGCGTACAGGCTCCAGGCCGGACTGACATCGCTGTCCGGGAAGTCGAGATACGTTGCGTGCACCGGCATTCCGATCTCCACCTCGTTCGCGTCGACACCGCGCAGCTCACCGAGCATGCGGACACCCTCGTCGAGTTCGACGAGCGCGATCACGAACGGCAGCGTGCGCCCGGGCACCTTCGGCGCGTGATGCACGACGTAGCTGAACACCGTGCCCTTACCGGAGGACACCACGTAATCGACGGGCGCTTCCTTGTCGGCCCAGACCGCGGGGACCGGTGGATGCTGCAACGTCCCGTCCGGGCGGCGCTGGATCCGCAACTCGTGGGCGTTGATGCCGTCCCAGAAGAACTTGGTGTCCCGCGAGGACGATGGGCGCATCAGCTTGTCCGGATCGAGGTCCTCCGGGATCACCGCGGATTCGGTCGCGGCTTGGTTGGCCGCGGGCAGGAACTTCATGATGCGCCAGTCCATGTCGGCGACCTCTTCGTCGCCCACATGCCAGCGGATCTTCTGGTTGATGAAGTAGCCCTCACCCAGCGCGGTCTGCTTGGGCCCGACGATGCCCTCGATCTCGGCACTCATCACGACCTGCTCACCGGGCTGCAGATAGCGGTGATAGGTCTGATCGCAGTTGGTGGCGACCACGCCGACATACCCGGCGTCATCGAAGAGCTTCATGGCCCGGGCAAGTGGATCGTCATCCGAGCGGGTACGTCCCAGCCCCATCATGGTCCACACCTGGATCATCGCCGGCGGCGCGACGATACCGGGATGCCCTGCGGCCCTGGCTGCCTCGGCATCGACATAGATCGGGTTTCGGTCGCCGATCGCATCGGTCCAGTGGTGGATCATCGGCTGGTTCACCGGGTCCCGGGCAACTGTGGGCTCGCCACGTCCGGCGGCGACGATTGCGTCGATACCGCTGCGCAGATCGCCCGTCACCGCGGCACCCTCGGCACCTTGAGCCCGGACGCGGCGATCATCTCGCGCATCACCTCGTTGACACCACCGCCGAAGGTGATGACCAGATTGCGTTTGGTCATCTTGTCCAGCCAGTCCAGCAGCCGGCCGGTCTCCGGGTCGGCGGGGTTGCCGTAACGGCCGACGATCTCCTCGGCGAGCCTGCCGACCTCCTGGATCCGTTCGGTGGAAAAGACCTTCGTCGCGGCCGCATCTGCCACCGCGATCGTCTCGCCGGAGGCGGCGACCTGCCAGTTCAGCAATTCGTTGACCCGCCAGATCGACTTGATCTGGCCGAGCAGCCGACGCGCGCCCTCCTGCTCGAGCGGCGTGACACCGTCCGAGCCCGGTTTGGACGCCCATTCGTAGACCTCGTCGTAGATGCCGGCGATCCGCCCGGCCGGGCCCAGCCCGACGCGTTCGTGGTTGAGCTGGGTGGTGATCAGCTTCCAGCCGCCGTGCTCCTCGCCGACGAGCATGTCGGCGGGCACCCGTACGTCGTTGTAGTAGGACGCGTTGGTGTGGTGCGCACCGTCGGAAAGGATGATCGGCGTCCACGAGTAGCCGGGGTCGGAGGTGTCGACGATGAGGATCGAGATGCCCTTGTGCTTGGCCGCTTCCGGGTCGGTGCGGCAGGCCAGCCAGATGTAGTCGGCGTCGTGCGCACCGGTGGTCCACATCTTCTGGCCGTTGACGATGTACTCGTCGCCGTGTCGTACCGCGGTGGTCCGCAGCGAGGCCAGGTCGGTACCGGCCTCCGGCTCGGAGTAGCCGATCGCGAAATGCACTTCGCCGGCCAGGATTCCGGGCAGAAACTTCTTCTTCTGCGCCTCGGTACCGTGCACCTGCAGGGTGGGTCCGACGGTCTGCAGGGTCACCATCGGCAGCGGCACGTCGGCCCGGTTGGCCTCGTTGACGAAGATCTGCTGCTCGATGGGCCCGAAGCCGAGGCCGCCGTACTCCTTGGGCCAGCCGACGCCGAGCTTGCCGTCCGAGCCCATCCGCTTGATCACCGCGCGGTAGGCCTCGTTGTGCCGGTCGGACTCCATCGCCGCGGCCTCTTCGGGCGTGATCAGCGTCGAGAAGTATTCCCGCAGTTCGGCTTGCAGCTTGCGCTGTTCGGAGGTCAGTTCGATGTACATATCAGGCACCCACCAGATCGAGTCGGTATGACGGACCACCCAGCAGCCGGGTCAGATCCTTGATCGACGAGAAGTAGCGGTCCATGGGATAGGTGATGTCCATGCCCATACCGCCGTGCAGGTGATGACACAGCCGCATCGCCGGCGGCGCCTGCGATGTCAGCCAGTACCCGAGCAGGGCAAGATCGTCGTCGGTATCCAGGCCCTCGGTCAGTCGCCACACCACCGAGGTCGACACCAGCGACAGTGTGCGCGAGGCGATGTAGATATCGGACAGCTGCGCGGCCACGGTCTGGAAGGTCGACAGCGGCCTGCCGAACTGTTCGCGGGCGGCCACGTAGTCGGCGGTGAGCCGCAGCGCGCCGGCGACCAGGCCGGCGGCGAAGGCGCCGATCGCGGCCAGCGCCAGCTGGTTCACCCGCTCGACGCTCGCGCCGTCGAGTACCCCGTCGATCTCGGCATCGTCGAAGACCACCACGTACTCGTCGGAGCCGTTGGCCGCGGGGGTTTTGGTCAGCGTGACCCCGGCCGCCTGGGGGGACACCACGACGACGGCGTCCGAGGCAGTGACCAGCAGCCACTGCGCCGCCTCGGCATAGGGCACACCGATTTTGGTGCCGGTGAGCTTGCCATCGGTCAACGTGACCGACGGGCGCGCTGGCAGCGACGTGCCCGGCTCGTTGAGCGCCGCGCTGAGCACCGCGCCCGCGCCGACCCCGGCCAGGTAGCGGTCCTGCTGGGACTCGGAGGCGAGGTCTAGTAGCGGCAGCAGGCCCAGACCGAGGGTGGCCAGTGCCTGGCCGACGGTGCCGTGCCTGCCGATTTCGGTGAGCGCCGTCGCGATCTCGGCCAGGCCGAGCCCATCACCACCGAGGCGTTCCGGCACCGCGAGCGCAGCGACGCCACCGGCCACCAAAGCATCCCAGCTGTTGTCCCGTTCCAGCACGGAGGTCACCACATCGGCGACGGCCTGCTGCTCCGGGTTCGGCGAGAAGTCCACCCGTTCGCTCCTTAGGTTCTAGTTCGCCGAGGCGCCGGTGTAGTCGACCTGCCAATGCTTGATGCCGTTGAGCCAGCCGGACTTCAGGCGCTCGGGTTCGCCGACCGGCTTGATATCGGGCATCACATCGGCGATCGCGTTGAAGATCAGGTTGATCGTCATCCGGGCCAGATTGGCGCCGATGCAGTAGTGCGCACCGGTGCCGCCGAACCCGACGTGCGGGTTCGGGTCGCGAAGGATGTTGAACGTGTGCGGGTTGTCGAACGCGTCTTCGTCGAAGTTGGCCGAGCGGTAGGACATCACCACGCGGTCACCCTTCTTGATCTGCACACCGCTGAGCTCGGTGTCCTCCAGGGCCGTCCGCTGGAACGCCGAAACCGGTGTGGCCCAACGGATGATCTCGTCAGCGGCGGTGCCCGGACGCTCCTTTTTGTACAGTTCCCACTGCTCGGGGTTCTGGGCGAAGGCGATCATGCCGTGGGTGATGGAGTTGCGAGTGGTCTCGTTACCCGCGACCGCGAGCATCACCACGAAGAACCCGAATTCGTCGTCGGAGAGCTTCTCGCCCTCGATATCGGCCTCGATCAGCTTGGTGACGATGTCCTCGGTCGGGTTCTGGGCCCGCTCCTCGGCCATCTTCATGGCGTAGGTGATGAGTTCGAACGAGGACATCGCCGGGTCGACGTCGGCGTATTCGGGATCCTCGCCGGCGGTCATCTCGTTGGACCAGCGGAAGAGCTTGTCCCGATCATCCTGCGGCACCCCGAGCAGTTCGGCGATGGCCTGCAGCGGCAGCTCGCAGGACACCTGCTCGACGAAGTCGCCGGAGCCTGCCGCCGCCGCGCTCTCGGCGATCTTGCGAGCGCGGGCCCGCAGCTCGTCTTCCAGTCGTCCGACCGCCCGGGGAGTGAAACCGCGGGAGATGATCTTGCGCAGCCGGGTGTGCTGCGGCGCATCCATGTTCAGCAACACGGCCTTCTGCAGATCGATCGCGTCGCGCGTCATCTCCTGCGGCCAGACCGGGATGGCACCATCGGGCGAGCTGCCGAACACGTCGTTGCGCTTGGAAACCTCTTTGACATCGGCATGCTTGGTGACGATCCAGTAGCCCCGGTCACCGAACCCGCCGGTGCCGCCGGGCACGTCGACCCAGTGCACCGGTTCGGCCCTCCGGATCTCGGCGAGTTCCTCCACGGGGAGGCGTTCGAGGTTCAAACTTGCGTCGAGCGGGTCGAAGCCTTCGGGCAGATTCAGGGCGGGCATCGAAATCTCCTTGCACGTGTCGGGGCACAGGTTGGGCGACATCAACAATTCCTTCTAGTGCCACTTGCGAACCATTGAAACATGCCTCCACCGCAGATAAAAGGCGCGGACGCATCGCCGCTTGTCAGAGTAATGAAACGTGTTCTAGCCTGACCTCATGGGTAATCCTGTGATCGTCGAAGCCACCCGCAGCCCCATCGGCAAGCGCAATGGCTGGCTGTCCGGTCTGCACGCCACCGAGTTGCTGGGTGCCGTGCAGAAGGCCGTCGTCGAGAAGGCCGGCATCGACGCCGGTGAGGTCGAACAACTCATCGGCGGGTGCGTCACCCAGTACGGCGAGCAGTCCAACAACATCACCCGGGTGGGCTGGCTGACCGCGGGCCTGCCCGAGCACGTCGGCGCCACGACCATCGACTGCCAGTGCGGCAGCGCCCAGCAGGCCAACCATCTGATCGCCGGTCTGATCGCCACCGGTGCCATCGACATCGGCATCGCCTGCGGTATCGAGGCGATGAGCCGGGTGGGCCTCGGCGCCAATGCCGGCCCCGATCGCGGTCTCATCCGCGCCTCGTCGTGGGATATCGACATGCCCAACCAGTTCGAGGCCGCCGAGCGGATCGCCAAGCGCCGCGGGATCACCCGGGCCGACCTGGACGCGTTCGGTCTGGCCTCGCAGGCAAAGGCCAAGCAGGCCTGGGCGGAGGGTCGCTTCGATCGCGAGATCTCGCCGATCTCGGCACCGGTGCTCGACGAGAACAAGCGTCCCACCGACGAGTGGGCGATGGTCACCCGCGACCAGGGTCTGCGCGACACCACCGCCGAAGGCCTCGCAGCGCTGAAGCCGGTGATGGAAGGGGCCATGCACACCGCGGGAACCTCCTCGCAGATCTCCGACGGCGCGGCCGCGGTGCTGTGGATGGACAGCGATGTGGCCAAGGCCCACGGCCTGACGCCGCGGGCTCGGATCGTCGCGCAGGCCAATGTCGGCGCCGAGACCTACTACCACCTCGACGGCCCGGTGCAGTCGACGGCGAAGGTGCTGGAGAAGGCCGGGATGAAGATGGGTGACATCGACCTGGTCGAGATCAACGAGGCCTTCGCCTCGGTGGTGCTGTCCTGGGCGCAGGTGCACGGCGCCGATATGGACAAGGTGAACGTCAACGGTGGCGCCATCGCGCTCGGCCATCCCGTCGGCTCGACCGGCGCCCGGCTGATCACCACCGCCCTGCACGAACTGGAACGCACGGGTCAGAGCACCGCGCTGATCACCATGTGCGCCGGTGGTGCGCTCAGCACGGGCACCATCATCGAGCGGATCTGAGTTGCCTGCCTCAGAGGCCGAGCGTATCGCTGCCGCGCAGTCCTATATCGACGCGCTGTCCAGCCATCGGGCCGATGCCGTGCCGTTCGCACCGAACTGCATCCGCATCGAAATGGGGCTCAAGACCGGGCGTTCCGGAGACCATCTGCGCCGCAGCCTGAACAACGGGCCGCAGTTCAAGGTGATCGAGGAGACCACTGCGCCGAAGTTCACCGTCGACGGTGACCACATCCGGGCCGAGTTCGACGTGTTGACCAAACCCCGACTGTTCGGTCGCCGGGTGTGCTCCCACGTCGACGAGACGTTTCTCATCCCCGCCGACGATCCCCGGATCCACCACATCCGCGCCTCGTTGCGGCCGTTCATCAGCCGATAGGTTTGCGTCATGCCCGATACTCCGCGTCCCCTGAACGCCAAACAGGTGCAACGGCTCAACGCGCCGTCCACCGGGACCATGATCAAATGGATGTCGCGCGCCAACACCTGGATCTTCAAGAAGACCAACGGCAAGCTCGGCAACAAGTTCCTGCATGGCGCCGAGGTCGGCATCCTGACCACCATCGGCCGCAAATCCGGTGAACCTCGCGACAGCCCGCTGCTGTTCCTTCAGGAGGGCCGGCGCATCGTGTTGGTGGCGTCCCAGGGCGGCCGGGCGACCAACCCGATGTGGTACCTGAACATCAAGGCCAATCCCGCGATCTCGTTCCAGACCAAGAAGGAAAAGCTGGATCTGATGGCGCGGGAGGCTACCGATGCCGAGCGCGACGAGTACTGGCCCAAGCTGGACGCCATGTACCCGGACTTCGCGAACTACCGTTCCTACACCGATCGCAAGATCCCGATCCTGATCTGCGATCCCGCCTAGCTCGCTACTGTGATCCGATGGTCTCGGGGTCGCACCGCCGGTCGCTGAATTTCCTGCTCGCGGCACTGACCGCAGCCGTCCTGTTCGTCGTCACCGCGCTGCCTGCGGCCGCCATGACGGTGACCTTCGTGCGCCATGGTGAGTCCGAGTCGAACGCGTCGCACACCATCGACAACTCGATACCCGGTGCGCATCTCACCCCGCTGGGCCAGACCCAATCCACGGCGGTGGCGGCGGCGTTGGCAGCCGACGGAACCGCCTACGACGCCATCTACACGTCGAACATGGTGCGCACCAGCGAAACCACCGCACCGTTCGTGACCGCGACCGGACTCACCCCCACGGTGTTACCGGGGTTCCGGGAGATCAACGCGGGCTGGTTCGAAGGTTGGTCCGACGACGGGCCGGGTGGCATCGGCTACGTGTTGGCGCCCGCGCTGTGGACGCTCGGGGCCCGCTCGCTGCCCGTCCCCGGTGGCGGCGACGGCAACGCCTTCGACGCCCGGATGGATGCGGCGCTGCGCCTCGTCGAGGACTCCGGGGCGCAGAGCCCCGTGGTGTTCTCCCACGCCGCCACCATCATGTTCTGGACGATGATGAACGTCGACAACCCCGACCTGGGACTGATGTTGGGGCACCGCCTCGACAACACCGACACCGTGGTCGTGGAGGGCAGCACCGAGCAGGGCTGGACCCTGACGAACTGGGCGGGGTTGCCCGTCGGGCCCGCCACACTGGGCACCAAGGTGTTCGTCAACGTCCGGGACCTGGTGGTGACACCGCAGACCGCGGCCTACCGGGTGGTGCGCGCGTTCGGCAGCGGTGATATCCGCACGATCGCCGACGCCATCCGCAGCGGTGTGGGGGCCGTCGTGGCGGCCCCGGTCCGGTTCGCGGTGGCGATGGTCCGCGATGTCGCCGACGAGATCGGCCGGACGTTGCGACCGTCGGCACCGCAGGACGCACCGGTACCCGTGCCGACCGCGGCGGCGCGCGGCGCGGTGCCCGTCGCCGACGAGCAGACCACCGGCGAGGAGCGCGGCGAGCACGCCGAACCCGAGATCGCGGCAGCCGGCAAGAAACTGCGGACCGCCCGAACGGTGCGCACGCCGGGCCGCCCCGGTGCGGTCTCGAGCGTCCGCACCGCAACCGAGGTCAAGCGGGCCGTACGGCCGGCCCACGCCGCCGACAAGGACGCCGCGTAGACGGCACCGACGCGGCGAAAATGACCGCATCGGGTGGGTGCGGCACCGTGCCAGACTGATGAGCATGGGTGTGCTCGACGCGTTCATGTCGACCTGGTCGAATGCCCGCGCGACGTTCGGTGCGGGGTCATTACAGGACGGCGCCGCGTTCGACGGTGGCACCACCTTGGACCGGCTCGCCGAACAGGTCGGCACGGCCGCCCCCGCCGGTCGCTGGACGGGGACCTCGGCCGACGCGTACGCGACCGTCAATGCCGAGCATGCTCGCGTCCTGGCGGCGTTGGGCGAGCTCGACCGACGACTGCGGGAGCAGGTCGACGAGTCCGCCCGACTGGTCAGCAGCGGCCGCGCCAGCCTGGAAGCCACCCGACGTTGGGTGGCCGATGCCGCGGCCAGCGTGCCGCCCGGCGCCGCCGCTGATCGCCTGCTCATACCGATCGTGGCGCGCGGCGTGGCCGAGGTGATCGACACCGTGCGCAGGTCCAACAGCGACCTGAACGCGGTCGGCGCCCGCGTCGCCGCGCTCGGCGAGCAATACCGTGCGCTCGGCGTCCAGAAACTCGCCGGACCCGCCGGCACCCCGGCGCCCCCGCCGGAAAACCCGTACGTGACGGCCCTGCGCACGGCGGGCCTGCTGGACTCGACGCCCACCGGCTATTACCGGGACTGGCTGGAAAATGCTGAACGCCAGGGCGTTCCACCCGCCACGGTGGTCGACATCGCGCGGCGCCACAACATCACGGCGGCCAGTTTCGATGTGCTTGGCGGCATGCCGCGGCTGCGCGACCCCGACGGCAAGTCGTTCTTCGCGTTACCGAAGCACACCTCGGGTGGGGATGCCCGCAAGGCGGTCCTGATGACCTACATCCTCAATGCCGGAACCGGCTACGGGGACAACCCTTCGGCGGATTTCGCCCCCGAGCCCTATACCGCCGAGGAGGTGCAGCGGATCGTCGACCGGCAGCACGCGAACGCCTGGACCTACGACAAGGACGTGCGGTTCATCCTGCGCGCCGACGGAGGTTTGGTCACCACACCCAACGCCATGTTGATGGGGATGGGCGGCAACTGGTTGCAGGACCAGTTCAGCTGGAAGGGCGGCACCGCGTGGGGCGATATCTTCATGGAGAACATCGACCACGGCAACGATCCGACCCGGCAGCTGCAACAGATCGTCGAGTCCGGGAAGTCCTGGCACGTCGGCGCCGACGGGGTGCCGCGGGCGGGTTCCCTGGACCTGGACCGGCTGTTGCACCACGAGGAGATGCACTCCCGCCAATGGGCCGACAAGGGCTATCTCGGCATGCTGTGGGCCGCCGTCACCGACTCCGCGGGGATCGAGCGGGAGGCGGGGTTGGGCGACGGAGGCTACCGGTGATCAGGCCCGCGCTCGCGGTTCTGCTCACCGTCGGCGCGGTGTCCGGCTGCGGACTGATCGGACCCGACCCCGAGGTCACTTCGCTGCCACCGGTGTTCGGGGCCCGGATCACCGACGGAGCGCTGCGGTTGTGGACCGGGACGCCCTGCACGCAGGTTTCGCGGGTGGTGGTGCTGTTCTCCCCCGACGGTGCCCGCCTCACACTGGAACCGCCGCAGGGCCGGCGCGCCGACGTCGAGTTCCTGACCGTCGGCGGCCCGTATCCCGGCCTCGACGTCGTCGAACCGCTACCTGCCGGTTTCGACTGGCGGACAAGCCGGGAGGTGACGCTCATCGTGGACGCGCCGCAGGCCGTCGGCGCAACACCGATCGGTCTCGCCGAGATCACCCGCAACTCCGCGGCACACCCCGAGGGCAGCTTCTTTTTCGAAGGTGTCGGCTGGCTCGACCCGGCACAGGTGGCCGCGCAGAACCGCACCTCCCTGCTCACCGTGTGTACCCCCGACCCCGGCTAGAGGCGCTCGATTCCCGGCGCCACCCAGTCGCCCTCGAGCACCGCATCCTGCGGGACGTAGACCCGTAGGTAGACCCGGAAAGCGCCGTCCGGCACGGGGATCCAGTTGACGTTCGGGTCGTCGGGGGCCTCTTGGGCGAAGACGATATCGATCGAGCCGTCTTCCTGGTAGACCAGACTGCCCGACCCGGTACTGCTGATGGCGTAGATCTGGGCCTCGTTGGGCACCAGGAACCCCTCGGAGTCGTACACGGTGATGGACCAGAACGCATCGGCCGGCGGTTCCTGTCCGGGCTCGAAATGCAGCTGGTAGGAGTTCTTCCCGTCGAGCCGGCGCAGGTTCTCGTCCAGGAAGGCCGTGGCGTAGTACGCCTCGTCGGGCGTGTTGGCACCCAGACCGATCTTGGCCACGCCGGCCCGCAGCAGGTAATCGGTGCCGTAGTCGCCGATCGCCGGATCCGGCGAGGCCCAGCCCTGGTTCTGTGCGGCCATGCGGTATTGAGCCAGGCTGATCAGCGGGTCCAGAAGTGTGGCGACCGCACGCACGGCCGTCTGCGCCGCCCATTGTGAGGCGCGGCTCAGGTTTGCGTCGGCCACCTCCAGCCCCGGGCCGACTCCGACGCGGATGAGCTCGGCAAGTTTGTCGGCCTCGTGGGCGGGGGGCGGATTCGCGATCATCCCATCGCTGATGGCGTCGAGGGCGGCCAGCCCGGTCGGCAGCGGTGTCGAGGTGGTGGTGTCGAAATCCTCGATCGGGTAGGTCGGCGAACCACCCGGTGCGGTGACCGAATATTGGCGCATCAACGCGACGGCCTCCTGCTGGTCGGCTTCGTCGCCGGCGGCGGTGCGGCCCAACAGCCAGATGTCGGCATAGGGCACGACGATGACCTCCACATCGGCCGGGATCTCTCCCTGCGGGCCGTCTTCCCAGACGATCGCATAGCTCGCCGCCTCGGATCCCGTTGTCCGCGAGCCGATATAGCCGACGACGTTGGTGTAGGGGTCCATCAGCTGGAAGCCGAAGTAGCGGTCCTCCATGTCGGGATGCGACAACACCACCGGCCCTTCACTGAGGTCGAGGTAGGCCAGCGTGTACAGGGTGTCCACGTTGGGTGCGACGACCAGTCGCTGCGCAGGATCGACGTAGCTGGTCAACGCGATCAAGGTGTTGGTTGCCGGAGCCTGGGCCTGCAGGCGTTGGGTTTCCAGCAGCGGGTATCCGTAGAGGTACGCCTTGGCGGCCAGCAGCGCCGCCTGCAGGGGCCGCGGCGGTGGCGCGATGCTGACGTCCCCGAGCGAGGTGACCGCCACGTACACGGTCACGGTCGGCGCCTTGAGGATGCCGGCCAGGCCGAGCAGTCCGTAGTGGTGGGGCGGATTGCCGACGCCGTCATCGATGGTGACGGTGAACTTGTCGATGACGGCGGATCCGGCCGGTACATCGGGAACGTAGGTGAATTGGCCTTGGGCGTCGATGACGACGGTGCCCGAAGTGGGGGCACCGGTCACGGTGTAGGTCAGCGAATCACCCTCGTAGTCCTCGGCGTTGAGGTTGCCGACTACTGCGCCGTCGGGATTCAGCTCGGTGGCCGCGGTGGGGTCGGCGGATGGACGCTGGTTGTTCCACCTGTACTGCGATTGGCGCACCAGCAGCCATGCCGACTCCAGCAGGCCACCAACCGGCACGCCGGGCCCCGGGAGGTTGGTCGCGAATCGGCCGAGGCCGATCCAGGTCATCAGATCGGCGACGATGCTCTTGAAGGTCACCGCCGTCGGCGCGACCGCGGAGGGAGCGCTCAGCGATGTCACGCCGGCCGATTCCGAGGCCGCAACGAGCATGCTCGACGCCGCGACGGCGGCAGGCGTGGTGCGCTCCACCGAAGCGAGGGATTGCGGTGACTCAGCGGAGATATCGGCGCTGGGCGTCTCCGCGCCACGGGGTACGAGCTGACCGGACTCGCTCTCGCGATTCTGCAGGCGTGCCCCTGCTCGCCCGTTCAGCTGCGTTGCCGACGTTGCCTGCGTCCCGGGACGCGCAGCCGCCGTGTCCTGCCCGCCATCTTGCGGATCGGTCGGGGGCTCTTCGACAACGTCTGTCACGGACACCGCGTCGATACCGCTGCCGGGTGCTGCCGCCGACCGGACCGACCTGGCCGATCGGACACCGGACACGGATCTGGGCTTGCCTGGCGCGGAGGTCTGCGAGGCAGCCGAATCGTTGCCCGCAGACGTTCCCCGTCGCTGCTGCACGGTATTACTGGTGGATGGCCGAGAAACTGCACTCCCGTGCGTATTGGCATCGTCGCCGGGCGCGGCATTCGCGACCGTGGTACTGCCGAACATCGCCATCGCGACACCGGCCACCGCCACCGCGGCGGACATTCGGCGGGCAGCCTCCGGCGGGTGCGATGCGGGCGTGTTCATCGACGCATCTGCTGGGACTTGCGGCTCCATCTGACTGGCCTCCCTTGGTGGTGTGGCACACCGTGCCGTGCCTCACGCGGCGAAATTCATTAGACATGCATGCATGTCTAAAAGCAAGGTTGTTGCCGGGGACCGTGCACACGAGGCTCGGCGATGCGTCACCGAACGGGGATATCGATGTCCGGTACTGACCCTGGAGCGCAACCGCTGCCACGCGGTCGACACAAGCTCAGCAAGGAGGAAGTCCTCGCATCCCAACGCGAGCGGTTGCTGATCGCCATGGCCGACTTGGTCAACGAGAACGGCTACGCAGCAGCCAGCGTGCCCAAGGTGGTGCGCCGGGCACGAGTCACCGACCGAACCTTCTACCAACTGTTCTCGGACAAGGCCGACTGCTTCATCGCCACCTGCGAGCAACACGGCGACCAGCTACGGGATTTGCTGGACGCCTATGTGCGCGAAATAGAGGCAGCCGATGACCCGATGGCCGCTTTCGACGCCGGACTGCACCTGTACTTGCAGTGGTGGATGGAACGCCCGGCCGGAGCCCGGGCGTTCTTCGTCGACATCCTCGTAGTGGGTGACCGCGCCTTCGCCTCACGCGACCGACGCGCGAGCATATTCGCCGAGGCGCTGCGTCGTATCGCGGTGGTGCTCCGTCGCCGCACCGGCATCGACGGCGAACCAAGCGAGGTGGACGTCATCGCGGCCGCAACGTTGGCCAGCGAATTTGTCGCGCGCGAGGTCCGGGCCGGGCGGATCGACCAACTGCCCCAACTGCACGGCGGCCTGCGCCGTGTCCTGCTCTTGTTGCTACTGGCCCAGCAGGCGCCGGCGGACGGTGGCGGGCTCGCTGCCCGCCAGGGGTCAGGCGCCGAACACCGGTAGCGGGGTGCGCGATTTGGCCAGCAGGTCGGTGACCACCGGGCCGAGTTCGGCCGGGTCCCACTTGGCCCCCTTGTCGATCTCGCCGCCGCGGGCCCAGCCCTCGGCGACCCGGATGATGCCGCCCTCGACCTCGAAGACCCGGCCGGTGACATCACGGGACTCGACGCTGCCCAGCCACACGACCAGCGGGGAGATGTTCTCCGGGGCCATGGCGTCGAAGGCGGCGTCCTGGGTCGCCATCATGTCGGCGAACACGGTCTCGGTCATCCGGGTACGGGCCGACGGCGCAATGGCATTCACGGTGACACCGATGCGACCCATCTCGGCCGCGGCAACCAGGGTCAGTGCCGCGATACCGGCCTTGGACGCGCTGTAGGTCGCCTGCCCGACGCTGCCCTGCAGCCCGGCACCGGAGCTGGTGTTGATGATGCGGGCGTCCACCGTCTCGCCGGCCTTGGATTTCGCCCGCCAGTAGGCCCCGGCATGTTTCATGGTGGCGAAATGCCCCTTGAGGTGCACGGCGGTGACGGCGTCGAACTCATCCTCGGTCGCATTGACGAACATCCGGTCTCGGACGATGCCGGCGTTGTTGACCAGGACATCCAGTGTGCCGAAGTTGTCGACGGCCGTCTGGATGAGCCCCTCGGCCTGTGCCCAGTCCGCGACATTGGCACCACTGGTCACGGCTTCGCCTCCGGCCGCGGTGATTTCGTCGACCACGCTCTGCGCAGCGCTGCCGCCACCGGCAGGCGAACCGTCCAGTCCGACACCGATATCGTTGACCACCACACGCGCACCCTCGGCGGCGAAGGCGAGCGCGTGCTCGCGTCCGATACCGCCGCCGGCGCCGGTGACGATGACCACCCGGCCGTCGAGCAAGCCCATTGTTGTTTCTCCTTTTACTTGATGTCCGCGGTTGTGGTCGACAGGTAGTGCGGCGGCTCGCCACCGCCGTGCACCTGTAACGACGCACCGCTGATGTAGGACGCGGCTTCGGATGCCAAGAACGCTGTGGCCCAACCGATATCGGCCGGTTTGGCCAGACGCCCCAGGGGCACGTTCTTGGAGATGGCGGCGATCGAGTCGGCGTCGCCGTAGAACAGTTCGGATTGCTCGGTCTCGACCATGCCGACGACCACCGAGTTGACCCGCACCTTGGGCGCCCACTCCACCGCCAGCGTGGCGGTGAGACTGTCGATACCGGCCTTCGCGGCACCATAGGCGGCGGTGCCCGGCGTGGGGCGGTGACCGCTGACGCTGGAGATGTTGATGATGCAACCGCCCGAATCCTGGTTCTGCATCACGGCATTGGCATGCGTGGAGACCGACAGGGCACCGATCAGGTTGAGTTCGATGATCTTCGTGCTGAACTTCGCCGAAGCGTCGGCGGCGAGCACGTACGGCGAGCCCCCGGCGTTGTTGACCACCACGTCGATGCGGCCGTGCCCGTCGACGACCGTCTTGATGAGGGTCTGCACGGAATCGTCGTCGCGGATATCGCAGGGGTGGAATTCGTAGGGCGACTCGGGCACCGGGCGGCGCGCACATGTCACCACGGTGGCCCCCTGCGCGGCGAACACCGCGCTGATCCCGGCGCCGACACCGCGCACCCCGCCGGTCACCAGGACCACCCGGTCCGCGAGTTGCAGATTGATTCCAGCCGCGTCAGTCACTGTGCTAGCGTACCAAGCAAGTGCTTGCTTAGGTAGCGACCCCTCCAGGAAGTGATTGATGACCATCACCACCGCGACAGTCGAACCGGGCATCGTCTCGGTCACCGTCAACTACCCGCCGGTCAACGCCATCCCGTCGCGCGGATGGTTCGAACTCGGCGACGCCATCACCGCCGCCGGCCGTGACCGCAACACCCACGTGGTGATCCTGCGGGCCGAAGGCCGCGGCTTCAACGCCGGCGTGGACATCAAAGAGATGCAGAACACCGAGGGTTTCACCGCGCTCATCGACGCCAACCGCGGCTGCTACCACGCATTCAAGGCGGTGTACGAGTGCGAGGTGCCGGTGGTCGCGGCCGTCAACGGCTTCTGCGTCGGCGGCGGTATCGGCCTGGTCGGCAATGCCGATGTCATCGTCGCCTCCGATGACGCGAAGTTCGGCCTGCCCGAGGTGGAGCGCGGCGCCCTGGGCGCGGCGACCCACCTGTCCCGGCTGGTGCCTCAGCATCTGATGCGCCGACTGTTCTTCACCGCCGCCACCGTGGACGCGAATACCCTGCACCATTTCGGGTCGGTACACGAGGTGGTGCCGCGCGCCGATCTCGACGAGTCCGCGCTGCGGGTGGCCCGCGATATCGCCAGCAAGGACACCCGAGTGATCCGCGCCGCCAAGGAAGCGCTGAATTTCATCGACGTACAGCCGGTCACCGCGCGCTACCGCATGGAGCAGGGCTTCACCTTCGAGCTGAACCTCGCGGGCGTTTCCGATGAGCACCGCGACGCGTTCGCCGGCACCGACAAGGGGTCCAAATAGATATGTCAGACAAGAGAACCACTCTGGACGAGGCCGTCTCCTCCATCGAGAGCGGGATGACCATCGGCATCGGCGGCTGGGGCTCGCGGCGCAAGCCGATGGCCTTCATCCGCGCACTGCTGCGCACCGACGTCAAGGACCTGACGGTGGTCACCTACGGCGGACCGGATCTGGGTCTGTTGTGTTCGGCGGGCAAGGTCAAGCGCGTCTACTACGGCTTCGTGTCGCTGGACTCGCCGCCGTTCTACGATCCCTGGTTTGCCAAGGCCCGCACCACCGGTGCCATCGAGGCCCGTGAGATGGACGAGGGCATGCTGCGGTGCGGTCTACAGGCTGCCGCACAACGCCTGCCGTTCCTGCCGATCCGGGCCGGACTGGGCAGCGATGTCCGCGCCTTCTGGGGTGACGAGCTCAAGACGGTCAAATCGCCCTACGACGACCAGGAACTCATCGCGATGCCGGCGCTGAACCTGGACGCGGCTTTCGTCCACATGAACCTCGGTGACGAGCGTGGCAACGCCGCTTACACCGGCATCGACCCGTACTTCGACGATCTGTTCCTGATGTCCGCCGAGCAGCGCTTCCTGTCGGTCGAGAAGGTGGTGTCCACCGAGGAGCTGGTGAGTTCGGTTGTGCCGCAGCAGCTGCTGATCAACCGGATGATGGTCGACAGCGTCGTGGAAGCTCCCAACGGCGCGCACTTCACCACGAACGAACCCGATTATCGCCGCGACGAGAAGTTCCAGCGGCACTATGCCGAAGCCGCCGGCTCAGACGAGACCTGGGCCGATTTCGTCAAGACCTACCTGTCGGGCACAGAGGCCGACTACCAGGCCGCCGTGCGCAAATTCAAGGAGGACCAGGCGTGATGTCCGTGACCCGTGCCGAGGTGTGCGCCGTCGCGTGCGCCGAGCTGTTCCGCGATGCCGGCGAGATCATGGTCTCGCCCATGACCACCATCGTGCAGATCGGCGCCCGGTTGGCCCGGCTGACCTTCTCCCCCGATATCGTGCTCACCGACGGGGAGGCCCGCATCATCGCCGACACGCCGGCCATCGGCGCTCCGGCGGCCATCGAGGGCTGGATGCCGTTCGGCCGGGTTTTCGAGACCCTGGCCTGGGGGCGCCGCCATGTGGTGATGGGGGCCAACCAGATCGACCGCTACGGCAACCAGAATCTGTCGGCGTTCGGGCCGATCCAACACCCGACCCGCCAGATGTTCGGCGTGCGAGGTGCCCCCGGCAACACCATCAACCACGCCACGAGCTACTTCGTGGGCAACCACTCCACGCGGGTGTTCTGCGACAAGGTGGACATCGTGTCCGGGATCGGCTGGGACAAGATCGATCCCGCCAATCCCGCGTTCCGGTTCGCCGACATCTACCGGGTGGTCAGCAATCTGGGCGTCTTCGACTTCAACGGCCCCGACCATCAGATGCGGGCCGTGTCGCTACATCCGGGTGTCGAACCCGATCAGGTCGCCGAGAACACCTCGTTCGAGGTGCACGGGCTCGACACCGCCGAGACGACGCGACTGCCCGATGCCGAGGAGCAGCGCCTGCTGCGCGAGGTCATCGATCCGACAGGATTGAGGGACCGCGAAGTGAAAGTAGTGAAGGTTTAGATCATGGGCAAGCTCACCACGCCGCTGACCGAACTGGTCGGCATCGAGCATCCCGTCGTGCAGACCGGTATGGGCTGGGTGGCCGGGGCACGGCTGGTGGCTGCGACGTCCAACGCGGGCGGTCTGGGCATCCTGGCCTCGGCAACGATGACGCTGGCCGAACTGCAGACCGCCGTCACCAAGGTCAAGGCCGCGACCGACAAACCGTTCGGCATCAACATCCGTGCCGACGCCGGCGACGCAGGAGACCGCGTCGACCTCCTGATCCGCGAAGGAGTCAAAGTCGCCTCCTTCGCTCTTGCTCCCAAGCCCGACCTGATCGCCAGGCTGAAAGAGGCCGGGGTGGTGGTGATCCCGTCGGTCGGCCTGGCCAAGCACGCCAAGAAGGTGGCCGGCTGGGGTGCGGACGCGGTGATCGTGCAGGGCGGCGAGGGCGGCGGCCATACCGGTCCGATCGCCACCACCCTGCTGCTGCCCTCGGTCCTCGATGCCGTCGCCGACACCGGCATGCCGGTCATCGCCGCGGGCGGTTTCTTCGATGGCCGCGGTCTGGCCGCCGCGCTGTCCTACGGCGCCGCCGGCGTGGCGATGGGCACCCGTTTCCTGCTCACCTCGGATTCGACCGTCCCGGATGCGGTCAAACAGCGCTACCTGCAGGCCGCGCTGGACGGGACCGTGGTGTCCACCCGGGTCGACGGGATGCCACACCGGGTGCTGCGCACCGGCCTGGTGGAAAAGTTGGAGAGCGGTTCTCCGGTACGCGGTTTCGCCGCCGCGGTGGGCAATGCGCAAAAATTCAAGAAGCTGTCCGGCATGACCTGGAAGTCGATGATCACCGACGGTCTTGCCATGCGGCACGGCAAGGATCTGACCTGGTCGCAAGTCGTCATGGCGGCCAATACCCCGATGCTGCTCAAGGCGGGCCTGGTCGAGGGCAACACCGATGCCGGGGTGCTGGCCTCCGGTCAGGTCGCCGGCATCCTCGACGATCTGCCGTCATGTGCCGAACTCGTGCCGCGGATCGTCGACGACGCCGTCGCACGGCTCACTGAAGCGTCAGCCTTCATCCAACCGCAATGAAGTAAATAGCTTCATAAAGTCCAAGTGAAGCTATACTCTTCACATGGAGCGTGCCACCCTCATCGGTGACGTCGTCGGGTCACGACGCGCAGACGATCGTCGGGCACTACACCGCGAGCTGGCCGCCGCCCTGCGCGCCGTCGCCGACGCTGCCGACGACCCACCCTCGATCACCGTCGGAGACGAGTTCCAAGGCAGCTATCCACACCTCGGCGGCGCTCTTGCCGCGGCCTGGACGCTACGCCTGGCGCTCGCCCCGGACATCGACGTCCGCTTCGGGATCGGCTGGGGCGCGGTGAACGTCCTCGACGAGAAGACCGGCATCCAGGACGGGCCCGGCTGGTGGGCGGCCCGGGCGGCCATCGAATGGACCGCCGAGGCACAACGCCAGCCCGGCCTCGCCCTGGTGCGCATCACCTACCGCAACGATGGCCCGACGGGGCCGCCCGCCGACGCCGTCAACGCGGCGCTGATGTGTCGGGACCACATGTTTGGATCGCTGGATGAACGATCCGTCCGCATCCTGCGAGGCCTAATGTCGGGCAAGACCAAAAAGGAGCTCGCCACCGACGAGCAGATCAGCCCGTCGGCGATCTCACAGCGCGCCGGACGGGACGGTTTGGACCTCATCGTCGTCGCCTCGCAATCTCTTTCGGAGATCAGATGAGCTTGCTCGCACTGCTGCTGGTCGCTGTCGGCATCGGCGATATGGTGCGCCGTCCGGCCGGCAGCAGGTGGCTGCCGCCGGTGTTGTGTGTCGGCACGCTCGTCGCCGGGGCCATGCTCGCGGGCATGTGGCGGACCGCCGACCTGGCACTGCTGGCCTTGGCCTCGATCGTCGGTGCGGGCTGGCTTGTCGAGTCCGAACGAGCCGATCGGGCCGGCACCCGGCAGGCCCGTCCACTGCTGATCCTCGGGGCCGGAGTCGGCGCGTCGATCCTGTTGTCCGGCTTGCCATCCGAAGCCGGCGGACTGATCGGCCAATGGCTGGTCTGGGTCGGCGCATCGGTACCGGCCGACCTGGCCCTGATGGCGCTGGGCGTCCTGGCGGTGCAGGTGTCCACCGCCAACCAGGTGGTGCGGCTGATCCTGGCCTCGGTGGGCGCGGTCAAACCCGCTGGCCAGCCGCAACCGTCGGATCAGCTCAAAGGCGGCAGGTTGCTCGGCTCGATGGAACGGCTGCTGATCGTGGGACTGGGCCTGGCGGGACAGCTCACGCTGGCCACGGCCGTGGTGGCCGCCAAGAGCATCATCCGGTTCCCGGAGATCAGCGCCAAACGCGACCCGGACGCCGGCCGGGTCGGCATCGACGATGTCACCGAGTACTTCCTGGTGGGTAGCTTCGCCAGCTGGATCGTCGCGTTCACCGGCCTGGCGCTGGTATCCACCACGGCCTGATGAGAAGGGCCTGATGTGTTGGGCCTGATGTGTTGGGCCCGACGGGTAACCCCGCGAAAACGGCTCAGCGCCCGCCATGCATTCCTACACTCGCCAGATATGAAGACCAACGCGGCGATTCTGTGGGAGTACGGCGGCGACTGGACCGTGGAGGAGATCGATCTCGATCCGCCGGGTGACGGCGAGGTCCTGGTCTCCTGGGAGGCGACCGGGCTGTGCCACTCCGACGAGCACATCCGTACCGGCGACCTGGCCGCCCCACTGCCCCTGATCGGCGGCCACGAGGGCGCCGGGATCGTGCGCGAGGTCGGCCCCGGCGTCACCGGGCTGTCCCCGGGCGATCACGTGGTCGCCTCGTTCCTGCCGGCCTGCGGGCGGTGCCGGTTCTGTTCCACCGGTCACCAGAACCTGTGCGATCTCGGCGCATTGATCATGGCCGGCACCCAGGTCGACGGCACCTATCGGCGCCGGGCGCGCGGCCAGAACATCGGGGCGATGGCATTCGTCGGGACGTTCTCCCAGTACGGCTCCGTGCCCGAGGCATCCATCGTCAAGATCGACGACGACATTCCGCTGTCGCGGGCCTGCCTGCTGGGCTGCGGCGTCACGACCGGCTGGGGCTCGGCAGTCAACACCGCCGACGTCTCCCCCGGCGACACCGTGGTCATCATCGGCCTCGGCGGTATCGGCAGCGGCGCCGTACAGGGCGCGCGGCTGGCCGGCGCCGAGAAGATCATCGTCGTCGAGCCGGTGGAAGCCAAGCGGGACTTGGCTTTCCGGTTCGGTGCCACCCACTTCGCCACCTCCATGGAAGAGGCCACCGCATTGGTTGCCGACCTCACCAAGGGGGTGATGGCCGACTCGGCGATCCTGACCGTCGGGCTGTTGGAGGGCGCGATGGTGGAGGAGGCCGCCAACATCATCCGCAAGGGCGGCGCGGTGGTGATGACGGCGCTGTCCTCGATGACCGACAACTCCCCGACCCTGGGCATGATGATGTTCACGCTGTTCCAGAAGCGGCTGCTGGGCAGCCTGTACGGCGAGGCGAACCCGCGCGCCGACATCCCGCGGCTGCTGTCGCTGTACCGGGAGGGCAAGCTGCTGCTCGACGAGACCGTCACCCACGAGTACAAACTCGCCGAGGTCAACGAGGGCTACCAGGACATGCGCGACGGCCGCAATATCCGCGGGGTGATCCTGCACGATCACTGAGCCGTACGGTGGCCGGTATCGACCACGAGATACCGCAGCTTCGGTTGGACCTTGCGGCGCTGGAGCACAACATCACACTGATGTCGCGGTGGTGCCGGACGCAGGGCTGGTTGCTGTGCCCGCACATCAAGACCACGATGACGCGCCCCATCGTCGAGCGCCAGATCGCGGCCGGGGCCTGGGGTGTCACGGTCGCCACGGTGACCCAGGCGGCGGTGGCACTGCGCTGGGGGTTGCGTCGCATCCTGATCGCCAACGAGGTCGTCACCGAGCACGACCTGGCCCGGCTCCGTGGCTGGCTCGATACGGTGACCGACCTGCAGCTCTACGTGTTCGTGGACTCCGCAGCCGGGGTCGACCGGGCGCACCGGGCGATGGCCGGGACCGGCAATCCCCTCGGCGTCATCGTCGACGTCGGCACCGGAGGCGCCCGCACCGGTGTACGGGACATCCAAACCGCCAGGGAGGTCGCGGCCCACTGCCATCACGCAGACGGTCTGCGCCTGGCCGGGGTCGGCGGATACGAGGGCGTGCAGCGCAACGAGCGTGATGCGGTGACGCTCGCGGCCGTCGACGCACACGTCGATCTCGCCGTCGCCGTCCTCGGCGAGCTGGCGGACGGGATCGACACGCCGGTGTTCACCATGGGTGGATCGGCGTTTCCCGACCGCGTCGTCGCCGTCCTCGGGCGACTCGCGCCCCGCGTGCGGCCGGTGCTGAGGTCGGGCTGTTATGTCACCCATGATCACGGCACGTATGCGCAGGTGTCGCCGATCGCCGGGCTGCGCGCGGCGCTGACCGTCCGCGCCGCCGTGCTGTCCACACCCGAGCCGGGTCTGGCCGTCGTCGGCGCGGGCAAACGCGAACTCGCCTACGACGCCGGACTTCCCGTCGTGCTCGGCACCCGGGCCCGCGCCGAGAGGATCTTCGACCACCATCTCGTGCTGTCGGATGCCATCGGGATCGCGGTCGGTGACATCGTCGATCTCGGTATCTCGCATCCGTGCTCGGTGTTCGACCGATGGCCGCAGATCACCATCGTCGACGAGCAGGCCCGCGTCGACGAGGTGTGGCAACCGGAATTTCGCTGACCGGCCGTCGGCAACATCGACGAAACGCATACGACACCGGAATTCAGCACGGCTGCCGGATTCTGATCCGCATGTCGGCACCCACGAAGAGCCAGCGCAAGCGCGTACACCCCGTAGACGAGGTGCTTCCCCTCCCGAAACTGGCCACCTACGGCTTCCAGCATGTGGTGGCGTTCTACGCCGGTGCGGTGCTGGTACCGATCCTGATCGCCAACGCCCTCGGGCTGACCGGCGAAGAGCTCGTCATGCTCATCACCGCCGATCTGTTCACCTGCGGTATCGCCTCGATCATCCAGGCTGTCGGGTTCAAGAACGTCGGGGTGCGGCTACCGCTGTTGCAGGGCGTGACGTTCGCCGGGGTGGCACCCATCATCGCCATCGGCCTGGCCCACGGCGGTGGTACCGCGAGCCTGCTCTACGTGTACGGCGCGGTGATCGTGGCGGGAGTCTTCACCTTCCTGATCGCACCCGTGTTCGTCAGGCTGCTCAAGTTCTTCCCGCCGGTGGTGACCGGGACGCTCATCACCATCATCGGGCTGTGCCTGGTGCCGATCGGTGCGCTGGACGCGGTCACCAACCCAGCCACCCACGAGCCCGATCCCACCAACCTGCGCTGGGTGCTCTACGCGCTGGGCACCATCGCCGTGATCGTCGCGATCCAGCGCTTCTTCCGTGGCTTCATGTCCACCATCGCGGTGCTGCTGGGCCTGGTTGCGGGCTGCGCCGTCGCCTACGCGCTGGGCGATATGAACTTCGACCGGGTCGGCCAGGCCTCGATGTTCGGCTTCACCCCGCCGTTCGCGTTCGGCATGCCCAAGTTCGACATCGTCGCCATCATCACGATGGTCATCGTGATGATGATCATCGCGGTCGAGTCCACCGGCAGCACCATCGCCACCGGCGAGATCGTCGGCAAGCGGGTCCGCCCGTCGGATATCGGCAACGTGTTGCGCGCCGACGGGGTGGCCACCACCATCGGCGGCATCTTCAACTCGTTCCCCTATACGGCGTTCTCCGAGAACGTCGGACTGGTGCGGCTGACCGGTGTGAAGAGCCGGTGGGTGGTGGCGGCGGCCGGCGCGATCATGATCCTGCTCGGCTTCCTGCCCAAGGTGGCTGCCGTCGTGGCGTCCATCCCCAACCCGGTGCTCGGCGGAGCGGCGCTGACACTGTTCGCCACCGTCGCGGTCGTCGGCATCCAGACGCTGGGAAAGGTCGACTTCACCGACCACCGCAACGTCATCATCGTCACCACCAGCCTCGCCCTGGCGCTGCTGGTGACGTCCTACCCCGACATCTCCGGGGCGCTTCCCGCCGGTCTGGACATCCTGTTCGGCAGCGGTATCAGCACCGGGGCGATCACCGCGATCGTGCTCAACATCGTCTTCTTCCATCTGGTCAAGAAGGGCCCCCGGGTTGCCGGCGCCGGATCGATCACGCTCGACGAGGTCAACACCATGACCCGGGAACGTTTCACCGAGGTCTTCGGTCATGTCGTGCAGGACGTCACGTGGGCGGCCGATCGCGCCTTCGAGCAGCGTCCGTTCGCCGACACCACTGCGCTGCGCGAAGCATTCCAGGACGCGGTGCTCACCGGAAACAACGAACAGCAGGCCGAACTGCTCAACGCGTTCCCCGACCTCGGCGCCGAGGACGAGACGGGCCAGGTGCTGGCCGTCGACCACGTGGCGTTGAGCAATCTCGACGACAACGACCATCAGGACGTGGTGAGCCTGGCCGCCGCCTACCGTGAGCACTTCGGCTTCCCGCTGATCATCTGCGCCCGGGAAACCGAACGCTTCGATAGGGTGCTGCGCAATGGGTGGTCGCGGATGGACAACACCCCGGCCACCGAGAAAGCCTATGCATTGATCGAGGTGGCCAAGATCGCCAACTACCGCTTCACCGATCTGGTCGCCGACGCCAATCCCATTGCCGCGGCCCGGTTCGGCAGGCTCAACGAACTCTCGTGAAAGCGATCGGACTGCAGGGTTTCAACGCACTGTCCGAGCGGCAACGGATGCATCTGCTGTTCGAGGTGTGCTCGTCGACGATCTGGGCACGCCGCGTGCTGGCCGGATCTCCGTTCCGGGATGCCGAGGCGCTCTATGACCGGGCCGACCGGGTACTCGCCGAACTCCCCGATGCCGAGATCGACGCCGCCCTCGACGGGCACCCGCGCATCGGCGCATCGGTGTCGGCCGCGCACAGCCCGTCATCGGCCCGCGAGCAGGCCCGTGTCGCCGACGCCGACGCGGCGGTGAAAACCGAACTGGCGGTGAAGAACCGGGACTACGAGGACAAGTTCGGCTACGTCTATCTGGTGTGCGCCAGCGGGCGATCGGCCGAGGAACTGCTCGCCATCCTGACCGACCGGCTCGACAACGACGCCGAAACCGAACGCCGGGTCATGCGCAACGAGCTGGCCAAGATCAACCGGCTGCGGCTGCAGCGATTGCTGAGCGAACCGACATGATGGGTGCCATGACGCTGTCCACTCATGTGCTCGACGCGACCACCGGCCGGCCCGCGGTCGGGGTCGCCGTCACCCTCACCGCCGCAGGCACCGCGGTGGCCCAGGACACCACCGATGCCGACGGGCGCATCGCGGGGCTCGGCGGCGAGCTGGCCGCCGGGGTGTACCGGCTGCACTTCGACACCGGCGCCTACTTCGCCGCCGAGGGGATCGCCGGCTTCTACCCGGAGGTGGTGATCGCCTTCGAGATCACCGATCTGACCGGCCACTACCACGTGCCGCTGCTGCTGGCGCCCTACTCGTATTCCACCTACCGAGGGAGCTGAACGTGAAGGTCGTGATCATCGGTGCGGGGATGGGCGGGATGAGTGCCGCACTCGCACTGCGCCAGATCGGCATCGAGACCGCGGTCTACGAACGGGTCACCGAGAACAAGCCGGTCGGTGCGGCCATCTCGGTGTGGTCCAACGGTGTGAAATGCCTGAACTATCTGGGCCTGCAGGAGGAGACGGCCCGGCTGGGCGGCATCGTCGACACGATGAGCTACCTGGACGCGCACACCGGTGAGACCATGTGCCGTTTCTCCATGCAACCACTGATCGACGAGGTCGGGCAGCGTCCATACCCGATAGCCCGCGCCGAGCTCCAGCTCATGCTGATGCAGGCCTACGGCGTCGACGGGATCAACTTCGGTATGAAGATGGTCGATGTCACCGACGGCCCCGACGTGGCGACCGCGACCTTCGCCGACGGGACGACCGTCACCGCCGATGTCATCATCGGCGCCGACGGCGCCAGTTCGATCACCCGCGAATACGTGCTCGGCTCTCCGGTGACCCGCCGCTACGCCGGCTACGTCAACTTCAACGGACTTGTCGACACCGATGACGCGATCGGGCCCGCCACCGAGTGGACCACCTATGTCGGTGAGGGAAAACGTGTCTCGGTGATGCCGGTGGCCGGCGGTCGCTTCTACTTCTTCTTCGATGTGGTCGAAGCCGAAGGCGTCCCGTACGAGCGGGGGACGGCCCGCGACGTGCTGCGCGGTCATTTCGCCGGCTGGGCTCCCGGGGTCCAGACGCTGATCGACAAGCTGGACCCACAGACCACCAACCGGGTGGAGATCCTCGACCTCGACCCGTTCCACACCTGGGTGAAGGGTCGGGTGGCCGTGCTGGGCGACGCGGCGCACAACACCACACCCGATATCGGGCAGGGCGGGTGTTCGGCCATGGAGGACGCCATCGCGTTGCAGTGGGCGTTCAAGGACAACCCCGGCGATGTGCACGCCGCCCTGAACGCCTATCAGGCCGCGCGCACCGAGCGCGCCGCGGATCTGGTGCTACGGGCGCGCAAGCGCTGTGACGTCACCCACGCCAAGGACCCCGAGGCCACCGCACGCTGGTATGAGGAGTTGCGAAATGAGGACGGCACCAACGTCATCCGGGGTATCGTCGGCAATATTCTGGGCGGGCCGCTGACACCGATCATGTGAGCCGCCGACCCCGCACATACACCCCGCCGATCGCCTCCTCACGCATGTTCATCAGCAGGGTGAACAGCAGGCGGTCGGCGTCGGCGGGGTCGATACGGGCCAGCAGTTGCGGCAGCAGCGCTTGGCGGTCGGCATCGACGACCACGAAGTCGGCCTCCTTGCCGGAATCGAGATTGCCGATCCGGTCCTCGAGGTCGAGTGCCCTGGCACCGGCCAGGGTAGCGGTGAACAGCAGATCGGCCGGTGGGACCGAGAGTGCCTGTCCCTCAGGCTCACTGATATGCACCTTGAAGCAGTCGTTGAGCACCCGGGGAATCAGCCACTCGTCGCCGGCGGACACATCGGTGCCCAGCGCCACGGTGACCCCGCTGGCGACGGTGCGCCGCCACGGCATGGTGCCCGACCCGAGGAACAACTGCGAGGTCGGGCAGTGCGCGATGGAGCTGCCGGTCTCGGCCAGCCTGCTCAGTTCGTGGTCGGTGCAGTGCACTGCGTGAGCGAACACACTGCGTCGACCCAGCAGCGACACACCACCCCCGGCGCAGCGGCCGTCGTAGGTGTCCAGATAGTGCTCGACACCGTAACCTGCTCGCACCGCGTCGATCTCGCCGAGGTTCTCCGATAGGTGGGTGTGGAAGTACACACCGTCGGCCCGCACGGCGGCATAGAATTCACCGAGCGCGTGCAGCGTGCGTCCGGTCACCGAGAGCGCGAACCTGGGCACCACCGCGACCTGGATCAGGCCGTTGCCGTCATGGTGCCAACGCTCGATCTCGTTGCGGGTGAGAGTGATTGCCGTCTCGTCGTCTGTCAGCAGCGGACCGGCGGCGGCGGGTCCGACCGTCTGGATACCGCGGCCCGATATCGTGCGCAGGCCCGACCGGATCGATTCCTCATACAGGGCGTCCTGGGCGTGTGGGTACGCCGAACCGAAGACGAGCGCGGTGGTGGTCCCCACCGCGACACGGCGGCCGCAGAAGTCGCGGGCGACGCCCCGGGCGTACTGCTCGTCGGCGAGCATCGCCTCGGCGGGAAAGATGCAGCGCTCCAACCAGTCCAGCAGCTGACCACCACCGTAGGAGTCGACACAGTGCGTCTGCGGGAAGTGCAGATGGGTGTCGACGAACCCGGGCAACAAGAAGCCCGGCCGGCAGTCCACGGTCTCGGCGGTGGTCGCGGACGCGGGCAGCTTCGCGTACTCACCGCTGTACACGATCGTCCCGGTGTCGTCCACCGCCAGCGCACCGTCGGGCACACTCACCAGGGCCGCCCGCACGGCATCGGATCGGGGTGCACCGGCGATGTGCATCAGGTGACCGCGGTACACACGCATAAGGCGATTGTCACAGCGTCCGAGTCACCCTGCAGTCCGACGGCCTCGACCTGCGCACACCCCGATCCGCGGCTACGGTCGATAGATGGACCTCAACACCGTCGAGGCGGTGCATATCCCCACCCGCCGCGACGAGGTGTGGCCGCTCGGACCCACCGACGCCATCCTCGCCGGCGGCACGTGGCTGTTCTCCGAACCGCAGCCGGCGGTGACTCGGCTCGTCGACATCACCGGGCTGGGCTGGCCACCGGTCACCATCACCGCGGACGGGATCGAACTCGCCGCGACCTGCACCCTCGACGAAGTCGCGGCGCTGTCAACCACGTTGCCCCCGGAGTATCCGGCTGCCCCGCTGTTCGGTCAGTGCGCTACCGCGCTGCTCGCATCGTTCAAGATCCGGCGCACCGCGACGGTCGGCGGCAACATCTGCTTGGCGTTTCCCGCCGGGGCGATGACCTCGCTGTGCACCGCGTTGGATGCGGTGGCCACAATCTGGCGCGGCGACGGTTCCGGATACACGATGCCGGTCGCCGAGCTCGTCACCGGCGAGGCCACCAATGCCCTGCAGCCCGGCGAGATGCTGCGGTCCGTGCATGTCCCGGCCGGCGCACTGCGGGCCCGCACCGCCTTCCGCAAGCTCGCCCCGTCCCCGCTCGGGCGTTCCGGTGCCGTCGTGATCGGGCGCCGGGACGAGGACGGCCACTTCGTGCTGTCGGTGACCGCCGCCACGGTGCGCCCCTACGTGTTCCGGTTCGCCACGGCTCCGGGCCCCGGTGATCTGCGCGCAACACTGTCGAAGATCCCCGACCACGCCCTAACCCGCGATGCCCACGGTGACCCGGACTGGCGCCGGGCGGTGACGCTGACGCTCGCCGAGCAGATCCGGGCCGAGCTGGCATGAGGTTCTCGGTCAACGGTGCCGACTGGGACGGGGACCCACGCCCCGGCCAGTGCCTGCGCACCTTCCTGCGGGAGCGCGGTCACTTCGAGGTGAAGAAGGGTTGCGACGCCGGGGACTGCGGCGCATGCTCGGTGCTGGTCGACGGCGCCGCCGTGCATTCCTGCGTGTTCCCGGCGTTCCGGGCGGCAGGCCGGCCGGTGACGACGGTGTCCGGGCTGGGCACCCCCGATGACCTGCACCCGGTGCAACGGCGCTTCGTGGAGGCCGCCGGATTCCAGTGCGGTTTCTGTACCGCCGGAATGGTCACCACCGCAAGCACATTCACCCCAGAACAGGTGGCGGATCTGCCCGAGCATCTCAAGGGCAATCTGTGCCGCTGCACCGGCTACCGGGCGATCACCGACGCGCTGGCCGGGGTGGTCAACATCGACAAGTCCGATGTGCACGACGCGGGGCGCTCCATCGGCGCCCCGGCCGGGGTGCGGGTGGTGACCGGCACCGAGGAATACACCATGGACGATGCGCCGGCCGGGCTGCTGCACATGGCGGTGCTGCCCAGCCCACTGGCCCACGCCAGGATCCGGTCGATCGACACGTCGGCGGCCGAGGCCATCCCGGGCGTACGGCTGGTGCTGACCCACCGGGACAGTCCGCCGGTGTTGTTTTCGACGGCCCGCCACGAGGATCGCGGCGACGACCCCGATGACACCGCCGTGCTGGACGATACGGTGCGGTTCGTCGGCCAGCGTGTCGCAGCTGTGGTCGCCGACAGTCTCGCAACCGCCGAAAAGGCGTGCCGGGCAATCATCGTCGCCTACGACGAGCTACCCGCGGTGTTCGATCCGGAGACCGCCAGGTCGGTGGGCGCGCCTCGGCTGCACGACGACAAGGGGCCGCAGTCGAGGATCGCCGACCCGTCACGCAACCTGGTTGCCGAACTGCACGGTGAGGTCGGCGATATCGCGGCCGGAATCGCCGACGCCGAAGCCTCTGGTGGCACGGTGGTCCGCGGGCGCTGGCAGACCCAGCGCGTGCAGCACGTGCACCTGGAAACACACGGCTGCACCGGGTGGCGGGACGACTCCGGCCGGTTGGTCATCCGCACCAGCTCGCAGGTGCCGTTCCTGGTCCGGAAAGAGTTGTGCCACATATTCGGCCTCGGCGCCGACGACGTGCAGGTGTTCACCAAGCGGGTCGGCGGCGGTTTCGGCGCGAAACAGGAGATGCTCACCGAGGATCTGGTCGCATTGGCGGTGCTTCGTCTCGGCACGCCGGTGCGTTATGAATTCGCCCGCTCCGATCAGTTCACCGTCGCTCCCTGCCGGCACCCGTTCCGCGTCGACGTGACCGTGGCCGCCGATGCCGAGGGACATCTACAGGCGCTGGCCGTGGATGCACTCGTCGACGCCGGAGCGTATGGCAACCACAGCCCGGGCGTGATGTTCCACGGGTGCGGTGAATCCGTTGCGGTGTACCGCAGCCCGAACAAGCGGGTCGATGCGCACGCGGTGTACACCAACAATGTGCCCTCCGGGGCTTTCCGTGGGTACGGGCTGGGTCAGGTGATGTTCGCCGTCGAATCCGCGATGGACGAGCTCGCCGGCCGAATGAACATCGACCCCTTCGAATTCCGCCGGCGTAATGTCATCGTCCCCGGTGACGACTTCGTCGACTCGCATGTACTCGACGACGACCTGGCCTTCGGCAGCTACGGGCTGGATCAGTGTCTGGACCTGGCCGAGGCGGCGCTGCGGTCCGGCAACGGCGTCGCAGCGCCGGCGGGCTGGCAGGTCGGCGAGGGGATGGCGGTCGCCATGATCGCGACGATCCCGCCGCGGGGGCATTTCGCCGAGGCGACCGTCTCGGTCGACGCCGAGGGCCGCTACACCCTCGACATCGGCACCGCGGAATTCGGCAACGGGACCACCACCGTGCACACCCAACTGGCGGCCCACGAACTCAACACCGTCACCGAGCGGATCGTGGTGCGCCAATCGGATACGTCCACCGTCGGCTATGACACCGGCGCGTTCGGGTCTGCGGGCACGGTGGTCGCCGGACGGGCGACCCAACGTGCCGCCCAAGAGCTGCAACGCGCCCTGGTTGCTGCCGCCGCCGACCTGACCGGGGTGTCTCCAGCGCTGTGCAGGCTGGACCGCAACGGAGTCCAGTGCGGTGACCAGCTGGTCGACTTTCACTCGCTGCCGGTGCCCATGTCCGGCAGCGGAACCCATGACGGGACCCCACGGTCGGTGGCGTTCAACGTGCATGCGTTTCGTGTCGCGGTGAACACCGAAACCGGCGAGGTGCGCATCCTGCAGTCGATCCAGGCCGCCGACGCCGGGGTCGTGATGAATCCGCAGCAGTGCCGCGGTCAGGTCGAAGGTGGTGTCGCACAGGCGATCGGCTCTGCTCTTTATGAGGAGATCCACATCGGCCCGGACGGCACCGTCGCTACCCAGACGCTGCGCAACTATCACATCCCGCAGCTGGCGGATGTGCCGGTGACCGAGGTGTATTTCGCCGATACCTACGACGAGCTGGGCCCGCTGGGCGCCAAGTCGATGAGCGAGTCACCGTACAACCCGGTGGCCCCCGCCCTGGCGAATGCCATCGCCAGGGCGTGCGGGGCGCGGGTGTATCAGCTGCCGATGACCCCGGCCCGGGTGTGGCGAGCCGTGGGCAGCCCGAACAGCTAGAGCCGCTCGATGATGGTGACGTTGGCGGTGCCGCCACCTTCGCACATGGTTTGCAGCCCGTAGCGGCCGCCGGTGCGCTCCAAGGTGTTCAGCATGGTGGCGAACAGCTTGGCGCCGGTGGCGCCCAGCGGATGCCCCAACGCGATGGCGCCGCCGCTGGGGTTGACCTTCGCCGGGTCGGCGCCGGTCTCCTTGAGCCAGGCCTGGACCACCGGGGCGAAGGCCTCGTTGATCTCGACGGTGTCGATATCGTCGATCGAAAGTCCGGTCTTCTCCAGCGCGTAGTGCGTGGCCGGGATCGGACCGGTCAACATGAACACCGGGTCGGCGCCCCGGGCGCTGATGTGGTGGATCCGGGCGCGGGGTTTCAGCCCGTGCGTCTTGACCGCGTCCTCGGAGGCCAGCAGTACCGCGCTGGCCCCGTCGGAGATCTGGCTGGCCATCGCGGCGGTCAGCCGGCCGCCGTCGATCAGGGTCTTGAGTCCGGCCATCTTCTCCAACGAGGTTTCCCGCGGGCTTTCGTCGATGGCGAAACCGTCGACCGGAATGATCTCGTTCTCGAAATAGCCGGCCCGGATCGCCTCCAGGGCGCGCTGATGGCTGGTCAGCGCGAACTGCTCCATGTCCTCGCGGGACAGGTTCCACTTCTCGGCGATCATCTCCGAGCCGCGGAACTGGGAGATCTCCTGATCGCCGTAGCGGTGCAGCCAGTTCTTGGACTCGTTGGTGGGCGAGGTGAAACCGAACTGCTCGCCGACGATCATCGCCGAGCTGATCGGGATCTGGCTCATGTTCTGCATACCGCCGGCGACGATGACATCGGCGGTGCCGGACATGATCGCCTGCGCACCGAACGAGATGGCCTGTTGGCTGGACCCGCACTGGCGGTCCACGGTGACACCGGGCACCTCTTCGGGGAAGCCGGCGGCCAGCCAGGACAGTCGGGCGATGTTGCCGGCCTGCCCGCCGATGGCGTCCACGCATCCGGCGATGACATCGTCGACGGCGCCGGGGTCCAGGTCGGTGCGCTCGAACAGGCCGCGCCAGGCGGCCGCGCCGAGATCGACCGGGTGTAGGCCGCTCAGCGATCCGTTGCGCTTGCCGACCGCGGTACGGACGGCGTCGATGACGTATGCCGTTGATGTTCCAGTCATGATTCCTTCTCTGTCGTGATGCCGCCGAGAACGATGGCGAGATACTGGCGGCCGACCTCTTCGGCCGTGAGAGGCCCGCCCGGCTGATACCACCGGACCGACACCCAGGTGGTGTCACGGATGAAGCGGTAGACCAGGTCGACGTCGAGGTCCGGCCGCAGCGAGCCGTCCGCGATGCCCTCGTGCAGCAGGTCCACCCACATCTTGCGTTGCTCGCGGTTGCGGTCGTCGACGAACGCGAACTGCGGAAGGGCCGAGAGGCGCTTGGCCTCGTCCTGGTAGATGACCACCTGGGCGTGCCGGTACTCGATGGCTTCGAAGGATGCCATGAACAGGCCCTTGACCTTGTCCAGGGGACTCGATGCGCCGTCCAGGATCTGTTGGTAGCGCACGAACAGCCAGTCCAGGAAGTCCTTGAGAACCTCTTCGACCATCTGCTCTTTGGATTTGAAATGGTGGTACAGACTGCCCGAGAGGATGCCGGCCGAATCCGCGATATCGCGGACGGTGGTCGACTTGAGGCCGCGCTCGGCGAACATCGTCGCGGCGAGCTGCAGGAGCTCGTCGCGGCGACTTGCCGGCTGCGTCATCGCTACAGCGTACCAACCAAGCACTTGCTAGGTAAGTGGAGGGCACGCCGAGCAGTTCGATCAGGTCCGGCAGGAACAGGGCGTCCTCGCTCCATGACCGCCACGCGAGTACTACGCGCGCTGACTGGACACCGAGATCACTTCGCCGGTCAGGTAGCTGGAGTAGTCGCTGGCCAGGAAGGCAATGGTGGCGGCGACCTCCCACGGCTCGGCAGCCCGTCCGAATGCCTCGTCACCGGCCAGGCGGTCCAGCAGTTCCGACGACGACGTCTTCTCCAGGAACTTGTGCCGCGCAATGCTCGGTGAGACGGCGTTGATCCGGACTCCGAACTCGACGGCTTCGATTGCGCTGCAACGGGTCAGTGCCATCACCCCGGCCTTGGCCGCGGCGTAGTGCGACTGCGAGTGCTGCGCGCGCCACCCCAACACGCTGGCGTTGTTGACGATGACGCCACCGTGGTCGACATCGCGGAAGTAACGCAGCGCGGCGCGGGTGGCACGCATGACGGAGGTCAGGGTGACGTTGACGACGCGGTCCCATTCGTCGTCGGTCATCTCGATCACCGGTGTCTGCCCACCGAGTCCGGCGTTGTTGACCAGCACGTCGAGTCGCCCTGCGGCGGCCACCGTATCGGCGATCAGGGCGTCGACAGCCGCGGTGGAGGTGACATCGCAGACCACCGCGTCGACCTTGCCCAGACCGAGCCCGGCCAACTGCTCGCGGGTCTCGTTCAGGCGACGCTCGTGGAAGTCGGAGATGACGATATCGGCGCCCTCCATCAGCGCCCGGCGTGCGGTCGTCGACCCGATACCGGTACCGGCGGCCGCGGTCACCAGGACCACCTTGCCCTGCAGCAGTCCGTGGCCGCCGATCTCCTGCGGAGCTACCGAAAGATCAGTCATCCCTTTACCTCTCGGGGTAGGCCGAGCACCCGCTCGGCGATGATGTTGCGCTGGATCTCGTTGGATCCGCCGTAGATGGTGTCCGAGCGGGAGAACAGGTACAGCCGCTGCCATTCGTCGAACTCACCGTCGACCAGGGTCAGCCCGGCCATACCCTGCACGTCCATGGCGATCTCGCCGAGCTCGCGATGCCAGTTGGCCCACAACAGTTTCGAGACATTGTCTTTTCCTGGGGCGTCTTTGCCCGGGGCGTCTTTTCCTGGGGCGGCTTGGCCGCCTCCTTCCACGTCCATGGTCGCCAACGAGTACGCCCGCATGGCCTTCAGCCCGGTCCAGGACCGGGTGAGCCGCTCCCGGATCAGCGGATCGTCGGCCGCACCGGTGCGTTTGGCCAGCTCGACCAGGTTGGAATGTTCTCGGGCGTAGCGGATCTGCTGGCCGAGCGTGGACACACCCCGTTCGAAGGTCAGCAGGCCCATGGCCACCCGCCAGCCGTCGCCGGGCTCCCCGACGACCAGCGCGGCCTCGGTGCGGGCGTCATCGAAGAAGACCTCGTTGAACTCGGAGTCGCCGGTGAGCTGGATGATCGGCCGGATCTGTACGCCGGGTTGGTCCAGCGGCACCAGCAGGAAGGACAGCCCGGCATGCCGTTTGGATCCCTTCTCGCTGCGCGCCACCACGAAGCACCACTGTGCCCAGTGCGCGAGTGAGGTCCACACCTTCTGACCGTTGATGACCCACTCGTCCCCGACCAGCTCGGCCGAGGTGGAGACGTTGGCGAGGTCGCTGCCGGCCCCGGGCTCGGAATAGCCCTGGCTCCACAGCTCGGTGACCGCGAGGATGCCGGGTAGGAAACGCTGCTGCTGTTCGGGTGTGCCATACGCGATGAGCGTCGGACCGAGCAGTTCCTCCCCGAAGTGATTGATCTTGTCGGGGGCGTCGGCCTTGGCGTACTCCTCGTAGAACGCCACCCGGTGCGCGACGGTCAGCCCCCGGCCGCCGTGCTCCTCGGGCCAGCCCAGGCAGGTCAGACCGGCCGCGGCCAGATGCTGGTTCCAGGCGCGGCGCTCTTCGAATGCCTCGTGCTCACGACCGGGGCCGCCCAGGCCCTTGAGCGCCGCATATTCGCCGACCAGATTATCGGCCAGCCATTGCCGGACCTCGGCCCGGAAGTCCTCGACCTCTATCACCCTTGTAGGCTAACCTACCAAGCACTTGCTTTGTTAGAGGAGCGTCAATGACGAGCGTGAAGCGGACCGTTCCAGCGGTGCTGGACCGGATGGCCGTACAGCTAGCCGAGCATGACGCCCTGGTCACACCGCACCGGAGATTGACCTACGGTCAGCTGCGCGAGGAGGTGCGCCGGGCCGCGGCGGCCATGATCGATATGGGTGTTGCCGTCGGCGACCGGGTCGCGATCTGGTCACCCAACACCTGGCACTGGGTGGTCGCGGCCCTGGCCACGCACTACGCCGGGGCCGTCGTCGTCCCACTGAACACCCGCTACACCGCCGGCGAGGCCGCCGACATCCTGGCACGCACCCAGGCCCCCCTGCTGATCGCGGCCGGTGAATTCCTGGGCGCCGACCGCACCCGCCAACTCGACCGGGCTGCCCTGCCGGCGCTACGCCATATCGTCCGGATACCGATCGATGCCGAGGACGGCACGTGGGATGAGTTCGTCGCACGCGGAACCGATCTGACCGAGGTGGACGCCCGAGCCGCGGCGGTCTCCCCCGATGACGTCGCCGACATCCTGTTCACCTCCGGCACCACCGGCCGGAGCAAGGGCGTGCGCTGCGCACACCGCCAGTCACTCGACGCCTCGGCGGCGTGGGCGGCCTGCGGTCAGCTCAGCAGTGACGACCGCTACCTGTGCATCAACCCGTTCTTCCACAACTTCGGGTACAAGGCCGGCATCCTGGCCTGCCTGCAGACCGGCGCGACGTTGTACCCGCTGCTCACCTTCGACCCCGAGCAGGCCATGAAAGCGGTGGCCGAGCACCAGATCACCGTGCTCCCCGGACCGCCCACCATCTACCAGACACTGTTGGATCATCCTCGCCGCGGCGAGCACGACCTGACCTCGCTGCGGTTCGCGGTGACCGGCGCCGCGGTGGTGCCGGTGGTGCTGATCGAGCGGATGCAGTCCGAACTGGACATCGATATCGTGCTGACCGCCTACGGCCTGACCGAAGCCTCGGGTTTCGGCACCATGTGCAGCGCCGACGACGACGCTGTCACCGTGGCCACGACGTGCGGCCGCCCGATCGCTGATTTCGAACTGCGCCTGGACGATTCGGGCGAGGTGTTGTTGCGCGGGCCGAATGTGATGCTCGGCTATCTCGACGATCCCGAGGCCACCGCGGCGGCCATCGATGCCGACGGCTGGCTGCACACCGGCGATATCGGAACCCTGGACGAGGCCGGCAACCTCACCATCACCGACCGGTTGAAGGATATGTACATCTGCGGCGGGTTCAACGTGTACCCGGCCGAGATCGAGCAGGTGCTCGCCCGGCTCGATGGCGTGAGCGAGGCCGCGGTGATCGGGGTTGCCGACCAGCGTCTCGGCGAGGTCGGCAAGGCGTTCGTCGTGGTCAAGCCCGGAGCACAGCTCGACGAGGCGACGGTGATCGCCTACACCCGTGAGCATCTGGCGAACTTCAAGGTCCCGCGTTCGGTCGCGTTCCTCGATGTGCTGCCACGAAACCCAGGAGGCAAAGTGGTCAAACCACAGCTGCGTGAGATCAGCGGAAAGGCCTGAGATGGACCTCAACTTCGACGAGGGCACCGAGGACTTCCGGGCCGAGGTACGCGAGTTCCTGTCCGCCCATCGGCACGACTTCCCGACGAAGTCCTACGACACCCGTGAGGGTTTCGAGCAGCACCGACGGTGGGACAAGGTGCTCTTCGATGCCGGCCTGTCGGTGATCGCCTGGCCGAAGGAGTACGGCGGCCGGGACGCCACCCTGCTGCAATGGATCGCGTTCGAGGAGGAGTACTTCCGCGCCGGCGCTCCGGGGCGGGCCAGCGCCAACGGCACCTCGATGCTGGCACCGACGTTGTTCGCACACGGCACCAAGGAGCAGCTGGACCGGGTGCTGCCCAAAATGGCCAGTGGCGAGGAGATCTGGGCGCAGGCCTGGTCCGAGCCCGAGTCCGGCAGTGACCTGGCATCGCTGCGCTCGACGGCCACCCGGGTGGACGGCGGCTGGAAACTCAACGGTCAGAAGATCTGGAGTTCGCGGGCCCCGTTCGGTGAGCGCGCCTTCGGGCTGTTCCGCTCCGACCCGCAGGCGCAACGGCACAAGGGGCTGACCTATTTCATGTTCGACCTGCACGCCGACGGCGTCACCGTGCGTCCGATCGCACAACTCGGCGGGGACACCGGCTTCGGCGAGGTGTTCCTCGACGACGTATTCGTCCCGGATGCCGACGTGATCGGCGAGGTCGACGAGGGTTGGCGCGCGGCGATGAGCACCTCGAGCAATGAGCGTGGCATGTCGCTGCGCAGCCCCGCCCGATTCCTGGCGCCGGCCGAACGCCTTGTCGCGCAGTGGAAGTCGAATCCCGACCCGGTGTTCACCGACCGGGTGGCCGATGCCTGGATCAAGGCCCAGGCCTACCGGCTGCATACCTTCGGCACCGTCACCCGGCTGGCCAACGGTGGCGAATTGGGGGCCGAATCCTCGGTGACCAAGGTGTTCTGGTCCGAACTGGACGTGGCGCTACACCAGACCGCGCTGGATCTGCGCGGCCCCGACGCCGAGCTGGTGGACGGCTGGACCGAGGGTCTGCTGTTCGCCCTGGGCGGCCCGATCTACGCGGGAACCAACGAGATCCAGCGCAATATCATCGCCGAACGGCTCCTGGGACTGCCCCGCGAACCGGCTGGGGGGAAGAGCAAATGAACTTCGAGATCGACGAACAGCAGCGCGATTTCGCGTCCAGCATCGACGCCGCGCTCGGCGCGGCCGATGTCCCCTCCGCCGTCCGCGCCTGGGCCGCCGGCGACACCGCACCCGCGCGCAAGGTCTGGGGTCAGCTCGCCGAACTCGGCGTCACGGCGCTGCTGGTGGCCGAGAAGTTCGACGGTATCGACGCCCACCCGGTCGACGCCGTGGTCGCACTGGAACGTCTCGGCTATTGGGCGGTGCCCGGGCCGGTCACCGAGTCGATCGTCGTCGCACCGTTGCTGCTGAGCGATGACGAACGATCGGCCGCCCTGGCCGCCGGCGAGTCCATCGCCACCGTCGCACTGCCGCCACAGGTTCCGTACGCCGTCAACGCCGACTTCGCCGATCTGGTGCTGCTGGCCGGGGACGGCCGCATCGCCGACGCCACCGCGGGCCCGTCCCACGCTTCGGTCGACCCGGCCCGCACGCTCTTCGAGGTCAGCGCGGCCGGCGACGGACACAGCGCCGACACCGCTCGAGCCTACGAGTTCGGGGTACTGGCCACCGCCGCACAGCTGATCGGGGCGGGACAGGCCATGCTCGACCAGTCGGTGGCCTACGCCAAGCAGCGCACCCAGTTCGGGCGGGTCATCGGCTCCTACCAGTCGATCAAGCACAAGCTCGCCGACGTGCACATCGCCCTGGAACTGGCGCGGCCGTTGATCTACGGCGCGGCGCTCGCGCTGGCGGAGAATTCCCCGGACACCGCGCGCGATATCAGTGCGGCCAAGGTCGCGGCCGCCGATGCCGCTCTGCTGTCCGCCCGCTCGTCGCTGCAGACGCACGGCGCCATCGGCTTCACCCAGGAACACGACCTGTCCTTGCTGCTGCTGCGCGTGCAGGCGCTGCGTTCGGCATGGGGCGACCCGACCCTGCACCGCCGCCGACTGCTGGAGGTACTCGCATGAGTGAAGAACGCGAACTGCTGCGCTCCACCGTCGCCGCGCTGGTCGACAAACACGCCGACCCCGAGGCGGTGCGGCGAGCCATGGAGTCCGACCGGGGGTACGACGAGGCGCTGTGGACGTTGTTGTGCGAACAGGTCGGCGCCGCGGCGTTGGTGGTGCCCGAGGATCTCGGTGGCGCCGGCGGTGAACTCGGCGATGCCGCCGTGGTGATGGAGGAACTGGGTAAGGCGCTGGTCCCCACGCCGCTGCTGGGGACCATCCTGGCCGAACTGGCGCTGCTGAGCGCCGGGGATCACGCGCCGCTGGAGGCACTGGCCGAGGGCGCCTCGATCGGCGCGGTGGTGTTCGACCCCGAGTACGTCGTCAACGGCGATATCGCCGATGTGGTGATCGCTGCGGACGGCACGAACCTCACCCGGTGGAACACCTTCACCGCACAGGCCAAGACCACCATGGACCTCACCCGTCGGCTGTCCTCGGTGACCGCGGGTGAGACCACCGCGCTGGGCAGCGATCCGGGGTTGGCCGACACCGCGGCCCTGCTGCTGGCCGCCGAGCAGATCGGTGCGGCCTCGCGCGCACTGGAGCTGACGGTGGCCTACACCAAGGACCGGGTGCAGTTCGGCCGCCCGATCGGCAGTTTCCAGGCGCTCAAGCACCGGATGGCCGATTTGTACGTGAAGGTGCAGTCCGCGCGCGCCGTCATCTACGAGGCGATCGGCGAACCGTCGCCGGTGTCGGCGGCGTTGGCGCGCGTGTTCGCCAGCGAGGCGCTGACCGACGTCGTCGGCGAGGCCGTGCAGATGCACGGTGGCATCGCGATCACCTGGGAGCACGATATCCAGCTGTATTTCAAACGGGCGCACGGCAGCGCCCAGCTGCTGGGTCCGCCGCGCCAGCATCTGCGCCGGCTCGAGGCCGAGGTGTTCCAGTCCGCGGACTAGCCTGGACTCGATGACCGCCAACACCGGCCGCGTGGCGCTGCGCGCGGGGATCCCGCCGTTCTATGTGATGGACGTGTGGCTGGCCGCCGCCGAGCGGCAGCGCACGCACGGGGACCTGGTCAACCTGTCCGCGGGCCAGCCCAGTGCACAGGCACCGGCACCGGTGCGGGCGGCCGCCGCGCAGGCGCTGGCACACCACAACCTCGGATACACCGTGGCCCTGGGCATTCCGCAGCTGCGCGAGGCGATCGCCGCGTCCTATCTGAACCGGCACGGTATCGATGTCGACCCCGACGCCGTGGTCGTCACCACCGGATCCACCGGCGGGTTCCTGCTGGCATTCCTGTCCTGCTTCGACATCGGCGACCGGGTCGCGGTGACCAGTCCCGGCTACCCCTGTTACCGCAACATCCTGTCGGCCCTGGGCTGTGAGCCGGTCGAGATGCCGTGCGGCCCGGAGACCCGCTTCCAGCCGACCGTGCCGATGCTGGAGGCCCTGGACCCCCCGGTGCGGGGTCTGATCATCGCCAGTCCGGCCAATCCCACCGGTACCGTCATCCCGCCCGATGATCTGGCCGACATCGTGCGCTGGTGCGATACCCACGATGTGCAGCTGGTCAGCGACGAGCTGTACCACGGTCTGGTCTATCCCGGCGCGCCGGACACCAGCTGCGCCTGGGAGACCTCGCGCAACCCCATTGTGGTGAACAGCTTCTCGAAATACTTCGCCATGACGGGCTGGCGGCTGGGCTGGTTACTGGTGCCGGAGCCGCTGCGCCGCGCCGTCGACCGGCTGACTGGCAACTTCTCCATCTGCCCGCCGACACTGCCTCAGCTCGCGGCCGTGGCGGCGTTCGAGCCCGCGGCGCTGGCCGAGGCCGACGGACTCGTCGCCGAGTACACCGTCAACCGGGAACTGCTGCTCAACGGCCTGGCCGAGATCGGTGTTGATCGCCTGGCCCCCGCCGACGGCGCGTTCTACGTGTACGCCGACATCTCCCGGTACTCCACCGACTCGCTCGACTTCTGCGCAAAGCTGTTGGCCGACACCGGTGTCGCGATCGCCCCCGGTATCGACTTCGACACCGTGCACGGAGGCTCGTTCGTCCGGTTGTCCTTCGCCGGCGCCGCGGCCGATATCACCACGGCGCTGCAGCGGTTGGGGCCGTGGCTCAGGACCTCAGGAACGCCAGCAGATCGGTGTTGATGACGTCGGCGTGTGTGGTGGGCATGCCGTGCGGGAAGTCCTCGTAGGTGATCAGCGTCGCGTTCTGCAGCAGTTCGGCCGATTTCGGTCCGGCGGCCACATAGGGCACGATCTGGTCATCGCGGCTGTGCATCACCAGCGTCGGCACGGTGATCTTCTTCAGGTCTTCGGTGAAATCGGTCTGTGAGAACGCCACGATCCCGTCGTAGTGTGACAGGGCGTCGCCCATCATGCCCTGCCGCCACCAGTTCTCGATGATCGCCTCGTCGGGTTCCACACCGTCTCGGTTGAACCCGTAGAACGGACCCGCCGGTAAAGCTCGGTAGAACACCGAACGGTTGGCCGCCAATTGCGCTTGCAGATCGTCGAACACGCTCTTGGGCAAACCCTCGGGGTTGGCGTCGGTCTGAACCATCAGTGGGGGAACCGCACTGATGATCGCGGCCTTGGCCACCCGCTGTTCGCCGTGCCGGGCGAGGTACCGCACCACTTCCCCGCCGCCGGTGGAATGTCCGACATGGATCGCGTCATGCAGGTCGAGGTGTTCGGTGAGGGCGGCGAGATCGTCGGCGTAGTGATCGAGGTCGTGCCCGTCGACGGTCTGGGTGGACCGGCCGTGCCCGCGCCGGTCGTGGGCGATGACCCGGTATCCCTGCCCCAGAAAGAAGAGCATCTGGGTGTCCCAGTCGTCCGAGGACAGCGGCCAGCCGTGACTGAACACGATGGGTTGCCCGGTTCCCCAGTCCTTGTAGAAGATGTCGGTGCCGTCGGCGGTGGTGAGGATGCTCATGTGCGATAACTCTGGTCGTTCGGCACGGCGTTGTCGATACCGCTAGCCACCATTGCCTGTCAGTGGCAGCAGGTAGCATTTCCAGCATGCTCGAAAGTTTGTTCGATATCGATCCGGATTCCACCGAGGCGGAGTTGCGGGTCCGGGTCGAGCATCTGGAACGGCTGAAATCGGCCGCCGCCGCCGCGCAGGCGCGGGCCACCGCGCTGTGGCGCAGCAAGAGACGCGCTGCCGAATTGGAGATCGGTCTGCCTGCCGCCCAACGCGGCCGCGGCCTGGCCGGCGAGGTGGCCCTGGCCCGGCACGACTCGCCGGTGCGCGGCGGCACCCACCTGGGATTGGCGTCCGCGCTGGTCGAGGAGATGCCCTATACGCTGGCTGCGCTCGAATGTGGGGTGCTCTCGGAATGGCGGGCGACACTGATCGTGCGCGAATCTTCCTGCCTGAGTGTCGAACACCGTCGCGAGCTCGACGCCGAGCTGTGTGCTGCGCCGTCCCGACTGGAGGGCTGGGGTGACAAGCGAGTGGTGGCCGAGGCCAAGGCCATCGCGGCGAGGCTGGATGTCGAGGCGGTGGTGGCCCGGTCGGCGAAGGCCGCCAAGGACCGCTGCGTCACCATCCGGCCGGCGCCCGACACGATGACGTACGTGACCGCGCTGCTGCCCGTCGCCCAGGGCGTCGCGGTGTATGCGGCGTTGAAGCGGGCCGCCGACACCACATTCGATGATCGCTCCCGTGGGCAGATCATGGCCGACACCCTTGTCGAACGCACCACCGGCCGCCCCGCAGCGCAGCCGGTGCCGATGACACTGAACCTGGTACTGGCCGACACCACCCTGGCCGGCGATGACGACGCACCCGGGTGGCTCGCCGACTACGGACCCATTCCGGCCGGATTCGCCCGCAGCATGACCGGTGACGCCGCCGCAGACGCCGCGGTGAAGACGATGCTGCGCAGGCTGTACCGCCACCCGCGAAGCGGACAGCTGGTGGCCATGGAGTCACCGGCACGAATCTTCCCGAAGGGCCTCGCCACATTTCTGGAACTGCGCGACCGGACCTGCCGCACACCGTATTGCGATGCGCCGATCCGCCACCACGACCATGCCCGCCCGGCACACCGGGGTGGGGCGACGAGCACGCTGAACGGGCTCGGCGAATGCGAGGCCTGCAACTACACCAAGGACGCACCCGGCTGGTCAGTCACCACGGCCGACACCGACGGCGTACATATCGCAGAATTTCGCACGCCCACCGGCGCCGTCTACCGATCGACCGCTCCTCCGCTGCCGGGGCCGCAGGTCCGGACGATTAGCGTCATCGAATGCGGGTTGAGTATCGACCTGGTCAGGTTCGACGCTGCGTGACGTACCACTCCAGCAGGTCCGGATCGTCGACGGCGCTGCGTTCCACGACCTTGGCGGCATCGGCACCCTGGAACAGCTTCTTGATCGGCACCTCGAGCTTCTTGCCGGTGCGGGTGTGCGGGATGCCGGGGGCCAGGATGATGTCGTCGGGCACGTGCCGCGGGGAGACCTCGGCGCGGATGGTGCTCTTAACCTTGTCCCGCAACGCGTCATCGAGTTCGGCACCCTCGGCGAGCACCACGAACAGCGGCATCCAGTAGCCACCGTCGGGCTGCTCGGCGCCGATCACCAAAGCCTCGGCGATCTCGGGCAACCGTTCCACCGCCTGATAGATATCGGCGCTGCCCATCCTGATGCCGTGCCGATTCAGCGTGGAGTCCGACCGTCCGTGCACGATGACGCTGCCGTGGTCGGTGACGGTGATCCAGTCACCATGTCGCCAGACGCCCGGGAACATCTCGAAATAGGCGTCGCGATAGCGCGATCCGTCCGGATCATTCCAGAACGCCACCGGCATGGACGGCAGCGGTTTGGTGATGACCAGCTCGCCGACCTCACCGCGCACCGGCTTGCCCGACTCGTCCCAGGCATCCAGCGCCACCCCCAGGTACGGCGCCGAAAGCTCCCCGGGCCACACCGGCACGGTGCGCACCCCACCGATGAAGGCGGACACCACATCGGTTCCCCCGCTGATGGAGGCGATCTGCACGTGCTCGCCGACATTGTCACGCATCCACAGCGACGTCGTCGGCGGCAACGACGAGCCGGTGATCCCGACGGTCCGCAACGCCGAGAGGTCGTGCTCGGTCCGCGGGACCGCACCGGCCTTCATGCAGCCGAGGACATATCCCGGGCTGGTACCGAGCACCGTCACGCCGAGATCGGCGGCCAGTGCCCACAGGGCGTCCGGCGTCGGATATGACGGGCTGCCGTCATAGCAGACGATGGTGGCGCCGACCAGCAATCCGGCAATCTGGAAGTTCCACATCATCCAGCTCGGGCTGGTGTACCAGAAGAAGGTATCGCGATCACCGATATCACTCTGCAGCGCAACGGCTTTCAGGTGTTCCAGCAGCACGCCGCCATGGCCGTGAACGATACCCTTGGGCAGGCCGGTGGTACCCGAGGAGAACAGGATCCACAGCGGATGATCGAACTCGACGGCCACCGTCCTCAGGTCGGCGCCGGCGGAGGTGGCGGTCTCCCAATCGAGGTGGCCCCGCGGAGTCGGGGCCACGCGGGACACCGAGACGGTGGCGCGCAGCGTGGGCAGACCGGCCCGCAGCGCCTCCACCTCTGCGCTCTTGTCGTGGAATTTACCGCCGAACCGGTAGCCATCGGCGGTCACCAGCACTACCGGTTCGAGCTGACCGAGCCGATCCAGGGCGGCCTTGGCCGAGTAGTCCTGCCCGCATGCACTCCACACCGCGCCGACCGCGGCGGTACCCAGGAAGGCGATCACCGCCTCGGCGATATTGGGCAGGTAGCCGACGACCCGGTCGCCGGGGCGCACCCCGTGATCGATGAGGGTCTGCGCGAATCCAGCAGCGCGGCGCAGTAGTTCGGACCAGGACAGTTCGGTGGTAGGGGTGTCCTCGCTGACGCACAGGATTGCCGGCCGGTCGGTGCGGGATTGGCGCACCACCTGGTCGACGAAGTTGAGCTGCACACCGGGAAACCATTGCGCACCGGGCATATCCGCGTCGGTAAGCACCTCGCCGGGCACCTCACCGAGGCCGAAGTACCTCCACAGTGCGCCCCAGAATGCCGCCGGCTCGTCCACCGACCACTGCCAGAGCGCGTGATAGTCCGACGGTGCGCCGGCGAACTTGGCGAAGTCGGTGACCCGAGCTTCGGCGATATCGGTGGCCGTCGGCTGCCACTGCGGTGCGGTACTCACCGGGCGCTCCACCCGCCGTCCATCGTGTAGGACGCCCCGGTCACCATGCCCGCCTGCGAGGATGCGAGCCAGCCCACCAGGGAGGCCACCTCCTGTGGTTCCACCAGCCGTTTGATGGCACTCTCCTTCAGCAGGATCTGTTCGACGACCTGCTGCTCGTCGATACCGTGGGTGCGGGCCTGATCGGCAATCTGTTTGTCCACCAGGGCTGTTCGCACATAACCGGGGTTGACGCAGTTGCTGGTGACGCCGTGCGGACCACCCTCCAAGGCGGTCACCTTCGACAGTCCCTCCAGCGCGTGCTTGGCGGTCACATAGGCGACCTTATATTCCGAGGCGCGCAGACCGTGGACCGAGGAAAGGTTGATGATGCGGCCGAACCCGGATTGGTACATGTACGGCAGCGCGGCCCGGATGAGCAGGAACGGCACCTCCGTCATCAGGGTCAGCAACATACGAAACGCCTCCGGCGGAAACTCGACGATGGGCGCGACACGCTGCACGCCGGCGTTGTTCACCAGGATGTCGACCTGAAGCACCAGATCCCCCAGCGCTTTGACGTCGAGAAGATCGACCACCCATGTGGCGCCGCCGATCTCGTCGGCCAGCGCCGCGGCCGCGTCGGCGTCCCGGTCGGCGACGGTGACCAGGGCCCCGCGGGCGGCGAGCTCGCGCGCGCAGGCCGCTCCGATACCGCTGGCGCCGCCGGTGACCAGAGCGGTCTTACCGGAAAGGTCACTCATGCACGCGTCCCGGCGACCTCGCGGGCGTCGGCATCGTCGAGGGTGCGCAGGTCGATACCGTTGGTCTCGCGACTGTAGAGCACTGCGATCAACGTGATGCCGCACGCGAGTGCCAGGTAGATCGAGATCGGCACCGGCGAGTCGAAACGGTCGAGCAGTTTCACCGCGATCAGCGGAGCGAGCGAGCCCGCCACGATGGAGGTGACCTGATAGCCCAGGGACACACCGGAATACCGCATCCGGGTCGGAAACATCTCCGCCATGATGGCCGGCTGCGGCGCGTACATCAGGGCGTGGATCATCAGGCCCAGGGTGATCGCCGCGGTGACGATCAGGTAGTTGCCGCTGTTCATCATGGGGAAGGCGAAGAAACCCCAGGTGCCGCCCAGCACCGCGCCCACCAGATACACCGGGCGGCGGCCGAACCGGTCGGCCAACTGGCCCACCACGGGCACCACCGCGAAGTGCACAGCGTGTGCGACCAGCAGATACCACAGGATCGAACTGGTGTCCGCGCCCGCCGACACCTTCAGATAGGTGATCGAGAAGGTAACCACCAGGTAGTACATGATGTTCTCGCCGAAGCGCAGGCCCATCGCGGTGAACACGCCCCGCGGGTAGCGCTTGAGCACCTCGACGACGCTGAACGAGGTGGCCTTGATCCGCTCGGCCTCCTCTTGGGCCTCCACGAAGATCGGCGCATCGGTGACCTTGGTGCGGATGTAGTAGCCGATGAGCACGACCACCGCCGACAGCCAGAACGCCACCCGCCATCCCCAGGACAGGAAGGCCGATTCCGACAGTGTCGCGGTGAGCACCAGGAGCACGACGGTGGCGAGCATGTTGCCCACCGGCACCCCGGCCTGCGGCCAACTTGCCCAGAAACCGCGCCGATTGTTCGGGCTGTGCTCGGCGACCAGAAGGATCGCCCCACCCCACTCACCGCCGACGGCGAAGCCCTGGATGAACCGCAGGGTCACCAACAGACCGGGTGCCCAGTACCCGATCTGCCCGAAGGTGGGCAGGCAGCCCATCAGGAAGGTTGCGGCGCCGACGAGCAGCAGGGAGAACTGCAGCAGCTTCTTGCGGCCGAATTTGTCGCCGTAATGGCCGAACACGATGCCACCGAGGGGACGCGCCACGAAGCCCACCGCGTAGGTGGCGAAGGCCAGGAAGATCGCGTTGAGCTCGCTGGTCGTCTCGGCGAAGAAGACCTTGCTGAACACCAGCGTCGCCGCGGTGCCGTACAGGAAGAACTCGTACCACTCCACGACCGTGCCGGCCATGGAGGCGGTGACGACCCGTTTCAGTCCGGTCGTGGGTTCGGAATTGTGATCGGCAGCACACATGGGGGTGAGTATTCATGCACGTCATGATCGAAACAATGGTCAGATCTGCAGGACGTGTCTGCAAAAATGCAGATATGGGCCTGCCGAGCGCTGATGATCTGCTGATCCTGCTGGCCGTCGGGCGGACCGGTCGCTACATCGGCGCCGCCGAGACGCTCGGGGTCAATCACACCACCATCTCCCGGCGCATCGCCGCCCTTGAACAGACCCTCGGCGCCCGGGTGCTGACCAGGGTCGGCGGCGGCTGGGAACTCACCGACCGCGGCCGCGAGGTGCTGGCCGCCGCCGAGGCGGTGGAAGCGGCAGTGCACTCACTCGGCGATGCGGAGGGTCAACCTCGCCCACTGGAGGGGGTCGTGCGGATCTCGGCGACCGATGGTTTCAGCGCCTACATCGCCGCCCCGGCCGCGGCCACCGTCCAGCGCAGCCACCCCGGGGTGTCGGTGGAGATCGTCGCCGCGATCCGGCGCGCCAGCCAGCAACGCTCCAGTGTCGATATCGAGGTCGTGGTGGGTGAACCAACCGTGCACCGCGCCCAGGCGATCCGGCTCGGCGACTACTGCCTGGGCCTATACGGCTCGGCGCGCTACCTCGCCGAGCACGGCACGCCTCGTGGGCTCGACGATTTGAACGACCATCCGCTGGTCTACTTCATCGACTCCATGCTGCAGGTCGACGATCTCGACCACGCCACCGGTTTCGCCCCGCACATGCGGCAGTCGGTGTCTTCGACCAATGTTTTCGTGCACGTCGAGGCGACCCGCGCCGCCGCGGGTCTGGGTCTCCTGCCCTGTTTCATGGCCGACCGGCACGACGACCTGATCCGGGTGCTCCCCGATGCCGTAGCGGTGCAGCTGACCTATTGGTTGGTGACCCGCGCCGAAACACTGCGTCGACCGGAGGTTGCGGCGATCATCGAGGCCATCCGCGATCGGATGGGCGCGCAGCGAAACGCGTTGCTCGGCAGGCACAGCTGAATATCGTGGCGGCATGCCCTCGATCTGGAACCGTCATTGCGTTCATCGCGGCTACGCCGGGATGGCATTCTGTTCGCGATGGCACCCGGGCTGAATAAAGACACCAAGCGCACACTGGTCAAACTGCTGGCGGCAATCGCACTGATCGCGGTGATCCTCGGCGGCTTCGCGGCGTGCCTGTTCACCGTCCGCTCCACCGACGAGGCGACCGACACCCGGTCGGGGCCGTCGCTGGAGGGCAACTTCAAGGTCGATATCGGACCCACCGCGACACCGGACGGCAAGCCGGTGGCAGGCACCGCCCGCACCGAGACATGGGCGGCCCGCTCGACCTGCCGGGGCTCCGAATGCGTTGCGACGGTGTCGGTGGTCGATCCGAAGAACCCCTCCGGACCGCCCGCGCTGACCCTGGTGTTCGACTACATCGACGGTGACTGGCTGAGCGTGCGGGAGGCACCCGACAAGTGCAAGGTCGGCGACGCCGAAGTCGACGTGACCGGATGGTCGATCATCGCGCTGCGGCCCCGGCTGGACGGATCGATGTCCGGCGAATACACCTGGGCCACCGCACCGGCGCTGTGCGCGAGCAAGCGTGCGGTGAACCTGTCGCCCACCAGCGGGGCGGGGACGGGCATCGAGGCTGCCGACCCGGCAGACGAGCCCCCGCTGCGCACCTCACCCGGCGCGGCACTGTGGGGCACCTACACCTACACCCAGACCTACCCGGCCACCGGCGAGGTGTTCCCACCACACGACTACCGCGCCACCACGCACTGCCTGCGCACCGGGGACCGGTGCGTGACCTTGATGTCGACCGTCGACACCAACAATCTGTTCGTGATGCAGTACGGCGATGGCCGGTTCACCGCCAGCTTCCCGGAGGGTGACGCGCAGTGCACCGACGGAATTGGCAAGGTGCGCCAGTCCTCCCGCGATGAGCTGCCGTTGCCGCAGGGGCCGCAGAACCCCATCCAGACGCTGACCGGGACATCCTTTCAGGAGTACACCGGCGACTGCCCCGCACAGGTCGAACTGGACGTCCGGATCCAGCGCATCGGGGACTGACGGCGCTAGAGCGCCCGGGGCGAGCGAAGCGACGGGATTACAACCAGGTGTCCGATGTGGTCGCGGTGAGGAATGCGTCCAGATCGTCGCGCCACTGGGCCGGGGTGTTCTTGTCGGGTTCGATCCCGGTGTATTCGCCGCGGTAGAACAGCAGGGGCCGCGGTTTGAGCGCGGGCGGTTCCGACATCGACTGCACCGCACCGAACACCACGAAGTGATCGCCCCCGTCGTGCACGGAGTGCACCGTGCAGTCGATGTGGGCCAGGCTGCCGTCGATCACCGGAGAGCCCAGGGGCGAGGGACTCCAGTCGATCCCGGCGAACTTGTCCAGCGCCTTGGACCCGAACTGCGCCGAAACATGTTGCTGGTTCTCGTGCAGCATGTTGACGCAGAACCTGCCACTGGCCTCGATGGCCTGCCAGGCCCGCGACTGCTTGGTGGGGCAGAACAGCACCAACGGCGGATCCAGCGACAGCGCGGCGAAGGACTGACAGGCGAAACCGATCGGCACCTCGTCGTGCACGGTGGTGATCACCGTGACGCCGGTGCAGAACTGCCCCAGCACATGGCGGAAGGTGCGCGAATCGATCGCAGGTTGGGTGGACACGACTACTTGAAGCCGACGCTGAAGTCGTGGCCCCACAGGCTGACCGCGGTGCTCTCCCGGGCGACCCAGCTGTCATCCTCGACTTCGAGCCCCTCGCAACCGAATTCGATATCGAAGCCGCCGGGCGTCTTGATGTAGAAGGACAGCATCTTGTCGTTGGTGTGCCGGCCCAGGGTGGCCGACATCTTGACGTTGCGGCGCAGTGCGCGGTCCAGGCACAGCCCGACGTCGTCGGAGTCCTCGACCTCGACCATCAGGTGCACGATGCCGGTCGGGTTGGGCATCGGCATGAAGGCCAGCGCGTGGTGGCGCGGGTTGCAGCCGTAGAACCGCAGCCAGATGGGGTCGCCGTCGGCAGGCCGGCCCGCGAGCTGAGGCGGCAGGCTCATCGAATCACGCAACCGGAAACCCAACACGTCCTGGTAGAACGCCTGCGCCGCAGCGTCATCGTCACAGGTGAGCACCACGTGCCCGAGACCCTGTTCGGCGGTGACGAACTTGTGGCCGTAGGGACTGACGAACCGGCGACCCAAGTACTGGGCACCATGAAAGGCCTCCAGCACGTTGCCGGCCGGGTCGCTGAACCGGATCAGGCCCTCGACGCGACGCTCGGCGCGCTCTTCGCGGGTGCCCTCGGTGAAATCGACGCCGGCCTTGGACAGCGTCTCGCGCAGCGCCTGCAGTGCGGGGGCGTCGGCCACCTCCCAGCCCGAGACGAGCAAACGGTCCTGGTCGCCGGGCACAATGACCAGCCGGGCGGCCATCTCGTCCATCCGCAGGTACAGCGCACCGGGAGTGGCGCCATCACCCTCGACCATGCCGAGCACCTTGAGCGCGAACTCTCGCCACGCCGACACGTCGGTGGCTTCGATGCGCATGTACCCCAGCGCCTTGATGCTCATCGCGGTGCCCTCCTAACTCAGGAAATCGATGGTGAGCTTGTTGAACTCGTCGAACTTCTCGACCTGGGCCCAGTGTCCACACTGACCGAAGACGTGCAACTGCACCCGTGGTATCTGCTTGACCGCGACCAGCGCACCGTCGAGCGGGTTGACCCGATCCTCGCGGCCCCAGATCAACAACACGGGCTGGCGCAGTTTGTACACCTCGCGCCACATCATGCCGAGCTCGAAGTCGGGCCCCGCGAACGATTTACCCATCGCGCGGGTGGCGGCCAGCGATTCCGGCGTGCTGGCGATCGCGAACCGCTCGTCGACCAGTTCCGGGGTGACCAGCTTCTGGTCGAACACCATGATGCGAATGAACGCTTCCAGGTTCTCGCGCGTCGGTTCGTAATTGAACTTCGCGAGCGCCTTGACGCCCTCGGTGGGGTCGGGCGCGAACAGGTTGACGCTCAACCCGCCGGGGCCCATCAGCACGAGTTTGCCGGCCCGGTCCGGGTAGTCCAGCGCGAACCGCACTGCGGTACCGCCGCCCAGCGAGTTACCCAGCAGCGGGACCCGTCCCTGCACACCGAGATGGTCGAGCAGGCCGAGCACCGCTTTGGCGCTGTAGCGGTTGTACTGCTCGTGCTCGGTGTGCTTGTCGGACAGTCCGTATCCGGGCTGGTCGATCGCGATGACGTGGAACTTCTCGGCGAGCACGGCGATGTTGCGGCCGAAATTCGACCAGCTCGAGGCCCCCGGCCCGCCGCCGTGCAGCAACACGATGGTCTGACCCGTCGGGTCACCCGCTTCGTGGTAGTGCAGCCGCATGGCCAGTTCCCCGGCCTGCACGTCGGCATAACGCGAGGTGGATTCGAACGTGACTTCTGCTGTGGCTGTCACGATCAGACCATCGTGTCCGCGGGCGGCAGTCCGAACTCGTTGTTGCCGAAAATCAGGTAGGCGCGCTCGGGCTCGTTGGCGGCGTGTACCCGGCCGGCGTGGGCGTCACGCCAGAACCGTTGCAGCGGAGCCCCGGTGACCAGCGCGGTGGCACCGGCCGACTCGAACAGCAGGTCGATCGAGGCGATGGAGCGTGCCGTGGCACGCACCTGATCGCGGCGCGCGCGGGCGCGCAGCTCGAACGGAATCTCCTTGCCTGCCTGCAGCAGTGCGTACTCGTCGCCGACATTGCCGATCAGCTGGCGCCAGGCGGCGTCGATATCGCTGGCCGCCTCGGCGATACGGACCTTGGCGAACGGATCGTCCTTGGACTTCTCCCCGGCGAACGCGGCGCGCACCCGCTTGCCCTGATGCTCGACATGGGCGGCATAGGCACCGTAGGCCATGCCGACGATCGGTGCGGAAATGGTGGTGGGATGCATGGTGCCCCAGGGCATCTTGTAGACCGGCGCGGTGTTGTTCTGATATCCGCCGGCGGTGCCGTCGTTCATCGCCTTGTAGGACAGGAAGCGGTGCGAGGGCACGAACACATCCTTGACGATGACGGTGTTGCTGCCGGTCCCCTTCAGGCCGACCACATGCCATACGTCGTCGATGGTGTACTCGGTGCGCGGGATGAGGAAGCTGCCGAAGTCGACCGGCCGGCCGTCCTTGATCACCGGTCCGCCGAGGAAGGCCCAGGTGGCGTGCTCGCTACCGGAGGACCACTGCCAAGCCCCGCTGACCAGGTAGCCACCGTCGACGACGGTGCCTGCGCCCATCGGCGCGTAGGAGGACGACACCCGTACCGTCGGGTCCTCACCCCACACTTCGTCTTGGGCCCGCTGGTCGAACAGCGCCAGGTGCCAGTTGTGCACACCGATGATGGAGCTGATCCAGCCGGTGGACCCGCAGGCACTGGCGAGCCGGCGGACCGCCTCGTAGAAGACCGTCGGATCGGCCTGCAGTCCGCCCCACTGTTCGGGCTGGAGAAGTTTGAAGAAGCCGACCTCGTCAAGTTCGTTGACGGTTTCGTAGGACACCTGGCGCCGATCTTCGGCGGCCTGGGCCCGTTCGCGCAGCTTCGGCAACAGATCATCGATGCCGGCGAGCACCGCCTGCACGTCACGCTGTTCAATAGACGTCACTGAATTGCCTCCCGGATCGAGATCGAGCACTGCACAAAGATTAGAACACGTTACGATTTGTGTCGAGTAGCGCACCGAATCATCGGCTGGACCTGCGCAAGTTCAGTTTTGTAACATGTTCTAGTTATGACGGAAATGAGGGCAGGTCTGTGACGGATGAACCGCTCGGCAGCCACGTACTGGAGCTGCAGGTGGCCGAGGTCGTCGAGGAGACCGCGGACGCCCGCTCGCTGGTGTTCGCGCTTCCGGACGGAAGCGACGTTCCCGCCGACCGGCTGCGCTACGCCCCCGGCCAGTTCCTGACCCTGCGGGTGCCCAGTGAAAAGACCGGATCGGTGGCCCGCTGCTACTCGCTGTCGAGCGCGCCGCGGATCGACGAGCACCTGACGGTGACGGTCAAGCGCACCGCCGACGGGTACGCCTCGAACTGGTTGTGCGATAACGCCCACGTCGGCATGCGCATGCATGTGCTGGCCCCGTCGGGCACCTTCGTACCCAAGACCCTGGATACCGATTTCCTGCTGCTGGCCGCCGGCAGCGGGATCACCCCGATGATGGCAATCTGCAAAGCCGCCCTCGCCGAGGGCAGCGGCAGGGTCGTGCTCGTCTACGCCAACCGCGACGAGAATTCGGTGATCTTCGCCTCGGCGCTGCGGGAGCTGGCGGCCGCCCACCCGGACCGGCTGACGGTCATCCACTGGCTGGAGAGCGTGCAGGGGTTGCCCAGCACCGATGCGCTGGCCACGCTGGTGCGACCGTTCGCCGCACATGAGGCGTTCATCTGCGGGCCGGGGCCGTTCATGGCGGCCGCCGAGGCCGCGTGCAAGACCGTGGATGCCAGGCATATCCACATCGAGGTGTTCAAGTCGCTGGATTCCGACCCGTTCGCTCAGGTGGTCATCGACGTGGAAGAGGACGACGACCGCGGCCCCGCGCAGGCCGTCGTCGAACTCGACGGCACCACCCACGAAATCGAATGGCCGCGCAAGGCAAAGCTGCTCGATGTATTGCTGAACAAGGGGCTGGACGCGCCGTTCTCCTGCCGGGAGGGCCACTGCGGCGCCTGCGCGGTGCTGATGCGCAAGGGCGATGTGGAGATGGAGATCAACGACGTGCTCGAACCGTCCGATCTCGACGAGGGTCTGATCCTGGCGTGCCAGGCGCTGCCCGTGTCGGATTCGGTCGAAGTCACCTACGACGAATAGGGCTCGGGCTAACATTCGCCGGGACCGGGAGGAACTGCCGTGAAGAGGATTCTCAGTGTGCTGGCGGCGTCCGTTGCCGCGGCCACGCTCAGCAGCCCGCCCGCGTCCGCGGCGGTGAACACCGGGACGTCGTCGATACCGACGCCTCAGGGCATCGTCGAGATGAAGGTGACCGCCGACTGCCCCGGCACCGACGGTAGGTGCTTCTTCCGGACTCAGGCCAGTCTGCTCACCCCGACCGGACCCGTCGGCCTGCCGCAGGACACTTGGGCCCGGCAGACGGTCACGATTCGCAGCACCGACAGGTCGGTCTACCAGGAGGCCTGGTACAGCGCCCCGGCCGGGATGCCGCGCGAGCTCAAGGGCGCGAACCACGACAACGTGCTGTCCAAGGCGTACAAATCGGTCAGCGACTACCAGGTGTCGGTGACCTACTTCGGCGGCGGCCCGCTGGAGCGGTTTGCCGTCGACGGTGACTCGGTGCAGACCGATTGGCGCACAGGACGTCCCGTCACAACCGCCGGTTTCATCGTCTGCTCGACCATCCAGGCGGTCTTCGGTGGGGTCAATGTGACCACACCGGGTGCGTGCGCGCAGACCACATTCAACTGACCGGGGGCAGGTGCCGCACCACCAGCTTGTGCCAGCGACGGTGCCGGTAGCGGTATATCCCCTTCGCGATCGGCACGACGATCGCGGTGAGGGCACCGGCGTCGATATCGACGGTGTCGCTGTAGCGGCAGCTGCGCGCGTCGACAGGCTCGACGTGCAGGGTGTGATCCCAGGCCCGCAGCACGCCGCCGTACTCATGGGTGACGATGGTCCGGCTCTGTGCATCGACGGACCGGATCTCCAGGGTGTGCCGGTAGGCCGGGAATACGTGAAACGCGAACAGCCAACCCGTTCCCCGCTCACCGGCCCGTAGCGGCGTGCTGCGCCCGGCCAGCGCCGGCATGCCGAACAGGCCCCGGCATACGTAGAGAAACGTGACCGGGTACTGCAGAGCCGCCCACACCTGGTCGGCATCGGTGGGCAGTATCGTCTCGATGTGTACACGCTGCATGCGATAAGTCTGAGCACCCGAAGAGCCTCTGACTACTCGTTTTCACGGCACGGAGGCGATATGGCACCCACCGACCGGTTTCGTGCCCGTAAGCAGCCGCGACAGCAGCGTTCCGCCCAAACCCGCGACGACATCCTGGATGCGGCTGCTCGCGTTTTCAGCAGGCACGGGTACGCCGCAGGCACCACCAATCGCATCGCGGCCGCGGCGGACGTGTCCATCGGTTCGCTGTACCAATACTTTCCGAACAAGGACGCCATCCTCGCCGCGTTGACCGACGCCCATATCGATGCCGGCACCAACCTGCTGGCCGAACGATTGCGCGGCGGCCTCCCCGAGGCGCTCGACGATCTGGTGCGGCTGTTCGTGCGGGCCGCCATCGATAATCACCGCGAAGACCGCGCATTGCACCGGGTCTTGTTCGAGGAGGCACCACGCTCGGCGGCTCTGCTCGCCCGTTTGCGGGCCGCCGAGGCGCGCGGCGTCGCGGCTGTCACCGAACTGCTGCGCCACCACCCCGAGGTCACGGTGGCCGACCCGGAGTTCGCAGCCCGGCTGACCATCGCCACCGTGGAATCGCTTGTGCACCGGCTCATTGCGGCGCCGGTGGATGTCGCACAGCTCGAGGACGAGGTGGTTCGGCTGCTGACGGGCTATCTCAGCGCGGCAGCCCCAGCAGCCGCTCCCCCGCCAGCGTGAGCAGGATCTGCTCGGTCCCGCCCGCGATGGACAGGCAGCGGGTGTTCAGGAAGTAGCGCACATCAGGCGAGTCGACGATGCCCGCACCGTCGAGGAAGTCCATCACCGTCTCGGCCAAGCCCTGGCGGTACCGCACCCCGATCAGCTTGCGCACGCTCGAGGGCGCACCCGGATCGTTGCCGCCGACGGCCAGCCGCGCGATCAGCTGGTCCAGCAGCGAACCCACCTGTGCCGCAATGATCAACGTTCCCAGCCGGTCGGCCTCCGCACCGTCGAGCTCGCGATCCCCGATCACCTCGAGCAGGTGCTCCATGCCCTTGTCCAATGCCCCACCGGCGGCGATCGCGACCCGCTCGTTGGCCAGCGTGGTGCGCGCCAGCGGCCATCCGCCGTCGACGTCACCCACCACCAGCTCATCGGGCACGAACAGGTCGTCGAAGAACACCTCGTTGAACAAGGCCTCCCCGGTGATTTCCCGCAGCGGCCGGATATCGATGCCGGGCGAGTCCATCTCGACCAGGAAGTAGGTGATGCCCTTGTGTTTCGGAGCGTCGGGGTTCGTTCTGGCAAGGCAGATGCCCCAGTTGGCGCGGTGCGCATTCGAGGTCCACACCTTCTGGCCGGTCAGGCTCCAACCGGCCCTGCCATCCCGCTCGGTACGAACGGCTTTGGTTCGCAGGGCGGCGAGATCCGATCCGGCGCCCGGCTCGGAGAACAACTGGCACCAGTAGATGTCGCCGGTGAGCGTGCCCGGGATGAACCGGTCGATCTGCTCCGGGGTGCCCGCCGCCAGGATGGTCGGCGCGGCCCACCAGCCGATCGAGATGTCGGGGCGCACCACACCCGCGGCGTTCAGTTCCTCGTCGATCACCAGCTGCTCGGCCGGGGTCGCGTCACGGCCGTACGGTTTGGGCCAGTGCGGCGCCAGCAGCCCGGACTCGGCCAGCGCGCGCTGGCGGTCTTCCTCGGGCAGCTCGGCGATCTTCGCTGCGGCAGCGGCGATCTCGGCGCGCACCAGGTCGGCGTCGGCGAGGCTGGCGCCGATGTCGACATGCAGCTGTCTGCGGACACCGGCACGGGTGAGTTCCACGGTGCGGCGTAGCCACCGGGACTGTCCACCCAGGAACTGCGCCACCGCGTACGCCCGGCGCATGTACAGATGCGCGTCGTGCTCCCACGTGATGCCGATTCCGCCGAGCACCTGGATGCAGTCCCTGGCGTTCTTCTTGGCGGCCTCGATGCCGATGGCGGCGGCCACCGCGGCGGCGATGGAGAGTTGTTCGGCGTCATCACCGGCGGCGGCCGATGCGGCATCGGCGGCGGCCACCGCGGCCTGCTGGCTGCGCAGCAGCATCTCGGCGCACATGTGCTTGACCGCCTGGAAGCTGCCGATCGGCTTGCCGAACTGCTCGCGCACTTTGGCGTACTCGTTGGCGGTGTCCAGCAACCAGCGGGCCAGCCCGGCGGCCTCGGCGGCCAGCACGGTGGCGATCAGATCGGTGACCCGCTGCCCGGGGGCCTCCAGCACCACGGCGGGAGCGCCGGTGAGCACCACCCGGGCCAGCGGGCGGGAGAAGTCGGTGGCCTGCAGCGGTTCGATCGTCACACCGTCGGCGGCGGCATCCACCAGCAACCAACCTGCCGAGGCGGGCAGGACCAGGACACCGGCCGCATCCGCGCCCAGGACGAACGGCGCGGTCCCGGTTGCGGTACCCGCGTCGAAGGTGATGTCGGATTCCAGCGCGATACCGGCGCTGCGCTCACCGGCGGCCAGCGCCTCCAGCACGGCGGGATCGTCGACGACCAGCGTGGCCAGCGCGGTGCTGGCCAGCGGACCGGGGACCAGGGCGGCGGCGGCCTCGTCGACCATGGCCAGCAGGTCGGTGACCGTGCTGCCCGCCCCACCGAAGTCCTCGGGGACTGCCACACCGAATGCCCCTAGTTGGCCGAAACCGGTGTACGGACCCCGCCAGGCGTCGGGGTCACCGAGTTCCACCTTGCGGGTCGCCTCGATCGCTCCGGAGCTCGTAGCCCAGCTACGGACCAGCTCACGGGCCGCAGACTCATCGGATGTGTCGGTCTGCACAGACAACACGGACACCGGTAACTCCTCGCCATTGGGTGAGAAGACTCCGCTTCCCACTAGAACGTGTTCTAATAGTGCCAGCGCGCGGGCGTCAAGTCGACCACGGTCACAGCCACGACGCGCCGCTGTGATCTTGGAGTGGGGAGGTGAGCGATCAACCGTCGGCATGCGTATCGTTTTCCCCCTAAGCGCATCACGAAGGAGCTGTCCGTCACATGTCGTCGCCTGCACAACCCGGATCGGGTTCTGACTCACCCCGTCAGGTGATGGCCGTGGCGGTTCTCTCCGAATCCGAGCTGGGCTCCGAAGCGCAACGCGAACGTCGCAAGCGCATCCTGGACGCCACCCTGGCCATCGCCTCCAAGGGTGGCTACGAGGCTGTCCAGATGCGGGCGGTGGCCGAACGCGCCGATGTCGCGGTCGGCACCCTGTACCGGTACTTCCCGTCCAAGGTGCACCTGCTGGTGTCCGCCCTGGGCCGTGAGTTCGAACGCATCGACGCCAAGACCGATCGCGCCACCCTGACCGGCGGGACCCCATACGAGCGACTCAACATCATGGTCGGCCGGTTGAACCGTTCGATGCAGCGCAATCCGCTGCTCACCGAGGCCATGACGCGCGCCTTCGTCTTCGCCGACGCGTCCGCCGCGGGCGAGGTCGACCACGTCGGCAAGTTGATGGATTCGATGTTCGCCCGTGCGATGAGCGACGGCGAGCCCACCGAGGATCAGTACCACATCGCCCGGGTGATCTCCGATGTCTGGTTGTCCAACCTGCTGGCCTGGCTGACGCGGCGTGCGTCGGCCACCGATGTCGCCAAGCGACTCGATCTGGCGGTGCGGTTGCTCATCGGCGACGGGGAACAACCTAAGGTCTGAAGGCGTGCTCGAAGACGCCCTGCGGCGCGCACTCACCCGCGCTGCGGCCACCCCACGCCTGCTCGTCACCTCCGATTTCGACGGCACGCTGGCGCCGATCGTCAGCAACCCTGCCGACGCGCGACCGATACCGGAGGCCGCCGCGGCACTCGAGGAACTCGCCGCGCTACCGGATACGGTCGCGGCCCTGATCTCGGGTCGGGCGCTGTCGGTATTGCGCGAGCTGTCCGGGATGTCGGCGGCGGTGCAGGCGGTCGGCAGCCACGGCGCGGAGTTCGACACCGGCGGGCTGGAGCGCAGCGGCTCGGGGAATGTGCCCGGCTTCGCTCACGAGATCGACACCGCGCTGTTGGGTGACATCACCGAGACGCTGAATTCCATTGCGGCGGGCCGTCCCGGTGTGACGGTCGAGACCAAGCCCGCCAGCGTCGCGCTGCATGTGCGCAACGCCTCCGAGGCCGACGGTGCGGCGGCACTGGCCCTGGCCCGCGCGGCCGCCGAGTCCTGGGATGCGCACATCACCGAGGGCAAGGCGGTGCTGGAGTTCGCGGTGATCGTCACCGACAAGGGCGAGGCGGTCGATATCCTGCGGAACCGTTGTGCGGCAACGGCGGTGGTGTTTCTCGGTGATGACGTCACCGACGAGAAGGCGTTCCGGCGGATGCGCGACGGTGATGTCGGCATCAAGGTCGGTCCCGGGGACACGCTGGCCGGTTTCCGCGTCGACGCGCCCGCGGATGTGACGACGGTACTGCGCTACCTGGTCGACGCCCGCTTGCCTGATCAGCAACGTTGATTGCTCGCAGGCCATGGCGCCGCGCATTCTGGTGCCATGACCGAGATGCCGACACACGCCCTGTTCGACGAGTGGGATAAGCGCTACAACTCCTTCCTCGATCAGCTACCGGGACTACGCCCCAACCCCGCCGTGACCGCCGAGATCACCGGACGACCAACGGGTTCGGCGCTGGATATCGGGTGCGGTGCCGGCGCCGACGCGGTGTGGCTGGCCGGCCAGGGCTGGGATGTCACCGCCATCGACGTCTCCGGGGTGGCGCTGGAGCACGCCGCGGCGGCGGCCGAGCGGGCGGGGGTCACGGTGACCTGGGTTCGGTCCCGCCTGGAGGATCTGGACCTACCCGACGGTGGGTTCGATCTGGTCACCGCGCACTATCCGGCGCTGCTGCACTCACCGGGCCGCGACGCCGAGCGCGCCCTGCTGGGCGCCGTTGCGCCCGGCGGTCTGCTGCTGGTGGTCCACCACGCCGATATCGACGTCGAACTGGCCAAAGCGCACGGATTCGATCCGGCCGCCTACCTGCTGCACGACGATGTCGCGGCGCTGTTCGACGCGAACTGGGAGGTCACCGTCGACCGGCGCCGGTTGCGCCCGGTCCCCGCCGGTGCGGACGGCCAGCACACCCACGACGATGTGCTCTTGGCCCGGCGCACGCGCTAGGCGGGCGGGCCGGAGGTGCGACCGCGGACCACCTCGGTGGACAGCGTTTCGACGACCGGAAGACCCGAGCGCGGTGGAGCGTGCAGCAGATCCCCGGCGCGGCGGCCCTTCTCGATGCTGGGCTGGGTAACCGTGGTGAGGCCGCGCGCCAAGGCCTCGGGCACCCCGTCGAACCCGGTGACGGTCAGCTGCCCCGGCACGAAGATGCCGTGCGCGCGCAGATAGTCCATCGCCGAGAGCGCCAGCACATCGGCGGTGCACATCAGCGCGGTGATACGCGGATTCGCGGCCAACGCGACCTCGGCCGCCTCGCCACCTGACTGCGGAAGGTGTTCGTAGCTCTCCACCACGGTCACCGCGGCCGGATCCAGCCCGGCCGCACTCATCGCGTCGTACACACCGCGCACACGCTCACGCTGGACGTGAAAGTGCGGTGAGGTCAACCGTTGCGGATCGGCAACCATCGGCGTGGTGCTCTCATGCGGCCACTCCCGCCCCAACCGCATGGTCAGCAAACCGATCTCACGATGACCAAGGGCCACAACGTGTTCGGCGAGCTCTCGCATCGCCGCGCGGTCGTCGATACAGACCCTGGACGCACCCGGCACGTCCATGGGCTGGTCCACCACCACGATCGGGAGGTGGCGTTGCAGCAGCACCGGCAGGTAGGGGTCGTCGTCGGAGGCCGAGTAGACGACGAACCCGTCGACCCCCGCCGAGAGCACCGCGGCCGACCCGTCGTCGATGCTGCGATTGGGACCGGCCGCCACAAGCAGCAGTCCCTGCCCGGCCTCCTCACATGACTCGGCCAGTCCGGCAACGAATTCCAGGGCGGCCGGGTCGCTGAACGCATAGTTCAGCGGCTCGGTGATCATCAGACCGACCGCCCCGGCCCGCCGGGTACGCAGCGACCTGGCGACCGGGTCGGGGCCGGGGTAGCCCAGCTCCTTCGCCGCGGCGAGCACCCGCTCGCGCAGCTCGGCCGAAAGCTGATCGGGCCGGTTGTAGGCGTTGGAGATGGTGGTGCGCGATACGTTCAGTTCCGCGGCCAGCGAGGCCAGCGTCGCCCTCCGTCGGGGTTCGGGAGACCTGGCCATGGTTGGACGTTAGCCGACGGCCGTCGCCGGGCGCACTTGCACCCGCCGTCGTTTCGTCAGGTGACCAGCACGCGCTCCGCGGATGACCGCAAGACTCGCTCCGAGGCCCATACCGCCGCCCATACGCCACACGCAATCGTGACGATGACGAAACTCGGTGGCGCGTTGAACATCGCCGCCACCACCAACCCCAACCACACCGCCGCCAGGCTGATGCCGGTCGAGATCGCAATCGCGCGGGCAGGGCGTGGTGTCAGCATGATCGCCGCCGCCGCGGGCGTCACGACCAGTGCGAACAACAACAGTGTCCCGACGGCCTGCACTGCCATCGTGACGGTCAACCCGAGCAGAATCATGAAGACGATGGACAGGCCGCGCACCGGTACCCCCCTGGCATCGGCGACCTGCGCGTTGACGGATGTGAACAGCAACGGCCGGTAGATCACCGCGATGCTGAGCGCGAGCACGGCCAGCAGTGCCGCAAACGATCTGATCTGCTCGTCGGTGATCGCCAGCAGGTTGCCGAACAACACATTGGTCATGGTGCTGGAGCTTCGGGTGGCCAGCGAGTTGAACAGCAAACCAAGACCGGTGGCCATGGCCAGTACCGTGCCGGTGGCCACTTCTCGGTCTGCCGCCCGTCGCCCCAGCGCCCCGATGACCAACGCGCCACCCACGCAGAAGACGCCAAGGCCAAGCGCGACCGGCACGCCCACCAGCACCGCCCCGGTGGCACCGGGAAGTCCGATATGGGCCAGTGCGTGCGCGGCGAACGAGGTGTTGCGCACGACCACGAAATAGCCGATCAACCCGGCGGCCAGGGCAACGATGGTGCCGCCGAGCAATGCGTTGCGCATGAAGTTCGACGACAGAATCTGCCACCAATTGTCCTGATAGCCCAGCGCCAGCACGGTCGTCGTCACGAGGGCCTCCGGACATAAAGGTCGCCTTGCGGAGTGTGCACGACCTCGACGGCGGTTCCATAGAGGTGGGTGAGCAACTCCTCGTCGACGACGCCGCCGACGGAATCGTAGTGCGCGTGCCCGTCGAGCAGATAGATCGCACCGGACAGGATCGCCAGCAGCGGATTGAGATCGTGCGCCACCACCAGCACCGTGACCCCGAACTCGCGGTTGACCCGGCTGATCAACGTCACCAGTTCGTGTTGGCTGCGCAGATCCAGCGAGGCCAGCGGTTCGTCGAGAATGAGCAGTCGGGGCCGACTCACCAGCGCCTCGGCGAGCGCCACCCGTTGACGTTGCCCTCCGGACAGCTGCGAAAGCCGCTTCTCGGCGATCGAGGTCGCCTCGACCGCTGCGAGCGCCTCGTCGACCCGCCCTCGCTGTTCACGGCTGACTGCCCCGAAACCCCAGCGGTGACCGGTCAGACCGAGGGTGACGGCGTCGCGGGCCCGGATCGCTTCCCCGGTGAGCGCCGCATAATGCTGCGGCACGTATCCGATGCGATCGTTGAGCACGCCCGGGGGTTTGCCGAAAACCTCCACCCGACCGGTGGCGCAGGGAATCTGGCCGAGCACCACCTGTAGCAGCGTGGTCTTGCCGGAGCCGTTAGTGCCGATCACCGCGACGACGCCACCGGCGGGCACGTCGAAATTGGCTTGCGACCAGATGGTGCGGCCACCCCGGACGACGCTGGCATCCCGGAACGTCAGCGCTGGTGGCGAGGGTTGGTTCAGGGTGCGACACCCAGCGCAGCGGCCAGTGCGTCGAGTTGGCCGACCTGCCATGCCTCGAAGGAGTCCGAATCGGCAGGCACGGTCTCGGTCACCTCGACGACAGGAACTCCTGCAGCCTCGGCCGCGCTTCGAATCTGCTGCGGGACAGACCCTTCGGTCTGGACGTTGTAGATCAGCACATCGACACCTTTGTCTGCGAGCAGTCGCAGGAAGGCGTCGAGGTCGGCGGGGGAAGGGTCCGTCTCGTTGGCCGAGGACACCTGGTAGCCGGCGGGGGTCCGGTTCTGCAGGCCCAACGCGGCAGCCATATCGTCGAAAACGCTCTCGGTTGCGGCATACGTCTTGCCGGAAGCCTCGTCCTTGATCGACGCGATCACGTCGTCGTACGGTTTCAGCGACTCGGTGAAGGCGGCCCGGCGCTCCTGGAAGTACCCGGAGGCATCGGGGGCCAGTTCACTCAGTTCAGCGGTGACCGCGTCCGCGACCGCGGTGACCGCGGCCGGGTTGTACCACACGTGCGGGTTCGGTTCTCCTGCATGGTCATGCGCCTCGCCCTCGTGCGCCTCACCCTCATGGGATTCACCTTCGTGGGTGTGCTCCTCGTGCCCCTCGGCGCCGCTTGCCTCCAACGCGTTGATCACCGGCGCGTCGGGTGCCGAACTCGCGGCGAGCTTGCTGGCCCACTCGTCGTAATGGCCCCCGTTGACGACGACCAAGCGAGCGTTGTCGAATAACGCCGCGTCCTTGGGGGCCGGCTCGAAATCGTGCGGATCGACGGCAGAACTGGCGACGACCGTGGTGACCTTGGCGCAGTCTCCGCCCAGTTGGGAGACGATATCGCCCCACTGGTCGACGCTGACCACCACATCGACAGGAGCCGTCGGACACCCGCCCGCCGCCTCGGTGCCAGCGGCCGGAGTGTCGGTGTCGGCCGAACAGGCAACGAGAGCTACCGGGAGGGCGAAGGCAGCGGCCAGGCCCAGCAGGCGGGCACGACCGGAAACCGAATACGAAGTCACGTGACAACGATAACCGTTTGCAGGTCTAAGGGCACCCCCGGGTGTCGATCCTTATTGAAAATGATTATCATTAACTAATGTCGACCACCACAGCCCCCCTGCTGCCCGTCACCGTTCTGTCCGGCTTCCTCGGCGCAGGCAAGACCACCCTGCTCAACCACATCCTGACCAATCGCGAGGGCCGCCGCGTCGCGGTGATCGTCAACGATATGAGCGAGATCAACATCGACGCCGCCCTGATCGCCGGTCAGGGACACCTGGAGCGCACCGACGAGAAACTCGTCGAGCTGACCAACGGGTGCATCTGCTGCACGCTGCGCGAAGACCTGGTGGAGGCGGTCGGCGCATTGGCCCGGCAGAACCGCTTCGACCAACTCGTCATCGAGTCCACCGGGATCTCCGAGCCGATGCCGGTGGCGGCCACCTTCGAGTGGGAGTTCGAAGACGGTTTCCAGCTCGGCCAGCTGGCCAAGTTGGACACCATGGTGACCGTGGTGGATGCGTCCACCTTCCTGGCCGAGATCGCCCGCGGCGAGGCGTTGGCCGACCGGGACCTTGCCGCGGGCGAGGGCGATGCCCGCAGCATCGCCGACCTGCTCACCGATCAGGTCGAGTTCGCGGATGTATTGCTGCTCAACAAGACCGACCTGGTGAGCCCCGCACAACTCGGGACGGTCGAAACGCTCCTGCGCAGGCTCAACCCCACCGCAAAGCTCATTCGCACCGATCACGGTGTCGTCGAGATCGGTGACGTGCTCGGCACCGGACTCTTCGACCCGCTCGCCGCCGCGCAAACCCCCGGCTGGGACGAGGAGATCGCCGACGGTCATGCCCCGGAGACCGAGGAATACGGCATCAGCTCGATGACCTTCCGGTCGGACCGGCCGTTTCACCCCCAGCGCCTCGCCGATGCCCTGGCACAGACCACCCGGGTATTGCGCAGCAAGGGATTCTGTTGGATCGCCAGCCGTCCCTCGATCGCCGCCATCTGGTCACAGGCCGGCCCGAACCTGGTGATCGAACCGGCCCAGTACTGGTCGAACACCGAGGTCACGCCCGGCCAGGAGATCGTGTTCATCGGAATAAAGCTCGATCGCGAGAAGGTCGACGGGCTGCTGCAAGCGGCGGTGTTGACCGATGACGAAGTCGCCGAAGGCGAGCAAGCCTGGCTCGGCTACCCCGACCCACTGCCCGCATGGGGTGTGACGCAACAACATTCGCACTGAGGGGACGGGCGGACGGTCACCGGGTCAGTTGACCCGATGCGCGGCCACGGTGCCGTCCGCCCAGGCACCCACCAATTGATCGGTGGCGACCCAGCACACAGCCGTTGCCCGTGCGGCGCGCTCCAGCCGGTCGCGGGTCGGCAGCGGGCTCCCGGGCGCCCCGGCCCGCGGCTCCCACACCGCCACCTGGCCGTCATCGGCCACCGCGGCCAGGCGGTCACCGCGCGGCGCCCAGGCCAGCCCGGTGATCGCCTCGGTGTGACCGGCCAGGATCCGCGGAGTGCTCCCGCGCGGACCCTTCCCACCGAAGTCCCACACGGTCACATCGGGCCCCCCGCCGGAGGCCAGCAGCAACGAATCGGGCGAGAAGGCCAGCGCGGTGATCTTGGTGGGGTAGCCCGACATCGACAGTTCCTCGCCCGCCTTGCCGACCCGCCACACGTGCAAGGTGGCGTCCTGGTTGCCACTGGCGGCCCAGCGCCGGTCCGGGCTGATCGCCAAGGCCAGCAGCGATCCGGTGAACGGCAGGACGTCGGCGCCGGCACCCGCCGAGACGTGGCACACGCGCACCCCGCCGTAGGCGGCCGAGGCCACCCTGCTCTTGATCCAGTCCACCGCCGTGACGGTGCTGTTGTGCTCCTCGCGGAACAATTCGGTGCCGTCTGCCCGGTACACGATCGTCGCTCTGCCTACCCCGGCCGCCAGTCGCGCACCGTCGAAGCTCCACGCCACCGACGCGCACCAGCCACCCCGATGCCGGGCCACCAGCTCACCCACGGCGTCGACGATGACCACACCGTCGATACAACCCACCGCGATCCGGTCACCGGCCGGCGACCACGCCACCGCCAGACACCCCAGCGCCAACGACTGCCGGCCGATCACCTCACCGAGGGCAGACAACAGCGTCAACGAGCCCTCCGAGCCCGCTACCGCGACCTCTGCGCGCGGACCTGATGCCAGCGCGGCGACCGCATCGTCGACCTGGGCCACCCAGCCGTTGGCCGCAAACACCGCAGTCGTCACGAGTCCACCAGGCAGGCACGGAACGCCGACTCCAGCGCCACCCGGTCGAGGTTGCGGCCGATGAACACCAGCCGGTTGGTCCGCGACTCCTGCTCACCCCACGCGCGTCCCTCGGTGCCGTCGAACAACATGTGCACGCCCTGGAACACGTACTGCCGGCTCTGCCCCGCCAACGCGAGGATGCCCTTGCTGCGGAAGATGTCCACACCCTTGCCGGCGAGCAGCTCACCCAGCCACGAGTTCAGTTTGTCGATGTCGACGTCACCGTCGATCCGGAAGCCCACCGAGCCCACCGTCTGATCGTGCTGGTGATCGTCGGATTCCAGGAATGCTGGATCGTCGGTGAGTACCCGCTGAAGATCGAAGGCACCGATATCGAGGATCTGGGCCAAGTCGACCTTGGCGTTCTGGGTACGCACGATGCCGGCACCGGCGTTGATGCCGCGCAGCCGGTCCTCGACCAGTGCCAGTCGCTCCGCGCTGACCAGATCCGTCTTGTTGAGCAGCATCCGATCGGCGAAGGCGACCTGCTCGACGGCTTCGTTCTCGACCCCTTCGGGTTTGACCTCGTCGAGGTGCTCGAGCACATGCGCAGCATCCACCACGGTCACGATGGCGTCCAGGCGTAGCCGCTCCCGGATCTCGTCGTCGACGAAGAATGTCTGGGCCACCGGTGCAGGATCGGCCAGACCCGTTGTCTCGATCAGGATCTGGTCGAAATTGTCCCGTCGCCGCATCAGCGCGCCGAGGATTCGGATGAGATCGCCGCGCACAGTGCAGCAGATGCAACCGTTGTTCATCTCGAAGATCTCTTCTTCGGCGTCGAGCACCAGTGCGTCGTCGATGCCGACCTCGCCGAACTCGTTCTCGATCACCGCGATCCGGCGTCCGTGGTTCTCGGTCAGAATCCGGTTGACCAGCGTGGTCTTTCCTGAGCCGAGGAATCCGGTGATCACCGTGACCGGCACCCGGTCGTCAGTCGTCGTGGTCATGTTGGCGTCCTTTCGGGTTCGTCGACAACACCGCGCGCAGCGCCGCCGGCGTGATGTCGCGGGTGGGAACGGGGAACTTCCAGCTGCGCCGCGGTGTGCCGAGAACCGCGACGATGGTCTCCACCGGCGGGCAGCCGGGCTCTCTACAGACCAGCTGCTGGATCAGCACCGTCACCTCGGCATCCAGCGACAGCTCGCTGCGCACCAGGTCCTTGAGTTCGGCCACCTGCGCCGCCGACTCCTTCGATGCCGGCGTCGCTGCCGTGTTGCCGGGGTTGACCAGGTTCATGTGTCGGTCACCGCCGGCTAGACGCCGAGCTTGAGTGAGGCGCCCGCGTCGACGAACAACTGCTGACCGGTGACGTAACGCGACTCGTCGCAAGCCAGGTAGACGACGGCATGTGAGATATCGGAAGCCTCGACGTAGGGCACCGGCATCGCCTGCATGAACGGGAAGGTCAGCTCGGCATCTTCGCGGGTCGGCTCGGGCAGGTCGGGCCGGAACGTCCGGTACATCGACGGGTTGTGCAGCATATCGGTGTTCACATTGGTGGGGTGCACGGTGTTGATGCGGATGCTCTGCGGGCCCAGCGTCAGCGCCAACGATCGGGTGTAGTCGCGAATCATCTTCTTGGCCAACCCGTATCCGTCGCCACCGGGGCCCTGTAAGCCACCTTGCCCGGCGATACCGGTCTGCGGGACCAGCCCCGCCACCGATCCGGTGACGATGATCGAGCCGCCCGCCGACAGGTGCGGCAGCGCCACGTGCACGCTGTTGACCACACCGACGAAGTCGACATCGAAGGCATCCGCGAAGCCTTGGACAGGCACGTCGTTGCCCAGCGGGCAGATTCCCGCGTTGGCGACGACCACGTGCAGGCCGCCGAGTTCGGCGACGGCGTCGTCGAGCGCCCGCTTCAACCCGACTCGGTCACGGACATCGACGTGCGCGGAAGCTACCCTACGGCCCGACTTCTCGACCAACCGCACGGTTTCCTCGAGGTCCGCCGAGGACGCGAGCGGGTATGCGTTGGTGTCGATGTCGACATCGTCGGCGACATCAACGAGGAACAGATCCGCCCCCTCGTCGGCCAGGTGGACGGCATGGCTGCGTCCCTGTCCGCGAGCGGCACCGGTGATGAAAGCGACTTTACCGGTCATCCGGCCCATGGTGACTCCTCATTTCCGGCTGTGGGTGCACAGCTTCGACAACGTGTTCAGTGCACAGTAACCTTACTGAAAACCATTGTCGATTAGTTGGCCGGGGAGTCGAAAGTGCGAACCGAAAGTCGTTACACGAAAGAGCCGTTCACCCTTGCGGTCTGCGCCCGGTGCACGCCAGAGATCAGTGACCTCGTCATCACCCGGCTGCAGGACGTGGTGGCCAACTGCCCGCAGGCGGTGATGCTGATGACACAGTGCCTGCGCGGCAAGTTCGGTTGCGCAACAACCGATGTCAAGGGCGGTGTAATCGCCCTGCTGCAGCCGTGCACCATCGACCGGGTGCCGGTGTCCCCGGTCCGCTGGATCGGACCCATCGGCAATGCCACCGACACCGCCATCGTGTGCGATTGGGTCGCCACCGGCGGATGGGACGAGCGCGATCTGCCACCCCATCTGCACGCCAACGCCAACTTCGCCCGATCCAGCCGCCTCAATTGAAAGAGGCGCGCACCCGGGGTGGGTGCGCGCCTCTTCTCGGGCGTCATCTCAGTGGTCGTGGCCGACAGCCCCGCTGAGCTCGTTGGGGGTCTGTTCCAGCGTCACCGAGGTCTCAATGGTGCCCGCCGCCACGTCCACAAGGTGGATCTGCTTGGTCGCCGGGTCGCTGACGTAGACAGCGCCCTCACGGGTGAAAACAGCCGGGCCGGGCTGTTGCCAATCGTCGGGCTCACGCCACGGCTCGGTCACCTTGATCGACCGCACCAGGTCACCGGTGACCGGGTCGAAGACGTGCAGATTGCCATCGGTACCGAGCATCAGCGCCTCGGCCTGCGGGCCGCGGCCCAGCGAGCGGAACCAGTAGCTGACACCGGCGGGCATCTGCACGATTCGCATCTGATCGGTGGTGGTGTCGATCAAGGCGAACTGCTCGGGCCGCTCCATTTCGGCATCCGCGTCGACCTTCATATCGCCCAGCACCACCGGGGAGTCCTCGTGACCCCGGGTGTTTCCGGTGCGGCCATACGGGGTGGGGCTGGGGATCTTGGTGAACTGTCCGTCGGCGAACTTCAGCACGCCGTTCTCGCAGCCGAGGATGACCACCTCGTCGGCGGCCACCGTCTCGCCATGCACGCCGGGGCATTCCTCGTTGCGCGCAATCTCGCGGTCACCGTCGAACGCCGCGGCGCCGACCCGGGTATCCGGATTGCCCAACGTCTGCACCCGGGTGCCGTCGGCAAGAATGACCGCCACGCCGTGGTGCGGCTCCGGGGTCTTCCAATTCCGGGTGTCGGGCATGCCGCCCGCCTCCAGCGCGTGCGGATCGAACGCGGTGATCTCGCCGGTGCCATCGGCGAACAGCACGGTGTTCTCACCGTGCGGGGTGACGTGGCCCGCCTCGACGCCGGGGAAGGTGTCGTCGGTGAGCCGACCGCCTGCGGCGTCCAGGATGCGCCAGCCCTCGGTGGTGGTGACGAGCACGTGGCCCTCGTCACCGGCCGGGTTGACCCGCAGGAAACCCTCCAGCGGGATGTCTTGTGCGACTTCGAGAGTCTCGCCGTTGAGAACCAGCAGGCCGCCGTCGTAGGTTACGGCCAACGGCTCGGGGATCGGCGCGCTGGGCGCGGCGGTCGCCGAACTCTCCGAGGTCTCCGAGCTCGCTGTGCTGTCGGCGCCCTCGGTACCCGACGAACAGGCCGCCAGCGCCGCCGCCGTGAACGTCAACGCTCCGACGCGGTACAGCCACCGCGGATTAGACATTGTTCTTCCCTTTCTGGCCCGCAGTTAGCGCAGACCGGTGACGATGGCGTCGGTATTGGCGCGCATCATGTCGAGATATGTCGCGCCCGATGTGCCGGGCGGACTGAGTGATTCGCTGTAGAGCGAGACGATCTGCACCTGGACTCCGGCATCCTCGGCGAGCACCCTGGCCAGTTTGTCGGGCTGTGAGGAATCGACGAATATGGCCGGCACACCGGCCGATTCGATCGCTCCGACAAGTGACTGCAGATCCGCGGGGCTGGGCGCCGCCAGCGTCGTGCCGCTGGGTACCACCGCACCGATCACCTCGAAGCCGAAGCGGGGCGCAAAATAGCCCAAGACGTGATGGTTGGTCACCAGTTTTCGCCGCCCGGCAGCAATGGTGCCGAGTTCTTCGGCCATCGCCGCGTCGAGTTCGCGAAGCTGCGACCGGTAGTTCTCGGCGTTACGCGCCAGCGCCGCACCGTCGATACCGTCGACCTCGTTGTGCACGGTCTCCTCGATGACGTCGACAGCGGCGATCATGCGCTGCGGATCGGTCCAGAAGTGCGGGTCTGGTGTGCCCGCGTTGTCCCCGACGCTGTACTGGATCGGGTCGATGTGATCGCCCACCGCGAGAACCGGAACGCCCTGCGCTTTGGCGGTTTCGACGTTTCGGGTGACGTTCTCCTCCAACCCGAGCCCGTTGTAGACGATCAGCGCGGCATCGTTCATGGCCGCGGCGTCCTGCGCGGACACCCCGAACGAGTGCGGGTCGGCATTGGGTTGCATCAACACGCGTACCGGCGCCGCATCACCGACGACGTTGCGCACCACGTCGCCGAGGATGTTGGTGGTCACCACGATCTCACCACCACCGCCGGATCCGGTGTTCGGACCGCACGCGGTGAGCAGCGCCGCGAGCACGGCGAGCAGGCACAGCCAGATCCTGCGCGTCACCGGCCGGCCTCGACCATCAGCCCCGGGGCCACCTCGGTGGACAACGTGCGGGCGATGCGCAGGCCGTCGGCGTAGTCGATCTCGTAGATCTCCTTGGCATCGGCGTTGTTGATGTACGCGCGATCGGAGTCGAGGTCGACCACCGGTTGCGGACCGTCGGCCGGGATCGGTCCGGGAAACAAGGCGATTCGGGCTGTTTCGTTTCGGGTCTTGGTGTCCACAGCGGACAAGGTGCCGTCGCGGTGCAGGATCAGCACGGTTCCGTCGCCCTTGGTGTTGGTGGCCACGGCGTCCGCGGCGGGCAACAGTGTCCAGGACCGCTGGCGACTGTCGAAAACCCAGACACTGCCGCCGCCGATGCCTGCGAAGACGTCTGCGCGGTCCCGGTGTTCCATGGCGGTCGGGCGCTGCGCGGGCGCGTCCGCGGGATAGGGCGCGGGGGTGACCGCGAGATCGTTCTCGCCGCCGGTGACCCGCACGGCGCCGGTCTGGCAACCGAACACCACGGCGCGCCGGGTCGGCATCGCCCAGGACACGTCTGTGCATTCGCCGACAAGATCGGTCGTGCCCGTCTCGCCGGTGACCTGCATGCGACCGTCGGCGGTCACGGTGACCAGCCGGCTGCCGTAGGGCACCGCGGCAGCCGTCTCGGACGGGACGGTCAGTCCGGCCGGTGCTTCGGCCGTCTTGGACCCCAGCTTCTCGCGGTCGACGACCTCGACGGTGCCGGTGGGCGATGTCACCGCGACCATCGAGTTGCTGGAGCCGACCGATGCCGCAGGCAGGTCGAGCGTCGCAACCTCGGCGGGAGTTCCGGCGAAGTAGTGGTAGTGGTCACCGTGGTCGAAGGTCCACGCCCCGGCGTCGACGACGGTGGTGCGCTCCCCCGTGCGCAGATAGGCAAAACGTCCGTCGCCATCCAGGCCGGTGACCGGACCGTAGGAACCGATGGCCGTCTCTACCTCGTCCACCGCGTCGTACACCGACGTGTCACCGGAGGCAGGATCGACGAGCACCAACCTGGTCAACGGCCCGTCGGTCTCACGGGCGCCGTCCTCGACGGCGACGCCGTCGCCGGTGGTGGCCTGCGATGTCTCGGTCGGTGCGGCGGCCGGATCACCCGATGAGCAGCCGGCGACCACCGCGGCCGAGGCGGCCAGCACCGCGACCCGGCGGCGATTCGTGCGCAGCGCCGCCAGCAGCGTCGAGCCGAAGAACATCACCACCGCGACCCCGGCGATGGTGGCGCCGCCGGCGGTGCCGGCGTACCAGGAGAAGAGCAGACCGACATACACCGAGACGCATCCCAAGATCGCGGACAATGCCATCACCTTCGGGATCGACTTCGCCCAGGCCAGCGCGGCGGCCGGCGGTGCGACGAGCAACCCGAGAACCAACAGGGTGCCCACGACGTGGAAGGAGGCGACCATCGCGACGGCCATCAGCACGGTCAGCGCCGGGATGGCCCACTGCGGACGCAGACCCAGCGTGGCGGCCTTGCGGGGATCGAAGGTGACCGCGACGAACGCGCGGTGACCCAGGACGACCGCACCCAGGGTGAGCAGCAGCGCCGCGGCGAGAACGGCCAAATCCGTTGTGCGCACCGCGAACACGTCACCGAACAGAAACCCGGTGAGATCCACGGCGAAGCTCTGCGAGCGCGACACCACGATGACCCCGAGCGCCAGCATGCCGACGAGTAGCAGCCCTATGCTGGTGTCCGAGGACAGCTTGGACGAGCGGCCGATCGCCGCCACACCGACCGCGATCACCAGCGCGGCCACCAGGCCGCCGACCATCAGCGATATCCCCAGCAGGGCCGCGATGGCGACACCGGGGAGCATGCCGTGTGTCATGGCCTCACCCAGGAAGACACTGCGCCGCAGCAACACCCAACACCCGACGAGCGAACAGAGGCATGCGGCGATCAGACCGGCGAACAGCGCCCGCGCAACCATATCCGCCTGGAAAGGGTCGGTGAGCCAGGAGGTCATGGCGTACACTTCTATCAGCAATGAAATTCATTATCAATAAGGTGATCCCTGTCACGCCCTCTACCGCGCCGACGGTCGAGACCATCGGCGTGGATTTCGGCTATTCGGGCACAACGGTTTTCCGTGATCTGACATTGAGCATCGCCGGTCGCAGCGTCACCGCCGTCGTCGGATCCAACGGCTGCGGCAAATCGACGCTGCTCGGCCTGCTCGCCGGGGTGCTGCGTCCCGATACCGGCACCATCCGCATCGATCGGCACAACATCGCATTCGCGGTGCAGCGCAGCGAGGTCACCGATACCTTTCCCGTCACCGCCGCCGAGGCCGTGATGATGGGCCGCTGGCGCGCTCTAGGCCTGCTGCGCCGGCCACGCGCTCACGACCGTGCCATCGTCGAACGTTGGCTCGAGGTACTAGGCCTGACCGCGTTGCGGGACCGGACCCTCGGCGAGCTGTCCGGCGGGCAACGGCAGCGGGTGCTGCTGGCCCAGGCATTCGCCCAGGAAGCGCCGGTGTTGTTGCTCGACGAACCGACCACCGGACTGGACGGCGCCTCCTCGGCCCTGCTGATCGACACCGTAGGCGCACTCGCCGCCGATGGTACGACCGTCATCGCAGCCACCCACGACGACGCCCTCATCACGGCCGCCGGGCACCGCATCGACCTCGACGAGCACCGGGTCGCACTAGGCTGAGCTAGTGACCAACACCGTCGACCTGAACGCCGACCTCGGCGAGGGATTCGGGGTCTGGACCCTCGGTGACGATGACGCCATGCTCGATATCGTCACCTCCGCCAATGTCGCCTGTGGATTCCATGCCGGCGACCCGGCGCGGCTGCTGCAGGTGTGCCGGGCGGCCGCGGCGCGGGGCGTCCGGATCGGAGCTCAGGTCGGCTACCGCGACCTCGCCGGGTTCGGCCGCCGCTTCATCGATGTCGATCCAGCCGAGCTCACCGCCGACGTGATCTACCAGATCGGGGCGCTCTCGGCGCTCGCCAGCGCCGCGGGAACGGCGGTCGCGTACGTCAAACCGCATGGGGCGCTGTACAACGCGATCGTCGAGCACGAGGAGCAGGCCCGCGCGGTTGCCCAGGCCGTGCGCGATGTGGATCCCCGACTACCGGTACTGGGCCTGTCGAATTCGGCGCTTTTTGCGGCAGCGGCAGATCTGGGCGTCGACACCGTCGCGGAGGCCTTCGCAGACCGGGCATACCGCCCCGACGGACAGTTGGTGTCACGCCGCGAACCCGGCGCGGTGCTGCACGACCCCGATCAGATCGCGCAGCGGGTGCTGAGCATCGTCACCGAGGGACGGGTGCGTGCCGCCGATGGCTCGGAGGTCCGCTTGCGCGCGAGATCGGTCTGCGTCCATGGAGATTCACCGGGCGCGGTCCAGATCGCCGCGGCCGTCCGGCGACGGCTGGAAGCCGCGGCGGTGGCATTGACGCCCTTCACCTGAGTCACGCCGGGCGACAGATTGTCGAGACCCAACGATACAGGGGTTTCTGTATTCAGAATTTCATGTACTGTCGCCATGTGGAAAAGGTGATCGAAGCCAGGGATGCGCTTACCCGTTTCGGGTACGCGCTGTCCGATTCGACCCGCACCCAGGTACTGCTGCAACTTCGTCACGGCGGCTGCTATCCATCCGAACTCGCCGATGCCATCGGTGTGTCCAGACAAACTCTGTCGAACCACCTCGCCTGTCTACGCGGATGCGGACTGGTGGTGGCGGTGCCGGAGGGGCGGCGCACCCGCTACGAGCTCACCGATCCCCGTATCGGACGCGCACTGGGTGATCTGCTCGGGCTCGTCGTGGCGGTGGATCCGGCGTGCTGCGGAGTCGCCGAGCACGCGGGCTGCTGCTGATGAGCTTCGAATTACACACGCCGCCACCGGATCGCCGCACCGTCAGCATCGAGCGCCGCGCGCTCCTACATCGCCGCATCTGCTGGTTCGTGACGGCCACCATCGCCTACAACGTGGCCGAGGCAGTCATCGCAGTCAGCGAAGGCACCCGGGTATCTTCGGTAGCGCTGATCGGGTTCGGCCTGGACTCGGTGATCGAAGTATCCTCGGCCGCGGCGGTGGCCTGGCAGTTCGCCGGCGGGGACCCTGAACGACGCGAGCAGATCGCCCTGCGGATCATTGCCTTCTCGTTCTTCGCGCTGGCCGGGTACGTCAGCGTCGAGGCGGTCCGCTCGCTGGTCGGCAGCGGCGACGATGCGCGACACTCATCCGTCGGAATTGCTTTGGCCGCAGCCAGCCTGGTGATCATGCCGGTGCTGTCATGGGCCCAGCGCAGGGCGGGACGTGAGCTCGGGTCATTGACTGCGGTGGCCGACTCCAAACAGACACTGTTGTGTACCTACCTGTCCGCCGCACTATTGATCGGCCTCGCCCTCAACAGTCTCTTCGGCTGGTCTTGGGCCGATCCGCTCGCAGCACTGGCGATTGCGGGTCTGGCCGTCCGGGAAGGTGTCAACGCCTGGAAGGGTGACACCTGTTGCGCACCGCAAATGCCGGCGAAGAGCAGTTGCGAGTCCGAATCTTCTTGTTGTGATTGACTTCTCACGCACTCGTTCGAATAAGTGAATAGCCCGAAGCTGGCATCCGCGCCGCCCAGGATGGGCGTCCCGGGCGGCTGAGGTCGCTCAGCCCCCGGCCGCGTTGCTGCGCTGGGCATGCGAAGTCCCCGCCGACCGGCGTTCGGCCGGTGTCGTTGCACCCCAGATACCATGTGGCTCAGCGTTTTCCAGCGCATACTCGCGGCAAGCCAACATCACCGGACAACGTCGGCATACGGACTTCGCGCGATGCTCTCGAGCAACCCGCCGTTCCCTGGACTCCTTGTCCCCCGGAAAGAAGTCATCAGCGGGCATTCCCCGACATCTCGCCCGCATCCGCCATGTCGCATGCTGCAGACCGCTGGACCGCATGACCACCCACCTTATTGACAATCATTATCATTAAGGTAGCAGGCTACCGCTACCCGGCGGCGCACACAGCGGCGGGGTCAGGTGAAACGTCGATCGGTGGCAGGCTCGACTTCATAACGGATCAACCGGGAACTGTTGGCCACCACAGCAACCGAAGACGCATTGTGCAGTACCGCAGCGAGCACGGGCGACAGCGCACCGCCGGCGCCGATCAACAGCCCTAGCGCATTGACGGCGATCGACATGGCATAGTTCTGCCGGATCACCTCGACGGCCCGGCCGCCGAGATCACGCACATCGAGCAGCCGGCTCAAATCGTCGCTGGCGAGCGCGACGTCGGCGGTCTCCACCGCCACATCGGTACCACCCAGGCCCATCGCGATGCCGATATCGGCCTCTGCCAGTGCAGGAGCGTCGTTGACGCCGTCCCCGACCATGGCCACCACATGACCCTCACCGCGCAGCCTGCGCACCGCCGCGAGTTTGTCCTCGGGTAACACCTCGGCCTGCCACTCGGTGATACCGAGTTGCTCGGCGACCACGGCCGCGGTGTCCGGATGATCCCCGGTCAGCATGACGATCCGTCGGACACCATTGGCGCGCAAACGGGTGAGCACATCCGCGGCCTCGGGGCGGATCTCGTCGCGCAGACTGATCAGCCCCACCAGCTTGCCGTCGACCGCCAGCAGCAGCGGGGTCTCGGACTGTTTGCGCAGGCTGTCCACCCACTCGGCGGCCTTCTTGGTCACCCGGACATTCTCCTGGCGCAGCAGCGACGGGCTGCCCAACAGCAGCGTCCGCCCATCAGCCCAGGTTCGCATGCCGAGGCCGACGAGGACCTCGCACTCCTCGTGGGGCGGGATCTCGATATGGCGCTCCTGCGTGGAGCGGATGACCGCCTCGGCCAGCGGATGCCGGGAATGGATCTCCGAGCTGGCGGCGTAGGCCAGCACCTGCTCTGGCTCCCAATCCTTGTGGAATGCAACCAGGTTGGTGACCACCGGCCGGCCGACGGTCAGCGTGCCGGTCTTGTCGAACACCACCGCGTCGACCCGGCCCGCCTCCTCCAGATGCGAGCCGCCCTTGATCAGGATGCCCCGCCGCGCTCCGTTGCCGATCGCAGCGCTGATGGCGGTCGGAGTCGACAGGCCGACCGCACACGGGCAGGCCACCAGCAGCATCGTCATGGCGCGACGCACATCCCTGGTGACGACCAGCGTCAAGGCCGACAGCAGGAACGACGCCGGTACGAAGCGGCGCGAGAAACTCTCCCCCACGGTCTGGATCGGCGCCCGGTGCTGCTGGGCTTCTTCGACCCGGGAGATGATCCGCCCGATCGTCGTCTCGCTGCCCACAGCCTCGGCGCGGACCACGAGCCTGCCCCGCACCACCACGGAGCCGGCGTAGACCCGGGCATCGGTGGCCACCGCCACCGGCAGGTTCTCTCCGGTGATCGCGGACTGGTCGACGATGGCCTCCCCGTCGACGACCACGCCGTCCACCGGCAGCGCCACCTGGTCGTGGGCCACGACTTCGTCGCCGATCCGCAATTCGGCGGTCGCGATCTCGACCTCGGTGCCGTCCTCGAGGCGCACCCACACGGTGTCCTGGTTGCCCTGCAGCAAGTTGGCGATGGCGCGCCGGGTCCGGCGCAGCGTCAGATCCTGGAGATACTCACCGATGTTGAGCAACCACAATACCGTCAGCGCGACGACATTCTCCCGCAACACCAGACTCGCGATGGTGGCCGCGCTGACCAGGACGTCGGTACCCGCGGACCGGCCGCCGCGCAGGGTGCGCAGCGCGCCGCGCAGGAACGGGTAACCGGTGAAGATCGTGACGCCGGTAGCCGCCAACCTGCTGGTCGGGCCGAGTAGCGGCGGGCGGGCGAACACGTAGCGGCGGATGCCCAGCAGCACCAGGGCCGTACCACCCACCGCCATCCTGAGCACGTCGGCGTTGGTGACATCCGCCGATCTGGGCGCCCGCGCCGGTACCAGGTCGCGGGAGACCTTCGCGGCCGTCTCGATGGCGACCATGATCGCGTCCTTATCGCACCGCTTGGGTGAGTACCAGACGACGATCGAGGCGGTCCGCGGGTACGCGTGCACGGCCCGCACGCCGGGCACCTGTTCCACACCATCCTCGATGGCCACCGCGCGACGAGCGTCGTTGCGAAACCACGGAGCCCGCAGCCGGATCCGTCCCGCGGCGTCCGACTGAACCGTCAGCGCGACCACGCTGTCAGTGATCGTGATCGTGTGTGACGTCGGCGACCGCGGGCGGCGGCACTTCCTCGCCGATGCGCTCGCGGGCCTCGGCGACGACGTCGGCGACCGTCAGCCGGGCCGATTCGGCGCCCTCCTCGGCCTTGCGTACACCGCGCAGTGCCCACGAAGTCGCGGTGACCGAGGCCTCCCGGATCGGCGCCTTTGCGGCCAGCTTTTTGACACCCTGGTAAGCCGCGGCGCCGACCGCGCCGGTCACCACCGTGGATGCCGCCTTTGCGAGAATTCCGTGCAAGACCATCCACTCACCCTAGTCCGAAAGTTGAATCAGGTCATGGGCTATCGATCGGTGGCAGAATGTCCACCGTGACGTACGGCGCGCGATACATGCGCCGAATCGAATCCATGCCGATCCTGGTGGCGACGATCGTCGGCCTCGCGCTCGTCGGCACCACTGCGCGCGACTTCATTTCCGGCGACCCGAGACTCGCCACGGCGGCAACGGTTTTCTGCGGAATCTTCGTCCAAGCCCTGCCATTTCTGGCGTTGGGAGTGTGGGTCAGCGGCGTAGTGGCGACCTTCGCCACTCCAGAGCGGTTGGCACGCTGGCTCCCCCGACGGCCCGCCACCGCGATACTGGCCGCCGGTGTCGGCGGCGCCGCACTGCCCGGATGCGAGTGCGGGTCGGTGCCGATCGCCCGCAGGCTGTTCGGCGACGGCACGGTCGGCGCGGCCGCACTGACGTTCATGCTTGCCGCGCCCGCGATCAACCCGGTGGTTCTGACCGCCACGGCGGTGGCGTTTCCGGGAGAGCCGCTGATGGTGGTGGCGCGGTGCACCGCCTCGCTGCTGACGGCCATTTCCATGGGTGCGCTCTGGGCCAAGTTCGGAAAACCCCAATGGATCACCCGTAATCTTCCCAGCCCCGTACAGCAGCACGATTCGCGTTTCACCACATTCACCGAAGCGGCCCGGCACGACTTCCTGCAGGCATCGTCATTCCTGGTGCTCGGCGCCGCCGCGGCAGCGGCGCTACACATCCTGGTGCCGGCATGGATGTTCGACCACCTGGCCGGCCAACTTGCGCTCGGTATCGCGGTGATGGCCGGCCTTGCGGTGGTGCTCGCGCTGTGCTCGGAGGCCGACGCCTTCGTCGCCGCCAGTCTGTCGATGCTGCCGCTGGTCCCGCGCCTGGTGTTCCTGGTGGTGGGGCCCGCCGTCGATATCAAGTTGTTCGCCATGCAGGCGGGAATGTTCGGTCGCGCCTTTGCTATTCGGTTCGCCCCGGCCACGTTCGTGGTCGCCACCGGGGTGGCCACCGGTATCGGGCTGCTGGTGCTGGGCGCCAGATGAGCCGCGAGACCGAGAATGCGCTGCTGCTGCTCGTCGGGCTGAGCACCGCCATCATCGCGGCCACCGGTGCCTACACCCGCTACGTGAAGCCGGGTCTGCTGCCGTGGTTATGGCTGACGGCCGGTGTGTTGACCGTGCTGGCCCTGGTCGCGATCGTCGGCGATATCCGCAACGGTCCGCGCGGCGGCGAGCAGATCGGGCACGACCACCGGTCGACGGTGTCGTGGTTGCTGGTGGTGCCGATCGCATTGTTGGCCTTCGTCATGCCGCCGGCCCTGGGACCGCAGTCGGCTCGGCCCGCGGTGAGCGATACGACCGCGCAGCGCCGGCCGTTCCCGGCGCTGCCGACCGGGGGCGCACCCGAACTGTCGCTGCCCGAGGTGCTCATCCGCCTCGCCCAGGACTCGGCCGGCACCTTGACAGATCGGTTGATCACCGTCACCGGCTTCACCATCCGCGACGGTGACCGCAGCTACCTGGGTCGGGTGGTCATCCTGTGCTGCGCAGCGGATGCGCAGTTGGCCAGGATCGCGCTGACCGGAGCGGCGGCGCCGGTGGCGGCGGCGCTGCCGGAGGGTACGTGGGTGCGCGTCGAGGGTCGCGCCGCACCGGGCGAGTTGCGTGCCGAGTCCGTGGTCCAGATACCGGAGCCGGCGAACACCTACAGCTACTGACGTGCGGCATCACGGTTGGCGCCGTCGACAACGCTGCCCAGCAGTCCGGGCAGCGCCGCCTCGACCTCGCCCACACGGAGTTTCTGGTGGATCAATCCGTCGATCACCAGGCGTTCGGTGATGCCCGCCTCACGCAGGATCGTGAAGTGGTGTGTGGCGGTGGATTTGTTGATTCCGTCGTAGAGCGCCACGCACTGCAGCGGCGTCCGCGCGTTGTGCAGCCGGCGCACCATCTCCAGCCGCACCGGGTCATGGATCGCCGCGAGCACCTTCTGCACGGAACCGACCGGGTACACCGGGAACTCGGTGACCAGTGCTTTGTCCGCCATCGGAATAACCTCGGTCATATTCGGTTTGATCTCTGTCGAACCCAGCGTAGCCTGAGTCGGGTTCGATGTCCGTCTAACCAGACACCGGAGGTGACCGCGATGGTGGCGTTCGATCCCGCGGCCGACCCGACGCAGCGCTGGGCCTACCCGCTCGTGCTGGTGCTCAGCGGCGTCGCACTGGGCGTTTCCGGACTGCCCGCACCGCTGTACGGCATCTACGAGGCGAACTGGCACCTCTCCCCGCTGGCCACCACCGTCGTGTTCGCGGTGTACGCACTGGCGGCACTGGCAGCGGTCCTGGTGTCGGGCAAGATCTCCGATGTCGTGGGCCGCAAACCGGTGCTGGTCGGCGCGCTGGTGGCGCTGCTGGTGGGACTCGGGGTGTTCCTGATGGCCGACAGCATGGCGATGTTGCTGCTGGCCCGCACCATCCACGGCGCCGCGGTCGGCTCGATCGTGGTGGCCGGCGCGGCAGCGCTGCTCGATCTGCGCCCGGACCGCGGTGTGCGCACCGGCCAGCTCAGCGGTGTCAGCTTCAACATCGGCATGACGGTGGCCATCATCGGTTCGGCGCTGCTGGCCCAATACGCGCCCCACCCGCTGCGGACCCCGTACGCCGTCGTCGCCGTGGTCTGTCTGCTCATCGGGGTCGGGCTATTGGCCCTCAACGAGCCGCACACGGCCCGTACCAGGGGACCCATCCGTATCGCGAAACCGGCTGTCCCCGAGGAGATTCGTTCGGACTTCTGGTTCTCCGCACTGGGCGCGATGGCCTCGTGGTCCGTGCTCGGGGTGCTGCTGTCGCTCTACCCGTCGCTGGCCGCGCAGCAGACCCACATCGACAATCTGGTGTTCGGTGGTGCGGTGGTGGCCACCACCGCCTTCGCCGCCGCATTGGCCCAGCTGGGCGCCACCCGGTTACCGGCCAGATACTCGGCGATCATCGGTGACATCGGGATGGCAGCCTCGCTGCTGCTCACGATCCCGGTCCTGCTGACCCATCGCTGGCAGCTGGTGTTCGTCGCGGCGGTGCTGCTCGGGGTGACGTTCGGGCTGGGCTTCGGCGGCTCGCTGCGGCATCTGTCCGACGTGGTCCCGGCGAACCGGCGCGGGGAAACCATGTCGGCGTTCTATCTGCTGGCATACACCGCCATGGCGGTGCCGACCCTGATCGCCGGGTGGGCAGCCACCCAGTGGGATCTGGCCGCGGTGTTCCCGTGGTTCGCCGGGGCGGTGGCCGCGGCCTGCCTCGGCGCCGCCGTTGCGGGATTGCGCAACAACTAAGCTGGCGGCGTGACCGATCACGCGTTCAGCGCTGTCGAGCGCGCGGCCGTCTACCGAGCCATCGCCGAACGCCGCGATATGCGCCGTTTCACGCCAGGCACCTCGGTGCCCCAGGACGTACTGGTCCGGTTGCTGCAGGCGGCCCACGCCGCGCCGAGCGTTGGGTTGATGCAGCCGTGGCGGTTCATCCGCATCACCGATCCCGTTCTGCGCCAGGCCATGCACGACGTGGTCGACGAGGAACGCCTGCGCACCGCCGAGGCGCTGGGCGCCCGCGGCGCGCAGTTCCTGGAGCTGAAGGTCGAGGGCATCACCGAATGCGCCGAACTGTTCGTGGTCGCGCTACGCGATGACCGGCAGCGCCACGTGTTCGGGCGCCGGACCATGCCGCAGATGGATCTGGCCTCGGTGTCCTGTGCGATCCAGAACATGTGGCTGGCCGCCCGCAGCGAAGGGCTCGGGATGGGATGGGTGTCCATCTTCGATCCGAACCGGCTGGCGGAGTTGCTCGGCATGCCCGACGGTGCCGAACCCGTCGCCATCTTGTGCCTGGGCCCGGTACCGGAGTTCCCAGACCGCCCGGCACTGGAGATCGACGACTGGACTTACGGGCGGCCACTGTCGGAGTTCATCACCGAAAATACCTGGACGGCAGGTACTTCCGCGCCTGTGCGGTCGGGCGATCTGGCGGACCGTTAGGGGCCGCCGTAAGGCAGCAGCGCCATCTCCCTGGCGTTCTTGATCGCCGTCGCGACCTGCCGCTGTTGCTGCGGCGTCAGCCCGGTGACACGACGCGAACGGATCTTCCCGCGTTCGGAGATGAAGGTTCGCAGCAGTGCGACATCCTTGTAGTCGACAGTCGTCACACCCAGTGCCTTGAGCTTGTTGGCCCGCGGTCGCTTGATCTCAAGCGGGGCGGGCCTGCGTTTCTTCGTGGAGCGCGACGCCATCACCAGCTCGCTTTCCGGATGCCGGGCAGCTCACCACGATGCGCCAGCTCGCGGGTCCGCACGCGCGACAGCCCGAACTTGCGGAGGTGCCCGCGCGGCCTGCCGTCGACCGCATCGCGGTTGCGCACCCGGACCGGGCTGGCATCGCGCGGCATGCGTTGCAATTCGGCCTGAGCGGCAACGCGTTGCGCCGCATCGGTATCCGGTTTGCGGATCAGCTCCTTGAGTACGGCGCGGCGCTCAGCGTAGCGCGCCACCGTCGCGCGTCGCCGCTCGTTGGCGACGATCTTGGACTTCTTGGCCATCAGCGTTCTTCCTTGAAATCGACATGCTTGCGCAGCACGGGGTCATACTTCTTGAGCACCAGCCGGTCCGGATCGTTGCGCCGGTTCTTGCGGGTGACGTAGGTGTATCCGGTGCCTGCGGTGCTTCTCAGCTTCACGATGGGGCGGATGTCATTGCTCTTGGCCATCAGATCTTCTGGCCCTCTCGGCGCAGCCGACCGACAACGGCTTCGATCCCGTCCCGGTCGATGACCTTCATTCCCTTGGTACTGACCCGCAGCCGGATCCGCCGGCCCTCCGAGGGCAGGTAGTAGGTCTTGATCTGGATATTGGGATTCCAGCGGCGACGGGTCCGTCGGTGCGAGTGCGATACCCGGTTACCGAAACTCGGTGCGCGCCCGGTGACCTGGCAGTGCGCAGACATCGATGCTCCTCATACATGCTCGATCGTTAATGGAAACGATTTTCGACAAGCTGACCGACACACGGTAGCGTACGACCCGGACTTAATGAAAATCGTTACTGATAGGGTGTGATGAGATGCGGACGCCAGTGGTACTGGTAGCCGGTCAGGGTGCGGCCACCGACGCCGCCGACGTGTTGCTGCGTGCGCCGGGAACCGCGGTCGTGGGCTACACCGTCGACGGACACGTCGTGGTCCGGCAGGTCAGCACCATGCGGGATACCAAACTCGTGATCACCCAATCGCCGTTGGAGATCACCAATTGCTGCGTCACCTGCACCATTCGCAACGACCTGCTGATCCTGCTACGCCAACTGCACCGGCGCGAAGATGTCCACCGCATCGTCGTCCAGCTGATGGAATGGCTTGACCCCGAACCGATCTGCGTGGCCATCAACGAGACGCCGGTGCAACTCGGCGCCGGCTACATCGACGGGCCGGCCAGCCGCGATGTCGAGATCCAGGCCGTGGTGACCTGCGTGGACACCAGCGTGTGGCTCGACCAGGCACTCGGCGACGACGAGCTCGACGCCTCCCGCACCGTCGCCCAGGTGGTCGTCGGACAGGCGGCCTTCGCCGACGTGCTGGTGCTGACCGAGGCCGACCGGGCCACCCTGGCCGTGCTACGCCGACTGGCACCGCGGGCGCGGATCACCGTCGGACTGCAACACCTCACCACCGCGCTGCGACATCTGGACGCGCACTCACGTCGTGGTCGTTCCGACGACCCGCATGACTCACTGCTCGCCGGCCAGCCGCCGCTGCACCCCGACGGTGAGGTACAGCTGATGGAATTCAATGCGCGCAGGCCATTTCATCCCGAGCGGTTGCACCACGCCATCGATGCGCTGCTCGACGGGGTGGTGCGGGTACAAGGTCGGGCCTGGCTGGCCAGCCAGCCGGACACCGTGGTGTGGATCGAATCGGCCGGGGGCGGTCTCGGCGTCGGCGATGCCGGACGGTGGCTGGGCGCCATGACGGATCGCGACCTCGCCTATGCCGACCCCGAACGCACCGCGCTGGCCGCGTCGCAGTGGGACGAACGGTTCGCCGACCGGCACATCGCGCTGACCGTCCTGGTGTGCGGTGCGAGCCCGGAGCGGATCACCGCCGCACTGAGCGGGGCGCTGCTCACCGATGCCGAACTGGACAACCCACAGAAGTGGAGCGGCTACCCGGACCCGTTCGGGGAATGGCACGAGGACCCCTGCGCCGAACTGCCGCACGGGCTGGCCGACGAACACATCATGTTGAACGGAGAAGAATGAAACCCGATATCCACCCCGACTACCATCCGGTGGTATTTCAGGACGCCGGCACCGGCAAGACGTTCCTGATCCGATCCACGATCACCAGCGAACGCACCATCGAATACCAGGGCGCGGTCTATCCGCTGGTTGTCGTCGACGTCACCGCCGACTCACACCCGTTCTGGACCGGGACCAACCGGCACCTCGACACGGCCGGCCAGGTGGAGAAGTTCCGCCGCCGGTACGGGACCCGGTAGCGCAGGGGTTCTCCAGCTTCGAGCAATAGGCTTGGGCGATGCGCCTGAAAGCCGGCCGGCCCGATATCGACGATTACGCCAGCTACTTCGATCTGCCGCCGGCGGGCCCGGCCGCCGCCCCGACGGTGACCTGGGCCGGTGTGACCACGCTGCTGATCCGCGACGCAGACTCGGCGGTGCTGACCGACGGGTTCTTCAGCAGGCCATCGCTGCTGCAGGTCGGACTGGGCCGGATCGCGCCGTCGCCGCCGCGCATCGCCGGATGCCTGGGCCGGCTCGGGGTCGGCAGCCTCGACGCGGTGCTGCCGGTGCACACCCACTTCGATCACGCCATGGACTCGGCGGCGGTGGCCGAGCTGACCGGCGCGAAGCTGGTCGGCGGCAGGTCGGCAGCTCATATCGGGCACCGGCTGCCCGCCGATCGCATCGTGGTCACGACCCCGGGCGAATCGATGCGCCTCGGCAACTTCGACGTCACCCTGATCGCCGGTGACCACTGCCCACCGGACCGGTTTCCCGGAGCGATCGACGCCCCGGTGAATCCTCCCGTGCGCGCTTCGGCCTACCGCTGCGGCGAGGCATGGTCGACCGTGGTGGCGCACCGCCCCAGCGGGCGCCGGATGCTGATCGTGGGCAGCGCCGGATACCTACCTGGCGCACTGGCCGGGCAGCGGGCCGACGTGGTGTATCTGGGAATCGGGCAACTCGGCCTGCAGCCCGGGCGCTACCTGCGCGACTATTGGGCCGAGACGGTCCGCACCGTCGGCGCCCGCCGCGTGGTGCTGATCCACTGGGACGACTTCTTCCGCCCCCTGGACCGTCCGCTGCGGGCGCTGCCCTATGCCGGCGACGACCTGGACGTCTCGATGCGGACGCTGACCGCGCTGGCCACCGAGGACGGCATCGCACTGCACCTCCCGACCCTGTGGCAGCCCACCGATCCATGGATCTGACCCTCTCCGTCGCTGCCCTCGTCGCGGTACTCGGTGTCGCGCTGTTTCGTCCCCGACTGCAGGCACCCGTCGGGGTGGCCGCGGCCGCGGCGGTGGTCGGCTCCGGCGCGGTGTCCTGGCCCGAAGCCGTCGACGAGGTATCCGAACTGGCTCCGGTGGTCGGGTTCCTGGCTGCGGTACTGGTGCTCGCGCGGCTGTGCGATGACGAAGGGCTGTTCCACGCCGCAGGCGTGTTGATGGCACGTGCCACCTCCGGCGGCCAAATTCGGTTGCTTGCTTCGGTTTTCACGATTGCGGCAGTGGTGACCGCGGTGTTGAGCCTGGATGCCACCGTGGTGCTGTTGACGCCGGTGGTGCTCGCGACGGCGCGGATGCTGGCGGTACCGGCCCGTCCGCACGCCTACGCCACCGCGCATCTGGCCAACACCGCTTCCCTGCTGCTGCCGGTGTCCAATCTGACCAACCTGTTGGCGTTCAGCGCGGCCGGCCTGACCTTCCTGCATTTCACCGCGACCATGGCGCTGCCCTGGCTGGCGGCGGTCGTCGTCGAATTCTTGTTGCTGCGCTGGTTTTTCGCCAAGGATCTGACCGTAACACCACAGCGCGCCCGCACCCACGAGCCGCTGGATGTGCCGGTGTTCGCACTCGTCGTGGTCGGGTTGACCCTGGTCGGTTTCGCCGTGACCTCGGCCGTGGGACTGTCTCCGGCGTGGTCCGCGCTGGCCGGGGCACTGGCCCTGGGGCTACGCGGTCTGATCACGGGCCACACCCACGTCACCAAGATCGCCGCGGCACTGGATGTTCCGTTCCTGGCATTCGTGCTGTGCCTGGGTGTGGTGGTGGCCGCGGTCATGGCCAACGGGCTCGAATCGGCCATGCACCGGATCATCCCCGACGGGCAGGGCCTACTGGCGCTGCTGACCATCGCGGCGATCGGGGCGGCGCTGTCCAATATCGTCAACAACCTGCCGGCGGTGCTGGTGCTGCTGCCACTGGTGTCCGCCGCGGGCCCGGCCGCCGTGCTGGCGGTACTGATCGGGGTCAACATCGGGCCGAACCTCAGCTATCCCGGATCGCTGGCAAACCTGTTGTGGCGCACAGTCGTTCACCGCGGCGGGTTGAAGGCGCGCTTCACCGAGTTCAGCCTGGTCGGGCTGTGTACGACACCGCTGACCCTGATTGCCGCGGTACTGGGGCTGTGGGCCGTCACCCGCGGGGGCTGATCAGGACTGCAGTCGGGCACGGACCGCGGCGAGACGCGCCTGCAGTTCCGCCTCGCTGATGACACCGCGGGACACCAGCGAGTGTGCCAGCGCCATCAATTGGTTCTCCGGATAGGGCAGGCCGGCGTACAAGGTCGCCGAGAGGGTGTCCTCCTCGTCGCGGCGCTCCTGGAGCGTCGGCACCGCGGTGTCGCAGGATGCGGCATCGAGGGCATCGCACAGCCCGTCCAGGCTGCTCTTCCAGGGCGGCACCGGATTCTCGACCCCGTATTTGGCAGCCATCCGCGGCCACACCTGATCGCGCTCGACGATCCGTTGCAGCGCCCCGATCGGCGTGTTCACGACCGGTCCGGGATGGGGTGCACGGCTGGACGTGTCTCGGTGATGACGTTGGCCGTCACACCCGCCTTGGGCAGCGCGACGCCGATCAGGCAGTCCCGTGTGACGATCTCGGCCAGTTGATCCTCGGTCCAGCCCTCGGTGCCGGCCGGGCGGATCGGCAGCACCATGAAGCGGTGCTTCTGGTTCGAGTCCTGTACCCGCACGTCGACGTCATCGGGCAGGTAGAGACCGAATTCGGCGAGCACCTGCCGGGGCCAACGCACCAGTCGTCGACGGTAATTCGGAGTGCGGTACCACTCCGGGGAGTTGCCAAGGATGGGGCGGGGATAGCACGAACACAACGCACAGACGATCACGTGGTGCAGGTTCGGGGTGTCTTCCAGGATCTCAAAGGCGGTGAAATCGCTCGGCGTGCCGAACCCGGTGGGTTCCATCCAGTCGACGCCGACCGCCTTGCTCGCCGACATCGGTTCGGCCAGGGCGAGCGCCTTGAACTCGGGATCCAGCCAGGCCCGCGCCACCAGGTGCGCGGCCGGTGTCGGGCCGATCTGCTCGGCGAACTCGGTGAAGCGGCGGTGCTCGGCGGCGGTGAAGATGCCCTTCTCGATGCACAGCTCGCGCAGCGCGACCTCGAGCACCTCGAAATCGGTGATCTCGTCCACCATCGGCGCGACGGTGCGGTCATGGTCATGGTCGGTCATGTGGAACCCCCTCTCGCACAGGTCAACCGGCTGCTCTGAGCCAGTGTTCGGGAATCTCGGTCTGCAACGTGTCGGTGGCGGTGCCGGTGTAGCCGTGCCACAGCTGGGCCATTGTGAAGCGCACCACGTAGAACCATTCCGGCGTCGCGTCGGGACGATCCCAAGTCTCGTCCTCGGCAGCCGGGCTCTCGTAGGCCACCGCGGCGATCTCGCCGGTGGCACCGCGGACGTATTCGGGTGTGCGGGTGTAGAACAGCACCGGCAGCTCGTCACGGACCACCACCCGATCGCCGACCCCGAACACGGGAGGTCCGGCTTGGCCGGCATACACCTGCGGATCGCCCTTGCCGACCGCGTGCAGATGGTGGCTGTTACGCGTGACGCCGGATCCATCACCCTCGAACCTCGGTGCCGCCTCGATCGTGCGACCGTTCAGTCCGCCCGCGTAGCGGCCCTTGACCTCGGCCATCCGTTCCGTCAGCTCGGTCAGCCCGATGTGGTGCTTTTCCACCAGGACGCGCGCCACCGACAACAACCAGCGCCCGTAGTACGGCAGGCCAAGATATTCGGCACGGCCGACGTCGACGTTGCCGATCCGGCGCCGCTCTTCGGACAGCCAGATACCGCGCCAGGCCAGCACCTCGCAGATCACGTAGGTCAGTTCTTCCCACGCCTCGTACTGCTTGTTCTCGTAAGCCATCGGGGTGTCCGGCTCACCGCCCACATCGTGAACCGGTTTGAGATAGGCGGCGATGCGCTGGTGGTCGAGCAGGTCAGGTGGCGGTGCGTCCGGCAGTTCCGGGTAGGACGATCTCAGCCGGGCAACAAGGGCCAACTGGGCGGCGCGTTGCGCAGGAGTACTCATGGCACATCCTCGGACTGCACTGGGCGGATTCGTCGACGATAGTCCCCACAGTGTGGCCCGCGTGGCCAGAACGCGGTATTCGGGTTTGCTAGCTGCGACGCTGGCGAGCGATCTCGGCGAGCACCACCCCGGCCGCCACCGAGGCGTTCAGCGATTCGGTCGGCCCGGCCATCGGTATCGAGACGATGGCGTCACAGTTCTCCCGCACCAGCCGGGACAGCCCCTTGCCCTCCGAGCCGACCACGACCACCATCGGCCCGGTGGCGTCCAGATCGTCGAGCTCGGTGTCGCCCTTGGCGTCCAGCCCGACGATCTGCAGACCGGCGTCCGACCAGCTGTTCAGGGTGCGGTTCAGATTCGTCGCCCGCGACACCGGAAGGCGCGCCGCCGCACCGGCGCTGGTACGCCACGCCACCGCGGTGACCGATGCCGAGCGACGCTGCGGGATGACGACACCGTGCCCGCCGAAGGCCGCCGTGGAGCGCACGATGGCACCGAGGTTGCGCGGGTCGGAGATATTGTCCAACGCCACCAGCAGGGCCGGCACGCTATCGCGCTGGGCGGCCTTGAGCAGGTCATCGGGATGGGTGTAGGTGTAGGGCGGGACCTGCAGGGCGAGACCCTGGTGCAGGCCGTTGCTGGCGATGCGGTCCAGGTCGTGCTTCTGCACCTCCAGGATCGAGATACCGGTATCCGCGGCGCGTTGCACGGATTCGGTGATCCGCTCGTCGGCGTCCACCCCGAGCATCACCCACAGGGCGGTCGCGGGCACCCCGGCCCGCAGGCATTCCACCACCGGGTTGCGTCCGAGCACGACCTCGGTCTCATCGGTCTTGCGGTGCCGGCCCTGGGCGGCCCGCGCCGCCTTGGCGGCCTTCTTGGCCGCCGGGTGGTGCGGGCGGTCCTTGGCCGCCGGCGTCGCCTTCTTGCCTTCCAGTCCGCGCCGACGTACCCCGCCGGAGCCAACGGTGGGCCCCTTCTTGGTGCCCTCTTTACGGACAGCGCCGCGGCGCTGTGAATTTCCGGCCATCAGTTGTTGTTCCCGTCGCTTCGCTCGCCCTGGCCGATTTTCCCGTCGCTTCGCTCGCCCTGGCCGATTTTCCCGTCGCTGCGCTCGCCCTGGCGATCCGCCTCGACCAGCGACCACTGCGGCCCGTCGGCGGTATCGGTGACCTCGATGCCGGCTGCCTTGAGCCGGTCCCGGATGGCGTCGGCGGCGGCCCAGTCACGCTTCTGGCGGGCCTCCGCCCGCCCCGCCAGTGCCCAGTGCACCAGCTCGTCCACCGCGGCCAGCGCCGCCGATGTCTCGTCGCGGGACTCCCAGCGTTCGTCGAGTGGGTCGCAGCCGAGGATGTCCATCATCGCTCGGATCGACTGGGCGGCGGCCATCGCGCCGTCGTGGTCGCCGGCGTCGAGCGCCCGGTTCCCCTCGGCACGGGCGGTATGCACCTCGGCCAGGGCGATCGGCACCGCCAGGTCGTCGTCCAGCGCCGCGGCGAACTTGTCGGTCCAGGTACCGGTCTGCACGGCGCCCACCCGGTTGCGCACCCGATGCAGGAAATCCTCGATACCGGTGTATGCCTTCGCGGCGTCGGTCAACGCGTTCTCGGAGAACTCGAGCATCGAGCGGTAGTGTGCGCTGCCCAGGTAGTAACGCAGCTCGGCAGCCCGAACCCGTTGCAGCACAGCCGGAATCGACAGCACATTACCCAGCGACTTGCTCATCTTCTCGCCGCCCATGGTGACCCAGCCGTTGTGCAGCCAGTACCGGGCGAAACCGTCGCCGGCCGCCTCGGCCTGGGCGATCTCATTCTCGTGGTGCGGGAACACCAGATCCATCCCGCCGGCGTGGATGTCGAACTCGGCACCCAGGTAGGCCTCGCACATGGCCACGCACTCGGTGTGCCAGCCGGGACGTCCGGGGCCCCACGGGGTGGGCCACGACGGTTCGCCGGGCTTCGCGCTCTTCCACAGCGTGAAGTCGCGGGGATCGCGCTTGCCGGTCGCCACTCCCTCGCCCTGGTGCACGTCGTCGATGCGGTGCCCGGAGAGCTTGCCGTACTCGGGCAGGCTGAGCACGTCGAAATAGACGTCACCGCCGCCCTGATAGGCGTGGCCACGCTCGATCATCCGCTCGATCAGTTCCACCATCTGGGTGATGTGCCCGGTGGCCCGCGGCTCCGCCGACGGCGGCAGGACCCCCAGCGCCTCGTAGGCGGCGGTGAAAGCGCGCTCGTAGGTCGCCGCCCACTCCCACCAGGGCCGGCCGGCATCGGCGGCCTTGTTCAGGATCTTGTCGTCGATATCGGTGACGTTGCGGATGAAGGCCACGTCATAGCCGTTGGCGGTCAGCCACCGCCGCAACACGTCGAAGGCCACACCGCTGCGCACATGCCCGATATGGGGCAGCCCCTGCACGGTGGCGCCGCACAGATAGATCGAGGCGTGGCCGGGGCGCAACGGCACGAAGTCACGAACGGCTCCCGCCATCGTGTCGTAAAGCCGCAGTCCAGTCACGACGGGCCAGCTTACCGGCCTTCCGGCGCCGGCCGCACCAGCCTCGTGGCGTTACCGCTGCGGACCGACCACCAGCGCGGTCGCGACGGCCGCCAAACCCTCGCCGCGACCGGTCAGGCCGAGCCCGTCGGTGGTGGTGGCCGACACCGACACCGGCGCGCCGAGCAGCTCCGAGAGCAGCTGCTGCGCCTCGGTTCGACGCGGCCCGATCTTGGGCCGGTTGCCGATCACCTGAACCGCGGCGTTGCTGACCCGGAAACCCGCTTCGGCCAGCAGGCCGTGGACGTGGCGGAGCATGTCCGCTCCGCCCACGCCGTGCCATTGGGGTTGATCGGTGCCGAACACGGCACCGAGGTCGCCGAGGCCTGCCGCGCTCAGCAGCGCATCACAGAGCGCATGCGCACCGACATCGCCGTCCGAATGACCGGCGCAGCCGTCGGCCTCGTCGAACAACAGGCAGAGTAACCAACACGGTCGCCCGGCCTCGATGGGATGAACATCGGTCCCCAGACCGACGCGCAGATCTGTCACATCGTCGCTTCGTGACAGTTAGGACGCGGCGGCCAGCGCCTCGTCCAGAATCAGCGTTGCCTTCTCGTCGTCGGTGTTCTCGGCGAGCGCGAGCTCACCCACGAGGATCTGACGGGCCTTGGCCAGCATGCGCTTCTCGCCCGCGGACAGGCCGCGCTCCTGGTCCCGACGCCACAGATCACGAACCACCTCGGCGACCTTGTTCACATCGCCGGATGCCAGCTTCTCCAGGTTCGCCTTGTACCGGCGCGACCAGTTGGTCGGCTCCTCGGTGTGCGGCGCGCGTAGCACCTGGAACACCTTGTCCAAGCCCTCTTGTCCGACCACATCGCGCACACCGACATACTCGGCGTTATCAGCGGGAACACGAACAGTGAGATCTCCCTGCGAAACCTTCAGGACGAGATACTCTTTCTGCTCGCCCTTGATGGTGCGGGTTTCGATCGCCTCGATCAACGCAGCACCGTGGTGTGGATAGACAACGGTGTCTCCGACCTTGAAAATCATCAGTTTCGAGCCCCTTTCACCGCTCAATGTTAGCACGGGGCCCGGACACGCGCGGAACAACAATGCAGGTCAGGGGCACCGGCGACGAAGACCGGGGGTTGACACCGCGGCCGATACATGCACGTGGACGGCGCAGCGGGCATCCCGCCGGGCCGTACTCGGCGCGCAGGCAAGCCCTCGGCTACCGCGCCGTAACAGCACCTACTACAGTGCATAGTCGAATCCGTTCGGTTGAGCAGGAGGCTCCAGTGGTCGCAGTGAACCGCTCCAACGTGCGCGCGGCCCGACTGGCCGCCGGCGCCCTGATCGCCGGCCTCGCCCTCACCGGCTGCAGCGCCGGTCAGGTGTCCCAGAGCGCGAACCAGCAACCGGCCGTCAACGGCACGGTCGACACCGTCGGCAGCATCGCGCTGCGCAACGTATTCCTGCGCGCACCGCAGACCACCGACTATGTCGAGCCGGGCACCGATGTCGAGCTGATCTTCGCCGCCGCCAACAACTCCCCGGACGTCGCCGACAGGCTGGTGTCGATCACCTCCGACGTCGGCACGGTGACCATCTCCGGTGACTCCGAGATCCCCGCCAACGGCCTGCTGCTGGTCGGCGATCCCGACGGTATCGACGCGCTGGGCTCCATCGAGCGCGAGAACAGCGTCGACGCCACGGTCGCACTGACCGAGCCGATCTCCAACGGGCTCACCTACGATTTCACCTTCACCTTCGAGCGCGCCGGCTCGACCACCTTCACCGTGCCGATCTCGGCCGGCGAGGTGGCGCGCCGCGACGGCGAGCCCGTCGTCGGCGGTGGACACGGCGAAGCCGGCGGGCACTGAATCTGACGATCTGTCAGGGGCGACGGTTACCGTCACCTCGTGGCTTCGAAAGTACGTTCGCAATACCGGTGCTCGGAATGCAGTCATGTCACGCCCAAATGGGTCGGGCGCTGCCCGGACTGCGGCACCTGGGGCACCGTCGACGAAGTCGTCGCGCTCACGGCGCTGAACGGCAGTGCCACCCGGCGTGCCGTCGCCCCGTCCTCTCCCGCGGTACCGATCACCACGATCGACCCGGGAGTCACCCGACACTTCCCCACCGGGGTCAGCGAGCTGGACAGGGTGCTGGGCGGCGGCCTGGTGCCGGGTTCGGTGACACTGCTGGCCGGTGACCCCGGCGTCGGGAAGTCCACCCTGCTGCTCGAGGTGGCCCATCGCTGGGCCAGCCGTGGACGGCGGGCGCTCTACCTGTCCGGCGAGGAGTCGGCCGGGCAGATCCGGCTGCGGGCCGAACGCACCGGATGTACCCACGAGCAGATGTACCTGGCCGCCGAATCGGACCTACAGACCGCACTCGGGCATATCGAACAGGTCAAGCCCACGCTGGTGGTGGTCGACTCGGTGCAGACCATGTCCAGCACCGAGGCCGACGGTGTCACCGGCGGCGTCACCCAGGTGCGCGCGGTCACCACGGCGTTGACCTCGTACGCCAAGATGGCCCGCGCCGCCGACGGCGTCGCGGTGCTGCTGGTCGGTCATGTCACCAAGGACGGCGCCATCGCCGGGCCACGTTCCCTGGAGCATCTCGTGGACGTGGTGCTGCACTTCGAGGGCGACCGGGCGTCCGCGCTGCGGATGGTGCGCGGGGTGAAGAACCGCTTCGGCGCCGCCGACGAGGTCGGCTGTTTCCTGTTGCACGACAGCGGGATCGAATGCGTCGCGGACCCGTCCGGGCTGTTCCTGGATCAGCGCCCCACCCCGGTGTCGGGCACCGCGATCACCGTCACGCTGGACGGCAAACGTCCGATGATCGGCGAGGTGCAAGCCCTGATCGGGGCGGAACCGGCCACCAACCCGCGCCGCGCGGTCAGCGGTATCGACTCCGCACGCGCCGCAATGATCACCGCGGTGCTGGAGAAACGCGCCCACCTACCGGTCGGGCGGCACGATATCTACCTGTCCACCGTCGGCGGCATGCGGCTCACCGATCCGTCCGCCGACCTCGCGGTGGCGATGGCGATCGGATCGGCCTATATCGACGTCGCACTGCCGGCCACCGCCATCGCGATCGGCGAGGTGGGTCTGGCCGGGGATCTGCGCCGGGTCAACGGGATGGACCGCCGGCTCGCCGAGGCGGCCCGGCTGGGCTTCACCGACGCCATCGTGCCGCCGGGGGTCAAGGATGTGCCGGCCGGACTGCGGCTGACCACCGCGGACAACATCGGCATGGCGTTGCGGGCTCTGCGCTCGATCGACAACAATGGCGGCCGATCCTAGGAGGCGCGATGGCGGTGAAGTCCCGAGGCAACCGCAGCGTGGTGCATTTGGCGCGCCCCACCCTGCGTGAGACGCTCGGCCGGCTGGCACCGGGCACCGATCTGCGGGACGGTCTGGAACGAATCCTGCGGGGCCGCACCGGCGCGCTGATCGTGCTCGGCTACGACGACAGCGTCGAGGCCATCTGTGACGGCGGCTTCAACCTCGACGTCCGCTACGCCCCCACCAAGCTGCGTGAGCTGTCCAAGATGGACGGCGCGGTGGTGCTCTCCAGCGACGGTGCCCGGATCCTGAAGGCCAACGTGCAGTTGGTGCCGGATCCCTCCATCCCGACCGATGAATCCGGCACCCGGCACCGCTCCGCGGAACGCGCCGCGGTGCAGACCGGCTACCCGGTCATCTCGGTCAGCCACTCGATGAGCATCGTCACGGTGTACGCCGCCGGGGAGCGGCACGTGGTACCCGACACCCCGACCATCCTGTCCCGGGCCAACCAGACCATCGCCACCCTGGAGCGCTACAAGTCCCGGCTCGACGAGGTCAACCGGCAGCTCTCCACCGCCGAGATCGAGGACTTCGTGACGTTGCGGGACGTGATGACGGTGGCCCAGCGCCTCGAGATGGTGCGGCGGATCAGCCTTGAGATCGACGCCGATGTGGTCGAACTGGGCACCGACGGCCGTCAGCTCAAACTGCAACTGGAAGAACTCGTCGGCGGCAACGACACCGCCCGCGAGCTCATCGTGCGCGACTACCACGCCAATCCGGATCCACCGAGTGCCGCGCAGGTCAGCGCGACCCTGGAGGAACTGGACACGCTCTCGGACAACGAACTGCTCGACTTCACCGCGCTGGCACGGGTTTTCGGCTATCCGTCGACGCTGGATGCGCAGGACTCCGCGCTGAGCTCACGTGGCTACCGGGCGATGGCGGGCATTCCGAGACTGCAGTTCGCCCACGTCGACCTGCTGGTCCGGTCCTTCGGCTCCTTGCAGGGTGTGCTCGCGGCCAGCGCCACCGATCTGCAATCGGTGGACGGTATCGGCTCGATGTGGGCCCGGCACATCAGGGAGGGCCTGTCCCAGCTGGCCGAGTCGACGATCGCCGATCAGCTGGCCTGAGAGCCGGTCAGCCCGGGGCCTGCCCGTCACCCTCATGCGGCGCGGTTTCCGGCGCCGGGGCATCGGCCGGCGGCGGGGCGTCGGCCGGCGGTGCGGGCGCAGCCTCGGCCAGCACGAACGGCACCGAAGCCGAACGCAGGTTACCGAGCTGGACCAGCAGGTTGTACGTGCCCGGCCCGATCGGCTGCCGCGGGAGCGGGCAGTTCGGCGCCGAATCCATGCCGGTCCAGGTGACCTCCGTGGTGACCTGCTCGCCCGGATTGAACGTCTTGACCAGTGTCTCGTTGGAGGGGGCGCAATCCAGGTTCGACCACAGCCGCTTGTTGTCCAGGGAGTAGACGTAGGCGGCCAGCACGGCGGCGCCGACATCGCGCTTGCAGGCGACCAGCCCGATGTTGGTGACCACCATGGTGAACTTCGGCTGATCGCCCATCACATAGTCCGGCGCGCTCGTGATGCCCTTGACCGCCAGGGTGGAGTCGGGGCAGTCATCGCCCTCCTGCAGCACCGGTGGCGGTACCACGGCCGTGACCGGTGTCGGCACCGGCGCCGGCGCCTGGGCGGCCGGCGGAACGACGGGTGTCTTGACCCCGGGTTCCTCGCCCGGCAACGGGGTGGGCGGGGGCGGCGCGGCCTGGGTGTCGGCGGTCTGCTCGGCCGGGGCGGCGTCGGATCCGGTGCTGTTGGACACCACGACGGCCACGATGGCGGCGACAATGGCGATGACGAGGACGGCGACACCTATGGCCAGCGCTCTGCGGCGCCGGTAGATCTCCGGTGGCAGCTGGCGCGTGGGTTCGGTGTCTAGCACGACCTCAACGGTAAGCCGCGCTCACGCGTAGTCGTTCGAGGCGTGTCGGCGTGTCGGGTGTGGTATCGGTCAGGCTTCGCCGATATCGCCCAAATGCTGGCGCAGCGCCACCCGTCCGTCGGCCAGATGGTAGGTCAGCCCGACGATCGCCAGGGTGCCCGCCTCGACCCGCTCGGCGACCACCGTCGAGCGGGCCAACAGCTGGGCACCCGTCTCGGTGACGTGGCGGGCCTCGAACTCGTCGACCCGGGTCAGTCCGTCGCGGCGGCCGGCCAGGATCGACGGCATGACCCGTTCGACGATGTCGCGGACGTAGCCGCCGGGGATCTCTCCCTCGTCGAGTGCGTTGAGGGTCGCCTTCACCGCACCGCAGCTGTCGTGTCCGAGTACCGCGATCAGCGGCACGTTGAGCACGCCGACGGCGTACTCGATCGAACCCAGCACCGCCGAGTCGATGACGTGGCCGGCGGTGCGGACCACGAACATCTCGCCAAGACCCTGGTCGAAGATGAGCTCGGCGGCGACCCGGCTGTCACCGCATCCGAACAGCACCGCGGTCGGTTTCTGCGCCTCGGTCAGCCGGGCCCGGTCCTCGATCCCCTGGCTGGGATGCAGAGGCTTTCCGGCGACGAAGCGCTCGTTACCCTCTTTGAGTGACTTCCACGCGGCGATGGGATTCGAGTTGGGCATGACCGGTATTGTGCCCGAGCCCGGTCCGGGCATCGACCCGGAGGCGCTTCTGGGGTGGTTCGACGAGGCCGAACGCGATCTTCCGTGGCGTCGCCCGCAGACCAGCGCCTGGCAGATCCTGGTCAGCGAGTTCATGCTGCAACAGACACCGGTGAACCGGGTGGAACCGATCTGGCTGGCCTGGGTGGCGCGGTGGCCGACACCCTCGGCCACCGCCGCGGCCGGTGCGGCCGACGTGCTGCGAGCCTGGGGCAAGCTGGGCTATCCGCGCCGCGCCAAGCGGCTGCACGAATGCGCGGTGGTCGTCGCCGCCGAGCATGGTGACCAGGTGCCCGCCGATGTGGACACCCTGCTGACCTTGCCCGGCGTCGGGGCCTACACCGCCCGCGCGGTGGCCTGCTTTGCCTACCGGCAGCGGGTCCCGGTGGTGGACACCAACGTCCGCCGGGTGGTTTCGCGGGTGGTTCATGGTTGCGCCGAGGCGCCGCCGAGTGCGCGCGATCTCGACGAGGTGGCCGCGCTGTTGCCCGACGACGATGCGGCGCCGCGTTTTTCGGCGGCCCTGATGGAGCTGGGCGCCATCGTCTGCACCGCGCGTTCGCCCAAGTGCGGGGTGTGCCCACTGCGCGACTGCCGCTGGCGCAGCGCCGGGTATCCGGCCGCGACCACACCGGCGCGGCGGATTCAGCGCTACGCCGGTACCGATCGGCAGGCCCGCGGGCGTCTGCTCGACGTGTTGCGGGCCAGCGACACCCCGGTCACCCGGGCCCAGCTCGATGTCGCCTGGCTCACCGACACCGCCCAACGTGACCGCGCGCTGGATTCGTTGTTGGTCGACGGCCTTGTCGAGCAGACGGCCACCGGGCTGTTCGCCCTGGCCGGCGAGGGCGATCAGGCGGTCTCCTCGCATGCATTGTCACAGGAGAAGCGGCGCCGGTAGTCCGACGGTGTGACCCCGATGATGCGCCGGAAGTGGTGGCGCAGCAGCGTTGCGGTACCGAACCCCGCTCGGTCGGCGACCCGGTCGATGTCCAGATCGGTCTCCTCGAGTAACCGGCGGGCATAGAGCACCCGCTGGTCGGTCACCCACTGCATCGGGGTGCGCCCGGTCTCGTCGACGAACCGCCGGGCGAAGGTGCGCGCCGACATGTTGGCGCGGGCGGCAAGACTGGCGACGGTGTGCGGCTTGTCCAGATTGGACAGTATCCAATCGAGTTGCGGGGCAAAACCTTCCGAGTAGCGCACCGGTATCGGCTGGTCGATGTACTGGCGCTGGCCGCCGTCACGCTGGGGCGGCACGACCATCCTGCGGGCGATCTTGTTGGTGACCTCGGCGCCGAGCTCACGGCGTACCAGGTGCAGGCAGGCGTCGATACCCGCGGCGGTGCCCGCACTGGTGATCAGGTTCCCGTCGTCGACGAACAGCACGTTGCGGTCCACCCGCGCGGTCGGGTGGGCCGCGGCCAACGCGTCGGCGTGCATCCAGTGCGTGGTGCACGGCCTGCCGTCGAGCAGGCCGGCCGCCCCGGCCAGGAACGCGCCCGAGCAGACGGTCAGCACGGTCGAACCCGTCTCGACGGCTCGCCGCACCGCGGCCAGGGCTTCCGGCGCGTAGTCCGAACCGCTGATCGCCGGGATGGCCACCAGGTCGGCCCCGATCAGGTGCTCGAGCCCGTGATCAGGGGTCAACGTGGCGCCGACGGCGGTGCGGACCGGTCGGCCGGCCTCGGTGCCGCACACCTTGAAGTCGAAGTTCGGCACGCCGTCGGCGGAGCGGTCGATACCGAATACCTCGCAGATCACCCCGAACTCGAAAATCGCTAGACCGTCCAGCACCAGCACCGATACGCTCGTGATTGCCATGGCAGCATTTTATCCCGAGGTGTCATTCCTGCCACTGTTGGCTGGATATCTATTAACGGAGAATTTCTGCCATGACCGCCGTACTGATCATCCTCGCCCTGCTCGGCCCGTTCACCCTGGCGGGATTGCTCGTCTGGTCCGCCCACCGCGGCGGGCACCTGCGCCTCAGCCTGGATCAGTTCCGACCCGCGGCGCCGTTCACCGGCCGACTGGCCGGCAGCAACGACGCATCCGACCGGGACGGACTGCGCGCCATCCACGACCTGGATGCCACCCGAACCCGCTTCGAACAACCGGCCGATATCCCGTCGCTTCGCCCGCTCCGCCCGTCCTGGCCCACCTCAAGCGCCTCCGGCGAGCGCCGATAGAAACGATTCGACGCCCTCTCGGTAGCGCTCGGGCGCGTCGTCGTGAATCAGATGCCCCGCACCGTCGACATGCAGATACGTTGTCCGGTAACCGCTTTCGTGCATCTGGCGCATCTGGCCCGGCGGCGCGACGGTGCCGCCGGCCTCCAGCAGCAGCACCGGCGCACGCACCGCAGACCAGTGTTGCCAATAGTCGCGGGTACCCCATTGGGCGGCGATCTCGATCCACCGGGAGGTGTACCCGTGCAACCGCCAGCCCGACGCGGTCCGGTCGAACGCCTCCAGGAAATACCGGCCCGCCACCGGACCGAACTCGCGGTAGACCTGCTGCGCAGATTCGAACTCGACCGGCAGCGCGTGCAGCCAGGGCTCCCAGGGACCGGTGGTACGCCCCCGGAAATCCGGCGCCATATCCTCGACCACGACCGCATCGACGAGGTCAGGGCGCTCGGCGGCCAGGCACCAGGAGTGCAGCCCGCCCATCGAATGCCCGATCAGCGTCACCGGCCGGCCCAGCGAGACCACCGCGGCACCCAAATCCTCGACGAAACGCTCGGTACTGATCGGGTACGGGTCGGCGACCTCACGACCCCGGTGCCAGGGCGCATCGTAGGTGTACACCGGGCCGAATCGGGACAGCCACGGCACCTGCCGCGACCAGGTACTGCCGCGCCCCATCAGCCCGTGCACCAAGACCAGCGGCCGAGCACCACCATGATCGGCACCGCCGCGGAAAATCAGTGAATCGCTGGACATGCCGACATCCTGCCGCGGCCAGGCGCGAGTAGCCTGAAGGCCATGCCCGTCGTGAAGATCAATGCCATCGAGGTGCCCGCCGACGCAGGCCCGGAGCTGGAGAAGCGGTTCGCCCATCGCGCACACGCCGTGGACAACCAGCCCGGCTTCCTCGGATTCCAGCTGCTGCGCCCGGTCAAGGGCGAGGACCGCTACTTCGTGGTCACCCAGTGGGAGTCCGAAGAGGCGTTCCAGGCCTGGGCAAAGGGCCCGGCCGTGGAGGCGCACGCCGGTCAGCAGACCAAACCGGTCGCCACCGGCGCATCGCTGCTGGAGTTCGAGGTTGTGTTGGACGTTGCGGGGACCGGCAAGTAGCACGCCGCGGCGCGCGTTCGGCGTCACCGCACTCGCCGCCGCCGCAGCCCTGCTGGCCACCAGTTGCGCGCACACCGGGCCGCCGGTCGCCGAGGCGGCCTACGGCATGCACATCGACACCAACACCCCGCAGGGGCTGCGCTCCAAGCAGCTGCTGGACATGGTCAACTCCGACTGGCCGATCGGTACCGTCACCGTCGCAACGCTCGCAGCGCCCGGCATGATCGAGCCCGTCGGCGCGGCCATGGACAGGTTGTGGGCAGACCGCCCGATCACGGTGACGGCCGTATCGCTGGGCGCCGGGCAAGCCACGTTGCACGTGCGCAATTCCTACGACGTCGGCCAGACCATCGATCTGCGCACCGGTGACGACGGGCTCGTCGACCGGTTCGAGGTCGACATCGACAGACCGACCATCGAGCAATGGTCGGATATCGACGCCGAGATCAAGGAATCCGGCGCCGACTACGCCTATCAGGTGTCGAAGGTGTCCGACGGCGCATGCACCAACGTGGCGGGCACCGCCATCGACCGGTCGATGCCGCTCGCATCCATCTTCAAGCTGTACGTGCTGCTCGCGGTGGCCGAGGCGGTCAACGCCGGCACTCTGACCTGGACCGAACCGCTGACGATCACCGAGTCGAACAAGGCGGTGGGCTCCGCCGGGTTCGACGAGCTGGAGCCCGGCGCCACCGTGTCGGTCAAAGATGCTGCCCAGCAAATGATTTCGGCCAGTGACAATATGGCCACCGATATGTTGATGGGGCGCCTCGGCCCCGGCGCCGTCGAACGCGCCCTGGTGAGCGCCGGCCATCACGACCCGGCGTCGATGACACCGTTCCCCAGCACCTACGAACTGTTCGCCATCGGCTGGGGCAAGCCCGACGTCCGCCAAGAGTGGAAGACCGCCAGCCGGGCGCACCGGGCCGAAATGCTCGCGCACACCAGATCCGTTCCCTACGAACCGGATCCGATGCTCAACCGCACCCCGGCATCGCCCTACGGTATCGAGTGGTACGGCACCCCGATGGATATCTGCCGGGTACATGCGGCGTTACAGGGCGCCGCGCACGGACCGGCGGCGCCCGTGCGCACCATCCTGTCGGCCACCCCCGGTATCGAACTCGACGCCTCGAAGTGGGGCTATATCGGCGCCAAGGGCGGCAACCTGCCCGGTGACCTCACCTTCAGTTGGTACGCCGAGGACCGCAGCGGGCAGGGCTGGGTGGTGAGCTATCAACTGACTTGGCCGCAGTACCGCAGTCTCACCGCGGCGACCTGGCTGCAGTCCATCGCCATGCAGTCCTTCGGGCTCATCCCGCAGGGGTGACGGCGCCGATGACCTGGCAGCTCACACCGGCACCACACGCATCCGAGAGGTATGCTCCGTCTGCTGCGGTGTACGGGAACTCGGTGTGAAACCGAGGCGGCCCTCGCCACTGTAAACGGGAAGACGGTGCCCTCCGTGCCACTGCCCGCGCACCTCGCGCGGGTGGGAAGGCGGGCATCGACGTTGCGGACCACTGTCGTGGCCGCTGGACCCGTGAGCCAGGAGACCGATCGCGGCACCGGACAACGATGCCCGCGAGGTGCCGGGCAGAAAGGTACGCCAGCAATCATGCATATCGCAGAGGGGTTTCTGCCCCCCGCGCACGCGGTGGGTTGGACCATCGCCGCAGCGCCGTTCGTCATCTACGGCGCCAGACAGGTCGTCGTGACCGTCAAAGCGCATCCGTCGTCGGGGCCGCTGCTCGCCGCCGTGGGCGCATTCTCGTTCGTCATGTCGGCGATCAAGCTCCCGTCGGTCACCGGCTCGAGCTCGCATCCCACCGGCACCGGCCTGGGGACCGGAATCTTCAAACCACCGGTCATGGCGTTCCTGGGCACCATCGTGCTGCTGTTCCAGGCATTGCTGCTCGCACACGGTGGCATCACCACCCTCGGTGCGAACGCCTTCTCGATGGCCATCGCCGGCCCGTGGGCCGGGTTCGCCGTGTTCTTCGGGCTGCGCAAGGTCGGCGTGGGACTGCTGCCGGCGGTGTTCGCGCTGGCGTTCGTGGCCGACCTGTTCACCTACGTCGTGACAAGCTTCCAACTTGCGCTGGCGTTCCCGGCCGCCGAGGGCGGCTTCGGGGAGAGCTTCGCCGAATTCATGGGTGTCTTCGCGGTCACCCAGGTGCCCCTGGCGATCGTCGAAGGCCTGGTCACCGTGGTCATCGTGCGCGTTCTCATGCAGGTTGCCGCCTCGGAGCTGCTGGGCCTCGGGTTCCTCAAGCCCAAGGACATGCCCGCCGGCGCCGCCGACGAGCAACGCGACAGCGACCGCGAGGAGGCCAAGCCATGAGCGTCGATATCGGTAAGCCACGCTCCGACGGCGGACGTTCGGTCCTCGTGATGGCCATCTCGCTGCTGGCCGTTGCCGCCGCGATCGCGGTCGGGTCACTGCTCTACGGTTTCGCGCGCGACGCCGACGCCGAGTTCGGCGGCGCCGACGGCCAAGCCGAAGAGGTGATCACCGGGATTCAGTCGGACTACGAGCCGTGGTTCTCACCGCTGGTCGGCGAGCTGCCCGGGGAGGTCGAGTCGGGGCTGTTCGCCATCCAGGCCGGTCTTGGGGGCATCGTCCTCGGCGGCGCCATCGGCTGGTACGCCGGGCGCCACCGGGGTCGCAAGGAGACACTGACCGCCGACATCGCAGACGGTGCCGGTAAGGGGTAGCGCGCCAGCCCCGGGGTCGCCGTCGTGAACCCCCTGGAGATCAGCGCTGCACAGAATCGATGGTCGACCGACCCTGCCATCGAGAAGGTGTTCCTCTTCGGCGGGTTGCTGTTGTGCGCGATGGTTCTTCCGACGCGCACCGCGGCGCCGCTGGTCCTGCTGACGACGGCGGTGGCAACCCTGGCGTTGGCCAAGGTACGCCCCCGGCTGTTCGTGCTTGCGCTCACCGGTCCGGCCATCTTCATCGCGCTCGGCTCGGTGCCGATCGCGGTGAGCCTGCGCGGCGGACCCCACCTGGATCCGGGTGGCGTGGAACTGGCCGTGGACACCGCGCTACGGTCGATCGCCGCATCCGGGGCCACGATCGCCCTTGCGGCGACGACGTCGATGGCCGACCTGCTCGGCCTGGCCCGGCGGGCAGGCGTTCCGGCTTCGCTGTGCCATGTCGCCGACCTGACCTACCGCCTGATCGGCATCTTGATCCATTCGGCCCGCTCGGCCCGCGAGGCGGTGGGACTGCGGTTGGGGCTACAGCGCACGCGGGGTGCCATCGCCGCGATCGGCGCCCAGACCGCCTTGGTGTTCGTCAGGGCAACCGACCGCGCACGGGCCATGTCCGAAGCCATGTCACTGCGCGCAGAACCGGGCATGACCGCGGTACTCACCGCGAACCGACCGGCACGGCCGGCCCGCCTCGGGGCGACCGCCGTCGTGCTCGGCGCACTCGCTGCGGTATCGCTCACGAGCTGGAGAATATGGAATGGATAGCGCGGACGGGGGCGAGATCCTCGGGCTGGACGACGTCGGGTTTTCCTACCCGCGGGGGCCTCTGGTGCTCGACGGAGCGCAGCTCTCCCTGCGGCCCGGAGCACGGATCGCGCTGCTGGGCGCTAACGGCTCCGGTAAGACCACGCTTCTGCGGATTCTGGTGGGGCTGACCCGCCCGACGTCCGGCACGGTGCGCCTCGACGGGACGGCGCTCACCACGTCGCGTGCCGACAGGACCCGATTGCGTACCCGGGTCCAGATGGTGCTCCAAGAGCCCGACGACCAGATCGTCGGGGCGACCGTGCGAGCAGACGTGTCATTCGGGCCGGCCAACCTCGGCTTGGACAAGGCGGAGGTCCTGACCCGCGTCGACGAGGCGATGAGCGCGTTGGACATCTCCCACCTGGCCGACCGGACGCCCAACCATCTGTCGTTCGGTCAGCGCAAGCGGGTCTCGATCGCCGGCGCGGTGGCCATGCGACCCCGCGTACTACTGCTCGACGAGGCGACGGCGGGCCTCGACCCGAAGGCGGTCGACGATCTACTCGCCACGTTGAGCGCCCTGGCGCGGGAAGGGACCGCGGTGGTGTTGGCCACCCATGATGTCGACACCGCATGGTCCTGGTCGCAGGAGTGCCTCGTTCTCGCCGAGGGGGCCCTGCAGCGTGGGCCGACGCATCGCCTGCTGAGTGACGATGAATTGCTCACCCACGCCCGGCTCACCGTCCCATGGGGTGCGGCCGTGTCTCGGCGTGTGGGCCGCCTCGTGCTGCGGCCCGATCAGGTGTGAGGCGTTACTTCTCGGAGGTCGTTCCGCAGCTGCAGTCGGGGCCGCAGCTACAGCTCGGTCCACAGGTGCAGTTCGGATTTCCGCACGGACTCTTGTATTCGTTGTTTCGCATACGAGCGACTATACCCCCTTGGGGTATACGGTTGCCAACCCCGATTTCGGTGACAACGGCAATCGGGCGGTCAACCCCGAAGGGTTGACCGCCCGATCGACGATATTGCTGCCTACTCGGCGACGGTGGCCGCCAGATCCGGCTCATCCGTCGAAATCGCCTTCGGCCGTCCGGTGAAGGTGAACTTCGCGTTCTCGCCGGCACCCTCGCCGTCCCAGCCCTCGACATCGACGGTGACGACCTGACCCGGTCCGACCTCGTCGAACAGGATCTTCTCGCTCAGCGCATCCTCGATCTCACGCTGGATGGTGCGCCGCAGCGGCCGCGCTCCCAGCACCGGATCGAAGCCCCGCTTGGCCAGCAGCGCCTTGGCGTTGTCGGTCAGCTCCATCGTCATGTCCTTGGTCGCCAACTGCGTGGAGACCCGGCCGATCATCAGATCGACCATCTCGATGATCTCCTGCTGGGTCAGCTGGTGGAAGACGATGATGTCGTCGATACGGTTCAGGAACTCCGGGCGGAAGTGCTTCTTCAGCTCGTCATTGACCTTGAGCTTCATCCGCTCGTAGTTGTTCTCGCCGCCACCCTGGGTGAAGCCGAGCCCGACCGCCTTGCTGATATCGCTGGTACCGAGGTTGGACGTGAAGATCAGCACGGTGTTCTTGAAATCGACCGTGCGGCCCTGGCCGTCGGTGAGACGACCGTCCTCGAGCACCTGCAGCAGGGTGTTGTAGATCTCCTGGTGCGCCTTCTCGATCTCGTCGAACAGCACCACCGAGAACGGCTTGCGGCGCACCTTCTCGGTGAGCTGGCCGCCCTCCTCGTAGCCGACATACCCGGGCGGGGCGCCGAAGAGCCGCGACGCGGTGAAGCGGTCGTGGAACTCGCCCATGTCGATCTGGATGAGCGCATCGTCGTCGCCGAACAGGAAGTTGGCCAGCGCCTTGGACAGCTCGGTCTTACCGACACCGGACGGGCCGGCGAAGATGAACGAACCGGACGGGCGCTTGGGGTCCTTCAGGCCGGCCCGGGTACGCCGGATTGCCTTGCTGACCGCCTTGACGGCGTCCTCCTGGCCGATGATGCGCTTGTGCAGCTCATCCTCCATGCGCAGCAGACGGGTGGTCTCGGCCTCGGTCAGCTTGAACACCGGGATACCGGTCCAGTTGCCCAGCACCTCGGCGATCTGCTCGTCATCGACTTCGGCGACCACGTCCAGATCACCCGAACGCCACTGCTTCTCCCGCTCGGCACGCTGCGCGACCAGGGTCTTCTCCTTGTCGCGCAGGTTGGCGGCCTTCTCGAAGTCCTGCGCGTCGATCGCCGATTCCTTCTCCCGGCGGGCGTCGGCGATCTTCTCGTCGAATTCGCGCAGGTCCGGCGGTGCGGTCATCCGGCGGATGCGCATCCGGGCGCCGGCCTCGTCGATCAGGTCGATCGCCTTGTCCGGCAGGAAGCGGTCGTTGATGTAGCGGTCGGCCAGCGTGGCCGCGGCCACCAGCGCACCGTCGGTGATCGACACCCGGTGATGCGCCTCGTAACGGTCCCGCAGACCCTTGAGGATCTCGATGGTGTGCTCGACGGTCGGCTCGCCGACCTGCACCGGCTGGAAGCGGCGCTCCAGCGCGGCGTCCTTCTCGATGTACTTGCGGTACTCGTCGAGGGTGGTCGCACCGATCGTCTGCAGTTCGCCACGGGCCAGCTTCGGCTTGAGGATGCTGGCCGCGTCGATCGCGCCCTCGGCGGCACCCGCGCCGACCAGCGTGTGCAGCTCGTCGATGAACAGGATGATGTCGCCGCGGGTGTTGATCTCCTTGAGCACCTTCTTCAGGCGCTCCTCGAAATCGCCGCGGTAGCGGCTGCCGGCTACCAGCGAGCCCAGGTCCAGCGTGTAGAGCTGCTTGTCCTTCAGCGTCTCGGGGACCTCGCCGGCCACGATGGCCTGGGCCAAGCCCTCGACGACGGCGGTCTTGCCGACACCGGGCTCACCGATCAGCACCGGGTTGTTCTTGGTCCGGCGGCTCAACACCTGCATGACCCGCTCGATTTCCTTCTCGCGGCCGATGACCGGGTCGAGCTTGCCCTCCATGGCGGCAGCGGTCAGGTTACGGCCGAACTGGTCGAGCACCAGCGATGTCGACGGGTTACCGGCTTCCCCGCCGCGTCCACCGGTACCGGCTTCCGCGGCTTCCTTGCCCTGGTAACCGCTCAGCAGCTGGATGACCTGCTGACGCACCCGGGTGAGTTCGGCACCGAGCTTCACCAGCACCTGCGCGGCAACACCTTCGCCCTCGCGGATCAGACCGAGCAGAATGTGTTCGGTGCCGATGTAGTTGTGGCCGAGCTGCAGCGCCTCACGCAGGGAGAGCTCAAGCACCTTCTTGGCACGCGGGGTGAACGGAATGTGGCCGGACGGCGCCTGCTGACCCTGGCCGATGATCTCCTCGACCTGGCTACGCACGCCTTCCAGGGAAATGCCCAGCGACTCGAGCGACTTGGCCGCTACGCCCTCACCCTCGTGGATGAGACCGAGCAGGATGTGCTCGGTGCCGATGTAGTTGTGGTTGAGCATCCGGGCTTCTTCTTGGGCCAGGACGACCACCCGTCGGGCACGGTCAGTGAATCTCTCGAACATCGCTATACCTGCGCTTCCTCACATAGGGCGGCCACGTGCGCTGTACAGGAACTGCACAGGCACCGCACCTACCGTCCACTCTAGTGGTCGGGGGGCGGCGATGCCCCCCAGGTCCCGGGGGCAAGGTGGCGCCGTCGAAGGCATAACGCCCACCGGCCGCCGATCGTTTCCGCAAAACCACCCGGACGAGTTCGCCGTCAGCGAAGACGGGCGCCGACCCGACGCCAGCGCAAAGATATCCGGCTACCGCGGCCCGTTTTGCGATGAGCCGATCAGGTGGCGGCGTGAAATGCGTCGATGACCTCGGCGGGGATACGGCCCCGGGTCGACACATTGTGGCCGTTACGACGGGCCCATTCCCGGATGGCCGCGCTCTGCTCACGGTCGATCGCGGCGCGTCCGCGGCCGGTACCGGCCGAACGCCCCCGGCGGCGGCCACCGACCCGGCGGCCGGCCTCAACCCACTGCTTGAGGTCGCCGCGCAGCTTGGCGGCGTTCTTCGAAGAAAGGTCGATCTCGTAGCTCACACCGTCGAGCGCGAATTCCACGGTCTCATCCGCCGCCGCTTCGCCGTCGAAATCGTCAACAAGTGTGACGGTTACTTTCTTCGCCATATAGCTCACACGACCCTTCTGTGGCCACTCGCAGATTCACCCCGGACCCCTGGGGCAATGCTTGCATACGGATGGAATTCATTCAACAACCACATGTGCAAATAAGTCAGTTTGAGTGTCTGCGCACAATCGGGAACAAAACCGTCTCCCTAATCGTCAGCCCCGTCAATGCCATCAACAGACGGTCAATACCCATTCCGGTACCCGTCGTCGGCGGCATCGCATACTCCAATGCGGCAAGAAAATCCTCGTCCAGGCGCATCGCCTCGTCATCTCCGGCCGCGGCCGCAGCGGCTTGGGCCACGAACCGTTCGCGTTGAATCACCGGATCGATCAGCTCGGAGTAACCGGTGGCCAATTCGAATTTGCGGACATAGAGATCCCACTTTTCGGTGACGCCTGGAATGCTGCGGTGAGCACGCGTCAGCGGGCTCGTCTCCACCGGGAAGTCACGGACGAACGTGGGTGCCCACAATGTTTCGCCGACAGTGTGCTCCCACAGTTCCTCGACCAATTTCCCGTGCCCATAACCGCGGTCGGCCGGAATCTCCACCCCGAGGCGTTCGGCGATGGACAAAAGACGCGGCAAGTCGGTCTCGGGAGTGATCTCTTCACCGAGCGCCGCCGACAGCGACGGATACATTTCCAGTGTCGGCCATTCGCCATCGAGATCATATGTGCTGCCGTCGGGCAGCTCGACCTCACGGGTTCCGAGGGCCTCATCGGCCACTTCCTGGATCAGTTCGCGGGTGACGATCGCAGAATCGTCATAAGTGCCATAGGCCTGATATGTCTCCAGCATCGCGAATTCCGGAGAATGCGTGGAATCGGCACCCTCGTTACGGAAGTTCCGATTCAACTCGAAAACCTTCTCGAAACCGCCGACCAGACAGCGCTTGAGGAACAACTCGGGCGCGATGCGCAGATACAGGTCGGCATCGAGAGCATTGGAGTGCGTCACGAACGGTCGGGCCGCCGCACCGCCGGGCAGGGTCTGCAGCATCGGCGTCTCCACCTCGAGGAAGCCGCGTCGCTCGAGTGCCGCCCGGACCGCTCGCACCACGGCGATGCGCTGGCGGGCGATGGTACGCGCCTCGGGACGCACGATCAGGTCGACGTAGCGCTGCCGCACCCGCGACTCTTCGCTCATCTCCTTGTGCGCCACCGGGAGCGGCCGCAACGCCTTGGACACCATTTGCCAGGAATCGGCCAGCACAGACAGTTCGCCGCGCTTGGAACTGATCACCTGCCCGTGCGCGAAAACGATATCGCCGAGGTCTACATCGGCCTTCCAGGCGTCCAGCGAGTCCTGGCCCACCTCGGCCAAACTGACCATCAGCTGAAGCTGGGTTCCGTCGCCGTCCTGCAGGGTGGCAAAACACAGCTTGCCCGAGTTGCGGGCGAAAACGACCCTGGCCGCGACGCCGACGATCTCACCGGTCTGGGTGTCCGCGGGCAGCTCAGGGTAGGCGGCCCGCAGTTCGGCCAGGGTATGGGTGCGGTCCACCTGCACCGGGTACGGGTCGCGCCCCTCGGCGAGCAGACGCTCGCGCTTGGCCTGACGGATCCGGTACTGCTCGGGGGTGTCGTCGTGCTCCGGCGAAGTGGGGGCGGCGGGCAGGTCAGGAGAACTCACGACAAGCCAGCTTAATCAGCGTCGTCCGCGCTGGTTGTCGCGGTTGCGCTCGAACACCAGTCGCAGCCCCTCCAGCGTCAGGTGCTGGTCGTAGTGCCCGACGGTACGCAGGTCGGGAAGCACCAGCGGGGCCGAATTGCCGGTGGCGACCACCGCGACATCGTCGCCGCCGAATCCATCGACATCGGCCCGAATACGATCGACCAGACCGTCGACCAGCGATGCGAACCCGAACACCGCGCCGGCCTGCATGCACTCCACGGTGTTCTTGCCGATCACCGAGCGCGGTCGGGTCAACTCGACCCGCCGCAGCGCCGCCGATCTGGCCGCCGCGGCGTCCGAGGACACCTGCACACCCGGAGCTATCGCGCCGCCGAGGAACTCACCCTTGGCCGACACCACGTCGACACAGATCGACGATCCGAGGTCGACGACGATGGCCGGCGAATCATACTTGTGAAATGCGGCCAGGCAGTTGACGATCCGGTCGGCGCCGACTTCCTTCGGATTGTCCACCAACAGCGGGATACCGGTACGGACCCCCGGTTCGATCAAGACGTGAGGCACGGCAGGCCAATACTGTTCCAGCATCAGCCTGATCTCGTGCAGCACCGAGGGCACGGTCGACAACGCCGCGGCACCGGTCAGCCGCTCGACATCATCACCGACCAGACCGTCGATGGTGAGCGCCAGTTCATCGGCGGTCACCTCGGATTCGGTGCGGATCCGCCAGTGGTGCACCACCTTGGCGTTATCGCCGGCACCGGAGATCAGCCCGACGATGGTGTGCGCGTTACGGACGTCTATCGCCAGCAGCATCAGCGTGGTGACATCAGGCCGGACACATCGGCCGGCACGTGGGCGGGATCCGAACCCAGGTCGATCTGGCGGTTCGCGGCGTCGACGAACACGATCCTGGGCTGGTACTCGCGAGCCTGCGCATCTTCCATGGTGCCGTAGGCAATGAGAATCACCAGATCCCCTGGATGAACCAGATGCGCTGCGGCCCCGTTGATCCCAATCACTCCGGAACCGCGCTCACCGGTGATCGCGTAAGTGACCAGTCGATTGCCGTTGTCGATGTCGACGATGGTGACCTGCTCGCCCTCCAGCAGGTCGGCGGCATCCATGAGATCGGCGTCGATGGTCACCGAGCCGACATAGTGCAGGTCGGCCTCGGTGACGGTGGCACGGTGGATCTTGGACTTCAGCATCGTTCGTAACATCAGTTCCTCCAAGGTAGTTCGTGCTCGTCGTAGGCGACCTCCGGGCCGGTACCCGAGGGCACGCCGATATCGATGGCGATGTTGTCCAACAGCCGGGTGCCGCCGAGGCGCACCGCCACCAGCAGCCGGGCCGGACCCGTCTGCGGCGCCGGGCCCAGCCAGGTGTCGCGTACCTCCAGGTAGTCGACGCTGATCGCCGGTACCTCGTCGAGCACGGCGCGCGCGGCATCCAGCGCGGCATCGGCACCCTCGCCGGCCGCATACATGCCTGCCAGCAGGGCCGATGGTATGGCACAGGCCTGTTCCCGCTGCACCTCGTCGAGATAGCGGTTGCGCGAGGACATCGCCAGCCCGTCGGACTCACGCACGATCGGCACCCCGACGATGCGGGCACCCAGATTCAGGTCGTCGGCCATCTGACGCACCAGCACCAGTTGCTGGTAGTCCTTCTCCCCGAAGAACGCACGGTCGGGCCCGACGATCTGCAGCAGTTTCATGACCACCGTCAACATCCCGGCGAAATGGGTTGGCCGCGAACCACCCTCTAGCTCGGCGCCGAGCGGTCCGGGATGCACGCTGGTACGCGGGCCGGCCGGATACATCTCGGCGGCCGTCGGGGTGAAGGCGATCTGCACCCCCTCGGCACGCAGCGCTGCCAGGTCCTCGTCCAGGGTGCGCGGGTAGGCGTCCAAATCCTCACCGGCACCGAACTGCAGCGGATTGACGAAGATCGACACCACCACCACCGCGCCGGGAATGCGCTGAGCATGCCTGACCAGCGTGAGGTGACCCTCGTGCAGTGCGCCCATCGTCGGCACCAGCATGATGCGCCTGCCGGTCCCCCGCAGTGCCCTTGTCACATCGCTGACATCGGCGGGACGGGTGTACACGTTGAGCTCACCGGCGACATAGGCCGGCGGTTTGCGATCGGTCATGACGGGTTCGCCCCCGGTGTGATGAGCACGTCGAAAACGTCCTTCGGTGCGTGCGCCCGCTGGGCGGTGCGCAGGGAATTGGACCGATATGCCTGTGCGAGTTGGGGATCGACTTCAGCAAGGGCCTGTAGATGGCCCGCCACCGCGGCCGCGTCGCCGCGCGCCACCGGACCGGTCAACGCGGCCTGCCCGCGCTGCAGCGAATTCTCCAGCGACGCCCGGGCCAACGGGCCGACGATACGTTCGGCCAACCCACCCGGGGCGTCGCCGACAAGTTCCTGGCCGAGCAGCTCCTGACCGCGCAGCGCGGACCGCAGCGCCTCGACGGCGTCGAGCACCACGGTCACCAGGTGGTTGCTCGCGTGGGCCAGCGCCGAGTGATACAGCATGCGAGCATCGTCGCGGACCCGGAAGGGTTCACCGCCGATCTCCAACACCAGCGCCTGCCCGATGGCGTACCCGATCTCGTCGAGGGCGGTGACCCCGAAGCAGGTGTCCGCCAGCCGCTCGATGTCCTCATCGGAGCCGGTGAACGTCATCGCGGGGTGGATGGCCAGCGGGATGCAGCCCTGGGTGGTCAGTGGCTCGAGCACACCGATCCCGTTCATCCCGGAGGTGTGCACGACGATGGTGCCGGGACGCACCGCGTCGGTGGCGGCCAGCCCGGCCACCAGCGTCCGCAGTTCCGCGTCGGGCACCGCGAGCAGCAGCAGCTCGGCCCGCGCCGCGACATCGGCAACGGGCAGCACCGCGGTATCGGGCAGTCTGCGGGCCGCACGCTCCCGGGACTGCCGGGAGATGGCGCTGCACGCCACCACGACATGCTCGGCGCGCTCGAGGGCCACGCCGAGGGCGGTGCCGACCCGGCCGGCGGAGATGATGCCGACAGTGAGCCGGGCCGGACGGAGTCCGTCGACCATGACAGACGACCTCGCAAATTCGGTGATAAACGTTGCGGTCCCTGACTGCGGGTACCGCACGGTCGCAGAGAGCCTAGCTCACTCCTCGCGGCGCCGGCGCCGGCCACCTCCGGTGGGCGTCACCTGCAGGCGCGAAAGCAGCTCCGAAACCGGCTGGCCACCGGCGTGCTGGCCGCCGTCGGGCTCCGGCTCCCCGACGGGAGGCGGCGGTTCCTCGGCACTGCGGTGCCGGGCCACCGGCGCCGACGCGGGCGGGGCCGTGGGTTCTGGATCCGGTGGCGGTGGGGGCGCGGTCCCGGGGTCGCCGGGCACGGCATGGCGGGCGCGGCGCGGCGGCGGGGACTGCGCATCCGGGCTGTAATGGCGTCCCCGTCGATCCGGTGCCTGCGCGGCGGACTGCTCGGTGCGCGGCGCCTGCGGCGGCGGGACCGGCGCCGGCTGCGGTGGGGGTGCGGGCGTGGGTGCCCACGCGGACGCGGTGGCCGGTGGCGGCGGTTCGCTGGGCCGGGTGTCGGCCGCTCGGCGCTGCCAGGCAGCCGCTTCCTCGGTGTCCGACGACCGCCGGTGCGCACCGCCGAACAGCTCGGGTGCAACAGGCTCGGCCGGCGCCCACTGGAACTCCGACGGCTGCGGCTCGGCGGGCACGTCGATGATCGGGCTTTCCTCGGTGCTCGGTTCATGCGCTGGTCGCGGGGGCGGGAAGAACTCCGCCCGGCCGGGGGCGTCCACCCGGCTGGCGATCACCCTGCCGGCCGGGCGCTCGTTCTCCAACGCCGGGCGGTGGTCGAGATCGGTGTCGAACAGGATCTCCAGATTGGTGCGCAGCGCAGCGAGTTCGGCCCGCAGCGCGGCAACTTCGTCGGCGGCCTGGGCCCGCAACTCCGCGGACAGTTCGCGGCGCAGCTGTGCCTCCACCGCCAACTCGTATTCGCGACGCGCGGAGATCTCACGATCCAATTGGAGGTCGTAGACGTACTTGAGATCGCGCACCTTGGCCTGGTCCAGATCGCTCTGCCGCCGATAGATGAACGAGACGAACGCCGCGGCGACCGCGGCCCACAACGCCAGCACCACCGCCAACTTCAGCAACTCGACCCGGTTGGTGAAGACCAAGACCGTGCTGGCGACGATCGCCAGCACCAGCAACGCCGTCAGCAGAACCCAACCCGGCCTGCGGTTGACGCGTCGAACGCGCACGCCGCGGGACGGATCGGTCATGGGGCGACTGTACCGTTCACAGCTCAGATCGCGTGTCGACCCGTGCGGCGATTCGGCTACTCGGCTGCGCCACTGTACGAGTCGTGCTTGTCGTTCGGGTCCTCCGGGGACTTGCAGCAATGCTGCAGCCACAGCCCGGCCGCGAGCAGCGCCAGTGCACACAGTGCTGCCACCACCGCACCCGCGGTGTCCTCACCGGCCACCCGCATGACGTCACGACGCGGCAGCAGATACCCGAGAACTCCGACCCACCAACCCAGTACCAGCGCGCCGACCCACGCCGACGCCTTCGCGATGCCCACCGACCGGGCCACCGCCAGCGGATGCAGCCGCCCGGCGCCGATACCGACCTGGCCGCCGGCGATCCGCGAGCGCACGAAGTATCCCCACGCCGCCTCGGCGATCGCCACCGCCAGCAGGGACACCCCGCTCCACAACGTGATCGGCGGGAACCATCGGTAGGACAGGACCACCAGCAGGTAACAGATCACCGCGGCGATCCCCACCGCCGCCGCGAGATCACGCTTGCGGGTCGGCCCCATCAGGATCGATTCCCCGGGCGGTGCAGCGCCAACTCGGTGAGCCGCACCCCGGCGCGTTCGTCGGCGTCGAGCCCGGCCACCAGGTCGGCCACCGCGGCGCCGGACAGCTGCGCCCCGGAATCGGCGGCCAGCCACGGCACCAACACGAACGCGCGCTGGTGCGCAAACGGGTGCGGCAAGGTCAGTTCGGGGTCCTGCGAACGCAATTCGTCCGCCCCCTCGCGACAGCACACGATATCCACATCGAGCGTCCGCGGACCCCAGTGCACCTGACGGACCCGCTCGGCCGCGGCCTCCAAGCCCTGACCGCGGCGCAGCCAGCCGCGGCCGTCACAGGACGGGTCGTCGACGATGACGACGGCATTGAGAAACGCACCCTGCTCGACACCGCCCCACGCGTCGGTCTCGTAGACCGGTGACACCGCCGCGATCCTGGCGCCGTGGTCGGCCATCCCGTCGAGCACCGACTGCAGATGGGCCAACCGGTCCCCCAGGTTCGAGCCGATGGACAGCACCGCGGTGCTCACGGCGTCAATCCCCGGCCCCGCCGCGACCGCCGGGCCACCACCGCGACATCGGAGAAGGTCAGCGGGATGGGGGCGCTGGGCTTGTGCACCACGACCTCCACGGCATGCACCCGTTCATCGGTCAGCACGTCATCGGCGATCTCGGCCGCCACCGTCTCGATCAGATTGCGCGGCGGTCCCGCGACGACCGCGGCGGCCCTTGCGGCCAACGTGCCGTAATCCAGCGTGTCGGCGAGATCGTCGCTGGCCGCGGCCGCGTCGAGGTCGATCCACACCGTCACATCAATGACGAAGTCCTGGCCATCGCGGCGCTCGTGGTCGAACACGCCGTGATTGCCACAAACGGTCAACCCGCGCAATTCGATTCGGTCAGCCATCGGAAGACCCCCACGCTCGAACAACCTTGAGTGCGTCGACGGACGCCTGCACATCGTGCACCCGCACCCCCCACGCGCCGTTGAGCCCGGACAGCGCCGAGATCACCGCGGTCGCGGTCTCGCGGCCGGCCGCCGGGCGCATCGCGCCGTCGCGACCGGCCAGCAGTGCCCCGAGGAACCGCTTGCGCGACGCACCGACCAGAACCGGGAATCCGGTCGCCACGAAGACCGGCAGCGCCCGCAGCAACTGCCAGTTGTGTTCTGCGGTCTTGGCGAAGCCCAGCCCCGGATCGATGATCAGTTTCGCCGGATCCACGCCGGCGGCCACGGCGGCGTCCACGCAGCGCAGCAGTTCGGTGCGCACCTCGCCGACGACATCGGCGTAGGCGGGGACATCGTGCGGGGCGTCGGCGCGCACCGACCGCCAGTGCATCAGCACCCACGGCACCTTCGCCTCGGCCAGCACGGCGGCCATGTTCGCATCGGCACGCCCGCCGGAGACATCGTTGACGATGGCGGCGCCGCTCTCCAGCGCGGCCGCGGCCACCGAGGAGTGCATGGTGTCGATGCTGACGGTGACACCGGCGGCGGCCAGTTCCCGGATGACCGGAATGACCCGCGCGCTCTCCACCTGCGGTGCGACCCTGGTGGCCCCGGGCCGCGTCGATTCGCCGCCGACATCGATGATCGATGCTCCGTCGGCGACCAGCGACAGTGCCCGCTCGACGGCCCGGTCACGGTCGAGGTAGAGCCCGCCGTCGGAAAACGAGTCCTCGGTGACGTTGACGACCCCCATCACCACCGGGGCGTCGGGAAGACCATGTGTGCCCGGCACGGTCACTTCCGGAGGATCAGGTCCAGCGCCTCGGCCCGCGATGCCTTGTCGGTCTTGAACTGCCCCCGCACCGCCGAGGTGGTGGTCACCGCGCCGGGCTTGCGCACACCACGCATGGCCATGCACAGGTGCTCGGCCTCGACCACCACGATGGCCCCGCGCGGATCCAGCTTGCGCATCAGGGCATCGGCGATCTGGGCGGTCAGCCGTTCCTGTACCTGCGGACGTTTCGCGTACAGGTCGACCAATCGGGCGATCTTCGACAGGCCGGTCACCCGGCCGTCCAGCCCGGGGATGTAACCCACGTGGGCCACCCCGTGGAAAGACACCAGGTGGTGCTCACAGGTCGAATACATCGGGATTTCCTTGACCAGCACCAGCTCGTCGTGCTGCTCGTCGAAGGTGGTGTTGAGCACCGTGTCGGGATCGGTGTACAGCCCACCGAAGATCTCCCGGTAGGCCCGCGCAACCCGCGCCGGCGTGTCGACCAGGCCGTGCCGGTCCGGATCCTCACCCACGGCGATCAACAGCTCACGAACCGCCGCTTCGGCGCGCTGCTGGTCGAAGTTGGCGGGGGTGAAGGCAACCGCTGCGGCGCGATTGGTCTCCGACGTCGTCATCGACGCTCCGTTCTGTTCAGCCACGGGTCCGTGGCGCGTCCGGACCCTGCTGATCGTCCGGAGGCGAATGCGGGGACGGCGCGTACTGCGGCGGGTAGGGCGGGGGCGGGGGGCCCGGCTGATGCTGCGGCGGATACCAACCTTGGTGCTGCGGCGGCGGAGGCTGCTGGCCGCCGGTCGGGCGCGGCGGCCAACCGGGGGCATGCCAGCCCGCCGGCGCACCGTAATCGGGCTGCGCCTGCCCGTGACCCTGACCGTTGGGCGGTGCGCCGTTGTTCCCGGAGCCGTTCGCACCGTTTTGACCGGCCGCCTCGGCGGCCTTGCTGGCCTCGACGATGGCCGCCTTGTAGGCCGGTTCCTTCACCGGAGGTGGCCAGGGCTCACCGCGCTCGATGGCGATCTCACCGGGGGTCTTGATGGGCGGCTTGTCCGAGGGGACCCGGCCGCCGAAGTCGTCGAAGATGGTGATCCGCGGGCGCTTCTTCACTCCGTCGAAGATGGCCTTGAGCTCCTTGCGGTGCAGGGTCTCCTTCTCCAGCAGCTCGCCGGCCAGGATGTCGAGCACATCGCGGTACTCGGTGAGGATCTCCCACGCCTCGGTGTGTGCGGCCTCGATCAGCTTGCGCACCTCGTCGTCGATGATCTGGGCGACCTCGTGGCTGTAGTCGGCCTGGGTGCCCATGGAACGGCCCAGGAACGGATCGCCGTGTTCGGTGCCGTAGCGGACCGCGCCGAGCTTGGCGCTCATCCCGTATTCGGTGACCATGGCGCGCGCGATCTTGGTGGCCTGCTCGATATCGGACACCGCGCCGGTGGTGGGCTCACGGAACACCAGTTCCTCGGCGGCCCGGCCGCCCATCGCGAAGACCAGCCGGGCGACCATCTCGGAGCGGGTCATCAGGCCCTTGTCATCCTCGGGCACCGCGACGGCGTGACCACCGGTCCGGCCGCGCGCCAGGATGGTGACCTTGTAGATCGGCTCGATATCAGGCATCGCCCAGGCCGCCAGGGTGTGACCGCCCTCGTGGTAGGCGGTGATCTTCTTTTCCTGCTCGCTGATGATGCGGCTCTTGCGACGCGGGCCGCCGACCACCCGGTCCACCGCCTCTTCCAGCGCCGCACCGGTGATGACGGTGCCGTTCTCGCGCGCGGTCAGCAGCGCGGCCTCGTTGATGACGTTGGCCAGGTCGGCACCGGACATGCCGACGGTGCGCTTGGCCAGACCATCCAGGTCGGCGTCGGGGGCGATGGGCTTGCCGGCCGAATGCACCTTGAGCACGGCACGGCGGCCGGCCAGGTCCGGATTGGACACCGGGATCTGGCGGTCGAACCGGCCCGGGCGCAGCAGGGCCGGATCCAGGATGTCGGGGCGGTTGGTCGCGGCGATCAGGATGACGCCCTGCCGCTCGCCGAAGCCATCCATCTCGACCAGCAGCTGGTTGAGCGTCTGCTCGCGCTCGTCGTGGCCACCGCCCAGACCGGCGCCGCGCTGGCGTCCGACGGCGTCGATCTCGTCGACGAAGATGATGCAGGGGCTGTTCTGCTTGGCCTGCTCGAACAGGTCACGCACCCGGGAGGCACCGACGCCGACGAACATCTCGACGAAGTCCGAGCCCGAGATGGTGAAGAACGGGACGCCGGCCTCACCGGCGACGGCGCGGGCCAGCAGCGTCTTACCGGTTCCCGGCGGACCGAACAGCAGCACGCCCTTGGGGATCTTGGCGCCGAGCGCCTGGTACCGGCTCGGGTTCTGCAGGAAGTCCTTGATCTCGTAGAGCTCTTCGACCGCCTCGTCGGCGCCGGCCACATCGGCGAACGTGGTCTTGGGCATGTCCTTGGACAGCTGTTTGGCCTTGGACTTGCCGAAGCCGAAGCCCATCCGGCCACCGGACTGCATGCGGGAGAACATCACAAACAGGCCGACCAGCAGCAGGAGCGGCAGCATGTAGATGAGCAGGGTGCCCAGCACGCTGCCCTGGTTGACCACCGTGTTGATCTTGGCGTTCTTGGCGCTCAGCGCGTCGAACAACTGCACCCCGACCCCGGTGGGGTACTTGGTGAGGATCTTGTCGCTGTCCTCGGTGTCACCGTTGCCCGATTTGAGTTCCAGCCGCAGCTGCTGCTCACGATCGTCGATCTGGGCGCTCTTGACGTTGTCCGCGTTGATCTGGGCCATCGCCACCGAGGTGTCCACCGGTTTGTAGCCGCGGGTGTCGTCGCTGAAATAGAAGAAGGACCAACCCAGCAGCAGCACCACGGCGATCGCCGTGGTGCTGCGGATGACGTTTTTGCGGTTCATCGATATCTCCGGCTTACAGACGCGCGGCCGGCCCGGTCCTTCCGATAAGTGCAGTTGGGAAATTAAAGGCTACCGCTTGACCAACGATCGGAAGTTCCCTGCCCGGGATGCTCGCCCACTCGGACCCCGTGTGCTTGGGTGAGACCGTGATCACACCAACCGAACGGTTAGTAGATACCAATGGCGTGACGTTGCGGCTGACCGAGGCCGGCGAACCCGGTAAACCGGTGGTCGTGCTGGCCCACGGCTTCCCCGAGCTGGCCTATTCCTGGCGCCACCAGATTCCCGCGCTGGCCGCGGCCGGCTACCACGTACTGGCCCCCGACCAGCGTGGATACGGGGGGTCCTCCCGGCCCGAGGCGATCGAGGCCTACGACATCAGCGAGCTGACCGCCGATATCGCCGGGCTGCTCGACGATGTGGGCGCCGAGACCGCGGTGCTGGTCGGCCACGACTGGGGCTCCCCGGTGGTGACGAACTTCGCGCTCTACTACCCCGAGCGGGTGCGTGCGATCGCGGCGCTGAGCGTGCCCCCGATCCCGCGGGCCTCGGCACCGCCCACCCAGATCTGGCGGCACATCTTCGGCGACAACTTCTTCTACATCCTGTACTTCCAGGAGCCCGGGGTGGCCGACGCGGCGCTGAACGCCGATATCCGCGCCTCGCTGCAGCGGATGGTCGCGCTCGAGGGTTTCACCGGCCCGGTCGACGAGATGGCCGCACAGCCCTTGCCGCCGCTGCCCGCCTGGCTGAGCGAGGAGGAGTTCGACGTCTATGCCCGCGCGTTCGAGGTGACCGGCTTCACCGGGCCGCTGAACTGGTACCGCAATTTCGACCGCAACTGGGAGCTCACCGATCCCGCGGCGGGCGCACTGGCCGCACACACCATCACGGCGCCGCTGCTGTTCCTGGCCGGTAGCGCCGACCCGGTGCTGGGCTTCACCCCGCGTGACCGGGTCACCGAGGTGGCCACCGGCGGCTACCGCGAGGTGTTGCTCGACGGCGCCGGGCATTGGTTGCAGCAGGAGCGCCCCGACGAGGTCAATGCGATGCTGCTGGAGTTCCTGGGGAGTCTGTCGTGACGCGCCCGCTGAACTTCGGCGTCTTCATCACCCCGTTCCATCCGACCGGCCAGTCCCCCACCCTGGCTCTGCAGTACGACATGGACCGGGTGCAGGCGCTGGATCGGCTGGGCTACGACGAAGCCTGGTTCGGCGAACACCACTCCGGCGGTTACGAACTCATCGCCTGCCCGGAGGTGTTCATCGCCGCTGCCGCCGAACGCACCCGGCACATCCGGCTCGGCACCGGCGTGGTGTCACTGCCGTATCACCATCCGCTGATGGTCGCCGACCGCTGGGTGTTGCTCGACCACCTGACCAGGGGGCGGGTCATGTTCGGCGCCGGACCGGGGGCACTGCCCTCGGATGCCTACATGATGGGTATCGACCCGGTCGAGCAACGCCGGATGATGCAGGAATCGCTGGAAGCCATCCTGGCGCTGCTACGGGCGGACCCCGATGAGCGCATCGATCGGCAGACAGATTGGTTCACTCTGCGGGACGCGGCGCTGCACATCCGTCCCTATACCTGGCCGCACCCGGAAATATCCACCGCGGCAATGGTTTCGCCGTCCGGGCCGCGGCTGGCCGGCCAGCTCGGCACCTCGCTGCTGTCACTGTCGATGTCGGTGCCCGGTGGGGTCGCGGCGGTGGAGACCACCTGGGACATCGTGGCCGGTCAGGCGCACGCTTCCGGGCGGGCGACTCCGGACCGCGAGAACTGGCGGGTGCTGGGCATCGTGCATGTGGCCGACACCAAGGAGCAGGCCATCGAGGACTGCACCTACGGGTTGCAGGATTTCGCGAACTATTTCGGCGCGGCCGGGTTCGTGCCACTGTCCAACGCCAATGACGGCGGCGCCGAACAGAATGCCCGACAGTTCGTCGAAGACTATGCGGCCAAGGGCAATTGCTGTATCGGCACCACCGCGGAGGCCATCGCCTATATCCAGGACCTGCTGGATCGCTCCGGCGGGTTCGGCACGTTCCTGATGCTGGGCCACGACTGGGCGTCACCGGCGGCCACCCAGCACTCCTACGAGTTGTTCGCCCGCGAGGTCATCCCGCATTTCAAGGGACAGCTGAGCGCACCGCGCGCCTCCCACGAGTGGGCCAAGGGCATTCGCGATCAGCTGTTCGGCCGCGCCGGGCAGGCCATCGTCAATGCCATCACCGAGCATGCCGAGGACAAGCGCTGATGCGCGCCGCGGTGCTCCGCGCGGGCACGATGACGGTGCGCGACGACGTTGCGGAGCCGGTGCCCGGCCCCGGCCAGGTGCTGGTGGCGGTGAAGGCGTGCGGAATCTGTGGATCGGACCTGCATTTCGCTTCGCACGGCGACCAGATGTTGGCCGCCGGTGCACAGATGGAGGGCGTATCGGACACCCTGGCCGGGATCGATCTGTCCGCCGACGTCTATATGGGCCATGAGTTCAGCGCCGAGGTCGTCGAGGCCGGGCCCGATACCGACGCGCCGGCCCCCGGAACGTTGGTGACGTCGGTCCCGGTGCTGTTGTCCCCGACCGGTGCGGAGATGATCGTCTACAGCAACACCACCGTCGGCGGCTACTCCGAGCGGATGCTGCTGTCGGCCCCGCTGCTGCTGCCGGTGCCCAACGGACTGGACGCCCGCCATGCCGCACTGACCGAGCCGATGGCCGTCGGCCTGCACGCGGTCAACATCTCGAAGATCGAGCGCGGCGAAACGGCACTGGTCATCGGGTGCGGCCCGATCGGCATCGCGATCGTCGCCGCGCTGCGCTTCCGCGGCGTGGAAACCATTGTGGCTTCTGACTTCTCACCGACACGGCGGACACTCGCCGAGGCCGTCGGCGCGCATGTCAGCGTCGACCCGGCCCAGGGGTCACCGTTTCACCAGAGCCGACCCACGGTGGTGTTCGAGGCGGTCGGGGCGCCCGGTGTCCTCGACGACGTGCTGCGCCGGGCGCCCGCGGGCGCCCGGGTGGTGGTGGCCGGAGTCTGCATGCAGGCCGATACCGTGCACCCGTTCTACGCCAGCGCCAAACAGCTGAGCCTGCATTTCGTATTCGGCTACGATCCAGCCGAATTCGCCGAATCGCTGCGGGCCATCGCCGAGGGCGATATCGACGTCGCACCGATGATCACCGGCGAGGTGGACCTGGACGGGGTGGCGGACGCGTTCACGGATCTGGGCGATCCGGAGCGGCACTGCAAGATCGTCGTCACGCCGTGACTGGTAGCCACAGTCACGCCGTGACTGGTAGCCACAGTCACCCCGTGACGGTTGGCCACAGTCACGCCGTGAGGCGCTATGGTGCGAGCATGCCTCTCGCGCGACGATTGCCGGCCCGTGTCTGCCTCACTGTCGCCGCGGCGGTGCTCGCCGTCGGGCTGAGCGCCTGTGATGCACAGTCGGGCCCCGCTCCGGTCGGTGATGCGTCCGCCGCGGCGGCGCGCCAGGTCACCGTCGTCGGCTCCGGCGAGGTGCAGGGCACGCCGGATACGCTGACCGTTTCGGCGGCCATGGAGGCCGTCGCCGCCGATGTCACCGGGGCCCTCAACCAGACCAGCCAGCGTCAGCAGGCCGTGCTCGACGCGTTGACCGGTGCGGGCATCGAGCAGAAGGACATCAGCACCACTCAGGTGACGCTGCAGCCGCAGTACAACCCCGATGGCACCAGCATCGCGTCCTATCGGGCCAGCAATTCGATCGACGTCAAGATCCGCGACGCCGACCGGGCATCGGACATCCTGGCCCTGATCGTCACCACCGGCGGGGACAACACCCGGATCAACTCGGTGAACTATTCAATCGCCGATGACTCCGCGTTGGTGCGGGACGCGCGCACCCGCGCCTTCGAGGACGCCAAGGACCGCGCCCAGCAGTACGCCGAGCTGTCCGGCATGAACCTCGGAGATGTCATCTCGATCTCGGAGGCCGACGGCACCACACCTCCGCCGCCGGTCCCGATGCCACGTGCGGCCATGGCCGAGTCGGTACCGCTGTCTCCGGGCGAGCAGAGCGTGGGCTTCTCGGTGACGGTCATCTGGGAACTCACCTAGCGCCCTGGGCCGTCGCCCTCTTGCTGTAGTCGGGTTGGCCACCAACGCAATCGACGCGCCCGCCGGTTTCTCTGTTCAGTTTTCAAGGTGCGCAAAGGGTTTATGCGGCGGTGGGTTGGGTGGTCATGGTGCGTCGGGCGTGTGAGCGCAGATGTTCCGGTTCGGGACCGGTCGGGTCATGCGGTGGGATGAACCAGGGGTGGCGGTCGGCGCCGAGGTAGACCTGCCAGCCGCCGTGATGAATCGCGCTGTGGTGCAAACGGCAGAGCAGGACCCCGTTGTCCACGGACGTGCCGCCGCCGTTGACCCACGGTTGGATGTGGTGGGCGTCGCACCAGGACACCGGCCGCCCGCAGCCGGGGTGGGCGCAGCCCCCGTCGCGCACGGCCAACGCTTTGCGGATGGCGGGCGGGAACAACCTCTCGCGGCGCCCCACGTCCAGCGGTGCGCCGGCAGCATCCACGCGCACGACGGTCAGGGTGCTGTCACAAGCGATGAGGTCGGCGGTCGCGGCGCTGACCGGACCGGCGAACCCCAAACAGTCCACACCCGCGGTGGCGGGCCGGATGAGGGTGACGTGTGGGAGCACCCCACCGCTCATGGGGCGCCCCGAACCCGACAGGTAGGTGCGCAGCACCTGCCCGAACGCGTCGGCGCGGCGGCGTCCGGCCGACCTGGGATCGGGCGAGCCGTCCGGCAACGGCACCGGCCTGCACAACGGGTCCAGCGCGGCCCACAGTTCCTCGCCGGTGAGTGCGTCGAGATCCAGCGCGGCACTGATGCGTCCGTCGTCGGTTTGGGTCAGCGTCATGTCGTTGAGGTCGCTGTTTTCGGCGACCGGTACCGCGGCGTCGTCGACCGGGTGGGTCTTGCCCTTCTCAAGAGCGATCCCGCGGGCCTTCGTGGCCACACCCGAGGGCGTGGTCTGGACCATCAACGTCGTTACGACGCCTGCACGGTCCTTATCGGACAGTTCGGCCCGGGCATTGATGTGAGCGACTCCCTTACCGACGGCGTCGGCGAACTCGATCCCGACCGCACCGAGGCGCTGCTGCGCGGTCAGCGCCGGCAGCGCAGATGCGGCGCGCCCGACCCGGACCGCCCGGTGCGCCGCACCCGGCGCCACACCCAGCACGGTGAGCAGGTCGGCGCCCGTGCGCAGGTGCTTGCGGGCCGGGATCCCGGCAGTCTCGGCGGCCGCGACGGCCGAGGCGATCACATGATCGGCCAGGTTGCCCAGGGTGACCGCGGCCGCCAGCACCGCCAACAGCGCCGCGTCATCAATGGTCCGGCGCGGGGCGTCGAGCAGATGACACAGCCGACGCCCACCACCGCCACCGTCGTCCGGCGCGGGCGTGAGGTCATCGATCAGCGCATCGATGAAGGTGTTGAGATCGGTGGCGTCCATGGCGGATACCGGCTTTCACAGCAGCGTGCCCACGGGTATGACCGTTCGACCAGGCAACTCGGCTCAGGCGCCAGCTCCGACGGGGCGGCCTCCCGAACCTTTCTCTCTAGCGACACCCGTCGCGGTCTCATGCTCACCGGGGCACGACCGGGAGCTCTATGGGTCGAACGTTTGTTCGATACTACGCCGAACATCACTGCCGCGCAAGGGGGATCGATCGGGACGTCGGAGACAATCCGACCGGCCCGAGGCCGAGGATCGCGGGATGCACGAGCACCCGCAAGACGAGCGCCGGCTCCGGCAGAACGCTAACGGCTCTCGTAGACCCTGGGCTCCAGCGTGCCGATATAGGGCAGATCGCGGTAGCGCTCCGCGTAGTCGAGACCGTAGCCGACGACGAACTCGTTCGGGATGTCGAAGCCGACGTACTCGATCTCCACATCGGCACGCACGGCGTCAGGCTTGCGCAGCAGCGTGCACACCTTCAGCGACCGCGGCCGGCGTGTGGCGAGGTTGCGCAGCAGCCAGGACAGCGTCAATCCGGAGTCGACGATGTCCTCGACGATCAGCACATCGCGATCGTTGATATCCCGGTCCAGGTCCTTGAGGATGCGCACCACGCCCGAGGAAGAGGTCGAGGACCCATAGGAGCTGACCGCCATGAACTCCAGTTGGGTGGGCACCGGGATGGCCCGTGCCAGGTCGGTGACGAACAGGACCGCGCCCTTGAGCACCGTGATCAACAGCAGATCCTGATCGGGCCCCCCGTCGCGGAAGTCCGCGGCGATCTGGCCGGCCAGTTCGGCGGTCTTGGCTTTGATCTGGTCTTCGGACAGCAAGACCGACTTGATATCGCCGGGATACAACTCCGCAGTCACCGTCACAGCGTAGCGGGGATCAGCGCACCGGCTCCCGGTAGAGCACCAGAGCGCCGCTGCGACGGGCCGCGAACAGGCGCTGCCGGGACAACCCACTGGGCACCGCGACCCCACCCTGCCCATGCCACGCGGTGACCAAGGCGTCCACGGCGCGGATCTGGGCGTCGGTGAGATCGCAGGCACCGCCGGTCAGCAGCCAGCTCCGGATGACGCGGCGCCGGATGGCCGCGGGCAGCCCGCGCACGCGCTCGATGGGCAGATCGGCGTCCGAGGTTGCGATCTTCGCGGCCGCGGCATCGAGTGCCTCGGTGTCCTCCCGCAGCGCGGCCGCGGTGCGGGCGAGCGCCTGCACCACCCCGCCGCCGAGCACCTCCTCCAGCAGCGGCAGCACCTCGGTGCGCAGCCGCACCCTGGTGAAGCGCGGGTCGGTGTTGTGTGGGTCCTGCCAGACGGCGAGCCCGAGTGCGGCGCACGCCGCCACCGTGGTCTGCCTGCGGACGCCCAGCAGCGGCCGGCACCAGGGTGCGTCGTGGGCGCGCATACCGGCCAGCGACCGGGCGCCCGAACCCCTGCCCAAGCCCAGCAGCACGGTCTCGGCCTGATCGTCGAGGGTGTGTGCGAGCAGTACCGGTGCGCCGTCCCGGGCGGCCCGCAACGCCGCGTAGCGGGCAGTCCTGGCCGCGGCTTCCGGGCCGCCCGCGGTTCCGACCGTGACACGGAGTACCTGCGCGTCAACACATCCCAGATCGACGGCTTGGCCGCGGGCACGTTCGGCGACCGCCGCCGAACCGGCCTGCAGGCCATGGTCCACGATCAACGCCGTGGTGGGGCGCACGGCCGCAGCCACCGCCGTCAACGCCAGCGAATCCGCGCCACCGGACAAACCCACACACCAGCGCCCGTCGGCGTCGAGGTGAGCGTCGGCGAACGCCACCACCGCCGCACGCAACTGCGCTACAGGACCCGATCGATCCATCGCTGCGGTTCTTCGATCTCCGTCGGCAGCGGCAGGGTCTGGGCATCGGTCCAAATGACGTTGAAGCGGTCCATTCCCACCCGGGCCACCACCTCGTCGACGAACACCTTGCCCCGGGTGTACTGGTTCAGCTTGGCGTCGAAGCCCAGCAGGGCACGGATGATGCGCTGCAACGGCGGTTGTCTGCGCTGGCGGCGATCGTCGAAACGACGGCGGATGGTGGCGACCGTCGGGACCACCGCCGGCCCCACGGCATCCATCACATGCTCGGCATGGCCTTCCAGCAAGGTGCCGAGCACCAGTAGCCGGTCCAAAGCGTCGCGCTGCGGCTCGGACTGCACGGCGCGCACCAAGCCGAGCACGCCCGCAGAGTTGGCATCCGCGGCGTGACCGCCGCGCTGCGCTCGGACATAGTCGGCGAGTCTCCCGATGACGTCACCGGCCTGTTCACCACCGTCATCGGTGAGTACCGCCAGCGATGACGACATGTGGTCGGCCAGCCAGGGGTTGGCCCGGAACTGCACCCGGTGGGTCACCTCGTGCAGGCACACCCAGAGCCGGAAATCGGCCGGCGAGACCCGCAGTTGTCGTTCTACCGCAATCACATTCGGGTACACCAGCAGCAACTCACCGCCGCCGGAAAAGGGGTCGTACTGGCCGAGGATCCCCGACGAGATGAAGGCCAGCACGGCACCGGTCTGGGCGCCGGTCACCTTGGCGGTCAGTGCGCTGATGGGCCCGCTGCCTGCGGGCTCGGTACCGCCGGTCATCACCCGCATGGACCGGGTCGCCGCGTGCACCCACCCCGGCCGGTCGATGACCCGCGACTCGGGGATCTCGGCTCCCTCGTTCAGGTGGGTGACCTCGCGGACCGGCAGTTCCGCGGTCCGTGCGGACTCATGGAGCTGGCTGATCGCCTGATCGCGGGTGTAATCCGTGGTCGCCGGCCCGGGCCTGCTCAGCTTCGCGCCGATATCGGCGGCAAACGTCCAATCGACCGCACCGCCGACCGAGCCGCTCATCCGCCGCACCCACAGGTCCGCAGTTTGGCGGCCAACGCATCCAACGAGGTTCGCCCGGTCGGCCCGGCATTGTTGGAGATCAAGGCAAATGTCAGCACCCGGCCGCTGGCATCGGTGACGATCCCGGCCAGCGAGTTGGTGCCGGTCAGCGATCCGGTCTTGGCCCGCAGCCAGCCCGCCGACTCCCGGCCCTCCTCGGTGTCGAGATACCGGTTCGACAGTGTGCCGCTACCGCCGGCGACGGGCAGCAGGTCGACCAGCGGACGCAGCTGCGGCTGGTCCTCGCCGGCCGCAGCGGCGATCACCCCGTCCAACGTCAGCACGGTGAGCCGGTTGTCGACCGACAGACCGCTGGAATCCAACAGCGTGGCGTTGGCAGTGTCGATACCCGCGCCACGCAACTGGCTCAGCACCGCCTGCACCGCCCCGTCGAAGCTGCGCGGGCGGTTCAGCGCGGCGGCCACCTCGCGCCCGATCGACTCGGCCATCACGTTGTCGGAGTCGTTCATCATCTGCCGCAGCCGCTCGATGAGCGGGGGTGACTGCACCGCGGCGAGTTCTTCGGCATCCGGCCCGATCGAGGTCACCGTGACCCCGGCCGGGTCCACCCCCAGCGCGGTGGCGAGCGCGCGCCCGGCGTCCAGACCGGGTGTCCGCGAACGGCGCGACTCCGGCGAGACGGGCTGCGTCCGGCCGCCGTCGAGCATCACCGATTCGATCGGGGCGATATCGCCGCCGTCGATATCCAACGGGTCCCAGCCGGGCGCCATCGTCGGCCCGCTGTAGGCGCCGAGGTCGACCTGTACCGCCGTGACCCGGACGCCCCGCTCGCGCACCTGCGCGGCCAGCTCGCTGATCCGGGCGGCGCCCTTGTACCAGGTGCGTTCGTCATCGGCGGCGGCCGACAGCGTCGGGTCCCCCCCGCCGTGCAGGATCACCAGTCCGGGCCGGTCACCGGCCACCACTCGGGTGGTCAGCGTCGCGTCCCGGTCCAGGGTGAGCAATGCGGCCGCGGTGGTGAGCACCTTGTTCGTCGACGCCGGCTGCATCGGGATGCGCTCGCCCTGTTCCCAGAGTTCGGTGCCATCGACGGCGTCGGTCACCCGGCCGGTCAGTGCGCCCAGGTTGGGGTCGGCCAGCGCGGCGGCCAGGGTGGCGGCCAGACCTTTCGGGGTGGGTTCGGTGGTGGCCTCACCGAGCGGACGGACCCCGGGATCGGCCGTCACCGCGGCGGGTTGCTCGGGCAGCGCCTTGTTCGCCGAGGTACGAGTGGATGTCACGACCGCGGCGACCCCCACCACGGCGGCGACGAGCACCAGTACCACCAGGCCGATCACCAGGTGGGTGGATCGGCGCCATCTCGCGGGCCGCATAACGTGCAGCGTATCGCTCATCTAGGGTGGACCCGCCAGACCAAGCCAGCCGAAGGAGCAACGCCGGTGTCGTTCGACGTCGTCATCGAGATCCCCAAGGGTTCGCGCAACAAGTACGAAGTGGACCACGAGACCGGTCGCGTCAAGCTGGACCGCTACCTCTACACCTCGTTCGGCTACCCGGCCGACTATGGCTTCTTCGCAGACACTCTCGGCGAGGACGGCGATCCGTTGGACGCGCTGGTGCTGCTGCCCGAGTCGGTGTTCCCGGGCTGCATCGTCGAGGCCCGCCCGGTCGCGATGTTCAAGATGACCGATGAGGCCGGTGGCGACGACAAGCTGCTCTGCGTACCCGCCGGCGATCCGCGCTGGGACCATATCCAGGATCTGGCCGACGTTCCGCCGTTCGAACTGGAAGCCATCAAGCATTTCTTCGTGCACTACAAGGACCTGGAGCCGGGCAAGTACGTCAAGGCCGCCGACTGGGCGGGCCGCGAGGAGGCCGAGGCCGAGTTGGCACGGTCGGTGGAACGGTTCAAGGCCGGCGGGCACTGATCTGCGGTGATTTTTCACCGCTGTAACAAGCGGTAACTCCGCCGTGTCCTGGCCCTTCGATCATGGATGCGTGCTGCTGCATCAAGGAATCGGCCTCGACGTGTTCAACACGTTGCCCGAACGCAAGGCGGTGCACGCGCTGTACGAGTGCTGCAACAGCTATGCGATGGCCCGTGACCTGGCCCGCGGGCGCCCCTACGCCGACCATGAGGCGCTGTTCCGGCGTGCCGATGCGCTGCTGTTCGAACTTCCCGAGGCCGCCGTCGACCAAATTCTGGACACCTGCCCCGATGTGGGCCGACGGCCGCGCAGCCCCCGATCGCACGCCGAGCAGTGCGCGGTGTGGGATGACGACGCCGCCACCATGACCGCACTGAGCACCGCCTCGCGCGGGTATGTCGACCGGTACGGCTTCCCCTTCGTGATGTACGTCGACGGGCACTGCGCCGCCGATGTACTGGCCGCACTGGCCGACCGGATGCACCACGACGCCGAGATGGAGCGCAAGGTGCTGCGCAACGAGCTGGCCAAGATCGGCCGCAGCCGGCTGGAACGGATGCTGGGTCCCGAAGGCGGATACCACAACTGGTAGCCGCGGCCCGGCGCATGATGTCGGGTATGGGAAATGTGGACGGCCACTTCACACCGCAGTTCGCTCGGCTCGCCGAGGCGCTGAGCCAGGCCATCGCCGACGGCGAGGAGTGCGGTGCCGCCATCGCCATCGATATCGACGGCGAGTCCGTGGTGGACATTTGGGGTGGGTACGCCGACGCCGCGCGGACGCGGCCATGGACGGCCGACACCATCGTCAACGTGTGGTCCTCGACCAAGAACATCACCGCCCTGGCTGGGCTGATGCTCATCGACCGCGGCCTGATCGACGCGCATACCCCGGTTACCGAGGTGTGGCCGGAGTTCGCCGCCAACGGCAAGCAGCACATCGAGTTCGGCCACCTGCTCACCCACTCGTCGGGACTGTCCGGCTGGGAACAACCGGTGACGCCCGAGGACATCCTGGACTGGGACCGCTCCACCGCCATGCTTGCCGCGCAGGCGCCGTGGTGGGAGCCAGGGACGGCCACCGGATACCACGCGCTCACCCACGGCCATCTGATCGGGGAAGTGCTACGCCGGGTCACCGGAATACCGTTGAAGCGGTTCGTCGCCGAGGAGATCGCCGGACCGCTCGGCGCGGACTTCCAGATCGGCGCACGGCCCGAGGATGACGGACGCATCGCCGAGATCATCGCTCCCGCCGACCCGTTCGAGGGCATCCCGCCGATGGACCGGTGGACCGAGCAGATGCTCAAGACCTTCACCGGACCCGCGCCCGACCCGCTGATCGCCAACACTGCGGCGTGGCGGGCCGCCGATATCGGCGCCGCCAACGGTCACACCAACGCCCGCGCACTGACCCGGATCCTGTCGGCGATCTCGTTGAGCGGCACCGTCGGTGGCGTGCAGCTGCTCAAGCCGGAGACTGCGGAGCGGATCTTCGACACCCAGATCGAGGGGCCCGATCTGGTGCTGGCCGGCCACCACCTGCGGATGGGACTCGGTTACGGTCTGCCGAGTCCGGCGATCGGCTATATCCCGGACGGCAAGATCTGCTTCTGGGGCGGCTGGGGCGGGTCCTGGCAGTCGATGAACCCGGACCGACGCACCACGATCTCCTACGTGATGAACAAAATGGGTCCCGGCATCGAGGGCTCCGCCCGCACCGACCGGTACTTCCGGTTGATCTACAACCTGCTGGGCTAGGGACGAACGAGATTCTGCAGCGGCTCGTTGCGCATCAGCCGACCGATATTGGCGGCGATATCGTCGCTTCTGCCCTTGAACGTGTCGGCGGTGACCCCGGAGGCGTGCGGGGTCATCAACACGTTCGACAGCTCGGCGAACGGCAACGCACTCGGTGCACACACCGCGCCGGAACCGTTCGCGGCGTCGGGGTACCGATACCAGACGTCGATGGCGGCGGCCCCGAGCAGGCCGGTGAGCAGCGCGTCGTAGAGCGCATTCTCGTCCACCAGCGGGCCTCGCCCGACATTGATCAGGACACCGTCCGGCCCCAGTGCGCTGAGCTGAGATCGGCCGATCATGCCGGTGGTCTCGCGGGTCAGCGGCGCCGAGACCACCAGCACATCCGACTCACGGGCAAGGTCGTCGAGCCGGGACACATCACCGGTCCACGACAAGCCGGCACCGTCGCACACCCGTCCCGATCCGGTCACGGCGGCTCCCTGGCAGCCCGAGGCGCTCAACAGTTTCCAGGCCTGCTGCCCGATGTGACCGAACCCGACGAAGCCTATGCGGGCTCCGCGCAGGGTCGGCGGCTGGGCGATGGTGTCGTCGTAGACCGAACTGGCCCACACTCCGTCGCGCAACGCCCGGTCCTGGCGCAGGAAGCCGCGCCGCAGCATGATGGCGGCGGCCAGGATGAACTCCGCGATGGACCGCTCGTGATGAAAGGTGTTGGCCACCAGCACATCAGTATCGAGCGCGCTGAAGTCGACCCGGTCGGTTCCTGCACCGGCCACGTGCACCAGGCGCAACTTCTCGGCGGCGGCCGCCATCTCGGCGGTGAATCGGCCGCCGACGAAGACCTGCGCGTCACGCAGCCAGTCCAGGCTGAGATCTCCGCCGGCCCAGATGACCTTGGCCTCGGGCGGCAGCGCAGCCTCGAAGCGCAGACGGTGTGGGACCAGGTTGCGGTCGGCGACGAATACCTTCACGGTTACGAATTGCGCTGCAGGCAGGGGCGTTTGCTGTCGAAGCTCCAGCCCGGGACCAGGTACTGCATGGCGACGGCGTCGTCTCGGGCGCCCAGCCCCTCGGCCAGGTACAGCTCATGCGCGGCCGCCACCCGGTCCTCGTCCAGTTCGACACCGAGGCCCGGCGCGGTGGGCACGTCCAGATAGCCATCCACGATGCGGTACGGCTCCTTGGTGATACGTTGACCGTCCTGCCAGATCCAGTGGGTGTCGATGGCGGTGATGTCCCCTGGTGCCGCGGCAGCCACCTGGGTGAACATCGCCAGCGAGACGTCGAAGTGGTTGTTGGAGTGCGATCCCCAGGTCAAGCCCCACGCGTCGCACAACTGGGCGACGCGCACCGAACCGTTCATGGTCCAGAAGTGCGGGTCCGCCAGCGGGATGTCGACGGCACCGGAGCGGATGGCATGTCCCATCTCGCGCCAGTCGGTGGCGATCATGTTGGTGGCGGTCGGCAGGCCGGTGGCTCGTCTGAACTCGGCCATCACCTCGCGACCGGAGAAGCCACCCTCGGGCCCCACCGGGTCCTCGGCGTAGGCCAGTACGCCGGTGAGTTCCCGGCAGGTGGTGACGGCATCGCGAAGCAGCCATCCACCGTTGGGGTCCAACGTGATCCGGGCATCTGGGAACCGGTCGGCCAGCGCGATCACGGCCTTGGACTCGTCAGCGGCGGGCAGCACCCCGCCCTTGAGCTTGAAATCGCGGAAACCGTAGCGTTCGCGGGCGGCCTCGGCCAGGCGCACCACCCCTGCCGGGGTCATCGCCTCCTCGTGGCGGATCCGCAGCCAGTCGTCGGCGCCGGCATCCTCGTCGGCCGGGCTGCGGTACGCCAGATCGGTGCGGTTGCGATCACCGACGAAGAACAGATAACCCAGGGCCTGCACACGATCGCGTTGCTGACCGTCGCCGAGCAGTGCCGCCACCGAGACGCCGAGGTGCTGACCGAGCAGATCCAGCAGCGCGGACTCGACGGCGGTCACCGCGTGCACGGTGATGCGCAGGTCGAAGGTCTGTGCTCCGCGCCCACCGGAATCGCGGTCAGCGAAGGTGCGCCGGATATCGGCGAGCACCGCGTTGTGGGCGCCGATACCGCGCCCCTGCACCAGCGGTCGGGCATCCTCGAGGGTGGTCTGGATGGCCGCACCGCCGGGCACCTCCCCGACACCGGTATTGCCATCGGAGTCCTTGAGGATCACCAGGTTCCGGGTGAAGAAGGGGCCGTGCGCGCCGCTGAGATTCAGCAGCATGCTGTCGTGGCCGGCGATGGGGACGACCCGCATCTCGGTGACAATGGGAGTCCGCTCGCTCATACCTGCCAGCCTAGAATCGTCCGTTGATACAAGTCCAACACTGTTATGGCATCAATTGATCCAAGACCGATATGGTCGACCTGGCCGAACGAGCCCATCAAGCGAACCACTTGTCACCGTTGGCGACCGGCCGGAGCACCCGGCTGACCTTGTCACCGACCGCACAAAGCGCCGCGACGAGTTCCCGCTCACGCTCGGCGGTCAGCCGGGCCACAGGCACCGAGGCGCTGATGGCGTCCTGGGCGGGCCAGGTGTAGCGCAGCGCCACCGCGAAACACCGTAGCCCGGTGGTGTTCTCCTCGTCGTCGGTCGCATAGCCCCGGATGCGGACGGTCTCCAACGCCTCGTCGAGCGCGTCGGGGCAGGTGAGGGTGCGCGGTGTCAGCATTGTCAGTTCGTCCGGCAGATGACTGCGGCGCTCGGCCCCCACCCGTTCGGCCAGCAGTGCCTTACCGAGTGCGGTGGTGTAGGCGGGCAGTCGCCGACCGACCCGATTCGTGGAGCGCCGGTACTGCTGGGACTCACGGGTGGCCAGATAGACGATATCGGTGCCATCGAGGCGACCCAGATGGAAGGTCTCGTCCCAGTCGGTGCGCAGGTCGTCGAGGAACGGCGCGATCATCGGCAGGTACGGGTCCCCGTCGAGATAGCTGGTGCCCACCAGTAGGGCCCGGATTCCGATCCCGTAGAGCGTGCCGGTCTCATCGGCACGCACCCAGCCCTGGGCCATCAGAGTGCGCAGCAGTGCGTGTGCGCTGCTGCGCGGCATGCCCAGCGCCTCGCTGATCTCGCGGATGCGGGCGGGCTTGTCCTGCCGCGCCGCGAGGTATTCCAGCAGCGCGACGGTGCGGACGGCCGACTTCACGCCGGCGCGCGCAGTGGATTCGGTCATAGCAGACCCGTCTGTTGGATGATGAGAACCACCGCCCCGATCAGTGAGACGGTGATCGCCGTCCACCGCTGACGCGCCGGGTTGAGTATCCGATTCATGTAGCGGGACAGGACATAACCCAGCACCGCAGCCGGCATCAGCACACCGAACATGGCCACGGTGTGCCGGTCCACGGCACCGGTGAGGGTGAGCATGGCGATCGACATCAGTGAGCCGATCAGGAAGAAGCTGCTCATGGTGGCCCGCAGCTGCGGGCCCGCGCTGCGCTGCCAGACCAGCGCCATCGGCGGACCGCCGATGGACGTCGCGGTGCCCAGCACTCCCGAGGTCGCCCCGGCCAGCATCAGATTGCGCCGCCGTGGCACCGGCACCCAGCCCAAACCGGTCACCACCACACCGCCGAGCACCACCACCGCGATCAGGATCGCCAGTACGTGTTCGGGGATCGCGGCAAGCAGCAGTGCCCCGGCGACGGTCCCCGGCACCCGCCCCAGCAGTGCCCACCCGGCGCCTGCCACGTCGATCGCGGTGCGCTCCTTGATGACCACCATCAGGGTGAGCAGGGTCGCGAGCATGATCAGGGTGCCCGGCACGAGGCCGGGGTCCACCACGGCGACCACGGGTGCGGCGAGCATGCCCATGCCGAACCCGATGGAACCCTGCAGGCAGGACGCGAACAGGACCGCCACCCCGATGACCGCGATCCCCATGCCGCCCAGCTCATTCACGCGTGGGACAGCGCCGGCTGCTGCTCGTCGATCCGGGGGTGGTGGCACTCGGCGGCGTGGCCGGGTGCCAGCACGTCCAGGGACCGCGGCGGACGCTGCTCGGCGCAGATATCGGTGGCGGCCGCGCAGCGGGTGCGGAACCGGCAGCCCGACGGCGGGTTCAGCGGCGAGGGCACCTCACCGGTGAGCAGGATGCGCTCACCGCGTTGGGTGTCACGCAGTTTCGGGGCCGCCGACATGAGCGCCGCAGTGTAGTGATGCGACGCTCGGTCGAAAACGGCTTCCGTCGGCCCGTTCTCGATGATCCGTCCGAGATACATAACGGCCACCCGGTCGGCGACATGGCGCACCACCGACAGGTCGTGCGAGATGAAGACGTACGAGATCTGCAGTTCCTGCTGCAGATCGTTGAGCAGGTTGAGCACCTGCGCCTGCACCGACAGGTCGAGTGCGGACACCGGTTCGTCGCAGATGATGACCTCGGGGTCCAGCGCCAGCGCCCGCGCGATGCCGATGCGCTGGCGCTGGCCACCGGAGAATTCCTGCGGGTACTTGCCGAAGGCCTTGGCGCCCAGGCCGACCAGGTCCAGCAGGCCGCGAACCCGCATATCGCGGTCCGCCCGCGACGTGTACAGCGTCTTGTGGGTGCGCCACGGCTCGGAGATGATCTCGGCCGCGGTCATCCGGGAGTTCAGCGAGGCGTAGGGGTCCTGGAACACCATCTGCACGCGGCGGCGGAACCTGAGCAGGTCCTTGCCCTTCAGCCCGAACGGATCGATACCGTCGAAGCTGACCGACCCGGAGTCCGGGCGTTCCAGCATCATCAGCGTGCGCGCCAGTGTGGACTTGCCGCAACCGGATTCACCGACCAGGCCCAATGTCTCACCGCGGGCCAGGTCGAGGTTGATTCCGTCCAGGGCGCGCAGCGTCTTGCCGCCGGACACCCGGAAAGATTTGGTCAGGTCGCGAACCGACAGCACCTGGTCTGCGTCGTTGGTCTCAGGCATTGGAAACCTCCCCGGGGAAATGGCACGCGGACTTGCGCCGGCTGCCGACGTCCTGCAGGCCCGGGCGGGTGCTGCGGCAGATGTCGCGGACCAGCGGGCAGCGGTCCTGGTAGACGCAGCCGGCCGGGATCGAATGCAGGTCCGGCGGCGACCCGCCGATGGATTTCAACTCGGCGCCACGTTCGGCGTCGACGGGCACCGAGTCCAGCAGACCCTTGGTATAGGGGTGCTTCGGGTCGCCGAAAACCTCTGCTACCGAGCCAGTTTCGACGATGCTGCCGGCGTACATCACCGCAACCCGGTCGGCCTCCTCGGCGACCAGCGCGAGATCGTGGGTGATCAGTACCACGGCCATGTCGTATTCGGTGCGCAGGCTCTTCAGCAACGCCATGATCTGCGCCTGCACCGTGACGTCCAGTGCGGTCGTGGGCTCGTCGGCGATCAACACCTTGGGGTTGAGCGCGACCGCCATCGCGATGAGCAGACGCTGCCGCATACCGCCGGAGAACTGATGCGGGTAGGCCTTCATCCGTTCTTCGGGCTGTGGGATGCCCACGCGTGCCATGAGTTCGATGGCCCGGCGTTTGGCCTCTTTGGCCTTCATACCGTGGTGGATACGGAATGGTTCGGCCAGCTGGGTCCCGACGGTGTAGAGGGGGTTGAGCGCGGTGAGCGCGTCCTGAAAGACGATGGCCAGTTCCGGGCCGGCCATCTCGCGGCGCTTCGTGCGATCGACGGCCATCAGGTCGACACCGGCCATGGTGGCCGATCCGTCGACCACCTGGGCGACCGGCTCCAACAGGCCGACCAGCGCGGTGGCGGTCATCGACTTTCCGCAGCCGGATTCCCCCAGCAGCGCCAGCGTCTCGCCGCTGCGGGCGGCGAAGGTCACGTGGTCGACGGCACGGACGGTGCCGGTGATGGTGCGGATGTCGACGGTGAGTCCGTCGACCCGCAGTGCCGGGTCGGCGTCGGTCTGATCCATCGGCGGGTGTTCGGCTACAGCAGTCATGTTCTAGAGCGCCTTTCCGGTCTTGGTGAAGCGGGACAGTCGCTTCTGCGGAACAGTGAGCCGCCACCGCTGGGCGGGATCGGTGGCGATACGTGCCCAGGCCGCCAGGATGGTGGCCGACACCGTGGTGATGACGATGGCCAGGCCAGGCAGGAAGGACAGCCACCACGCGGTGTGCAGGTAGGTGCGGCCCTGGGCGACCATCAGGCCCCAGCTGATATCGGGCGGCTGGATGCCGATGCCCAGGAAGCTCAGTGAGCTCTCGGCCAGCATCACGTAGCAGAAATCCAGGGTGGCGACCGTCAACAGCGTCGGCAGCACGATCGGCACCACGTGCCTGGTGATGATCGAGGCGCCGCTGGCGCCGAAGGTGCGGGCGGCGTCGACGAAGACCCGGGTGGACAACTCGGCCGACTCGGCGCGGGCGGTGCGCAGGTACACGGGGATTCGGGTGAGTGCCAGCACGGCAACGATATTCGCCGCACTCGGGGAGAACACATAGAGCACGACCACCGCGAGCAGCAGCGACGGGAAGCTCATGATGACGTCGGCGATCCGCATGGCAACGGTTTCCCGCCAACCGCGGTAGTAACCGGCCCACATGCCGATGACGGACCCGACGACGGCTGAGATCACCACGGCGGGAATCGCCACCGACAGCGTGGTCTGGCAGGCGACGACCAGGCGGGCCAGCATGCTGCGGCCCAGCGGGTCGGTGCCCAGCACGTTGGCCCAGCCGTGGGCGAGGGTGAACGGCGCCTGGTTGGAGTTGTCCAGGTCGATGTCGGTGGCCAGATCGCCGACCAGCATCGGACCGAACAGCGCGGTCAACGCGACGAGGCCCAGTACGGTCGCCGCGACGGCCGCCACACGGTCGTTGACCAGCATCCGGAACCACACCGAGCGGTCGGAAGTCTTGCGGGATGCCGGCTCCCCGACGATGGCGGTGGTGGGCTTGACCGGTACCAGATCGATTTGCGTCATGATCAGACCTTTGCGGGTTCACGAACGCGCGCGTCGAGCAGCGCGTAGCAGGCGTCGATGGCGATGTTGAGGATGAAGATGCTGACGGCGGTGAGCAGCACCGCCGCCTGCAGCACCGCGAAATCGCGTTGCAGAATGGCGTCGATCATCAGTTTGCCGATACCGGGCCAGCCGAAGATGGCCTCCACCACCACCGCCCCGTTGATCAGGCCGACGGCCAGGTCGCCCGCCACGGTGAGCGCGGGCGCGGCGGCATTGCGCAGCGCATGGTGGGTGACCACACGAAAATCACTGGCGCCCTTGCTGCGTGCCAGCCGGACATAGGGCGCCGACAGCGCCGAGACCATGGCGCCACGCACCACCTGGGTGAGCACGCCGAGCGGGCGGATCATCAAGGTGGCGATCGGCAGGATCCAGGACAGCATGCCGGCGTCGGTACCGGAGGTGGGCAGCCAGCCCATCAGCACCGAGAACAGCCAGACGCCGGTGATGGCGAACCAGAAGTCCGGGATCGATGCCGCGGTCATCGACAGCAGGCTGGAGAAGCGGTCGGCCAGCGAGTTGGGCCGGTAGGCCGCCCAGCAGCCGATGACCACGGCGCCGATGATGGCGAGCAGCATGGTGACGAAGGCCAGCTGCAGGGTGGCCGGAAAGGCCCGCAACGCCATCTCGGAGGCGGATTCTCCGGTGCGCAGCGAGGTGCCGAAGTCGAGGTGGATGATGCCCTTGAAGTAGTCGAAGAGTTGGGTGATCAGCGGGTCGTTGAAGCCGTTGGCGTCGGCGAAGGCCTGGCGCTGATCGGGTGTCGCGGACTCGGGCAGATAGAGGTTGGTGGGGTCACCGGTGAGCCTGGCCAGGAGAAACACCCCGAGCAGCACGATGACCAACGGTAGTGCGCTGGTGTACATCCGGCGTCGAACGAAGGAGAACATAGGGGCGGGACCCTTCAGGAGAGGATGTTGACTGTCAGGACTGATCGGTGCGATCGGGCGAGGTCGGCGTCATCGTGGCCAGCAGCATCTCGTCGCCGGTCGCCGGGTTCGGCACATAGTCGACGCGTGGGGACTTGCCGAGGATGCCCCGCATGTGTGCGATATAGGCGAACTGCAGGATCTTCTCCGGTTCGTCGGCAAAGATCTGGGCGTAGGCCTGTTGGCGCTGCTTCCCGGTGAGCCGACCGGCCGCGGCGATCTGCTCATCGAAAGCTGACGTACCGAAGGCACTCTGGGCACCGTCCGAGCGCATGTACTGGTCGACGGAGAAGGCGGCGTCGCCGGCCTGGTTACCGTGCTGGATCAATGCCAGGAATGGTCCGGCATTGGCCGGGAAGGGCTGCAGCTGGTACTCCAATTGGGCTGCGGTGTCCATCATCTCGATCTTGACGTTGAGACCGGCATCGGCCAGCTCGCTCTGGATCACCTCGACCGTCTCGGTGACTCCGGGGAACTGACTGTTGCGACCGATCAACCGGATCTGACGATCCACCGGCACGCCGTCGGCCCGCGCCTCGTCGACGAGCCGGCGGGCCTTTTCCGGGTCGTGCGGCCACAGCTGCAGGTCGGAGTTGAAACCGACCACCCCTTCCGGGATCAACTGCGCCGCAGGCTCGCCGAGGCCGCGGAACAACGCCTTCACGATGCCGGTGCGATTGACCGAATAGTTGATGGCCTGCCGAACCCGCATGTCATCCAGCGGCGCTTCGGTTCCGGTGATGCGCAGCGCGGTGGTCTCGTTGTTCTGGAACGGCACACCGAGATCTCCGGCTCCATCTTCGGGGCCCAGACCGACTGCGATGTCCACCTCGTCGTTGGTGAGCATCGCCGCGCGCACACTTCCCTCGCTGCGCCATTTGTATTCGGCGCGCGCGAACGCCGGTGGCGTTCCCCAATAGGTGGGGTTGCGCGCCAGGGTGAGCTTCTGGCCGTAATCCCAGCGCTCGATCGTGTATGGCCCGGTGCCGATGGGTTCACGGACCTTCTCGGTCATGCTGGTGGTGCGCGGAACCATCTCGATGAATGAGATACGCAGCGGCAAAATGGGATCCGGTTCGGTGGTGCCGACGACGACGGTGTGCTCGTCGGGCGTCTGCAGCGCCAGCACCTGGTCACCGAAGACGTAGCCGTCGACGTTGCACTGCAGGTCGGAGTTGACGGCACGGTCGATCGAGAACGCGGCATCCGCGGAGGTGAACGGTGCACCGTTGGAAAAGGTCACGCCGTCGCGCAGCGTGAAGGTCCACTCGTTGGCAGACGTCTGCTCCCACCCGGTGGCCAGCAGCGGCAGCAGGTCGCCGGTGTTGGAATCGCGCTCGGCCAGCGGCTCGGTGATGTTGGAGCGGGTCACGATGCCGGTGGAGGTCAGCGAGCCCTCGCACGGCTCCAGTGTGGGTGGCTCCTGTGGAAGCACGATGCGCAGGGTGTCGGGGTCATACCCACCACCGCCGGTATTGGCGACGCTGCACCCTGCTGCCAGCACGGCTGCGCCGGTGAGGGTGAGCAGTCGGCGCCATGGCACTGTCGCGGCCATCGGGACCTCCAGTTCAGGATGTGGGCTGTACTTCCTGCGGTCATCGCCAGTGATGTCTACGTATGTGGACATCGGCTGTGACGGTAGCCACACCGTAGGAGTGGCCGGCGAACAGCGTCAACCGGTCGAAATGGGCCGCAGACGGGTTCTGGGCGCGTGAGCAGCGCCTGACCCGGATCGCACCAAAGGGCGCTGAGCTGCGGCTTTATCCTTCCCCCGCAGCATTTGATACCCACAGACGGCGTTTAAATGCCCAGCCATGCGGTTTCTGCATTAACCCATGCTATTTCCGTGTTGGACAGGTATCCGCAGGTCTCAATACCGTACGTAGTGAGCAGCGAAGGAGCAGTCATGCCCAATTCAGCAAACGTCCTGCAGGTCGGCCCACTCAAACCGTCCCTCGCCGAGACCCTGCGGACGCGCTACGGCGCGCAGATCCTTCCCGATGGCGCTGCTGCGCGTGCGGATTTCCTCGCCGGTCCCGGCACCGAGATCACCGCCGTCGTCACCTCCGGCCGTACCGGCGTCGACGCGGCGCTGATGGCCGAGTTGCCCCGCCTCGGTGCGGTGGTGAACTTCGGCGTCGGCTACGACACCACCGATGTGGAGGCCGCCGAAGCTCGGGGCGTCGGGGTGAGTAACACCCCCGACGTCCTGACCGACTGCGTCGCCGATACCGCGGTAGGCCTGTTGATCGACACCATGCGCCAGTTCTCCGCAGCCGACCGCTACGTGCGCGCCGGCCGTTGGCCCGCCGGCGGCAACTACCCGCTCACCCGGCAGGTGAGCAACACCCGGGTCGGCATCATCGGACTGGGCCGCATCGGTGGCGCAATCGCCAAGCGGCTCAGTGCATTCGGGTGCACCATCAGCTACCACAACCGCCGCGAGGTCACCACCTCTGCGTATACCTACGTGGGCTCACCGGTCGAACTCGCACACCGTGTCGACGTACTGGTCATCGCCGCCGCCGGCGGCAACGCCACGAGCAAGCTCGTCGACGCCGCGGTGCTCGACGCGCTCGGCGCCGAGGGCTACCTGATCAACATCGCCCGCCGCAGCGTCGTCGACGAGGACGCCCTGGTGGCGGCGCTACGTGACGGCAAATTGGCCGGTGCCGGGCTCGACGTGTTCGCCGATGAGCCCCATGTGCCCGCTGCGTTGCTCGCGATGGACAACGTGGTGCTGCTCCCGCATGTCGGCAGCGGAACCGTGCAGACCCGGGCGGCGATGGAGGACCTCACGCTGCGCAACCTCGATGAGTTCCTGACCAGCGGCCGGCTTGTCACCCCGGTGCTGCAGCCCGGGGCACGCGTCTAGACCGCCCGCTTCGCGTTTTTGGGATTGGTAGCCGTGCGTCGTGCGCTGTAATTCCCTTCATCGGCAAGCCCACCTGGGCACTGCCCAGCGAAGGGATCGGACAGATGAGCGCGGTCAGGCGATTGACCAAGACGGCCGTGGTGACCGCCGCGTTGGGTGCGGCCGGGCTCGGCGTGGGCGCCGGCATCGCGGCCGCCGGGCCGTACACCGCGCCGACCACCCAGTGGTGTCCGGGACAGGCACTGCCGTTCCAGGAGATCCGCTGGGACATGAGCGTGTGTCACACCTACTTCACGGTGCCGTTCGGGCAGGGCAACGTCCGGATGGTGTACCCGGACGGGACCGCGGCCGACAGCTTTATCTCGGCCGACATCACACCCCCGGAACTCACCCCACCCGCCCCGCAGCCGCTACCACCGGGCACACCGTTCTGCAGTCCCCGCGGCTCGCTCATCATCATCGGCCCGATCTGCGATGAGATCGGAGTGGACATGCCGCCGGGGTCACTGCGGCACTAGGAGCCGATCACCTCGTCGACCAAATCGTCGGTGGTCCATTCGCGGGCCGGCAGCACATCGCGCAGCAATCGCAACAGCGCCGGGTTGGTGCTGTCACCGCGCCAGCACGCGTCGAGTTCGACCGGGCGCTCCCGAAACGCACCGATCGAACGGAACACCACGCCCTCGGGGTGCAGCGTGGCCGCCGAAGCCGGCACCAGCGCAATCCCGATACCGGAACGTACCAGGACCAACATGGTGTGGACCTGGGTGACGAACTGGACATAACGCGGGGTCGCCCCGGCAATTGTGAATGTGCTGATCAACAATTCGTTGAAATAGCGCGCCTGCACCGGCGAATACATCACGAAGTCCTGGCCGTCGAGATCGTTGAGGGTCAGCTGGCGGGCCTGACCGGTCAACGGGTGCCCGGCGGGCAGGGCCGCCACCAACTGTTCGTGCAGCAGTGGACGGGACACCACCCCAGGTCGCTTCAGCGGTGGGCGCGCCATGCCCAGATCGATCTCCCCGCTCATCAGGGCCTCGATCTGCACCGATGAAACCATCTCGCGCAGTTCGAGTTTCACATCGGGGAGGGTGTTGCGGGTCTGCTCGAGCAGACGAGGTAACACCGCGTGCGCGGAGGCTGCGGTGAACCCGACCACCACCGTGCCCAGATCACCCGCGGGTACCCGCCGCACGGTGAGCGCCGCACTCTCGGCCAATGCCACGATGCGCCGCGCATCGGGCAGGAAAGCCAGCCCGGCCGGGGTCAGAGTGACCGAGCGGGTGGTGCGGTCGATGAGCTGGACGCCGAGTTCGGTCTCCAGCTGCTGGATCTGACGGCTCAGCGGCGGCTGGGTCATGTGCAGTCGCTCGGCCGCGCGGCCGAAATGCAGTTCCTCGGCGACGGCGATGAAGCAGGACAGCCGGGCCAGCGAGAACATCCATGCACTCCTCGTATCGCCGCACCGCTGCGGGACATCAGCAGTGCATCAGTCTATCCGCCGACGGGTGTGAACGTTTCCAACTCGTACTTGTTGTGGAAGGCACGCAGCTGTTCGTAGCGGTAACGGTTGTAGGCCATCGGCTCCAGCAGCGCCCACTTCGGCAGCCACCGGCGTGCGGCCCTGATCGCCGCGCGGTAGCACGCGAACTCGGCCTGCTTGCGCGAATTCCAGTTGCTGCCCAGCAGTTCCATCATCTTGGGGTGCGTCGTGGACTCGGCGCAGATCCGGGCGGGGCGGGCCAGCGCCGGAACGGCCAGCCGCCAGGCGGGCGCGATGAGCTGGTGAAACCAGTGCGGGCCGAACAGCGTCGGCACCGGCGGGGCGGAGAACTGGTCGGCCGCCCACAGTAGGAAGGGGTTCGCTGCAAGCTCGGTCGCGGCGACCTCGTCGTAGTAGGCCTGCATCTCGGCCACGGTCGGCGGCACCTCGGCGGCCGAGCTCGGCAGTCCGAAATCGGCCACCGCGCAGACCGTCCGGTACACCACCTCGCGCTGTTCGGCGGTGAGGCCCTTTCCGTAGATCGCGACGTAGCCGGCATAGAAGATGTTCAGCGACGTGGTACCGACCCATTTCCACAGCTTCGGGTCCAGTGCGCTGTACCGTTCGCCCTCGAAAGCGCCCTTCCCGACACCGTGCACCGCACCGTGTTTGGACTTCAGGCGTTCCTGGGCGGCGTGCCGGTCGGCATCATCGCCGAATGCCAGCGGGCCGTTCCACAGGTAGCTGTTCAGGCCGCGGTCGGTGAAATTCGCTGCGAAGCGCCCGCTGGCGTCGACGGCGGCGGCGACCTTGCGGTAGGCCACCTGGTCGAGCGCCAGCCGACCGAACAGCGCGAACGCCAAGGGCATCCCCATCCACCAGCGCACATCGGCGGCCAGCTCGTGATGCGGCTGTCCGGGCTCCCAGGGCTTCGGTGTCGTGGTGTCGATTTCGACTGCGGTACCGGTCATCTGACCCCCATCTCAAAACAGGAAACGCCTGTGTGCAGATTGCGGAAACCAGCCGTGCCCGTGCTGTGTCAAGATGTCTGCGATGGGCACCGGCGGGCAGGAGCGAAGCGACCCGGGGACCAGCACCGGCGGGCAGGAGCGAAGCGACCCGGGGACCAGGACCGGCGGGCAGGAGCGAAGCGACCCGGGGACCAGGACCGGCGGGCAGGAGCGAGTCACCCGTCGGTATGGCGGCCAGACCGCCGATGATCGGGTCGCCGAACGACGCGCCCGTCTGCTCGAAGCCGGGCTGGAACTGATGGGCACCCGGGGTATCGCAGGCACCACGGTGCGCGGTGTCACCGAGGCATCCGGGGTTGCGCCACGCTATTTCTACGAGAGCTTTTCCGATATCGAAGCGCTGCATCTGGCGGTCTATGACACCGTCATCGAGGAAAGCGCGCGACGCTCGGTCACCGCGCTGGCCGAGGCGCCCGATGACCCGCGCGCCAGAACCCGCGCGGTGCTCGCCGAACTGGTGGATCTGATCCTCGCCGACCCGCGCAAGGGCCGTATCCTGGTGCTGGAGGCCACTGCGTCCCCGGCGTTGGGGCGGCGCAGCCTGCAGGAGTCCAGCCGGTTCGCCGGGATGCTCGCGTCCACGGCATCCAGCGGCGATCCGGGCTTGCCGACCGATGACCTGCCGACCGACCTGCGGCTCGTGTCGCAGTTCCTCGTCGGCGGTGTCATCAGCACGATCGGCGCGGTACTGCTCGGTGATGTCGAGGTCGACCGGGAGCACCTGGTCGATGTCCTGGTGTCGCTGTTCGAGGCGGTGCGTGTACCCGCCACCCGACCACGAAACGACGGCTGACGGAGAGACACCGGACGACTGCGCGTCATCTGCGGGCAAGGTCGGTGTCTGACACTGCCCCGTGTCGACGAATCTCAGCCGCCGCGCGCTGCTCGGCGCAACGTTGGCCGTCGCGGCGATCCCACTGCTCGGTTCGGGGCGGCCACTGGCCGGCGACCCGTTCACCCTCGGGGTCGCCTCGGGTGAACCGGCCCCCGACGGTGTGGTGATCTGGACGCGGTTGGCGCCCGTGCCGCTGGCCGATGACGGCCTCGGCGGAATGCCCCGGCGAGTCGTCGATGTCGAGTGGGAGGTCGCCACCGACGAACGCTTCCATCGCATCGAGCAGCGCGGGATGGTGTCGGCCACACCGGAATCGGCGCACACCGTGCACGTCGAGCTCGTCGGTTTGGCGCCCGCGGCCGAGTACTTCTACCGGTTCCGCACCGGTGGGTACCTCTCGGCCACCGGACGGACCCGCACGGCGCCCGCGCCCGACGCATCGGCTGCCCTGACGATGTGTTTTGCGTCGTGCTCCAACTTCGAGCAGGGCTGGTTCACCGGTTACCGGCGACTGGCCGAGGACCATCCGGATCTTGTTGTGCACCTGGGTGATTACCAGTATGAGACCGTCGCCCGTGACGGCGCGGTCCGTCGGCACGTTGGGCCGGAGACGGTGACGCTGGCCCACTACCGGCAGCGGATGGCCCAGTACCGCACCGATCCCGATCTGCAGGCAGCACATGCCGTCGCGCCCTGGCTGGTGGTCTTCGACGACCACGAACTGGACAACAACTGGGCCGCCGACGTTCCCGAGAGCCCGCAATCGGACTTCCCGGCGCGGCGCGCCGCGGCGATGCAGGCCTACCACGAGAACATGCCGCTGCGGTCGTCAGCGCGTCCGCGCGGCACCGGGATGCAGCTCTACCGACGTGTGCAGTGGGGCGCGCTGGCCACCTTCCACATGCTGGACACCCGCCAGTACCGGACCGATCAGGCGTGTGGCGATGTCTACGACGCCGACTGTCCCGAGCTCCACTCCCCTGGCCGCACGCTGACCGGGCCCGATCAGGAACGCTGGCTGCTCGAGGGTCTGCGGGGATCGCGGGCCCGCTGGGACATCCTGGGCCAGCAGGTGTTCTTCGCGCCCCTGGATGTGCTGGCCGGCCCACGACGCGGCGTCAACGCCGATGCGTGGGATGGATACGGCGCCTGCCGCGAACGCATCACGGCCGGCCTCGCGGATGTGCGTAATGCCGTCGTGCTGACCGGAGATGTTCACTCGCACTGGGCCGCGGAGATCAGCGACCCCCGATCAGGGCCGGTGGCAACGGAATTGGTGACGACATCGATCTCGTCGGGTGGGGACGGTTCGGACTCCCGGCCGGATGTGGAGGCGATTCTTCCGGAGAATCCACACATCAAATACTTCAGCAATCGGCGCGGTTACGTGCGCACCCGCATCACCGCCGACGAGTTGCGGGCGGAGTTCCGCACGTTGCCGTTCGTGACCCGTCCCGGCGCACCGGCGCGCACGGATGCGACGTTCGTCATCGCCGACCGCGCCCCGGTCCTCACCTGAGTTCGATGGCCGCGATCCTCATCCGTCGTGCGGATTCCTCCCACTCGGCCGCAGTGGGGTACCTGCCGTCGCGGAACGTCATCCCCATCTGCCGCTGCGCCTTCTTCGGGCCGTAGGACCTGGCGATCCGGTCGGCGATACCGGCAACCGTGGCGGGTTCGGTGATGAGTTCGCCGCGCATCGTGGTGGTCTTGCCGCGATAGGACACCTGCGCGTCGGCTCCGTCGCGGAAATTGTACTTCCACTGCGCCTCCAGCACGACGTAGAGGACGCCATCGAGGGCATGGGCGCTGACCGGGGTCGCGTACCGCTTACCGGTCTTTCGGCCGGTGAACCCGACCACCATGAAATCCCCCAGGAACCGGCCGAGCGGAGTCCGGAGAGCGACCTTCAACGCCGGGTTGACGACGTTCAGCAGCAACCCCGGTGGGTGGGCGGCGTGGACATGTTCCGGCCGGCCGTCCGGTGTTTCTGCCATCCACCCACCGTAACGGGGCGAGCGAAGCGACGGGGAGAAGGACACGTCCTACCAGCGCGGGCTGGCCAGTTCGAAGTCCGGATCGACTGTCTTCATGTACCCGGTGTCATCGCGATCCCGGATGCCGCAGCGCAGGTACTGCTCGTGCAGCGCGGCCAGCGCGTCCTCGTCGATCTCGACGCCGAGGCCCGGCGTGCTGGGCACCTCGACGGAGCCGCCGACGAAACGCAGCACACCGTCCTTGACCACGTCCTCGGTCTTCCACGGCCAGTGCGTGTCGCAGGCGTAGGTGAGGTTCGGCGTCGCGCCGGCCAAGTGCACCATCGCGGCCAGGCTGATGCCCAGGTGCGAGTTGGAATGCATGGACAGGCCGAGCCCGAATGTCTCACAGATCCCGGCCAGCAGTCGGGAGCGTTGCAGGCCACCCCAATAATGATGATCGGAGAGAACGACTTTCACCGAACCCTTCGCGACGGCGGGCGCCAGCTGATCGAACGCGACGACGCACATGTTGGTGGCCAGCGGCATCGATGCTTGCTGTGCCACCTCGGCCATCCCGTCCAGGCCCGGCGTCGGATCCTCCAGGTACTGCAGGATTCCCGCCAGCCCCGAGGCGACCTTCACCGAGGTCTGCGGGCTCCACGCGGCATTGGGGTCCAGCCGCAGCGGCATGCCGGGGAAAGCCTCGGCCAGCGCCTCGATGGCTGCCATCTCCTCCTCGGGAGGGAACACGCCACCTTTGAGCTTGATTGCGGTGAAACCGTATTCATCGATGATGCGGCGCGCCTGCGCGACCAGACCCGCGGGATCCAGAGCCTCGCCGAACGAATCGGGCTCCTGACCGGGATGCGCGGCCCACTTGTAGAACAGGTAGGCACTGAACGGCACCGCATTTCGCACCTTGCCGCCCAGCAGATCCGAGACCGGCCGGCCGAGGATGTGGCCCTGCACGTCCAGGCTGGCCACCTCGAACGGGGACAGCACCTGATCCACGGCACTGGCCGTGGTGATCATGCCGGCCGTACCAACGGCGGCGTCATCACCGGCCAACCGTGTCGCAATGGCTGCTCGGATCTCGTTGAGCGCGAAGACATCCAACCCGGCGATGGCTTCGGCGGCGGCATTCAGCCGGGCGAGGTGGCGGCTGTCCGCGTACGTTTCCCCCAGGCCCACCAGTCCCGCATCGGTGTCCAGCTGGATGATCGCGCGCAGCGCGTAGGGCTGGTGCACCCCGACCGTGTTGAGCAACGGCGGGTCGATGAACGCGACCGGGGTGATGCGGGCTCCGGTGATCCTGATCGGCGCCGTCGTGTGCACTGACATGGCCTAGACGGCCTCGCTCAACGATGCGGCCAGCACCGCGCGACCCGCGGCGATGATCGTGCTCAGCTGAGCGAGATCATCGGCGTGCGGCATCACCAGCGGCGGACGCACCGGTCCGGCGGGCACACCCTCCATGGTCACGCCGGCCTTGACCAGCGAGACGGCGTAACCGGGAACGGTGTCGCGCAGCTGCACCAGCGGGATGAAGAAGGCATTGAGCAGCGCATTGGTCAGCTCGGTGTTGCCGGATTCCAGCGAGTTGTAGAACGCCAGCGCCAGGTCCGGGGCGAAGGCGAACGTCGCCGATGAGTACAACGGCACGCCGATGGCGCGGAACGCCAACTGGGTGGTCTCCGCGGTGGGCAGGCCGTTGAAGAAGAGGAAGTCGGGGTCGACCTGGGTGGTGACGGCGGCCACGATGCGAGCGATCTGATCGAAATTGCCGGTGCCGTCCTTGAATCCGATGACGTTTCCGATCTTGGCGACGGCGACCGCGGAGGCCTCGGTGAACTTCGCGTTGTTGCGGTTATACACGATCACCGGCAGGTCGGTGGCGCCGGCGACGGCGGCTACGAAGTCGACCAGCCCGGGCTGGGGCACCTCCACCAGGTAGGGCGGCAGCAGCAGCAGGCCGTCGGCGCCGGCGTCCTGTGCGGCGACGGCAAAGCGCTTGGCCTGGGCCACCGAACCACCCGCACCGGCGTACACCGGGACGCGGCCGGCGACGACCTTGACCGCGGTTTCGACGATCGCACGAAACTCGTCCTCGTCGATGGCATGGAATTCGCCGGTGCCGCAAGCGATGAAGATCCCGCCGGGTCCAGCGTCCAGGCCCTTGGTCAGGTGCGCGGCCAGGGCCTCGAGGTCGACGGCGCCGGATTCGGTGAAGGGCGTGACGGGGAAGAACAGGACGCCTTGGAAATCGGGACGCAGGTCGGGACGCATGGGCGGGCCTTTCGGATCAGGTGTTTGTCGGGATCAGGATTGGGAGAGTTGGCCGTCGATGCGACGCCACAGCCGGTCGGGGTTGCCGTCGGCAATGGCGCTGGGCAGCAGCGCCTTCGGGACGTTCTGGTAGGCCACTGGGCGCAGGAAGCGCTCGATGGCACGGGCCCCGACCGAGGTGGTCCGGGAATCCGAGGTGGCCGGGAACGGGCCACCGTGCACCATGGCGTGGCACACCTCGACACCGGTCGGCCAACCGTTGAACAGGATCCGGCCGGCCTTGAGTTCCAGCAGCGGCAGCAGCTCGCCGGCCACGCCGAGATCGGTGTCGTCGGCGTGCACGGTCGCGGTGAGCTGTCCTTCGATGCCCTGGGCCACCGCGGCCATCTGGCCGGCATCCTCGCAGCGCACGATCAGACTCGACGAACCGAAGACCTCGGCCTGCAGGTCCTCCGATGCCAGGAAGCTGTGCGCGTCGGTGCTGAACAGCGCCGCCTGCCCGCAGGTCTCGCTGCCCTCGGCGCCGCGGGCGACCAGTTCGGCGGCCCCGGCGAGTGACTCGACGCCGGATGCGTAGCTGCGGGCGATGTGCGGGGTGAGCATGGGGGCGGCCGGGGCGGCCGAGATGGCCTCCCTGGCGGCGTCGACGAACGCGTCCAGGCCGGGTCCGTCGACGGCGATGACCAGTCCGGGATTGGTGCAGAACTGTCCCGAGCCCATGGTCAGCGAGCCGATGAAGGCCTTGCCGAGTTCAGGGCCGCGGGTGCTCAGCGCACCGTCGAGCAGGAACACCGGGTTGATGGAGCTCATTTCGGCGTAGACCGGGATGGGTTCGGGGCGGGCCGCGGCCGCGGCGACCAGAGCCGTTCCGCCGGTGCGGGATCCGGTGAAGCCGACGGCCTTGATCCGCGGATCGGTGACCAGCTCGATGCCCAGTCCCGGACCGCTGCCGAACAACAATGAGAAGGTCCCGGCCGGTAGGCCGCAATCGGCGACAGCCTCGGTGATGGCGCGGGCCACGATCTCGGAGGTACCGGGATGCGCGTCGTGGCCCTTGACGATCACGGGGCAGCCGGCCGCCAGCGCGGAGGCCGTGTCACCGCCGGCGACGGAGAAAGCCAGCGGGAAGTTCGAGGCGCCGAACACGGCGACCGGACCGAGCGGAACGAAGCGCTGACGGATGTCCGGGCGGGGCAGCGGGGCGCGGTCGGGCAGTGCGGTGTCGATGCGGGCGCCGTTCCAGCTGCCCTCGCGCAGCACACCGGCGAACAGCCGAAGCTGGCCGGTGGTGCGGCCGACCTCGCCGGTGATGCGGGCCTGCGGCAGACCGCTCTCGGCGACGGCCCGCGCGATCAAGGCCTCGCTGACCGTTTCGATGTGGGCGGCGATGGCCTCGAGGAACTGGGCGCGCTGCTCGGAGGTGGTGGCCCGGTAGGCCGGGAATGCCGCGGCGGCGGCCGCCGCGGCGGCCTCGACGTCGGCACTGCCACCGTGCCGGTACGCAGGTTCAAGCGGTTGACCGGCCGCGGGGTCGAATCCGCGGACCTCGGCACCGGTTCCGCTGACGGGCGTTCCCGCGATGATCATCTGTCCGGTCAGCTGATTGGCGAGCGTGGCAGTCATGGCACCAACGCTAGGACGCCGATCCATTCATGTCCAAGACCGATTAGGCGTCGACTAATGCAATAGATGAATCAAATCTGCCGATCTGGCGTTACGGCGCAGCCGCTAAGCGCAGGCGCGGGGGCGCTGTTCCAGCAGGCTCAGCACGCCGCGGCCGATCTCGGCGAGGTCGGCCGCGGAGGCCCCGCCCACCAGGGTGACACCGTCTGCCACCCCGGCGGTCTCGATATCGGCGATCAGACCGGCCAGCCCGCGCATCGTGCCGGCGTAGCGGACGCCACGGGCGGCCTGATCGCGACCGAGCGAGTCATAGGCGGCGCGCGCATCACCGGCCACCGCAACCGTGACGTCCAGGATCACCGCCACCGCGCCGTCGCCGCGCAGCCGGGCACGGGCCCGACGCGCCTGCTGCAGATCGTCGGAGGCCACCCGGACCACCGGCTCAGGCCCCGAGGTCAGTTCGCTCCACGCGTCATCTGCCAGGAATAGCCGCACACCGCCACGGTAGGGAGCCGGGTGCAGCCGGCCAACGGTTGCGATCACCGCGAGGTGAACCCGCCGGGCCCGCCGCGAGCGAGCGCGCCGCGCGCGGGCCCGCCGGGCGGCTTAGTAGTTTGTAACAGTGACAGCGGAGCCCGGGCAGGCCATTCCTCCCCAGTACCTACTTTCCCCGGCGGCCGCCACCCCGCGGACCTTGATCGACATCCTGTACGACACCGCCAACCGCTTCCCCGACGCTCCCGCCATCGATGACGGCGAGGTGCAGCTGACCTACGCCGAACTCATCGGCGATATCGAAGAAAGCGTGCAGTGGCTGGCGGCCCGCGGGATCGGCCGCGGTGATCGCATCGGGATCCGGATGGCCTCGGGCAGCTACGCGCTGTACACGGCGATCCTGGCCACCCTGGCCACCGGTGCCGCCTACGTCCCGGTCGACGCCGACGATCCCGAGGAGCGCGCCGCGCTGGTCTTCGGCGAAGCACAGGTGGTGGCGATCATCACCGACGAAGGCTTGATCCGAGGCCCCGGGTCATCGCGCGGATGGCGGGCGGCGGCACCGCTGACCCGTGACGACGCCTGGATCATCTTCACCTCCGGGTCGACCGGCACCCCCAAGGGCGTGGCGGTCACCCACCGCAACGCGGCCGCGTTCGTCGATGCCGAGGCCCGGATGTTCCTGCGCGACGCCCCGGTGGGTCCCGGCGACCGGGTGCTCGCCGGACTGTCGGTCGCCTTCGACGCGTCGTGTGAGGAAATGTGGCTGGCCTGGCGGCACGGCGCCTGCCTGGTGCCCGCCCCGCGATCGTTGGTGCGCAGCGGGATGGATCTGGGTCCGTGGCTTGTCACGCGCGATATCACCGTCGTCTCCACCGTGCCCACCCTGGCCGCGCTGTGGCCCGCCGAGGCACTGGAAGCCGTCCGGTTGCTGATCTTCGGTGGTGAGGCCTGCCCACCAGAATTGGCCGAGCGCCTCGCCGTCGACGGTCGCGAGGTGTGGAACACCTACGGCCCGACCGAGGCGACCGTGGTGGCTTGCGCGGCACCACTGGACGGCAGGTCCGCGGTGAGCATCGGCCTGCCGCTACCGGGCTGGGATCTGGTGGTCGTCGACAAGGAGGGCCTGCCGGTAGGGCTGGGCCAGACCGGGGAACTCGTCATCGGCGGTGTCGGTTTGGCCCGCTACCTGGACCCCGAGAAGGACGCCGAGAAGTACGCCCCGATGCCCACGCTCGGGTGGGACCGCGCCTACCGCAGCGGGGACCTGGTCCGGTTGGAGACCGACGGGCTGTACTTCCAGGGCCGCGCCGACGATCAGGTCAAGGTCGGCGGGCGGCGCATCGAACTCGGTGAGGTGGATGCGGCACTGGTGAACCTCCCCGGGGTCAGCGGCGGGGCCGCCGCCGTGCGCCGCACCACCAGCGGCACACCGCTGCTGGTCGGCTACGTCGCCAGCGCCGACCCGCAGTTCGACCTGGCCCAGGCCCGCACGGCGCTGTCGGAGATGTTGCCCGCGGCGCTGGTCCCACGCCTGGTCCTGCTCGACGATCTGCCCACCCGGACCTCCGGCAAGGTCGACCGCGACGCGCTGCCGTGGCCACCGCCGGGCGCCGCCGCAGAAGAGGACCCCGACCTCGGCGGCACCATGGGCTGGCTGGCCGGTCTGTGGCGCGATGTGCTGGCCGCGTCGGTGGACGGTCCGGAAGCCGACTTCTTCGCCCTCGGCGGCGGATCGTTGTCGGCCGCCCAGTTGGTCACCGCGGTGCGGGCCCGCTACCCGCAGGTCACCGTCGCCGATCTCTACGACCATCCCCGGCTCGGTTCGCTGGCCGGCTATCTGGACGAGCTGGCGCCACCACCGGAAGTGGTGCGCCGCGATGTGTCGCCGACGCCGGTGCTCACCCAGCTGGCCCAGGTGGCGCTGACGGTGCCGCTGGCGACGTTGACCGGTCTGCAGTGGGTGATCTGGCTGGCGATCCTGAACAACGTCGCGGCGGCGGTCGACCTGGTGCCGTGGGCGCACAGCGTGAACTGGTGGTGGATCCTCGCCGGTTTCTTGATCTTCATCACCCCGCCGGGCCGGATGGGCATCGCCGTCTTGGGTGCGCGCACCCTGTTGTCGGGGCTGCAACCGGGCAGTTACCGGCGCGGGGGCTCCGAGCATCTGCGCGTCTGGTTCGCCGAACGGCTCGCCGAGGCGAGCGGCGCGGAGAATCAGGCCGGCGCCCCCTGGCTGGTGTATTACGCGCGCGCCCTTGGTAATTCCGTCGGTAAGGGTGTCGACCTGCACTCCACGCCCCCGGTCACCGGCATGCTGACCCTCGGCCACCGGTGCTCCATCGAACCCGAAGTCGACCTGACCGGGCACTGGATTGACGGCGACGTGTTCCATGTCGGTCCGATCACCGTCGGCAACGATTCCACCATCGGTGCGCGCAGCACCCTTTTCCCCGGCGCCGTCGTGGGCAAGAACGCCGATGTAGCCGCCGGCTCCGGTGTGCTCGGCAAGGTGAAGAACGGGCAGTACTGGAAGGGGTCGCCGGCGGCGAAATCCGGTAAGGCACGCCACCCCTGGCCCGACGAGCGCCCCGGCCGGGCCCCGGTGTGGGTGGCGTTCTACAGCGTGACGTCGATGCTGCTGGGTGCGCTGCCGCTGGCCGCGCTGGCCGCCGGACTCGCGGTGCTGGGCTGGGCGGTGCGCGGCACCCCCACCCCGGCCGACGCGCTGATCCCCGCTCTGCTGTGGACGCCGGTGGCGGCCCTGGTGGCGGTGGCGGCGTACGCCGCACTGACCGTGGTCGGGGTGCGCATGCTGTCGGCCGGTCTCACCGAGGGGTATCACCCGGTGCGCAGCCGGGTGGGCTGGCAGTTGTGGGCCACCGAACGGCTGATGGACGCGGCCCGCGACTATCTGTTCCCGATCTACGCCAGCCTGCTCACCCCGTGGTGGCTGCGCCTGCTCGGCGCCAAAGTCGGTAAGGGCACCGAGATCTCGACGGCCCTGCTGACCCCGAAGTTCACCGAGATCTGCGACGGCGCCTTCCTGGCCGATGACACCATGGTGGCCTCCTACGAACTCGGCGGCGGCTGGATCCACGTCGCGAAGGCGACCATCGGCAAGCGCGCGTTCCTGGGCAACTCCGGTATCACCCAGCCGGGCCGGCGGGTACCCGACGACGGCCTGGTGGCCGTGCTGTCGGCGGCCCCGCACAAGGCCAAGGCGGGTTCGTCCTGGCTGGGCAGCCCGCCGATCCGGTTGCGGCGCAAACCCACTGCCGCCGATGCCATCCGCACCTTCAACCCGTCGACCAAGCTGCGGGTGATGCGCGCGGTGGTGGAGACGTGCCGGATCATCCCGGTCATCGTCAGTTTCGCGATCGGCGTCGCGGTGCTGGCGGCACTGCATCAGCTGGCCGATCGGATCGGCTACGGCTGGACCGCACTGGCCGGCGGCCTGGTGCTGCTGATCGCCGGGGCGGTCGCCGGGACCGTCGCGGTGGCCGCCAAATGGATTGTGGTGGGCCGTATCGACGCCATCGAGCACCCGCTGTGGTCCTCCTTCGTGTGGCGCAACGAGGTGTCCGACACCTTCGTCGAAACGGTGGCGGCGCCATGGTTTGCCCGAGCCGCCACCGGCACCCCGGTGATGAACATCTGGCTGCGCGGACTGGGCGCCACGATCGGCCGGGGCGTCTGGTGTGAGACCTACTGGCTGCCCGAGGCCGACCTGATCACCCTCGGTGACGGCAGCACCGTCAACCGGGGCTGCGTGGTGCAGACCCACCTGTTCCACGACCGGATCATGCGGATGGACACCGTCGTCCTGGACGAGGGTGCCACGCTCGGCCCGCACTGTGTGGCGCTGCCGGCGTCGCGGATCGGCGAAGGCGCCACCGTCGGTCCGGCGTCGCTGGTGATGCGCGGGGACGAGGTGCCGCCGTGGACCAGGTGGCAGGGCAATCCGATTGCGCCGTGGACGACCAAGCGCCCGAAGCAGCAGGCCCGGTGACGCCCGCCAAGAAGGCGGCCCGCAAGGCGGCGGCGCACCAGCCCCCGGTGATCGATCCCTACCTGCCCCGCAACGGGAACTTCGGTTACCGGGTCTCGCGTTACGAGCTGGACCTCGAATACAAGATCGCGATCAATCGGCTGGCCGGCACGGTGACGATCACCGCGGTGACGCTGGCCGCGCTGCGCACCTTCACCCTGGACCTGTCCGATGCCCTGTCGGTGTCGAAGGTGACCGTCAACGGGCGGCGCCCCGGTCACTTCCGGTGCTCGGCGGGCAAGCTGCACATCACGCTGAGTGCCGCCCTGCCCGCCGGGGCGGCGATGACCATCGCGGTGCGCTACGGCGGGACACCCCGGCCGCTGCGGACCGTTTGGGGCGAGGTCGGTTTCGAGGAGCTGTCCAACGGTGCACTGGTGGCCGGACAACCCAACGGCGCGGCGTCCTGGTTCCCCTGCGACGATCACCCGGCCGCCAAGGCCAGCTTCCACATCAGGATCAGCACCGACAGCCCGTACTACGCGCTGGCCAACGGTGAGCTGCTGTCCAAGCAGGTGCGCGCCAGCCAGACCATCTGGGTCTACGAGCAGGCCGAGCCGACATCGACATACCTGATCACCCTGCAGATCGGCGAGTACAGCCGGCACCGGATCCAGAAGAACCCGGTACCGATGCACGCGGTTCTTCCGGATCGGTTGCGACGCAACTTCGAACACGATTTCGGCCGGCAGCCCCAGATGATGAAACTGTTCATCCGGCAGTTCGGGCCGTACCCGCTGGACACCGGATACACCGTCGTGGTCACCGACGACGATCTGGAGATACCGCTTGAAGCTCAAGGACTTTCGATATTCGGAGCCAATCACTGCGATGGCCGACGCAGCGCCGAGCGGTTGATCGCCCACGAGCTCGCCCACCAGTGGTTCGGCAACTCGGTGACGGTGCGACGTTGGCGTGACATCTGGCTGCACGAGGGGTTCGCCTGCTACGCCGAGTGGCTGTGGTCCGAGGAGTCCGGCGGCCCCAGCGCGCAGGAGCGGGCGCGGGTCTACCACCGCAAGCTGCGCGAGGCACCGCACGATCTGTTGCTGACCGACCCCGGCCCGGCCGATATGTTCGACGACCGGGTGTACAAGCGCGGCGCACTGACCCTGCATGCGCTGCGCGGTGTGATCGGTGACGAGAGTTTCTTTGCCCTGCTGCGTGATTGGACCAGCCGCTATCGGCACAGCACCGCGGTCACCGACGACTTCACCGGGTTGGCCGCCAACCACGCCGAGGTGTCGCTGCGCGCACTGTGGGACCGCTGGCTGTATTCCAAGGACGTACCGGACCTGTGACCGACGCCAGTGCGGCAGTGCCGGCCCGGGGCCCGGTCACCCGGGGCAGCGTCGCCCGGGTCGGGCTCGCCACCGCACTGTCCGCGCTGTGCGGGTATGCCGTGCTGTATCTGGCCGCCCGCAACCTGGAACCGGCGGGGTTCTCCCTGTTCGGAGTGTTCTGGGGTGCGTTCGGACTGGTCAGCGGCGCCGCGAACGGCTTGCTGCAGGAATCCACCCGGGAGGTACGCGCACTGCGCGGCCGGCAGCGGATGCCGGCCCGGACCACCCGGCCGATGCGGATCGCCGCCGCGGTGGGCGTCGGCGCGGCGCTGTCCATCGCGCTCACCGCGCCGCTGTGGTCGGCTGCGGTGTTCGCCGCGGACCGATGGCTCTCGGTGGGGTTGCTCAGCGTCGGACTGGCCGGATTCTGCTTGCACGCAACGCTGCTCGGCATGCTGGCCGGGGTCGATCGCTGGACGCAATACGGGTCGTTGATGGTGACCGACGCCGCGATCCGGGTGACGGTGGCCGCCGCCGCGTTCGTGCTGGGGTGGGGGCTGACCGGTTTCCTGTGGGCCACCGTGGCGGGTTCGGTGGCCTGGTTGATCCTGCTTGCACTGTCCCCGGCCACCCGGGATGCGGCACGGCTGGCGGCGGCCGGAACCGCACGCACCTTCCTGACCGGCGCTTTCCACTCGGTGGCCGCGGCCGGTGCCAGCGCCATCCTGATCATGGGTTTCCCGGTGCTGCTCAAGGCCACCACGCCCGAGCTCGGGGCCGCCGGCGGCGTTGTCATCCTCGCGGTGACGCTCACCCGGGCACCGCTGCTGGTGCCGTTGACCGCCATGCAGGGCAACTTGATTGCGCATTTCGTGGACCAGCGTCACTGGCGGCTGCGCGCGCTGACCGGCCCGGTCATGGCGGTGACCGTGATCGGCGGGCTCGGCGTGCTGGCTGCCTGGCTGGCCGGACCGTGGCTGCTGCGCAGCGCATTCGGCCCGGACTATGCGGCCGCGGGTGGGCTACTTGCCTGGTTCACCGCGGGCGCGGTGGCCATCGCCCTGCTCACCCTGACCGGCGCGGCCACCGTCGCGGCCGCGCTGCACCGCGCGTATGCGCTCGGCTGGGTGGGGGCCACGGCGGCCGCGGTCGCCCTGCTGCTGCTTCCGCTGGAGCTGGAGACCCGAACGGTCATCGCACTGTTGTGTGGCCCGGTGGTGGGAATCGCGGTGCACCTGTACGCGCTGGCCGCGGCCGATCGCGGGTAGTCAGTGGCGGCCGAGCATGTCGGCCAGCATCGCGAGTTTGCGCTCCTCGAATTCGGGGTCGGCCATCACCGGCCGCAGGATGGCCGCACCGTCGAAGGTGTTCGTCAGGATCGCCGTCAGCACGGCTCGGGCGTCGGCGGGGAGTCCATCGGTGGGCGCGACCGCGCCGGCGGCATCGAAGATCTTGGTGCTGTACTCGGTCAGAACGACATGCAGTGTGGCGCGTAGCTTTTCATCCGTACGAGCGGCGACCATCAACTCGTAGAGCACAGCGTTGGTATCGCTGGCGGTGATATCGCGTAGCACCGAGAGCACTGCGGGCAATACCGGTTCATCACTCGGGATCTGAGCCACCTGCTTGCTGAACGATTCCAGCTGCCTGCGCAGCACCTCATACCCGGTGGCGGCCATGAAATCCCCCATCGTCGGGTAATGCCGGAACAACGCTCCGACCGAAAGGCCGGCCCGTTTGGCGATGACCGCCGCCGATGCTCGCGCGTAGCCCATCTCGACGATGGTCGCGATGCTGGCGTCGAGCAGCCGCGCCATGGTTTCCGCGCGGCGCTGCTGCTGGGTGCGAGCCATCTCAGACGGTGGCCGAGCCGGTCGAGCGCAGCGACGGGAGATCCGCTGCGCCGGCGCGCAGGTAGCGCCCGGACCGGACCGTGGTGCCGTAGCCGTCACGGAACTCACCCCGGGTGAACACCACGTGGCCGTTGACGCCGGTGGCGACGACGGTCTCGTCGTTGCGGTTCACCATGCGGCTCAGGTCGCCGTAGAAGGGCACCGTCGCCTCGTGGTACGCGTTCACGGAATCATCCAGCGCGCTCGGGTCGATCACCACGAAGTCGGCTCGGTCTCCGGTGCGCAAGGTACCGGCGTCCAGCCCGAACCAGTCGGCGACCTCTGCGGTCAGCCGGTGCACCGCGCGCTGCGGGGTGAGAAACGGCCGGCCCGCCTCGTCGGCGTCGCGTACCCGCTTGAGCAGTCGCAACGCGTAGTTGTAGAACGCCATATTGCGCAGGTGCGCACCGGCATCCGAGAACCCCATATGCACAGATGGCTCGCCGGCGAGCTTGTCGAGCTGCTTCGGGCGGTGGTTGGCCACGATGGTGGTCCAACGCACGTTGCGCTCGCCGTTGTCCACCAGCACGTCCAGGAAGGCATCCAACGGATGGATGCCGCGCTCGTCGGCGATCTGCCCGAAGCTCTTGCCGATCAGCGAGGTGTCGGGACAGCCGACGATCTTGGCGTCATGGAAGTCACGGTGCCACAACGTCGGTCCGAGTTTTCGGCGGTCGAAGGACTTACGAAACCGGTGCCGGTATTCCGGGTCGGCGAGCAGCGCGTTGCGGTCCAGCTGATCGCGCAGGTGCAGGGCTGCCGTGCCGGCGCCGAACTCCTCGAAGACCGGTAAATCGATTCCATCGGAATATAATTCGAACGGCACCGGTAGATGCTGGAACCGCACCCGCGAGTCCAGGATCCGATTCAACAACCGGGTGCCGCGGCCCAGCACGTGCACGGCCCCTGGCGAGGATTTGGCGTCGGCGGAGACCAGCAGGCTCATCTTCACGCCGCGACGACGGCCGAACATCGCGCTGCTCTCCAGGAAGAAATTCAGCGCCTCCTGGGCCTTGGCGACATTCGGCGCGCTCTGCAGGATACGGCCGCGCCGGCGTAGCACCTTGATCAGCCGGCGACGTTCCCGCCAGGTGGCGAACGTGGATGGCAATGCGCGCGAACGGAACCGGTCGCCGTCGAGTTTGTCGATGGCGGCGTCCATCCCGGACATGCCGAGCATGCCGGCGTCCAGCGCGGCGTCCAGGCGCTGCGCCATCGTCTCCAGTTCGGCGTCGGTGGGGGTCACACCGGCGGTGGTGGCACGGTCGAGTCCCAGCACCGAGGCGCGCAGGTCCGAGTGCCCCAGCAGCGAGGCGATGTTCGGGCCCAGCGGCAGCGCGTCGATGGCGGCCACATACTCGGCGGGGTTGGTCCAAGTCTTGTGTTCGGCCAGCGCACCCAGCACGAACTGCCGGGGCACGGCCTCCACCCGGCTGAACAGGTCGGCGGCGTCTTCGTTGTCGGCGTACACGGTGGACAGCGAGCACATGCCCAGCAGCACGGTGGTCACCCCGTGGCGCACCGATTCGCGCAGCCCGGGGTCCAGCAGCACCTCGGCGTCGTAGTGGGTGTGCACATCGATGAAGCCGGGGATCACCCACTTGCCGGTGGCGTCGATGACCTCGGGGCAGCCGGTCTCGTCCAGCGCGGTGGCCGAGACCTCGGCGACGCGACCGTTGTGAATCCCCAGGGAGCGGGTCAGCGGCGGGCGTCCGGTGCCGTCGAACCACAGACCGTTGCGGATGATCACGTCATAGGGCATGCGGACAGGCTAGGTTAGATAGTGATCACTCACAATCTTTTCCATCGGTCTCATCGCGATGACACCGGAGCCATTTGCCCGCCACCGCTCTGTGACAGCATGGTGACCTCGGACGATCCGCAGAAGGGAGACCACGTGACCTGGCTGGTTACCGGCGGCGCAGGCTATATCGGATCGCACGTCGTCCGTGCGCTCACGGACGCGAACACCCCGGTGGTCGTGATCGATGACCTCTCCACCGGGCTGACGCAGTTCGTCCCCGACGGAGTCGAACTCGTCAAGGCGAATCTGCTCGATGGCGACACCGTCGAGTCGACGCTGCGCGATCACCGGGTGACCGGAGTGGTCCACGTCGCCGGATACAAGTATGCGGGCGAGTCGGTGAAGCACCCGCTGCACACCTACCAGCAGAACGTCACGGCCATGACGACGCTGCTCTCGGCGATGGCCAAAACCGGTGTGGATCAGATCGTCTTCTCCAGCAGCGCGGCAACCTACGGAACCCCCGATGTCGAGGTGGTCGACGAACAAACCCCCACTTCACCCGAATCTCCCTATGGCGAAAGCAAACTCATCGGGGAATGGCTCCTCCGCGACGTCGCCCGCTCCCGAGAACTGCGCCACACCAGCCTGCGATATTTCAACGTGGTGGGGTCCGGCTCGCCCGATATCTATGACCGCAGCCCGCACAACCTGTTTCCCAAGGTGCTGGACATGCTCTTCCACGGCCAGATCCCGCAGATCAACGGCGGCGACTACAGCACACCCGACGGAACCTGCGTGCGCGATTACGTACACGTCTCGGATCTGGCCTCGGCACACGTCGCGGCCGCGCGTCGGCTGGCAACAGGTGAACCTGTCGAGGCCGTCTACAACTTGGGCAGCGGTTCGGGCACGTCGGTACGCGAGATCATGACGGCCATCCGCGACGTCACCGGAATCGACTTCGACCCTGCGGTCACCCCGCGCAGGCCTGGAGATCCGGCCCGCATCGTGGCGGCCGGGGACCTGGCGGCGCGAGATCTGGGCTGGCAGATGCGACATTCGCTCACCGACATGGTGGCATCGGCGTGGGCGGCCCGGCAGGCGGCCGGCGAAAGCTATCCGAGCGCGAGCTGAAGGCACCGGCTCCGTACAGTCGCAACCGATGAAGTGGGTCGCTAGGAGTGCCGTTGCGCTGATCGCGGTCCAGCTGCTGGTCCGGTCCGTACTGGCCTTCGGCGGCGATTTCTACTGGGATGACCTGATCCTGGTCGGACGAGCGGGTACCCAGCCCCTGTTGTCGGCCGGTTACCTGTTCGACGATCATGACGGGCACGTGATGCCGGGGGCCTTCCTCGTGGCCGGCGCCATCACCCGGCTGGCGCCACTGGAATGGGCAGGCCCGGCGATCAGCCTGCTGGTGCTGCAGCTGTTGGCATCGGCGGCATTGCTACGGGCGCTGCACGTGATCCTGGGCTGGCGCCCGGTGCTGCTGATACCGCTGACCTTCGCGCTGTTCACCCCGCTGACGGTGCCCGGTTTCGCCTGGTGGGCGGCCGGACTGAACTCGTTGCCCATGCTGGCCGCACTGGCCTGGGTGTGCGCCGATGCGATCCTGTTGGTGCGCACCGGGAATCGCCGCTACGCCGTGACCGGCATCCTGGTCTATCTGGGCGGGCTGTTGTTCTTCGAGAAGTCCGCGGTGATCCCGTTCGTGGCGTTCACCGTGACCGCCTTGCTGGCCTGGGTCACCGGCGGGTCCATCGCGGATGTCTGGCGGCGCGCGGCGCGGCTCTGGACCGGACTACTGGTGGTGACCGCGGCCTGGATCGGGGTGTACCTGGTGGTGGTCGACCAACAACGCTGGTCGTTTGACCTGGGGATGACCTGGGATCTGCTGAGGCGTTCGGTGACCCACGGCATCGTGCCCGGCCTGGCCGGAGGGCCATGGGAGTGGCAGCGCTGGGCGCCGGCGTCGCCGTGGGCCACACCCCCGGTGACGGTGATGGTGCTGGGCTGGCTGGTATTGGCGGCCGTCTTCGCGGTGTCGATGGCACGTAAGCGGCGCATCGGCGCGGTGTGGCTGGCCGCCGTCGGATACGCGGTGGCCTGCCAGGTGCCGATCTATCTGATGCGGTCATCGCAGTTCACCGCGCTCGAACTGGCTCAGACGCTGCGCTATCTGCCCGACCTGGTGGTGGTGCTGGCATTACTGGCCGCAGTCGCGTTGTGCGCCCCGAACCGTCCGGCGTCGCGCTGGCTGGATGTGTCGACGGCCAGGTCGGTGGTGGCCGTCGCCGCCGCGGCGGCGTTCCTCGGCAGCAGCCTGTACTCGACGGCCACCTTCCTGCGCGTGTGGCAGGACAGCCCGGTCCCCGGCTACCTGGACAATGCGCGCACCGGCCTGGCCGCGGCCGGCCCGCAGGCGGCGCCACTGCTGGACCAGGAGGTCGATCCGATGATCATGCAGCGCGTGGCCGCACCGGAGAACCTGGCCAGCCATATGTTCGCACTGCTGCCCGATCGTCCGGAATTCAGCACCAGCACAACGGAATTACATATCCTGGACAGCACCGGAAGGTTGCGCGATGCAATGGTCACCTGGGTGCGCACCATCACCCCCGGGCCCGCACCGGGCTGCGGCTACCTGGTGCAGACCGACGGACCCGAGGTCGTCATGGCACTGGACGGGCCGCTGCTGCCCGCGGATTGGACGGCCGAGCTGAACTATCTGGCCAACAGCGAGGGGTCGCTGACCATGTCACTGGCCGAGGGCGCTCCGGTGAAAGTTCCGGTGCACCCCGGGTTGAACCGGGTGTTCGTACGGCTGTCCGGAGCCGGTGAGGCCATCCGGGTGCGCGCGAACACCGCGGCACTGTCGGTATGCATTGCCGCCGGGCCGCTCGGGTTCGTGGCGCCCCGATAGGTCGGCCCGCACGGCGTGTGCGCGCCGAAAATGTCGGCGGCCGTCCTTAGCCTTGAGGCATGGACTGGCCAGACTCGCGACCGTCGGTGGTCGCCCCGTGCACACACTGCGGCACCGACACCGTCTGGCTGCAGATGGCCTACGGTGGCTGGCGCCTGTTCGAGGCCCGGATGTACCCGACTGAGGAGAGCGCGGCGGGCAACCGGTTCGCGATCCGCCGGATCACGCGACAGGTGATCGACCTGGAGGATGAGCACGAGGGCCGCTGGCCGGCGCAATGTCTGCAACTGCACCGGTTTCACTGCCCGGCCAGCCATGACGACTCGCTGTTCCATCAGCGCCGCCCGCGCCAGCCGCACGATATCGATCTCGAGGACCTGTGGCGGCGGCTGGCCGAACGCAGACAATCCCAGCGCAGGGCCGGTTAAGTTCATCCCCGATGGAGCCACCTAGGAGAATCGAACTCCTGACCTATTCATTACGAGTGAATTGCTCTACCGACTGAGCTAAGGTGGCGCGCCTGCCTACACAGGCGGGACGAGTCTACGACAGCGCTCACAGATGACCCAACTCAGTTCCGTAAGGCCTGCCCCACCGTCGCAACCATCGCGTCGACCGCGAACTTCGGCTTCACGTTGATCGCCAGCGCCTCACGGCAGTCCAGCACCGCCTCGATACAGCGCAGCAGCTTGTCCGGCGCCACATGAGCGGCCATCGAGCCCACCTTCTCGGCCATATCGGGGTGGTTGGCGGCCACCCCACCCGCACCGGCCGACACCACCAGCGCATCGCGGAAGTAGGTGGCCAGGTCCATCAACGCGCGGTCCAGAGCGTCGCGGGAGGCCCGGGTCTGCCGTGACTTCTGACGCTGCTCGAGTGCCTTCATCGCCCCACTGGCGCCGCGCATGGTGCCCGTGGTGCCCTTACCGGTGCCGCCGGCACCGAGCGCGGTGCGCAATTCCTCGGTCTCACTCTCATTCCGGTCCACGGTGAGGGCCTTGGCCTCCGCCTCCGCGGTGGCGACCAATTCTTCGGCGGCCCCGTAGGCCCGAGACGGTGTCGCGGCGTCGCGGGCCAGGCCCAGCGCGCGCTCCCGACGCAGCCGCGACTCCGGATCGGTGGCCAACCGGCGCGCGCGGCCCACATGACCCCCACTGACCGACGCGGCCCAGGCGGCCACGTCGGCGGCGATCCCGTCCCGCTCGGTCAGTACCTCGGCGATCGACGCGGTCGGCGGGGTCACCAACGCGATATGCCGGCACCGCGACCGCAGCGTGACGGCGATGTCCTCGGGATCCACCGACGGCGCGCACAACAGGAACACCGTCGACGGCGGCGGCTCTTCGACCACCTTGAGCAGTGCGTTGGCCGCGCCCTCGGTGAGTCGGTCGGCATCCTCGACAACCACGATCTGCCAGCGTCCGGTGCCCGGCCGACGCGACGCGATCTGCACGATCTCGCGCATCTCGCGCACCCCGATCGACAACCCCTCCGGGATGATCCGGCGCACGTCGGCGTGGGTGCCGGCCATGGTGGTGGTGCACGACCGGCACTCACCGCATCCCGGCGGCCCCTCCGACGTGCACTGCAGCGCCGCGGCGAAGCACACCGCGGCGATGGAACGACCGGAACCGGGCGGGCCGGTGATCAGCCAGGCGTGCGTCATGCCGCCGGCTGTGAGTGCGCTGTGAGACATTTCACCTCGCGCCGCGGTAGCGGCCGCGAGTAACTCCTCCTCGACGAGGTGTTGACCCACCAGACGCGAAAAAACACCGCTGTGCACCGCTCAACACTAATGGCACCGGCAGACACGACACAGGCTCACCGGCGCAACCGACGGGCCCTGACCGATACGGTGAACGGGTGAGTGCGGAGGTGACACCGATCGGACGCGTCAGCGCGTTCCTTCGTTGGGTGGCCCGCACGCCGTGGCCGGTGTTCGGCCTGGGCATGGTGCAGGCCGATATCATCGGCGCGCTGCTGGTCCTGGGTTTCCTGCGCTACGGACTGCCCCCCGAGGACCGCATCCAGCTCCAGGAGCTTCCGGCGTTCAACCTGGCGGTCTTCCTGGCCTATCTGTTCGTCTCGTTCACCATCGCCGCCTACATCACCCTGCGGATGCTCATCCCGGTGATCCGCTGGCAGCGCCGCGACACCCTGCTCGGCGACACCTCCACCACCATCACCGAGGTGGCCCGCGTCCGGGCCCTCAAGATGCCCTTCTACCGGTCGGTCATCAATGTGACCAACTGGTGCCTGGGCTCCATCGTCTTCATCGTGGCGAGCTGGCCGGTGGCCAGCAAGTCCGCCCCCGTCGTCGCCGTCGCCACCGCGCTGGGCGCCACCGCGGTGGCGATCATCGGCTACCTGCAGTCCGAGCGGGTGCTGCGCCCCGTGGCGGTCGCCGCGCTGCGCACCGGCGTGCCGGAGAACTTCCGGGCCCCCGGGGTGATCCTGCGCCAGGTGCTCACCTGGGTGCTGTCCACCGGGGTCCCGATCCTGGCCATCGTGCTGGCGGTGGTGGCGAGCAAGTTCGACATCCTCAATGCGCCCGCCGACAAACTGACCACCCCGATCCTGCTGCTGGCCATCGCCGCGCTGCTGATCGGCCTGGTCGGCACCGTCCTGGTCTCGATGTCCATCGCCGACCCGCTGCGCCAGCTGCGCTGGGCCCTCGGCGAGGTACAGCGCGGAAACTACAACGCGCACATGCAGATCTATGACGCCAGCGAGCTCGGCCTGCTGCAGGCGGGCTTCAACGACATGGTCCGCGATCTGGCCGAACGGCAACGCCTACGCGACCTGTTCGGCCGCTATGTCGGTGAGGACGTGGCGCGGCGCGCCCTGGAACGCGGCACCGAACTAGGCGGCCAGGAACGCGATGTCGCAGTGCTGTTCGTCGATCTGGTCGGTTCCACCCAACTGGCCTCCACCATCCCGGCCTCCGAGGTGGTGAACCTGCTCAACGATTTCTTCCGGGTCATCGTCGACACGGTGAACAAGCACGGCGGGTTCGTCAACAAGTTCCAGGGTGATGCCGCGCTGGCCATCTTCGGCGCCCCGATCGAACACCCCGACGCCTCCGGAGCCGCACTGGCGGCCTCCCGCGAACTGCACGACGAACTGGTGAATGTGTTGGGCCAGACCGAGTTCGGTATCGGGGTATCCGCCGGGCGGGCGATCGCCGGCCACATCGGCGCCCAGGCCCGCTTCGAATACACGGTGATCGGCGATCCGGTGAACGAGGCCGCGCGGCTCACCGAACTCGCCAAGCTGGAAGAGGGCCATGTGCTGGCCTCCGCCATCGCGGTCAGCGGGGCGCTGGACTCCGAGGCCCTGTGCTGGGATGTCGGCGAGATCGTCGAGCTGCGCGGCCGCACCGCACCGACGCAGCTGGCCCGGCCGGTCCGGCCGTACAGCCGCGCCCTGTCCAGCTAGGCTTTCTTCACGGCCTTCTTGGCCGCGGCCTTTTTCGCCGGGGCCTTTTTGGCCGCAGCCTTTTTCGCCGGCGCCTTCTTGGCTGCCTTCTTCACCGGGCCCCGCGCGCGGCGGTCGGCGAGCAGTTCGGAGGCGCGTTCGTCGGTGATCGAGAGCACATCGTCACCCTTGCGCAGGCTGGCGTTGGTCTCCCCGTCGGTGACATACGGGCCGAACCTGCCGTCCTTGATCACCATCGGCTTCTCCGACACCGGATCGGTGCCCAGCTCGCGCAGCGGCGGGGTCGCCGCACCCTGACGGCCGCGCCGTTTGGGCTCGGCATAGATCTTCAGCGCCTCGTCGAGGGTGATGGTGAACATCTGCTCTTCGGTGGCCAGCGAACGAGAATCGGTGCCGCGCTTCAGATATGGGCCATAACGGCCGTTCTGAGCGGTGATCTCCTCACCGTTGGCGGGATCGACTCCGACCACGCGGGGCAATGACAGCAGCTTGAGGGCGTCCTCCAGCGTCACCGTCTCCAGATCCATGGTGCGCAGCAGCGAACCGGTGCGCGGCTTCGGACCGGTCGGCTTCTTGCCCTTCTTGGCAGGCGAGCCCGCGCTGCCGTCGTCGGGATTCTCGGGTTCGGGCAGCACCTCGGTGACGTACGGGCCGTAACGACCGTCCTTGGCCAGGATCTCGTGTCCGGTCTCCGGGTCGACGCCCAGTGAGCGACCCTCTTGCGGTGTGGCGAAGGCCTTTTCGGCAAGCTCTAGCGTGAGCTCGTCGGGAGTCAGCTCATCCTTGAGGTTGGCCCGCTGCGGTTTGAGCTCCCCCGGGTTGTCCGGGTCGGCGATCATCCGCTCCAGGTACGGGCCGTTGCGGCCGACACGCACGTTGACCGCGCGCCCCTCGGCGTCGTCGAACAGCTTGATGGAGTTGACCAGTCGCGCGTCGATCTCCTCCAGGTTGCCGCCGACGAGTTGCTTGAGACCGCCCGCGCGGGCGATGGAACCCTCCACGCCGTGCTCGCCGCCGAAATAGAAGTTGTTCAGCCAGTTGGTCCGTCGCTCGTTACCGGCGGCGATCGCGTCCAGCTCGTCTTCCATGGCGGCGGTGAAGTCGTAGTCGACCAGCCGCCCGAAGTGCTGTTCGAGCAGTCCGATCACCGCGAACGCCACCCAGGACGGCACCAGTGCGCTGCCCTTCTTGTGGACGTAGCCGCGGTCCTGGATCGTCTTGATGATCGAGCTGTACGTCGACGGGCGCCCGATACCGAGGTCCTCCAGCGCCTTGATCAGCGACGCCTCGGTGTAGCGCGCCGGCGGGCTGGTGGTGTGCCCGTCGGCGGTCAGTTCGGCGGCGTCCACCCGCTGGCCCTGGGTCAGGTTGGGCAGTCGGCTCTCGGCATCGTCGGCCTCACCGCCGGCCTGCTCGTCGAGGCTTTCGACATAGGCCTTGAGGAAGCCCGGGAACGTGATGGTGCGGCCCGAGGCGTTGAAAACGACCTGCTCACCCGACCTGGCGGTTCCGGAGATCCGCAGGCTCAGCGTGGTGCCACGCGCGTCGGCCATCTGCGAGGCCACGGTGCGCTGCCAGATCAGCTCGTAGAGCCGGAACTCGTCGTTGTCCAGGGCGCTGTGCAACTGGCCCGGGGTCTGGAAGACATCGCCGGAGGGTCGGATCGCCTCGTGCGCCTCCTGCGCGTTCTTCACCTTGCGGGTGTATTGGCGCGGGGTCGGGTGCACATACTCCTGGCCGTAGAGCTGCCCGGCCTGGTTGCGCGCGGCGTTGATGGCCGACTCCGACAGGGTCGTCGAGTCGGTACGCATATAGGTGATGTAGCCGTTTTCGTACAGCCGCTGCGCGATGCTCATCGTGCGCTCGGAGGAGAACCGCAGCTTGCGGCCCGCCTCCTGTTGCAGCGTGGACGTCATGAACGGCGGATAGGGCTTGCGGGTGTAGGGCTTCTGCTCGACCGACGAGACGGCCAACTGGGCCCCGCGCAGGCCGGTGGCCAGTGCGGCCGCCGCGGCCTCGTCGAGCACCAGCACCTCGTCGGGCTTGCGGACCGCGCCGAGGGAGTCGAAATCGCGTCCGGCCGCCACCCGGCGCCCGTCCACGGTGTTGAGTTTCGCGGTGAACCGCGGCGGGGTGGCCTGCGGATCGGACACGCTGGCGTCGAGCTCGGCGGTGACATCCCAGTACCCGGCGCTGCGGAAGGCCATCCGCTCGCGCTCGCGCTGCACGATGATGCGGGTGGCCACCGACTGCACCCGGCCCGCCGACAGCTTCGGCGCGACCTTCTTCCACAGCACGGGAGACACCTCGTAGCCGTAGAGACGGTCCAGAATGCGGCGGGTTTCCTGGGCGTCGACCAGATCGATGTCGAGATCGCGGGGGTTCTCGGCGGCGGCCCGGATGGCCGGCTCGGTGATCTCGTGGAACACCATCCGCTTGACCGGGACGCGCGGTTTGAGCGTTTCGAGCAGGTGCCAGGCGATGGCCTCACCTTCGCGGTCACCGTCGGTGGCGAGGTAGAGCTCGTCGACATCCTTGAGCAGCGTCTTGAGCTCGGTGACGGTGCCCTTCTTGTCGGGGCTGACGATGTAGAGCGGTTCGAAATCCGCGTCCACGTTGACGCCGAGACGCGCCCACGGCTCGGATTTGTACTTGGCGGGTACGTCGGCGGCGGCGCGCGGCAGGTCACGGATGTGACCGCGCGAGGATTCCACGATGTAATTGGAGCCGAGGTAGCCCGCTATCTTGCGCGCTTTGGTCGGCGACTCGACAATCACGAGCCGCCGAACAGTACCGGCGCCTGCCCGGCTCCGGTCGTCGTCAGCCACCTGCTCTTACACTCCACTTCTCTGTTGCCGAGCTGCCGTGCGGCGCGCTGGCAACTGACAATTTCGCATTCTGGGCGAACCAACGCAAACTGGCTCGCCCGTCAGCTTTCCTTATATCCGCGGCCATTGTGCAAACGCGTCGGCGTCGTCGGGAGGTTCCCCGACGTTCTCTACCAGCCGTGATAGCCGCCGCCTGCCACTGATCCGCAACGCCGGCCGGGCGCCGCGGGTACCGATCAAGGTCGGGGCGATACCCACCCGCATCAGCGCCGATGCCAGCACCGGGTGCGTGTCGGGCGCATGCGGATCCAATCCCAGCAAGTATCGGTCCGCCGCCTCGGGGGTGCCTGCGGCCAGCGTCCAGACCCGCAGTTCGCGCGCGCCGGGCAGCCAGTGTCCGGGCACGGTCTTCACCGCCCCGCGAGTCCAGTCCGACGCGATATCAGCCAACCGGCTGTCCATCGCGGTGCGCACCAGCGGGGTGTTCTCGTCGGTACGCAGGATCTCGGCGTGCAACCCGAGCTCGTCGATCATCACCGCCAGCTCCCGGGCGCGCCACAGCGCCTCGACCACGATGGACAGGCGCGCCTGTCCCCCGGTGAGCACCACCTGACCGTGCGCGGCCAGCAGCCCCGTCAGATCCTCGACAGCCGGCGGTACCGACTCGGCCGAGAAGAACGACAGCTGGCTCACACGCACGACACTAACGGCGTCCGATACGAAAACACCCCCGGCGGGGCCGGGGGTGTCCTCCTGGTGCGATGACTCAGACGGCGCGGACGCCGGTGGCCTGCGGCCCCTTGGGGCTCTGGCCGACCTCGAACTCGACCTTCTGGTTCTCCTCCAGGGTGCGGAAGCCCGACCCCTGGATCTCCGTGTAGTGGACAAACACGTCAGCGGAGCCGTCCTCGGGGGCGATGAAGCCGAAGCCCTTCTCCGCGTTGAACCACTTCACAGTTCCCTGTGGCATCTCTCGTACATTCCTTCTCTTACCGGGTGCGGTTCACCGACTTCCGGTGTACCGGGCCCGTTCCGACCGCCATACCAACGCGTGTGTCGCCGGAACTCAACCCGACCTACAACCTCGCAGGAACCGCGATCGCAACGTTCGATCCTGCGGGTGCTGAAACACGAACACAGAAGCTGCGACCACCTTTAGTCAACCACGTTCAAGGCTCCAGCGACAGTCTCGGAAATGATCATGTAGTTAACAATTCACCTGGGTACACACTCCGGTGATCACGAAAGGTGACAGTTGTCTGGTTCCGCGGCGCGTTCCGGGTCCGAATTCGGCCGGGACCTGCTGTCGCGTGCGCTGGAGGGCACCGCGGCCGACGAGCATCCGATACGCCACGTCGAAGACCTGCCGGCGCGGCGCAGCGAGCATCGGGACTGGCCGCACTGGGCCGATCCCGACGTCGTCGCCGCGTTCGCCGACCGGGGTATCAGCACCCCCTGGTCGCACCAGGCGGCCGCCGCGGAGCTGGCACACGCCGGACGACATGTCGTGCTGTGCACCGGCACCGCGTCGGGTAAATCGCTGGGATACCAGCTGCCGATACTGACCGCACTGGCCGCCGACCCGCGGGCGCGCGCGCTGTATCTGTCCCCCACCAAGGCCCTCGGCCACGATCAGCTGCGCGCCGCCCAGGCGCTCACCGATGCGGTGCCGAACCTGCGCGACGCCGCCCCCAGCGCCTACGACGGGGACGCGACCGCCGACCTGCGCCGCTTCGCCCGCGAACGGTCTCGATGGATCTTCTCCAACCCGGACATGATTCACCTGTCGCTGCTGCGCAACCATGCCAAATGGGCCGTGTTCCTGCGCAACCTGCGGTTCATCGTGGTCGACGAATGCCACTACTACCGCGGCATTTTCGGCTCGAATGTGGCAATGGTGTTGCGCCGGTTGCTGCGGCTGTGCGAGCGGTATTCGGGCACGCCGACGGTCTTCTTCGCCAGTGCCACCACCGCGGCTCCCGCCGAGACGGCCGCCGAGCTGATCGGTCAGACCGTCGCCGCGGTCACCGAGGACGGCTCGCCGCAGGGCCGGCGAACGGTGGCACTGTGGGAACCGGCGCTGCTGGGGGACCTGGTCGGGGAGAATGGTGCACCGGTGCGCCGTTCGGCCGGCGCGGAAGCCGCCCGGGTGATGGCCGATCTGGTGGCCGAGGGGGCCCGCACCCTGACCTTTGTGCGGTCACGCCGCGGCGCGGAACTGACCGCGCTCGGGGCGCGGACCCGCCTGGAGCAGGTGGCCCCCGAGCTGGCCGAGCAGGTCGCCTCCTACCGCGCGGGCTACCTTGCCGAGGATCGCCGGACGCTGGAGCGGGCACTGTCCGACGGCGAACTGCGCGGCCTGGCCACCACCAACGCCCTCGAGCTCGGGGTGGACATCGCCGGACTCGACGCGGTGGTGTTGGCCGGCTTCCCAGGGACCGTCACCTCGTTCTGGCAGCAGGCCGGGCGGTCGGGTCGGCGCGGGCAGAGCGCGCTGATCGTGTTGATCGCCCGCGATGACCCGCTGGACACCTACCTGGTCCATCATCCGCAGGCGCTGTTGAACAAGCCGATCGAGCGCGTGGTGATCGACCCGCGCAATCCCTACGTGCTCGGCCCCCAGCTGCTGTGCGCGGCCACCGAACTGCCGCTCACCGATGCCGAGGTGCGCAGGTGGGACGCCGAGTCGGTGGCGGCCGCGCTGATCGACGACGGTCTGCTGCGACGCAGGCCCGGCGGGTACTTCCCCGCCGCCGGGATCGATCCGCACCCGGCGGTCGACATCCGCGGCTCGTCGGGCGGACAGATCGCCATCCTTGAAACCGGCACCGGCCGCGTGCTGGGCACCACGGGGACCGGGCAGGCCGCCGCGGCCGTGCACCCCGGCGCGGTCTACCTGCATCAGGGCGAGACCTACCTGGTCGACGCACTGAATTTCGAAGACGGTATCGCCCTGGTGCACGCCGGGGACCCCGGCTACACCACGTCCGCGCGTGAGCTGACCGATATCGCGGTCACCGGTGAGGGCGAACTGTACGGCCACGGGCCGGTCACCGTCGGCGTGGTTCCGGTGGCGGTGTCGAACACCGTGACCGGCTACCTGCGGCGTGCCGTCGACGGCGAGGTCATCGACTTCGTCGAACTGGACATGCCGACCCGAACCCTGCAAACCGTCGCGGTGATGTGCACGATCACCCCGGAAGCGTTGGCCGACAACGGTATCGAGGCGCTCTCGGTGCCCGGTGCACTGCACGCCGCCGAACATGCGGCGATCGGGCTGCTGCCACTGGTGGCCAGCTGCGACCGCGGCGATATCGGCGGGGTGTCGACCGCCGCTGGACCCGGGCTCGGCGCACTGGCTGGACTGCCGACGATCTTCGTCTACGACGGCTACCCGGGCGGGGCCGGGTTCGCCGACCGTGGCTTCCGGCAGCTCCAGACATGGTGGTCGGCGACCGCGTCAGCCATCGAGGCCTGCGAGTGCCCCGCCGGTTGCCCGTCGTGCGTGCAGTCACCCAAGTGCGGCAACGGCAACGATCCGCTGGACAAGGGCGGTGCGGTGCGGGTGCTGCGCCTGGTGCTCGACGCGCTGGCGCGGCACTGATACCGCGCAGCGGTCCACCCCTCGCCGACCGCCATGTCCAGCAATGCGCCGACACCAGCGACGCCGAGCCCCCAGGCTTCGCGACAAAACGGTCGGACAACGCGATCCGTTCTCAACCCCGGAAAACCGGGCGCAGAGGGGAAAATACCTTTTCGCAGCGGTGATCGGCAACTCAGAATTGGTGCGTTCAGCCGCCCTGAGCGGTCTTACAATGGTGGTCCATCCGGGCTGTCCGACGGATTCCGCAGCGGGAAATACCGCGGGTAGCGGCCCGCACGCCAGCTAAACTGCCGGCATGGACCACGACTGGTTGCTCGTGGAGACACTCGGGGATGAACCTGTCGTTGTCGCGCAAGGGCCGCGGACCAAGAACCTGGTGCCGACCAGCAGCTTCTTGCGGCGTAATCCGCATCTGATGGCCATTCAGTCGGCCATCGGGGAAACCGTGCGGGCCGGGCACGCATTGAGCATCATCACGCCCAAGCACGACCGCGTGATCCGTACCGAGGTCGTGCACATGTCCGACGGGGTGATCCACGGCGTACATCTGTGGATCGGACCGCCGGATGCCGAGCCGCCCCCGCGCCCGATCCCGGGCCCCCTCAAATGGGATCTGACGTCCGGGGTGGCCACCGACACCCCCGAATCGCTGGCCAACGCCGGGCGCGATATCGCCACCGAGGCCACCCACGGCAGGGCCTTCGCCGAGGATCTTCCCGCCCGCGAGCTCAATGCCAACGAGTCCAAGGTGCTGTCGATGGTGATCCGGGCCGAACCGGGCAACACCCTGTGCAGCACCTGGAATGTGACCGATTACCAGGGACAGCCGATCACCGTCGGGTTCGTCGCCCGGGCGGTCCAGGAGCAGCAGGCCGACGGCAGCGAACGGCTGATCTGCCGGGCGATGAATTGGCGCAGCGTGCGCGAGGGGCCGGTGGTACGCCCCGACGATCTGGCCCAGCGGATCCTCAACGGGTTGGCCGCGCCCGGCGTGCATCGCGCGCTGGTCGATATGAAGCATTGGCGGCTGCTCAAATGGCTGGACCGGCCGAGCCCGCACTACGATTGGCGCGCCCGCGAACGTGGCGAACCGGCCGTCGATCCGGCCGACGACCGGGTGGTCGCGGCCATGATGGAAGACTTCGCGCGCGGGCCGGCCGCCCGGGTGTTGCGGCTGCCGGCCCTCGGCGGCGGCTACACCCCGATTCACGTCACGGCCAACAGGGTCGAACTCGACGATGACACCTACGCCGCGTTGCTGTCGATGCGGTTGCCCACCGAGGAGGAGCTCGCCGAGTCCCAGCGCGGCGCTTTGGTCTCCGACCACGCCGACAGTCACGGGCGCGCCAGCCTGAAATCGAGACTGCGGAAGGGCAAATCAGCGGATTGAGCCGGTTCAGTTCTCCGGCCGGCCCGGTCCGGCCCGAGCCCGCGCGGAGGCACGCCACCCGTGCACACCCGCATCGACCGCAACGGCGATGACGGTGTCCAGCCCGTCGACCGCGCAATCGGTGACAGTCGCGCCCATCGCGTTGGCCACCGATACCGCGCGGCCACAGGCGATCTGATGTCCGGATAGCAGGTCTGCGGCCGCCGCCAGGGCGGCCAGGTCGGCCGCGGACTGGGCGCGGTGGCGCGCGATCACCACCGACCCCAGTACCGCCACCCCGGCCGTCACGGCCAGCAACACCATCACCATGGCGACGGCAACCAGGCTCGCCGATCCGGTGTCCTCACCGGCCCGACTCGGATGCTGACACGGCCTCGGCGGCGATGGTGATCCCGGGCAGCAGTTGAGATTTCGTGCTGACCCTGGCGACCAGCAGGCCACCCTCGCGGTGGAGCGAGACCACCGCACCGGCCGGGGCGACCCGGTGTGCGGCCGCGAGTCCGTCATCGCCGCGGGCCGCGAGCCGGGCGGCCTCGCGGGCGGCGTCGATGCACCGGATCTGCAGCACCGCCGCGTTGAGGCCGGCGAGGCAGACCACCAGAACCGATACCAGTACGGCGATCGCGAACGCCGCCTCGACGGTGACCGCACCGGTATCAGCGCTCAGACATTGGTGTTGAGCGCGCGGGTGATGATGTTGGACAGGGCGTTGACGATGGAGTCCCCGGTCACCACCGTGTACAGGATCGCACCGAACGCCGCCGCGGCGATGGTCCCGATCGCGTATTCCACGGTGCTCATGCCGGACTCGTCCCCCACCACAATCATGAGCCGTGCCTGCAAGTCGCGAATGATGTTGTGCATGTGCGCTATTCCCTTTCACCACAGTCCTGACCACATCAGGTCGCCGGCCAGTCCGGCGACCACCGGGACGATTCCCAGGCATATGAAGGCCGGCAGGTAGCAGAGCCCCAGCGGACCGGCGATCAGCACCGCGGCCCGTTCCGCGGCGGCGTCGGCCGCGGCACCGGCATCGATGCGGACCTGGTCTGCCAGCTCGGCGACGCTGCTCGCGAGCGCGGCGCCGGAGTGCGCCGACCGGCGCGCCAGTCGGGCCAGTATCGCGCCGTGCCGGTCGCCCGCCGCACCCGGATCTGCCCAGGCGCGGTCGGGTTCGGCGCCGAGCGCCAGCAGGTGCGCGGCCCGTCGAAGCTGCTCGGCGAGCGCCGGTGGCGCCAGGTCCGCGGCGGCGGCCGCGGCCGAGGCGGTCGCCATTCCCGCAGCCAGACAGGCGGCGAACACGTCGAAGCAGGATGCCGCGGCCAGCGGATCAGCCCGTTGCGGTACCGGTGCGGCCTCGCCGGCACCGGTCGGGCGCAGCCTGACCGGCCCGGCGCCCACCATCAGCGCGGCGGCAAGCAGCACAGCGGCCCAACTCATCTGGGTAGTCCCGTGACGATACGGTCTGACCAGCACAGTCCCAGGCAGGACAGGGCGATCCCGATCACCAGCAGCACACCACCGGCTCCGCCGGAGAACAGGAACGCGACCGGGTCCGCGCCGATGGCCTGGCCCAGTGCGATGCCCAGCAGCGGCATCCCGGCCAGCACCGCAGCCGTGGTCCGCGCGCCCGCCAGCCCGGCATCGACCCGTGCCCGGAACCGCTCCCGCTCGACGATGTCGTGCTGGGCGGCTTTCATCAAGGTGGCGATGGCCAGCCCGTGTGACTGCGCCAACCGCCAGCACACCGCCAGCCGTTCCCAGGCCTGCGGCTGTGCGGATGCCGCCGACACCGCCTGAAGTCCGGCGCCGACATCGGCACCGAGGCGTCCACGCGCGGCCACCATCTGCAACCGCCCACCCACCTCGGCGCCGACCTCGGTGCCTGCCGCCTGGAAGGCCGCCACCGGATGCGCGCCGGCCCGCAGCTCACCGGCCAGAATGTCCAACCCGTCCCGCAATGCGGCGGCTTCGGCACACCGCCGCCGACGCGCCCCCGCCGCGCGGCCGCGGACGGCGAGCGTACCGGCCAGGACCGCGACCGCCATCATCACGGTCGGCTCCACCACAGCGACGGCGATCAGGGCGGGCGGAACGGCCGCCCACCACAGCACCCGAGTCGGCAGCGCGGCCGACCGGCCCGGGCGCGCCAGCCGGGCTCGCGCCGGAGCCGGCCGCGCCAGCAGCGCCGCGGCCAACAGCACCGCCGCGGCCGTCACCGCCGACTCCGCACGTCCAGCATGCCTACCAGTTGATCGGCGCCACAATCGAATCCACGATCGGCATGCCAGGCGGTCTGCACGCTCACCCAGCCCTGCGGTCCGCGGTCGAGCACCGCTATCTCGGTGAGCCGCCGCCTACCGTCCGGGCCGCGCCCCACGTGCAGCACCACGTGCACCGCGGCGGCCAGCTGGCTGTGCAGCCCCGCGCGGTCCAGACCACCGAGACCGGCCAGCGCCTCCAGCCGGGCCGGCACCTCGGCGGCGCTGTTGGCGTGCACGGTCCCGGCACCACCGTCGTGGCCGGTGTTCAGCGCGGTGAGCAGGTCGATGACCTCGGCGCCGCGCACCTCACCGACCACGATGCGGTCGGGACGCATCCGCAACGCCTGGCGGATCAGGTCGCGGATCGTGACCGCCCCGACGCCTTCGACGTTGGCACCCCGAGCCACCAACTTGACGACGTGCGGATGCCGCGGAGCGAGCTCCGGCGCGTCCTCCACGCACACGATGCGCTCCCCCTCGTCGACGGTGCCCAGCGCGGCCGACAGCAGGGTCGTCTTACCCGCCCCGGTACCGCCGCAGACGAGGAACGCGAGCCGGGCCGCGATGATGCGGCGCAGCAGATCGGCGGCGGGAGCCGCGATCGCGCCGGCGCCGATCAGTGCCGCGAGATCCTGCCGGGCCGGCCGCAATACCCGCAACGAGATGCATGTCCCGGCCACCGCGACGGGTGGCAGCACCGCGTGCAGCCGAACCAGATCCGCACCCAGGCAACTCAGCTGGCCATCAACCCAGGGCTGGCTCTCGTCGAGCCGGCGGCCCGCCGTCAGCGCCAGCCGCTGGGCCAACCGGCGCACCGCCGATTCGTCCTCGAATCGGATATCGCTGCGCTGCAAACCGTTTCCTGTGTCGACCCAAACCGAGTCGGGACCGGTGACGAGGACGTCGGTGGTCCCCGGGTCGCGCAGCAGTGGGTCCAGGATGCCCGCACCGGTCAGCTCCGTCTGCAGCACGCGCATCCCGGCGAGCACCTCGGTGTCCCCGAGCAGCCCGCCGGATTCCGCGCGGATCGCCCCGGCGACGACGCTGGGATGCAGCGGTGCCTGCTCGGCGGCGAGCCGTTCCCGAACCCGGTCGATCAGGGAACCCGTCATGACAGCAGTCCCAGCACCGCCGCCGCGGCCCGCGCCAGCGGAGACCGAGCCCGCATGCGCAACCCACCCCGCTCCATCGCATCGGCCAATCCGGGCTGCGGCCGCATCGCCGCGACCACCGGAAGCCCGACGCTGGCCGCGATATCGGCGGCGCGCAGCCCACCGGGCGCCGGGCCTCGCACCACCAGACCGATATTCGGGTTGACCGTCCGGACCCAGCCGGTGAGAGCTCCGGCGGCCGCCGCGGCACGGACATCGGCAGGCACCAGCGTCACCACCAGATCCGCGGACTCCAGTGCGACCTCGACGGCGGGGCCGCCGCGTCGTGGCACATCGCAGATCACCGCGACGCCGGCCTGCCTGCCGGCGTCGATGACCGCGCCCAGCGGACCGGCCTCGATCTCGGCGCCGTGCCGACCCCCGGAGAGCACGGTGACGCCGCGGCGCTGGGGAAGCGCGGCCTGTAACGCGTCGAAGCCCAGGCGGCCGTCGCGCAGCGTCAGGTCCTGCCAGCGCAGTCCCGGTGCGCTCTCGGTCCCCATCGCCAGGTCCAGGCCGCCGCCCCACGGATCGGTGTCGACGAGCAGTGCTTTCGGCGCAGACTGGGCCAACGCGGCCGCGAACAGCGAGGCGCCCGCGCCGCCGCAGCCACCGATGGTCGCGACCACCGCACCGCGGCGGGTGTTGGATCCGATGCCCTGTGCCGCCGCGGTCAGTGCCTCGATCAGCTCGACCTCCTGATCGGGTAGTCGGATAACCCGTTGGGCTCCAACGGATACCGCGACTTTCCAGTCATCGCCGGCGGGTTCGGTCGAGCTCACCAGAAATACCCGGTCTCGGCGGGGAAGGCCGTCGTGTGCGCACCGGCCGGCGGCCGCGGCATCGAGCACCACCAGCGGTGCGCTCGTCCACACCGTGCGACTGGACGGCCGATGGGCGTGCACCACCGCAACCACGGCGGCGGCGGCCACCCGGTCGACATCGTCACGCAGCGTCGGCTCATCGACCAGGGCGAGGACCGCGGCGGGTGGAGTCATCCATCAACGGTGCAAAACCGACCATCGACGGCGCCAGAGGGTGCGCGCGATCTGTGGATGAATCGGCGATTGTGGATGACGCCGAGCGGCTTCCGGGCGGGTGAAAATCCCGTTCCGCAACAATTCGAATCTGTGCTGTAAAAATCGGCAGAGGGCCGAACAGACCCCGAAAAAGGGACGACCCCCGCCAGGGGGGGAGGAGGCGGAGGTCGTCGTGTATCAGCCCCGGGGGGTCGGGCTGATCCACACTCGGCCATAGCCGAGTAAGGCCCACTATACACACGGAAATGGCCAGGGGCGCAAGTAGCGATGCAGGACATTTACCCGAAATGCGAAAAATCGTGCAGTTTCCGACACGTGTCTCTAGCTGCCACTTTCCCAGTGTTGGGAAAGGGCTCCCGACGGGTCCCCCTATGCTGGACACCGTGACGGTATCCACGGGATCCGCTGGCGAATTCGACGGGTCCGAACGCATCGCGCACGCCGGAGTACCGGTGCGTACCGCGGCCTTTTTCGACCTCGACAAGACGGTTATAGCAAAGTCGAGCACGCTGGCCTTCAGCAAACCGTTTTTCGATCAAGGGCTACTGAACCGCCGCGCTGTCCTCAAATCGTCCTATGCCCAGTTCTTCTTCCTGATGTCCGGTGCCGATCACGATCAGATGGACCGGATGCGCACCTACCTGACGGATATGTGTACCGGCTGGGACGTCGAACAAGTGCGTTCGGTGGTCGGCGAGACACTGCACGAGATCGTCGACCCACTGGTGTTCGACGAGGCCGCCAATCTGATCGCCGACCACAAACTGTGCGGTCGCGATGTCGTGGTGGTCTCAGCCTCTGGCGAAGAGATCGTGGCGCCGATCGCCCGAGCGCTCGGCGCCACCCACGCGATGGCCACCAGGATGGTCGTGCAGGACGGCAAGTACACCGGCGAGGTTGCCTTCTACTGCTACGGCGAAGGCAAGGCCGAAGCAATCCGCGAACTCGCCGCCCGCGAGGGCTACTCGCTCGAACACTGCTATGCCTATTCCGATTCGATCACCGACCTGCCGATGCTGGAAGCCGTCGGGCATCCGTCGGTGGTCAACCCGGACCGCGGTCTGCGCAAGGAGGCCGCCGCCCGCAGTTGGCCGGTACTGACCTTCAGCCGCCCGGTGTCGCTACGCGACCGGCTGCCCGCCGCCCCGTCCGGCGCGGCCGTCGCCACCACCGTCGCGGTCGGGCTCAGCGCACTCGCCGGCGGCGCGCTGACGTATTCGCTGCTCCGTAAGGTGTTGCCGCGCACGACTACCCGCCGGTAGCTGAGGGGTACGCCGTAACGATCCGGATTCACCCCCGATAGGTACTTGCTGTGACCGCGGTCACGGAGTACAAATGAGGCACGGAAGCTTGGTAAGGCCAAGGCCACACCGGAAGAGAAGGTGTGATCTCCCGAGCCAGGCATCCCAGCACGGATCACCGGAACCCACGCGGAGCACATGCCGCCATACAGGCAGAAGCGTTGTGGGCCTGCGGAATTCCGATAAGCGAATGACGTCGACGACCTCTTGGGTGGGGTTGCAGTCGTAGCGCATCGGGAGAACGCCGAGGCCACCCACACAACCCACCAGAGCACGCTTGGTAACCGGAATCCGTGCTAGCGGGCGGCGAGCCGATTCGGACGGGAGTCCGATCACGGATCGTCGCCCGCTTCATTTGCTGAGTGGGTGCGTTCAGCCCTTCGCGGCCTGGGCAATCGAAAGCGCCTCGCGCGCACCGGCTTGTAACGCCTGACTGCTGAGCACCAGCCACGCCCCCAGCCCGCTAGGCGTGCCCGAGGCGAAACCGCGCGCCGCCGCCCGATAGTTACCGGACTGCTTCATCCAGAACATCTCCGGCACGCCCAGCCCGTGCGGATCCAGTCCGCTGGACATCGTGATGAGCCGAGACACCGCCCGCGCGACCACGCCGTCGGCGGTGCCGAACGGCTGCAAGGTCAACAGCTCCCCGTGCGCGACGGCGGCCAGGACGAAGGCGGGCACCGTCGTCCCACCGGTCACCAGTTCGGCCAGCACCTCCAGCCGCGGGCCCACATCCGGCGCCGAACGCGGCCGGCCCAGCTGCTCGTCGTCGACCAGATCCGCCGCGGCCAGCGCATGCAGCCTGGCCAGCGCCTGCAGCGGTGCACGCTGCCAGACGCCGGTCAGCGCGGTCGCACCGCCCTCCAGCGCCTCGGAGACCCGCAGCGCGCCGGCCAACACCGCATCCGGCTCCCCGCTCTCGGACAGGCTCAGCGAGCCGCCGTCGAGCACCGACGAAGCCCGCGCCGCCCGCAACGCCGCCTCGGCCGCCGTGGCCGGCCAGCCGCGCAGATTGGTGCGGTGCCGGTGGGCTCGGCCCAGCTCCACACGGGCCTCTTCTCCCGCGGCCAGCACTCCCTCGAGTGCGACGAGCGGGGCGAGTGGATCGGTCATTGCGATAACGCTAGCCGACCGCTGGGCTCGCAATTTTCGACGTTCGGCGCAGCAGGTGCGCCGCCCGCAGCGCATGTTGTGAGGCGCCAACGTCGCTGCAACCTTCGGTGACTAGGCTCACACCCATGAGCACAACCGCTTACCCGCCGCCTGCCGATTTCGCGGCCAAGGCCAATGCCACCAATGAACTCTACGACGCGGCCGAGGCTGATCGGCTTGGCTTCTGGGCCGAGCAGGCCAACCGGCTGACCTGGCAGACGCCGTTCGGCGAGGTGCTGGACTGGTCGAATGCGCCATTCGCGAAGTGGTTCGTCGGCGGCAAGCTGAACGTCGCCTACAACTGCGTGGACCGCCACGTCGAGGCCGGTAACGGAGACCGAGTGGCCATCCACTGGGAGGGTGAGCCGGTCGGCGATGCCCGCACCATCACCTACGCCCAATTGCAGGATGAGGTGAACCAGGCCGCCAACACGCTGACCGAGCTCGGCCTGCAAGCCGGTGACCGGGTGGCGATTTACATGCCGATGGTGCCCGAGGCCATCATCGCGATGCTGGCATGCGCCCGTCTGGGTGCGATGCATTCGGTGGTCTTCGCCGGCTTCTCCGCGGCCGCGCTGCGGGCCCGTATCGAAGACGCCTCGGCCAAGATCGTGATCACCACCGACGGTCAGTTCCGTCGCGGCAAGGCCGCACCGCTGAAGGCCGGTGTCGACGAGGCCCTCGACGGTCTTGGTGACGACAACCCGGTGCAGCACGTTCTGGTGGTGCGCCGCACCGGCATCGATGTGCCCTGGACCGAGGGCCGCGACCTGTGGTGGGACCAGACCGTGCCCAAGGCCTCCACCGAGCACGCCTACGAAGCCTTCGATTCCGAGCAGCCGCTGTTCCTGCTGTACACCTCTGGCACCACCGGTAAGCCCAAGGGCATCGTGCACACCTCGGGCGGCTATCTGACGCAGGCCTCCTACACCCATCACAATGTGTTCGACCTCAAGCCGGAGACCGATGTCTACTGGTGCACCGCCGATATCGGCTGGGTCACCGGACACACCTACATCGTCTACGGCCCGCTGTCCAACGGCGCCACCCAGGTGGTCTACGAGGGCACCCCGGCGTCCCCGGACGAGCACCGCCACTTCCAGGTCATCGAAAAGTACGGTGTGTCAATCTATTACACCGCGCCCACCGTGGTCCGAACCTTCATGAAGTGGGGCCGCGAACTGGCCTTCGAACACGACCTGTCCAGCATCCGGCTGCTCGGCTCGGTCGGCGAACCGATCAACCCGGAGGCCTGGCGCTGGTATCGGCTGGTCTTCGGCGGCGACAAGACGCCGATCGTGGACACCTGGTGGCAGACCGAGACCGGCGCCATCATGATCTCCCCGCTGCCGGGCGTGACCGTGTGCAAGCCCGGGTCGGCGATGACCCCGCTGCCCGGCATCTCGGCCAAGATCGTCGACGACGACGGTAACGATCTAGCCCCTGCCGTCGAGGGCACCGAACACACCACCGGTTACCTGGTGCTCGACAAGCCGTGGCCGTCGATGCTGCGCGGCATCTGGGGTGACGAGGAACGATTCAAGGAAACCTACTGGTCGCGCTTCGCCGAGCAGGGCTGGTACTTCGCCGGTGACGGCGCGCGGTACGGCACCGACGGCGAGATCTGGGTCCTGGGCCGCATCGACGATGTGATGAACGTGTCGGGGCACCGCATCTCGACCGCCGAGGTCGAGTCCGCACTCGTCGGACATGCCGGGGTGGCCGAGGCCGCCGTGGTCGGCGCCACCGACGAGCACACCGGCCAGGGCATCTGCGCGTTCGTCATCCTCAAGAGCCACGCCGCCGAACTGTCGCATGAGCAGATGGTCGACGAGCTGCGCGCCGAGGTGTCCAAGGAGATCTCCCCGATCGCCAAACCCCGGGAGATCCACGTGGTTCCCAAGCTTCCCAAGACCCGCAGCGGCAAGATCATGCGGCGTCTGCTGCGCGATGTCGCCGAAGGCCGCGAGCTCGGGGACACCTCGACCCTGCTGGATCCGAGCGTCTTCGAAGCGATCCGCGCCAGCAAGTAGACGTGCCGCGGGCCGGTCGGCGCTAAGCGATCGGCACGAAGCCGGCGCCGGGCCGGTTCTTGGTGGTGATGTCGGCCAGCACCGTGTTGATCGACACGGTGACGGCGGGCGTGTGCAACGGCACGAACTTGACCACGCACGTCGGCAGTTCCTCGGTGAACGCGCCGTGGATCATGCCGACGAGCCGGTTGTTCACCGTCACCGGCGCGCCGGAGTCCCCGGGCTGCCCGCACACCTGATTCAGGATCGTGCCCGGGTCCTCTCCGGGTCCCCACGTCACACCGCAGGAGTAGCCCGTGGTGCGGCCGAGCTTGCAGGCGACCTCCCCGAACGACGGGTCGGGGCCGAGCCCGAAAATCGAGAACCCGTTGACGGTGTTCACCGGGCGTACCCGCTGCGGATCGAATTCGATGACGGCGTAGTCGAGGCCGTCGTTCCCGGCCACCATCACACCGAGGGTGCCCGCCTTCGGGTCCGCTTCGGACGCGACGACCGCGCCCGGCCCGCCGCAGTGCGCCGAGGTGAAGCCGATCAGCTTTCCCGCCGTGTCGTGGCCGATCGCGGTCAACGTGCAGTACGCGTGCCCGTCGATGACGATGCCGGACCCGCCACCGAGGGGCACCGGTGCGGCGGCATGCGCTGCGGGAGTCATCAGCAGCGCGATCGGGGCGATCACCGCCAGCGAAACGCAACGGACCAGGTAGCACCAGCGGTGTCTCAAGGTCTCCCCGTTCGGTCGGTGATCGCCATTCTATGTCGGCCGAGACGAAAACCCCGGCTGCTGGAACCTTGCCCGTCGCTTCGCTCGCCCCTGGACCATGGCAACATAGCCCCCATGAGCTCGAGCACCGGCGACCACAAGAACGGCGTGCCCGCCACCGTCACATCGATTCCGCTCGTCGACCCGCACGCTCCGAAGGCCGATCCATCCATCGGTGACCTGGTCAAGGATGCGACCGCGCAGGTGTCCACCCTGGTGCGCGCCGAGGTCGAGCTGGCCAAGGCGGAGATCACCCGCGATGTGAAGAAGGGCCTCACCGGCAGTGTCTTCTTCATCGCGGCGCTGGTCGTGCTGTTCTACTCGACCTTTTTCCTGTTCTTCTTCGTCGCCGAACTGCTCGACACCTGGCTGTGGCGGTGGGCCGCCTTCCTCATCGTGTTCGGGATCATGGTGCTGGTGACCGTGGCGCTGGCGCTGCTCGGCTATCTCAAGGTGCGCCGCATCCGGGGCCCCCGCGAAACCATCGAGTCGGTGAAGGAAACCAAGGAGGCGCTGACGCCGGGGCACGACAAGCCCGAGGCAGCGCGCCCCGCGCTCACCACCGACCCGTCGGGCTGGTAGCCGACCGCCCCCATGGCACCCCGGCCGGATCCGTCGGTTGTGCGCATCGACGGGCCGTGGCGACACCTGCAGATCCACGCCAACGGCATCCGCTTTCATGTCGTCGAGGCCGGTGATCCCACCGGTCCGCTGATCATCCTGCTGCACGGTTTCGGCTCCTTCTGGTGGTCATGGCGCCATCAGCTGCGCGGCCTGACCGGCGCCCGGGTGGTCGCGGTCGATCTGCGCGGGTACGGCGGCAGCGACAAACCGCCCCGCGGGTACGACGGTTGGACGCTGGCCGGGGACACCGCGGGGCTGGTGCGCGCGCTCGGGCACAGTTCGGCGACCCTGGTCGGCCACGCCGACGGCGGGTTGGTCTGCTGGGCCACCTCGATCCTGCATCCGCGCGCCGTCGACGCCGTCGCCCTGGTGAGCTCGCCGCACCCAGTGGCGCTGCGCGACTCGGTACTCACCGACTCCGCACAGCGCCGGGCGGTGCTGCCGTGGTTGATGCGGTATCAGGTGCCGATCTGGCCGGAACGCAAGTTGATGCGTCACAACGCAATAGAGGTCGAGCGGGTGGTGCGCAACCGGTCCGGCGACGCATGGCTGGCCACCGAGGACTTCGCCGAGACGGTCCGCCACCTGCGTCAGGCGATTCAGATCCCCGGCGCGGCGCATTCGACGCTGGAGTACCAGCGTTGGGCTGTGCGCAGCCAGCTACGCGCCGAGGGGCGACGTTTCCTGCAGGCGATGAAGCGGCCGCTGGACATTCCGCTGCTGCATCTGCACGGATCCGTCGATCCGTACGTGCTGGCCGCTTCGGTGCGCCGCACCGAACCCTTCGTGACCCGCGGTCAATTCGTGGCCGTCCCCGGCGCCGGGCATTTCGCGCACGAGGAGACCCCCGGACACGTCAATGCGGAGCTGACTCGATTTCTGGGTACGGTCTATCCCGGCTGACCGATGCAGGTGCCCGTCGGCACGGGGGCGGTGTTGCCGACCTTCAGGCGCTGCGGCAGCACCTCCTGCGCGGTGAGCACGAATCCGGTGTCGGCGTCATCGACGGCCGCCCCGAACACCACTCCGAGCACCCGGCCATCCTTGTCGATCATCGGGCCACCGGAATTGCCCTGTCGGACAGTGCCTCTGATGGTGTAGACGGTCCGATTCACGGTGGTCGAGTTGTAGATGTCGGGGCCGTTCAGCTCGATGGTCTCCCGGACCCGAGCCGGCGTCGCGGTGAAGTCACCGCCACCGGGGTAGCCCATCACGATCGCGTCGGTGGTCGGTTCTGCCTCCGAATCGTCGAAGATCAGCGGCACCGACGGCAGGTCCGGGACCGCCAGGATGGAGATGTCCTCGTTCGGGTCGTAGGACACGACGCTGGCGTCGTAGGACTGGCCGCCCACCTCCACGGTGACGGTCTCCGCGCCGGCGACGACGTGCGCGTTGGACATCACCCGGTTCGGCGCGATGACGAAACCACTGCCCTCCAGGACTTTCTGGCAGCTCGGCGCGACACCGCGGATCTTCACCACACTGCTGCGGGTGGCCTCGACGACCGGTGAGCCCGACAGTGCGGCATCGGGCGCGTCCACCGCCACGATCGGGGTGCGGCTGAAAGGCTCCAGCACCGCGGGCAGCCCGGAGGTGTCCAGCAGCCCGGCCAGCCGCGCCGGAACCTTCTTGAGCCACTCCGGTGCCAGCGCATCGACCTCACTGAGCACCTTGGAGCCGCGGACGGCGCCGGCCAACGTCGGCTGACTGGTCAGCGGGGTCGCCAGCAGCCAGGCCGCGACCAACACGGTGACCAGTTGCAGTCCCGCACCGATGATCGAGTCGACGGTGCGCAGGATGCTGTTGCGCATGGCACCGCGCACCGCGCGGCCCAACACCACACCGGCGATTTCACCGATGACCACCAGGGCCAGGATGAGGAACAGCGTCGCGAACAGTTTGGTGCGCGGCCCGTCGATGTTGCCCACCACATGCGGCGCCAGCAGCACGCCGGCGACCGCACCCAACACCACACCGATGAACGACAACAGCGAGCCGAGCGCGCCCGAGCGCCAACCGGAGACCGCGGCCACAAAGGCGACGGCGAGGATGGCGAGGTCGAGCCACTGTGACGGTGTCATTATTGGGCCTCACGGTACTGGCTGGGACGCCCGACGAGTGCCATTGCCTCACTCAACTCACGCACGTGGCCGGTGTCCCAGGGCTGCGCCCAGCCGGCGACGTCGAGCAGTGCCGAGATCACCTGGCCGGTGAAACCCCACACCAGCATCTGGTTGAGCAGGAAGGCCGGGCCGGCGAACCGACTGGTGTTGGCTTCGCGGTAGACCATCAGGCGGTTGTCTGGATTGATGAACGCGCGCAGCGGAACCCGCGCGACGATGGCCGCTTCCTTCGGGTCGACCACCCGGACGGGGCCGGGGTCCGGTGAGTAGGCCAGCACCGGCACGACGTGAAAGCCGGTCGGCGGGATGAACATCCGGTCCAGCAGCGCCAACGGGGTCAACCGGTCGGTGTCGACCCCGGTCTCCTCGCGCGCCTCGCGCAGCGCGGTGAACACCGGTCCGTCATCCTCGGGATCGGACACCCCGCCCGGGAAAGCGGCCTGACCGGAGTGGTTTCGCAGCGTCGAGGCGCGCACGGTGACCAGCAGGTCGGTTTCCGGTGGCGGCCCGCCGGCGGGCGCGTCGGTCGGGCCCGAGAACAACACCAGCACCGCAGCGTCGCGTTTGGTGCCGGCGCGGGTGGCGGATTCGTTGGCGGCGGTGATGGCGGCCAACACGTCGGCGGGGACACGGCTGCGGTAGGCGTCGGGCACCGCGGCGACATTGTCGACCAGCGGCCGCAGCCAGTCGGGCGCGGCGCCCGGCGCGAGAACCCTCCCCGGGCCGCTGGGCTCCTGCCCCCCGCGGGTGCTACTCAACCGGAACTCCTATCGACGGATTCACCGCCGCGGCGATCTCGTCGACGTCGGTGAACGGTCGCGGCAGGATCTCGGCCACGCTACCGTCCGCGGCCAGCACGACGGTCGCAGGCATCACGTTGGGAACCTTCAGCGCGGCCGCGACCAGGCGGCGCCCGTCCTGCACGGTCGGCAACCGGACGCCCAGCTCGGCGAGCCGCAACAGACCGGCCGTCTCGTTCTCGTCCTGGTGCACCGTCAGGACGAGCACCCGATCGCCCATTCTCTGCTGGTACTCGGCCAAGGCGGGCAGCTCTTCGGCGCACGGTCCGCACCAATACGCCCACAGGTTGAGCAGCACCGGTCGGCCCGCCAGCGCCGCCGCGAGATCGACCGCGGAACCGTCGCCCGCGCATTCCAGGGTGATGCCGCGCAGGGCCGCCGGCCCGGCGCCGGCGCCGGGTCCCGGGCAGCGCGGCAGATCGGCCCTGGCCCGGGGTTCGGCGAGCGCTTCGGGGGTGTCGGCGTCGCGATGATCGCGGGCCGCGGGCCGGCCGGCATCGGTGCTCGGTTCGGCGGTATCGAGCTCGCGCCAGAGCGCGTAGCCCAATGCCACCAGGATGATCAGTACCGCCGCGGTCCAGCGTGTCGAGCGGCTCACAGCCCGGCCAGCGCCAGCAGATGCTCGGTTTCGGGCCCTTTCACCAGGGCCGCCGCGCTGACCGGATCGGTGGGGCCGGCCCCGAAGGAGGGGCAGTCCTTGGCCAGCACGCAGACCCCGCAGGCCGGACGGCGGGCGTGGCAGACGCGGCGGCCGTGAAAGATCACCCGGTGACTCAGCAAGGTCCACTCGCGGCGTTCGATCAGTTCGCCGACGATGTGCTCGACCTTCACGGGGTCCTCTTCGGCGGTCCAGCGCCAGCGCCGGACCAGCCTGCCGAAGTGGGTGTCGACGGTGATACCGGGTATGCCGAATGCGTTGCCCAGCACCACGTTGGCGGTCTTGCGGCCGATACCGGGCAGCGTGACGAGGTCGGCGAGGGTGTTCGGGACTTCACCGTCGAACCGCGTCACCAGCTCCTGACCCAGGTTGATCAGCGCGTTGGCCTTGTTGCGGTAGAAGCCGGTGGGCCGGATCAGCTCTTCGAGTTCGGCGCGGTCGGCCTGGGCGTAGTCCAGTGCGGTGCGGTATCGCTCGAACAGCGCCGGGGTGGTCAGGTTGACCCGTTTGTCGGTGCACTGCGCCGACAGGATGGTCGCCACCGTGAGCTCCAGCGGGGTGGTGAAATCGAGTTCGCAGTACACGTGCGGGAAAGCCACAGCGAGCGTGCGGTTCATCCGCCGGGCCCGCCGGACCAGCCCGAGATGGGTCTCCCGATCCCACGCTGCGGACGACTTGCTGCGGATGGTGCGCGCACTCACCCCGATCAGCGTACTGACGTGCGCCGGGACGGACGACAACGGCAACACGACAGACGCCCGGGCACGGTGCCGACCGGTGACAAACCGTGATCCTGCTGAGACCTTCGCCGTGTTTACTTTCCTGTGTGTCGTGGTTGCTGGTTGCCTTCATCCCCGGGTTGCTGATGTTGGCGACTTTCGGGCTCGGGCGCCTGGAAACCCACCTGGAGGCCGAGGACCTCCCGACCGTGGGCCGCAAGGCCGGGACCGATTTGCTGGAGCGCCGGCCCGCGGCGGCCCGCGAACCGCAGACGTTTACCGGTCCGCCCACCCAGTTGGCGACGTCGAGCAGGGGCAATCCGCAGTTTCCCGCGACTCGCCAGCCCAATCGTGTGTAGCGTTGGCTCGTCGTGGGCGGGCCAACCTCTAGACTGATTTCGCTAACAAGCTGGGCGGTCAGCCACCGTATGTTTGATTGCGCATGACATATCACCCGAAGAGCTAAGAGGGGCAACGTGGACGAGATCCTGGCCAGGGCCGGAATCTTCCAAGGGGTAGAACCCACTGCGGTCGCTGCACTGACCAAACAGCTGCAGCCTGTCGACTTCCCGCGCGGACACACTGTGTTCGCCGAGGGCGAGCCCGGTGACCGGCTCTACATCATCACGTCCGGCAAGGTGAAGATCGGCCGCCGTTCTCCGGACGGCCGGGAGAATCTGCTGACGATCATGGGCCCGTCGGACATGTTCGGTGAACTCTCGATCTTCGACCCCGGCCCGCGGACGTCCAGTGCCACCACCATCACCGAGGTGCGCGCCGTCTCGATGGACCGCGAAGCGCTGCGTGCCTGGATCGCCGACCGCCCGGAGATCGCCGAGCAGCTCCTGCGGGTGCTGGCCCGTCGTCTACGCCGCACCAACAACAACCTGGCCGACCTCATCTTCACCGATGTGCCCGGTCGGGTCGCCAAGCAGCTGCTGCAACTGGCGCAGCGGTTCGGCACCCAGGAGGGCGGCGCGTTGCGCGTCACCCATGACCTGACTCAGGAGGAGATCGCCCAGCTCGTCGGCGCCTCCCGCGAGACGGTGAACAAGGCGCTCGCCGATTTCGCGCACCGCGGCTGGATCCGCCTCGAGGGCAAGAGCGTGCTGATCAGCGACAGCGAGCGCCTCGCCCGCCGAGCACGCTGACCATCCCCGCCGAAACAGCATTCCAGACGCAAAAGTCCGAGTAGGGGCCTTCTGGAATGCTGTTTCGGCAGTCAGCGGCGGAGGTAGTCCAGCTGGGCCTGCGTCGACTTCTCGGCCGCCGGCCACAACTTCTCGTCCACATCGGTATAGACGTGCGCGACGACCTGCTTGGCGCTGGCGTCCTCCCCCAACGCTCGCAGCGCGGCGCGAACCTGTTCGAGCCGTTCCTCACGGTGCACCAGATATGTCGTGGTGACCTGTGCAAGGTCGGCCAAATCGGGGCCGTGCCCGGGTAGCACGGCGCGCGCGCCCAAACCGTGCAGGCGGCGCAGCGATTCCAGGTACGCCGCCAAGCTCCCGTCCTCGTCGTCGATGACGGTGGTGCCGCGGCCCAGCACCGTGTCCGCGGTCAACACGGCATCGCCGACCAGGAAGCACAGCGAATCCGCAGTGTGCCCGGGAGTCGCCATCACCGTGATCCGCAGACCGGCGGCGTCGATCACCTCACCGTCGGTCAGCGCGCCGCCCATCCCCCGCAGAAACCCGCTGCCGACCGCGCGGACGACCGCGCCGGTACGTTCCACCAGAAGGTCGATCCCGTCGACGTGGTCGCCGTGCTTGTGGCTGATCAACACCAGCGCGATCTTGCCGAGCGCGGCAATCCGGTCGATATGCGCGACATCGTCGGGGCCGGGGTCCACGACCACCAGCTCGTCGCTGCGCGGACCGCGCAGCACCCAGGTGTTGGTGCCCTCCAAGGTCATCACGCCCGGGTTGTCGCACAGTAAGACCGAGGCCGACACCGTGTCGGTGTCCACCACCGGCCTCAGCTCGCCATACGCGGGGTGGGCTGTCACGCAACCTCTATCTCATGCTCGGCCGCTCACGCGACCTTCTGCCTCATGCTCGGCCGCTCACGCGACCTCTGCCTCATGCTCGGCCGCTCACGCGACCTCGACGATGATCTCGACCTCGACCGGCGCATTACGCGGCAATTCGGACACCCCGACCGCGGACCGCGCGTGCGCGCCCGCGTCGCCGAAGACCTCCCCGAACAACTCGGAGGCACCGTTGATGACGCCGGGCTGTCCGTCGAAGCCGGGCGCCGAGGCCACGAAGCCGACAACCTTGACCACCTTGACCACCGAATCGATCCCCACCAGCGCATGCACGGCGGCCAGCGCGTTCAGCCCGCACTGGCGGGCCAGGTCCTTGGCCTGCTCGGCGCTCACCTCGGCGCCGACCTTGCCGGTGGCCAGCAGTTCACCATCGGCGATCGGCAGCTGTCCCGCGGTGTAGACCAGGTTGGCGGTGCGCACCGCAGGGACGTAGGCCGCCAGCGGCGCGACGACCGCGGGCAGCTCGATGCCCAGCTCGGTCAGCTTCGACGAGACCTCCCCCCGGTCGCTTCGCTCCTGCCCGCCGGAGACGGTCACTTGGGCCGCTTCAGGTAGGCGACATGCTGCTCGCCGGTGGGGCCGGGCAACACCGAGACCAACTCCCAACCGTCGGATCCCCACTGATCGAGGATTTGTTTGGTCGCATGCGTCAACAACGGGACGGTGGCGTATTCCCAACGGTTCACTTCGCTCATGTCGGCGAGCTTATCCGGACGGGTAGTGCGCATGGATAGCATGCAGGCGTGGAACACGAATCCAACGACCGCAAGGCGGTCGGCTGGCCGGCGCGCCTGACCAAGGCGCGGCTGCACTTCGTCACCGGTAAGGGTGGCACCGGAAAGTCGACGATCGCGGCGGCGCTGGCGCTGGCACTGGCCGCCGGTGGCCGCAAGGTGCTGCTGGTGGAGGTCGAGGGCCGCCAGGGCATCGCCCAGCTCTTCGACGTCCCGCCACTTCCCTACAAGGAAGTCAAGATCGCCACCGCCGACGGCGGCGGGCAGGTCAACGCACTCGCCATCGACACCGAGGCGGCGTTCCTGGAGTACCTCGACATGTTCTACAACCTCGGTCTCGCGGGCCGTGCGATGCGCCGCATCGGCGCTGTCGAGTTCGCCACCACGATCGCACCGGGCCTGCGTGATGTGCTGCTCACCGGCAAGATCAAGGAGATCGTGGTCCGCGGAGACAAGCAGGCCAAGCCGGGCCAGATGGTCTACGACGCGATCGTCGTCGATTCGCCCCCGACCGGGCGCATCCCACGCTTCCTCGATGTCACCAAGGCGGTGTCCGAGCTGGCCAAGGGCGGCCCGGTGCACTCACAGGCCGAGGGCGTGGTCAAGATCCTGCATTCGGATCTGACCGCCATCCACCTGGTCACCCTGCTGGAGGCGCTGCCCGTGCAGGAAACCGTCGAGGCGATCAGCGAACTGCGCGAACTGGACCTCCCGATCGGCAGCGTGATCGTCAACCGCAACATTCCCACGTATCTGCCTGCGGCGGACCTCGGCAAGGCCGCCGAAGGCGACATCGACGCCGACGCCGTGCGAGCCGGCTTGACCGCCGCGGGTATCACCTTGTCGGACAACGATTTCGCGGGTCTGCTCACCGAGTCCATCCAGCACGCCACCCGCATCAGCGCGCGGACCGAAAGTGCGGAACTGCTCGAAGACCTCGATGTGGCCCGCCTCGAGCTGCCCGCCATCGCCGACGGTGTCGACCTCGGCAGTCTCTATGAACTGGCCGAAGCACTTGCCGCTCAAGGAGTGAGGTAACCCGTGAGTACCACCGCACCCGCCCTGGACCTGGGCGCCATTCTCGCCGATACCACCAACCGGGTCGTGGTGTGCTGTGGCGCCGGCGGTGTGGGCAAGACGACCACCGCCGCGGCGATGGCGCTGCGCGCCGCCGAACGCGGCCGCACCGTCGTGGTCCTGACCATCGACCCGGCCAAGCGGTTGGCCCAGGCACTGGGCATCGAAAGCCTGGGCAACAACCCGCAGCGTGTTCCGCTGGCACCCGAGGCGACCGGCGAACTGTACGCCATGATGCTCGACATGCGCCGCACCTTCGATGAGATGGTGTTGCAGTACTCCTCGGATTCCGAACGCGCAGAAGCGATTCTGGACAACCAGTTCTACCAGACGGTGGCGACCTCGCTGGCCGGCACGCAGGAGTACATGGCCATGGAGAAGCTCGGCCAGCTGCTTGCAGAGGACAAATGGGACCTGATCGTGGTGGATACCCCGCCGTCGCGCAACGCACTGGACTTCCTGGATGCGCCGAAACGGCTGGGCAGCTTCATGGACAGCCGCCTGTGGCGATTGCTACTGGCGCCCGGCCGGGGAATCGGCAAGTTGGTGACCGGTGCGGTCGGGTTGGCGATGAAGGCCCTGTCCACGGTGCTGGGTTCCCAAATGCTCGCCGACGCAGCGGGTTTCGTTCAGGCGCTGGATGCCACCTTCGACGGGTTCCGACAGAAGGCGGATAGGACCTACGAGTTGCTCAAACGTCGGGGCACCCAGTTCGTGGTGGTGTCGGCGGCAGAACCGGATGCGCTGCGCGAGGCCTCGTTCTTCGTCGACCGACTGTCACAGGAGAAGATGCCGCTGGCCGGCCTGATCCTCAACCGCACCCACCCGACGCTGTGCAACCTGCCGGGTGAGCATGCCGCGGAGGCCGCCGATCAGCTCGATGCCACCCAAGGACCGGGCGGGCTGGCGGCTGCGGTGTTGCGGGTGCACGCGGCGCGGGCGGCAACCGCCAAACGCGAGGTCCGGCTGCTGTCCCGGTTCACCGGCGCCAATCCGCATGTGGCGATCGTCGGAGTGCCGTCGCTTCCATTCGACGTATCGGATCTGGAAGCGCTACGCGCCATTGGCGATCAGCTCACCGGGGTCTGACTAGACGGCGCTGCGGTGCTTGCGCTGGGCGGCGAAGAAGTCCGCCCAGGAAACCACCTCGGGGTGCTGCTTGAGCAGGGCGCGGCGCTGGCGCTCGGTCATCCCGCCCCACACACCGAACTCGACCTTGTTGTCCAGGGCGTCGGCACCGCACTCGGCGATGACCGGGCAGTGCCGGCAGATCACGGCCGCCTTGCGCTGGGCGGCGCCGCGCACGAACAGTTCGTCGGGGTCTGCCTGCCGGCAGCGCGCCTGGGAGACCCACGCGATCCTGGCTTCGGCCTCGGCTCCGGGGGCGGCGTGGAGTTGGGGGTTCACGCCAGTCCTGTGCATGGCGGATGATGTAACTGACACCAGCGTTCCCTTCGTCCGGACTACATAACACGTAGATGTAATCTGCGCCACATTGCGTCCATAGTGTTACCTGAATCGCATTGTGTGTCCAAGCTAGGTGGTCAGTGGCCTTTTACGCAACAGTCAAACCTCGCTTTTTTGGGACGACCGTGCCGTCAGGGCGTCGAATACGGCATTCGCCCGGCTCGCGGGCCCCGATTGGACCCGCTGGCTACTCTGTAACTCATGCCTGAGCAGCCCTCGACGCGTCCACCGGTAGCGGTGACGGTCATCAAACTGATGTGGTGCTGCCTGCTGGCCGCGGTGATCGCCGCCGGTTTGATGTTCCCGGTCGTGGGCGGGATCGGCCTGATGTCCAACCGGGCCTCCGATGTGGTGGCCAACGGTTCGGCGCAGCTCGTCGAGGGGGAGATCCCCGCGGTGTCGACGATGACCGATGCCCGCGGCAACCCGATCGCCTGGCTGTACACCCAGCGGCGCTTCGAGGTCCCCACCGACCAGATCGCCAACACCATGAAACTGGCGATCGTGTCCATCGAGGACAAGCGGTTCGCCGAGCACAACGGCGTGGACTGGCAGGGCACCCTCACCGGGCTCTCCGGGTACCTGTCCGGGAACCTGGACACCCGCGGCGGATCCACCCTCGAACAGCAATACGTGAAGAACTACCAGTTGCTGGTGGTGGCCCAGACCGACGCGGAGAAGCGGGCGGCCATCGAGACCACCCCGGCGCGTAAGCTGCGCGAGATCCGGATGGCGCTGACCCTGGACAAGACGCTCACCAAGCCCGAGATCCTCACCCGCTACCTGAACCTGGTCTCATTCGGCAACGGCGCGTTCGGAGTTCAGGACGCCGCGCAGACCTATTTCGGCATCAACGCCTCCGAGCTGAACTGGCAGCAGGCCGCGCTGCTGGCCGGCATGGTCCAGTCCACCAGCGTGCTGAACCCCTACACCAACCCCGAGGGCGCGCTCGCGCGCCGCAACGTGGTGCTGGACACCATGATCGAGAACGTCCCCCAGGAGGCCGACGCGCTGCGGGCCGCCAAACAGGAACCGTTGGGCGTGCTGCCGACCCCGAACGAATTGCCCCGCGGCTGCATCGCGGCCGGGGACCGAGCCTTCTTCTGCGACTACGTACTGGACTACCTCGCCCGCGCCGGGATCAGCAAGGAGCAGATCGCCAAGGGCGGCTACCTGATCAAGACGACGCTGGACCCGGATGTGCAGGCGAACATCAAGTCTGCCGTCAACCAATACGCGCCCGCGGATATCGAGGGTGTCGCCAGCGTCATGAGTGTGGTCAAGCCGGGCACGGAAGCCCACCCGGTGGTGGCGATGGCCAGCAACCGCACCTATGGCCTGAACACCGAGGCCGGCGAAACCATGCAGCCGCAGCCCTTCTCGCTGGCCGGCAACGGTGCCGGCTCGGTCTTCAAGATCTTCACCGTCGCCGCCGCCATGGAGATGGGGATGGGGATCAACACCCAGCTGCCGGTGCCGCCGGCGTTCCAGGCCAAGGGCCTGGGCAGCAGTAACTCACCGGGTTGCCCGCCGGCGACCTGGTGCGTGCGCAACGCGGGCAACTACCAGGGTTCGATGAACGTCACCGATGCGTTGGCCACGTCGCCGAATACCGCCTTCGCGAAGTTGATTTCGCAGGTGGGTGTGCAGCGGGCGGTCGATATGTCGGTGCGGCTGGGGCTGCGGTCCTATGCGTTGCCCGGCACGGCCCGCGACTATGACCCGGACAGCAACGAGAGCCTGGCCGATTTCGTGAAGCGGCAGAACATCGGCTCCTTCACCTTGGGCCCCATCGAGGTCAACGGTCTCGAGCTGTCCAATGTGGCGGCCACCCTCGCCTCCGGCGGTGTGTGGTGCCCACCGAACCCGATCGCTCAAGTCTTCGACCGCAACGGCACCGAGGTCGCGGTGACCACCGAGACCTGCGAACGGGTGGTGCCCGAGGGGCTGGCCAACACCCTGGCCAACGCGCTGAGCAAGGACGACACCGGCGCCGGTACCGCCGCCGGGGCGGCCGGTTCGGTGGGCTGGAACTTGCCGATGTCCGGCAAGACGGGCACCACCGAATCCAACCGGTCTTCCGCGTTCCTTGGCTTCACCAGTGAGTTCGCCGCGGCCAACTACATCTATGACGACTCCACCACACCGAGCGAGTTGTGCTCGTTCCCGCTGCGCCAGTGCGGTTCGGGGAACCTGTTCGGCGGCAATGAGCCGGCCCGGACCTGGTTTGCGGCGATGAAGCCGATCACCCCGGACACCGTGGTGCTGCCGCCGACCGATCCGCGTTATGTCGACGGTGGCCCGGGATCCCGGGTGCCCAGCGTCTCCGGGATGAGCCTGGATCTGGCCCGCCAGCGCCTGCGGGAGGCCGGTTTCCAGGTCGCCGATGACCCGCAGCCGGTCAATAGCACCTCCCCGGCCGGTTATGTGGTGGGGACCTCGCCGTCGGGGCAGACCATCCCGGGGTCGATCATCACCATCCAGACCAGTAACGGCATCGCGCCGCCCCCGCCGCCGCCACCGCCGGGGATCCCGGGCCTGCCTGCGCCGGTCGGCGAGACGGTGATCCAGATTCCCGGATTGCCGCCGATCACGGTGCCGGTTCTCGGCCCGCCGCCACCACCGCCACCCCCGCCGGTGCCGTGACCGCGCAGTAAGCTGCTGACATGTCGCACCTGAAGAACACCGCCGCGATCGCCGCGGGCACGCTTGCCGCAGGCATCGGCTATGCGTCGTTGATCGAGCGCAACGCATTCGCGCTTCGGGAGGTGACGATGCCGGTGCTGACCCCGGGTTCGACGCCGCTGCGGGTGCTGCACCTTTCCGACCTTCACATGCTGCCGCGCCAACGACGCAAGCAGGCCTGGCTGCGGGAGTTGGCGTCATTGCAACCCGATTTCGTGGTCAACACCGGGGACAACCTGTCGCACCAGAAGGCGGTGCCCGCGGTGGTGCAGGCGCTCGGTGACCTGCTGTCGGTGCCCGGGGTGTTCGTGTTCGGCAGCAATGACTACTTCGCTCCGAAGCCGAAGAACCCGACGAACTATTTGTTCAACAAGAAGCGCCGGATCCACGGTGCTCCGCTGCCCTGGCAGGATCTGCGGGCCGCGTTCACCGAGCGGGGCTGGCTGGACATGACGCACACCCGCCGCGAGTTCGACGTGGCCGGGCTGCGGGTCGCCGCCGCCGGGGTGGACGATCCGCATCTCAAGCGGGATCGCTACGAAACCATCGCCGGCGCGCCCAGCGCGACCGCGAACTTGTCCCTGGGCGTCACGCACTCCCCCGAGCCGTGGGTGCTGGACCGCTTCGCCGCCGACGGCTATCAGTTGGTGATGGCCGGGCACACGCACGGCGGGCAGCTGTGCCTGCCGTTCTATGGGGCGGTCGCGACCAACTGTGAACTGGACCGCTCGCGGGCGAAGGGCCCGTCGCAGTGGGGCGCGGACATGAAACTGCATGTGTCGGCGGGGATCGGGACGTCTCCGTACGCGCCGGTGCGGTTCTGCTGCCGTCCGGAGGCCACGCTACTGACCTTGGTGGCCACTCCCACCAAGGGTTCGGCGACGGATAGCCGTGCCGGACAAGCCCATCCGACCGTATCGGCACGGTGAGCGCCGGAGGCGATATCGCCTGTGGCGGGCCACGGGACTGGGTGGACAACGCTGTCCGGTTGATCGAGGCCGACGCGCGCCGCAGCGCGGACACCCATCTGCTGCGGTATCCGCTGCCGTCGTGGGCCGACGAGTTCGACGTGCAGCTGTACCTCAAGGACGAGACGACGCATATCACCGGGAGCCTCAAGCACCGGTTGGCACGGTCGCTGTTCCTCTACGCCCTGTGCAACGGCTGGATCGGCGAGGGCACCACCGTGATCGAGGCGTCGTCGGGTTCGACCGCGGTGTCCGAGGCGTATTTCGCGGCGCTGCTGGGGCTGCCGTTCATCGCCGTGATGCCGGCCTCCACCAGTCCGGCCAAGATCGCCCTCATCGAATCGCAGGGCGGGCGCTGCCATTTCGTGACGGAGTCGGCGCAGGTGTACGCCGAGGCGGAGCGGCTGGCCGAGCAGACCGGCGGGCATTACCTGGATCAGTTCACCCATGCCGAACGGGCCACCGATTGGCGCGGCAACAATAATATCGCCGAGTCGATCTTCGACCAGATGCACCAGGAGGCGCACCCGGTGCCGGACTGGATCGTGGTCGGGGCGGGCACCGGCGGCACCAGCGCCACCATCGGGCGCTATCTGCGCTACCGCCGCCACCGCACCCGACTGTGCGTCGTGGATCCGGAGAACTCGGCGTTTTTCCCGTCCTACGCCCACGGCGATCCGCACGTCGAGACCGGGGCTTCTTCCCGCATCGAGGGCATCGGGCGCCCCCGCGTGGAGCCGTCGTTCATGCCCGGCGTGGTGGACCGGATGATGGTCGTCCCCGACTCTGCCTCGGTGGCCGCGGCCCAGCACGTCAGCGCGGTCCTGAACCGCCGGGTCGGGCCGTCGACGGGCACCAATATCTGGGGCGCGTTCCGGCTACTGGCCGAGATGATCGCCCAGGGTCGCGGCGGGTCGGTGGTGACCCTGCTGGCCGACAGCGGCGACCGTTACGCCGATACCTACTTCGACAGTGAGTGGCTGGCCAGCCACCGGTTGAACCCTTCCGAATCGGCCGCGGTACTGGCCCAGTTCGAATCCTCGGGTCGCTGGCTCTGATCCTCGCCTCGACCGCTGAGGTACAACCACAACGCAGCCAGCGCGAAGAACCCGATGTAGATCGCGGCTCCCAACCCGGTCATATCTGCCTCGCTTCGTGTCACGACCGCCCCCGACGGCAGCCTTGCCACCTACAACACCAGAGGGGTCCGACATGCTTCCCGGCCGACGGTGGCCGTTTGGCTTTCCGATGCCCCGGTGCGATACGCTGTCGTGGCTTCACACGGGGTGTGGCGCAGCTTGGTAGCGTGCTTCGTTCGGGACGAAGAGGTCGTGGGTTCAAATCCCGCCACCCCGACATACGAGAGGCCCTGGACCGGATATCCGGTTCGGGGCCTTCGCTATTGCCGGACCTCGTTCCCGCATACCAAAAGCTCCGCGTGCCGTTGGCCACTGCGCTGCACCCCGCCGCCCGAACCCCTTCCGGACCAACGATGTCGGCACCTGGTTGCGTGTCTTCGCATACCCGACAGCGCCCTGCAGGCAGCTATTGACCCGCCATGACCACAATGCTATGCAAGTGCACAGCATTGCTGCGAAAGTCGACGAAGGGTTCCCGATGACATCCACGATCACCGCCACCGCTTTGCAAGGCGTCATCGACGACCTGTGCAACCGCCCGGGGACCGGGGACCTCATCCCCGTCATCGATCCCGCCACCGAGGAGCAGATCACCGAGTTCCGCGACTGCGGCGTCGAGGCGGTCAACGACGCGGTCGCGAAGGCCAAGGCGGCGTATCTGTCCGGGGTGTGGACCGATATCCCGGCCCGCCAGCGCGCCAAGGTGTTGTGGAAACTCGGCGACCTGATCGATGAGCACGCCGACGAGTTCGCCGCACTGGAGTCACTGGACGCCGGGATGCCGCCGTTCCAGGCCGCGATGATCGTGTCGACCTGCGCGGAGTTCTTCCGCTACTACGCCGGGTGGTGCACGAAGCTCAACGGCAACAGCTACCAGGTCCAGATGGAAGGTGGCGTCAACAGCAACTTCTCCAATCTGCACGCCTACACCTCCAAAGAGCCCTACGGCGTCGTCGGCCTGATCTATCCCTGGAACGGCCCGCTGTTCAACGCCTGCGCCAAGATCGCCCCGGCGCTGGCCGCCGGCTGCAGCATCGTGGTCAAGCCCGCCGAGGAGACCCCGCTCTCGGCGGTGCTGCTGGAGCGGCTCATCCGTGCGGCCGGTGTACCCGACGGGGTGGCCAACTTCGTGATCGGCTACGGCGCCACCGCCGGCGCGGCGATCACCGCGCATCCCGACGTGGAGAAGGTCGCTTTCACCGGCTCCACCGAGGTCGGTAAGCAGATCATGCGGGACTCGGCCGACAATCTGAAGAAGGTCACCCTCGAACTCGGCGGCAAGTCCCCGGTCCTGATCTACGAGGATGCCGATCTGGACATGGCGATCCTGATGGCCTCGATGGGCATCTTTGTGCATTCCGGTCAGGGCTGCGTCTGCGGCTCGCGAGTCTTCGTGCAGCGCAGCGTCTATGACCGCGTCGTCACCGGAATCTCCACGCTCGGCGACAACCTCATGCTCGGCGGACCCAGGGATGAGGGCGCCATGATCAGCCCACTGGTCAGCCAGAAGCAGCTCGACCGCGTGCTGGGCTATGTCGAGCAGGGCAAGACCGAGGGCGAGATCGTCTCCGGCGGCTACCGGCTGGACCGCAAGGGTTATTTCGTGAAGCCCACCGTCATCACCGGGATCGACCCCGCCACCAGCCGCCTGTATAAGGAGGAGATCTTCGGCCCGGTGGTCACCATCCTGCCCTTCGATGAGGACGACGAGGCCGTGGCCATGGCCAACGACACCAGCTACGGCCTGGCCGGCACCGTGTGGACCAGCAATCTGGCCCGCGCGCACAGTCTGGCCAAGCGCCTGCAGGCCGGCATGATCGGGCTGAACTGCCAGCTGACGTTCGATCACAACGTCCCGTTCGGCGGATACAAGCAGTCCGGCATCGGCAAGGAGTTCGGCTACGAGGGCATCGACGCCTACCTGAAGACGAAGAGCATCTGGGCACAGCTGTAGTACCGGGGCCGGACGCGGGGCCCTCCGCCGCCCAACCAAGCGGTTGATACGGTCCGAGGATGGCCGCCAAGAGCTGGATCGCCGCACTGCTCGATTTCGACCGCGACGGTGACGTGTTCCTCGCGCCGCAGTGGAGCGGGCCGGGGTCACGACTGTTCGGCGGATTGATCGCCGCCCAGTCGCTGGGCGCCGCCGGGGCGACCGTCGATCCGGACAAGCACCCGCAATCGCTGCACGCCTACTTCGTGCGCGGTGGCCAGCACGGAGTGGATGTCGAACTGCAGGTCGAACGCACCCGCGACGGCCGTTCCTTTGACACCCGCCGGGTGACCGCCCGCCAGCAGGGCAAGGTGATCCTGGAGATGATCGCGTCCTTCCAGGTCGACGAGCCGGGCGCGGACTGGTTCCCGCCGCGAGCCCCCAGCATCGAATTGGACGATGCCGTGCCGAAGAAACCCGACCTCGATGTGGTGGATCGCTTCGAGCTGCGCTGCAATCCCGACGACGACTCACGGTTCGCGGTGCCGCCGTTCTGGATCCGCACCCGCGACGAGATCGAGGACGACCCCCTCATCCGGGCCTGCACGCTCACCTTCATGTCCGATCTCGGACCGGTGCCTGCCGCCCGCCCACCGGGCACACCGGTCGCCGAGAACGTCGGCTATGCCGCCAGCCTCGATCACTCGGTGTGGTTTCACCGTCCGTTCATCCCCGACGCCTGGCACCGCTACGAGGTCGACTCGCTGGGCAACAGCCACTCCCGCGGACTGGTCGCCGGCGGACTGTACGACAGCTCGGGATCGCTCATCGCCAACACCGGCCAGCAGGCACTCTGGCGGCTGTGAGCAAAGACTCGCCGTGCCGAGTTGACCGACGCGGGGACGGTCAACGAGGATCGGCCGGTGCTGAAGATCGATGAGGACGAACAGATCGCGAGCGTCGAAAGCCGCCTGATGAAACGCTTCGCCGAGGTTCCCGCGGAGCAGGTCACCCAAACCGTCGCCGCGGCACACAAGCACTTCATCGCCAGCACCGTCCGCGACTATGTCGCCCTGCTTGTCGAACGACGTGCCCGGATCGAACTACAGGCGAGCCTTCACCGCCGCGGATAACCGCGCCCCGTCGGCCTTTCCGGCCGCGATCGCGTTGGCCGCCTTCATCACCTGACCCATCTGCCGCACGCCGGGTCGCTCACCGAGTTCCTCGGCAACCTGCGCCAGCGCGGTGTCCACCACATCCGCCAACTCGGCGTCGGTCAACGGGGTGGGCAGGTACTCGTCGATGATGCGGGCCTCGGCGTGTTCATTGGCCGCCAGTTCGCCGCGTCCGTTCTGGGTGTAGATCTCGGCCGCCTCGCCGCGCTTTTTCGCCTCCCGCGCCAACACCTTGAGCACATCCTCGTCGGACAGTTCGCGGGCCTGTTTACCCGACACCTCCTCGGACTGGATCGATGCCAGCAACATGCGCAGGGTCGCGGTGCGCAGCTTGTCCTGTGCCTTCATCGCCGCCGTCAGGTCGCCCCGCAACCTGTCCTTCAATTCCGCCATGGCTGCGACGCTACGCCAATGACAGGATGGAGCCATGAGTAGCGATGCCGGCGGGTACCACTCGTACTATCCCCCGCCGCCCTACTATCCTCCGCTCAGGCCCGGCATCATCGCGCTGCGCCCACTGACCCTGACCGATATCTTCAACGGCGCGTTCGGCTACATCCGGGCCAACCCCAAGACCACCCTCGGGGTGACCACCATCGTGGTTCTCATCGCCCAACTGCTGGCGCTGCTGCTGCAGTTCGGACCCCTGGCCACCAGCGGCATCCTGGAACCACCGGAGCTCACCGGCCCGGACCCCGATATCTCCATCCTGGTCGGATCCGTGCTCGGCGGCCTGGCCGGTGGTCTGGCCACCTGGATCTCGATGATCCTGCTCAGCGGACTGCTCACCGTCATCGTGGGCCGGGCGGTGTTCGGCTCCGCCATCACCATCGGCGAGGCCTGGCAGCGGGTGAAGGGCCGGCTGCCGGCCCTGCTGGGCTACACCGCATTGGAAGCACTCGGCGCCCTTCTGCTGGTGGCGGCGGTCGCGGGAGTGATCACCGTCGTGGCAGTTGCCCTCAACGGCTGGTTCGCATTCGCCGTGGGTTTCCCGCTGGTGCTCGCATCGCTGGTGGCGCTGGCGTTCCTGTTCACCAAGCTCAGCTTCGCACCCACCCTGATCGTGCTGGAGCGGCTGCCCGTCATCGCGGCCATCGAGCGGTCCTTCGCCTTGGTGCGCAACGACTTCTGGCGGGTGTTCGGTATCCGATTGCTGGCCGTGCTGGTGGCCGGACTGATCTCCGGCGCCGTCGCCATGCCGTTCAGCCTCGGATCCCAGGCCCTGATCATCATGGGCAACACCGCCGGCACGGCACTGGCCGGGCTGGCCTTGGCCGCCATCGGCAGCGCGATCGGACAAATTCTCACCGCGCCGTTCACCGCCGGGGTGGTGGTGCTGCAGTACACCGACCGCCGAATCCGCGCCGAGGCGTTCGATCTGGTGCTGCAGACCGGCGCCGGGCTGGCCCCGGCATCGCCCGCCGATTCCACCGACCATCTGTGGCTGACCCGCCGGGCCTGACGTGACCGGTCTCAACATCGACAGCGACGCCGCGCACGATGCTGCGCAACGCGAACTCGCCAAGCCGAGCTATCCGCGGCCCTCGTTGACCGATCAGCTGCTGACGTGGCTCGACGACATCCTCTACAAGGTGTTCACCGACGGCTCGTGGCTGCCGGGTAAGTGGATTCTGCTCGCACTGCTGCTCACCTTGCTCGCCCTGGCCGGCTTCGTGGTGATCCGGATCGCGCGGCGCACCATGCGCACCGACCCCGAATCGATCGGGGGCCTGTTCGCAGCCGGCCAGCTCACCGCCGACCAGCACCGCGCCGAGTCGGAACAGGCTGCCGCGCAAGGTGATTGGGCCGCGGCTATCGGCCACCGGCTGCGCGCGGTGGCACGCGAGCTCGAACAGGCGAGCATCCTGGACCAGGTGCCCGGGCGCACCGCGACCGAACTGGCCCGCGACGCCGGTGCGGCCCGGCCCGATCTGCAATCCGAATTCCATGCGGCTGCCGACATTTTCAATGCAGTGACCTACGGCGCACGGAGCGGCACCGAGGCCGAGTACCGGCGAATCGCCGAGCTGGACCGCAGGCTGTCCATGGCGGTGACACCGTGACAAAGCAGCGGTTGCGCACCGCACGCTGGGTCGCCCTGGCGCTACTGGTGATCGTCGCGGTCTCCGTGCTCACCACCTATCTGACCGCCCCGCGACCGGGCGGGTTGTTGGAGGCCGCCTCGACCTCACCCGACGGCGCCCACGCGTTGGTCACGCTGCTGCGGCAACACGGTGTCGACGTCATCGTCGCCGAGGACCTCGACGCCGTCGCGGCGGCGGCTCGCCACGACACGCTGACCCTCGTCGCACAGACCTTTTTCCTGATCGACGATGACGGCCTGGACACGTTGGCCGCACTGCCGGGTGACCGGTTGTTGGTCGCGCCGGCCGGACGCACGCGGGAACGGCTGGCACCACCGATCCGGCCCGACGGCTCGGTGCAGTTTGGCGGCCAGCCGCAATGCGATATGCGCGAGGCCGTCACCTCCGGCGATGTGCAGTTCGGCATCAGCGAGAGCTACCGCGGCGACGGCGAGACACCGCTCACCCGCTGCTATGACGGCGTGCTGGTGCGCTATACCGAATCCGGGCGCACCACCACCGTCGTCGGCAGCTCGGATTTCATGACCAACGCCGGCCTACTCGGCCATGGCAGCGCGGCACTGGCGATGAACCTGGCGGGCACCCACGACCGGGTGATCTGGTACGCGCCACAACGATTCGAGGGCGAATCCTCCGGGCAGGCATCCCTGCTGGACCTGGCTCCTCGTCAGCTCGGTTGGATGGTGCTGCAGTTGTGCCTGGCGGTGGCGCTGGTCGCATGGTGGCGCGGACGCCGGCTGGGACCGCTTGTCGTCGAGCAGCTTCCGGTCGTGGTGCGGGCCTCGGAGACGGTGGAGGGCCGGGCCCGGCTCTACCGCGCGCACCGCGCCAGGGACCGCGCCGCCGAAGCACTGCGCACCGCGACCAGGGCCCGGCTGCTTCCCCGCCTCGGGCTCGGACCCAACCCGTCGCCCTCGGTGGTGACAGCGGCTCTCACCCAACGCATCGGCGGTGACTGCGGCGCCGTGCTCTTCGGGCCCGCCCCGCGCACCGACGCCGAACTTCTCGAACTCGCCCACCACCTCGACGATCTCGAAAGGCAGGTCACCCAGTCGTGACGTCACCCTCGCACCCGGACACCGCTCGGGAGGCGCTGCTCGCGCTGCGCACCGAGATATCCAAGGCCGTCATCGGCCAGGACGCGGTGGTCAGTGGTCTGGTCATCGCGCTGCTGTGCCGCGGCCACGTACTGCTCGAAGGTGTTCCGGGCGTGGCAAAGACGCTGCTGGTGCGCAGCCTGGCCGCGACATTGCGGCTGGACTTCAAGCGGGTGCAGTTCACCCCCGACCTGATGCCCGGCGATGTCACCGGCTCCCTGGTCTACGACGCCCGCACCGCGGAGTTCGAGTTTCGCGCCGGCCCGGTATTCACCAATCTGCTGCTGGCCGACGAGATCAACCGCACCCCGCCCAAGACCCAGGCGGCACTGCTGGAGGCCATGGAGGAGCGGCAGGTCACCGTGGACGGCCGGCCCCGTGCGCTGCCGGATCCGTTCATCGTGGCGGCCACCCAGAATCCCATCGAGTACGAGGGCACCTACCAGCTGCCGGAGGCACAGCTGGACCGGTTCCTACTCAAACTGGATGTGCCGCTCCCGCCCCGCGATCAGGAGATCGCGATCCTCGGTCGGCACGCCGCCGGTTTCGACCCCCGCGATCTGTCCACCCTGGCGCCGGTGGCCGGGCCCGCCGAGCTGGCCGCGGGCCGCGATGCGGTGCGCAGGGTCCTGGTCGCCGACGAGATGCTGGCATACATCGTCGACATCGTCGGGGCCACCCGGCATTCTCCCGCACTGCAGCTCGGGGTGTCCCCGCGCGGCGCGACGGCGCTGCTGGCCACCGCACGGTCCTGGGCCTGGCTGTCCGGCCGCGACTATGTGACCCCCGACGACGTGAAGGCCATGGCCAGACCGACCCTTCGGCACCGGATCGCGTTGCGGCCGGAGGCCGAGCTCGAAGGCGCCGACCCGGACGGTGTGCTCGACGGCATCCTGGCGACCGTCCCGGTACCGCGCTGGTGATCCTGACCGGCCGGGCCGGCCTACTCGCGCTGATCGGCGTCCTTCCGATCGCCGTATCACCATGGCCGGCAACGACTTTTGTCATCGTGGCGGTGGTAATCGGCGCGTTGCTGTGCATCGACACCGTCCTGGCCGCCAGCCCGCGCCGGCTGATCGTGACCCGCTCGGGGGTCACGTCGGCACGGTTGGGACAACCCGTCGGCATCGTCGTGGCGGTGCACAATCCGGGTGCCCGGCGGCTACACGGGGAGATCCGGGATGCCTGGGCCCCGAGCGCCCGCGCGCGGCCCCGCAGTGCGCCACTGCATATCCCGGGCGGCGGGCGGGCCCGACTGGACACCCTCCTGTCGCCGCTGCGACGCGGCGACCTGCGCGGCGCTCAGGTCACCGTGCGCTCCCTCGGTCCGCTGGGGCTGGCCGGGCGTCAACACTCCCATCCGGCGCCGTGGGAGGTACGCATCCTGCCGCCGTTCCTGTCCCGCAAGCACCTGCCGTCCCGGCTGGCCAAACTGCGCGAACTCGACGGTATGGTGCCGGTGCTGATCCGCGGGCAGGGCACCGAGTTCGACTCGCTGCGCGAGTATGTCGACGGTGACGATGTGCGCTCCATCGACTGGCGCGCCACCGCCCGCCGAGCCGATGTGGTGGTACGCACCTGGCGTCCCGAGCGCGACCGGCGCGTGGTCATCGTGCTCGACACCGGCAGGACGTCGGCGGGCCGGATCGGCGTCGATCCGTTGTCCGCGGATCCGGCCGGCTGGCCACGGCTGGACTGGTCGATGGACGCGGCGCTGTTGCTGGCCGCGCTGGCCGCCCGAGCCGGCGACCACGTGGATTTCCTCGCCCACGACCGAAGCACCCGGGCCGCGGTGTTCAACGCGTCCCGACGCAACCTGCTCGCCCAGTTGGTGGCGGCGATGGCGCCGCTGCACCCCGCTCTCGTGGAGTCCGACGCCACCGCAATGGTCGCCGCGGTCCAGCGCCGGGTGCGCCGCCGGGCCCTGGTTGTCCTACTCACCGACCTGAACGCCTCCGCGGTGGACGAGGGCCTGATGAGCGTCGTGGCCCGACTGTCGGCGAAACATCAGGTGTTGGTGGCGGCCGTGTCCGATCCGCGGGTCGACGCGCTGGCCGCCGGGCGCTCCGATGTGGCGCAGGTGTATGACGCCGCGGCGGCCGAGAGATCGCGCAATGACCGGCACGCGACCGCCGCCCGGCTGCGCACCCACGGTGTCGGTGTCATCGATGCCCTCCCCGAGCGCCTCGCACCCGCGCTGGCCGATCACTATCTGGGCCTCAAGGCGGCCGGCAGGCTTTAGGCGGTGGGCGCCACATCCGGTGCATCCGCGATATCACCGGTCTCGCCCGCGCGCGCGGCCTTGCGCCCGAAGTACAGCACATAGGCGATGAAGGCGACCTCGGCGGTGACCCCGACCGCGATCCGGGCGTACGTCGGCAACGGCGACGGTGTCACCAGGGCTTCGATCAGGCCGGAGACCAGCAGCACCACCACCAGCCCGCCGGCCACCGAGATGACGGCGCGCCCCCGTTCGGCCAGCACCTGCCCGCGGGGCCGGTCCCCGGGCGCGATCACCGACCAGCCCAGCCGCATACCGGCCGCCGCCGCAAGGAACACCGCCGTCAGCTCCAGCAGTCCGTGCGGGGTGAGCAGGCCCAGGAACAGATCACCCTTGCCGGCGCCGAACATCAGGCCACCCGATACCCCGACGTTGGCGGCGTTCTGGAACAACACCCACGGGATCGGCAGGCCCAGCAGGATGGCGAACCCGATGCACTGGGCGGCCACCCAGGCGTTGTTGACCCACACTCTCAGCGCGAAGGACCCGGCCGGATTCTCGCTGTAGTACGACTCGAAGTCGTGGTTGATCAGCTGCTCCAGCTCGGCCGGGGTGCCCAGGGTGGCGCGCACCTCGGGGCTACCGGCCACCCAGAATCCGATGATGATCGCGACGGCCAAAAAGCTCAGCGCCGATGCCAGCCACCAGCGCCGGCTTTCGTAGGCCACGACCGGGAACGACACGGTCCAGAACCGGACGAATTCGCGGCTCAGCGGCGCGTGCGCACCGGTGACGGCGGCGCGCGCCCGTGCGACCAGACCCGACAGCCTGCCGACCAGGACGGCATCGCCGGTTGCGCTGCGCACCATCGAAAGATGGGTGGAGACCCGCTGATACAGGTCGACCAGTTCGTCGACCTCGGCCCCGGTCAACGTGCGGCGGCGTTTGACCAACTGCTCCAGTCGATCCCAGGTGGGGCTGTGGGCGAGCACGAACGCGTCGACATCCACGCTTGCGATCCTAGTAGCGTTTGTCCTCATGGTCTTCCAGCCAGAACCGGTGGTGACCGGTGATGCCGTACAGCTCGACGTGCCGATCGCCCAGCTACCGGTGCGCGCCGCCGCGGCCCTCATCGACGTGACGGTGATGGCCACCGGCTACGGCGTACTGGCGATGGTGTGGGCGCTGACGGTGCCGGAGTTGGACTCGGCCCTTTCGGCGGCGGTGCTGCTCATCGTCATGGTGGCGGTCCTGGTCGGATATCCGGTGGCGTTCGAAACCGCCACCCGCGGCAGATCGCTGGGAAAGATGGCCTTGGGCCTGCGGGTGGTCTCCGATGACGGTGGGCCGGAACGGTTGCGGCAGGCGGTGTTTCGCGCGCTGGCCAGTGTCATCGAGATCTGGATGCTGACCGGGGGTCCCGCGGTGATCTGCAGCATGCTCTCACCGCGGGGCAAACGTCTTGGCGATGTGTTCGCCGGCACGATGGTGATCAGCGAGCGCGCACCGAAGCTGAACCCGCCGCCGATGATGCCGCCCGAGCTGGCGTGGTGGGCCTCGACGTTGCAGCTGTCCGGTCTGGGCGCCGAGCAGGCCGAGACGGCGCGGCAGTTCCTGTCCCGGGCCGGCCAGCTGGAGCCGGGGATGCGGGCGCAGATGGGGCAGCGTATCGCCGGCGATGTGCTGCCCCGGATCGCACCTCCGCCCCCGCCGGGGGCACCGCTGGAACGTGTGCTGGCCGCGGTGCTCGCCGAACGCCACCGGCGCGAGTTGACCCGGCTCCAGGTCCGACCACCCCACTGAACCAAAACGGGACATGATTGTCCCATTTTGGGATAGTAGTGATACCGTTAGCGACATGAGCGTTCTTGACGTGGGCGAAACGGGTGCGCGCGCACGCACCCGGCGCGCCATCATCGAGGCCGCGATCTCGGTGATCACCGACAATCCGGCGGCGACGCTGTCCGATATCGCCGAGGTGGCCGGTGTCGGGCGCAGCACACTGCACCGGCATTTCCCCGAACGCAGCGACCTGCTCCGCGCGGTCGCCCTGCACGTGCACGCCGCCAGCAACGCGGCCATCGAGGCGGCCGATCCCACCAGCGGGCCCATTCACGCCGCGTTGCGCCGAGTGGTGGAAAGCCAACTCGACCTCGGTCCGATCGTGCTCTACGTCTATACCGAGCCGACCATCCTGGCCGACCCCGATCTGGCCGCCCACCTCGATACCGGCGACGAGGCCATCGCCGAGATCCTCGCGCGCGCGAGCGCGGACAAGCCGGAGTACCCGCCCGGATGGTCACGACGCGTGTTCTGGTCACTGCTGCTGTCGGGATACGAGGCCATGAAGCAGGACCACACACCGCGACACCAGGTCGTCGACGCCATCATGAACAGCCTTACCGAGGGAACCATCACATGACCACCCAATCGGCCACGCCGCCGACCACCACGCCTCGGCGCTCCTGGGTCGCGCTCGCGGTGCTCACCCTGCCGGTGATGCTGATCGCGATCGACAACACGGTGCTCGCCTTCGCGCTGCCGGCGATCGCCGAGGACTTCCGTCCGCCGGCGTCGACCCAGCTGTGGATCGTCGACGTGTATTCGCTGGTGCTGGCGGCCCTGCTGGTGGCCATGGGCAGCCTCGGCGACCGGATCGGCAGGCGACGGCTGCTGCTGATCGGTGCCGGCGGGTTCGCGATCGTCTCGGCGGTCGCGGCCTTCGCGCCCACCGCCGAGATGTTGGTGCTCGCCCGCGCAATTCTCGGGTTCTTCGGCGCCATGCTGATGCCATCGACGCTGTCGTTGATCCGCAACATCTTCACCGAGGCCTCCGCGCGCCGGCTGGCCATCGCCATCTGGGCCTCCTGCTTCACCGCCGGATCAACCCTCGGCCCCATCGTCGGCGGCGCCCTACTCGAGCATTTCCATTGGGGCTCGGTCTTTCTGATCGCTGTCCCGATCCTGCTGCCGCTGCTGATCCTGGCCCCGAAGCTGGTGCCGGAGTCCCGTGACCCGAACCCGGGCCCGCTGGATCTGATCAGCGTGGCGCTCTCGTTCGTGGCGATGCTGCCGCTGGTCTGGGCCATCAAGACCGCCGCGCACGACGGGCTGTCGGTGCTCATCGTCATCGCGGTCGTGGTGGGACTGAGTGCTGGTGTGTTGTTCGTCCGGCGCCAGAACCGCAGGCCGATCCCGATGCTCGACATGGAGCTTTTCCGCTACGGGCCGTTCACCTCATCGGTGCTGGCCAACTTCCTGTCGATCGTGGGGCTGATCGGGTTCATCTTCTTCGTGTCCCAGCATCTGCAGCTGGTGCTCGGACTGAGCCCATTGGAGGCCGGGCTGGTCACCCTGCCGGGCGCCGTGGTGTCGATGATCGCCGGGATCTCGGTGGTCAAGGCGGCCAAGCGGTTCAGCGCTCAGACGCTGATCGTGTTCGGCCTGGTGTTCGTCGCGGCCGGTTTCATCATGATCCTGCTGTTCCGCCACGATCTGTCGGTCGCGGCGATCATCGTGTCCTTCATCGTGCTCGAACTCGGCGTCGGCGTATCGCAGACGATCTCCAACGACACCATCGTGGCGTCGGTGCCGGCGGCGAAAGCCGGTGCGGCATCTGCGGTCTCGGAGACCGCATACGAGTTGGGGGCGGTGGTGGGCGCGGCGACGCTCGGCACCATCTTCACCGCGTTCTACCGGGCGAATGTGCAGCTGCCCGCCGGGCTGACACACACCCAGGCCGGCGACGCGGCCGAGAGCATCGGTGGCGCTACCGCGGTGGCGCGTGAGCTGCCCGCGTCGACCGCCGAGAGACTGTTGACCTCGGCGCACACCGCGTTCGACTCCGGTATCGCGCCGACCGCCACACTTGCCGCGACGCTGGTGCTGGCGGCCGCGGTGATCGTCATCGTGGCGTTCCGGCGGTCACCGGCGGTGCCCCTACCCGGTGATCGGTAACCCGCGAGTCATGCGCTGATCCAGTTGCCGTGGAAGCCGAACGGGACCCGTTGGGGCAGCGCGATGGTCGCCACCGGCTCGCCGCCGAAATCGGATGCATCGAGGATCACCAGGTCGCTGCCGTCACGCGACGGGTCGTACACATAGCTCAGGTACCACCCGCGGCTCTCGTCGGCCGGGCCGGCGGCGGGCACGAATACCGCCTCGCCGGAAACACCCGCGCCGAAGGAGTGGGTGACGGCCGCACCGGTGGACAGATCATGGCGCACCAGTTCGGCGTCGCCGACCGACACCGAGTAGCGCGCGGGCATGCCGGCCAACCGATCGTCGATGCGCGGGAACTCGACGGCACGGTCGTCGAGTTGTCGCTCGCGGACGGTCCCGGCACTCAGATCGATACGCCACTCCCACAGCATCGCCTGCTCACCGAAGCCACCGTCGTTGCGCCACAGCTCGGGGTATCGCGCTGCTTGCAGCACAATCGAATTCCCGTCGTCGAAGGAGTTCACGACGTGGAAGACGTAGCACGGGTCGATATCGAACCAGCGGATCGCGGCATCCGGCTGGTCCCGACGCAGCACCCCGAACCGGGCACCGTAGGTGTCGCTCCAGCGGTAGGGCATGTCGCCGGAGCCGCTGGTCGCCAACTCCATATCGAAGACGATCGGCAGGTCCATGAAGATCACGTGATCGGCGGTCATCGCGAAGTCGTGCATCATGGTGTGCGCGGTGACCTCCACCGGCCGGTTGAGGACGAGCTCGCCGTCCTCGGCGACCCGGTGGTAGGTGACATAGGGTTCGAAAAGGCTGCCGTACCCGAAGAAGTGCATCTCCCCGCTGGTCGGGCAGATCTTCGGATGCGCGGTCATGGAGTTGTTGAGTTTGCCGCCGAAGTCGTAGGCGCCCAACGTTTCCAGCTCGGTGCTGATCTCGTACGGCAACGACGACTCCACGAGCGCGAGGGTCTTGCCCGCATGGTTGACGACGTGGGTGTTGGCGACCGCGGCACGCAGATTGCGTGATCCGTCGGCGTTGTAGAGCGGGAACGGCTCGTCGAAGCTGTCGGTGCGGACCCAGCGGTTGCGATACCACTTCGCGGCCCCGGCCTCGATGCGGACGCCGTGGATCATGCCGTCACCGGCGAACCAGTGGGCCGTGGCCTGGCGCGGATTGGGGCCGTTGCGCAGGTACCACCCGTCGATTTTCGGCGGGATCACCCCCTGGACGGGCAGGTCGTATTCGGTGAGTTCCTCGGCAACAGGGGCGTAGTTGCCGCGCTGAAAGAAGGCGCCCTCGGCGGGCAGTGCGGAGGCGGTGGTCATGGAATCACCCTCACATTCCACTAGTGACATGTCAAGAGTGGAATGTAGGCTGCTGGTCCATGAGCTTGCGCATCGCCGCCCTGGGCCTACTCGCCCAACATCCCGGCAGCGGATATGACCTGCTGCGCCGTTTCGAGAACTCCATGGCCAACGTCTGGCCGGCCACCCAGAGCCAGCTCTACGGCGAGCTGAATCGGTTGGCCGACGGCGGACTGATCGAGGTCGCCGAGATCGGGCCGCGGGGTCGCAAGGTGTACCGCGTCACCGCAGCCGGGCGCGCCGAACTGCTGCGCTGGATGACCAATCCACAAGACGACCCGCCCGGGCGCAGCCCGGAACTCCTGCGAATCTTCCTGCTCGGCGAACTGCCCCGCCCGGATGCCGCCAAACATGTGCGGGCCCTCGCCGAGCACGCCGAGTCCGAACTGCACCGCCTGCGGGCGTTGCGCGAGAGCCTGCACTTCGACGGCTCCGACGACGCGTTCTATGGAAATGCCGCCCTCGAGTACGGCCTGCGCTTCGAGGCCATGCAGGCCGAATGGGCGCATTGGCTTGCGGCGGCAATCGACGCTCGCACCGACTAGGTGTTGCATCGCGATAGTTTTCGATATATCGTCAACGTATCGGAAGCCACGCACGGTGCTTCCTCCACGAAAGAGGCAATCCCATGAACACCCCATTCACACCTGCCGGAACACCCTTCGGATTCGGCCCGGCAGCATTCGGCCCCACCGGATTCGATCGTCGGCACGCGCGCCGCGAGTTCCGTGATCACATCCGCGAACAGGCCGCCGGACAGCAAGGCCCCTTCGGACCCGGCTTCGGTCGCGGTTTCGGACCCGGTTTCGGGCCCGGTTTCGGATTCGGTCCCGGCGGACGCAGCGGTCGCGGTCCGCGTGGCCGCGGTAAACGCGGTGACGTCCGCGCCGCCATCCTGACCCTGCTGACCGAGCGCCCCATGCACGGCTACGAGATGACCCAGGAAATCGCCACCCGCAGTAACGATCTGTGGAAGCCGAGCCCCGGTTCGGTCTATCCGACCCTGCAGTTGCTGGTCGACGAGGGCCTGATCACGCCCACCGAGAGCGAAGGAAGTAAAAAGACCTTCGAGCTCACCGAGGACGGCCGTACGGCGGCCGCCAAGATCGGCACCGCCCCGTGGGACGAGATCGCCGAGGATGCCGACCCCAATGCGGTGAACCTGCGAGCCGCGCTCGGCCAGCTCTTCGGGGCCGTCGGGCAGGCGGCGCATGCCGCGTCGGCCGAGCAACAGCAACGCATCCTCGATATCGTCAACACCGCGCGCCGGGAGATCTACCAGGTGCTCGGCGAGGAATGACGCCCGTAGCATTGCCAGACGATGCTCACCGGTAATTATCTCGATGTCCTGATCCCGCTGCTGGTCGCGGTTCTCGCCGCGGCCGGCAGCGTGATCGGTGTCAAGTTCCGCGACGCGGACTCCTACGGGCGCCGCCGCGGCATCTGGCTCTTGATGCTGGTCGCGGTGGCCGCGATCGCCACCTACGCAGCGCTCGACTCGACTTCGGCGGGCGGCAGCGCCATCGAGGCCGCGGGCCTGGCGGCCGCCGCCGTCGCCGCCGCCATCGGCGCCCATGTGCTGTGGCGCAGAGTCGTTTTCGATACCGAGCGCGGCGCCGTCACCCGGGCGATGCTCGCCACCGGCATGGCTGTGGCCGTCATCGTCGGCGCGGTGTCGTGGAGTTACATGGACGGCAAAGCCTGCCGCCAGGTCGCCCCACTGGTCGCGCTGAGCGCGCAGTCCTTCGTGATGCCGAGCTTTTCCACCGAGCAAGGGCCGACCCCCGGCGACTTCGACGAACGCGCGCGGGCGATCCGCGAACAGGCCCGCCAGATCGCTCCCGGCCAGATCGCCGATCACGCCGGCCGGCTGGCCGATCTGGCCGGTCAGATCGCCTTCGCGGTCCGAAATGGCGACACCGCCCAGCACGCATTGCTGGGCGCCCAGTACTACGAAGAACTGAAACCCATCATGCGCACCTGCCGGATCGGGTTGGGTGGCTGACTCCCGGATCACCGTAGGCGCTGTTCAGCACCCCGGATCCGGCCGACTTGTAGCCTGACGGACGTGACCGATCTGCAGCGCATGCCCCGTGGCGGCCCACGTGCATCGTGTCTGGACCGGCTGCTGGAAACCGACCGGACCGAGTATCTGGACCGCACCGATGTCGATCCCGGGGTCAAACGCAGCGTGGTCGACGCCCTGGAGTGGAGCGGCCGGGTGTTCGGCCACCACGAAACGTCGGCACGCCTGGTTCTCGACGAGGTCGCCGACGTGCCCGACCCCAAGATCCTCGAGCTCGGCGCCGGCCACGGGGCGCTGTCGACCCTGATCCTGCAGGCCCACCCCACCGCCCATGTCACCGTGACCGATATCGAACCGGACTCGGTCGCCGCGATGGCCGCCGGCGCGCTGGGCAGCCATCCCCGCGCGGTCGTCCGGCAGATGGATGCCACCGCGATCGACGCGCCCGACGGTCGATACGCGTTGGCAGTGTTCGCGCTGTCGTTTCACCACCTGCCGCCCGCCACCGCCGCGGCGGTCCTCGCCGAGGGCACCCGCGTCGCGGACAAACTGCTGATCATCGACCTGCCCCGGCCACCCGCGCCACTGCACCTGCTGCGGCTGGCCACGATGGCCCCGCTGGCCCCGTTCGTGCCGTTCGTGCACGACGGACTCATCAGTTCACTGCGCAGCTACAGTCCGTCGGCCCTGCGAGCGCTGGCCGATCATGCCGGGGTCGATATCGTCCTGCGGGGCGGTCTGCTCAGACCGCAGGTCGCGGTGGCCGTTCGGCGCTAGGGTCGACACCGTGGGCGAAGAGATCTCGCGCACGGAATTCAGCCGCGCACAGCGCCGCGAATACCGGCGCAAAGTCCAGCTGTGTCTGGACGTGTTCGAAACGATGCTGTCGCAGTCCAGTTTCGAGTTCGACCGACCGCTGACCGGCATGGAGATCGAATGCAACCTGGTCGACGCCGAGTACCAGCCCGCACTGCGAAACCAGGAGGTTTTGGCTTCCATCGCCGACCCGGCCTACCAAACCGAATTGGGCGCCTACAACATCGAATTCAACGTCCCGCCCCGACCACTGCCCGGTCGATCGGCACTCGAGCTGGAGGCCGAGGTGCGGGCCAGCCTGAACGCCGCGGAAGCCAAGGCCACCGAAGACGGCGCACACATCGTGATGATCGGCATTTTGCCGACGCTCATGCCCGAGCATCTGGAAGCAGGGTGGATGAGCGAGTCGACCCGCTACCAGGCCCTCAACGACTCCATCTTCACCGCCCGCGGGGAGGATATCGACATCGATATCGCCGGCCCCGAACGCCTATCCCTGCAGTCGGCCGATATCGCACCCGAATCCGCCTGCACCAGTATGCAATTGCACTTGCAGGTATCACCGGCGCAGTTCGCCCAGAACTGGAACGCCGCGCAGGTGCTGGCCGGGCCTCAGCTGGCGCTGGGCGCCAACTCCCCGTACTTCTTCGGCCACGAACTATGGGCCGAAACCCGCATCGAACTCTTCGGTCAGGCCACCGACACCCGCGCCGAGGAACTCAAGGCGCAGGGTGTGCGCCCGCGCGTCTGGTTCGGCGAACGCTGGATCACCTCCATCTTCGACCTGTTCGAAGAGAACGTGCGGTACTTTCCCGCGCTGCTGCCCGAGATCTCCGACGAGGATCCGATGGCCGAGCTCGCAGCCGGACGCACCCCACAGCTCTCGGAGCTTCGTCTGCACAACGGAACCATCTACCGCTGGAACAGGCCCGTCTACGACGTGGTGGGCGGCAAACCGCACCTGCGGGTGGAGAACCGAGTACTGCCCGCCGGGCCGACGGTTCTCGATATGTTGGCCAACTCGGCGTTCTACTACGGCACGCTACGGGCGCTCACCGACGACGACCGACCACTGTGGAGCAAGATGAGTTTCGCCGCGGCGAAGCAGAATTTCTTCACCGCGGCGCGACACGGAATGGACGCCCGGATGTACTGGCCCGGCCTTGGCGAGGTGACCGCGGACGAGCTGGTGTTGCGCGAGCTGCTGCCACAGGCTCATGAAGGTCTGCGGCGCTGGGGTGTCGCCGCCGAGGTGCGCGACCACTTCCTCGGAGTCATCGAGGCCCGCGCGAAGTCCGGCCGAAACGGTGCCGCCTGGCAGACGGCCACCGTGCACGCCCTGCAGCAACGTGGCCTGGCGCGGCCCGCCGCGCTGGCCGAGATGCTGCGCCGCTACTGCGAGCACATGCACACCAACGCACCGGTCCACACGTGGGAGACACCCGGTCGGTGAGCGGGCGTACGTTGGATGTCATGGCATCTGAGGTACTGGACTGGGACAGCGCATACCGCAATGACAGTGACTTCCCAGGTCCACCGCCGTGGAATATCGGCGAGCCGCAACCTGAACTGGCGGCCGTGATCGCGGCGGGCAGGGTGCGCAGCGATGTCCTGGACGCCGGCTGCGGCCACGCCGAACTCTCCCTGTCGCTGGCGTCGGACGGCTATACCGTGGTCGGCCTGGATATTTCGCCGACGGCCATCGCGGCGGCGAACCGTGCTGCGCAGGAACGCAATCTGCGCACCGCCAGCTTTGCCCAGGCCGATATCACCTCGTTCACCGGTTACGACGGCAGGTTCAACACCGTGATCGACTCGACGCTGCTGCATTCGCTGCCGATCGATGCCAGGCACGACTACCTGCATGCCGTGCAGCGCGCGGCCGCGCCGGGCGCGAGCTACTTTGTGCTGGTGTTCGCCGAGGGCGCGTTTCCCGCCGAGTTGGAGACCAAACCCAACGCCGTCGGTGAATACGAGCTGCGCGATGCCGTGGCTGCGCACTGGGTCGTCGATGACATCCGGCCCGCCTACATCCACGCCAACCTGCCGGCCGGGCCGGGGGCGCCGTTCGAGCTGGGGCCACACGACCACGACGCCAAGGGCCGAATGAAGCTACCGGCTTTTCTGCTGAGCGCCCACAAGTAGCTTCGCCGGCTTCGGAACTGGCCGATCGGGCAGGCAACTGCCGCCCGATCGACCCGCGCGCCGACGGGCTCATGCCCAATAGCGTTGTCTACCATGACAGTCACCGCTATCCGGCCGGCCGAGCTCGACCCTCTGTGCCCGATGCCCGATGGCGTGTGGCGCAGCCCCGGTGTCCGGGTGCGGCGGCGCAGCGGACACCACCACGGGCACGCGCTGTGCGCGTCCCGGTTCTGCGCCGACCGCCGCGACGGCGTGCTACTCGTCGAACACGACCTGGGACCCGACGAGTTGTCCGACGCGCTCACGCTCATGCTGACCGACCAGCTCGACGGAATTCTGCTGGGACAGCATGACTTCGAGTCCGTCTTCACCGGCGTGGTGCGCACCACCGTGGTGGGTGGGCTGGCGTCCTGGTCACGCTTCTACCGCAACTCATTACAGCTGCTGGAGTCCGGGCGCAGCCCCTTCTCGGCGGTGCACCGGCGCGCGGCAGAACTGGTGACCGGGCTGACGCTACTGGACCTCGGTTCGTGTTTCGGCTTCTTCCCGCTACGCATGAGCCGGCTCGGACACCAGGTGACCGCGACCGATCTGAGCACCCCGACGATGGATCTACTGGCCCGGGTGAGCGTCGGGATCGGCCGGCCACTGCGTACCGTCGCCTGCGACGCCGCGCGCGTGCCACGTCCCGACCGTGTCGCCGATACCGTCACCGCCCTGCACTTGTTCGAGCACCTCGATCCCGACACCGGCGATGCCGTGCTGGCCGAGGCGGTGCGACTGGCCCGCCGCCGCGTGGTCGTGGCGGTGCCGTTCGAACAGGTGCCGCAGGCCTGCTACGGGCATGTCCGCACATTCGATCTGGCCACGCTGCGTGAGCTGGGCACGCGCTGTCCCGAAATGCGCGCCGGCGTCTTCGAGCATCACGGTGGCTGGCTGGTGCTCGACCGCGTCTAGATCAACCCGCGTTTGCTGGCTGCGTACACCGCTTCGGCCCGTCGACTCACCTCGAGCTTGCGCATGATGTTGCTGACATGGAACTTCGCCGTCGTCGCCGAGATGAACAGTTTCTCGCCGATCTTGCTGTTGGACAGTCCCGCCGCCAGCAGGCGCAGCACCTCCAGCTCACGGTCGGTCAACTGTTCCCGTGGCTGGGTGCGCCCGCTCAGCGAGCGCACCACGGCGGCCGCGCTGCGCGAATCGAAGGCGCTCTCACCCGCCGAGATGGCCCGGATCGCGCGGACCAGTTCGGTGGTGTCCACATCCTTGACCACGTAGCCACGGGCCCCGGCATGAACGGCCCGGACCACCAGATCCTCGTCCAGGAATGTCGTCAACACCAGCAGACCCAGCTCGGGATGCGCGGCGGAAAGCTTGGTGCACAACGACAGTCCCTCGAAATCGGATCCCGCCGAGAGCTTCAGGTCCAGCAGCACGACATCGGGGTGTACCGCCGATACCATCGCCTCGGCCTCCGGTTCGGTGGAGGCTTCGCCGACGACCGTCAGATCGTCCTCACGTTCCAGTAGTGAGCGCAGCCCCTGCCGCAGGATGGCGTGATCGTCGACGAGGGCCAGCTGGATCGTCATCGTGGGTTGCCTTCCCTGGGAATGGTCGCAACGACGCGTACCCCACCGATCCGGGAGCGGTGGACGGTCAGCGAGCCGCCGTGCTCGCGGCAGCGGGCGAGCATATTGGCCAGTCCGCGGTGATGTCCGTCGACATCGGTCGCGTCGGCCAGCCGGAGCATCAGCCGCAACTTCTCCGGGTCACCGCATCCGTCATCGGCGATGGACAGCGTCACCGCGGCGGCCCGGTACTGCAGACGCAGGATCGCCCGGCTCCCATTGCCGTGCATCGCGGTGTTGAACAGCGCTTCGCCGGCCACCCGGAGCAACGCGTGCTCGACGGCGCTGGGCAGCTCGGCGACCGGCCCCTCGACCTTGAGCGTCACGCGCAGATCCTCGGGCATGTGCACGGTGGCCAACTGGGCCAACAACTCCGGCAGGCTGGACCGCCCGGCGTCCTCGGGGTGGTTGAGCGCATAGATCGCCGACCGCAGCTGCTCGGTCGCCGATCGGGTGAGCGTCTTGGCCATGTCCAGGCGTTCCACCAGATCGGAGTTGCCGCTCACCGCCCCGATCTCGCTGCGACACACCTCGATCTGCATACCCGCCGACAGCACGGTCTGGGTGACACTGTCGTGCAGCTCGCGGGCGATGCGGTGGCGCTCGTTGTCCAGTACCTGATGCCGTTGCGCGGCACCGAGTTCGCGTTGGGTGGCCTGCAGCTCGGCGTTGCGCGCCTGCGATTGGGCCAGCAGCGCCTGCGAGCGCTGGAAGAGCTCACAGTTGTGCAGGGCGACGGCGGTCTGGCTGGACAGGATCCGCATCACGGTCTCGTCAGTCCCGTCGAGGGTGCGGTGGTGCGGCGTCCACGCGGCGAACGCGCCGATCACGCCGCCGTCGAGTTCGATGGGCACGTGGGCGTGGTGCGATTCGATCACCGGCAACCGGAACTGGGCCAGCTGCCCGCGCAGGATGTCGTTGAGCCGGTTGAGCACGGCGTCGGGCAGGTGCGGCACCGGATGCTTTGTCCCGGAAAGCCCTTCGAAGGAGTAGGGGTTACCGTCCGCGTCCAGGATGAGGTGACGCGGGCGGGCCTCCGGCAATGCCCCGTCGGCCAGGGCCAGCAGCACCCACTCGGCGCCCAGGTGCACTCGGGCCGCCTCGGCGGCCGCGCGCACCAGCTTCTCGGGCCCGTTCACGGTCTGCACCAAGGCGCGCGAGATCGCATCCAGCGCCGCGATGACACGTTCGGTGCGCTGAGCGGCGACCCGGAACTCGGGATAGAACGTCGGCTTGCCGGAGCGCACCCCGGTGAGGCGCTCCAGATCGGGTGCGGGCCGGCGCGTCGGCTGGGCTCTCACAGCGCGGCCCGGAACAGCGCCTGCAGCTGCGCCTCGTCGGCCGCGCGGGGGTTGGTGGTGATGCACGCGTCGGCCATCGCATTGTGCGCCAGCACCGCGACGTCGGCGTCCGATACACCAAGCTCGGCCAGGCCGCGCGGCACACCGACCTTGCGCGCCAGCTCCTGCAGGTGATCGGCCAGGGCCAGGGCGGATTCCAGTTCGGGGGCGCGCCTGTCGGCGATCCCCAGGTTGGCGGCGATGGTCGCGAACGGAGCCGGGTCGGCTTCGGCGTTGAACCGGACCACATGCGGAAGCAGCACCCCGTTGATCACCCCGTGCGGCAGATCGAGCAGCCCGCCCACCTGGTGGCTCATCGCGTGGGTGGCGCCCAGGATGGCGTTGGTGAACGCCAGCCCCGCCTCCAGCGCGGCTTGTGCCATCAGGACCCGGGCGCCCATCTCGAGCGGCCGTTCGATGGTGGTGACCAGGTTGTCGGTCACCATCACCACCGCCCGCAGCGCATGATGGTCGGTGAGCTGATTGTGGCCGAGCGATACGAAGGCCTCGATACCGTGCGTCAGGGCATCCAGACCCGTTGCGGCATTGAGCCATTCCGGCATGGTGGTGAGCAGCCGGGGGTCGATGACGGTGATATCGGGAACCAGCGCCCGGCCCAGGATGGTGATCTTGGTGTTGCGGACGGTATCGGTCACGATGCAGAACTGCGAGACGTCGGCACCGGTCCCCGAGGTCGACGGCAACACCACCAGGGGCGGGATCGGCATGGTGGCCTTGTCGACACCGGCGTAATCCAGGATGTCACCGCCGTTGGCCGACAACACCGCGATCCCCTTTGCGGCGTCGATCACCGAGCCGCCGCCGAGGGCGATCAGCACATCGCAGCCATGGGACCGGTAGAACTCGTGACCGGCGGTGATCTCGTGGTCCTTGGGGTTGGGCGTCAGGGCGCTCCACACGTGTGCCTGGACACCCTGATCGCGCAGATGACCCACGAGCTCGTCGACCCAGCCCGCCTCAATCAGACCCGGATCGGTCACCAGCAGCGGACGCTGGCCGCCGAGGCGCACCGCGGCGTGCGCCGCCTCGGCCATCGAGTCGATACCGAACACGATCTCGGGGGCGTGGAACTTGAGCAGCCGCGTGGGCATGCCAGCACCTCCCGCCCACGATGTGATCCATGTAACACTCCCACCCTACGTGTCCGGCCGAGCGCAACCAATGTGCAGGTGGACAGGTGCCGACCTACCCGATCGGGTAGGTCGGGGATTCGCTCAGGACAGGGCGTGCGCCAGCTCCGCCGCCCGCGCCGACAGGGCGGCGGCATCGGCGGCCACCACCACGTGGTCACACACCTGCGCATAGTCCGGCATGGCGCAGGTGGCCTGCCGCCAGTACCGGTGCGGTTCGGGGGTCACCCAGGCCAGCCGGTGCACCCGGCGACGCAGCGCCCGCAGCCGGTCGACACCGGCGGGTAGTCCGCCGCTGCGCCCGTCGCCGACGATGAGCACCGCGGTGCGCGAATCCAGGGCATCGGCCTGCCCTCGCAGCATCTCCTCGAACACCTGCCCGTAGTCGCTGCTGGCCTGCAGGTCCAGCTGCCCCTGGGCCAGCACCGCGGCCAGGGCATCGTCACCGCCGCTGCGAAGCAGGACCTCGGTGACATCGACGGGACGGTCGACGAATGCCATCACCCGGCACCGGTGGGCACGGCGATGCATGGCCTGGGCCAGCCGCAGCGTGAACGCGGTCACCGGACGCACCGACAGCGATACGTCCGCGATGACGAGCAGCCGGACCCGGTCGGGCACCGGAGTCTTGGTCACCAGCCGGAAGGGCACCCCGTCGGTGCGCATCCCGGCCCGGACGGTACGCCGCATGTCGAGGCGGCCGCGGCCCCGCTCGCGCGGCCGCGGCTTCGGTGCACCCCGCATCCGGCGCAGTATTTCGTGGCACGCCAGGTCGATATCGGCGGCCGGTTCGGCCTCGGCGCCGCTGTCCGGGCTCTCACCGTCGGCGGTCAGGCCGCTGCGCTGGGCCAGCGCAGCGACGAACCCCTCAACCGCCTGCGTCAACTGACTGAGCTGCTCGGCGGTGAGCGGTTCCTCACCGGTATCGCCGTAGGTGCGGGTCGGGTCATAGGCGTCCAGCCACGCCAGGATGGAGTCCGGATCGTCAAAGCTCAACGTGCCGGCCACCACCGGTGCCACCGAATCGGCGAGGTCGCCGGCCACGGTGGAGGCGGCCCGGTCCACCTCGACGGTGTAGCGCATGCCCCGGCGGCCGGCGTCGGCCTCCGCGGACACCGTCAACTGGTCATCGGCACCGGTCACGCTGAAATCGTCGTCGTCCTTGTGCGGGTTGAAGCCCCGGTCCGCGTCTGGGGTGTCGAAGTACTCACCGACCTCGGCGGCCCGCTCGTTGTACTCGGCATACCTGCCGATCTCCAGGTCCTCGTCGACGTCGAGTTCGTCGGGCAGGCCCGAGCCGGTGTGCGCACGACTGGGGCCCATCCCCTGTCCCTGATCCACCGCGCCGCGGGGGCCGAACATGGCGTCGAAGGCGCGGTCGAAACCTCGTTGCTCACGTTGATATTTCGCGCAGGTGGCCCGCAGCGCCGCCCGCAGGCCACGGTGGTCGGCGGCACCGAGCAGTCCGAGCACCCGGCGCACCTCGATCACTTCCGCCGGCGAGGCCGCCACCCCGGCGCGGCGCAGCAGCGCCCCGAACGCCGCGGCGACCCCGTCCAGGATCTGCGCGGAATTCATCGTCCGCCCCGCCCCCGGAACGCCGAGGTCGTCGTGTTGGCCGGCCGCGCAGCCACCGTCACTCGTTGCGGTGCAACGGCTTCGGCGGGCGCCGCGGGGCCCTGTCCGAGGTGGCGCAGCGCGATATCGCGGTCACTGGTGAACTTCACCAGTGTGGAGAGCAGCACCGCGTTGTTGACATCCTTTCCGAGCAGTGCGGCCGCTCGGGCCCCGTCGATCACCTCCGAGATCGACGGGCTCTTGCGCAACGGCAGTTCCCGCAGGGTGCGGGCGAGTTCGACGACGTCGGCGACGGTCGCCGGCTGGACCTGCGGCGCCCGCACCGCGACGATTTCCCGTTCCCGCTGCGGGGTGGGGAAACTCAGGTGGTAGTGCAGGCACCTGCGTTTGAGTGCGGCGGACAGCTCCCGGGTGTCGTTCGAGGTGAGCACCACCCACGGCACCGAACGTGCCGCGAAGGTGCCGATCTCGGGGATGGTGACCTGACGCTCGGCGAGCACCTCCAGCAGCAGTGCCTCCATGGCCTCTTCGGTGCGGTCCACCTCGTCGATGAGCAGCACCACCGGTTGCTCGGACAGCACCGATGCCAGCAGCGGGCGCACCGACAGGAACTCCTCGGTGTACAGATCGGCCGCCTCGATCGCCTTGTCCCGCATCATCTGCACGTGCAGCAGTTGTTTGGCGTAGTCCCACTCGTAGAGCACCCGGTTGTCGTCGAGCCCCTCGTAGCATTGCAGCCGGATCAGCCGCCGCCCACTCGCCGCCGCCAGTGCCTTGGCCAGTTCGGTCTTGCCGACCCCGGCGGGACCCTCCAGCAGCAGGGGGCGGTCCAGGGTGGTGGCCAGGTGCACCACCGTGGCCAGGTCGTCGTCGACGACGTAGTCCTGCTCGCGCAGCGCCTCGGCGAGTTGCGCCGCAGTACCGAATGCCATCGGCTCATCGCGGACGGGGATGTGTGCAGTGGTCACGGCGGCCTCCGGGTGAGGTGACACGGCAGGGGCGGACCGAGGTGGGCGGTCACCCCTGCCGTGACACCGGAACTGGTTCAGTAGGTTTCGTTGATGGCGTGACCGACGACCGGAATCATCGAGCCGACGGTCACCTCACGCGGGTTGCCCGGCGTGCACCAGTCACCCTGGATGTGCTCCGAGATCGCCAGCACCGTCTTGTCATCGCCGGAGATCACGTCGCCTCGACCGGAGTACTTGCCGGTGTTCATCCGGTTCTTCTCGTAGGAGTCGGTGCGCACCGCGGAGAAGTTGTCCGGGATGCCGACGTCCTGCGAGAGCCTGATGGCCGCCTCGACGGCGGCATCGGCGGCCTGCACCGTGGTCATGTTGCGGGTATCGACACCCATCGCGGTGGCCAACTGCGCGTAACGCTCGTAGCGCGAGGGCAGGTTGTACTCCCACACCCGGGGTAGCGCGATGGCGTTGTTCAGGCCGTGATGGCTGTCGAAGAACGCGCTGACGGCGTGACTGATCGAGTGCACGATGCCCAGGCCGCCGGAGTTGAATGCCTGACCGGCGATGTACTGGGCGTTCATCATGCCCTCGCGCGCCTTGAGGTTGCGCGGCTCGAACACCGCCTCCCGCAGATGCTTGGCGACGAGTTCCACCGAGTACAGGGCGTTTCCGAGTGACGGCGCGAAATCGAGGCGGGACACGAACGGTTCGCTGCCGTGTGCGAGCACGTCGAAACCGCAGTAGGCGGTGAAGTGCTGCGGGCAGGTGTAGTACAGCAGCGGGTCGTCGATGGCCAACGTCACGATGGTGGCCTCGTCGAAGCCCACCCACTTGTGCGGGTGATCCATATCCGAGGTGTCGGTGATGACATAGGCCCAGGATGTCTCCGAACCCGTTCCGGCCGTGGTGGATACCGCGATGTGCGGTGGGTTCTGCTTGTTGGTGGACTTGGCGAAGCCCTCGAACTCGTTGATGTTGCGACCGTCGTGGGCGATCACCACCCGGGCGCCCTTGGCGGCGTCATGGCTGGACCCGCCGCCGATGGAGATGATGCTGTCGCACTTTTCCTGCTGGTAGAGGGCGGCGGCCTCCATGACGTTGTAGTCCTTGGGGTTGGACTCCACCTTGTCGTAGAGCACGACCTCGACGCCCTGGTACTCGATCTTGCCGGTGAGTTCTTCGATGATCCCCGAGCCGCGCAGGCCGGTGGTCATCAACAGGGTGCGTTTGAAGCCCAGGTTCTTGGCTTCCACGCCGATGATGTCATGCGCGCCCACACCGAGCAGTGCACGGGGGAACGGGTGGAACTCCTTGATCGGAAAGTCCCAAATCTGGTTCAGCTCAATGGCCATTGGTCGACTCCTCGCGGTATCGGACGGGCCGAGCGCCCTCCTGGACACCACCGTGGACCCACGTGGCCCGCGTCACAACGAGCTTCGGCCGTTACCCGCCGTCCGGCACCGCGAAACTGCCCGATCGGGTAGGCGCTACAGCCCGCCGCGGGCCACCAACTGGGCAGCGATGACATTGCGCTGGATCTCGTTGGTGCCCTCGCCGACGATCATCAACGGCGCGTCCCGGAAGTACCGCTCCACGTCGTATTCGGTCGAGTACCCGTAGCCGCCGTGGATGCGCACGGCGTTGAGCGCGATCTCCATCGCGATCTCGGAGGCGAACAGCTTGGCCATGCCGGCCTCCATATCGCAGCGCTCGCCTTCGTTCTCGGCGGCGCTGTCGTATTTTTCGGCCGCATACCAGGTCAGTTGGCGGGCGGCGGTGAGTTTGGTGGCCATATCGGCCAGGTAGTTGCCTATTGCCTGGTGGCGCCAGATCGGTTGTCCGAAGCTCTCGCGCTGCTGCGCGTAGGCCAGTGAGTCCTCCAGGGCCGCGGTGGCCACCCCCAGCGCCCGGGATGCGACCTGGATGCGGCCGGTCTCCAGGCCCTTCATCATCTGCGCGAAACCCTTGCCTGGGGTGGCACCGAGGATGGCCGTCGCCGGGATGCGGTAGTTGTCGAAGGACAGTTCGCAGGATTCGACACCCTTGTAGCCGAGCTTGGGCAGATCACGCGAGACCGTCAGGCCCGGGCCGTGCTCGACGAGGACGATGGAGATGCCCCGGTGCTTGGGTTCGGCGCTGGGGTCCGTCTTGCACAGCAGCGCAATGAGATCCGAGCGACGGGCGTTGGAGATCCAGGTCTTGGACCCGGAGATGACCAGGTCCGCGCCGTCGGTCTTGGCGACGGTGGTCATGGCCTGCAGATCGGAGCCGCCGCCGGGTTCGGTGAGGGCCATCGTCGCGCGGATCTCGCCGGTGGCCATCCGCGGCAGGTAGGTCCGCTTCTGGTCTTCGGTGCCGAACAGGGTGAGCAGTTTGGCCACCACGGTGTGCCCGCCCATCGCGCCGGCCAGGCTCATCCAGCCGCGCGCGAGTTCCTGGGTGACCTGCGCGTAGCAGGGCATGGACACCGGTGAGCCGCCGTAGGCCTCGGGCACCGCGAGCCCATAGATTCCGATCCGCTTCATCTGCTCGATCCAGCGTTGCGGGTACTCGTTCGCGTGCTCGACCCGTTGCACGCTCGGCTTGACCTCCCGGTCGACGAACTCGCGCACCGTCTGGATCAGGAAGGTCTCTTCATCGCTGAGCTGGGCCACCACCTCACAGTAGAAGGGCGCGGGGCCGTGGCGGGCCGCCAGGGTCGACAACCCTCGTACGGCCCATACGCTTGACCGACTCCGATAAGCTTGAGAATCTCAAGCGCAAGGAGTTGCGGTGCGAAGCTACGGTCAGTACTGCGGGCTTGCCCGCTCGCTGGAGGTCGTCGGGGATCGGTGGAACCTGCTCATCGTGCGACAGCTGCTGCTCGGCCCCGCCCGCTACCGAGACCTGACGGCGGGTCTTCCCGGCATCGCCACCAACCTGCTCGCGGACCGGCTTCGCGATCTGGAGGCTGCCGGGGTTCTCGAGCGCCGACTGGGCGGCGAAGGCGCCGCCGTCGAGTACGCCCTCACGCCCTGGGGCACCGAGCTTCGTCAACCCATCGAAAGCCTGATCCGCTGGTCCACCCCGCTGATGATCCGCGGTCCACAAGGCGATGCGTTCCGGACCGACTGGCTGAAACTCGCGCTGCCCGCCGTGCTCGGGCCCAGAAGCACGGTCCGCACCTCGGTGGTGATCGGACTGCAGATCGGTGACGCATCGCTGGAACTCACGGCGACGCGTGCGGGTTTCGAGGTGGGGCCACCCAACGGCGGCACACCGGACGCCACCATCGACACCGACGCGGCCTGCCTGCTCGGCCTGGCGGCCGGCGCGCTCACCCTCGACGATGCGCGGGCGATGGGTCTGGTCGAGATCGGCGGCGACGAGTCGGTGGTGCGTACCGTCTTCGCGGCGTGACCTCAGCTGACCTCGGCCAGCACCTCGGCAAACCGCTGGAGATCCTCGGCCGTCACGTCGACGTGTGGGGACACCCGCAGCACCGCGGTGTCCATCTCGTTGGGGGCGCGTACCACCTCACAGGCGGTGGTGACGATCCGATGATCGGTGATCAGCGTGGCGCGCACCGATGCCGGTGACGCGCCGGCGGTGGGGCGCAGGGTGGTGATGGCGGTGGGCTCGTCGACCGGTTCGACCACGTGCCACCCGGGAACCTCGGTGAGCACCGTGCGGGTCAACCGGCCGACCTCGGCCAGCCTGGCCCGCACCAGTTGCGGCCCGGCCGCCAGATGCTCGCCGAGCGCCAGCGAAAAGCCCAGGCGAGCAGCAATATTCGCTTCATGGAGCTCCAGCGGCGCCCACCGCGGCACCAACCGGCCGAACAACTCGGGGTGCACCGCCAGTACGCCGACGCCGCGCGGACCGGCCATCCATTTACGCGAGGACGAATAGAGCACGTCGGCGCCCACTGCACAGTCCACGTGCCCGAGGGCCTGCGCCGCGTCCACCGCCAGCAGCAATCCGAGCGACCGGCACACCGGTGCGAGCTCGGCCAGCGGCTGCATCACCCCACGATGGCTGCCCAGCGCCGTCAGATGCACCAGGGCGGGCGGGTCCGCTTTCAGCGTGGCGGCGGCCTCCTCGACGAGCAGCCGGCCCTGCGCATCGACGGGTAACCACCGCACGTCAAAACCGTTGGCCGCCATGATGACCAGGTTCGGGCCGTATTCACCGGGCAGGCATGCCACGGTGCGGGGCCCGGTCCAGCTACTCAGCAGCAGGTCCAGGGCGTGATTGCTTCCGGTGGTGAAGATGACTTCGGCCTCGGGCATGCCGGTCAGTGCCCGCACGGCCGCCCGGCCGGCATCGAGCGCCGGGGCGGCGGCCTCCGCAGCCACATAACCACCCATTTCGGCCTCGTGCCGGGCATGCACTGCCGCCGCGTCGATCACCGCGTTGCTTTGCCGCGAGCAGGCCGCGCTGTCCAGGTGGATTCCCGCCACCGGCACCCTGGCCGTTCGCCACGCGTCGGCGAGGGTCACTTCACCGCGAGCGACAGGCCGAAATCGCCTGCGTCATCGGTCCACCAGTGGGTGCGGCGCAGTCCGGCGGCGGCCAGTTCTGCCTCGACCCCTTCGGGGCGGAACTTGCAGGACACCTCGGTCAACATCTGCTCGCCGGCCGCGAAGTCGACGGTGAGATCGAGCTGCGCGATCCGGACCTGTTGGTCGGTGCGTGACCGCAGCCACATCTCGATGCGTTCCTCGTCCGGATTCCACTGCGCCACATGGTCGAAGGCATCCAGCTGGAAATCGGCGCCGAGCTCGCGGTTCACCACGGCCAGCACGTTGCGGTTGAACGCGGCGGTCACGCCGGCGCTGTCGTCATAGGCGCGTACCAGTCGGCCGACATCCTTGACCAGGTCGGTGCCCAACAGCAAGGAATCACCGGTCTGCATCGTGTCGGCGACTGAGGCCAGAAAATCCGCGCGCGGCCCCGGGGTCAGGTTGCCGATGGTCGATCCGAGGAAGGCCACCATCCGCCGACCCGTCTTCGGCACCGTGCCAAGGTCGTGTTCGAAATCCCCGCAGACGACCTCGATCTCGAGACCGGGATACTCGGTGCGCAGCGCCGCCGCGGCGCCGGCCAACACGCTGGGGTCGACGTCGAACGGGATGAACCGCTTCAGCCCGCCGCTGTCGCGCAGGGCATCGAGCAGCAGGCGTGTCTTCTCCGAGGTACCGCTGCCCAGCTCGACGAGCGTGTCCGCGCCCGAGGCCACTGCGATATCGGCCGCCCTGTCACGCAGAATCGATGCCTCGGTGCGGGTCGGGTAGTACTCCGGAAGCCGGGTGATCTGGTCGAACAGGTCGCTTCCGGTGGCGTCGTAGAACCATTTGGGCGGCAAGGTCTTCGGCGATTGCCCTAGACCGTGCCGGACGTCGCGGCGCAGTGCCGTGGACAGATCCGAAGCCGTGCCGGTGGTCATTACGTTCCTTCCAATGAAGTGAGCGTGAGCTGTCCGCCCGCCACCTCGACGAGGTGGCGGTCGGGGATGTCACGCCAGGACGGGTCATCGTCGTAGGGTTCGCTGGCCAGCACGATGCCGTCGTCGCGCTGCAGCGAGAACAGGGTGTCGCCCCAGGTGGTGGCCAGCAGGGTGACACCATCGGCGGCCAAGATGTTCAGCCGGGCGCCGGGATCCCGGGCGCCGACCTGCGCCACGGTATCGCCCAGCGCATGCAGTCCGCGCTCGAAGATGTGCGCCGCCAGCACGGCGCTGTCGACAGCGGATTCGGCCGCCGCGGTGGCCGGCAGGACTGCCCGGTCGACGATGCCGTTGTGCGACAGCAGCCAGGTGCCGTCGCTGAAGGGGGCCGACGCGGACGCCTCGACGGGCATGCCTACGGTCGCGGAGCGCACCGCGGCGACGAAGCAGCCGCTGCGCAACGCGGGCGCCACCGAGGCGAACGAGGCGTCACCCCATAGTGGTTTGTCACTGCGCCAGCGCCGGACACCGTGGTCGAAGAAGCCCACACCCCAGCCGTCGGCGTTGATGGTGCCGTGCTTCTGCCGGCGCGGTGAATATGACTGCACCAGAAGGCCGCTCGGCGGGTCCAGGATCAGCGATGACGCCGCGACGGGCGCGCCGAGCCAGCCTAGATGGCGGCACATCAGGCGTCCCAGGCCAGGCGGACACCGGAGAAGATCTGCCGCCGGATCGGGTGGTCCCAGTTACGGAAGCTGGGTCGCAGGATGTCCGCGGCCACCGCCCATGACCCGCCGCGCAACACCCGGTAGTCACCGGTCGTGGTGGAGCCCTCGAAGAAGGGGACCGTGTACTGCCGGTAGACCATCGGGGTGAACCCCGGCCACGGCCGCAGCGCCGATGTCGTCCACTCCCACACATCGCCGAGCATCTGTTCGGCACCGTAGGCCGAAGCGCTGGCCGGGTAGGCGCCCACCGGCGCGGGACGCAGCGCGTCGCCGTTGAGGTTGGCCCGTTCGGCGCTGGGCGGCGCATCGCCCCAGGGGAAGCGCCGCCGGGCACCCGCCACCGGATCCCACGCACACGCCTTCTCCCACTCCACCTCTGTCGGCAGCCGCGCCCCCGACCATGCCGCGAACGCCTCGGCTTCGAAGTAGGTGACGTGTTGCACGGGTTCGTCATCGGGGATGGCCTCGCGGTGGCCGAAGCGGGTACGGCTGCCGTCGTCGTGCCAGAATGCCGGTGCCGTCAGGCCGGACTGCTCGCGGTGCGCCCAGCCGCGTTCGGACCACCAGTGCGGCGTCCGGTAGCCGCCGTCGTCGATGAAGTCGCGCCACTGGGCATTGGTGACCGGGACGCGTCCGATGCGGAACGCGTCCACCTCGACGGTATGACCGGGGCGTTCGTTGTCCAGTGAGTAGGGTTCCCCGGCGGCATCGACGCCCAACGTGAACGGGCCGGCGGGCACTAGTACCGAGGTTCCCGCCACACCGGAACGGCCGCCGGGAAGCACCGCCGTCGCGCTCAACAGCGGCGGGCCGACCCGCAGGTTGAGCGCCTGCAGCATGGTCTCGTCATGCTGGTTCTCATGCGAGATCACCATCCCGAAGCGGAACAGCGCGTCCTCGCCGTCGGCACGTTCCAGCGCGTCGAGGGCGCGGTCACGGACGGCGCGGCAGTAGGTCCGGGCATCGGCGGGTGGGAGCAGCGGCAGGTCGACGCGGCTGGCTCGGCTGTGCACGAAAGCGTCGTAGAGCGAGTCGATCTCCGGTGTCAGCATGCCGGGGGTCTCGGGGTCACCGTCGCGCAGTAGCCAGAACTCCTCCTGCTGTCCGATATGGGCGAGATCCCACACCAGCGGGCTCATCAGCGGGTCGTACTGCCGATGCAACTCGGCATCGTCGAAGTCGACGAGGGCCAGTGTGCGCTCCCGGGCACGCGTCATCTCGGTGGCCAGCGCTTGCGCTGAGGTCACGCGTCACTCCTCGCAAGTTGGGTCAGTGCGGTCGGTATCCCATGTTCCACAACACGATCCGAGAAGTCGTCACCCGGGCACCGGCCGGCCTCGACACCGGCGAGCAGCCGGGCCATCGCGTCGGCAAGGTCGTCGGGGGCGTGCTCGGCGGCAGCGGCCACGCATGCCGCCGCCGACGCCTGCAGGCGCGGGTCCGCCAGCCCGGCGCGCGCCGCGATATCCCATTCACCGCGGACCGGGGCGGTGGCATCGGCGGCGATCGCGGCGGCCGCCGGGTTGTCCAGCAGGGTGACCAGGGTGAACACCACGGCCGGCCAGAGCTGATCGGGCACACTGTCCAGGTAGCGGATCTCCAGCCAACGGCGCGGGCGCACCGGCGGGAAGAGCGTGGTCAGGTGGTATTCCAGATCGGCTTCATCGGGCACCCGGCCGTCCAGCACCACCCGGCCGTCCGCCCAGTCGGCGTAGGACACGAATTCGGTCATCGGCACCGCCTCCGGCGTGTGGACCAGCATCACCGGGGCGCGCAGCGCGTAGTGCGCCCAGTCCGCGGCCGGGTCGTCGCCGTTGTCGCACAGAATGGGCCCACACCGCGCCGAGTCCAGTTGACCCCACACTCGCTGCCGGGAGCTGCGCCACCCGGTGAAGTGCCCGCCCAACAGGGGCGAGTTGGCGGTCACCGCAATCATCGTCGGGCCGAGCGCGTGCGCCAACCGCACCCGGTCGGCCCAGCCTGCACGCGGACCGGCCTCGATGTTGATCTGGACCGAGGCGGTCGAGCTCATCATGGCCGCGCCGGCCGCGGCGGTGCCCGTCGCAGCGAAGTAGCTCTCCATCGCCCGGTAGCGCGCTCCGGGATTGACGCGCAGCGGCGGCCGCAGCGGATCGGCGCCCAGCAACACCAGGGCCAGCCCGTGCTCCGCGAAATGCTGCCGCAGCGCCGCGCGATCGGCGGCCATATCGGTGATCGCGTCGGCGACGCCGTCGGCCGGCGGACCGGACAGCTCGATGGCGCCGCCGGGTTCGACGGTGATGACGCTGCCCCCGGGCAGCGTCGGTGCCGTCGCGATGACACCGCTGAGTTCGTCCCAGCCCGGTCGGCGCCGGGGGTCGGTGGCGTCGAAGCAGAGCGCCTCGATCTCCAGGCCGACCTTGCCGACCGGTCCGTCACGCAGACAGTTCTCCGCGAGGGCGGCAGCCAACAGCCCGGACGCGCATTCCATATCCCGCGCGGCAGCGGTGGTCATGCGAACCACTCCTCCCCCGGATCCGGACGCTACGAGCTTCTGCTGTTCAATCTTCCAGACGGGTCTGACATATTCCCGAGGGTTTTTTGGCCGTCATTGCCCGAGCGTGTTCTGCATGGCCCCGGCCAGCACGTTGACTGCGGGGCCCCCGTTGCCGGGTTGGCAGACTTTCGCCTGCAGCAGAACGTTTTCCCGCAATCGGGTCTGCGTGAAACACCGGCGGTCGGTTCCCGCCTCTTGTTTCACCCAGACCGCGTCGGTCGCGGTGACTGCGCCGCCGGAGAACGTCCACACCTGGTTGACGAGGTTCTCCAGATGCATCGTGGTGGTCTGCCCCGCGCAGCCGGTGGTCCGGTCGGTCACCCGGTGGAAGGCGCGGGTGGCCGCATCGTTGGTGGCGAAGACACCCACGGCCTGTTTGACCAGGCGGGTGGCATCGGTGGCGGAGGTCTGCGCCAGCGCCGCATTGAAGGAGGCCAGGTCGGGATCGGCGTACACATCCGGCAGACCGATATCTGCCCAGTTGTTGCAGGCCGGATTGTCGACGTAGAAAGCCTGGACGGGATTGGCGAACTCGGCTTCCCAGCTCAATGGTGCCCCGATGATATTGCTGACCGAGCCCTTGGGCAGCACCGCGTAGTTCACCACACCGGGGTCAGACGGTCGGGCCGCGGCCGGCGCGGCGGTCAGGGATCCAGCCCAGACCAGAGCCACGGCCATTCCGGCCGTCAGTGCAATCAGCCGCATCCCTCGATCATGCCAAACCTAGAAAAGCGTCTGCGTGCAATAGGTCCGAGCCGGAGCCGGGTAGGGCCACGCGTAGGAGCCGGCGACGGCCGGGCATGCGGCCTGGTCACGCACGTCCAGACGCTGGGTGACCTGCACCAACACCCCGCCGTCGCGGCGGTTGCAGGAGGCCTTCTCGACCAGGCCGATCGGCATCTGCATCAGATAGCACTGGTTGGCGACCAGATTGGGCACCAAACACAATCGGGCCGTCGAGGGTTCGGCGTAATCGGTCGGCAGGTGCTGGTACTCACTGGTGGGGCACTCGCCGGCGGCGTCGGTGGTGGCGCCGACGGTATAGCTCGGGTCCTGCGTGCAGGACACCTCGCTGGCGCGGGCCGGGTTCGGCGCCGGGGCACCGCCGGACGCGATCTCGACACAGTCGCCGACCGCGAACACGGTGGCGGCGGCGACATCGGATTCGGCCGTGCGCAGCCCGCAGCCGGAGAGGCCTGCCATTACCACGAGGACGGCGACAAGTGCGGCAATGCGCAGCGGTCGGCGTGTCATGGTTAGCGACACTCTCACGAATGGGGTCAGAGTGCCAAGAGTTACCGATGTTTCCTAACGCGCCCGCGAGTGTCCTCTTAAGTTCAGGGACGCGCCGGCGTGGCCGGCGGATTGCCCGGACCCGGACCCTGCGCTCCGCCTTGGGCGCCCGGCCCGAAGCCGGGCCCGCCCGGGCCGCCCGGGCCGCCCGGTCCGCCCGGTCCGCCCGGGAAGAAGATGTGCGGCGGCCCCATCGGCGGCCCGCCCCGGTGGAACATGCCGATCTCGCGGTCCGGCCCGCCGCGGTGGTGGTGGCCGCCACCTGCGGTGTTCTTGCCAAGGATGAAACCGGAGAAGAACACCACGGCGACGACGAAGGTGACCCCGGCGACGATGCCCATCCAGGCCGCGACCTGGGTGACCCGGCTGGGACGGGACGGCTCGGTCGGGGGCACCACGACCGACGGGGACGGTGGCGCGGGAGGTGGGGGTGGCGACGCGGACGGCGGGGCAGTGGCCACCGGTGTCGTGGTGGTGGTGTCGGCTTCTTCGCTCATGCAGTCATCATGCCGATGCGCGGCAATGCGCCGGCTGGTTAGAGCATGTGAATCAGCTATGAACCGGGCTGCGCACCGCGATGGCCGTCAGCTCCAGCAGCTGCGCCGGATGGATCAGTCCCGCCACCGTCACCCAGGTGCTCGTCGGCGGGTGCGCGCCGACCCACTGTTTGAGCGCCGCGGCGCTGTCCGCCAGCGCCTGCATATCTGTGGTGTAGATCGTCCACGCGACCAGATCGCACCGGCCGGCACCGACGGACTGCAGGGACCGGTCGAGCACATCGAGGGTGTAGGCGAGCTGCTCGGCGAACGTCACACCCACGATGTCCATCCCCTGCGCACCGCCGGTCAGCGGGGCAATGCCCGAGACGTACACGGTGTCACGCACCACCGCGGTCTGCACGATACCGAGGTCGTCGAACACGCCCGGATCGAGATATCCGATGTCAGGGACGCCACGTTGGATGTGGTCGCCGCTGGAATCTGTTGTCACAGCGCAAGTTCCTTCTTGTCATCGGAGATGGAGGTTTGGGGCAGGGCCGCGAGCTCGTCGTCCAGTGAGGGCGCAGCAAGGATACGGTCGGCGGCCAGCCGTTCGGGATGACGCACCGCGATGACCGCCAGCACGACGATGCCGATGCACCACCACAACGCCACGAAGTATCCCGCCATGTCGAGCGGATAAGACAGCGGCGCAACGAAACTGAAGGCTGTGATACCCGCGCCGGCACAGAATGTCGGAAACAGGAAAGCCAAGCCCACCAGCGGCACGATCAGGTGGGTCAGCACACGGAACTCGGTACGCCGGTAGCGCAGGTAGTACACCGGACAGGCCACGCACACGGCCATGTATATCGGCAGCACGCCGACTGTCAGCACGGTGCCGGTCACCATGAAGCCGGTCACCGGGCCGTAGGACAGACCCACGGCGAGCGTGACGGAGGTGGCCACGGTGAAGGTTACGGCGATGGCTACCACCGGCGAACGAAACCGAGGGTGCAGGCGGGTGAGGGATTTCGGCAGGGTGCCGGCACGCCCCAGCGCCCACGCCACTCTGGTGGCAGCCATGCCCGCGCCGTTGGCCGACGCCAGCCCCGAACTCAGCAGGGTGACGAGTAGGACGATCCACCCCACACCCCAGAAAGTCCGGGTGATCTCCATCCACGGGTCACCGTCACCGTAGGCGAGAAAGCCGGCGTACTCGCCGGGGCCGAAGTAGACCGCCGAGGCGTAAGTGGTGACGACGAAGAAGCTTCCCACCAGGACCACGGATCCGATCACCGCCCACTTGATGGTGCGCTTGGGGTCTTTGGCCTCTTCGGCCAGCGGCGCGGCGGCGTCGAACCCGATGAACGCCAGGAACGCGTACACGGCCCCGGCCAGGATGCCGCTGACACCGGTGAACCCGTCGACGGTGGCGTGGTCGGTCCAGAACACCGATAGCGTGTTGCGGTCCCCGGCGGCGATAATCATCCACACCGATAGCACCAGCAGCACAACGATTTCCAACGCTCCGAGGAGCATCCCGGCCCGGGTGCCGAACTGTGCCCCCAGATAGTTCATCGTCAGCGCCAGCCCTATGCACCCCAGTGCACCGAGGACCCACCATCCGGTGTAACCGAGACCGAGCGCGCCATCGGCGGCGCCGCCGACCATGTTGCCGACCAGAAGTGCCAGGTATGGCAGCGCCGCCGCGTACACCAGCAGCGTGCCCCACCCGGACAGGAATCCGGCGCCACCGTGGAAAGCCGCGGCCAGATACGACGACATTCCCGCTGCCGAGGTAATGCGCTTTGCCAGTTGGCCGATAGCCACGGCGACGCACACGCAGCCGAGCATGGCAAACACCACCGACGCCGGGAGCGCACCACCGGCGAACGCCGCGCCACCGATGACCGCAAATGCGGCTCCCACACCCGGTGCCATGGTGGCGATCGACACGAAGGTCGCCTCCGGAAGGGTGACGCTGTCGCGCGCCAGCCCAGACGAATCCGGCGCGCTCATGCGGAGACGCTCGAGGCGTCGGTGATCAGGTTCATCAGGGTGTTGGCCGATCCCGTACGCCCGGCGGCATCCTGCATGCTGTCGATCGACAGTGACCCGGTGGCGTCCGTGCGGATCACCGACAGCGGGTCCAACACATCACCGACGTAGCCGATGGCGAAGCAGCCCAACTGGTATCCCATCAACTTCAGCAGGTCATCGTCGAGGGTCCGGGCCACCTCGATCGGGGTGGACAGGTACTGGTTCTCTTCTTGGCGCACCCAACCGACGGCGTAGGTGATGTTGAGTGCCTGACGGACCTTGTCTTCAGTGGTGTTGGCACCGCCACCGTGATAGATCTTGCCGTTGTACAGCAGCACCGAACCCTTCTCCATCTCAGCGGGCAGTGAGTCCTCCTGGCTGAACTTCTCGTCGGGCCCCAGCAGATGACTGCCCGGCACCACCCGGGTGGCGCCCATCTCGGCGGTGTAGTCACTCATGGCCCACAGGGTGTTGCATTGCACCTGGTAATCGGCAGGGAAATGGAAGAAATCCCAAGCCAATTCGTCGCGGTGAATCGCCTGGGCCGGTGACCCTGGGCCGATCGAGATCACCTGCGTGAGGTGCAACTGGAAGGTCGAGGCGTGGCTGAGATAGTCACCGGCCACCTCGAGGATGGCCGGGTGGGTGATGAGGCTCCGGGACGTCTGCGAACGCGCGATCAACGAACCGGTACGCCGAGTGCGCAGGCCGAGGAAGTTGTCGCCGCCGTACTTGGTGCTCTCCACGTAGGGCGTGAGCTCCTGGTTGATCCGATCCATGGTGTCCGGATCGACCAGGTTGTCGATGATCACATAGCCGTCCCGGCGTAGGCAGGCGGTGATCTGTTCCGCGGTCGCCGTCGGCGGCAGGTGGTTCAACTCGGTCATGGACGTTCTCCTCTGGATCGACGAAAATACGACTCAAGTCTGAACTTGAGTCTGTTCCAGCCAGGAGCGCAGACGTAACCGTCGGGTAAAACCCGACTAGAGTCGTATTGGTGGCGGAAACCATGCGCAGATTGCCCGCTCAGCAGCGCAGTCGGGAGACGGTGCAACGCATCCTCGACGCGGCCGAACAGCTGCTCGCGTCCGTGGGCTATGAGCGTGCCGTGGCCTCTCCAATGGTTCTGGTCGAGGCCGCCGGCGTGAGCAAGGGCTCGTTCTACGCGTATTTTCACAGCCCCGAAATGGCGATGGAGACCGTCGCGCTCGGCTATATGGAACGGTCCACCGAGATGGCCGACGAGTTCGCCGCCGCCAGCTACGACCGCTGGGAGCAAGTGGCCGAACGAGCCATCGAGTGCTACAGCGACTATTACCGCGCCCCCGCCGTGCGCGAGCTGTGGCTCAACGGGCATCTGTCGGCGGTCGCCGTAGCGGCCGACGCGCAGGCCAATCTGTACATCGCGGGTCGGTTACGAGATGCGATCGTGCGGGTCGCCCCGAGTCAGTCCACCCGACTGGAGCTACACCATTGCTCGGTGGCCATCGAAATCCTGGACTACCTGCTGAGATTCGCGTTCCGCAAGGATCCTGACGGGGACCCCGTGCTCATCAAAGAGGCAGCGGTGGCGATGGTGGCGTACCTGAGAACCGCCGTCGACTGATCGGCCGTCACGGCTGAAACGGGCGCACCGCGTACTGGATCACCCGGTACGGCGTGCCGCCGCGCGGTGTGGTGTTCCACTGGCTGACGAACACCCGGAGCTCGTCCAACGTCGAGGCAGGCGAAATGTAGCCGCCGTACGGTTGGGCCAGCCGGTTGTCCTGCGGTGCGGGCAGGTCCTCGGGCCGCTCCGGCCACGGTGAGCCGACCACCACCGTCGTCACCGGCGCGACCCCGAGCTGGGTCGGATCGGCCGCCACCCGAACCTCCATGTTGCCGGTGCTGGCGTTGAAGTAGGACAGCACCGTCCTGCCGTCGATCTGGCGCACACTCATCTCACCCACCCGATCCGGCCACAACGGCGTCGGCTGCTTACCCCACCCGCCTGCCGCCGACCAGCCCTGCCACGCGGCGCGATCGGTGAAGTACTGGGGCGCAACACGATACAGCGTCACGGGTGCACTGCGATCGAAGTTGTCCGCGACGATGTACACCCAGCCGCGCTCGGAATCCGGCGTCGGGATGGGGTCGTAGTAGCCGCTGATCTGGGACTGCCCACCCCCGGCGTGCGCCGCCTCGCGCGCCGATCCCGGTACCGTCTCCCAATGGTCCTTGGCGGCATCGGCTTTCACCAACCGCGAGGTGGCGGGCCGCAGGTTGAACGTGGTCGTGACCAACAGATAGTTCTCGCGGTTGATCGAGACGACCCCGGCGGGCAGCTGTGACGCGCCGGGCTGCGCGGGATCGGCCAGCAGCGGCGCCCGGGTGCCGGACACTCCGGTGATCCGGATGCCGTCGGGCGCGCCGATCGAATCGGGATCGACGTGCAGCGCTATCGGCGAGTACCAGCCCCCGAACCCGACCCCCTGCCCCGCGAAGCTGTCCCCGCACACCTGCAGCAACCTGCTCGGGAACTCCATGAACTCGCACAGATCTGTCGCACCGATCCCGTAATCGCCTGTCGCTGTGCCGGTTCCGGCGACCGGACCGAGCATCACGACCTGGCCGGGGTGCAGGGTCAGATCCGCATGTGCAGACGGCGCGAACGCAACCACCGCCCCCACCATCACCGCCGAAACCGCGTTCCGGAAGGTGGTCACTCGCACTTTTCCGTCTGGAATGCTGTTTCGGCGAGGGTCAGAGTTGGGCGGCCAGCAGCTCGGCGATCTGGATGGTGTTCAGCGCGGCACCCTTGCGCAGGTTGTCACCGGAGACGAACAACGCCAGACCGCGACCGTCGGGCACGCCGGGATCCTGCCGGATCCGGCCGACCAGGGAATCGTCGGCACCGGCGGCGGCCAGCGGGGTCGGCACATCGACGAGCGACACCCCCGGTGCGCCGGAGAGCAACTCCTGGGCGCGCGCCACCGACAGCGGCTCGGCGAACTCGGCGTTGATGGATAGCGAGTGACCGGTGAAGACCGGGACCCGCACACAGGTGCCCGATACCAGCAGCTCCGGGATGCCGAGGATCTTGCGGCTCTCGTTGCGCAGCTTCTGATCTTCGTCGGTTTCGCCGGAACCGTCGTCGACGAGCGCACCGGCCAGCGGCACCACGTTGAAGGCGATGGGCGCCACGTACTTGACCGGCGCCGGGTAATCCAGGGCCGAACCATCGTGCACCAGTTGCTCGACGCCACCGATCACCGCACGGGTCTGCGATGCCAGTTCCTCGACACCTGCCAATCCGCTTCCGGACACGGCCTGATAACTGGACACGATCAGCCGGGTCAGGCCGGCCTCGTCGTGCAGCGGCTTGAGCACCGGCATCGCGGCCATGGTGGTGCAGTTCGGGTTGGCGATGATGCCCTTGGGCCGCACACCCGCATCGCGCTCGAAGTTGACCTCGCTGACCACCAGCGGGACCTCAGGATCCTTGCGCCAAGCCGAGGAGTTGTCCACCACGACGGCGCCCGCCGCGGCGAACCGCGGCGCCTGCACCCGAGACATCGTCGCGCCGGCCGAGAACAGCGCGATGTCCAGTCCGGACGGGTCGGCGGTCTCGCTGTTCTCGACGATGATCTCCTGGCCGCGGAAGGTCAGCTTCTTGCCCTCCGAGCGCGCGGAGGCGAAGAACCGCACCGAGCTCGCCGGGAAGTCGCGCTGTTCGAGCAGCGCGCGCATCACCTGTCCGACCTGGCCGGTCGCGCCGACCACACCGATCGAAACCATGCTATTTCCCCCGTCGCTTCGCTCGCCCCACGGTCTAGATCCCGCTTCCGGCGTACACGACGGCTTCCTCGTCGCCGCCGAGACCGAAGGCCTCATGCAACACCGCGACCGCGGTGTCCAGATCGGTGTCCTTGATGAGCACCGAGATGCGAATCTCGGAGGTGGAGATCAGGTCGATGTTGATGCCGGCCTCGGCGAGCGTCTCGCAGAACGTGGCGGTGACTCCGGGGTGGCTTCGCATCCCCGCGCCGACGAGGGACACCTTGCCGATGTGGTCGTCGTAGAGCACCTGGGTGAAGCCGATCTCGCCCTGCAACGAGGCCAGCTTCTGCACCGCGCTCGGACCATTCTCCCGCGAACAGGTGAAGGTGATGTCGGTCTTTCCGTCCTCGATCTTGCTGATGTTCTGCAACACCATGTCGATGTTCACATCGACATCGGCAACCGCGCGGAACACCTTGGCGGCGTATCCGGGTACGTCGGGCAGCCCGACGACGGTGACCTTGGCCTCGCTGCGGTCGTGGGCAACTCCGGTCAGAATGGCGTCTTCCATGGGGATGTCCTCGATCGATCCGTTGACGATGGTTCCGGGCTTATCCGAGTACGACGAGCGGACGTGTATCGGAACGTTGTAGCGGCGCGCGTATTCCACGCAGCGCAGCATCAATACCTTGGCCCCGCAGGCCGCCATCTCCAGCATCTCCTCGAAGGAGACATGGTCCAGGTGGCGGGCGTTGGGCACGATGCGCGGGTCGGCGGTGAAGATGCCGTCGACGTCGGTGTAGATCTCGCAGACGTCGGCGTTCAGCGCGGCGGCCAGCGCGACCGCGGTGGTATCCGAGCCGCCGCGGCCCATGGTGGTGACGTCCTTGCTGTCCTGGCTGACGCCCTGGAAGCCGGCGACCAGCACGATGACGCCCTCGTCCAGCGCATCGCGTAGGCGGCCCGGGGTGACGTCGATGATCTTGGCGTTGCCGTGGGTGCCGGTGGTGACGATGCCGGCCTGCGAACCGGTGAACGAGCGGGCCTGCGCCCCCATCGACTCGATGGCCATCGCGACCAGCGCATTGGAGATGCGCTCACCGGCGGTCAGCAGCATGTCCATCTCGCGGGCCGGCGGGGCCGGGGACACCTGGCGGGCCAGGTCCAGCAGGTCGTCGGTGGTGTCACCCATCGCCGAACAGACCACGACGACGTCGTTGCCCGCCTTCTTGGTCTCCACGATGCGCTCGGCGACGCGACGGATCCGGTCGGCGTCCGCCACCGATGAACCGCCGTATTTCTGCACGACGAGCGCCACTGTGAAACCTCTCAACTAGCCGGGGATGTCCTGACAAGGATAAGGGGTCGACGCGCGCCCTTTTACTCCTCCACCTTCGCGGTCCCCCTCAGCTGGCGAAACCGTTTACCCATCGGCAACGCAACGATGCCGGCCACGTAACAGAAACGGAGGTTACTGCCAGTGGTCGGCCCGTCGGGCCGCGCATCTGTAGGAGATCTCCATGGATACAGGAACCACGGCCTTCATACTCTGTTGCATCATCGGCCTCACGCTCATGATCCCGGGCCTGGCGCTTTTCTACGGCGGCATGGTCTCGGTCAAGAGCTCGACGAACATGATGATGATGACGTTCGGCGCGGTCGCCATCGTCGGCCTGCTCTGGGTGCTGTTCGGCTTCTCGATGGTGTTCGGCACGTCGATGGGCGGCTTCGTCGGCAGCATCACCGAGTTCGCCGGTATGACGGATCTCCTGGAGCCGATGACGACCATCGACGGTCTGCCGATCAGCCTGTTCGCGTTGTTCCAGGCCTTGTTTGCCGCCATCACGGTGGCCCTGATCTCCGGGGCGGTGGCCGACCGGATGAAGTTCGGCGCGTGGATGGTCTTCGCGGCCGTATGGGCGGTGCTGGTCTACTTCCCGGTGGCGCACTGGGTGTTCGCTTTCGACGGGGTCGTCACGGAGAACTCGGTGGGCGGCTGGATCGCCAACACCTTGGGTGCCGTCGACTTCGCCGGTGGCACCGCGGTGCACATCAACGCCGGCGCGGCCGCACTGGCGGTGGCCATCGTGCTCGGCAAGTCCGCGATGTTCGGCCAGCTGCGCAAGCCGCACAATGTGCCGCTGACATTGCTGGGTGCGGGCATGCTGTGGGCGGGCTGGTACGCCTTCAACGGTGGATCGGCTCTGGCCGCGGGCAATTCGGCGTCGATCGTCATGGTGACCACGTTCGTGGCGACATGCGCGGCGGTGCTGGCCTGGCTGGCGGTCGAGAAGATCAAGACCGGTCACGTCACCGGTGTCGGCGCGGCGTCCGGCGCGATCACCGGCCTGGTCGCCATCACCCCCGCCTGCGGTGCGGTCACTCCGATCGGAGCCATCTTCGTCGGCGGTATCGCCGGCGCGATCTGCGTCTACGCGGTGGGCCTGAAAGACAAGTTCGGCTATGACGATTCGCTCGACGTGGTCGGGGTGCACCTGGTGGGCGGTGTCATCGGCACCTTGCTGATCGGGTTCTTCGCCAGCGAGGGGATGCCCAACGGGATCAACGGCCTGTTCTACGGCGGCGGTATCGAGCAGCTGTGGAAGCAGGCGGTGGCGGCGGGTGCGGTGATGGTCTATTCGTTTGTCATCGCGTTCGCCATCGCCTTCGCCATCAAGAAGACGATGGGCATCCGCATCTCCCCCGACGAGGAGGAGAAGGGTATCGACGCCAAGTTCCACCGTGATTCGGCGTACGAGCTCGAGTTCTCCTGATCCCGACGATTCCCCGGTGACCTCGGTCGCCGGGGTTTCCTCGGCTTGCAAGAGTTTCATACCGTGATACATTGGTTCCTAACAAGAGACGAAAGTTCTGGTAACTATGACCACCGATCTCGCCACCCTCGCCGAGCAGTCCGGCACCCGCTTCATCCTCGCGCTGTTCGTTGACCTGCGCGGAAAGCCTTGCGCCAAGCTGGTTCCCGTCGAAGCCGTCGACCAGCTGGCCACCGAAGGCGTCGGCTTCGCCGGCTACGCGGTCGGCGCCATGGGTCAGGAACCCAAGGACCCCGACCTGATCGCCGTGCCGGACCCGGCCTCGTTCACCCCGATCCCGTTCATCAAAGACGGACTGGCGCTGGTGCACTGCGACCCGCACGTGGAGGGCAAACCGTGGCCCTACGCACCCAGGGTGATTCTCAAGAACCTGATCCAGCAGGCCGCCGACGCCGGCTTCGAGCCGTGGGTCGGCGCCGAGGTCGAGTACTTCCTGCTGCGCCGCACCCCCGAGGGCGGTCTGGTCACCGCCGATGCCGATGACACTGCCGCACAACCCTGTTACGACGCCCGCGGTGTCACCCGGATGTACGAGCACCTCACCGCGATCTCGACGGCGATGAACTCGCTCGGCTGGTCGAACTACGCCAACGACCACGAGGACGGCAACGGCCAGTTCGAGCAGAACTTCGCATTCGCCGAGGCGCTGGTGACCGCGGACCGGGTGATCACCCTGCGCTACCTGCTGTCCATGATCGCCGCCGAGCGCGACATGGTGGCCACCTTCATGCCCAAACCGTTCGCCGATCGCACCGGTAGCGGATTGCACTTCCACCTGTCGTTGACCAGTGCCGGTAACCCGGCGTTCCCCGCCGACACCGATGAGCGCGGGCTGGGTCTGTCCGAGACCGCCTACGCCTTCATCGCCGGGATCCTCGACCACGCCTGCGCGCTGCAATCCGTGATCGCCCCGACGGTCAACTCCTACAAACGAACCGGGGCCACCACGACGGCCTCGGGCGCATCGTGGGCACCACGCAAACCCAGCTACGGCGGCAACGATCGCACCCATTACATCCGGGTCCCCGACGACCAACGGGTGGAGCTGCGTGGCGGAGACGGTTCGGCCAACCCGTATCTGGCCATCGCGGCCGCGCTCGGCGCCGGCCTCGACGGCATCAAACGCAGCCTGGATCCCGGCGCCGTCGGGGCACAGGGACCGGCCAATCTGCCACCGACGCTGCTGCACGCCATCGATGAGCTGGACGCCGATCCGGTGGTCGCCGGGGTGCTCGACGCCGCCGGTGACGGTGTTGCCAAATACTTCGCCGATATCAAGCGCGAAGAGTTCTTCACCTACCACGGCACCGTCACGCCGTGGGAAGTCGACCAGTACCTGACTGCCTTCTAGAAAGGAACGCTATGTGCGGGATCGTGGGTCTACACCTGCGCACCCCCGACCTCCATCCCCGACTGGGCGAACTGCTCAGTGGGATGCTCGTGGAGATGTCGGACCGGGGCGCCGATTCGGCCGGGATCGCGGTGTACGGGGACCCGGTGTGGTCACCGCCCGGCCGCGGCTGCGTCTCGGTGACCGATATCGCCGACGCCCCGGAGCTGGGCGCTGATGTCGATGTCGTGCAGGTGGATTCGAGCTACCTGCTATCGGCCGATATCCCCTCCGAGCAGTTGCTGGAGCGGGTCCGGCTGGCCTATCCCGACGCGCTGATCGCGGGCTTCGGCGCCGATCTCGCGGTCCTCAAGGGAGTCGGGCACCCACGTGCACTCACCGACGCGTGGGGTCTGGCCAAGGCACAGGGCTGGCAGGGTGTCGGGCACACCCGGATGGCCACCGAGTCCGCGGTGACACCGTCGGGCTGCCACCCCTACACCGTCGGTCCGCAACAGTGCCTGGTACACAACGGGTCCTTCGCCAACCACGCCACCATCCGCCGCGATCTGCGCCGAGACGGGGTCGTCTTCGACAGCGAGAACGACACCGAGGTCGGCGCCAGGTTCGTCGCGCAGCAGCTGGCCGCCGGCATGGACATGGAAACCGCGTTGAAGAGCCTCCTCGCGACCTTTGACGGGTTTTACACCCTGCTGGTCTCCAACCACGATTCGTTCGCGGTGGTGCGCGATGCCATCGCGTGTAAACCCGCGGTGATCGCCGAGACCCCCGACTGGGTGGCGATGGCCAGCGAGTACCGCGCGCTGGCCGGACTGCCCGGTGTCGAAGTGGCCAAGATCTGGGAACCCGAACCTGAGGTGGTCTACGCATGGACACGGTAACGCGGTTTGATTTGCGCACGACGCCACTGCGCGAAGTCAATTCGACGCTGCACAAACGGGATGTCACCGGCGAGTTCGCCATCGACCATCCCGATGGTGCGCATAACGTCGCGGTCGGGCTGAACGCACCGGTACACGTCACCGTCAACGGTCACGTCGGCTACTACGCCGCGGGCATGAACCAACTGGCCGACGTCGTGATCGACGGCAACGCCGGTACCGGTGTCGCCGAGAACATGATGAGCGGGACCGTACGCGTCAACGGCAACGCCTCACAATCCGCGGGCGCCACCGCCCACGGCGGACTGTTGGTGATCGCCGGTGATGCCGCCGCACGCTGCGGAATCTCGATGAAGGGCATCGACATCGTGGTGGGTGGCGATATCGGCCATATGAGTGCCTTCATGGCCCAGGCGGGCCGACTGGTGGTCCGCGGCAACGCCGGTGAGGCACTGGGGGATTCGATCTACGAGGCACGTATCTACGTGCGCGGGGCGGTCTCCTCACTCGGCGCGGACTGCGTCAAGAAGGACATGCGGCCCGAGCACCACGCCGAACTCGCTGAACTACTCACCGCCGCCGGCTATTCCGATGACACCACGGAGTACACCCGGTACGGATCGGCGCGCAACCTCTACCACTTCCACGTCGACAATGCGAGTGCCTACTGATGCGTGAATCCGCCACCTTCGATCGAAACACGATCGCCGATATCCAGCGCGCCGCCGAGACCGGCATCTACGACATCCGCGGCTGGGGCGCGAAACGGCCGCTGCCCCACTTCGACGACCTGCTGTTCCTGGGCGCGTCGATGTCCCGGTACCCGCTGGAGGGTTACCGCGAGCGGTGCGGCACCGACGTCGTACTCGGTAGCCGTCATGCCAAGCATCCACTGCACCTGGACATTCCGGTCACCATCGCCGGGATGAGCTTCGGCGCGCTGTCCGGCCCGGCCAAGGAGGCCCTCGGCCGCGGGGCCAGCGAGGCCGGCACGTCGACCACCACCGGCGACGGCGGCATGACCCCGGAGGAGCGTGGCCAGAGCAAGCATCTGGTGTACCAATACCTGCCGTCGAGGTACGGGATGAACCCCGACGACCTGCGCAAGGCCGATGCCATCGAGATCGTGCTGGGCCAGGGCGCCAAGCCCGGCGGCGGCGGAATGCTGCTGGGGCAGAAGATCTCGCCTCGTGTCGCGGGGATGCGCACCCTGCCTGAGGGTATCGACCAGCGCAGCGCCTGCCGGCACCCCGATTGGACCGGGCCCGACGATCTGACCATCAAGATCAATGAGTTGCGAGAGATCACGGATTGGGAGAAACCGATCTACGTCAAGGTCGGGGCCACCCGCACCTACTACGACGTGAAGCTCGCCGTGCACGCCGGTGCCGATGTCGTGGTCGTCGACGGGATGCAGGGCGGCACCGCGGCCACCCAGGACGTCTTCATCGAGCATGTCGGCATCCCCACCCTGGCCGCGGTCCCGCAGGCCGTGCAGGCACTACAGGAACTCGGCGTGCACCGAAGCGGCGTGCAGTTGATCATCTCCGGCGGCATCCGCACCGGCGCCGACGTTGCCAAGGCCCTCGCCCTGGGTGCCGACGCCGTCGCCATCGGCACCGCGGCCCTGATCGCGCTCGGCGACAACCATCCCCGCTACGAGGCCGAGTACCAGAAGCTGGGCAGCGCAGCCGGTTTCTACGACGACTTCCAGGACGGCCGCGACCCGGCCGGTATCACCACCCAGGACCCGGAGCTGGCCGCCCGCTTCGACCCGGTCGAGGGTGGGCGACGGCTGGCCAACTACCTGCGGGTGCTGACCATGGAGGCCCAGACCATCGCCCGCGCCTGCGGCAAGGCCCACGTCACCCATCTGGAGCCCGAGGATCTGGTCGCGATCACCATCGAAGCCGCCGCCATGGCCCGGGTCCCGCTGGCCGGCACTGAGTGGATTCCAGGCCGGGGCCCCGGAGCAGGACTGTGAGCCAGACCGCGGACGTCGTCATCGTCGGCGGCGGGTTGGAGGGCGCCGCGTCGGCCTGGGCGCTCAGCCAGCGCGGCGTCACCGATGTGCTTGTCGCCGAGCGCAACACCGTCGGCTCCGGGATGACCGGCAAGTCCAGCGGGATCGTGCGTTGCCACTACGGGGTCAGTTCACTGGCCGCGATGGCGGCGTCCAGCCTGGAGGTGTTCGAAAAACCGCAGCAGTTCCTCGGCGATCACGCCAGCGATATCGGATTCCGGCAGACCGGCTACGTCGTCGGCGTGGGTGCACCCAATGTCGAGGCCATGCGCAAGAGCCTGGCCGCCCAACGCGCCGTCGGCGTGCAGACCGAGGAGATCGGCGCCGACGAGGTCGCGCGGATGTGGCCGTCGGCTGACCTGAGCCCGTTCGCGGCGTTCGGTTGGGAGGCCCGCGGCGGATACGGCGACGCCTATCAGACCGCGCAGGCGTTCGCGGTGTCGGCGCGCGCCGCCGGGGTGCGGCTCCGGCAGGGCGCCGCCGTGACCGATCTGCTGATCGACGGTGACCGCGTCACCGGGATCAGGATGGCCGACGGCACCGAAGTCTCGGCCGGCACCGTCGTGGTCGCCACCGGTGCGTGGACGCAACCCTTCCTGGCCCGGTACGGCGTCGATGTGCCGATCCGGGTGGTTCGTGAGCAGATCGTCACCATCTCCCCCGGCCTGGATCTCGGGCCGGTGCCGGTGTTCTCCGATCTGGTCTCGCTGCAGTACGTGCGCCCGGAGCTGGGCGGGGAGATCCTGTTCGGCAACAGCGACCTTGCGCACTGTGAGGAGGCCGACCCCGACGACTACCTGAACCGCGCCACCGACGGCTTCGTGGAGATGACCGTCGACAAGGTCGGCACCCGGTTCCCGGGTCTGACCGACGCGCGGATCACCGGCAGCTACGCGGGCTGCTACGACGTCACCCCGGACTGGAACCCCGTGATCTCCGCGGGTGGGCTGGACGGCCTGGTCGTGGCGGCGGGTTTCAGTGGGCACGGCTTCAAGATCGCGCCCGCGGTCGGGCGGCTGGTCGCCGACCTGGTGACCGAGGGTCGCAGCGCCGACGCGCGCATTCCGGAGACCGACTTTGCGCTCTCCCGGTTCGCCGATGGCACACTTCTCAAAAGCCCGTATCCGTATGTGGGTGCCGGGGAGATGCGCTAGACGACAGGGGGCCGGCCGTGAGCGACGTTCCGCTGCTGCGCAACCAGTCCGGAACGGCACGCGAGCGGGACCCGCACGAGCCGGTCGAGGAACTGGAGTTCGAGGCCGCGATCGGCCGCAATGTGCGCCAGCTGCGCCAGCAGCACGGGCTGACCGTCGCCGAGATGGCGGCCCGGGTCGGCATCTCCAAGGCCATGATGTCCAAGATCGAGAACGCCCAGACCTCGTGCAGCCTGTCCACCCTGGCGCTGCTGGCACGCGGCCTGGACGTGCCGGTGACCAGCCTGTTCCGCGGTGCCGACGTGGAACGCCCGGCCGCGTTCGTCAAGGCCGGCACGGGTGCAGAGATCGTGCGCAACGGCACCAAGCAGGGCCACGAGTACCAGCTGCTGAGCTCACTGCGCGGGGAGCACAAACGCCTGGAGTGCCTGCACGTCACCCTGACCGAGAAGAGCCAGACCTACCCGCTGTTCCAGCATCCCGGCACCGAGTTCATCTACATGCTCGAAGGCGTCATGGACTACAGCCACAGCCGATCGGTCTACCGGCTGCACGCCGGGGACTCCCTGCAGATCGACGGCGAGGGCGCGCACGGACCGGTGGATCTGGTGGAGCTGCCCATCCGGTTCCTGTCTGTGATCGCGTTCCCGGACTCGCAGGTGTAGGTCACGCCGTCACGCAGCGGGATCGTGTTCTAGCCAGTCGTGATGGCTCCGGCCAGCAATTGGCTGTAAGCAAGCCTTCCTAGTAGTTGGAAGCATGCGTCCGATTCTGTCCGCAATTGAACAAGTCCGCTCTTGTTGCCCCGCTCGTACCAGTAGACCTCCCATGCACCATCTGGCGTCTGCTCTACGCACCACGAGTAGTCCGCGTGCCCCCCCAGAGCCAGCACCTGTGGCGATATGCCGATCGCGGCCAGTACTCGCGCTAGTTCGGCCAGGTTCACAGCTTGACCTCTCTTATATATCCGGCGTTGACAAGGTCACCGATTGAGCGGCGGGTTAAGACGTGAATCACGGCTCGCAGCCTCTGCTGGCCCAATTGCATCCGCTCTGGGGCAGCCGGGCAAGGAATTTGGTGCTATTTTCCCGCCCGACTTGCCCACTCTGCCAAGTCCTCGGTCACATCCACAGCGCCAGTCATGGCCGTATCCCCATGTCTCGGTCAGTTCGCTGCATGACCCGCCATAGGCGAGCGAACTCGGCCAATCTCAACAAGTCCTGTAATGCCCTTGAGTCAGCAATGGCGATCCTCCTTCATCGAGAAAAGCCTCTTTGAGTTCAAAAACACTCAGCCCCAGGTAATGTGACAGCGGGACGAGAGTAAGCCAGCTGAGGGTCTCATCGACTGCCATAGCGATGGCGCCGGCGCCGTCACGACTGAGTGTTCGAAAGCCCGTTTCGGACACCCCGCTGATGGTGAATCCGAGTGCTAGGTCCGAGGGTCTGAAGGGAAGGCGCAGGAAGGGTAGTTTCTCCTCTGCGCGTATCGATACTCCGAAAACTGCGATCAGATGGCGCAAAAGAACGTACTCAGATGCGGCACGGAACATCAAACTCTCACGGTCACCGCGACTGGCGTGCCCAACGCTCCACCAACCATCGGCCTCGTTCTCACGGACGTAGTATCGAAGCTCACCGCCAAGCGAATACAACACCCACGCGTCTGCGTCACGGGTAGTGGCATACCCTGCGCGCTCCGCCCACGAAGTCACATCAGCCGCCAATTGCCCAGGGGTCATTGCAAGAGTCCTAGCGCTTCCAGCTGTGGAATTATCGCAGCTTTTCCATTATTCATGATGATACGAACTTGAATGCCGCCGCCATACCGACCGAAGGCCGGTGCGACTTCCGAAACTTCAATTGTCCATCCTCGTGGCAGTTCGCCACCCATCTCAAACTGAAAGTAGGGCTGCGTCAAGCTATAAATGGGGAGGGACCTCTGCTCGAAAGTCGCGGGTACCCCGTCCGGCATGACGGCCAAGTAGTCACCTTCGAACTTGCCGATCCGATCCACCCCAAGCCCGCCATCAACCGTGCCGAAGTCGCGTACGAATGCATCCATTCTGTCGTACACCAGTCTGGTCTCTGGGACCGCGCCTGCATTTGGCGGCCAGTTCTGCCAGTGATCGCCGTTAGGTCCACTCTTGTTGTAGACGGACTCGTATTGATCCTGTGAAAGCGGATTTCCTTCACCATCTCGGCCCCACGGTGCATCGGGGTCAGAAATCAAACCCCGGACCTCCGGTGCGATGGCGTCCGGGTAGTCACCATAGGTCCAATGCTCATCCAATGGGTGGCGCCCATAGTTAGGGTCGACCTCGTCGTTGTCTAGACGATGCCACCCGTCACCACTTTGCTCACCGGAGTGGAGCGGGTTCGAATGGCCGCCGCCGTCTCCGCCCGATACCGACGCATCTGGTGCCGCGCCACTTACACCTGGAGAGTCAGAGGTCCCAGAATTACCTCCATCATCCTTCGATTGGCCGCCATCAATCGGCAGATGTCCAGTAGGCGCTTCCTGCGCGGGATTGCCGTGTTTCAGATCAGGTTCGGACAGCGATCCGTCACCGCTGGTACGGCTCGGCGAACTGTCAGGGCTGAACGATCCACCTGTCGGACTCGAGGCCCGATCGCCGGGTGACGGACTACCCGGCCCATCACCGCTCCCCGACGACCCACCACCCGAGTTCGAGCCACCACCGTCCGATGACCCGCTACCCCGACCATCACCAGCGCCGGCAGGACTCGGCCCCGAAGACGACTGACTCGGCACACCCGAATCGGCCGAATCACCGGGCGGGCTCATCGACGGGGATACCGGCGCGCCGCCCGACGGCTTACTCGGCCCATCGCCGCCGTCCGGGCTGGGCGAACCACCCGTCGGGACAGGTCCGTTGGATGACAGGCCGCCGCGGCTGCCGTCCGTGCTCGGCGAGCCTCCGGTCGGAGCAGGACCGTTCGATGACGAGCCGCCGGGCCCCGCTCCCCCACCCGAATGGCTGGACCCAGACCCGTTGGGGGACGGTCCGGTCGGCGCAGTGCCGCCGCCTGATCCCGGCCCCGGCGACGTCGGGGACGAAGGTGTGGAACTCGACGGACCATGTGGGGGCAGCGTCGATCCTGGAACATCCGGTGTCGGGGTGAACTCCGGAATGTTCGGGGTGCGAGGCGCATCGGGCAACTCGGGCATATCCGGCGTCCGGTGTCCGCCCAGTCCCGGCAGTCGGCCCAGCCGCCCGAGCTCACCCTTCTCGAAGAGGTTTCGCGTGAAGGCCAGTCCCTTCGCAACCGAACCGCCCTTGGCCAGGGCGCCGCCGGGAATGAACAAGGACGCGATATTGCCGGCGGCCTCGCCGAAGCCCCGTCCCGGATTGTCGCCCTGCCATTCGTCCAGCGCGATGAACTCGCTGCCGGCCTGTTTGAGGACATCGTCAATCTTGGTGGGGTCCTTGGCGATCATGATCGCGGTGTCCGCCAGCCCTTTCCAGGTATCTGGATCGGCGAGCGCGACAGTGCCCGACACCAAACCGATCACCGCAGCGGCGCCGCCAACCTGGACATCGGTGTAGAGATCGATCGCGTCGGCGAGGAAGTTTCCGTGCTCCTCACCGAACGTCTCGACCAGAATCGGCCGCAACCATTTCTCGAAGGCGTCGGAGGCCTCCCCGAGCAGCGTCTTCAACTCGGAGAGCAGCCCGAGAACGCCCTTGACCTGATTCTGGAAGTTTTCCAGCACGGTGCTGACATCGTCGGCGATCTCCCGCAGGACTCTGTCGCCGTCACCGCTGAGCAGTCCCGTGACGGTGTCCCACAGCCCGTCGAGTGAGATCCGGTCCAGCAGGTCACGGATCGCGTCCTGGGTTTCCAGCACTCCGGCAGCGAAATCGCTTATGGCCGTAGCCAATCCATCGGCAATACCGGCCAGCGTCGCGGTACCGTCACCCAGGTCCGACAGTGCCGTGGCGATGGACGCGCCCTCGGGGATGCTCTGCACACCGACCGACGCTTTCACCGGCGCCAGTGCCGACTCGAAGACCGTCAGACCCGTCGCGAAGTTACGCCATTGCGCGGCGGTCACATTCATCATGCCGGAGTTGCCACTCGGCCAGGTCATCGCGACCCCGGCGGCCATCCCGAAAACGGGAATCATCCGGAGAAACGGCGTGATCAGATGGTATTTCGCCGGCGGGGTCACCAGACTGCCGTTTGGTCCGTAGGGGGCATCCGCGGGCGTCGTTTCGGCCGGAGCCCCGCTCACACTGCCCGACGGCCCGGACCCGCCGGCCGCCGATGCCTGATCGGCATGCTGATAGTTGTAGCCGGTGGCCTCCAGCATGCGACCGACGTTGTTGAAGGCGTTGGCGGCCTGGGCCAGATGCTGACCGAACTGATCGGCCTGGCGACCGTAGGAGATCCCGAAGTTCAACCCCGCCGGATCCGCACCGGAGGCGATCCCGCTGGAGAGCATCTGCCCCACGGCCTCCGACAGCGCGCCGAGTTGGGCGCCGAGGGAGCCGACCTGTTTACCCGCATCGATGAGCGCCTGCGGTTCTACCTCGATCCGCACCCGATCAGCCCGCCCACATCTTCTCGTTCTTGTCGACGGCGTCGGTGTAATTCTTATGCGCATTCTCGGCGACCTTGCGCAACGCCTCCAACGCCGTCTTCATCTGCTCGGCGCCGTCCTCCCACTGCTGCTGGGATTGCGCCTGAGTCTCCGAGGCCTGCCCTTCCCAGTTGGCCCGCAGGGCGGCCATCGCCTGGTCGATCTCGTCGAGGGTCTCGGCAAGATCGCGGCCGAACTGCTCCATGTGATCGACGGCACCCTGCAGTTGCGCGAAGTCCACCACCAGCTTCGTCATCAGAGTTCCCTGGGCGACGGCTCAGACTCCGCCGGGCGCGTCGACGACGGCTCGACCGGTGCCCCACCGGTCGGCGCTTCGCCTCCGGACGCACCACCGGGCGCATCCCCGGCATCATCGTCGGTTGTCGCCTCAGCTTGCGCCTCCTGGGCGATCTGCGTCGCCATCTGCACCGCCTGCTGGGCCGCGCCGGCCGCCATCTGCCCGGACTGCATCAGCCCGCCCGCCAGCTGACCGGCAACCTGCGCCGGAACTCCGGCCGCCTGTGCCGCCGGGGCCACCGCATCGCCCAGGTTCATCTGCTCGGCCAATCCGGGCTGTGAGCCGCCAGAACCGCCAGCTTGGCCGCCCGCGGAGGCGGGGTGGGCACCGGAATCAGCGGAGGCAGCAGCGCCGCCCCCGGACGGGGCGCCGCCCCCAGCGCCCTGCATGGTCGAGTCGAGCGCGCCGCCGGCCTGCTCATCGGCGGTTTCGTAATTCCTGGCCGCGGCATCGAGGGCCTGTGACATCGTCTGCAGCGCCCGCACCACCTGACCCGCGCCGGTGTGCCACTGATCCCAGTACTTCTCGAACGCCGTGGCCGCCTCGCCCTTCCAGCCCGACCCGAGCAGGTTGCTGGTCTCCAGGTCCACCGCGGACAACCCGTCCTGCAGCCGCTGTCCCGCCGCCTGCAGACGGTCCGCTGCTATGTGCAGCTCCGAGGTCACCACCTCGACCGACTCGCCCATCCGTCCCCCGAAAATTGTCAGTTCACTAGCACCCTAAGCCGAGGAGGCGGGCCCGGCGCGCACCAATTCCGGGTGGGGAGTTTTGGCCTTCGGCGCACCCGGAGTACAGTTGCCTGCGTGCAGCGGGTGCTCCTTCTCGGACGCCGCGACGGGGTCTGATCCAGACTGGCCTCCCGTCGCGGGTTTTCGCGATGCGCCGGTCTGAAATCCACACAAGACCCCGGAGCCGACATCATGACCACCCCTGATATCTCATCTGACGCCTTCTCGTCCGTACGCACGATCACCACACCGGCCGGACCGCGCAACCCCGGACAGCCGTCCTGGAACACCCAGCGCGCCTCCGCCATGCCGGTGAACCGTTACCGCCCCTTCGCCGAAGAGGTCGAGAACGTCACCCTGGCCGACCGCACCTGGCCGGACAACGTCATCGACACTGCCCCCCAGTGGTGCGCGGTGGACCTGCGCGACGGCAACCAGGCGCTGATCGACCCGATGAGTCCCGCGCGTAAGCGCCGCATGTTCGACCTGCTGGTCCGCATGGGTTACAAGGAGATCGAGGTCGGCTTCCCGTCAGCCAGCCAGACCGATTTCGATTTCGTGCGCGAGATCATCGAGCAGGGCGCCATCCCCGACGATGTCACCATCCAGGTGCTGACCCAGTGCCGTCCCGAACTGATCGCCAAGACCTTCGAGGCGTGTGCCGGTGCGCCGCAGGCGATCGTGCACTTCTACAACTCGACCTCGATCCTGCAGCGCCGGGTGGTTTTCCGCGCCGACCGCGAAGCCGTTAAGGCGATCGCCACCGACGGCGCCCGGATGTGCGTCGAGGAAGCCAAGAAGTACCCACAGACCCAGTGGCGCTACGAGTACAGCCCGGAGTCCTACACGGGTACCGAGCTGGAATACGCCGTCGAGGTCTGCAACGCCGTCGCCGAGATCGTGGCGCCCACACCCGAGGTACCTCTGATCGTCAATCTGCCGGCCACCGTCGAGATGGCCACCCCCAACGTGTACGCCGATTCCATCGAGTGGATGAACCGGCACCTGACGCCGCGGGACAGCATCATCTTGAGCCTGCACCCGCACAATGACCGCGGAACCGCGGTCGCCGCAGCAGAACTGGGCTATCAGGCCGGCGCCGACCGGATCGAGGGCTGCCTGTTCGGCAACGGCGAGCGCACCGGCAACGTCTGCCTGGTCACGCTGGGCCTGAACCTGTTCAGCCGCGGGGTCGATCCGCAGATCGACTTCTCCAACATCGACGAGATCCGCCGCACCGTCGAGTACTGCAACCAGCTGCCCGTGCACGAACGCCATCCCTACGGCGGCGACCTGGTGTACACCGCGTTCTCCGGCAGCCACCAGGACGCGATCAACAAGGGCCTGGACGCGATGAAAGTCGCTGCCGACGAACAGGACTCCGACGTCGACGACATCCTGTGGCAGGTGCCGTACCTGCCGATCGACCCGAAAGACGTCGGGCGCACCTACGAGGCCGTCATCCGGGTCAACTCGCAGTCCGGCAAGGGCGGTGTCGCCTACATCATGAAGGCCGACCACGGGTTGGCGCTGCCCCGGCGGCTGCAGATCGAGTTCAGCCAGGCGATCCAGCAGATCACCGACGGTGAGGGCGGCGAGGTGTCGCCGAAGGAGATCTGGGAGGTCTTCTCCGAGGAGTACCTGGCGCCCATCCGCCCGCTGGAACGGATCCGGCAGAAGGTCGACGCCGCCGAGGTCGACGGCGGCACCGACACCATCACCGCGATCGTCAAGATCGACGGAGTGGAACGCGAGATCGTCGGCGCCGGTAACGGCCCGCTGGCCGCGTTCGTGGACGCGATCGGGGCGGTCGGATTCGACGTGAACGTGCTGGACTACTCCGAGCACGCCCTGTCGGCCGGCGAGGAGGCGCAGGCGGCGGCCTACGTGGAGGCCTCCATCGGCGGCAAGACGGTGTGGGGTGTCGGTATTGCCACGTCCATCACCACCGCCTCGCTGCGGGCCGTGGTGTCCGCGGTGAACCGGGCGGCGCGATAACCCGCGCCGCGGCGGCCACCGATATCGAGAGTCCCCGCGGCGGGCTGGTCAGCACCGTTCAGAACAACGTGTACTGGTCACCGTCGCCGGTGGTGTCGGTGAACTGCTCGATATCGGTGCCACCGACGGCCTGCCCGATCAGTGTCATGAATTCGGCGTCGCCCATCAACGGGATGCCCTGCTCGACCGCCTGGTAGCCCTTGCCCTGTTCGGGTGCGGTGTCATTGCACACCACCAGGGAGGTCTGCTGGTCGACGTTCTCCGCGTAGGCCAGGCCGGCGTCGAGGATCCGCTCGATCACTTCCTCATGGGTGTGCGTCATCTCCGCCGACAGCGCGATCCGCATGCCCTGCACCAGCGGCTGCCCGGCCGTATAGAGCCCCGGATTGAGGTGATCGCACGGCATCCGCGCCGCGAGCACCTTGAGCGGGCGCAGCTCATCGTGGGTGATCTGGCCGTTGGGCCAGATCCGGCGGCTCACCGAACGGATCGGCAGCCACGATTTGCGCTCGCGCGCCTGTACCAGCGCGGGCTTGAGGATCTGCGCGAGCACCAGGGCGTCGTCGAGCGCATCGTGCGGGCGCAGCTGGGTGGCGCCCCAGTGTCGCGCCAGCGTCTCCAGACGCAGGTTCTCGGTGCCCAGATTCAGCCGGCGGGCCAGTTCGACCGTGCACATGACGGTGTCGACCGGCAGTTGGGCGCCGACGAGTTCGGCTTCGGCCGCCAGGAACGCGTAGTCGAACGCCACATTGTGCGCTACGAGCGTGCGCCCGTGCAGCACCTCCATGAGCCGCGGCGCGATGTCGGCGAACGTCGGCTGGCCGGCCAGCATCTCGGAGGTCAGCCCGTGCACGTGGGTGGGGCCCGGGTCGACGCCGGGGTTAAGCAGGGAGGAGACGCTGTGCTCGACGCTGCCGTCGTCCCCGACGGCCAGGGCGGCGACGCTGACGACGCGGGCCTGGCCGGGGCGGAACCCGGTGGTCTCCACATCGACGACGGCCCACCCGGTGCCCGCCTCGGCCGCCGGTCGGCCCCAGCACTGGCTCATAGTCCGAGGATGGCACGGTGGTCTGACAACACCGGATCGCATGAGTGCGTGTCGGGCACCTAAAATCCGCAGGATGGTGTCAACCGGCGGGCAGGAGCGCAGCGACCCGGGAAATCGGGCCGACGGGCAGGAGCGCAGCGACCCGGGAAATCGGGCCGGCGGGCAGGAGCGCAGCGACCCGGGAAATCGGGCCGGCGGGCAGGAGCGCAGCGACCCGGGAAATCGGGCCGGCGGGC
>JAKJHY010000007.1 GCA_021648845.1 Mycobacterium sp. MBM | reverse complement strand
ACCGCGATTCATCACGGCGGTTGGCAGGTCTACCTCGGCGCCGACCGCCACCCCTGGTTCATCCCACCCCATGACCCGACCGGACCCGAACCGGAACATTTGCGCTCACACACCCGACGCACCATGACCACCCAACCCGCCGCCGCATAAACCCTGTACGCACCTTGACAACTCCACAGAGAAAACCAGCCGCCACAGCAGGCCCGGCGGCAGCACACGCCGCCGGCCCCGCCACCACGACCTAGGCCGGTGAGACGTACTCCTTGGCCGGAGGTGCCGCGAACTCCCCGCGCTTGCCGGTGCGCAACCCCATCCTCACCAGCGACTGCACGGTCAGCGTCGCGGCGGTGACACCGTCGACGACAGGGACGCCGATCTCCTCGGAGATGTGCCTGCACATGTCGGCCATCCCGGCACAGCCCAGCACCACCGCGTCGGAACCGTCCTGCTCAACCGCTTCCCGGCAGGCATCGGTGACGAGTTTCATTGCCATCGGATCGGTTTCGAGGTCCAGCACCGGAATTTCGCAGGCGTGGATACCCAGGCAGAACCGTTGCATCCCATAACGTTCCGCGAGATCGGTGGCGCGTCCCATGGTGCGGCCCAGCGTGGTCACGATGCTGAAGCCGCGGCCCAGATGACTGGCGGTCTGCATGGCGGCCTCGGCGATGCCGACCACCGGGCCGGTGGCCAGTTCCCGGGCCGCGTCCAGGCCCGGATCCCCGAAGCAGGCGATGACGTAACCGTCGACGCCGCCGGCCTCACCGCGCCGGATCGCGGCCAGCAGGCCGGGCACGCTCATCGCCTCGTCGTAGTGGCTCTCGATGGACGGCGGCCCGAACTCCGAGGTGATGCCGACCACCTCGGTCCCGTGGGCCGCCACCGCCCGGGCGCAGACCTCGATGGTCGAGGTCATGGCCCGGGTGGTGTTCGGATTGATCACCCAGATGCGTGTCACGACACCGATTCTGCAACCAGTGCGTCCCGCTTGCCCAACAGGTAGTAGATGGCGAAGCCGACACCGCAGCCGATGAACCAGCTGTACTGCGCGGCGGTGTGCATGCCGGTCACCGACCCGCCGAGCAGCACCGGGATCATCGCCAGGACGGCGCCCACGACGGTGGCGATGACGGCCACCTTGTTGTATCCCTTGGTGTACCAGTACTTCCCGGACTCGTCCATGGTGAACAGATCATCCACCACCACCTTCTGCTTGCGGATCAGGTAGTAGTCGGCGATCAGCACGCCGAACAGCGGGCCGATGAACGCGCCCAGGGTTTCCAGCGTGTAGTGGATGACCTCGGGATTGTTGTACAGGTTCCACGGTGTGATCAGGACCGAGCCGACGGCGGCGATCATGCCGCCGGCGCGCCAGCTGATGCGCTGCGGGCTGACGTTGGAGAAGTCGAACGCCGGGGAGATGAAGTTGGCGACGATGTTGATACCGATGGTGGCGATGGCGAAGGTCAACGCCCCCAGAACGATTGCGAAGGTGCTGTCGATGCGGGCCACCGTCTCCACCGGGTCGGTGATGAGCTCACCGAACACCGGCAGGGTCAGCGATGCGGTGACGACCACCAGCACCGAGAACACCAGGAAGTTGACCGGCAAGCCCAGCAGGTTGCCCTTCTTGACCGCCTCGTACGACTTTCCGTATCGGGAGAAGTCGCCGAAGTTGAGCATCGGGCCGGAGAAGTAGGAGACGACCAGTGCGATGGCGCCCAGCATGACCGGCACCGACGACCAACCGGTGTAGGTGACCGAGCCGAGGTTCAGGTCGATGGCACCCCAGCCGGCCTTGCTGATCAGGTACCCGCACAGGATGAACATGACGACGTAGACCGCCGGCCCGCAGAAGTCGATGAACTTGCGGATCGACTCCATGCCGCGCCAGAACACACAGGCCTGCAGCACCCACAACAGCAGGAAGCTGCCCCAGCCCAGCAGCGACAGTCCCGCGAACCCGTAGTCGGCGACCACCGCGTACGGCGCCAGGCTCGGGAACAGTTTGATCAGCACGATATCCAGTGCCGCCGAGGCCAGGAAGGTCTGGATGCCGTACCACGCCACCGCGATCAGGCCGCGGATGATGGCCGGGATGTTCGCCCCCAGCACACCGAACACGGTGCGGCAGATCACCGGGTACGGCACTCCGGCCACCTGGCTGGGTTTGGCCACCAGGTTGCAGAAGAAGTACACGATGCTGATGCCGACCAGCAGCGCCACCAGCACCTGCCAGCTGGCCAGGCCGAGCGCGAACAGGCTGCCGGCGGTGACATAGCCGCCGACGCTGTGCACATCGGACATCCAGAACGCGAAGATGTTGTACGAGGTCCAGGTTTGTTTGCCCAGCGGGGCGAGGTCCTCGTTCGTCAGGCGGGGGTCGTAGCCGGGTTTGATTACGCCGCCACCGACCGGGTGACCGGCGGCTTCGACGATGTCACCGGCGCCGACAACGGCTCCCGGGGGCGCGTTATGCGGGGGTACAACGGTATCGGTCATGGTTGCCGACTATCCGGCCGCGTTGTTTCCCCGCTGTTTCCCCGGAACTATCGTGCGGTTGCAGCGAAAATATATTCGCTCACGCCAGCAGCCCGGTGTCGCGCGGCAGGGTGGCGATGACGGCGTTGAGCCGGGCGGCGTGCTGTTCGGAGGCGTCGAGCAGCGCGGTGACATCACCGGCCAGGAACGCCTCCAACATGGCCCGGTGGTCGGCATGCAATACCGCGCGGTCGGCGGGGCTCACATGCACCATCGACTGCACCGGTTCGGTGACGTTCCAGGCGCCTTCGAGCATGTGCAGGAGCCGGTGCATGCGTGACGGGCCGGTGAGCGCGGCGTGAAACTTCCTGCTGCCGCGGTGGTATGCGGTCGCGTCGCCGTCCCGGATGGCCTGCTCCAGACGCTGGTTGGCCATCACCGCGGCGGCCCGGTCGGTGTCGGTGGCGTTGTGCACCGCGGCGGTCAGCGAGGCAGATTCCAATGTCTCCCGGACGATGTACATTTCGCGCAATTCCTGGGCGGTCAGCAACGCCACCGTGTACCCCCCGTTGCGGCGGTGCGATACCAGCCCCTCGGCCACCAGGGTCTTCAACGCCTCGCGGACCGGGATCTGGCTGACCCCGAACACCTCGGCGACGTCGGACAGCGGGATCGGTGTGCCCGGCGGGACGCCGCCGTCGAGGATGGCGCGACGCAACTCACCGAGTACGCCGTCCTGGGAGGTGCCCGCCCGTTCGGCGATCAAGCGCTCCAGTAGCACCGACCGCCTGACCCCCATCTGCCGAGACTAGGCCGGCCGTGTTGCGGCGCTGTTTCGGCGCCGTTAGCCCTGGCAAGCGCGGCTAGCCGTAGAAACGCGTGACCCGGGTTCGCAACCGGTCGACGGCGTTGTCGAGCACCAGATTCCTGGCCCGGCGGAGCAGGAACTCCGGGATGGGTGCGGCCAGGTCGATGATGAGGTCGAAGCGGACCCGGGTGCGGTCACCCTCACGGATCAGCTTGTACTCACCGTGCTGGCCGCGCTGTTGGAAGGTGTCCTGGGCGTCCCAGACCATCCAGTCCTCGCCCCAGTGATACTCCAGGATCTCCCGATCGGTGATCCCCATGATCTTCACGGTCGCCTTGACGTGATGGGGCCTGCCGTCGGGGTGACGGTCCACTACCTCGGCGGACCGGTGCAGGGTGGACCAGGTCGGCACCTCGTCGATATCGGCGAGCGCATCAAGAATCGCCTCCGGCGAGGCGTCGAAGAGGATTTCTCTCGACGCTCTGACAGCCATCAAGCAAATATAAGACCGCTCTTAGACTCCCGCAAGGATTTCGGCGATCTGCGTGTTGATTATGTGCGTCGACGCCAGCAGCAAACCCGTCCTACCAACCGACATCGGCCGGCGCCGTGGTCTGCTGCGGTGGTGAGCCGACCGGCGCGGACGGGGTCCGGGAGAATCGCGGCGCGGCGGCGGCCTGGCGCACACCGTGCGCGTCGACCAGCGTGCCCCTGGCCCGCAGGTGCGCACTCTCGGCGGCCTCGGACCAGCGCAGCACCGGGGTGACGCAGGCATCGGTGCCGGCGAAGATGTCCGTCTACTGAGCACGTGTGCGGGTGGCAAACCGCGCTTCGAAGACCGCACGCAGGTCGGGCCATCGGTCCCGGTCGAACTGTGCGGGTACCTCGTCGGGACACAGACCGAGACCGGCGAGCAGTGCGGCGAAGAACAGCGGCTCGATCGACCCCACCGCCATGTGCCCGCCGTCGGCGGTCTCATAGACCCGGTAGAACGGTGCGCCGCCGTCGAGCAGAAATGACTCCCGTTGGTCGGCAAGGGATCCCGTCGCGTTCATGGTCCACATCATCTGTGCGAGCATGCTGACTCCGTCGACCATGGCGGCGTCGATCACCTGCCCGACGCCGGAGCGCTCCCGTTCGAAGAGAGCGGTGACGATACCGACGAGCACCAGCATCGAACCGCCGCCGAAATCGGCGACCAGGTTCAGCGGGGCGACCGGCGGACGGTCCCGATAGCCGATGGCGCTCAGCACACCGGTCTGCGACAGGTAGTTGATGTCGTGGCCGGCGGTGTGCGCCAGCGGCCCGTCCTGGCCCCAGCCGGTGATCCGGGCGAAGATCAGCCGCGGGTTGACCGCGGCGCACGCGTCCGGGCCGATGCCCAGGCGTTCGCAGGTACCGGGCCGGAAGCAGTCCAGCAGCACATCGGCCTTGGCGGCCAGGTCGAGCAGCGTCCGGGGTTCGGCCTTGACGTCGAGGTCGACGACGCGTTTGCCGCGGTGCAAAAGATCGACATTCTCGGCGGGCATCGGCAGGCCGTGGGGTCCCCCGTCGCTTCGCCCGCTCCGGCTCGGGCGCCGGACGCGCACCACATCGGCACCAAGGTCGGCCAGCATCATCCCCGCGTGCGGCCCCGGTCCGATGCCGCCGAGCTCGATGACCTTCACCCCGGTCAGGGGGCCGCTCACCCCTTCTTGACCTTCAGCACCTGCTTGCGCAGACCGTCGGTGGCCACGTCGATGGCCCCGGACATGACCTTCTTGAGCAGGAAGCCGGGCAGCGGGATCGCCAGATCGATGGTCATGTCGAAGCGCACCCGGGTCTCATCGCCCTCCGGGGTCAGTGTGTAGCTGCATTCCTGGGATTTCAGCTGACTGGCCTTGACCAGCACCCAGCTGACCTTGTTCTCCTCCCAGGTGTAGTCGATGGTCAGCTGATCGCTGATGCCGACCGTCTTGATGGTCTGGACGACGCGATGCGGGCGGCCCTGCTCGTCGCGGTCCACCACCTCGGCCTTCTGATACTGGGGTGACCAGGTGGGGGTCGATTCGACATCGGCGACGACGGCGAGGATCTCCTCGGGTGTCGCTTCGATGACCACTTCACGGGAAACGCTGGTTGCCATGGCCTGACAGTAGCGATGTCGCGCAGCGTTAACGTGCGGATGGCAACATCCCCGACATGGCCGCCGAGAATCCACAGACCATTGCCTACCCCGCACCGGGTGCCCGCCCGCACCGCCGGGACACCGACCCGCTCGAACCTCATGTCATCGTGCTGTTCGGCGCCACCGGCGATCTGGCCAAGCGCAAGCTGCTGCCCGGCATGGCCTATCTGGACCAGTCGGAGCTGGCGCCGCACATCCAGGTGGTGGGGACCTCGCTGGAAGATCTCACCGACGACGAGTTCCGCGTGCTGGTCAAGGACGCCATCGACCGGTTCGGCACGCACAAGCTGACCGACGACCAGTGGGCCAATGTCGCCAAGATCCTGCATTATGTCCCGCAGAGCGCCGGCCCGCAGGCGCTGGCCGCCGCCGTCACCGAGGCCGAAGCCCGGCTCGGCGGGAACGCCCAACGGCTGCATTACCTTTCGGTACCGCCGAAGGCCGCCCGGGCGGTCATCACGATGCTGCGGGAGGCCGATCTGGTGCAGCGTTCCCGGGTGGTCATGGAGAAGCCGTTCGGCACCGACCTGGCCAGTGCGGTCGCGCTCAACGATTTCGTACACGAGACGTTCGATGAGCGTCAGGTGTTCCGAATCGACCACTTCCTGGGCAAGGAGGCTGCGCAGAACATCCTGGCGTTCCGGTTCGCCAACGGTCTTTTCGAGCCGATCTGGAATCGCAACTTCATCGATCACATCCAGATCGACATCCCGGAGATGCTCGGCCTGGACGAACGGGCCAACTTCTACGAGAGCACCGGCGCCTATAAGGACATGGTCGTCACCCACCTGTTCCAGGTGATGGCGTTCGTCGTGATGGAGCCGCCCACCGCGCTGGAGCCGCGGGCGATCAGCGAGGAGAAGAACAAGGTGTTCCGCTCCATGCTCCCCATCCAGTGCAACGACGTGGTGCGCGGCCAGTTCGCCGGCTATCGCGAACTGGACGGTGTGGCAAACGATTCCGACACCGAGACGTTCATTGCCCTCAAGGTCGGCATCGACAACTGGCGCTGGGCCGGGGTGCCGATCTATCTGCGGACCGGCAAGAAGATGGCCGAAGGCATGCGCATCATCTCGATCGCCTTCAAGGAGGCTCCGCGCACCATGTTCCCGGCCGGATCGGGTGTCGGCTCCCAGGGGCCCGATCACCTGACCTTCGACCTGGCAGACAACTCCAGGGTGTCACTGTCGTTCTACGGCAAGCGCCCCGGACCCGGCATGAAACTGGAGAAGATGTCCATGCAGTTCTCCACCACCGAGATCCCCGGCAACGGGGACGTGCTGGAAGCCTACGAGCGCCTCATCCTGGACGCCATGCGCGGCGACCACACGCTGTTCACCACCGCCGAGGGTATCGAATCCCTGTGGGAGCGGTCGGCTCAGTTGCTCGACGATCCGCCACCGGCCAAGCTGTATCAGCCCGGCACCTGGGGACCCAACGCCATCCACCAGCTGATCGCACCGAACGCCTGGCGATTGCCGTTCGAGCGCGCCTGGCGCGAGCGGAAGTAGACTTTCCTCCGTGGACGTCGACCCGAGCGTGCCCCCGAGTGGCACCGGATGCGTGGAATGCGACGCGGCCGGCGGGTGGTGGGTACACCTGCGCCGATGCGCGGCCTGCGGGCATATCGGGTGCTGCGATGACTCGCTGTCCAAACACGCCTCCCGGCACTGGCGCGATACCGGCCATCCCATCATCCGTAGCTTCGAACCCGGCGAGGATTGGTTCTGGAACTACGCCACCAACGAGTACTACGACGGCCCCGATCTGGCTGCGCCGCAGGCACACCCTGTCGGCCAGCCGGCGCCGGGTCCGCGCGAGCGGGTGCCGCGGGACTGGATGCGCCAACTCCAGGGCGGTTGACGGGCCGTTTCCACTCCCGGCGAAATGGGTAATTCTGCGGTCGTGAGTGCAGATCCCAAGACCACCGAGTCAGACGCAGGCCCCCAGGGCGCCGCGGACGATGTCATGAGCGACCCGGCCAAGGGCGCCGAGGACCGCGCGGACTGGGCCGACGAGGGCGGCGCCACCCCGGAGGGCAGCGCAGTCGACGACGACGCTTAACGCGCGTCGGCGAGCGCAGCCTTGGCGGCGTTGTACCCGGGGATGAAGGTGATACCCGGCCCGCCATGGCATCCGGCGCTGCCCAGATAGAGCCCCTGCACCGGGAGTTGTTGATCCGCATATCCTCTGGGGCCCGGCCGGTTTGGTCCCATCTGCTCCGGGTGGATCAGGCCGTGGCAGTAATCACCGCCCGGCGCGCCGAACATGGTGCCCATATGCTTCGGGGTGAACGTGGTGTGACGCAGGATGAGGCTCTCGAAATCGGGTGCCAGCCGGGTGATCTTGTCGATGACACGCTGGCCCATCTCGTTCTTCAGCTCGCCGTAGGACGAGCCCGTGGTGTCCTCGATCGGGAACCACAGGGAGAAGGCGGATACGGCGTGCTTACCCGGGGGCGCCAGGTCGGGATCCTTGACCGAGGGCATTTGCATGGCGATGGCCGGGTCGGCGGGCACGATACCGCGACGGCAATCCTGCCATTGTTGCTGGAGCTCCTCGGGTGTGTTGAAAAGACCGATGGCCGACTGCATTTCGGGGTCGTTGAGCATGCCGTACGGCTCGGCGAAGGTCGGGATCCCGTCCAGCGCGAAATGCATCTGCAGGTAGCTGCCGCGGTGGTCGACCCGGGTGTAGCGCTCACGCGTCTCGGCCGGCACGGCCACCGCGTCCAGCAGTCGCGTGACGGTGAGATCCGGGGCGAGGGCGGAGACGACGATCGGCGCACTGATCTCAGACCCGTCCTGCAGCCGGACCCCGGTGACGCGGCCGTCTGCGGTGCGGATCTCCTCGACATGGGAGCGCAGCCGCAACTCTCCCCCACCGGCGGTCAAGAGGTCGCTGAGATGCGTGGTGAGGGCGCCGATTCCGCCGCGCAGCTTCTTCATCAGCACGGCGTTCTCGTCGGGGACGGCCAGCCCGAAGGCCAGGGCCGCGGCGCTGCCCGGGGTGGCCGGGCCTCGGTAGGTGGTGTTGACGGCCAGGAAGCTGAGCATCCCGCGCAGGGCACCGTGTTTCTCCGGGTCGGGCAGGTAGCGGTTGAGCACATCGGTGACCGAGCCGAACAGCATGTCGGTGATCGCGGAATGCTCGAATTCGTTCTGCGCGCAGGCATACATCTCATCGAGCGTCTTCGGCGGTGTCGCGGCGTCGAACCGGCCGAGCGCGCGGGTGGGCGCCAGACTCCACGCCATCAGCCCGGCCATCCCGTTGACGGCTTCCGCCCCGTGTACCTCGTTGAGGTGGGTGAGTAGCTTCATCGGGTCGGTGTAGTAGATGACGGGGTCGTCCCCGATTCCGCGCAGCGATACCGACATGACGTCGACGTCGACCGTCGGGAGCGCATCCAATCCGAGTTCGCGGCTGACCGCCGCCGAGGTGGGGAATTGCAGCGAGCCGGCGATCTCGAACTTGTATCCGTCGAAAAGCTCGACGGTGGAAGCCATTCCACCGGCGTAGAGCTTGGCTTCCAGGCACAGCGTGCGCATCCCGGCGCGTTGCAGCAGAGCGGCGGCGGCCAGGCCGTTGTGGCCCGCGCCGATGACGATGGCGTCGTAGTCCGGCATCGTCTCAGGCTGCACCCCGGAGCGATGTTTTGTCAATATTGCCAAAACTATGGGCGGGGTATCACTCCGGATTCCAGTGAGTCCAGCGCCATCCGACACAGTCGGGCCAGTTCGGGCAGCGAACGTTCCTCGGTCAACATCCACACCTCCATGGCGCCGAAGACCGCCGCGGCGATACAGCGCGCGGCGACGGTCACCCGCAGCGCGGCATCGGTGCCGGGCCGCGGCGGATCGTCGTGGCGCAGATGCTCCTCGACCACCTCCGCGAACGACGCCTCGACCTGGCGGATATGGCGCACGATGCGGCCGGGCTCGAGCTCTTCGGCGCGCAGCTCGGCGATCTTGGCCACCGCATCCACGTCGTACGGGGACTCCAGGATCGCCGAGTGCACAGATTCCACGATGGACTCGTCCGGGGAGCGGTTGGCCAGGGCGGTGCGGAACCACTCCAGGCCGGCATCGTAGTCGACGAAAAGCAGATCGTGCTTGGAGGAGAAGTGCCGGTAGAAGGTCCGCAACGAGACCCCGGCATCGGCGGCGATCTGTTCGGCCGAGGTGTCCTCCACCCCCTGGGCGAGGAATCGGACCATGGCCGCCTGACGCAACGCTTCGCGGGTGCGCTCGCTGCGCGCAGTCTGAGCGGGCCGAACCATCAGCTCAACGTACCGGAGAGGTCGAGACCACCACCGCAGCTCAGCGCGGCGCGAACAGGGCGATGGTGGCGTCGACCGCCTCTTCGGTGATATCGCTCAGCTTCCCGCCGTTCTCGACGGTGATCGCGGTGAGTTCGCGCAGACCGCCGAGCAACATGATGATCCGCTGCCGCGATACCGGGCCGATCCCGGCGGCGCGGAACTGCGCGCTGTCGACCAGCGCGGTCACCATATCGACGAAATGCTCCATGGATTCGCGGGTCAGCTCGCGTCCCGCCGCGCCCAGTGAGGGACCGTCGCGGATCCAGCTCAGCGTGAGATCGGGCCGGGACTCACCGGAGGCGATCCAGGCCTCGATGGCCTGGCGGGCCTGCTGCCGCCAGGGCTCCTCGGGGTCGACGGCCGCCGCGATGGACCGGACCTGCTCGGCGTTGGCCTCGGCGAGCAGAGCCATGAAGCACTCGTCCTTGCTGGAGAAATGCTCGTAGAAGGTGCGGCGCGAGGTCCGTGCCCGGCGCACGATGTCCGCGATCGTCGTCTTGGCGTAGCCATCCTCGGCGATCGAGGCCTCGAATGCCGTCAGCAGCCGGGCCCGGAAGTCCCCCGCGGCAGCGTCCGTCGTCACCCGGCCACCTTAGAACGGTTCAGCCGATGGGCGTCAGCGGGCTGAGCACGTCGCGGATGAACTGGGCGATGTTGGTCTGCGGGCTGCCGTCCGGGAAGCTCACGGTGGCCAGCACGTTGCCGCCCGCGTCGGCGAAGTTACCGTCCGCGCGGCCCTGATGCGTCGAGGACGTGACCAGGATGATTCCCGAGGTGTCGGCCTTCTCGGCCAGCGGGACGGAGAACTGGGCGTTCTGCACCGTACTGTTGGCCTTGTCCTCGACGATGATCCGGTTTGCCGGAAATCCGAGCAGCCGCAGCAGGTTGCGCATCTCCCCGGCCTCCGTGCGCCCGTTGCGCGGGTTGCCGCCGGTCACGATAATCGGGGACTGAGGGAACGCCTGCGCGACGGCCAGCCCGGTCAACACCCGGGTGTAGAGGATCGGGCGCATCCAGCCATCCGGGGTGAGCCCGTAGCCCAGGATGACGATGGCCGGCTTGGAGAAGTCCTTGCCCGCCGGCTGCGCCCCGGCCTGCGGCGCGGCGGCGCCGGCCAAAGTCAGTGCGACGAGCACCGCCCCGATGACGGTCTTCAGCCGACTGCGCTTTTCATCCCCGAATGAGTGCGACACGTGAGATTGATCGTGATCGGTGGGGCGAATGTTACGGAACTGACAATTAGCGATCCTGCGAAGTGGCCAGGGCCGGGATCGAACCGGCGACCTTCCGCTTTTCAGGCGGACGCTCGTACCAACTGAGCTACCTGGCCGGAAGGCTCCGGCCTTGCGACCGGGATACCTCGCCGAGATGGCGACCCTGACGGGACTCGAACCCGCGACCTCCGCCGTGACAGGGCGGCGCGCTAACCAACTGCGCCACAGGGCCTTGCTCTGTACTGCTTCGCTCCGGTGTGTCACCACCGTCGCGCCGTACCCCCAACGGGATTCGAACCCGTGCTACCGCCGTGAAAGGGCGGCGTCCTAGGCCGCTAAACGATGGGGGCCTATCCGAATTTCTTCGGGCCGCTCTCAACGCCGGTGACGTTGGAAGCTTCGATAGCTTAGGACACAGCCCTGCGAAATCCCAAACCGGATACCCCCATCCGTCCGGGAGGGGCGCCCAGTATCCTCATTCACCACGCCCCTATAGCTCAGTTGGTAGAGCTACGGACTTTTAATCCGCAGGTCCCAGGTTCGAGCCCTGGTGGGGGCACCACGCTCTCCGGGTACATGCCCAGCTGGTTTCTCCCTGGCTTCAGTTGCCGGTGCCGCACGCGCTTCGTCACTGCGATCAGGTATGGCCCAGCGCCGAAACGTCTACGCCAGTTCAGCCTCGACGGCCACTCCCCGATGTCGGCTGAAGCCAGGGACGAGCCAAGCCGGGCCCGCGAGTCAGCGATCCGGCTTGGGCTTCGGCCCCTTGCCGTTGTCCCCCTTCTTGTTCTCACCGTTGCCCCGGCCCGGGGCCGGCACCGGTTGCTGTTCGGTCGGGGTCGTGGTGGTCGTGGTCGGCGGAACGGTCGTCGTGGTGGTGGGTGCCTGCGTCGTCGTGGTGCTCACCGGCGCCGGCGTAATGGAACGCGACGCGGTGTCCACGACGAACGCGATGACGAGCACCAGGACCGCCGACACGGCTCCGATCACGCCGATCAGGGTGCGGCGGCGGCTGCGCGGCGCAGGTACCGGCACGTAGGCGGTCGCCGGATCCGGCAGTGGCTGGTCCAGGAACAACGTCTGCGGCCGGACCGCGGAGAGCGCGGCGCGCATCTGGTCGGCGTCGGCGAATCTGGCGCGGGGGTCGGCGGCGATGGCGCGCTGCACCACCGATGCGAACGCGGGCTCGATATCCGGGCGCAGCGCAGCCACACTCTCGTGCGGTGCGGGCACCCGCCCCACCAACATCTCGAACGCGAGCACCCCGACGGCGTAGAGGTCGTCGGTGACCGTGGCGGGCCGTCCGGCCAGCCGTTCGGGACTGAGATAACCGAGCGTGCCGATCACCAGGCCGGTCGCGGTGTGGCCGGAGTCCGGGCTCTTGGCAATCCCGAAATCGGCGACCTTGGGCGCACCTGTGTCGGTGAGCAGGATGTTGGCCGGCTTGATATCGCGATGCACGATGCCCGCGGCATGCGCCGCCGACAGGGCTGAGAGCACATCGCCGAGCAGGGACCGGATCTGCGCCGGCGGCATCGGCCCGGCTGCTACCAGGTCGGCCACAGTGCGCCCGCTCAGGCGCTCCATGACGATATAGGGGGTGCCGTCGTGTTCGCCGCTGTCGTGCACCGCCACGATGTGCGGGTGGTTGAGCCGCGCCGCGGCGCGGGCCTCGACCTCGAACCGCCGACGGTTCTCCGGCTGCGCGGTCAGCGCGGGATCCATCAGCTTGATCGCCACCGGGCGGCCGAGCCTGGTATCCCAGCCGTCGTGGACCTCCGCCATCCCACCGCGACCGAGGACACCGCGGAGGTCGTAGCGGCCGCCGAGCATTTCGGGCCCCTGCATGGGCCCTACGGTAGCCCGCGCAGCACACGACCTCGCCGCGAAGTTGCGGTTATCGCGCAGAAGTCCGAGAAGACACCGCGACAACCGCAATCTCGCGGCGCGATACGCGCAACGGCAGCGCTACCCCACCTCGGGGCAATAGAACTGCGGCTGGCCCCGGTACTCCAGCGGCGGCAGATTACGCGCCGGGGTCTGCACCAGTGGCGCATCCGCGGGCAGTCGGCCGGAGGCCCGGTCCACCGCGGAACGCTTGCGCGGGTGCATCAGCGCGCGTTTCGGGAGCACCTTGCCCGCGACGGTGATGGCATTGCACAGCCGGTCATGCAGCCACTGCTGACGCGGGGTCCAGGTGTAGCCCATCAGATCGCGCACCGGCTGGTCATAGAGGGCCACCGTCATGAACGTCAGGAACCGCTGCATGACCTTGAGGTTGAGCGCCCAGAGCGGATCCGGGACCCACTGCAGCGAGGGATGTTTGGGCATCGTCGACAGGTCCATGACCTCACGCGCGGCATAGTTGTTCTCCAACACGTTGCGGCACATGTGATCCCAGTACTGTTCGAACTCCTCCCAGGACTTCGGCACCGGCCGCATACTCATCCCGTACATCCGGTACCAGGTCACATGTTCATCGAACAATTGGCGCTTGTCGGCCAACGAAATGCCGCCGCCGAACTTCTCGGCGGCCAGCAGGGTGGATTTGAAGAACGTCGCGTGCGCCCAGTAGAAGACGTCGGGGTTCAGCGCACTGTAGCGACGCCCCTGCTTGTCCACACCCTTGATCCCGATGTGGTAGTCGCGGACCTCGGCACCGGTCTTGGGCGCGCGGTCACCGTCGAACACCACGCCGCCGATCGGGTATATCGAGCGCAACAATCGCGGGATCCGCTCGATGAAGAAGATGGAGTGCTCCTCGACCGCCGCGCCGAGTTGGGGATGCATGTTCTGCATCGAACCAGCCCAGGTGCCCTGGAACAGACCCGTCCACTGCCCGAAGTATCGCCAGGTGAGCGAATCCGGGCCGAGCGGTATCGCCGGGGCGTCGTACCCGCCGGTGCTCACCGGGCAGCCGGGTGCGATCTCGGCGGCGGTATCGGCGGACGCGCTGGTCACCGGGCACGTCTCGGACGTATCTTGAGTCACTGGCGAACTTCCCGTCCCAGTCAGAATCATTTCTGACTACACTCGTTGTCACTACGTAGCTTAGGAGTGATGTGCCGCCCGGTCAACGACGCGGTCGATGGTCCGGCGTCCCGCTACAGGACCGCCAGGCACTGCGCCGCAGTGAGCTCATCGCCGCCGGGGTCGCCCTGCTCGGCGGTCAAGCCGGCCCCGCATTGACGGTGCGCGCGGTCTGCCGCCAGGCCGGCCTCACCGAGCGGTACTTCTACGAGAGCTTCACCGACCGCGACGAATTCGTGCGTGCCGTTTATGACGAGGTGTGCGCCACGGCAATGAAGGCCCTGCTTTCCGCCCAGACACCGCGCGATGCCGTCGAGGCGTTCCTGGCGCTGATGGTCGACGACCCCAGCCGCGGGCGGGTGCTGCTGCTGGCGCCCGAGCGCGAACCGGTGCTCACCAAATCCGGTGCGGAGTGGATGCCCAGCTTCATCGCCCTGCTGCAGCACAAGCTGACCGCGATCACCGATCCCGCAGTGCAGGCGATGGTGGCGACCGGCCTGGTCGGCGCACTGACCGCGTTGTTCACCGCGTATCTCAACGGACAGCTGACCGCGACCCGCGAGCAGTTCGTGGATTACTGCACCGACATGTTGCTCAGCCGCGCGACTGTCCGCTGAACGACAATCCGGGTCACAGCGCGCCCGATTCGAGTTGCAAACGTTATCGGCCCCACAGCGGCGGAAACTTGATGTCACTAGGGGACACAGATATATTGACTGCTACCAACAGGTACAGATAACTGGGAGTAACCGTGTCGCAAGACCTACCCGACGTGCAACTGCTGCGCGAGCTCGAGCCTGTCGTCGAAAAGAACATCAACCGGCACCTGGCCATGCGCAAGGACTGGAACCCGCACGACTACATCCCGTGGTCGGACGGCAAGAACTTCTACGCCCTCGGCGGGCAGGACTGGGACCCCGAACAGTCCAAACTGTCCGAGGTCGCCCAGACCGCGATGGTGCAGAACCTGCTGACCGAGGACAACCTGCCCTCCTATCACCGCGAAATCGCGATGAACTTCACCATGGACGGCCCGTGGGGCTGGTGGGTGAACCGCTGGACCGCCGAGGAGAACCGGCACGGCATCGCGCTGCGCGATTACCTGCTGGTCACCCGCGCCATCGATCCCGTCGAACTCGAAGAACTGCGCGTCGAACAGGTCACCCGCGGCTTCTCCCCCGGCCAGAACCAACAGGGCGACCTGTTTGCGTCCACCCTGTTCGACTCGGTGGTCTACGTGACCTTCCAGGAGCTGGCCACCCGCGTCTCGCACCGCAACACCGGTAAGGCCTGCGAGGAGACCGTCGCCGACCAGCTGCTGGGCCGGATCTCGGCCGACGAGAACCTGCACATGATCTTCTACCGCGACATCAGCGCCGCCGGCCTGGACCTGGTGCCCAACCAGGCGATGAAATCGCTGCACCGGGTGCTGCGCAACTTCAAGATGCCCGGATACACCGTGCCCGAGTTCCGCCGCAAGGCCGTCACGATCGCCGTCGGCGGCGTGTACGACCCGCGTATCCACCTCGACGATGTCGTGATGCCGGTGCTCAAGAAGTGGCGCATCTTCGAACGCGAAGACTTCTCCGGCGAGGGCGCCCGGCTGCGCGACGATCTCGGTGAACTGGTCAAGGAACTCGAAGAGACCTGCGTGAAGTTCGAGGTGGCCAAGGAACGCCGCCTGGAGCGCGAACGCAAGGTCGCCGAGAAGAAGGCCATGAAGAACCTGTTGGTGACATCATCGGCAGCCTCCTAGCCCCGACACACAGCGAGACGGCCCGATCTGGCTTGCAGATCGGGCCGCTCGCGTTGCGCAGTCCCGTCGTGCTGGCCCCGATGGCCGGTGTCACCAATGTCGCGTTCCGCACCCTGTGCCGTGAACTCGAGGTGGCCCGAGCCGGCACCGTCAGCGGCCTCTACGTCTGCGAGATGGTCACCGCCCGCGCCCTCGTCGAGCGCCATCCGGTCACCATGCACATGACCACCTTCGCCCCCGACGAGTCGCCACGGTCGCTGCAGCTCTACACCGTCGATCCGGACACCACCTACGCGGCGGCGAAGATGATCGTCGAGGAAAACCTGGCCGACCACATCGACATGAACTTCGGCTGCCCCGTGCCCAAGGTCACCAAGCGCGGCGGCGGTTCCGCGATCCCCTACAAGCGCAAGCTGTTCGCGAAGATCGTCAGGGCCGCAGTGGCCGCGACCGACGGCACCGACATCCCGGTGACGGTGAAATTCCGGGTCGGCATCGACGAGCGCCACCACACCCATCTGGATGCCGGCCGGATCGCCGAGTCCGAGGGTGCCGCGGCCGTCGCGCTGCACGCGCGCACCGCCGCCCAGCGCTACTCGGGGACCGCCGACTGGACCCAGATCGCCGCCCTCAAGGAGCATGTGCGCACCATCCCGGTGCTCGGTAACGGCGATATCTTCGACGCCTCCGACGCGCTCGCAATGATGCGACAGACGGGGTGTGACGGAGTCGTCATCGGGCGGGGCTGCCTGGGCCGGCCATGGCTGTTCGCGGAACTCTCGGCGGCGTTCAACGGTCGCCCGATCGCCACCCCGCCGACGCTGGGCGAGGTGGCCCAGATCGTGCGCCGCCACGGCGAGCTGCTCTCGGCCCACTTCGGCGAGGACAAGGGCATGCGCGATATCCGCAAGCACGTCGCCTGGTACCTGCACGGCTTCCCCGCCGGGGCCGATCTGCGTCGGGCATTGGCGCTGGTCAAGACGATGCGCGAGCTCGATGCGCTGCTCGGTGAGCTCGATCCGGACGTTCCGTTCCCGGAGGTCGCCGGCGGCCCGCGTGGCCGCCAGGGCTCCCCGGGGACGGTCAGTCTGCCCGAGGGCTGGCTCGACGACCCGGACGATCTGACGGTGCCCGTCGGCGCCGATGTGATGAACTCCGGAGGGTAGTCGCGAGATGATCGCCGCGACCGCTCCGCAACACCGTCGGGCTGGCCGACTCTCAGGTTGTCTCAGTACGATGAGGGGCCACCAGGCCGGGCTCCGGTGGCGGAGCCGGGTGCGCTGCTGCTAAAAGAGTTTGTCGACGTTTTACAGCGGCGATCAAGACCACCGTGCGCAACGGCGCGCACGAAACCCCACGAGCCGAAGGCCGGTAGGACATGAGTGACGGCGATAACGCCACTCCTGACCTGCCCGAGCGCACCTCTGGGGAGGACAACCAATGGCTTACCCGATCGCCTCGATCGGGACCAGGCGCCACGCCGTGGGAACGCGCCCGGGCCGCCGCCCCAGCCGACACCCCCACCGGTAACCACACCGACGGTGTGACCGTCGCGGACCTGATCGCCAAGCTCGCGGCCGACCAGCCCACCGCGACCGGGGGCAGACGGCGCCGCGCGGACCCGGACGAGGACCAGCCCGCACCCGATAGCGCCGCCGAGACCACCGACCCGGTCGAGCCGGTGATCTTCGACCCGTCCGAACCTGAACGCACCTCCCTCCGGGACTCGGCCGAGCCGGCCACCGAGGTCCTGAGCGTGCCCTCGGCGTACGCCACCGAGCTGCCCGATCTGACCGCCATCCGGTCCCCCCACCCGCTGCACACGGTGCGGCCCGCCTCGGTGCCTCACCACCGGGCCCGCAATGCCGGCCGCGTCGCCGCGGCGCTGCTGGCGGTGTGCGCGCTGGCGTTGACCGGCGGCGCCTGGCAATGGCAGTCGATGAAGAACAACAGCCTCAACCAGGTCGCGGCGCTGGACCCCAATTCACGCGATATCGTCGACCCGAACGCGCAATTCGGCGACGAGAACTTCCTGATCGTCGGCACCGACACCCGCATCGGCCAGAACAGTGAGGTGGGCGCGGGCACCACCGACGACGCCGCCGGCGCCCGGTCGGACACCATCATGCTGGTCAACATTCCTGCCAACCGCAAACGCGTTGTCGCCGTGTCCTTTCCGCGCGATCTGGCGATCACGCCGATCAAATGCGAACCGTGGAATCCCGAGACCGGCGCCTACGGGACGATTACCGACGAAGAGTCGCCGATGTACGGCTTGGACGAGGCCTGGACCGAGACCAAGCTGAACTCCGCGTACGCCGTCGGCGGCCCGAAATGCCTGGTGAAGGTGATCCAGAAGCTGTCCGGGCTGTCGGTCAACCGGTTCATGGCCGTCGACTTCGCCGGCTTCGAAAAGATGGTTGACGCGCTCGGTGGCGTGGAGGTGTGCAGCACCACCCCGCTGGAGGACTACGAACTCGGCACCGTGCTCGCCCGCCCGGGCCGGCAGATGGTGGACGGCCACACCGCGCTGAACTATGTGCGCGCCCGCCAGGTGACCACCGAGGTCAACGGCGATTACGGCCGCATCAAGCGTCAGCAGTTGTTCTTGTCTTCGCTGCTGCGCTCGCTGATCTCCAAAGAGGTGTTCTTCAGCCTCAGCAAGCTCAACAACGTCGTGAACATGTTCATCGACGACAGCTATGTCGACAACATCAGGACCAAGGATCTGGTCGATCTCGGCCAGTCGGTGCAGGGTGTGAACGCGGGCCGGATCACCTTTGTGACCGTGCCGACCACCGGCTATGCCGACGACTACGGCAACGAACAGCCCAGGGTCGACGATATGGCCGCGCTGTTCGAGGCGATCATCAACGACGATCCGCTGCCCGAGGAGCGCAACGCCGACAACACCCCGGTGCCACAGACACCCGAATCGGGCAGTACCTCCAGCGCATCCGCTGATCCGGAGGGCGAACTCGTCAGCGCGGTGGCGACCGAGCCGGCTGCCGTCACGGTGCGGGTGTCGAATTCGACCGGCGAGTCCGGGCTGGCCGGCAGTGCCGCCGATGTCCTTGCCCAACACGGTTTCAACGTCGACACCCCCGATGACTACCCGGGCCCGCTGGATTCGACAACGGTGTTCTTCTCACCGGGTAATGAGCAGGCCGCGGCCACTGTGGCGTCGTCATTCCATAACGCCACGATCGAGCGGGTCACCGGCATGGGCGATGTCGTGCGGGTGGTGCTCGGCTCCGATTTCAGCTCTGTGAGCCCGCCCTCGCCGAGCGGATCGTCGGTACAGGTGCACATGGTGCGCGGAACCAGCAGCGAGCCCATGACCGATCTACCCGAGGACCTCACCGTCACCAACGCGGCCGACACCAGCTGCGAATAGGTCGGTCCGCGACGCGCGAAGGGCATTCACCTTTCGTTCACCTGTGCCATCGTGACCTTCAGGCTCGCTGACCGTAAGGTAATTGCATGCGTACTGCGTATCAGGAACAGCTGTCTTCCTTGACCGTTCAGCTCGGCGAGATGTGCGGGCTGGCCGGCGTGGCCATGGAACGAGCGACTCAGGCTTTGCTGCAGGCCGATCTGGCGCTCGCCGAGCAGGTCATCTCCGACCATGATCGCATCACCGAGATCAGCGCTCGCGCCGAGGAAGCCGCCTTCTTGTTGCTTGCCCTGCAGGGGCCGGTGGCCGGAGATCTGCGCATCATCGTCAGCGGCATCCAGATGGTCGCCGACATCGACCGGATGGGCGCGCTCGCCCTACACGTCGCCAAGATCGCCCGCCGACGCCACCCGCAGCACGCGCTGCCCGAGGAGGTCAACGGCTACTTCGCCGAAATGGGCCGCGTTGCAGTCGAATTGAGCCGCAGCGCACAAGAGGTACTGGAGACACTGGATCCGGAGAAGGCCGCCAGGATCCGCGAAGAAGACGACGCGATGGACGATCTGCACCGCCACCTGTTCACGGTGTTGATGGACAAGGACTGGAAGCACGGTGTGACCGCCGCTGTCGACGTGACGTTGCTGAGCCGCTTCTACGAGCGGTTCGCCGACCACGCCGTCGAGGTGGCCCGCCGGGTGATCTTCACCGCCACGGGCGAATTGCCGGAGGACGACACATTCGAGGAACCGCGCTGACGTCAGCTGTCCTCGGCGGCGATCCCTATCCCACCCTGCGCGCGGCCAGCGGCTCCAGGTGCGCACTGAAAATCCGCTGACCTGCGGTTTCCGTGGCCTTGGTGCCCCGTTTGGGGCACTAGGCGGTGGGTTCGGGCGGTGGCATAGGTGCGCACGGCCTCGGGCACGATCTGCACCCGCCACCTGTTCACGGCGCTGATGGGCAAGGACTGGAACCACCCTGTGCGGCGGCCGACGCCCCCCTAGAACGAGTTCGGCGCGCTCACGTTCGGTGACCGAACGTGAGCGCGCCGACGTTGCTTGTAAGAGCGTCAGCCGAATCGGCCGGAGATGTAGTCCTCGGTGGCCTTTTGGGTCGGGTTGGAGAAGATCTTCTCGGTCTCGTCGATCTCGATCAACTTGCCGGGCTTGCCCGTCGCCTCCAGGTTGAAGAACGCCGTCTGATCGCTGACCCGCGCCGCCTGCTGCATGTTGTGCGTGACGATGACGATCGTGTAGTCCTGCTTGAGCTCGGAGATAAGATCCTCGATCGCCAGGGTGGAGATCGGATCCAGTGCCGAACACGGCTCGTCCATCAAAAGCACGTCGGGCTGCACCGCGATGGCGCGGGCGATGCACAGCCGCTGTTGCTGGCCGCCGGACAGCCCGCCGCCGGGCTTGTCGAGGCGGTCCTTGACCTCGTTCCACAGGTTGGCGCCGCGCAGCGATCGCTCGGCGACCTCGTCGAGGTTCTTGCGCACCCCCTGCAGCTTCAGCCCGGCCACCACGTTGTCACGAATGGACATGGTGGGGAACGGGTTCGGCCGCTGGAACACCATGCCGATGGTTTTACGGACGCTCACCGGGTCGATGCCCGAGGCGTAGATGTCCTCCCCGTCGAGCAGCACCGAGCCCTCGACGCGGGCGCCGGGGATGACCTCGTGCATGCGGTTCAGGGTTCGCAGCACTGTCGACTTGCCACACCCGGACGGACCGATGAATGCCGTTACACTGCGCGGCATCACGGACAAGCTCACGTCGGCGACGGCGTGGAAGTTGCCGTAGTAGATATTGAGGTCTTTGAGATCCAGCCGTTTGGCCATGAGGCTCCTAAACTCGGTTCCGTGTCAGATATCGGTTGACGAATGCGGCGCCCAGATACAGCGCTGCGATGATCAGGATCAGGGTCAGCGCTGCACCCCAAACCCGCAGCGCACCAGCCGCTTCCGGGTTGATCAGCTCGGTATAGATCAACAGCGGGAGCGAGGCCATATTGCCCTCGAACGCGTCCATATTGATCGACCGGCTGTACCCGACCAGCACCAGTACTGGCGCCGTCTCGCCCATGACCCTGGCCAGCGCCAGCAGGATGCCGCTGAGCATGCCGGGCAAGGCCGTGGGCACTACGACCCGCACGATGGTCTTCCACTTCGGAATACCCAAGGCGTAGGAGGCTTCGCGCAGTTCGTCGGGGACCAGCTTCAACATCTCCTCGGTGTTGCGCACCACGACCGGGAGCATCAACAACACCAGGGCCAGCGAGACGGCGAAGGCGCTCTGCTCGAAGCCGAGCGTCGCAATCCACAGCGCGAAGATGAAGAGCGCGGCCACGATCGACGGCACACCGGCCAGGATGTCAACCATGAACGTAGTGACCTTCGCCAACCGCCCTTTGCCGTACTCGACCAGGTACACCGCGGCCATCACGCCCAGCGGCACGGAGAGCACCGCGGCGATGGCAGCCTGGATCACTGTGCCGTAGATCGCGTGATATACGCCACCGGCCATCTCCTCGGGCAGCACACCCGCAAGGGAGTTGGTCCACCAGGTCGAGGACACGATCGCGGTGAAACCCTTGGCCAGCACGGTGTAGAGCAGCCACGCCAACGGAATCATGGCGACCACGAACGACGCGGTGAACAGGGTTGTCGCGACGTTGTTCTTGATCTTGCGGCTGACGCTGAGTGGGTGGAAGGTGGGCGCCTTCACCGACTCATCGAAACTGACCGTCATCCTCCACTGACCCTTCCGCCGGCCGCGGCCCGGGCCAGCGCGTTGACCACGAAGGTCAGCGCGAACAGCACGAATCCGGCGGCGATGTATGCACCTGTCGGCAGCGGGGCGCTGAACTCCGCCGCGGCCGAGGCGATCTTGGATGCGAATGTGTAGCCGCCGTCGAACAGCGACCAGTGGCCGGCCTGCGCAGCGGTACGCAGGATGATCAGGATGGCGATGGTCTCACCCAGCGCGCGACCCAAACCGAGCATCGAAGCCGCGATCATCCCGCTACGTCCGTAGGGGAACACCGTCATCCGGATGACTTCCCACTTTGTCGCGCCGAGCGCCTGCGCCGCCTCGACGTGGCCGCGTGGGGTGAGCGCGAAAACCTCGCGGGTGACCGAGGTGATGATCGGCAGGATCATCACCGCCAGCACGATTCCGGCGGTGAAGATGGTTCCGCCACCGGCCAGCGACACGTTGCCCTCGGAGAAGAGGAAGAACCAGCCGAGGTTCTCGTTGAGGAACGTGGCCACCGGGGTGAGCCACGGGGCCAACACGAAAATGCCCCACAGACCGAAGACGATCGAGGGCACCGCCGCCAGCAGATCGACCAGCATCGCAAACGGGCGCGCCAACTGCTTGGGCGCGTAGTTGGTCAGGAAAGCCGCGATCCCGATCGCAACGGGGACGGCGATGGCCAAGGCGAACAGCGAGCTGAGCACCGTCACCATGAACAGGTCACGGATACCGAAGCGCAGGTTGTCCGAATCGCTGGTGAGGAACTCGGTGCTGAACAGGAAGTTGGCCTGGTTGGCCTGCAGCGACGGGACCGCCTTGATGATGAGGAACAGCGCCATCAACGCGATCGCCCCGATGATGGTGGCGCCGGCCGCGATGGCGGCGGACCGGAAGACCTTGTCCCCCAAGCGCCCCTCACCCCGCTTCAACGCCGACTCCTTCGTGGGTTTGGTGGGCATTTGGGGATTATCCCCGATCTGCGGTGAGCTCGTCGGGGATGCCGACGAGCTCACCGCGGTCGAGTCCGGTGTCACGGCCATGGTTGGTACGGCTACTTAGCTCGTCGCGTTGATGGCGTCGACGGCCTCGGTCAGCCGAGTCTTGAATGCCTCGGGCACAGGGATGTAGCCGTTGTCCTCGAGCCCTGTCTGCCCGTTGCCCAGCGCCGAGTGCATGAACGCCTTGACCGCGGTGGCCACGTCTGCATCGGGGTAGTTCGAGCAGACGATCTCGTAGGCGGCGAGCATGATCGGATAGGAACCCGGCGCGGTCGGCGTGTAGAACGACGTCGTGTCGAGCACGAGATCGTTGCCCTCGCCCTTGAACTTGACGCCGTCGATCGCGACGCCGGCCGACTCGGTGCTCAGCTCGACCGGCTCCGGCCCCGCTGAGGTGATGATCTTGGCGATCGAAAGGTTCTGCGCCTTGGCGAACGACCACTCGTTGTAGGTGATCGATCCCGGGGTGCTGCCGATAGCGGCCGAGGTTCCCTCGTTGCCCTTGGCACCTTCGCCGACTCCGCCCGCGAACGACTTGCCGGCGCCCTTGCCCCACGCGCCATCCGACGCTGCATCCAGGTACTTCTGGAAGTTGTCGGTGGTGCCGGACTCATCGCTGCGGAAGACGACGTTGATCGGCTGTGCAGGCAGGGTCACCCCCTCGTTCAGCGCCGCGATCTCCGGAGCGTCCCAGCTGGTGATCGTGCCGTTGAAGATCTTGGCCGCGGTCGGGCCATCAAGCACCAGGCCGTCCACGCCTTCCACGTTGTACGTGATGGCGATGGGGCCGAACACGGCCGGCAGGTTCCAGGCGTCGCTGCCGCCGCAACGCTCCTTGGCCCTGTCGTACTCACCCTTGTCGGCGCTCAGCGGCGAATCCGAGCCGCCGAAATCGGTCTGGCCGCCCAGGAATTCGGACACGCCTGCGCCCGAGCCGCTGGAGGTGTAGTTCAGGGTGAACCCGGGGCAGTCCTTTTCGTAGGCGTTGATGAACCGGGTCATCGCGTTTGCCTGCGCGGACGAACCGCTCGCCTTCAGAGCTTCCTTGCCGCCGCAATCGATGCCGGACGCGGGGGCATCGCCGCCCGATCCCGACGCGGCGTTGTTGTCGCTGCCGCATGCCGACAGCAGCAATGCACCAGCCGCCACCAGGCTCAGCGCGGCACCAGATCGTTTGGCCTTCACAAAGCTCCTTCAGATACGGATATGGAGTGGACGCGTGTCGCGTCGAGCAGATCTTCGCCGCTCGGCTGTGAACCTAGGGGCCGCCTGTGAATCGATGCCCTACGGATGGTGAACGCGAGATGAACCGACAGGGGCCGACCGGGACGAATGCCCCGCGACGATTGACATGACCACACTCACTCAGTAGAAATTGAGTCAATGTCTACTGAGTTAATGTTGCCCGATCGGGTTGCCGTCTTCGCCGCGCTCGCCGACCCGGCACGGCTGGCCATCGTCGATCACCTACTCGGTGCCGACGCCTCGCCGTCCGAACTTCGGACGATGCTGTCGGTGCCGTCGAACCTGCTGGCTCACCATCTCAACGTGCTGGAGCGCGCCGGCGTCGTCACCAGAACGCGTTCGGAGGCCGATGGCCGCCGCACCTACCTGAAGCTCAACCCCACCGCGCTCGAATCTCTGATTCCGATCGTGGACCGATACGCGCGCCGGGTGATCTTCGTGTGCACCCAGAATTCCGCTCGTAGCCAATTGGCCGCAGCGATCTGGAACCGCCACAGCCCGGTGCCCGCCACCTCCGCGGGGACCAAGCCAGCGGCGCGCGTGCACCCGGGCGCCATCGACGCGGCACGGCGGAACAATGTACCGCTGCGCCCGACCAAGCCCCGGCATCTCGACGACGTGCTGCAGCCCACCGATCTCGTGATCGCCGTGTGCGACAACGCCCATGAAGAGCTTCCGGCCGAGCTGAACCGTCTGCACTGGTCGGTGCCCGACCCGGTCCGCACCGCGCAGCCGATGGCATTTGACGAAGCCATGGCCGATCTCACCGAACGTATCGGCCGTCTCACTCCCACCCTCCAACCCCTCTGAATCAGGAGCAACGCATGAGCGACAACATCGCCGAAAGCCATCCGCACCTACGTCGTGACCTGTCGATCGATCAACGACTGGCCCTGAAGACGGCGGCAACACGGCTTCAGAAGGACTTCGAGAGCATGTTCAGCACCGAGACGATCGAGCTGTTCCTGCACACTTCCTACGAGCAGTTCGCCGGCCGGGCCAGCGTGCCCAACTTTCTGCCGCTGCTTGCCGAGCGCTTCGCCCGTCAGCGGCTTCGCGCACTGGCCAAGGTCGAGGGCAAGGGCCACGACGGAAAGCCGATCGTGCTGTTTCTGTGCACCCACAACGCCGGCCGCTCGCAAATGGCGCTGGGATTCTTCACCCATCTCGCCGGTGAAGCCGCGGTCGCATGGTCGGGCGGTTCCGAGCCCGGCGATGAAGTGAATCCGGCGGCGGTCGCCGCAATGGCCGAACGGGGCATCGACATCTCCGGCGAGTACCCCAAGCCATGGACCGACGAGATCGTGCAGGCAGCCGACGCGGTCATCACCATGGGGTGCGGCGATGCCTGTCCGATCTTCCCGGGACGCCGCTACGAGGAGTGGGTGCTCGAAGACCCGCACGGCCAGGGCGTCGACGCAGTGAGGCCGATCCGCGACGAGATCGAGCGGCGGGTCCGGGCGCTGCTCGCCGAACTCAACGTGCCGGTGCGCGCATAGGCATGCCGTGGCCGGACGGATATGCACCACCGTCGCCGCGTGCGCCGAATGGATGCGTGCCGGCTACCCGACCGGGACGCCGCGCAACGGCCATTCGGCACTGCTGGCGCTGAACGGACCGATATCCCTCACCCCGGGTCAAAAGCGCTGCGTCACAGCGGAGCTCGAATCCACAGCGGAGGTTACGGCGATCCAGGTGGCGATCACCAAAGCCACCGGCCGGCTACCCACACCCTCACAGACCAGCGAAGTCGTCGGGCTGCTGCAACGCCGCAGCGCCGACGGGCAGCGGGATCACTAGCTGGCTGGATGGCCCACTCGAGGGCGGTTGCCCAACGATTCGATATACGTCAATATAGAAGAATGTCGAATTCACTCCAGGTGCCCCGTACCGAGGACGCCCTGGGCCGAGCACCCCTTGACGAGCGGGCATGCATGCCGCTCGCGCAGATGTTCAAGGCGCTGGGCGATCCGGTCCGGCTGCGCTTGCTGAGCCTGATCGCCAGCAGCCCCGGCGGCGAAGCATGCGTCTGCGAGATCTCCGCAACGTTCGACCTGTCCCAACCGACCATTTCCCACCATCTCAAGGTGCTTCGTTCCGCCGGGATCCTGGACCGCGACCGGCGCGGCTCCTGGGTGTACTACCGTGCTGTTCCCGCAGCGCTGCAACAGCTTTCGCTGATCCTTCAGATCGAAGGCGGATCGCCCGCACCATCCGATGCCTGCGCCGAGGAGACTGCACGATGAGCACACCCACCGCCGCCGAGACAGCGGTCGTCACGAAACTGTCCGCGCTGGATCGCATGCTGCCGGTGTGGATCGGCATCGCCATGGCCGTCGGCCTGCTCCTGGGCCGGCTCATCCCCGGCCTCGGCAACGCACTGGGCGCCGTGGAACTCGACGGTGTCTCACTGCCCATTGCCGTCGGCCTGCTGGTGATGATGTATCCGGTGTTGGCCAAGGTTCGTTATGACCGCCTGGACTCGGTGACCGGCGACCGCAAACTGCTGTTGTCCTCGCTGGCGCTGAACTGGGTGTTGGGGCCCGCGTTGATGTTCGCGTTGGCCTGGCTGATGCTCCCGGACCTGCCGGAGTACCGCACCGGATTGATCATCGTCGGCCTCGCCCGCTGCATCGCGATGGTGATCATCTGGAACGACCTGGCCTGCGGTGACCGCGAGGCCGCCGCGGTGTTGGTCGCGATCAACTCGGTGTTCCAGGTCTTCATGTTCGCGGTCTTGGGCTGGTTCTACCTGTCCGTACTACCCGGTTGGCTCGGTTTGGAGCAGACGACCATCGACACGTCGGTGTGGCAGATCGCCAAGTCGGTGCTCATCTTCCTCGGGATCCCGTTGGTGGCGGGATTTCTCACCCGCCGGTACGGCGAGAAGGCCAAGGGCAGGGACTGGTACGAGACTCGTTTCCTGCCCAAGATCGGGCCGTGGGCGCTCTACGGCCTGCTGTTCACGATCGTCATTCTCTTCGCCCTACAAGGTGATCAGATCACCTCGCGACCCTGGGATGTCGCGCGGATCGCGCTGCCGTTGCTGGCCTACTTCGCCATCATGTGGGGCGGCGGCTACCTGCTCGGAGCGCTGATCGGCCTGGGGTATGAGCGCACCACGACGCTGGCCTTCACCGCCGCCGGCAACAACTTCGAGCTGGCCATCGCGGTGGCCGTCGCCACCTACGGCGTGACATCCGGGCAGGCGCTGGCCGGGGTCGTCGGCCCACTCATCGAAGTGCCCGTACTGGTCGCCCTGGTCTACGTATCGCTGGCGCTGCGCGGACGATTCACCCAACCAACCCCCGCCGCGACCGAGGAGACGAGATGACCCGCAAGCCCGCCGTGTTGTTCGTCTGCGCCAAGAACGGCGGCAAATCGCAGATGGCCGCCGGGCTGATGCGCCACCTCGCCGGCGACGAGGTGGACGTCTACTCCGCGGGCACGAAACCCGCGACCGCCATCAATGCGCTGTCCGCGGAGAGCCTGCACGAGATCGGGATCGACATCACTGGTGAGTCACCGAAACCGGTTGACCCGCAGCGTGTCCGCGATGTCGACGTGGTCGTGATACTCGGCCGGGAAGCTGAGCTCGCGCCCGTGCCGGGTACCGAATTCCAGATCTGGGACACCGACGAGCCCTCAGAACGCGGTATCGGCGGTATCGAACGCATGCGCTTGGTGCGTGACGATATCGCGGCCCGGGTCAACCAACTACTACCCCGCCTGAAGGAGACCGTCCGATGAACAAGGTGGAAGTGTTCGAGCCCGCACTGTGTTGCGCGACCGGAGTCTGCGGGGAGGACGTGGATCAGCAACTGGTGGTGTTCTCTGCCGACTTGGATTTCGTCACCAGCCGTGGCGGCGACGTCACCCGCTACAACCTGGCCAGCGAGCCAGGGGCCTTCGCCGAGAATGAGACCGTCCGCGCGTTTCTGCACGTCTCGGGGTCCGCCGGGCTGCCGTTGGTCCTGGTCGACGGTGTCACGGCGATGACAGGCCGCTACCCCGGGCGCGAGCAGCTCTCCAAATGGGCCGGAGTCGACGTGGCCGCACCGAACCTGCTCGGCGACAGCCGTTGTGGCAACGACGCTTCCGGTTGTTGTTGACGCGTGAAGTTCCTGGCGGACGCCCCGCGATTCTTGTTCTTCACCGGTAAGGGCGGGGTCGGCAAGACCTCGATCGCATGTGCTGCGGCGATCCGGCTGGCCGGCCTCGGCAAGCGGGTGCTGCTGGTCAGCACGGATCCGGCGTCCAATGTCGGTCAGGTCTTCGGCCTCACAATCGGCAATACCATCACGCCCATCGCGGCGGTGGACGGATTGTCGGCGTTGGAGATCAACCCCGACCAGGCGGCCGAGGCCTACCGCGAGCGCATCATCGGCCCGGTCCGCGGTCTGTTGCCCGAGCAGGAACTGCAGGCGATTACCGAACAACTTTCCGGCTCCTGCACCACCGAGATCGCCTCGTTCAACGAATTCACGGAATTGCTCACCGATTCGGACGGCCCAATGACGCAGTTCGACCACGTGTTGTTCGACACCGCGCCAACCGGGCACACCATCCGTCTGCTCCAGCTGCCCGGTTCGTGGACCGATTTCCTCGACGAGGGCAAGGGCGACGCATCGTGCCTGGGGCCACTGTCCGGCCTGGAGAAGCAGCGGGCGCTCTACGCCGGCGCAGTGGCGGCCCTGGCCGATCCGCACCGCACCCGACTGGTGCTCGTCGCCCGCGCACAACGGGCGACTCTGACCGAGATCACCCGCACGCACCGTGAACTCGCCGCGATCGGCCTCACCCACCAGTACGTCGTGATCAACGGCGTACTGCCCGCCGCCGCGGCCGCCGGCGACCCGCTCGCCGAGGCGATCTACACCCGCGAACAACAGGCCATCGCCGCCCTACCTGACGAATTATGTTCACTGCCGACCGATCAGGTGGAACTCAAGACCACCAATATCGTCGGACTACACGCTCTCGCATCACTTTTCGACACATCGCCGGGCATGTCATCGGACGTCGAGGAAGTGCCGGCCCTCGACGTGATCGGTGCCCCGCTGTCCGCTCTGGTCGACGAACTGGCCAAGGGGGAACACGGTTTGATCCTGTGCATGGGCAAGGGCGGCGTAGGCAAGACCACCATCGCCGCCGCCATTGCCGTTGCGCTGGCCGACCGCGGACATCCTGTGCACCTGACCACCACCGATCCCGCCGGCCATCTGACCGACACACTGCACGGCACCCTGGACAACCTGCAAGTGTCGAGCATCGACCCCGCCGAGGCCACCCGGGCCTACCGCGAACACGTGCTAGCAACCAAGGGCGCAGCTCTCGATGACCAGGGCCGGATGATGCTCGAAGAGGATCTGCGGTCGCCGTGCACCGAAGAAGTAGCCGTGTTCCAAGCCTTCTCGCGCGTCATCGCAGAATCGAGGCGAAGGTTCGTCGTCGTCGACACCGCACCGACCGGGCACACCTTGTTGCTGTTGGACGCCACCGGCTCCTACCACCGCGAGGTGGCCCGGCAGCTGGGCGACCGACATTTCACCACCCCGCTGATGCGATTACAGGATCCCGGGCTCACCAAGGTCATCATCGTCACGCTGGCCGAGACCACTCCGGTGCTCGAAGCGGCCGGGCTCGCACGCGAGCTCGAACGCGCGCACATCCGACCCTGGGCCTGGGTGGTCAACAACTCGCTGGCCGCCGCGCGCCCGGCGTCGCCGCTGCTTCGCCGGCGCGCGATCGCCGAAGTGGCCGAGATCGACAAGGTGAGCGCCGATCAGGCCGGTCGGGTAGCGGTGGTACCGCTACTGGCGACCGAACCTGTCGGCATTCCCGCGCTGGAAGCGCTCACCGCGCCGGGCGCCGGGGTGGTGGGCTAGCAGCAGCCCGCGCTCGCAGGAGCCTTGTCATCCTCGGTTTCCGCCGCCACGCCGCTGCAGCACACATCAGCGTCAGTGGTGGATTCTGCCGGGTGTTGGCCGCTGTCGCCGAAGGTGTCCGAATCGGCGAGCACGGTGTAGACCTCCCAGCGCTCCCCGGCCGGCCCGGTGACCCACACCTTGTCCTGCTTGGCGAAACAACAGGTGGCGCCGATCTCCTCGTCGGTGAACATCCCCGCATCGGTGAGTCGGGCGATCTCGGCGTGCACGGTGTCGCTGGATCCGACCTCGACGCCGAGGTGGTTGATGGTCCCGCCGTGGCCGGGGTTTTCGAACAGGACGAGCTTCAGCGGCGGTTCGGCGATTGCGAAGTTTGCGTAGCCCTCCTTGCGCTTGGCGGGCTGGGTGTTGAAGAGCGTGGAGTAGAAGGTGACGGCCTCGTCGAGGTCGTCGACGTTGAGGGCGAGCTGGATGCGGGACATGATGAACCTCCATACCTGTGTGACATATATCGAATTAGCGCGCTGGGCTCAGCATGCCCACCTCTTCGACATATGTCAATGCTTTGGCTAGGATTGCCCTCATGCCGAAGTCCTTGCCGCTGCTCGACATGTCCGCACCGGTGTGTTGTGCACCCGTGGCCGCAGGTCCGATGGGTGATGACGCGGCACTGCAGGTCGCGCTGCGGCTCAAGGCGCTGGCCGATCCCGCGCGGGTCAAGCTGATGTCCTTGCTGTTCAGCAGCCCGACAAAAGAGGAGAGCAGCAGCACCCTCGCCGACGCCGTCGGGCTCAGCGAGTCGACGGTCAGCCATCACCTGACCCAACTCCGCAAAGCCGGCCTGGTCGAATCCGAGCGCCGCGGCATGAGCGTGTTTCACAGAGTGCGCCGCGAAGCGGTGTCCGCGCTATGCGTGGTGCTCGACCCCGACTGCTGCACCTGAACCGCTGGCGTAGGCAATATCGGCGCTGTATACGCCGAACCCCAGCCGCCGATACGTCTTCACCGCGGCGGTGTTGTCACCCTCGACATATAGATTGACCTCGGCATCGGGTCCCAGCCGGTCGGCGAGGTGATGAAGCCCCCGCAACGTCAGTTCGGCGCCGAGACCGCGGCCCTGCGCGTCTGGATCGACCCCGACGACATACACCTCGCCGAGCGCCGGGCCGTGCACCTTGGTCCAGTGAAAACCGAGCAGCCGGGGTCCGTCATAGGCCAGGAACAAGCCGGCGGGATCGAACCAGGCTTCGTGGCGGCGCTCATCGATCTCGGCGTCGGTCCAGCCGCCCTGCTCCGGATGCCAGGAGAACGCGGCGTTGTTCACCCGCAACAGTTCCGGATCATCCTCGGGCCCGGCGTAGGTGCGGATCTCGTGCGTTGCCTCATACGGCGGCAGATCAGCCAACGACCGTCGCATCTGCAGCAGTTCGCGCACCGGCCGCAGACCCAGGTCGGCGGCCAGCGCTTTGGCCGGCGCCAGGTCACCGTGCGCCCAGATCCTGATCTGCGGGCCGCCGGCGGCAAGACCGGTACGGACCAATTCTGTCCCGATCCCGCGGCGGCGCGCATCCGGGTGGACCACGGCCTCGGCCATGTCGGGCCCCAGATTCAGATAGCCGACAATCGTGTCCCCGTCGAGCGCCAGCAGGTGGCGGGTCTCATCGCGCCCCAGCTGGCGCACCACCTGATCCCCCACCGGAGCGACGCCGTCGGCCACGGTGGCCGCGGCGATGATGCCGCCGATCTGGGCCCGATCCGCCGCCGAGAGCCCGGTGCGCCATTCGATCACTGGCTGTGCAGCGGATCGAAAGAGTCTGCCCGCGAACCATAATCGGATTCGCCGAGGTCTGCGTCCAGCTCGCCGTCGTAGTCGTCGGTGTCGTCGAGGTCATCGGCGGCAGGCGCCGGTGCCCGCCCACGCGCCGGGCGCACCGCCTTGTATCCGACGTTGCGGACCGTCCCGATCAACGATTCGTACTCTGGACCCAGCTTGGCGCGCAGCCGCCGCACGTGCACGTCGACGGTGCGGGTGCCACCGAAGAAGTCATAGCCCCACACCTCCTGCAGCAGCTGGGCGCGAGTGAACACCCGGCCGGCGTGCTGGGCGAGGTACTTGAGAAGTTCGAACTCCTTGTAGGTCAGGTCCAGCGGGCGGCCCCGCAGCCGCGCGGTGTAGGTGCCCTCGTCGATGACGAGCTCACCGAGGGTCACCTTGCCCACACTCTCCTGGTCGGCGACCCCACCCCGGCGGCCGACCAACAGGCGCAGTCGCGCATCGATCTCGGCGGGGCCGGTACCGGGCAGCAGGATCTCGTCGAGTCCCCACTCCACGTTGACCGCGACCAGGCCGCCTTCGTTGACGACGGCCACCACCGGGATGGACGTTCCGGTCGTGCCCAACAACCGACACAGCCCACGCGCGGCGGCCAAGTCGGTGCGTGCATCGACGATCGCGACATCGGCCGTACCGGCCTCAAGCAGGGAAGACACCTCGGTCGGCGCCGTGCGGACATTGTGGGCCAACAGGGACAGCGAGGGCAGCACGGTATCCGGATGAGGGTCGACGGTCAGAAGTAAGAGTTCCAATATGTCCTCCCGCGTCCTGGATCGTCCCCGGGACATCAGTGTCGGAGGCAACTTCGGCGATTCATGGCTGACACGTGGCCGTTACGACCGACGATCGCCTAACAATACCGTGCTACCTGCTGGTTAGCAGACCCGAACCGGTGGGTCTCAGTCCGACGACCCGGTGCGTGCGACAGAATGTCCGCGTGCGCAAGCTGCTGACCGGTGTCCTCGCGACCCTTCTCGCGGTGATTCTCGGCGGTGTGGGAACGGATTTCGGCGCCGCCATCTATGCCGAGTACCGGCTGGCACGCAGCGTGCGCACGGCCGCGCAACTGCATTTCGACCCCTGGGCCAGCATCCTGGGGTTTCCGTTCATCACCCAGGCGCGCGCGCACCACTACCGTGAGGTCGAGATCCGGGCGGGCGGCGTGCAGCACCCGGTCACCGGCAGGGTGTCGCTGGAGGCGACGCTGCACGCGGTCGACCTGGCGGACTCGACCTGGCTGATCGGGCCGGACGCCGCGTTGCCCGTCGGTATCGCCGAGAGCCGGATCATCATCGACTCGACCCACGTGGGCCGCTTCATGGGCATCAAGGATCTGTTGGTCGAGGCGCCCACCCGGGAAACCGAGGACGGGCTGAAGGGCGTCACCGAGTCGGGCATCTCCAGCGGCAAGGATCTGGTCTTCACCGGGACTCCGACGAGCGCGGACTTCGACGAGCGGGTGAGCGTGGCGGTGGACCTGACGGTCGCCGACCCGGACGGCAGCACGCTCGTCCTCACCGCAACCCGAGTGCTGACCGGACCCGGCACCGCGGACGAACCGGTGCCCGACGACCAGACCGCCGCGGTGCTCGAGGCGTTCAGTTCTCGCATCCCCGGTCAGCGTCTCCCGTTCGGCCTCACACCCACCACCGCGGGCGCCCGCGGATCCGACATCATCGTCGAAGGCATCGCGAAGGGACTAACCGTGCGCCTCGACGAGTTCAGGCAGTCATGAGTACCTCGTGGGCGCTTGTCCTGGTGATCGTGATCGCCGTGCTGGGCCTCGGCTACCTGGTCGGCAAGATGATCACGCTGCGCGCGGGGATGCTCAAGGCTGCCGCGGCGGCCGCCGACATCGACACCAGCGGCCTGGGGCTGTCCGACACCGGCCCGACGGTCCTGCACTTCACCGCCACCTGGTGCGGGCCCTGCGCGGCGGTACGCCGGGTGGTCGACCAGGTGTGCGCGGAGCTACCGGCGGTGGCCCACGTCGAGATCGACATGGACGACAATCCCGAGGCGGCACGGCGCCTTTCGGTGCTGTCACTGCCGACGACGATCGTCTTCGACGGCGCCGGGCGCCCACGGTATCGGACGACCGGCGTCCCGAAAGCCGCTGACCTGCGCTCGGCACTCGAACCGCTATTGGCTTGACGGCGGGGCGTCCGGGTATTGTGTGCGTCGTGACCGCCCGCCTTGAGCTGATGCTCACCAAACGCCGCGCAGTTGATCTGTGCCGCACCGCGGGCTGTTGCTGTTGTTGTAGCTGCTGATAGCCGCGCCCTCCTCTTGGTGCGCCGCTTCGCCAGGCGCCCTCGTGGCCTGCCCGTCCAGCCCAGCCAAGCAACAGGAGCATTCCCATGTCAGTCAGTACCGAGTCGGTCCCGGGCAGTCGGCCCGCCGGCCACCCGACGAATCAGGTCGACGTGCGCGGGCCCCGGTTCGTCGCGTGGATCACCACGGCGGTGCTCATCACCGCCATCTTCTCCGCCGCGGTCAGTACGACGCTGGCCGCCGTGGTCATCGGCCTGCAGACCGCGGTGTTCGCCATCGGCGCGGCCGCCGGCCCGCGCCGACATCCCTACGGCGTGGTGTTCACAGCTCTCGTCGCACCGCGACTGGGCCCGGTCACCGAACGTGAACCGGTGTCTCCACTGAAGTTCGCTCAGCTGATCGGCGTGGTCTTCGGCGCGGCGGGCACCGTCGGCTTCGCCCTGGGCGCCCCGTTCGTCGGTCTCACCGCCGCCGCCGCCGCACTGTTCGCGGCGTTTCTCAACGCGGCCTTCGGCATCTGCCTGGGCTGCCAGATCTACCCGCTCGCGGCGCGGTTGCGCCGCGTACCCGCCTGACCCCGAGCTCCACAACCGAAAGGAACCACTTCATGGCACGCTCCGACGTCCTGGTCTCCACCGACTGGGCCGAGAGCAATCTCGACGCACCGAACACGGTCTTCGTCGAGGTCGACGAAGACACCTCCACCTACGAGGTCGGTCACATCCAGGGCGCCGTGCGCCTGGACTGGAAGACCGAACTGCAGGATGCGGTCAAGCGCGACTTCGTCGACCAGCAACAGTTCTCGAAGCTGTTGTCCGACAAGGGCATCGCCAATGACGACACCGTGATCCTCTACGGCGGCAACAACAACTGGTTCGCCGCCTACGCCTACTGGTATTTCAAGCTGTACGGGCACGAGAACGTCAAGCTGCTCGACGGCGGCCGCAAGAAGTGGGAACTCGACGGTCGCCCCCTGGTCACCGAGGTGCCCACCCGCGCGGCAACCTCGTACTCGGCGAAGGCACCCAACAACGACATCCGGGCCTTCCGCGACGAGGTCATCGCGGCGATCGGCGCGAAGAACCTGGTCGACGTGCGCTCCCCCGACGAGTTCTCCGGCAAGATCCTGGCCCCGGCGCACCTGCCGCAGGAGCAGAGCCAGCGCGCCGGCCACATCCCCACCGCGATCAACGTGCCGTGGAGCAAGGCCGCCAACGAGGACGGCACCTTCAAGTCCGACGAGGACCTGGCCAAGCTGTACGCCGCGGCCGGCCTCGACGGGGAGAAGGAAACCATCGCCTACTGCCGCATCGGTGAGCGTTCCTCGCACACCTGGTTCGTGCTGCAGGAACTGCTGGGCCACCAGAACGTCAAGAACTACGACGGTAGTTGGACCGAATACGGCTCCCTGGTGGGAGCCCCGATCGAGTTGGGAAGTTGATTATGTGCTCTGCCCCGAAACAAGGACTGACGTTGCCCGCCGGCGTCGACCTGGAGAAGGAAACCGTCATCACCGGTCGCGTGGTGGACGGTTCCGGCCAGCCGGTCGGCGGCGCCTTCGTGCGGCTGCTGGACGGATCCGACGAGTTCACCGCCGAGGTCGTCGCGTCGGCCACCGGTGACTTCCGGTTCTTCGCCGCGCCCGGCAACTGGACCCTGCGGGCGCTGTCGCCCGCAGGCAACGGCGACGCCACGATCGCCCCGACCGGCGCCGGCATCCACGAGATCGATATCAAGGTCGCCTAGCGACCGATCAAGGCGAGGCACGAGCCGATGAGGAGCTCGGCCATCAAAGTCGCCTGGCGACCGATCAAGGCGAGGCACGAGCCGATGAGGAGCTCGGCCATCAAAGTCGCCTGGTAGTCGTCAGGGTCACCGCGCTCGGGCCTCGGCTCGAGCGCGGTGACCATCGCCGGTTAGGATCATCCCGTGGTGTTGTTCTTCGAATTCCTGCTCGTGGTGGCCGTCGTCGTCATCACCTGGTTCGCGCTGTACGCCGTCTATCGGCTCGTCACCGACGAGGGGTGACCGCCGAAGACGATGCCGTCGTACCCGGCTCGGGTGACCGGGCGGTGGCCTCTGCCGCCGAGCGGGCCAAGATCACCGCGGCCCGCAATATCTCGGCGTTCGAGGACCTGCCGTTGCCTGCCGACACCGCGAATCTGCGCGCCGGTGCCGACCTCAACCCCGCCCTGCTGGCATTACTGCCGCTGGTCGGTGTGTGGCGCGGCGAGGGCGAGGGTCGCGACGGCGACGGCGACTACCGTTTCGGCCAACAGATCATCGTCTCGCACAACGGCGGCGAGTACCTGAACTGGGATTCCCGCTCGTGGCGGTTGTCCGAGGCGGGCGACTACCTGGCACCGGATCTCCGCGAGACCGGGTACTGGCGCTTCGTCAACGACCCGGCCGATGTCGGCGAGACCCAGGCCATCGAGCTGCTGCTCGCGCATTCGGCCGGGTTCGTCGAACTTTTCTACGGTGCCCCGCTCAACCAGGCCTCCTGGGAACTGGCCACCGACGCGTTGGCCCGCAGCAAGTCCGGGGTGCTGGTGGGCGGCGCCAAACGTCTCTACGGGATCATCGAGGGCGGCGACCTCGCCTATGTCGAGGAGCGGGTGGATGCCGACGGCGGCCTGGTCCCGCACCTGTCGGCCCGGTTGGCGCGCTTCATCGGCTGACGCCCGTACGCATAGCCGGTACTCAGCTCGCTGCTATCCGTGGCCCAGATCTCTTCCTTAACGTCGGTCGGACCCGATCCGTCTGAGGAGGACAACATGATCTTGTCATCGCTGCGCGCCGCCATCCTGGGCATTGCCGGTGCGGCGCTGCTGACCGGGGCGGTGGCGTGCTCGTCGGAGGCCGCCGCGGCGCCCGACCACGCCGCCTTCGAGCAGTGCCTGTCCGATAACGGTGTGCCCGCGCCGCCCGCCGGCGGGCCTGGCGGGCCTGGCGGGCCTCCCCCATCCGGGCCTATACCATCCGGGGCCCCCGCGGACGGCGCGGCACCTCCGCCACCTCCGGGAGTCGACCAGAACACCTGGGACACCGCGATGCAGGCCTGCCGAGCGCTGGCTCCCGCACCGCCGAACCGCTGAGCAACCCCAGATACGGAGCAGCCCCCGAGCCGTTCGTCTTGGTTGGACTAACCAAGGGCTCGGGGGCCGGGTGGCTGCTTGGAATTCGCCAGCGCTCGCAGGATTGCACGATGAGCGCATGTGCGAAAGAGCCAAGAGCTCCGTCACACTCCTGGTGCTGCTAGCTAGCAGCCACCTCACTTGTCCGTATGTCACTCAATTTCTCGGACCACCTCCTCTCCTGTGTACGAGCGACCGTACTCCCGAAACCGTGACCCGACAACCGATTTAGCGCGACACCGCCTCGTCCACCAGACGGGCCAGCTCGCTCGCCGCCCGCGCAGGCCGCAGCGCCACCCCGTCGAGGGTATGCACCCGGGCGCTCAGCGTCACCGACGAAAGCAGCCAAACCCCTTCGGCGGCAACAAGATCAGTGATGGTGAGCTGGCGGTATGCGCTGCGCGGCACAATCCGGAACAACGCCTCGACGGTGGTGCCGGCCAGAATCGGGAGCATCGGCGGCGGGCTCAACAGAATTTCGCTCTGCGCGATCACCACCGAGGAGCGTGGCCCCTCCAGCACCCGGCCCGCAGCGTCGACGAAGATCGCGTCATCGGCACCGCGGCGTGCGGCCTCCCGCAGCGCCGCCACATTGAGGGCGTACGACAGCGATTTGGCGCCCGCCAGCGCACCGCGCGGGCCGGGATCCAGGGTTACTGCCGCCAGCCCGTCGGCACGGGCGGCCCGGGCCCGTGCCGGCACCTCGGACACCAGGACGAACGACGCCCCGCGACCGCACACCAACCGCAGCACGCCGTCGGCACCGGGCCAGCGGGTGGCTGCTACGGCCACCGCGCGCCGCCACCGCACGAGATCGGGCCGCGGCAGGCCGGCGATGGCGGCCGAGCGGTCCAGCCGCGCCAGGTGAGCATCCAGCAGACACGCACGCCCCGCGCGCAACAGGGTGGTCTCGAAGACACCGCCACCATCGGTGAGCACCGGATCGGTGACCCGCACCAGGGGCGCCTCGGCCGCGTGCACCACGCCGTCGAGATCCACCACCACATGCGCGGATCGGGCCACCATGGGCCGAGCGTAGCCGCCGTAAAGTGGCGGTATGTCTGCCGTTCCCGCTCCTGCCACCGGACCAGACGCCGGCGCCGTCTGGCATTTCGGCGATCCGCTCGGCGAGCAGCGCGCCGCCTCGAGCGCCGCGGTGGTCATCGACCGGTCGCACCGCGCCGTCCTGCAACTGACCGGGCCGGAGCGCCGCAGCTGGCTGCACACCATCTCCAGCCAGCATGTCAGCGAACTTCCCGACGGCGCCGTCGTACAGAACCTGAGCCTGGACGGGCAGGGCCGTGTCGAAGATCACTGGATCCAGACCCAGCTGGACGACGTGACCGTGCTGGACACCGAGCCGTGGCGTGGCGACCCGCTGCTGACATTCCTGCGCAAGATGATCTTTTGGGCCGATGTGACGGTCGACCCGGCCGACCTGGCCGTGCTCTCGCTGCTGGGGCCGGGGCTGTCCGCGCCGGCGGTGGCCGCCGCACTCGGGGTGCAGGCGCTGCCTGCCGCGTGGACCGCGCTCGCCCTGCCCGGCGGCGGCTGCCTGCGTGGTACCTATCCGGGCGAATACGACCTGCTGGTGCCACGTGCGGACCGGGACGACTGGATCGATGCGCTGGTCGCCGCGGGGGTCAGCCGGGCCGGGGTGTGGGCTTACGAGGCGCATCGGGTGGCGGCCGGGCGCCCCCGGCTGGGCGTCGACACCGACGAACGCACCATCCCGCATGAGGTCGGCTGGATCGGTGGACCCGGCGTGGGCGCGGTGCATCTGGAGAAGGGCTGCTACCGCGGCCAGGAGACTGTCGCCCGTGTGCACAACCTCGGCAAGCCGCCGCGCATGCTGGTGCTGGTGCAGTTGGACGGTTCCGGTGACCGACCGGTGACGGGGGATCCGCTGCTGGCCGGCGGCCGGGTGGTGGGCCGGTTGGGCACCGTCGTCGATCACGTCGATGACGGGCCGATCGCATTGGCGCTGGTGAAGCGGGCGCTGCCGGTCGATACGGCACTGACGACCGGTGGCGAGAACGCCGTGGCAGCGGTCATCGACGCGGAGTCCGTGCCCAGCACCGACGGTGTCGGCGCGGGCCGGCTGGCGGTGGAGCGGCTGCGCAGCGGAGGGCGCTAGAACGGCCAGAACCTCGGCAGCCATGGGCCTGCAGGCGGCCCGCCGCCGGGCACGGTAAAGTGTTGGCAGGACAATATAGACACACACAGATCGGAGCCGCCTGCACGTTGGGCCGCTCCGTTATTGCGCGAGGGGGTCCCAATGGGCCGCGGCCGGGCTAAGGCAAAGCAGACCAAGGTTGCTCGTGACCTGAAATACAACACGCCGGAGACTGATTTCGAGCGGCTTCAACGCGAGCTGTCCAACAGCAGCGGTGCCGACGACTTCACCAACGGCGACGGTCTCCCCGAGCGGTACGCCGACGAGGACGACTGGCGCCACTGATTCGACGGTGCAGGCACCTCGCGGTGGCGATCAGAACCGCGGGTGCTGCCCGACGAGCTGAGCTCGTACCCCATCCTTGGTCCCCTTCTTGACGGTCCCGACCGTCCAGCAGGCAAGGTGGCGAGCGGTGAGAATCGCCAACGCGCGGTCGGTGTCCTCCGGCGCGACGATGGCCACCATGCCGACGCCCATGTTGAACGTCTTCTCCATTTCGGCGCGCTCGATCCGTCCGCGTTGGGCGATCATGCCGAAGACGGGCGCCGGGGTCCAGGTTCCTCGGTCCAGCTCGGCGACCAGGCCGGGCGGGATGATGCGCTCAAGGTTGCCCGCGAACCCACCACCGGTGATGTGGCAGAACGTGCGAACGTGGGTTTCGGCGGCCAACGCCAGGCAATCCTTGGCGTAGATGTACGTCGGCTCCAACAGCTCCTCGCCCAGCGTGCGTCCGAATTCCTCGACGTGACCCGACAGGTCCATCCGGTCGATCTCCAACAGCACCTTGCGCGCCAGCGAGTACCCGTTGGAGTGCAAGCCGGTGGAGGCCATCGCGATGATCACGTCGCCGGGCTTGACCCGCTCCGGACCCAGCACGTCATCGGCTTCCACCACTCCGATACCGGTGGCGGAGATGTCGTAGTGGTCGGGCTCCATCAGCCCGGGATGCTCTGCGGTCTCGCCGCCGAGCAGTGCGCAACCGGCGAGCACGCAGCCGTCGGCGATCCCCGACACGATCGCGGCGACCCGTTCCGGCACGGTGCGGCCGACGGCGATGTAGTCCTGCAAGAACAGCGGCTCGGCACCACACACCACCAGGTCGTCGACGACCATGGCGACCAGGTCGAGGCCCACGGTGTCGTGCTTGTCCATCGCCTGGGCGATGGCCAGCTTGGTGCCCACCCCGTCGGTCGAGGACGCCAACAGTGGTTCGCGGTATCCGTCGCGCAGGGCGAACAGCCCGGCGAACCCGCCGAGACCCCCGCGGACCTCGGGCCTGGTGGCCCTCTTGGCCAGGGGTTTGAACAGCTCGACGGCACGATCGCCCGCCTCGATATCCACTCCGGCGGTTGCGTACGAGATGCCGTGTTCTTCGGCGCGGCCTTTACCCATGGTCACCGGCTCGCCAGTTCAAGCTCGCTCATCGCGCCCAAGGTTACCGGTCGCACGCCGCCCACCGCAGGCGCGGTGACCTCATCGCATTCTGCCGAGCCGCCCACGGATGCGTCCCCACTGTGACAGCGTGACCGGTCATGACAGTAGTGCGCTCATTGCCGCTGGCTGCCGTCGTGAGCGCGGCGGTGCTGTGCGCAACGGCCGGGCCGGTATCGGCGACGCCGAGTGTCGGGGTCCAGGCGCGGATCCTGGCGCAGTCGACGGTGGACGGACAGGAGTTCATCACCAAGGAGCTCACCATCGCTCCAGGCGGGAGCACTGGCTGGCATTGGCATCCGGGACAGGTGTACGGCGTGATCCGGGCCGGGACACTGACCCACTACGGCTCGGACTGTCAGATCGACGGCGTCTACCCCACCGGAGGCGCCATCACCGAGCAACCCGGGCCCGGTTACGTGCACCTCGGCCGTAATCTCGGCCCCGACCCGCTGGTGATGTGGGTCGGCTATATCGAACCGGCGGGTTCTGCGCAGGCCACCTCGGTGCCCAACCCGGGATGTCCGTTTGAGTGAGCCCCGCCCGGGTATCCAGGACGCCGTTGGCCTCGAATACCTCTGCAGAGGCCGACCAGAATCGGAGGACCCGTGCCCGACACACACCCACGCTGCCTGGTCACGGGCGCGACAGGATATATCGGCGGGCATCTGGTGCCGTTGCTGCTGGAACGCGGCTATCCGGTTCGGGCGCTGGCCCGCACCCCGGCCAAGCTCGACGACCGCGGATGGCGCGACCGGATCGAGGTGGCCAAGGGCGATCTCGGTGACCCCGATTCGCTGACCGCCGCCTTCGAGGGCGTCGACATCGTCTACTACCTGGTGCATTCGATGGGCACGTCCAGAGACTTCGTGGCCGAGGAGGAACGCTCGGCGCACAACGTGGTGGCCGCCGCAAAGCGGGCGGGTGTGCGCCGCATCGTGTACCTCAGTGGGCTGCACCCCGAGGGTGTCGCGCTGTCCCGCCATCTCGCTTCGCGGACGCTGGTCGGCCAGATCCTCATCGACTCGGGTATCGAGACGATGGTGCTGCAGGCCGGCATCGTGATCGGGCCGGGCTCGGCATCGTTCGAGATGATCCGCCATCTCACCGACCGCCTGCCGGCCATGACGACGCCGAAATGGGTACACAACAAGATCCAGCCGGTGGCGATCGGCGACGCCCTGCACTATCTCGTGGAGGCCGCGACGGCGCCGGTTCCCGAATCACGCACCTGGGATATCGGCGGCCCGGATGTCATGGAATACCGCGAGGCCATGCAGGGATACGCCGATATCGCGGGCCTGCGCCGGCGCGTGATCGTGGTGCTGCCGTTCCTGACGCCGACCATCGCGAGCTGGTGGGTGGGCCTGGTCACGCCGATTCCGTCCGGTCTGGCTCGGCCGCTCGTCGAATCGCTGGAATGCGATGCGGTGATGCACGAGCACGATATCGATGCGGTGATCGCGCCGCCGCCCGGCGGTCTGACCAGCTACCGGGACGCGGTGCGCGAGGCGCTCGCCCAGGACGGCAGCTCAGCCCGCGGAAGCAAGCGCCACCTGCTGCGGTTCAGCGGCTCGACGCCGGAGTAGTTCAGCTGCCGTGCGCCGGTGCCGTCACGGCCGCCGGAGCGCATCGGCGTTGTCGCCGACCGTCTTCACCGACTCCAGCGGGATACCGTTGCGCGCCGCGTTGGCCAACATGTGCTCGATGACGTTCTTTCCCAGGGCGGTCTCGCCGGGCAGTTCGATCGGATAGTCACCGTCGAAACACGCCGAGCACAGCCGGGTGGCCGGTTGCTCGGTGGCCGCGACCATGCCGTGATGGCTGATATAGCCGAGGGTGTCGGCACCGATCGCCCGGCGGACACCTTCGAGCATCTCGCCCTCGTCGGCGGAATTGCTCGCCGCGTTGGCGATCAGCTCGGCGGGGGTGGCGAAATCGATACCGTAAAAGCAGGGCCATTTCACCGGCGGGGAGGCGATCCGCACGTGCACCTCGAGCGCGCCCGCCTCGCGCAGCATGCGGATCAGCGCGCGCTGGGTGTTGCCGCGGACAATCGAGTCGTCCACCACGATCAGTCGCTTACCGCGGATGACCTCTTTGAGCGGATTGAGCTTCAGCCGGATACCCAGCTGCCGGATGGTCTGCGACGGTTGGATGAAGGTGCGCCCGACATAGGCGTTCTTCATCAATCCCTGGCCGTAGGGGATGCCCGAGCCCTGGGCGTAGCCGACCGCGGCCGGAATACCCGATTCCGGGACGCCGATCACCAGATCGGCCTCCACCGGGTTCTCGGCGGCCAGTCGCCGACCGATATCGACGCGGGTCGCGTGTACCGAGCGGCCGCCGATGACGCTGTCCGGGCGAGCCAGGTACACGTATTCGAAGACACAGCCCCTGGGCGTCGGGTTCGCGAATCGGGTGGAACGCACCCCGTCGGCGTCGATGGCCAGCAATTCGCCGGGTTCGATATCGCGGACGAAGGAGGCGCCGACGATGTCGAGGGCCGCCGTCTCGGAGGCCACCACCCAACCGCGGTCCAACCGCCCCAGCGACAGCGGGCGCACACCGTGCGGATCGCGGGCGGCATAAAGCGTGTTCTCGTCCATGAAGGTCAGGCAGAACGCACCGCGCACGGTGGGCAGCAGTTCCAGTGCGGCCTGCTCCAGCGAGGAATCGGCGGCGCCGTGCGCCAGCAGTGCCCCCAGGATGTCCGAATCGGTGGTGGCCGCCGGCGCCCCGCGGGTCTCGATCAGGCCGGCGTCGCGGGCTCGCGTCGCGAGTTCTGCGGTGTTGACCAGATTGCCGTTGTGCCCCAACGCCACTCCGGTGCCCGCCGCGGTATTGCGGAATACGGGCTGGGCGTTCTCCCAGGTGGTCGATCCGGTGGTCGAGTAACGGCAGTGCCCGACCGCGACGTGGCCGTGCATCGCGGCCAGCGTCTGCTCGTCGAACACCTGGCTCACCAGGCCGAGATCCTTGAATACCAGTACCTGCGACCCGTCGGCGACCGCGATACCCGCGGCCTCCTGGCCGCGGTGTTGCAACGCATAAAGGCCGTAGTAGGTGAGCTTGGCCACATCCTCGCCCGGAGCCCAGACGCCGAAGACGCCGCATTCCTCTTTCGGCTCGTTCTCTTCCGGCTCGACAGGCTCGAAGGTCACGATGGCTGCTCCCTGGGGGCTGTGGGTGACGTGGCTCAGTCTACGGGCATCCGACCCTTCGGACTCAATCGGACGCCGGTATTGGTCGGCTCAATTGCCAACCGTAGGACCCTGGGTCGGCATTCCCGCGCCGGCATCGTCAGCCCGACAGATCCACCACCGGCAGCCACTGGGCGATCTCGGCGGCCCGCGATCCTGACAGCTGCAACGCCGGAGTGTCGACCCCGGTGAGCCCGGTGGCCAGCAACAGCCAGGTCCGCGGATCGGTCTCGACGACGTTGGCGGGTGTGCCCCGGGTATGCCGGGGCCCCTCGATGCACTGCACCGCGACGAACGGCGGCACCCGCACCTCCACGCTGGCGCCCGGCGCCAGCGCGGCCAGCGTGCGGGCCGTCAGTCGCACCGCGGCCGCCAGTTCCTCCCGTGCCGGCGGTGGCGATGCGGCGTCTCGTAGCCAGTCGGCCAGCGCGAGTACCGCGGCGCGCGTCTCTGCCGGATCCGCGGTGCGACGGGCCATCATCGGTTTAGTGTCGCAAAGTGGCTGTCGTCGACCGACCGGCACCGCCGTACAAGACGGTCGGCGCCCTCGCGCTGGTACTGCTGAGCATCGGCGCCGTGTTGATCTGGGGCCAGTTCAGGGGCGATTTCGCGGTGCGGGCCGCGCTGACGCTCGTGGCGCCGCGGGCGGGGCTGGTCGTGGACCCGGGATCCAAGGTCACGCTCAACGGGGTGGAGATCGGCCGGGTCAGTGCGATAGCCGCAACCAGCATTGCCGGCAGCCCGCATGCGCGCCTGACATTGCAGGTCGACCCGCGATATCTGCACCTCATCCCGGCCAACGTGAGCGCCGACATCAGGGCCAGCACCGTGTTCGGCAACAAGTACGTGTCCCTACGCTCTCCGGAAAACCCTTCTCCACAACGGCTTTCGGCCAGCGCAGAGATCATCGCCAGCTGGGTGAGCACCGAGTTCAATACGCTTTTCGAGACCATCATGGCGATCTCGGAGCATGTCGACCCGGTGAAGCTGAACCAGACGCTGACCGCCGCGGCGCAGGCCCTGGACGGGATGGGCGCCGACATCGGCGGATCCCTGGGCGACGGCAGCGCGATCCTGGAGCGCGTCAACACCCAGATGCCGCAGTTGCGCCGCGATGTCCGCGGCCTGAGCGCGCTGGCCGACGTGTACGCCGATGCCGCACCCGACCTCTTCGACGGACTGGCCGCGGCCGCGCGCACCGCGCGGACGCTCGATGACCAGCGCGTGGCGATCGACGATGCGCTGCTGGCCGCAATCGGGTTCAGTGCCACCGCGGCCGACACACTGCACCGCGGCGGACCGTATCTGGTGCGCGCCGCCCAGGACCTGATCCCCACCGCGCAGCTGTTCGACTACTACAGCCCGCAATTGTTCTGCACGATCCGCAATTACCACGACGCGGCCCCGTTGATGGCCCAGGTGTTCGGCGGCGACAACGGGTATTCGCTGGCCTCGGCGGGCACCATCTTCGGCATGGGCGTACCCAATACCTATGTGTTCCCGGACAATCTGCCGCGGGTCAATGCCCACGGTGGTCCGGGCGGGCGACCCGGCTGCTGGCAGAAGGTCACCCGTGAGCTGTGGCCCGCACCGTATCTGGTGATGGACACCGGGTTGTCGATCGCCCCCTACAACCACTTCGAGTTGGGCCAGCCGATCTTCACCGAGTACGTCTGGGGCCGCCAGATCGGTGCACCGACGATCAACCCATGACGGCATTGACGCCTAGGTCTGCGGCCCGTCGACACCTGCCTTGTCATCCAGATCTGCGCGGACCCGTTCGGTGTCGGCAGGGGTCCAGCCCTGCGGGGCGGCGACGGCCACCAGACCGTCCAGCACGGTGTCGGAATAGTTGTGCCCATGCCCTTCCGGTACCGCGGCGGCATTGGTCATATCGGCACTGACCTGCCAGAACGTCACGATCGGATACCAGCGCATCGACGCGGTGCGGTCACGGCCCCGAGGCTCCCGCAGCCAATCCGGGCGAGAGAACACCAGATTCGGCGACCACCAGACGATCGGGTCCGAGGCGTGCTGCAGGAACAACACCCGGGTCCCGCCCCAGGGCGCGCCGGCCACACGCTGCACATCGGCAGGATCCGCCGCCTGCGAGAACCGCACGGTATTGCCGTCGTCATAGCGCGGTTCGACCTCCGGGGTGCCGGGGTCCCGGCGGCGCACCAGCCCGCTCCACAACGAACTCTCGTGCGGCGGGCCCACCCAGAGCACCCCCGAGAAGCCCATCTCGGCGATATCGGGCAGCCAGCCGAAGGCGCCCTGGCCCGCGTAGGAGCCCAGACTCTCGCCGTACAGCACCAGTTTCGGGCGGTCGCCCGCTGGCAGTCGCGACCACCGCTGGTGGATGCCGTCGATCATGATCCGAGCCGATTCGACCGACTTTTCCCGGTCACCGAGAAACGAAATCCAGCTGGGCAGATACGAGTACTGCATACCGACCAGTGCGGTGTCGCCGTTGTACATGGACTCCACCGATCGCGCCGCCACCGGGTTGACCCAGCCGGTCCCGGTGGTGGGAATGATGACCAGCACTTCGCGGTCGAACGCCCCGGTTCGTTCCAGCTCACTGAGCAACACAGCCACCCGACCCTCGTCGTTGTCCGCGGTCTGCAGTCCCGCGTAGACCCGGATCGGCTCCAGCGCCGGCGTACCGTTCAGGCGGGTCAAGTCGGCGGCTCGCGGTCCAGTCGACACGAAGCTGCGGCCCTGATATCCCAGCGAGTCCCACGAGGCGAAAGAGGTTGGGCTGCCTGACCTCTCCGGCTCGGTCGGCTGACTCACCCCAGCCGCACTGGTGGCGTTCTGCGGTTGGAACATTTGACTGGCACCCAGCAGGAACCCGCGGTACAGCACCCCATTGACCAGCATGACCACCAGCACCACGATGATCGCGGTTCCGATGAAGAAGGCCACCTCGCTGTGCAGGTGCCAGCGCCGGATCAGCTCGCGGGCAATGAGTTTCACCAGATCGGCCAGTGCCCGCCAGACTGCGACGCAGGCCGCGCCCACCACCACCGCGACCAGTAACGTGCGCATGTAGCCCAATGCCGAGGGGCCTTCGATCCCCATCAGCGCCGATACCTGCCGCTGCCATCGAGCAGCCGGGATCACCGTGAGCACCGGCACTGTCAGCGCCCCCACAACGACGATCCCCTTGGCCACCCGCAGCCTCGACGCGCTCGGGGGCCACCAGGATCGGCCGCGCAACACGAAGCGATGCAGAATTTCTCGGATCAGCACCCCGATGCCGTATCCGATGGCGGCGTTGATTCCGCCGATCAGCCCGGCAAACAACCAGTCCCTGGGCAGCAGGGACGGGGTCAACGACAGGCAGAAGAACAGCGCGCCGAAGGGGATCCCGAAGAAGTCGAGCCGGACCAGACTCCAGGCCCACGCCAGGAGCGGGCGCCGAAGTTTGGTCCGCTCGATCACCCGAACAACCTGGGCAGCACGCCCTCGGAGGTCTCCCGCAGTTCTGCCAGCGTCACGGTGAACTGGCCCTGCACCTCGATCGAATTACTGCCTTCGTCGGACACGCCGACCCGCTCCACCGGGAGGTTGCGTGCCTCGCACATGGACCGGAACCGGCTCTCCTCGGTGCGCGGCACCGCGACGAGGACCCGTCCCGACGATTCGGAGAACAGGTACACAAACGGGTCCACACCTTCGGGCAGCACCAGGCGGGCGCCGGTCTCGCCGGCCAACGCCGCCTCCACGACGGCCTGGATGAGCCCGCCCTCGCTCAGATCGTGTGCGGCCGACACCAATCCGTCACGCGACGCCGCGGTCAACACCTCGGCCAACAGCTTCTCGCGGGCCAGGTCCACCTGCGGCGGCACGCCACCGAGGTGGTTGCCGGTGACCTGCGCCCAGATCGAGCCGTCGAACTCGTCGCGGGTGTCGCCGAGCAGCATCAACGTCTCGCCGGGTTCGTTACCCAGCCCGGTCGGGACGCGGCGCGCCACATCGTCGATCACGCCCAGCACCCCGACCACCGGGGTGGGCAGAATCGGGGTGCTCCCGGTCTGGTTGTAGAAGCTGACGTTACCGCCGGTGACCGGAATCCCCAGTGCCGCGCAACCATCGGCGAGTCCACGCACTGCCTGGGAGAACTGCCACATGACACCCGGATCCTCCGGGGACCCGAAGTTCAGGCAGTTGGTGACCGCGACGGGGGTGGCCCCGGTGACGGCCACGTTGCGGTAGGCCTCGGCCAGCGCAAGCTGGGCGCCGGTGTACGGGTCGAGTTGGGTGTAGCGCCCGGACGCATCGGTGGCAATTGCGATTCCGCGGCCGGTCGCCTCGTCGATGCGCAGCACGCCGCCGTCGGCATGTTCGGCGAGCACGGTGTTCCCCCGCACGTAACGGTCGTACTGCTCGGTGATGAAGGCTCGGCTGCACAGATGCGGGCTGCCCAGCAGCGCCAGCAGAGTCGCCTTGAGTTCCTCGCCGGACGCCGGTCGGGGCAACCCGGCCGAGGTGTCGGCGATCAGGGCGTCCTGGCTGTCCGGCCGGGCCACCGGCCGCTGATACACCGGCCCCTCGTGGGCCACGGTCCGCGGCGGTACGTCGACGACAGTCTCACCGTTCCAGGTGATCTCGAGGCGATCGCCGTCGGTCACCTCGCCGATCACACTGGCCAGCACATCCCACTTGCGGCACACGGCCATGAACTTCTCGACGTTCTCCGGGGTCACCACCGCGCACATGCGTTCCTGCGATTCCGAGGACAGGATCTCGGCAGGGGTCATATCGGCGGCCCGCTGGGGCACCGCGTCCAGTTCTACCCGCATGCCACCGTCGCCGGCAGACGCCAGTTCTGATGTGGCACAGGATAATCCAGCGCCACCGAGGTCCTGGATGCCGACCACCAGATCGGCGGCATACAACTCGAGGCAGCACTCGATGAGCACCTTCTCCATGAACGGGTCACCGACCTGCACCGCCGGCAGCTTCTTGCGGCCCGGCCCAGATCCCTCGTCACCGCCGAAGGTCTCACTCGCCAGCACGCTGACGCCACCGATACCGTCGAGTCCGGTGCGAGCCCCGAACAGGATGATCTTGTTGCCGGTACCGGAGGCGAAGGCCAGATGCAGATCTTCCTTGCGCAGCACCCCGACGCACAGCGCATTCACCAACGGGTTGCCGGCGTAGGAGGCGTCGAAGACGGTTTCACCACCGATGTTCGGTAGGCCCAGTGAGTTGCCGTAGCCGCCGATACCGCGGACCACACCGTCGAGCACGCGGCGGGTATCGGGGGCGTCGGCGGCGCCGAACCGGAGCTGATCCATCACCGCGACCGGGCGCGCGCCCATGGCCATGATGTCGCGGACGATACCGCCGACACCGGTGGCCGCCCCCTGGTAGGGCTCGACATAGGACGGGTGGTTGTGTGACTCGACTTTGAAGGTGACGGCCCACCCGTCACCGATGTCGACCACGCCGGCGTTCTCGCCGATACCGGCGAGCATCCCGGCGCGCATCTCATCTGTGGTGGTTTCGCCGAAGTAGCGCAGATGCACCTTGGAGGACTTGTACGAGCAGTGCTCGCTCCACATCACCGAGTACATCGCCAGTTCGGCATCGGTGGGGCGGCGGCCCAGGATCTCCCGGATGCGCTGGTACTCGTCATCCTTGAGACCCAGCTCACGGAAGGGCTGCGGTTGATCGGGCGACGCCGCGGCGCGCTCGACGGTGTCAATTTCCAGAGGGTGCGCGGATGTCACCCCGACAGCTTATTCGCTCCGTGTTCTGGCGACCGCCCGCGCCGCCACCGGCGCCCCGAGCCCGTGCACCAGCACACTGCCCAGCACCATGACGACCACGATCAGCAACACGATGTGCTCATCCGGATCGTCGAGCACATTGAAGGCCAGCAGCCCCAGCACGATGGCAGCGGCGCCCCGCGGGCCCAGCCAGCCGAGCAGCAAGCGCTCCGGCCAGCTGAACCTGGATCCCAGCATCGCCACCGCCACCGGCAGCATCCGCACCACGGTCAGCGCCAGCACACAGAACACCACGATGCCGACGGTCAGACCGGCTTTCCAGAAGGCGATCAGCAATACGCCACCGAAGACGAACCACATCAACGCGGTCAGCAGGAAGCTCAGATCCTCGATCAGTTCCATATCGCGCTCGGCGTCCTCGGTGTGCCGGAAATAGCGGTAGCCGACACCGCACAGGAAGGCCGCGACGAAGCCGTTGGCGTGCACACCAAGGCTCAGTGTGTACGCCAGGGCCGGCGCGGCCACCGTGAGGATGCGGGCGGACTGTTCGGTCATCAGTCCGCGGCGCTGGGCGACGTTGGCCGCCAGCGCCAGTCCCCCACCGACGCACAGTCCGATCACGATGGCCTTGACGGCATGCGGAAGCGCATCGGCCACCGCCTCCCAGGCCGAACTCGAGTCGGCCTCGATATCGGCGACGATGAGCGCGAAGACGAAAACCGGCGAGATGATGCCGTCGCCGTAGCCCGCTTCGACGTTGAGCAGATCGCGGACCCGGCCGGGAATCAGCCGGTCCCGCATGATCGACGGCGTCGGCGCGAAATCGATCGGCACCACGATGCATGCGATGACGACCAGGGTGGCCAACGAGAGCCCGGGCAGCAGCCACGAACCAAGCAACGCAGCGAAACCCATGCTCAGCGGCAGCGCAATGAACAGCAAGCGGACGGCTGCCCGCGGATACTCGCCGAACATCCCGGCGCGGATGGCGTTGGCATCGACGAACAACAAGACGGCAAGAATGATCTCGGCGGCGTGCTGGGCGGTGTCGGAATTGAGCGTGTCAGCCAGCGAGCCGTGGGTGAGGTACTCCACCAACGCACCGGCGACCACCAGGAACAGCGGCGCGGTGATCCGCCAGCGCTGCAGCCGCCCAGCCGACAGCGCCCAGCCGGCCAGCACGGCCGAGACGATGACGAACGACAGCAGCACGGGTGCGATCTTGCCAGCGACCGCCGCGGTTCACCCCGGAAGTGCGCTCAGGTCCCCGCGACGCAGAAAGCGTTGCCCTCCGGGTCGGCCAGCACCACCCATTGGAACTCTTCGCCGAAGCTGTTGTGTCCGGTCTCGGTGGCGCCGAGTTCGACCAGCCGGGCCACCTCGGCCTCCTTGTCGGCGGCGTGGAAATCGAGGTGCACCTTGTTCTTGCCGGGTGTCGGATCGGGCACCCGCTGGAACCCCAACGCGGGGCGCCCCTGACTGGTCACCATCACGAATTCCCCTGGGGCTACGGCATTCACATCCCCACCGGCCGCCTTGGACCACCACTCGGCAAGACCGTCGGGATCCACACAATCGAACGTGATCATCTCAACGCTTAGGGTCATGGGTGCACCTTAGGACAGCACACCGACAACCCCGGGCGGTTCGGCCGGTCCCGCCCCGCACAATGGTGGCATGCGGACACGGTTCAGCGGCCACATCGCCGGTTTCGGCACCGCGGCCGGTATCCGGTTCGTGGTCGGCATCTGGCACTCGTCACCGTTCGGCGGCTTTGCCGATGTGATGGTCCAGAAAGCCGACGACGTGCGGACGCTGTTGGCACCCGACGACCGGGTGGCCGAGTTCGTCGCGACCACCTATTCGTTCGACGAGATTCGCATCGGTGCCGTCACCGCCGACCTGACCGCCGACTCGCTCACCGTCCGCGCACCCGGGCTCGACGTCAGCGCCCGTCTCGGCGGCCCGGCGCGCTTCGACGCGTTACTGCGGCTGGTGCCACCGCCGTTGGCCCGCGCGCCGTGGTGGCTGCGGCTGATCAACCCGATCGCCGGGGTGCTGGTCCCCGGCGTGCACACCGCGGGATCCGCCGGCAATGGCCGACGCGAGTACTACGGGGTGCGCCGCACCCGGCGTATCGAGGCGGTGTCGGGAAGTCTGGACGGGACGGCCCTCGGCGGGCTGGCCGACCTGCACCCGCCGGTGCAATTCGGTTTCTCCTCGGCACCGGTCGACCCGCAACTGGCCACCGTCACCACCACCATCGACCTGCCCTAGGCGGGGGCCAGGAAGGCGCGCAGCGCCGCCGCGTACGCCGCGACGTCGTGGGCACCCATCACCTCACGCGCCGAGTGCATGGCCAGCTGGGCCGCCCCGACGTCGACGGTGGGGATGCCGGTGCCCGCGGCGGTCATCGGGCCGATGGTCGACCCACACGGTAGGTCGGCGCGGTGCTCGTAGCGTTGTAGCGGCACACCGGCCTGCCGGCAGGCGAGGGCGAATGCCGCTGCCGTACGGCCGTCGGTGGCATAGCGCAGATTGGGCTGCACCTTGAGCACCGGGCCGCCGTTGACGGCGATCTGGTGGCCGGGCTCATGCCGCTCCGGATAGTTGGGGTGGGTGGCGTGCGCCATATCGCCGGAGGCGACCATCGATTCGGACAGCCGCCGCAGGAAGTCCTCCCGACCGCCGCCGTCGGCCAGGGTGATGCGTTCCAGCACCGTCGACAGCAGATCCGATTGCGCGCCGTGGTCGGATTGTGAACCGACCTCCTCATGGTCGAACAGCGCCAGCACCGGTACGTGCCGGTCGGCCGGGGCCGCCAGCAGCGCCTCCAGACCGGCGTAACAGGTGGCCTGATTGTCCAGCCGGGGCGCGCTGACGAAATCACCGTCGGCGCCGGTGATCCGTGACGGCGCCAGATCGTGGGTCATCAGGTCGAAGCCGAGCACGTCGGACTCGTCGACCCCGGCCTGTGCGGCGACGTATCCGAGGAAGGAGCGATGATCGCCGACGCCCCACACCGCGTTGAGGTGGCGCTGGGGGTCCAGGCTGACGCCCTTGCGGTCCTCGGAAAGGTGGATGGCCAGCTGCGGGACCCGCAGGATCGGGTCGTCGATCCGGACCAGCTGGTGGCGAACGGTGCCGCTGCCGGTGCCACTCCCCGAGTCGCTGCGCTCCTGCCCGCCGGCGCCACTCCCCGAGTCGCTGCGCTCCTGCCCGCCGGTGCCACTCCCCGAGTCGCTGCGCTCCTGCCCGCCGGTGGCGACCGACAGCCGGCCGCTGATACCGAGATCGCGGTCCAGCCAGGAGTTCAGCCACGCGCCACCGTAGGGCTGCAGGGCGACCACCTGCCAGCCGGCGATCACCCGGTCCGGGTGCTGCTTGACCCGCAGGTTTGGGCTGTCGGTGTGTGCGCCGACGATGCGGAACGGCATCCCGGCCGCGGTGGAATCCCAGGCGATCAGGGAACCGGCACGGACGGTGAAGAACTTGCCCGCGGCCGGCCAGGCGTCCGCTTCGGACAGTTCGCGGTACCCCGCGGCGGTCAGACGTTGCGCCGCGGTGGCGCACACGTGATACGGCGACGGCGACGCGTCGATGAACTCGCACAGATTCTGGGGGCTAGCTGCCATCTTTGTATCTTGACCGGCGAATCGACACCGCGTGGCGCTAGGGTCACTTTGTGCCACAGCCGCTGCCGCAACAGATGGTCGATCCGTTGACATCGGCGGCCATCTTTCTGGTCGCCACCATCGACGCCGGCGGCGAATCGTCCGTGCACGACGCGCTGCCCGAGATCTCGGGGCAGGTCGGCGCCATCGGCTTCCGCGACCCCACCAAGAAGTTGTCGGTGGTGACCGGCATCGGGTCGCAGGCCTGGGACCGCTTGTTCGCCGGACCCCGCCCGGCCGCGCTGCACCCGTTCATCCCGTTGGACGGGCCACACCACCACGCCCCGGCCACTCCAGGGGATGTGCTGTGGCATATTCGGGCCGAAACCATGGATGTCTGCTTCGAACTCGCCGGGCGTCTGCTGGAGGCGACGGCGGGCGCGCTCACCGTGGTCGACGAGGTGCATGGGTTCAACTATTTCGACAACCGGGATCTGCTGGGTTTCGTCGACGGCACCGAGAACCCCACCGGGGCGCTGGCGGACAATGCCACCACGATCGGCGCCGAGGACCCCGATTTCGCGGGCGGCTGCTATGTGCACGTGCAACGTTATGTGCACGACATGTCGGCCTGGCGGGCGTTGTCGGTCGACGAGCAGCAGAAGGTGATCGGCCGCACCAAGTTCGACGATATCGAGATGGATGACGATGTGAAGCCGTCGAATTCGCACATCGCGCTGAACGTGATCACCGATGCCGACGGCAACGAGCTGAAGATCGTGCGCCGCAACATGCCCTACGGCACGGTCGGCAAGGGCGAGTACGGCACGTATTTCATCGGCTACTCGCGCAGCCCGGCGGTGACCGAACAGATGCTGACCAACATGTTCATCGGCAGCCCACCCGGTAACACCGACCGGATCCTGGATTTCTCCACCGCCGTCACCGGCGGCATGTTCTTCGTCCCGTCCGTCGATTTCCTCGACAACCCGCCGCCGCTTCCGATCCCGGCGGCTCCCGTCGCGTCGGTGCGCACCGACTTCTCGCTGGCGATCGGCAGCCTGAAAGGAACCCCGCAATGAACAATCTGTATCGCGAACTCGCACCCATCACCGAGGCGGCGTGGCAGGAGATCGAGTTGGAGGCCAGCCGCACCTTCAAGCGGCATATCGCGGGCCGGCGGGTGGTCGATGTCAGCGAGCCGGGCGGCCCCGTGACCGCCGCCGTCAGCACCGGCCATCTGCGTGATGTCGCCGCGCCCGGTGAGGGCGTGATCGCACATCTTCGGGAGTCCAAACCGCTGGTGCGGTTGCGGGTGCCGTTCACGGTGGGGCGCCGCGATATCGACGATGTGGAGCGTGGTTCGCAGGACTCGGACTGGGATCCGGTCAAGGACGCGGCCAAGAAGCTGGCCTTCGCCGAGGACCGCGCGATCTTCGAGGGCTACGAAGCGGCCTCCATCGAGGGCATACGCGGCTCAAGTTCCTGCCCGAACCTGGCGCTGCCCGCCGATCCGCGCGAGATGCCCGACATCATCAGCCAGGCGCTCTCCGAGCTGCGACTGGCCGGTGTCGACGGCCCGTACAGTGTGCTGCTCTCGGCCGATGTCTACACGCAGGTGAGCGAGACGACGGTCAACGGCTATCCGATCCGTGAGCATCTGAACCGGTTGGTGGACGGCGAGATCATCTGGGCACCCGCCATCGACGGCGCCTTCGTGTTGTCCACCCGTGGTGGCGATTTCGACCTGCAACTGGGCACCGACGTGTGTATCGGCTACCTGTCCCACGACGCCGACAGCGTGCAGCTGTACCTGCAGGAGACGTTCACGTTCCTGTCCTATACCGCCGAGGCCTCGGTGGCGCTCACCCGGTGAGCTGGCGAGCGACCGTGTCTGTACACCGACACGCCGTCACCGGCGGCAGTTCAGGGTCGCTCGCGAGCTGAAGGTGGGTAGCCGCTCAGGCCGTCAGCACCGCGTCCAGGGCCGAGTAGAACAGGCCCAGCCCGTCATCGGAGGGTCCGGTGAGCGGCTCGGTGGCATGCTCGGGGTGCGGCATCAACCCGACGACGCGGCCGTTGGCCGAACTCACGCCGGCGATATTGCGCATCGAGCCGTTCAGGTTCTCCCGGTAGCGGAAGACCACCCGGCCCTCGCCTTCGAGTTCGTCGAGCACGGACTCGGCGGCGACGTAGCGGCCTTCGCCCGATTTCAGCGGCACCAGCAGGTCCGCGCCGGATTCGTAGCGGGTGGTCCAGGCGGTCGAATTCGACGCGACCTCCAGCCAGACGTCGCGGCAGATGAAATGCAGCCCGGCGTTGCGGGTCAGTGCGCCCGGCAGCAGCCCGGCCTCGCACAGCACCTGAAACCCGTTGCAGATACCCAACACCGGCAGGCCACGGCCGGCGGCCTCCACGACCGAGCCCATCACCGGTGCGAACTTGGCGATCGCGCCACAGCGCAGATAGTCGCCGTAGGAGAACCCGCCGGGAACCACCACCGCGTCGACACCCTTGAGATCGGCGTCACCGTGCCACAGGCTCACGGCTTCCCCACCGGCCAGGCGCACCGCCCGGGCGGCATCGACATCGTCGAGCGTGCCCGGGAAGGTGATGACGCCGATCTTCCCCGTCGCTGCGCTCACGAATCCTCCCGGCTCACCGAGAACTCCTCGATGACGGTGTTGGCCAGCAGCGATTCGGCGATCTCGTTGAGCGCCTCATCGGACACCGAGTCGTCGACCTCGAGCTCAAACCGCTTGCCCTGACGGACATCCGCGACACCACCATGGCCGAGACGGCCCAGCGCGCCGACGATCGCCTGCCCCTGCGGGTCGAGGATCTCGGCCTTGGGCATCACGTGCACTACGACGCGGGCCACGGGGACTCCTTCATTTCGGACCGTCTTGATCGGTCATAACTCTACCGGCGAGCTCTCGGGCCACAATGGAGCCATGCAACTGACGCACTTCGGCCACTCATGCCTGCTGGCGGGCTTCGCTGACGGCACAGGTTCCGAGACGACGGTGCTGTTCGATCCGGGCAACTTCTCGCACGGTTTCGAGGGCATCACCGGACTGGACGCCATCCTGATCACCCACCAGCATCCCGACCATGTCGACACCGCCCGGCTGCCCGCCCTGCTGGACGCCAACCCGCAGGCCGCGCTGTACGCCGACCCGCAGACCGCCGCTCAGCTCGGTGCGCCGTGGCGCGCCGTGCACGCCGGTGACGCGTTCACCGTCGGGCATCTGTCGGTGCGCGGGGTCGGCGGCACGCACGCCGTCATCCACCCGGACATCCCGCTGATCGACAACACCTCCTATCTGATCGGCGACGCCGAGCACCCGGCCCGGCTGATGCATCCCGGGGACGCGCTGTTCGTGCCCGACGAGCCCGTGCAGGTGCTGGCCACCCCGGCGGCGGCCCCGTGGATGAAGATCTCCGAGGCCGTCGACTACCTGCGGGCGGTGGCGCCGACCCACGCGGTGCCGATCCATCAGGGCATCATCGACCCGTCGGCCCGCGGGATCTATTACGGTCGGCTCTCGGAGATGACGAGCACCGATTTCCAGGTTCTCGAACCCGAGAACGGAACCCCGTTCTGATCCGGCGCCGATTCCTGTTGTGGTGGCCGCCCGTCGGTATCACCGCGATGGTGGTGTTGGGTGTGGTGGCCGGTGACGGCCCCAACGCCTTCGACGACGCGGCGCTGCGGGTGATGCAGCGCGTGTTGGGCACCGCACCGCATTGGATGCTGTATTTCAGCTGGGCGCTGCCGATGATGGTGCTGCTCGCCGTCGCGGTGCTGATCGCCCTTTTCCGCAGACGCTGGCGGCTGGCCGTGGTGGTGGCATTGTGCCCGGTGCTCTCGGTGGTCATCGTCCGGCTGATCAAACCGCTGTTCGGCCGCTACAAGGGCGGGCTGTTGGCCTACCCGAGCGGGCACACCACCGTGGTCATCACCGTGATGGCGATGCTGGTGCTGGCGGCCGGGGTGTCGCTTTGGCTGATGCTGGTCGCCGGGGTGGTCACCGTGATCGGCGGGCTCAGTATGGCGGCCACCGATCTGCACTATCTGACCGACAACATCGGCGCGACGTTCTTCGCGTCCGCCATGGTGTGCCTGGCGATACTGGCGGCCGGCCCTCAGGCCGAGTCCCGGGCGGCGGCCCGGCCGGCCGCTCTACCCGAGAACACGCATCCGCCCAGGAACGTGCCCTCCAACGACCGATAGCCGTGCACCCCACCACCGCCGAACCCGGCGGCCTCCCCGGCGGCGTAGAGCCCGTCGAACACCGTGGCGTCGGCCTTGAGCACCCGGGCATCCAGATCGGTTTCCAGCCCGCCCAACGACTTTCGGGTCAGGATGTGCAGCTTCACGGCGATCAGCGGCCCGGCCTTGGGATCGGTGAGGCGATGCGGGGCCACCACCCGCGCGATACGGTCGGGCAGGTATTCGCGCGCCGCCCGGATCGCGGTGATCTGGCTGTCCTTGGTGAACTTGTTGGCCACCTCGCGGTCCCGCGCGGTGACCTCGGCCTCCACCGTGGCGTAGTCCAGCGGCACGACATCGGGGACGTTGTTCATGGCGGCCACCAACTCGCGCAGCGAGCCGGCGGTGACGAAGTCGATCCCCTTGTCGACGAACGCCCGCACCGGCGCCGGGCCGCCCCCGCGGCCCCGCCCCAGGACCTGCTTGACGCTGCGCCCGGTGAGGTCGGGGTTCTGCTCCTGGCCCGACAGCCCGAACTCCTTGGCGATGATGCGGGCGTTGAGCACGAACCACGTGTAGTCCTGGCCGGTGGTGGTGATGTACTCCAGTGTCCCCAGCGTGTCGAAACCGGGGTACAGCGGCACCGGCAGCCGTTTGCCGTTGGCATCCAACCACAGTGACGACGGGCCGGGCAGGATGCGGATGCCGTGCTTGGGCCAGATCGGGTCGTAGTTGGTGATGCCCTCGGTGTAGTGCCACATGCGGTCGCTGTTGATGACGCGGGCTCCGGCGTTCTCGCTGATGCCGATCATCCGGCCGTCGACGTGCGCGGGCACGCCGGAGATCATCTGCTCGGGTACCCGGCCCATCCGGGCCGGCCAGTTCTTGCGGACCAGGTCGTGATTGCCGCCGATACCACCGCTGGCGACGATCACGGCCTGCGCCCGGAACTCGAACTCGCCCAACGCCTCCCGGGAGGACGCCACACCGCGTGCGGCATCGCTGGGTACCAGCACCGTGCCGCGCACGCCGGTGACCGCGCCGCCCTCGACGATCAGTTCGTCGACGCGGTGGCGGTGGGCGAACCTGGCGCGCGGCTGGCCCAGCAGGCGACGGGCGAAGATGTCGACCAGCGCCGGCCCGGTGCCCCAGGTGATGTGGAAGCGGGGCACCGAGTTGCCGTGCCCGAGGGCGCCGTACCCGCCGCGTTCGGCCCAGCCGACCATGGCGAAGGTCTGCAGTCCGCGCTCACGCAACCAGCTGCGCTTCTCCCCGGCGGCGAAGTCGACGTAGGCGTGCGCCCACTGCCGGGGCCAATGGTCCTCCGGGCGGTCGAAACCGGCGCTGCCCAGCCAGTCCTGCAGCGCGAGTTCGTGGCTGTCCTTGATGCCGAGCCGGCGCTGCTCGGGGCTGTCGACCAGGAAGAGCCCACCGAAGGACCAGAACGCCTGACCGCCGAGATTGGCGGCGTTCTCCTGATCCACGATCAGGACCCGCCGTCCCTGTTCGATCAGCTCCGCGGCGGCGACCAGCCCGGCCAGCCCCGCACCCACCACGATCACATCGGCATCGACCATGCCGACACGTTAGCCTCAGGCAGCGTCGGCGAGGACGGGATCGGCCTCCCAGCGGTACATCTCCGGGGCGCAGCCGTGCATGAGGGCCAGGTCGACGGCGTCGAGCACCGCCTGCCGGGGCCCGGTGTGGCGCAGCTGACCCGCCGAGACCGCCAGCCGCACCGTCCCACCGCGGCGGGCGGTCCGTTCGGCCGACAGCACCAGCGTGCGACACCACCACGTTTCGGCGAGGAATCCGGCGCCGATACCGAGCACCCGGGCCGGCGTCGTGACGCCGCGCACCATATCGGTAACCCCGCTCCATCCGGCGAGCAACCGGAAACCGTTACGCGGCAGCGCCACCGAGGTCCCCTCCGACACCGACCAACCAGGCGCGGCGAACAGCCGGGTGCGCAGTCCCAGATGTTCCATCACCCGGTCAGCGCCCATCAACCGCAGGTTCGCCTCGTGGGCCGGCAGGGTGGCGAATTCGCTGCGGCGCTTCTTGGTGGCGGCCTCGTCGTAGCCGTGCAACACCACGGCATCACCGGCGGCGCGGCGGTCGGCCAGCCATAACACCGTCGATGCGTCGTGTTCCAGCCGATAGTCGCCCTTCAAACGGGGCGCCACCAGTAAGGACACCGGCACCCCGCGGACGTCGAGTTCCTCGCAGAACGAATCCACGTCGGCGATGGTGCGGTCCCGGATCCCGGAGATCGAGACGATGAGCTCTGCGGTCACACCGGTAGTCTCGCAACACGAGGTGTCGGGACGGTTGCCAACACCCGGACACGAGTTTGCTATTGGGATATCACGGCTTCGATGGCAGCGATCACCTCGGGCGCGTCCGGCTCGGTGCGCGGACGGAACCGGTTGGCCACTTCACCGTCGGGGGTGAGCAGGAATTTCTCGAAGTTCCATTGGATGTCACCGGCCTCGCCGCCCGCGTCGGCGGCCTTGGTCAGTTCGGCGTACAGCGGATGCCGGTCGGCTCCGTTGACGTCGGTCTTTGCCAGCAACGGGAAGGTCACCCCGTAGGTGGTGGAGCAGAAGTTCTGGATTTCCTCGGCGGTGCCGGGCTCCTGGCCCATGAACTGGTTGCACGGCACACCCACCACGGTCAGCCCACGATCGGCGTACTCTTCGGCGATCTTCTCCAGCGCGGTGTATTGGGGGGTGAGACCGCATTTGGAGGCGACGTTCACCACCAGGGTTGCCCCGCCTGACAATTCGCCGAGCGTGGTATTCGTGCCGTCAAGGGTCGTCAGCGGGATCTGGTTGAGGCTCACCGGGTCGACGCTAGCCGTCGAACAGGATCGCCGCCAGCCTCTCGACGGTGGCGACCGGATCACCCGTGGTGTCGATCGCCCGGTTGAGCCAGAGCTGAGCAAATCCGTGCACCATCGACCAGGCGGCCAGGGCGGCGCCCTCCGGGTCGGCCGAGGCGCGCGGATCCGACAGGGTGCCGACACCACGGTTCAGCTCGTCCGACGCGGCCGCGGCGGCCCGCATCACCTCGGGTTCGGTGGCGTCGAACAGCGAGTTGTCGAACATCACCTCGAAGTGTCCGGGGTGGGCCAACGCGAATCGCACGTAGGCCTTGGCCGCGTCGACGAAGTCCGGCCGGGCCGCCGCCAACTCGGCAGCCAGAATCCGGAAACCCTGTTCGGCCAGCGCGGTGAACAGTCCGCGCCGGTCGCCGAAGTGGTGGGCGGGCGCCGCGTGCGACACCCCCGCGGCGCGGGCGAGTTCCCGTAGCGAGACGCCGTCGGCACCGCGTTCGGCGACCAGGTCGGCGGCCTGGGCCAAGATCACCGCCCGCAGATCGCCGTGGTGATAGCTCGCCTTGCCCATCGAGCCATCATAACCGCAATCTTGACAGCGCCTAGATGCGCGGACCGCCGAACAGGCTGTGCGGGTCACCGGCGCCGTGATTGTCCGGATCGGCGGTGGCCAGCAACCACGCGTACTGGAAGGCGGTTTCCTTCCACCGCTCGTACCGTCCGCTGATACCACCGTGCCCGGCCACCATCTCGGTCTTCAACAGCACCTTGCCAGCATCAGCCCCGGTGTCGTGCTGCGCATACCGAAGAGCGGCAACCCATTTCGCGGGCTCCACATAGAAGACCCGGGTGTCGTTGAGCGACGTCATCGCCAGCACCGCCGGATAGTCGTAGGGCCCGACATTCTCATAGGGCGAGTAGGACTTCATATATGCGTAGACATCCGCGTCCTCCAACGGATTACCCCACTCGTCCCACTCGGTAACGGTGAGCGGCAACGACGGATCCAGAATCGTGGTGAGCGGATCGACGAACGGCACCTGCGCCAGCACCCCGGCGAACAGATGCGGCGCCATGTTCAGCACCGCGCCGACCAGCAGACCGCCCGCACTGCCGCCGAGCGCGACCAGGTTCGCCGGCCGGGTCAGATCGGTCACCACCAGATGCTCTGCGACCGCGATGAAATCGGTGAAGCTGTTGCGCTTGTGCAACAGCTTGCCGTCCTCATACCACGGCCTGCCCAGCTCACCGCCACCCCGCACATGCGCGACGGCGAACACCATCCCGCGGTCCAACAGCGATAGCCGGGCAATCGAGAAACGCGGGTCCTCACACGATTCGTAGGCGCCGTAGCCGTAGAGCAATGTCGGGGCCGGGAAGGCCAAACCCGCCCGGTGCACGATCGAGATCGGGATCCGGGCCCCGTCGGGCGCCACCGCCCAATCCCTCCGCTCGACGTACTCCTCGGGCCGGTAGTCACCGAGCACCGGTTGTTCCCGCAACAGGGTGCGCTCGCCGGTCACCAGGTCGAGGTCATAGACCCGCACCGGGATGACCCACGACACCGCGCCTACCCGCAGCTTCGGCGATGACCAGTTCGGATTGCCACTCAGCCCCGCCGCCATCAGCTCCGATTCGAAGGCGATCTCCTGCGGAGTTCCGTAGCTGCCGTCGGCACCGATGGGCCACAACTGGATTCGCGGCAGCGCCTCCCGGCGATAGCTCACCACGAGATGGTTCTCGAACGCGTCGACCGCGTCGAGCCGGACATCCTCGCGGTGCTCGATCAGCGTGCGGAACGCGCTCGGATCGCTCACCGGCGCCTCGACCAGGGTGAAGTTCACCGCGCCGTCGTTGTGCAGGATGAGGAATCGGTCCTCTCCGCCGACCACGGCATGCTCGACGGAGTACTCCACCTGGTCACGGCGCGGCAGCACCACCGTGAAATCGGCCTCCGGGTCGGCAGCGTCGCCGTAGCGCACCTCAGAGGTGACCGCGCTGCCCGCGGCGATGATGACGTACTTGTCGCTGCGGGTACGCCCGACACCGAGCCAAAACCGCTCGTCGGCTTCGTGATACACCTTCCGGGCGGGCAGACCGGAACCGAGGCGGTGCCGCCACACGGTGTCGGGCCGCCACGCATCGTCGAGGGTGACGTAATAGACCGAATGATTGTCCGCGCCCCAGGTCGCACCGGCGCCGATACCGGCGATGGTGTCCTCGTAGAGCTCACCGGTCCGCAGATCCTTGAACCGCAGGGTGTATCGCTCGTCACCCTTGACATCCACCGAGAAAGCCAGGATGTTGCCGTCCACGCTGACGCTGATGGCACCCAGGGAGAAGAATTCATGGCCTTCGGCCTCGACGTTTTCGTCGAGCAGGATCTGCTCCCCGGCAATCGCGGTGTTCTCGTCGAGTTCCGGTGGGGTCCAGTCATCTGGGCCGCCGATCGGACAGCGACAATGCACGCCGTACTGCTTGCCCTCGAAACTGCGGGCGTAATACCACCATTGGCCGCGACGCGTCGGGACCGAGAGGTCGGTCTCCTTGGTACGCGCCTTGATCTCGTCGAAGATCTTCTGCCGCAACGGCGCCAGCGCGGCGGTGGAAGCCTCGGTATGGGCATTCTCGGCTTCCAGGTGGGCGATCACCTCGGGGCTGGACTTGTCGCGCAGCCACTCATAGTGGTCGAGGAACACATCACCGTGCTGTTCGCGGCGGTGCTCGACCCGCTTGGCCACAGGAGCTGAAGTCATGCGCCGATCCAATCATCGAAGCTCAGTCCGGAAATACGCTCGTACGCTTCGATATAGCGCGCACGGGTGGCGGCGGCGATCTCCGCAGGCAGCGGTGGCGGTGGGGTGTCGGAGTGGCGATCCCAGCCCGAATCCGGTCCGGTCAGCCAGTTGCGCACGAACTGTTTGTCAAAGCTCGGCTGCACCTGCCCGGGCTCATACGTGTCGGCCGGCCAGTAGCGCGACGAGTCCGGGGTGAGTACCTCGTCGGCCAGCACGAGCCGGCCCTCGGCGTCGACACCGAACTCGAACTTGGTGTCGGCGACGATGATGCCCTTGCTCAGCGCATGCTCGGCGGCCGTGCGGTAGATCTGCAGCGTCGCGTCCCGCAGTTCGGCGGCGCGCCGGGCACCCACCAGTTCGACCACCGCATCGAAGGACACGTTCTCGTCGTGCTCACCCAGTTCGGCCTTGGTGGCGGGGGTGAACAGCGGCTCGTCGAACTTGCTGGCCTCGCCGAGCCCGGCCGGCAGCGCGATCCCGCACACCGCCCCGGTCTGTTGATAGTCGATCAGCCCGGAGCCGGTGAGATAGCCGCGCGCGACACACTCGACCGGCAGCATCTCCAACGCACGCACCACCAGGGCGCGGCCCAGCACGTCCGCGGGTATGCGTTCGTCATCGGGCGGGCCGGCCAGGTGGTTGGCCACCCCGAGGTGGTCGAAGAAGAACACGCTCATCGCGGTCAGGATCCGGCCCTTGTCGGGGATCTCCGTATCCAGGATGTGGTCATAGGCCGAGATGCGGTCGCTGGCCACGAACAGCAGGTGATCGCCGTCGATGCGGTAGAGCTCGCGAACTTTGCCGCTGGCCAGATGCCGGTAGTCGGTCAGAGCGGGGCGCATTGGCCCACCCTATGTGCTGGGATCGGTGGCATGAGATTGCGGTACCTGCCCTATGCCACCCGGCCCGGTCGCCTGCTGGCCCAGCTCGTCAGCGATGTCACCGTCGTGGTCTGGACGCTGATCTGGGTGATGGTGGGCAGCGCGGTCTACTCGGCGGTGGCGGCCATCGCCGCGGTGGGCCGCCAGGTACAGGACGGCGCCGACGGCGTGTCGGGCAGTCTGAGCACCGCCGGCGACCGTGCCGACGACTTCCCGCTGATCGGCGGGGCGCTGAGCGGACCGCTACGGGCGGCCAGCGACGCCGCCGGGGAGATCGCCGGTGCCGGTCAGAGCCTGGACAGCACCGCGACCTGGTTGGCCTGGGTGCTGGCCTTGGCGGTCGCGGCCACCCCGATCCTCGCGGTCGCCATGCCCTGGCTGTTTCTGCGCGTGCGGTTCTTCCGGCGCAAGCTCACGGTGCTGTCGCTGGCCTCCACGCACGCCGGCCAGGAACTGCTGGCGATGCGCGCGCTCGCCAACCGCCCACTGGGCAAGCTCACCGCGATCGACCCCGACCCGATCGGGGCCTGGCGGCGCGACGACCGCCCGGCGATCCGCGGGCTGGCCCTGCTGGAGATCCACGCGGCCGGCATTCGGCTGTGAGGACCAGCGATTTGCGCACAGCGCGTAACGGTGAGCGTTACTGGATGTGCGCAAATCGCTGAGAGTGGAACCGTTCGGCCGGGCATCCCGTCCAAATAGACATGCTGGACCGATTTCTACGCGATCACGAGGGGTCATCACGCTCGCCCAGGCGCAGCAGGCCGGATTGAATCGTCAGGCGGTGTATCGCAGGGTCCGCTCGGGGCACTGGCTGCGCTGCTCGCCCGGGGTGTACTTCGTCGATGACCGGCCGTTCACCGACCGTGCGCGCATCCGAACCGCGGTCTGGGGATACGGTCCGCGCGCGGTCGCCAGCGGATTGGCCGCGGCGTGGTGGCTCGAGATCACCAAATACCCCCCTGAGACGTTGGAGGTGACCGTGCCGGCGGTCAGCAACCCGGCCCGGCGGTATGGCATCCGTACACGCCGGCGCGATCTGGCCCCCGCCGACTGCGTGACACGCCATGGCCTGCGCGTGACGGCACTCGCGTTGACGGTCGTGGAGGCCGCTGCCCGCCGGGGCGGGGGCATCAAGATCGTCGACGCGGCACTACAACGGCATCTACTGGACCTGCACGATCTCTGGGGCGCTCACCTGCGCAACAAGGGCCGCCACGGCTCACCCGCAGCGCGCCGCCTGCTGCAGGCCGCCGACAGCGGAGCGCATTCCGAGGCGGAGCGGCTCCTGATCAGGCTACTGCGACAGGCGCGTATCACCGGATGGAAGGCCAACCAGCGCCTCGGACGCTGGGAGATCGATGTTCTGTTTTGCGATCTCAAGATCGCGATCGAGATCGACGGCCTGGCTTTTCACACCGACCACGACGTCTTCCAACGGGATCGGGTCAAACAGAACGAACTGGCGCTGTCGGGCTACCAGGTGCTGCGGTTCACCTGGCTGGATCTCACCGAGTACGCCGAACGGGTGCTCGCGGAGATCGAGTTGGCCATCAGCCACCGTGCAGGCGGCGCAACCAGCTACCGAACGGGTGCCGCACGGTAAGTGAGCCCATCCGCACCTTGCCGCGCACGATGATGTGCAGCTGATCGGCTTGTGCGACATTGCGCACCTTCACCGTGGCGCTGCCCGCGATGGCATCGACGCCGTTGAGGTCCGCGGTGGCCCCTGGCGGCACGATGAGCTCCGTCGAACTCAGGTAGTCGTCGATGTTCACCTCGATGACCGGCCCGGGCAGCGTCGCGGAGGTGAAGTCCAGCCTGGTGCTGCACATGCGGGTGTTCAGCTCGATCACCGGCGCCGCCGTCCAGGGTCCGCGCCGCACGATCGAGGTCATCCAGCCGCCCAGCAGCTCGGGCCGAGCGCTGCTGCGAGCCAACGGGGCCCGCTCACCCGGCAGGTTCATATCGGGCAGGTCGACCAGCACGGCGCGCAACTCACCGCGGGTGCGAGCGGCCAGCGCGGCATCGGTGCGCTCGGCGAACTCGTCGAGGGTGATCATGCCGTCGGCGACCGCCCGCTCGAGCAACCCGCTCACGTGTGCGCGGTCGGCGTTGGAGACTCGGAGGTGGTCGTTCTGGCCGTCCATGTTGTCCGAGGGTAGCGATCAGCCGAATTCGACGAACAGGTGCCGGATGCCGGTGTGCCGATTACTGCGGGTCCACTCGACCGGTTTGACCAGCCGCGCACAACCGAACCTGGGCAACAGTTCCTCGAACAACACCCGCAGCTCAAGACGGGCCAGGTTGGCGCCCAGGCAGTAGTGCACGCCATAACCGAATCCCAAGTGTGCATTGGGTTTCCGTGCGATATCGAAGACTTCCGCGTCCCGGAACGCCGACGGATCCCGGTTCGCCGAGCCCTCCCAGACCTGCACCTTCTGCCCCGCCTCGATGGTGCGACCGGCCAAAGTCACCGTGCGGGTCGCGGTACGCCTTTTCGACGGTGACGGTGTCGTCCAGCGCAACATCTCCTCGATCGCGGGCCCGAGCAATTCCGGCTCCGCACGCAGGCGCCGCAGCTCGGCGGGATGCTCGATCAGCGCCAACAGCCCACCCGCCACCGCGTTGCGGGTGGTTTCCGCTCCGGCACTGAACAGCAGGCTGAAGAACAGATACAACTCAAGATCAGAGAGCTGCGCCTCGGTGGCGTTGGCCACCACCGACAGCATGTCGTCGGTCGGCTCGGCGCGTTTGGCCGCAATCAACCGCTGGCCATATTCGTACATCCGCGATCCGGCCTCTTCGGCGGTGAGCTGGCCGACGGCCGCCGACCGGGCACCGCCGAAATCGAACTGCGGCTCGATCGCCTCGAACAGCCAATGTCGTTCGGATTCAGGAACTCCCAGCAAGATGCAGATCATCTGCATGGGCAGCTCGGCGGCCACCTCGACGAGAAAGTCCACCGCCACGCCGGGTTCGACGGCATCCAGCAGGCTCCGCGCCCGGGCCCGCAGATCGTCGGTGACCCGGGTGATCATGCGCGGGGTCAGCCCGGAACTGACCAGCTTGCGGATCTGGGCGTGTCGGGGATCGTCCATCATGTTGAGCACCTGCCCGGCCACCGAAAGGTCCTGCAGCAGCGTTCCGCCATACGGCCGCGTCCCGCCGGTCACCGACGAGTAGGTCTGCGGATCACGCAGCACGGCAAGCGTTTCCGGGTAGGTGGCAACCGACCAGAAACCCTCCCCGTCCGGGGTGTGCTCGGTGGGTTCATGCCAGTAGACCGGCGCCTGCCGGCGATGAACCTCGAACAGCTCGTGCGGGAAACCGTTCGCGAAGTTGTCGAGATCCGTGAGGTCGGCCAGCGTCACAAGATGGCACCCGAGGTGTACTTGGCCGCCTCGGGGTAGCGGCCGACCAGTTCCTCGACCGCCGAGACGACGGTGTCGACCTGCGCGCCGGCCGCGCCGGTGAACGCTTCCTTGTCGGCCAGCGCGTCATCGAGGGCGATCCGGTCCAGCGGCAGCCGCGGATCGGCGGCCAGGCGGTCCAGCAGATCGGGCTCGGCACCCTTCTCGCGCATGGCCAGCGCGACGGCCACCGCGTGCTCCTTGATGACCTCGTGCGCAGTTTCGCGGCCGACGCCCGCGCGCACGGCGGCGATCAGGATGCGGGTAGTGGCCAGGAAGGGCAGGTAACGGTCGAGCTCGCGCTGGATGACCGCGGGGTACGCACCGAATTCGTCGAGTACGGTCAGGAAGGTCTCGATCTGGCCGTCCACGGCGAAGAACGCATCCGGCAGCGCGACCCGGCGCACCACCGAACAGAACACATCGCCCTCGTTCCACTGCGCGCCCGCCAGCTCGGCGGCCATCGACGCGTACCCGCGCAGCACCACCTGCAGGCCGTTGACCCGCTCGCAGGAGCGGGTGTTCATCTTGTGCGGCATGGCCGAGGAACCGACCTGGCCCGGTGCGAATCCCTCGGTGACCAGTTCGTGGCCGGCCATCAGCCGGATGGTGTGCGCGAAGGAAGACGGGCCGGCACCGAGCTGCACCAGCGCGGACACCGCATCGTGGTCCAGCGAGCGTGGGTACACCTGCCCGACGCTGGTGAAAACCTCTGTGAATCCCAGGAATTGGGCGACACGCCGTTCCAGTTCGGCCAGCCGGGCGGTGTCACCGTCGAACAGGTCGAGCATGTCCTGCGCGGTGCCCATCGGGCCCTTGATGCCACGCAGCGGATACCGGTCGATCAGCTCACGCAGCCGGGTCAGCGCCAGCAACGTCTCTTCGGCGGCCGAGGCGAACCGCTTGCCCAGCGTGGTGGCCTGGGCGGCGACATTGTGGCTGCGACCGGCCATCACCACGTCGCGGTACACGATCGAGCGTTCGGCCAGCCGAGCCACCACCGCCACACCGTGGGCGAAGACCAGCTCCAGGGACCGCCGGATCTGCAGCTGCTCGACGTTCTCGGTGAGGTCGCGGCTGGTCATGCCCTTGTGCACGTGCTCGTGGCCGGCGAGTGCGTTGAACTCCTCGATACGGGCCTTGACATCGTGGCGGGTCACCCGCTCGCGTGCGGCGATCGAGCCCAGGTCCACGGTCTCCAGTACCCGCTCGTAATCGTCGATGACGCCGTCTGGCACCGGGACGCCCAGCTCGGCCTGCGCGCGCAGCACCGCCAGCCACAACCGGCGTTCGGCGATGATCTTCGCCTCGGGCGACCAGATGGCCGTCATCTCTTCGCTGGCGTAGCGGTTGGCCAGGACATTCGGAATCGTCACGAACACACAGCTTACGAGTCGTCTACGGGGCGTCGCTCAGGTGCGTCGGATCGACGATGCCCGTGCCGCGGATCCCGAGCTGGCGGTTGATCAGGGTGGTGATACCGAACAGCACGATCCCGATCAGGATCAGGATGCCGGCCAGCAGGTATTGCTGGGCGGGGCGCCCGGAGAACGGCAGCACCAGGTAGGCCGAGGCCAGGAACCCGATGACCGGCAGCGCCGTGGGCGTCCGGAAGTGCCCGCCCGCGGCTTGCACGTCACGACGCAGCACCAGCACCGCCACGTTCACCATCGCGAACACCGCGAGCAGCAGCAGCGATGTGGTGCCGCCGAGCACCGCGATGGCGCTGCTGTTGGCGACCGCGGACACGTAGAAGATGAGCCCGAACGCGACGAGGGTGGTGAACGCGATGGCCGCCCACGGGCTGTGCCGCTTGGGGTGCACGGCGCCCAGAACCGGCGGCAGCACGTGCTGGCGGGCCATGCCGTAGATGAGCCGGCTGGCCATCAACATGTTGATCAGCGCGGTGTTGGCCACCGCGAACATGGAGATGAAGGGCAGAATCGTCTCGATCGGCAGTCCGGGCGCACCCGCCTTGACCACCTCGACCAGCGGGGTCTCGCTGTCGGCCAGCACGCCGACGGGCACCAGCGCGACCGCGACGATGGCGACGATGACGTAGACGACACCGGCGATTCCCAGCCCGCTCAGCAGCACCTTGGGAAAGATCCGCACCGGGTCCTTGGTCTCCTCGGCCATGTTGACCGAGTCCTCGAACCCGACCATCGCGAAGAAGGCCAGTGAGGTGGCGGTGGTGACGGCCAGGAAGGTGCCCTTGTCTTCGGGGGTGTCGAAGGCGACGACGCGGGCGAAGTCGACATCTGCACCCCCGCCGGTGAACGCCCAGATGCCCACCAGGATCACCATGGCCAGGCCGGTGATCTCGACGATGGTGAGCACCACGTTGAGTTTGACGCTCTCCCCGACGCCGCGGAAGTTCACCGCAGCGATCAGCGCCATGAACAACAGCGCCAGTACCACCACGCCGGCCTTGCCCCAGTCAAGATCGAAGGCGGTGAAGAAGTTCGCCGAGAAGAACCGGGAAGCCGTTGAGGCGGAGGTGATTCCGGAGCACATGACCACGAAGGCCACCAGAAAGGTGACGAACTGGATGCCGAATGCCTTGTGCGCGTAGAGCGCTGCACCGGCGGCCTGCGGGTACTTGGTGACCAGCTCCAGGTAACTGAATGCGGTGATCGTGGCGATCAGAAATGCCGCAAGGAACGGAAGCCACGCCGCGCCGCCGACTTCCTTGGCGACCTGCCCGGTCAGCGCATAGACGCCCGTGCCGAGAATGTCGCCCACCACGAACAGCAGCAGCAGCCCCGGGCCCATCACCCGCCGAAGTTGGGGCTCCTGCGTGGTTTCCGACTGTGTCATCCCACCCCTTTTGGTCAGCTCATACGTGCAGAGCCCGGTCGTCGACCGGGGCGAGCACGTCGATCACATCGATCAGAGTCGCGCGGGCAGTGGCCCGCGGACCCTCGCCCTCGTCCACCAATGAGGCAACCACAGCTCCGTCCACGGCGCACACCAGGGCGGTGACGAGCCCGGCCCGCACGGCGCGACCGGAGCGCTCCACCACCTCAAGGACGGCATCGGTGCGTTGTCGCAGTATCCGCCGCTGGATGTCGCGCAGTTCGGGTTGCCGCGCGCACGCGATATAGCGCTCGTACCGGGAGATCAGCTGTTCGGAAACCCGGGCGCCCGGGTCGTCGCCGACAAGGAGATCGACCAGCAGATCGGCGGTCGACTCCGCCCCCCGGCGCCGGCGCGACAGCGCAGCCACCTGCAGCTCGAGTTGCTTGGCTTCTCGCGCGCCGATGTGCTCGACGGCCTTGGCGATCAGATCGTCGAGTGAGGAAAAGTAGTACGTCGTCGATGCGAGCGGCAGCCCGGCGCGCCGGGCCACGGCGCGATGGCGCACCGCGTCGATGCCGCCCTCGCACAGCAGATCGGCGGCGGCACTCACCAGGGCGCCCCGCCGACGCTCCCCCTTCGGAGTCACCGCCGCTGTCACCTCTCGCATGCTGCCAGCAAAATCCCAGTTGTATGGCGGTTTTCGGCAATCACAAGAAGTTGGCAGACAGCGTCACCGCGGCCGGTGGCAAGATGGCGCGCATGCCTGCCCCGAACCGCCGGACCGTTCTGCGCGCGGGCCTGGGCGCTGTCCTCGGCGCGGCTGCCGCCGGGGCGGGTGCGCTGCCCCGGGCCGCCGCCGAACCGGCCGCCACCTATCAGTCGGGTTCGTTCGTCTCGGCCGCCCGCGGCGGGGTCTCCACCCGCTGGGCGATCGCCAGGCCACCGGGTGCGACCACGCCGCTGCGCCCGGTGATCGCGCTGCACGGTAAGGGCAGCGATGCGGCCACCGTAATGGCTGGTGGTGTGGAACAGGGCCTCGCGCACGCCGTGGCGGCGGGCCTTCCGCCGTTTGCTGTGGTGGCTGTCGACGGTGGTGGAGGCTACTGGCATAAACGCGCGTCCGGTGAGGATGCCGGCGCGATGGTCCTCGAAGAACTCCTTCCCATGTTGGCCGATCAGGGCCTGGATACCTCGCGTGTCGGCTTCATCGGCTGGTCCATGGGCGGATACGGCGCTTTGTTGCTCGGATCCCGGCTGGGACCCGCGCGCACCGCGGCGATCTGCGCGGTGAGCCCCGCGCTGTGGACATCAGCCGGTGCCGCGGCCCCCGGCGCGTTCGACGACGCCGAGGACTATCGAGCCAACAGCGTGTGGGGTCTGCCCGCACTGGGCGCGATCCCGCTGCGCATCGACTGCGGCAACAGCGACCCGTTCGCCGCCGCCACAGCTGCGTTCATTGCCCAATTGCCCAGCCCGCCGGCCGGCGGGTTCTCCCCCGGCGGCCATGACGGCGAATTCTGGAGTTCCCAGCTTCCCGCCGAGATCTCTTGGCTGGCACCGATACTCGTCGCCTGACCGGTCAGAGTGAGATACGCCCCTCGGCGGCCGCCAGCCCGATGTCGGTACGGAAGTGACTGCCGGGCAGTTTGATCGACTTGAGGGCCGCGTAGGCCGCAGCGCGCGCGCCGTCGAGGTCGGCACCTGTGCCGACCACCGAGAGCACTCGGCCGCCGGTGGACACCACCGCGCCGTCCTCACGCCGCGCGGTACCCGCATGCAGGACGTTGTCGGCTTCGGCACCGGTGATGACATCACCCACCCGCGGGCGGCCCGGATAGTTCTCGGCGGCCACCACCACGGTGACCGCGGCTCCCTCGTGCCAGCGCAGCTGCTCGAACGAGGCCAGCGTGCCGGTGGCCGCGGCATTGAGCAGTTGGCCGAGCGGAGATTCCAGCAGGGCCAGCACGGCCTGGGTTTCCGGGTCTCCGAAGCGGCAGTTGAATTCCACCACGGACGGACCGGCGGAGGTGATCGCCAGGCCCGCATAGAGCAGACCCGAAAATGCACTTCCCCGTGAAACCATTTCGGCAGCAACGGGTTTGACGATCTCATCGACGATCTGGGTGAGCACCTGCGCGGGTAGCCACGGCAGCGGGGTGTAGGCGCCCATCCCGCCCGTGTTGGGACCGGAGTCGTTGTCGCCGACTCGTTTGAAGTCCTGGGCGGGCAGCAACGGTACGACGGTCTCGCCGTCGACGACACAGAACAGCGAGACCTCAGGGCCGTCCAGGAAAGACTCCAACAGCACCGGGTGCCCCGAGTCCAGCAGGCCGGCGGCGTGCGCGCGGGCCGCGTCCCGGTCCTCGGTGACCACCACCCCCTTGCCCGCGGCCAGTCCGTCGTCTTTGACCACCCAGGCGGCCTGCCCGGCCGGTGGGCCGAACCGGTTCAGCGCGGCGTCGAGGTGGGCGGGATTGTCCACGATCTCGCTGGTGGCGGTCCGCACACCGGCGGCGGCCATCACGTCCTTGGCGAAGGCTTTGGAGCCCTCGATGCGGGCGGCGTCCTTGGAGGGGCCGAAACAGGCGATGCCCGCGGCGCGCAGCGCGTCGGCCACACCGAGTACCAGTGGCACCTCGGGCCCCACCACCACCAGATCGGACTTCAGGCGCTGCGCGAGGGCCACCACCGCGGGGCCCGAACTGACGTCGACGTCGTACTGCTCGGCGATGGCGGCGGTGCCGGCATTGCCGGGCGCGACCGCGAGCTGGTCGACCTGCGGGTCGCGCCGCAGGGCGAGCAGCAGGGCATGTTCACGGGCTCCGGATCCGATGACGAGGACGCGCACGATTGCCAACCCTATCCGCCCACCCCGGTACCTCGCTGCGGGTCTCGGCCATACACCTTGACTGTGAGTGTATGGTCAATGCAACGAGTGCGATGAGTCACACCAGGAGGACCTCGATGAGCACACTGGAGAGCACCTGCCCGTTCGGCAAGGGCTACGACTTCACCGATCCCGATGTGCTGCTGCACGGCATACCCGTCACCGAGTTCGCCCAGCTGCGCAAGACCGCGCCGGTGTGGTGGAACGAGCAGGACGAGTCGATCTTCGATGACGGCGGCTACTGGGTGATCAGCCGTCACGAGGACATCAAGACCATCTCGCGTAACAGCGGTGACGTGTGGTCCACCAACGCCAAAGGCGCGGTGATGCGCCTACCGGACGGCATCACCGCCGATCAACTCGACCTCACCAAGGCACTGCTGATCAACCACGACGCCCCGGATCACACCCGGCTGCGCAAGCTGGTGTCGCGGCTGTTCACTCCGCGATCGGTGGCGGCCCTGGAGGCGAAGCTGGCCGTGGCCGCCCGCGAGATCGTGGCCGCCGCGGCGGAACGAAAGTCCGGGAACTTCGTCGACGACGTGGCGATGCCGCTGCCGCTGCTGGCGATCGCCGACCTGATCGGCGTGCCCGAAGAGGATCGCGAGAAGATCTTCCACTGGTCGAACTGCATCATGAACACCGACGATCCGGACTTCGATTCCGATCCGACCACAGCCAACGCCGAGCTGATGGGCTACGCATACAACATGGCCGAACAACGCCGCGCATGTCCGGCCGACGATATCGTGACCAGGCTGGTGCAGGCCGATTCGGCAGACGAAGCCGGAATCACCGATGTCGAGTTCGCATTCTTCGTGATCCTGCTGGCCGTGGCCGGCAACGAGACAACCCGCAATGCCATGACCCACGGCATGAATGCGTTTCTCGAAAACCCGGACCAATGGGAGCTTTTCAAGCGCGAGCGACCCGACACTGCGATCGAGGAGATCATCCGCTGGGCCAGTCCGGTGCACTGCTTCCAGCGCACCGCGCTGGTCGACACCGAAGTCGGCGGCGTCACCATCCGCAAGGGCCAGCGAGCCGGCCTGTTCTACAGCTCGGCCAACTACGACGAGGACGTCTTCGAGAACCCGTTCCAGTTCGATATCCTGCGCAACCCCAATCCGCACCTCGCGTTCGGCGGCAACGGTGCGCACTTCTGTATCGGCGCCAACCTCGCCCGGATGGAGATCAAGCTGATGTTCCACGAGATCGCCGACCAGATACCCGACATCACCAAAATCGCTGAACCGCAACGCCTTCGATCCGGATGGATCAACGGAGTCAAGCAGCTGGAGGTCTCTTACCACTAGCTCGCTACAATTCCGGCGTGCGTACCCACGGGTGGGCCGGCGCCGCGCCGGCGAGTGACGAGGAGGCCGTCGGCCGGATCCTGGCCGCCGCGGGTAAGGCTATCGACGAGCGCGGGGCGGACTTCTCCATCGCCGACGTCGCGCGCACCCTGGGCGTCACCAGACAAACGGTGTACCGGTACTTTCCCAGCACCGAGGCGCTGCTGATGCAGGCCGGTGTGGTCGCGGCAAGCGACTTCCTCGGGCGGCTGGCAACCCACCTGCGGGGCATCACGGACCCGGCCGACGCGGCCACCGAGGCCATCGCCACCGCGCTGGAATGGTTGCCGAAGGACAAACACATCGGCCTGCTGCTCGCCCCGGGGCGCACCCCGGCGCTGACCGAATCGGTGACCTCCGATATCGGGCTGCAATTCGCCCAATCGGTGGTGCGGCACTTCGACGTGGACTGGGAAGCCGCGGGTTTCGACGACGACGACCTCGACGAACTCGCCGAGCACCTGTTGCGCGTCATCCAGTCATTCGTGATCGACCCGGGCCGGCCGCCACGCACCGGCGCCGCACTGCGCAGCTATCTGCGACGCTGGGTCGCACCGGCGCTGCGCACCTAAACGACGGTCAGTGGCAGCGACCTGCGCTCCTCGAACACCCAGGACGCGCCACCGCTGAACTCACACACCTCGACCTCGGGCAGCTTCTTCGCGGCGGTATCGGTGGTGGTGAAGCGTACGGTCCAATCCGACTCGGTGCCCGACACCTCGGCCCGCAGCCGCGGGTCGACCGCATGGGCGATGGCCTGCAGCGGGGCGTCGGCCACCGGCGAGATCAGCGAGATCCAGGCGCCGTCGGCGTAGGCCGGCGACCGGCGCACATGCACGAATTCGGGGTCGACATCGGCCGACACGTAGGCGGCCGGATTCAGCAGCGGGTGCAGTTCCAGTACCCGCAGCGCCGCCCGCGCATCGTTGCCGAGTCTGAGCGCCTTGCGGATCCGGTCGGCAGCCACGCCCGCGATGCCGATCAACTGCTTTGTGCGAATCGACCTGGCCAGCGCCACGTCGTCCTTGGCACGTTTCTCCACGGCGATGGTGAACGACTTGACCAGCAGGTGCATCTGCAGACACACCTCGTCGGCGATCCGCACCAGCGCCGAATGCGAGAACGCCGCGAAATCGACATCGGCGAGCAGCTCTCCCGAGTAGTCGGATTCGCCTTCGTCATCGGGATCGATCGGGTCCAGCTCGCAGGAATGCGCGTGCGTTGCGGCAACGAGATCCATCTCCGGGATGAACGGGACCTCCGGGTAGGACTCGTCGATGATCACCGTCCAGCGGCAGTGCGGGTGCTGATCCGACGGAGTCCGGGGCGGCCGATGGATGGGCCGGACCTGAGCCTTGCGGTTGGTGGCCAGCGCGGTGGCGTCGAAGGTCGGGTCCTCGATGTCATGGCACATGCCCTTGACGTAGTCCTCGCCCATCGGCTCCACGTCCAGCAGCGCCCCGCAATGATCCAGATAGAACTCGCCGTGCCAGCGATCGTGCACGATATAGCGGAAGTCCATGAACTGCGGCGGCGCACCGATATCGAGCTGCAGCCCCTTGAACAGGGTGTAGATGTCGACGCCCTCGTAGTTGAGCGCCTTCTGCATCCGCCGGGTGTACAGCGGGCTGGACGCCGCCCACTCCTCGATGGCGATCTGCAGCATCTCCTCGCGGCCGAATGACGATATGCACCAGGCCATTCCGGATCGGTCGATCAGCTGACCGATCAGCAGCAGCTCCGGGACCAGCGTCGCCAGCTCGGCGCGGGACAGCGAGGCATATCTACTTGTCATCGAGCGACTTCCCGGAGTGCATCTTCACGGCGGCATTGACATTGCCCTTGCGATCCTCGCCGGCGCCCTTCTCGGCCGCCTTCTTGCGGTTGCGCACCACCTTGCTGACCGCTCCGTCCAGTTTGGAGCCCAGCGGGAATCCGAGGTAGTGGGTCAGGAACACCGCAACCTCCTTGAGTTCCTCGGCGGTGATCTCCTCGTTGTGCAGCGCGGCATTGACCTGGATCTCGGCCAGATCCGAATTGCCCACCGCGGTCACCGCGGCCAGCGTCAACAGGCGCTTGTCGCGCATCGACAGGCCCGGGCGGGTCCAGATCGTGCCGAAGAGGTGCTCGACGGTCAGATCGAAGTACGGGTCGCCCTGAACGTCGGGCATCTCCCACCCGTAGACCTCGTTCATCTTCTGCAGACCCTGTTCGCGGCGATCGGTCATGCTCACTGCTCCTTCGTGTGCGGTACTCCGAGGCCGTCGGCAAGGCGCTGCAACGCCACCTCTGCCAACGGAAGATCCACTCCCACTGCCTCGCCCAATCCGAGAGCCAGCGTCAGGTCCTTCTCACCGAGGCCGCGGGTGTGGGTGAACATGTCGAACAACCAGTGGTCGGGAGACAGCGGTGACGTGTCATCGCGCAGGATGACCGCGCCGGGCCCGCTACTCTGCGCATCGCTGTGCCGCACCACCCGGCCCAGCTTCTGCAAGTCGATGCCGGCCGCCTCGGCGAGCGCCATTGCCTCGCAAGAGGCGGCGAATCCGATGAATGTCAACATGTTGCGCGCCAACTTCATCCGGGTACCGGCACCGGGTCCACCCGCGCGGACCACCAGCGAGGCCCATTTCTTGAACACGGGTTTGACCGCCTCATAGGCCTCTTCGTCGGCACCCACCATGACCGCGAGCTCACCCTTGTCGGCAGCCCCGGCGCCGCCGCTGACCGGCGCATCGACAATATGAATACCCTTGGGCGCCAAACGTTCGGCCAGCTCGGGTGCGGTACCGGGCTCGATGGTGGAGTGGATGGCGATGACGGTGCCGGGCGCGGCATGCTCGCCGAGCTCGGCCACCACATCGCGCACCTGGGCGTCGTTGAGGACCGTGACGCTGATGACATCGGCCACGGCCACTCCGGCGATATCGTCGGCAATCGTCGCACCCAACTCCACCAGTGGTGTCATCGCCTCGGGGCGCACATCGAAGACGATCAGGCCATCCGGCCAGTCGGCCAGCCGCTTGGCCATCGGTGCGCCCTGATTACCGAGGCCGATATAGCCCAGCTTCATGACCGGATGATCTGTCCGCCGTCGACATTGAAGATCTGTCCGGTGATCCACTTGGCTTGATCGGACAACAGGAACAGACACATGCCGACCAGATCTTCCGGCTGGCCCATCCGCGACAGCGGGATCGCCTTGACGATATCGGCGACCATCTCCTGGGGGGTGGTCGTGCGGTTGGCCTCGGTATCGATCGGTCCGGGGGCAATGGCGTTGATCCGGATGTTCTGGCCGCCGAGCTCACGGGAGAGCTGCTGAGTGAGACCGTTGATGCCGACCTTGGCCAGTCCGTAGAAGTTCGCGTACAACCACGCCGCCGTGGAGGACTGGTTGACGATGGCGCCACCGCCCCGTTTGGCCATCTTCTTGTAGACCGCCCGAGTGCACCACAGCGCCCCGTCGAGGTTCACGCTCATGAACTTCCGGTAGTAGTCGGGATCCACGGTGACCAGGAAATCCAACTTCATACCACCGAAGATGGCGGCGTTGTTGACCAGGTAGTCGATCCCGCCGAACTCCGATAGTGTCTGGGCGGCCATATCTCTGGCCGATTCGGGGTCGGATACATCGACCCGCACGGCCAGCGCGTTGCCGCCTTCGCCCTTGATCGCGTCGGCGACCTTTTGGGCGCCGTCGAGGTTGATATCGGCCACCACCACAGCGGCACCCTCACGGGCGAGCGCCTCGGCATAAGCCTGGCCGATTCCGCCGCCCGCGCCGGTGACGATGCCGACCTTGTCCTTGAACTCCGCGTACATGTTCTTCCTCTCGGCCGAGTGGCCAGTTATTGCACGGTATGACCGTTCTTGCGTGTCGTAAGTGGCCAGTCGGCCTCAGGTGGCCAGCGTGGCGATGAGTTTGGTCTCCAGGTATTCCTCGAAGCCCGCGATGCCCATCTCGCGGCCGACCCCTGATTGCTTGTAGCCGCCGAACGGTGCGTCGGCGGAATACCAGATACCGCCGTTGACGTTCACGGTGCCGACCCGCAACCGCGATGCCACGGCCTGGGCACGGTCGTCGTCAGCGCCGAATACCGTGCCCGACAGCCCGTACGGCGAATCGTTGGCGATCCGCACCGCGTCGTCGTCACCGTCGTGGGCGATCACCGTCAGTACCGGGCCGAAGATTTCCTCGCGGGACACCTTGGCCGAGTTGTCCAGTCCGGCGATGACGGTGGGCTCGATGAAGAATCCGGTGTCCAGGTCGGCCGGGCGGCCGCCGCCGCAGGCGAACCGGCCGCCCTCGGCGACGGCGGAGTCCAGGTAGCCCTGGATCCGATCACGTTGCCGCGCTGAAATGACCGGGCCACACACGGTGCGCTTGCTGTTGGGGTCGCCCGGCTTGATCCCGCCGAGGGTGGCCGCGGCCGCGTCGACCGCGTCGTCGTACTTGGCTCTCGGGACGACCAGGCGGGTGGTGATCGCGCAACCCTGCCCGGCGTGCATCGCGACGGTGAACGCCGCCATCGCACACGCGCCGCCGAGATCGGCGTCGTCGAGCACGATGAAGGCCGACTTGCCGCCGAGTTCCAGGAACACCTTCTTGATGGTCGCCGCCGCATCCGTCATCACGGCCCGGCCGGTGTTGGTGGATCCGGTGAACGACACCATGTCCACCCGGGGATCCTTGGACAGCAGTGCGCCGACCCCGTGATCATCGGAGGTGACGATGTTGATCACTCCGGGCGGGAAATCGGTGTGCTCGGCGATGATCTCACCCAGCACGGCCGCCGCCCACGGAGTGTCCGGCGCCGGCTTGAGAATCAGCGTGTTGCCTGCAGCCAGCGCGGGGCCCACCTTGGCCAGGTTGATCTGATGCGGGAAGTTCCACGGGGTGATGGCACCGACCACCCCGACCGCTTCGCGAGCGACGACGCGATTGGTCGGAATGCCTTGGGGTGTGGCGTATCCCAGGTCGGTGCGCCACGCGTAGCTCTCGGCGGTGTCGGCGGAGAACGCCAGATCGTCGATCGGGCCCTCCAAGTGCGCACCGGAGGTCAGCATGCGCGGGGCGCCCACCTCGCTGATCGTCAGCTCCCGCAGGTCCTCCAGGTTCGCCTGCAGTGCTTCGCGCAGCTGGCGCAGGCAACGCACCCGCAGCTCGGTGTTGGTGGACCAGTCGGTCTCGTCGAAGGCCACCCGTGCGGCGCCGATCGCCGCGCCCATATCGGACTGGTCGGCATTGGCCGCCACACCCAGTACCTCTTCGGTGGCGGGGTTGACGGTCGGAAAGGTTCCCCCACTTCCGGCGACGAGCTTGCCGTCTATGAACAACCGGCTCTCGCGTTCCGCCAGAATCGACATCCCACTCCTAGGTTTTGATGGCCACATTCTCTGGACAAGTGTCCGACATCAATCGAAGGCACCATAACGTCAGGTCCATGGCGGTGGCAAGGCCGACCTCCACCTCCCGCCCAGAGGCCGCCGTCGAATCCATCCTGAACAGGCACTTTTATCCAACGGCTTGCCGTATCGGCGCCCCGTCCGATAACTTGGACATGTGTCCAGCGATTCGGTGGTTGCCGTCACAGGCAAAGCGGACGGCGAGCCGGCGGGAACGCCGCGCAACCGCCGCCAGGAAGAGACCTTCCGCAAGGTGCTCGCCGCGGGTGTGGAGATGCTGCGCGAGTCGTCCTATGCCGACCTCACCGTGCGCGCCGTCGCCGCCAGGGCCAAGGTCGCGCCGGCCACCGCGTACACGTATTTCTCGTCGAAGAACCACTTGATCGCCGAGGTGTACCTCGATCTGGTCAACCAGGTTCCGTACTTCACCGATGTCAACGACTCGATGACCACCCGCGTCGACAAGGCCGTCCGCGCGCTGACCCTGGTCGTCGCCGACGAACCCGAAGTCGCCGCCGCCTGCACCACCGCCCTGCTCGGCGGTGGCAGCGACCCGGCAGTGCGCACCGTGCGTGACCGCATCGGCACCGAAATCCACAAACGCATCCGGTCCGCGGTAGGACCCGACGCCGACCCCCGCACCGTTTCCGCGCTGGAGATGACGTTCTTCGGAGCGCTTGTCAACGCCGGTAGCGGTGCGTTCACCTACCACCAGATCGCCGACCGGCTCACGTATTCGGTCAGCCTGATCCTCGGAGAGAACCGTTGAGCCTGGAAACCGCCCCACCGATACTCGACCCCTATGACTACGACTTCCACGAGGACCCGTACCCGTACTACAAGCGACTGCGCGACGAAGCACCGCTGTACCACAACGAGGAACGCAACTTCTGGGCGCTGTCCCGGCACAAGGATGTGGTGGCGGGGTTCCGCAACAGTGTGACGCTTTCCAACAAACATGGGGTGTCCCTGGACCCGATCTCCCGCAACGACGAGGCCCACCGCGTGATGTCCTTCCTGGCCCTCGACGATCCCGGACACCTACGACTGCGCACCTTGGTATCCAAGGGCTTTACTCCCCGGCGCATCCGTGAACTGGAGGGCCGGGTCACCGAGATCGCCCATCAGCATCTGGACACGGCGCTGCAGAACACCACATTCGATTATGTCGACGAGTTCGCCGGCAAGCTGCCGATGGACGTCATCTCCGAGCTGATGGGGGTACCGGACGAGGACCGGGTGCACATCCGTGCGCTCGCCGACGGTGTGATGCACCGCGAGGATGGTGTTGCCGATGTGCCAGAGTCGGCCATCGCCGCATCCGGCGAACTGCTGGTCTATTACGCCGATATGGTCAAGCAACGCCGCAAGCACGCCTCCGACGACCTGACCTCGGCATTGGTCCAGGCCGAGATCGACGGGGACAAGCTCACCGATGACGAAATCATGGCCTTCCTGTTCCTGATGGTGGTCGCGGGCAATGAGACCACCACCAAACTGCTTGCCAACGCCGCGTATTGGGGCTATAGAAACCCTGATCAGCTGGCTCCGGTCTTCGACAACCACGACCTGGTCACCCCGTGGGTCGAAGAGACGCTGCGCTATGACGCGTCCAGCCAGATCCTGGCCCGCGCGGTCGTCGAGGACCTCACCTTCTACGACACCGTGGTCCCCGCGGGCGATGTCATGGTCCTGCTAATCGGCTCGGCCAACCGCGACGAACGGGTCTTCGAAAACCCCGACGAGTACCGCATCGACCGGGAGATAGGGCCGAAGCTGGTGAGTTTCGGCAGCGGCGCCCACTTCTGCCTGGGCGCGCACCTGGCGCGTATGGAGGCGCGGGTGGCGTTGACCGAGTTGTTCAAGCGCATCCGCGGATATGAGGTCGATGAATCCGCTTCTGTACGAGTGCATTCCAGCAGTGTCCGCGGCTTCGCCCACCTTCCGATAACCGTCCAGCATCGCTGACAGGCTTGAAAGGCTCCTGAGAAACATGCCCCGTTTTGATCCCCTGCCCGACCGCCGTCCTGCGCTGGTCGCGGGCGCATCCTCCGGTATTGGCGAGGCCACCGCGATCCGCCTTGCTCGCAACGGCTTTCCGGTGGCGCTCGGCGCCCGCCGGATCGAGAAACTCGATGAGATCGTGGGCAAGATCCGTGCCGACGGCGGCGAGGCCATCGCGGTGCACCTCGACGTGACCGACCCCGATTCGGTAAAGGCCGCCGTCGAGCAGACCACCTCGGAACTCGGCGATATCGAGATCCTGGTGGCCGGTGCCGGTGACACGTACTTCGGCAAGCTCGACTCGATCAGCACCGAACAGTTCGAGTCGCAGATCCAGATCCACCTGATCGGCGCCAACCGGGTGGCCTCCGCGGTGCTGCCCAGCATGATCGAGCGCCGCCGCGGCGATCTGATCTTCGTGGGATCCGATGTCGCGCTGCGCCAGCGTCCGCACATGGGCGCCTACGGGGCGGCCAAGGCCGCACTGGTGGCGATGGTGACCAACTACCAGATGGAGCTGGAGGGCACCGGTGTCCGCGCGTCGATCGTGCACCCGGGGCCGACCAAGACCTCGATGGGGTGGAGCCTGCCGGCCGAGCTGATCGGGCCCGCTCTGGAGGATTGGGCCAAGTGGGGCCAGGCGCGCCACGACTACTTCCTGCGCGCAGACGATCTCGCGCGGGCCATCACGTTCGTCGCCGAGACACCGCGGGGCGGATTCATCGCGAACATGGAACTGCAGCCCGAGGCTCCGCTGGCCGATGTGAAGGACCGTCAGAAGCTGGCCCTCGGCGAAGAAGGGATGCCGCAAAATGGCTGATCTGAAGGAAGTAGAACGCGTTTCAGGCGGCGAGGAGGAGCACGGCCACCTCGAAGAGTTCCGCACCGACCCGATCGGCCTGATGTGGCGGATCCGCAAGGAGTGCGGCGATGCCGGCTGGTTCCAGCTGGCAGACAAGCAGGTGGTGCTGCTGTCCGGGTCGGAAGCCAATGAGTTCTTCTTCCGGTCCACCGACAGCGAGCTCAACCAGGCCGAGGCCTACCCGTTCATGACGCCGATCTTCGGTGAGGGGGTGGTGTTCGACGCCGACCCCGAGCGCCGCGCCGAGATGCTGCACAACACCGCGCTGCGCGGTGAGCAGATGAAGGGGCACGCCGCCACCATCGAGAACGAAGTCCGCAAGATGATCCAAGGATGGGGCGAGAGCGGGGAAATCGATCTACTGGAGTTCTTCGCCGAACTGACCATCTACACCTCGACGGCCTGCCTGATCGGCCAGAAGTTCCGCAATCAGCTCGACTCCCGGTTCGCGAACTATTACCACCTGCTCGAGCGCGGTACCGACCCGCTCTGCTATGTGGACCCCTACCTGCCCATCGAGAGCTTCCGCATCCGCGACGAGGCCCGGGCCAACCTGGTGGAGCTGGTGCAGGAGGTGATGAACGGCCGAATCGCGAACCCGCCCACCGACAAGAGCGATCGCGATCTGCTTGACGTGCTGGTCTCCATCAAGGATGAGGACGGCAATCCGCGCTTCACCGCCAACGAGGTCACCGGCATGTTCATCTCGTTGATGTTCGCCGGGCACCACACCAGCTCGGGTACATCGAGCTGGACGCTCATCGAACTGCTGCGCAACCCGGAGTTCTACACCAAGGTGCAAAACGAGCTCGATGAGCTGTATGCCGATGGCCAGGAGGTGAGTTTCCATGCGCTGCGCCAGATTCCGAACATCGACAACGCGCTCAAGGAGACCCTGCGCCTGCATCCGCCGCTGATCATCCTGATGCGCGTGGCCCAGGACGAGTTCGAGGTCGCCGGTCACCCGATCCACAAGGGACAAATGGTGGCCGCCTCGCCGGCGATCTCCAACCGGATCCCGGAGGACTTCCCCAACCCGGACGCGTTCGACCCGGACCGGTACAACAAGCCGCGGCAAGAGGACCTGGTCAACAGATGGACCTGGATTCCGTTCGGCGCGGGCAGGCACCGCTGCGTCGGAGCCGCGTTCGCGCAGATGCAGATCAAGGCGATCTTCTCGGTTCTGCTGCGCGAATACGAATTCGAGATGGCCCAGCCGCCCGAGAGCTACCGCAACGACCACTCGAAGATGGTGGTTCAGCTGGCTCGTCCGGCGAAGGTCCGCTACCGCAAGCGCGTGAAGGACTAGCGCGATGGGTTGCTATCGCATCGAACTCGACGATGACCTGTGCCAGGGCCACGCCATGTGCGAACTGGAGGCACCGGATGTCTTCCGGGTGCCCAAGCGCGGTGTCGTCGAAATCCTCGACGCCGAACCCGCAGACGAGCTGCGTGAGGCGGTGGAAATGGCCGTCGACATGTGTCCCACCCGAGCTCTTACCCTGATCGAAAAAGACTAGGAGACAACGACAATGGCGTCACGTGAACAACTCGAGGACTGGGTCGCGCGCTGGCTGAAGGCCAACCAGGACGCTGAGCGGGCCGGTGATTGGAAGCCGCTGGCGGACTTCTACACCGAGGATGCCACCTACGGCTGGAACATCGGGCCCAAGGAGGACGTCATGTGCGTCAACCGGGACGAGATCCGGGAGGTGGCTCTCGGTTTGGAGATGGAAGGGCTGGAGAACTGGGTCTACGAGTACCAGAAGACGCTCATCGACGAGAAGCAGAACGAGATCGTCGGCTTCTGGAAGCAGATCGCCCACAAGAGCGACGGCACCAAGGACGAGATCTACGGCATCGGCGGCAGCTGGTTCCGCCTCAATGACGATCTGCTGATCGAGTGGCAGCGCGACTTCTTCGATTTCGGCCATGTGCAGAAGGCCTTCATGAAGCTCATCGAGTCCGGTGACCTCACCCCCACCATGCAGAAGCGGATCGAGCGTTCACTGGCCGGTGAGCGGCTGCCCGGCTACTACCCGCTCGGTCAGGCCCCCGTCCCGATCTGGTGACGCTCCCGGCCAAGCAGTTGCTTGGGGGTGGCTGTGACGCACGTAACTAATAGCTCTAGTCTGGGGGCATCGAAGCTCTAGTGGAAGGCACACGCACATGAAGACCAAAGGCGCCCTCATCTGGGAGTTCAACCAACCCTGGTCGATCCAGGAGATCGAGATCGGCGATCCGGTCAAGGACGAGGTCAAGATCCAGATGGAGGCCTCGGGAATGTGCCATTCGGATCACCACCTGGTGACCGGCGACATCCCGATGGCCGGTTTTCCGGTGCTCGGCGGCCACGAGGGCGCCGGCGTCGTCACCGAGGTCGGCCCCGGCGTCGAGGGCCTGGAGCCCGGCGACCACGTGGTGCTGTCGTTCATCCCGTCCTGCGGCGCCTGCCCGTCGTGTCAGGCCGGTCTGCGCAACCTCTGTGATCTGGGCGCCATGCTGCTGCAGGGCACCGCGGTCTCGGACAACACGCACCGCATCCACGCCGCCGACGGCACCCCCGTCATCCCGATGACGCTGCTGGGCACGTTCAGCCCGTACATGGTGGTGCACAAGAGCTCGGTGGTGAAGATCGACCCGTCCATCCCGTTCGAGGTGGCCTGCCTGGTCGGCTGCGGTGTCACCACCGGTTACGGCTCCGCGGTGCGCAGTGCCAACGTCCGCCCGGGCGATGACGTCGTCATCGCCGGTATCGGTGGTGTCGGCATGGGCGCCCTGCAGGGCGCCCTCAACGCCGGCGCACGCAACATCTTCGCCGTCGACCCCGTCGAGTGGAAGCGCGACCAAGCGCTGAAGTTCGGTGCCACCCACGCCTACCCCGACATCTTCTCCGCGATGGGCGGGGTCGCCGAGGTGACCCAGGGCCGGATGGCCGCCAAGACCATCGTCACCACCGGTGAGCTGCACGGTGAAGAGATCGACAACTATCTCAACATCACCGCCAAGGGCGGCACCTGCGTGGTGACCGCGGTGGCCAACATGGCCAGCTCGAATGTCACGATGAACCTGTCGATGCTGACCCTGCTGCAGAAGAACCTGCAGGGCACCATCTTCGGCGGCGGCAACCCGCATCACGACATTCCTCAGTTGCTGTCGATGTACAAGGCGGGCCGGCTCAACCTCGACGATATGGTCACCCGGCAGTACAAGCTGGAGCAGATCAACGACGGCTACAAGGACATGCTCGAGGGGCGCAACATCCGCGGCGTGATCCGCTACACCGACGCCGACCGCTAACCCCATGAACCCGCGAAATCGCATTCCAGCAGGCAAAGTTCGAGTAGAGCCCTGCTGGAATGCGATTTCGGCGAAGGTAGGAGTCGCATGACCGAGACCAAGGACCTGTCACCGGTCGTCGCAGCGTCGCAGAACTCGTGGCGCTGCGTGCAATCCGGTGACCGCGACGGTTGGCTGGCGCTGATGTCGGAGGACATCGTCGTCGAAGACCCGATCGGTGAGGCCGTCACCAACCCGGACGGTACCGGGGTGCGAGGCAAACAGGCCCTCGCCGCGTTCTACGACGCGAACATCGGCCCCAACACCCTGACGATCACCTGCGAGGAGACGTTCCCGTCGAGCTCGCCGACCGAGATCGCCTACATCCTCGTGTTACGCACCGAATTTCCGAACGGCTTCACCGCCACCGTGCGCGGTGTGTTCACCTACCGGGTCGACGACGCGGGATTGATCACGAATCTGCGCGGCTACTGGAACATGGACGCGATGGTCTTCGAAGAGGGTCCGGCCAATTAGCGCGGTGCTCGCCGGCCGCGCCGCCGTGGTGGTCGGCGGCACCCGCGGTATCGGCCTGGCCGTGGCCGAGCTGCTCGGCACCCAGGGCGCGCGGGTGGTGGTCAACGGCCGCGACCCGGACGCGGTGAACGAAGCCGCACAGCGCATTTCGGGCATCGGCCTGGCCGGCTCGCCGGCCGATCCGTCGGTCGCCGACGCACTGGTGGACGCCTGCATGACCGAGTACGGCAGCATCGACATCCTGATCAATTGTGCCGGCACCGCGGAACCGGCCGGCTCCTCGATCCTGACTGCCAGCAGTGCCGACTTCCATGAACTGCTCGATGCGCACCTGGTCACGGCGTTCGAGATGGCGCGGGCGGCGGCACCGCATATGGTGCGCCAGCGTTCCGGCGCCATCGTCAACACCAGTTCGTTCGCCTTCCTCGGCGATTACGGGGGTACCGGCTATCCGGCGGGCAAGGGCGGGGTCAACGGCCTCACCCTGGCCATCGCGGCCGAGTTGAAGGCACACCAGGTGCGGGCCAACGTGGTCTGTCCGGGCGCCAGGACCCGGCTGTCCACCGGCGCCGACTACGAGCGCCACGTCACCGATCTGAACCGCCGGGGGCTGCTCGACGATGCCAGCCTGCAGGGCGCCCTGGACGCAGGCCCGCCGGAGTACGTCGCACCCACCTATGCGTATCTGGCCAGCGACCTGGCGATGGACGTCACCGGCCGCATCTTCATCGCCGCGGGTGGATTCATCGGCGAGTTCGCCCGCCCCAGCCCGGGTTTCATCGGGTATCGCGATCACCACGACACCGCGCCATACACCCTCGACGAAGTGCACGGCCTCATCGGCAAGCCGTAGGCGAGTTCAGGCGTCGCGCTGTTCGCGCCGGGCCGCCTCGCGGGCGAGCAACCGGTCGCGCTGCTCCTCGAACCTGACGACGTTGGCGGCCAGGACCTCCAGAAATGTCGCCAGTTGCTCGCGGCGGGCTTCACCGACCGGACTGAAATCCGTGCGTTCGAAAATCCGCCACTTGCGAAGCACCGGCAGCACCACCTCGTCCATATGCTGGCGCAGATCGTAGATGCCGTGCTTGGCCATCATCACCCCGTTGCGCCGAAAGTCCGGCATTCCCTGCCCGGGCATCCGAAAATTCTCGACCACCGCCGCCACCGCCTCCAGCGCCTGGTCCGGTGAAAGGTCAATGGCCGCAGCGCAGATATTGCGGTAGAAGATCATGTGTAGGTTCTCGTCTGCCGCTATCCGACCCAGCAGGCGGTCGGCGATCGGATCGTCACACACCTTGCCGGTGTTGCGGTGGCTCACCCGGGTGGCCAGCTCCTGGAACGTCACGTAGGAGACCGACATCAGGAAGTCTGAATCATGCTTGGCCAGTTCCTCTTTGGTCGCCGCGAAGCCGTTTGTCACATGCTCCATCCGGGCTCGCTCCAGCGCACCCAGGTCGACCGCGCGGGTCACCACCAGATAGTCACGCAGGGCGATACCGTGCCGATTCTCCTCGGCGGTCCAGCGATTCACCCAGGTGCCCCACGGCCCGTCCGGCGAGAAACTGCCCGACGCCTGACGGTGATAGGAGGGCAGGTTGTCCTCGGTGAGCAGGTTGGTGATCATCGCCGCCCGAGCGACCTCACCCAGCGCCGACTGCTCTGGGTCCCAGTCGATACCGCCGGTGGCCGCGAAATTGCGGCCCTGCTGCCACGGCACGTAGTCGTGCGGATACCAGTCCTTGGTGGTGGTCAGATGCCGGTTGACGTTGTCACCGGCGACGGTTTCGAGCTCGTGGAGCAGGACAGCGTCGGTCATCGGCTTCTGCACTATCAAACGTCCCATCGGTAGCGTCCCGACCGCCGTCTGGGTCGGGGATTACCGAGTTGGACTCCGGCGTGTCGGTTTCTGCGGAGTACGCCGAGGTGACGTTCAAGATCAGCATAGGTGTCGTGGCTGGGAATGCAGTGAGCGACCCGCCTATGCTCGGACCCATGGCGACCGTATTCACCATGATCATCAACGGCGATATCCCTGGCCGATTCGTCTACGAGGACGACGAGATCGTGGCCTTCCTGACCATCGAACCGATGACGCAAGGCCACACCCTGGTGGTGCCGCGCGCCGAGGTGGACAACTGGCAAGACATCGACCCGGCCCTGTTCGGCCGGGTGATGGCGGTCTCGCAGCGGATCGGCAAGGCGGTGTGCGCGGCCTTCGACACCGAGCGGGCCGGCGTCATCATCGCCGGCCTGGAGGTTCCGCACCTGCACGTGCATGTGTTCCCGGCCCGCAACCTCAGCGATTTCGGTTTCGCGTCGGTGGACCGCAACCCATCACCGGAGTCACTCGACGAAGCCCAAGCCAAGATCAAGGCCGCACTGGCTCAGGTGGACTGAGCGGCCAGATCGACGATTCTGGGGAGGCTGACCCGAAACCGGCAGCCCTGCCCCGGTGCGGTGTCCACCGACACCGCACCGCCGTGCGCGGCGACCAGGGAATCGACGATCGACAGACCCAGCCCGAACCCCCCGCTGGCGCGGGTCCGGGACGAATCCGCGCGGTAGAAACGCTCGAAAACCCGCTGCGCGTCTTCGGCGTTCATACCGGGACCCTCATCGCACACCTCGAGCACCGCATTGTCCTCATCGGTGCCCACCCGCACGGTGATACCCGCCGACGGCGGGGTGTGCTGCACCGCATTGGACATCAGATTGCTGAATACCTGACGCAGCCGCGCCTCGTCACCGAGCACCTCGGGCGTACCCGGACCGTCGAACACCTCCATCCGGATCCGGCGCTCCGGCGCGACCGTCTGCGCGTCGTGCACCGCATCGCTGGCCAGCGCCAGCAGGTCGACCCGGCGCTGGTCCAGCGGTCGCTGCTCGTCGAGGCGGGCCAACAACAGCAGGTCCTCCACCAGCAGACCCATCCGGCCTGCCTCGCTCTCGATGCGTCCCATCAGCATGTCGGTGTCGCGGGCGGCCCCCTGGCGGTACAGCTCGGCGTAGCCGCGAATGGTGGTCAGCGGAGTGCGCAGATCGTGGCCGGCATCCCCGACGAAGCGGCGCATCCGTTCCTCGGATTCGCGGGCCATCTCCGCCGACTGCGCGCTGGAGGCCATGGCCCGCTGGATCTGCGTGAGCATGCCGTTCAGGGCCAACGAGAGCCGACCCACCTCGGTGCGCGGATCACGTTGCGGGACACGGCGGTCCAGCTCTCCGGCGGCAATCGCCGCGGCGGTCTGCTCCACCTCGGCCAGCGGCCGCAGGCTCCGGCGCACCACCGCGTAGCCGACCACGCCGAGCACCAACAACACGGCCGCCCCGATGGCGCCCTGGGACCAGATCAGGGCCCGCATGGTCGATTCGACTTCGGTGAGGTCGATCGCGACGGTGGTGAGCTCGCCGTCGGGCCCGCGCACGGTGACAGCGCGCCATTCGATCCCGGACGCATCCGCGGAGCCGACCGTCACCGGGTTCGGACCGACATCGTTGCTCGCGGGCAGCGCCGGATCGGTCGCCCCGCTCTTGACGGCCAGCCGGACGTTACCGTCGGCGTCGGTGCCACGGACATAGAACGTCGACGGCGGATAGGCCGGACTAGGGTCGGGCGTGGTGGTCGGCGTCATCATCGGCGCCCTGGCCCACCCGCTCGACGCCTCCAGCAGCGTCTGGTCGATGCGCTGAATCTCGGTGTGGCGCATCAGCGAGGTGACCGCCACCCCGGATGCGAGCAGGCCCAGCCCCACCAGGACGAGCGTGGCCGCCACCAGACCGACCCGTAGCGGCACCCCGCGCAGTAATCCACCGTCGCTGCGCTCGCCCGGTTGCTTTCCCCCGTCGCTGCGCTCGCCCCGGCAGTTTTCCCCGTCGCTGCGCTCGCCCGGTTGCCCCGTGTCCATCCCCCGCGACTAGCGCGGTTCGCGCAGGACGTAACCGACGCCGCGCAGCGTGTGCAGCAACCGCTTGTCCCCGGTGTCGATCTTGCGGCGCAGATAGGACACATAGGACTCGACGACATTGACGTCGCCGCCGAAGTCGTAACGCCAGACATGGTCGAGGATCTTCGGCTTGCTCAGCACGGTGCCCGCGTTGATCACGAAATAGCGCAGCAGGGTGAACTCGGTCGGCGACAGCGACACCGGCTCACCGGCCTTCCACACCTCGTGGGTCTCCTCGTCGAGTTCGATATCGGCGAAGGTGAGCCGGGCATTGCGGGGCTCCTCGACACCGCGTCCGACGCGCCGCAGGATGACGCGCAGCCTTGCCACCACCTCTTCGAGGCTGAACGGCTTGGTCACATAGTCATCGCCGCCGAGCGTCAGACCGGTGATCTTGTCCTGCAGATTGTCCCGGGCGGTGAGGAACAGCGCCGGCGCGTCGATACCGTCGGCGCGCATCCGGCGCAGCACACCGAAACCGTCCATACCGGGCATCATCACGTCCAGGATCACCGCGTCCGGCCGGATCTCGCGCGCCTTGTCGAGCGCATCGGTGCCACTGGATGCGGTGTGCACCTCGAAGCCCTGGAACTTCAGGCTCACCGAGAGCAGCTCGACGATATTGGTCTCGTCGTCGACGACGAGCACCCGCGCCTCGGGAATGCTGTCCACCGATTCCGACATTGCAGCCATGGCCATGCGACCACCATCCCCTGCGGAGTTGAGGCGAAGCTGCGTACTAGTTGTGAAGTTGCTGAGAATGCGGTTCGGCCCCGCCCTAGACTGACGAGATGAACCTGGCCAACACCGTTGTGCAGTTTGCCACCGCGCCCGTGCGGGTGGGCCTGGCCGTCGCCGATCTTGGCCTCAACATCGCAGGTGGAACGCTCAAAGTCGTCCAGCGCTCGCTCAACGATCCGAACCCGGCGACCAGCTCGACGTCGTTCGCTTCGATGCTCGGTATCGACGATGCGGTCGACCGCGCGAACCGGCTGGCCAGGCTGATGGACGACGACGCGCCACTGGGTCGCGCCTTGGCCCCGGAGGGCCCGCTGAACCAATTACTGCGACCGGGCGGGCTGGTGGATCAGCTGACCGCACCCGGCGGGCTGCTGGACCGGCTCAACTCCGAGACCGGTCCGGTGGCGCGCGCGCTGGCCAAAGACGGACTGATCGACCAGGTCACCGCCGAGGGCGGCCTGGTGGACCGGCTCACCGCCGACGGCGGCGTGGTGACACGGGTCATCGCGCCCGGCGGGCTGGCCGACCGGTTGCTCGCCGAGGAAGGTGTGGTGGAACGCGCGCTGCGCGAGGACGGCGTCGCCGATCAGCTGCTGTCCGAGACCGGGCCCATCGGCCGCGCGCTGGCCAAGGGCGGGCTGGTCGATCAGATCACCGCCGAGGGCGGCCTCATCGACCGACTCACCACCGACAGCGGTGCGTTGTCGCGGGTCATCGCGCCCGGCGGGCTGGCCGACCGACTGCTCGCCGACGACGGTCTGGTCGAGCGGATCCTGCGGGAGGACGGCGTCGCCGACACCCTGCTGTCCGAGGGCGGCCTATTGGACACCCTCACCGATCCGGACGGCCCACTGCTCAAACTCGCCGATGTGGCCGACACGCTGAACCGATTGGCGCCCGGATTGGAGGCCCTGGCCCCCACGATCGACGCCCTGCACGAGGCCGTCATCACGCTCTCCCAGGTGGTCAATCCCCTGTCCAATATCGCCGGCCGCATTCCGCTGCCGCGCCAACGCGCCCGGCGCAGCAGCACCGGCCCGCGGGCGGTGGTCTCCGAACGGATCATCGACGAGGAGCGCTAAGCTGTAGCGCGTTCGATGCCTCCGTAGCTCAGTGGTAGAGCGGCGCTCTTGTAAAGCGTAGGCCGTCGGTTCAATCCCGACCGGGGGCTCCACAGCATCAACTTGTCAGTGCCCACCCGTAACTTTCGGTTATGAGAGTCTGACTCGGCTGCGGCGCCGCACTTTCGAAGCGCAGCCAGAAGAGCTACTGCAGCAACGCCTGTCAGGCGGCCGCGCGCCGTGATGCGGGGACGAAACGGTGGTTGGAGTCTGGAGAGGCAAAAGTTCGCGGTGAGCGCGGCAACTACGTGCGACTGCACATCGCCGCCGAACAGTCCGACCGCTGCGCGCTCTGCGGCGCAACCAGCGTGTGGCAAGGTCTGCCCCTGACTTTCGTGCTCGATCACATCGACGGCAACCCCGACAACAACCGCCGGGAAAACCTCCGCCTCGTCTGCCCCAACTGCGATTCCCAGCTGCCGACCTATAAGAGCCGCAACCGGGGCAACGGCCGCGCTTTCCGAAGACGCCGCTACGCCGACGGCAAATCCTTCTAACGGTCCCGGCGCCGCATACCGGGGTCGCGCCGGGGACGGCTGTGTAGGTTTTGGGGCGAGCGCAGCGACGGGAAAGAGGTACAGCGTGTCCGAGGCCGGTTTCTGGATCGCCTGGGGTCTGCCGACGCAGGGCCGGGAACCGCAGGCCCTGGAGGCGCTGAAGGCGTCGCGGACCTTTCTCAGCGAACTGACCGACTCCGGTCGTATCGAACGCTACGACGTGGTCATCCTGCGCCCGCAGACCAGCGAACTCGGCGGTTTCTTCCTGGTGCAGGGCAGCACCGAGCAGATCGACGGGCTGCGGCGCGACCCCGACTTCGAGCGCTGGGTCAACCGGGTGCAGATCGTCGCCGACCGGGTCGGGATCGTGGACGCCTGGGTGGGCGACGGTATCGACGAGGCCACCGAGCTGTACACCGATGCCCTGCGCGAGGCCGGTCTGATCGACTGAAGTCCCAGTTCGGCTGCGACGGCAGTTGCCCATGGGGTATTTGCCTCTTCCACTATCGGGCCAACTGAGGTTGGATGGGCAGTACTTGTTGGGCCGGGGGCGGACAGCACGGAGGCACCTTCATGGGCTCAGCGGCTTATGTCGGGAACACAGCCAAGCGGGGCGGGCTGGCGGTGGGCCGGGTCGGGGGCTTGGCGGTCGCACTGGGGGTCGGTACCGCGATCGCCACCGGTCACGGGGTCGCCGCGGCGGCGCCCGGCGATTCGTCGGCCGGCTCCTCAGCTAACGACTCCCCCAGCTCGGGCGCCGACACCAAAACTGACACCAAAACCGGTACCGCGCCGCGGAGCACCGCCGGGTCCGGATCCGCCACGGAGTCCGAGACCGACGATCCGGACGACAAGCCCGACGACAAGGTCGGCAAGAAGCCCCGTCCCTCGTTGCGAACCGCCGCGACCAAGCCGGCGGCGGCCCGCACGGCCGGCAAGCCCGCACCGTCGGCACGCTCGGCGAGGACAGCGGCAATCGAGGACGCGCCCGAGGTCGCCGCGCCGGCCGAACCGGTGACCGCCATCTCCGAGCCCGTCCGAGCCGCCGATCCCGCGGACACCCTCGCGACACCCGACAAGGTCGCGGTGTTCGTGTCACCACTGGCGCTGGCATCCTCGACCGTGTCGCAGGCCCAACAACGCGTCGCACCGATCACGGCGGCCCCGCCGCATCCACTGACGCCGGTCGTCAAGGTGGTCGCCAAGGTGCTCGACTGGGCGGCGGGTGCGGTGCCCGGGTCGCCGGCTGCTCCGACGCTGGCTTGGACACTGCTGGCATTCGCGCGCCGCGAGGTCGACAATCTGCTCAACCGGATGGACCCGTCGAGTGCCGCCGCCACCGCAGGCGTCGGCACCGACAACACCTCGCTTGCGCTCGCCGCCGCCGCCAATCCTCGTCCGTCCTTCCCCCGGCCGGGATACCAGTTCAGTCCGTCGACCAGTTTCGTGGACTGGGTGACCGGAAACTGGGCGCCCAACGACACCTTCAACCGGTACGGCATTTGGGGCACCGATGTCGGGACCATGTGGGACAACGGAATTCCCGATGATCCGGCCACCCCGATCAACGAGAACCAGGTGCTGATCGCTTTCGGTGACACGTTCGGCGGCCCGAACATGACCGGCACCTGGCGACTCAACACCCTGTTCCGCAGTCCGGACCGGGATCTGTCGAACGGGATGGCCGTGCCGGACGGTCAGTGGCTCAACGGCAACATGTTCGGCGGATCGCCGCTGTGGGAAGAGCACTACGCGCGCCAGATCATCCTGCCGGAGCGACTGCCTCGAGGCCTGCCGACCGGGGTGACCCTGATCCCCACCGCGGGCATCTCGGTACCCACCCCGGGCACCCAGTTCGGCGCCACCCAGTACCTCAGCTTCATGTCGGTCAAGCAGTGGGGTGCCGCCGGGTCGTGGTCGACGAACTACTCGGCGATCGCCTATTCCGAGGACAACGGCGAGAACTGGTACATCGCGCCCAGCAGTGTCCGCAACAATTTCGGCGGCAACGCCAAATTCCAGCAGGCCGCCCTCGTCCGCCCTGGCGACGGCTTCGTCTACTCCTACGGGACTGCGAACGGACGGCAGGGCCAGGCCTATATCTCGCGGGTCGCCGAGGCCGACATCCTCAATGTCACCAAGTACGAGTACTACAGCAAGGGCAGCAAGGGCGGACTGTTCGGGATCGGGGCCTACAAGGCCGGCTGGTACCGCAACGATCCGGCGAAGGCCTCGCCCATCTTCGGTAAGGAGAGCGGCGCGTGCGGCGTCGGCAAGCCGGGTAACCAGGTCAGCGAGATGTCGGTGCAGTACAACAAGACCCTCGGCAAGTACGTCGCGATGCACGCCGACCAGTACAACAACATCATCCTGCGCACGTCGGACACGCCCGAGGGCGCCTGGTCGGGTCCGACCGTCGTGATGGGCCAGCAGGGCGGCGGCATCTATGCCCCGATGATGCACCCGTGGTCGCCGTCCACCCTGGGCACCGGAACCGACCTGTACTTCAACCTGTCGGTCTGGAACGACTACAACGTGTGGCTGGTCAAGACCGACCTCACCAAGTTGTAGGCATGCGCACACTCGCCGCACTACTGTGCGCCGCGCTCGCGGCGGCCGCTCCGGTGCACGCCGATCCCGCTGTGCCACAACCGTATTCGGCGTGCCCAGCGGAACTGACCGGCGCGGCCACCCTGCCGTTCGGGCAGGCACTGCCGCTGATCTGTCAGCAGCAGCGTTGGCAGGCGGCCACGGCTCCGACCGACCCGATCGACCGCTGGGTCAGCTTCGGCCCGGTGATGGCACTGCACGGCGGCGGCCTGCGCAACCCCAATCTGTCGCCGGGTCCGTGGACGGCGACGCCACTGGATCCGGACACTCGTTGTGCCGCGACCCAGCAGGTCGTGGTCAGCGCGGGCGTTCTGGGAGCACCGGTGACGGCCGAAGGTGTTGCCGGGCAAGCTCTCTCACTGGAAGTCCTGCCGAGCCTGTTCGACATCTCGATGACCGGACACTGCCTCTGGGAACGCGACGGCTAGCGCCGCACACATAGACTCCGACATGTGCGTGAGGTTCTCGATGCCGTGATGGCCACCTGGCGGGCCGGTGGCACCGCCGGCCTGGCCACCGTCGTACGCACCATCAAGTCCGCACCGCGGCCGGCGGGCGCGGCGCTGGTGGTCGCCCCGGACGGCACCGTGGCGGGGTCGGTGTCCGGCGGCTGCGTCGAGGGCGCGGTCTACGAGCTGGCCGCCGAGGTGGTGTCCACCGGGGTGCCGGCGCTAGAACGTTACGGCTTCAGCGACGACGACGCCTTTGCCGTCGGCCTGACCTGCGGCGGCATTCTCGACGTGTTCGTCGAACCGGTGTCGCAGCAGACGTTCCCGCAGCTCGCCGACGTCGCCGCGACCATCGCCGCCCATCGCCCGGTGGCGGTGGCCACGGTGATCGCGCATCCCGACCACGCCTGGCTGGGCCGACACCTCATCGTCGAGCCGGACACCGTGGCCGGGACATTGGGTTCCGGGCGCGCCGATGCCGCGGTGGCCGACGACGCCCGCGGACTGCTGCTGGCCGGCCGCACCACGGTGCTGTCCTACGGGCCCGACGGCGAGCGGGTAGACGAGACCTCGGGCGATACAGACACCGGCATGGCGGTCTTCGTCGCGAGTTACGCCCCGCCGGCACGCATGCTGATCTTCGGCGCCATCGACTTCGCGGCCGCCCTGGCCCAGCAGGCCACCTTCCTCGGCTACCGCGTGACGGTGTGCGATGCCCGCCCGGTCTTTGCGACCGCGGCCCGTTTTCCGGCGGCCGACGAGGTGATCGTCGACTGGCCCGACCGCTATCTGCGCGCCCAGCAGGAACTCGGCGCCATCGACGCTCGGACCGCGATCTGCGTACTGACCCACGACCCCAAGTTCGACGTGCCCGCCCTCCAGGTCGCCCTGCGGCTGAACGAGGTCGGATACATCGGGGCGATGGGGTCGCGGCGCACCCATCTCGACCGACTGGCCCGGTTGCGCGAGGCCGGTCTCGGTGAGACCGAGCTGGCGGGGCTGTCCAGCCCCATCGGACTCGACCTCGGCGCGCGCACGCCGGAGGAAACGGCGGTGTCCATCGTCGCCGAGATCATCGCCCGCCGGTGGGGCGGTGGCGGACGGCCGCTGACCGCGGTGGACGGCCGGATCCACCACGAGCCGGCCTGATCACCAGCAACGACGAGCGGTAACGCCACTCTCCTCTTTTGGAATGCAGCTTCTCGGGGTAGGCTAACGCCGCTCGCAAGAACGTGTGATGTAGCCCACTTACACGCGCAAGCAGTCGATCGAACAGGAGCCCCAGTGACGGGAACCGTCGCCGCCCGCTACGCCGGCACCCGAGTGCCACGCGTCGAAGACACCCGCCTGCTGACCGGCAAGGGCACCTTCGTCGACGACGTGCAACGGCCCGGGATGTTGCACGCCTGCTTCGTGCGCAGCCCGTTCGCGCACGCCACGATCAACGGCATCGACAGCCGGGCAGCGCTCGCGCTGCCCGGCGTGCATGCGGTGTTCACCGCCGCACACATCAACCCCGGCGTCCACGAGGCCTGGCACGCGGTGGCCGGCCGGGACGTCCCGGACACCCCCCGCCCGCCGCTGGCCGAAGGCGAGGTGAAGTTCGTCGGCGACCCGGTCGCCATCGTCGTCGCCGAGAGTCGGCGCCTTGCCGAGGATGCCGTGGACCTGGTCGACGTCGACTACACCCCGCTGCCCGCGGTCGCCGATTTCCGGAAGGCCGTCGGATCAGAGGTCATCGTGCACGAGGCCTACCCCGACAATGTCGCCGGCGGTATGGGCGGGATGCCGCCCGACGAGGAGCTGTTCGCCTCGGCAGCACATGTCGTGCAAGAACGCATCTACCAGCAGATGTACGTACCGGTTCCGATGGAGACCCGGGGCATCGTCGTCGAATGGACGGCCGCCACCTCCGAACTCACCATTTGGGGATCCACGCAGACCCCACACGAATTGCGCGCCTTCGCCGCCCGCCTGCTCGGCATCCCCGCCCAGGGCGTGCGCGTCATCGTGCGCGACACCGGCGGCGGGTTCGGCCAGAAGGTCGTTCCGATGCGCGAGGACATGAGCATCATGCTCGCCGCACGCCAGGTGTCCGCGCCGGTGAAGTGGATCGAGGATCGCCGCGAGAACCTGATGTCGGCCGGGCAGTCCCGCCATGTCGACGGCACCGTCCGGATGGCCTTTGACGCCGACGGCAAGATCCTGGCCGCCGATATCGACTTCGTCCAGGATGTCGGCTCCTACCCGACGCCGTATCCGGTGCTCACCACCGCCGCGATCGGCATGTTCTTCCCCGGCCCCTACCGGGTGCCCAAGGCCAGCTTCAACTACAAAACGGTGTTCTCCAACACCCCCGGCCTACACGCCTACCGGGGCCCGTGGCAGTACGAAACCCTCACCCGGGAAATGCTTCTCGATATCGCGGCGCGCAAGATCGGGATGGACCCCGCAGAGTTGCGGCGGATCAACATCCTGCGTGGCGACGAGATGCCGTTCTTCAACCCCAACGGCATGCCGTATGACAACTGCGCACCGGCGGACACCTTCGAGCAGGCGGTCAAGATCCTCGACCTCGAGGGATTCCGCAAGGAACAGGCCGAGGCGCTGGCCCAGGGCCGCTATATCGGGCTCGGGTTCTCCGCCTATATCGAACCCACCGGTGCGGCAACCGGAAACCTGGCCACCGAAGGCGCCACCATCCGGATGGAGTCCACCGGCAAGATCAACGTCTACGTCAATGGCGGGTCGGCCGGCAACAGCATCGAGACCACCGTTGTCCAGCTCACCGCGGATGTGTTGGGCGCCAACATCGACGATGTGTCCACCATCCAGGGCGACACCGCGGTGACCCCGTACGGTGCGGGCACCCAGGGCAGCCGCAGCGCACCGATGACCGCCGGCGCGGTGCACGAAGCGGGCGCCATCCTGCGCGGGCAGATCGTCGCCATCGCGGCCCAGATGCTCGGCGCCGACGCCGACGCCATCGAGCTGGCAGATTCGCGGGCCGTCCTCATCGGCGACCGCGAGAAAAGCGTCAGCTTCGCCGATATCGCCTACCGGTCCTACTACGACCCCGCTCAACTGGCCGGCGTCTCCCCCACACTGGAGGCCACCGCACGCTTCAACTCGCAGGCGATGATCCACTGGGCCAACGCAACCCACGCCTGCACCTGCGAGGTCGACATCGTCACCGGCCAGGTGAGACTGACCCGCTACATCGTCAGCGAGGACGTCGGCCCGATGATCAACCCCAACGTGGTCGAGGGACAGGTCGCCGGCGGCACCGTACAAGGCATCGGCGGCGCGCTACTGGAGCAACTGGCCTACGACGACGCGGGCAACCCGATCGCCTCGACGTTCGTGGACTACCTGCTGCCCACTGCCACCGAGGTGCCGACCATCGAATTCGGCCACGTCGAGATCCCCGGGCCCGGTGTCGGCGGCTACAAGGGCGCCGGTGAGGGCGGGGCCATCGGCTCCCCGCCCGCGGTCATCAACGCCATCAACGACGCACTCGCCCCGCTCGGGGTCACGATCACCCAGCTACCCGCCACCCCGGCCAAGATCATCGAACTCATCGAGGAACAAGCAGAAGGGACCCGCTGAAACGTGGAACTCAACAACGAATTCCGGGTCGCGGTGCCCTCCGCCACGGTCTGGGACGTGTTCACCGATGTCGAGCGGGTCGCCCCCTGTCTGCCGGGCGCCACCCTGCTCAGCGTCGACGGGGATGATTTCACCGGCGCGGTCAAGGTGAAGGTCGGACCGATCACGGTGTCGTACAAGGGTGTTGCGACCTATCAGGAGAAGGACGCCGACGCGGCCCGGATCGTGCTCAAGGCCGAGGGCAAGGAAACCCGGGGCAACGGCACCGCCGCGGCCACCGTGACCGCCCAGCTCAAGGACGAAGGTGAGGCGACCACGGTGGTGATCACCACCGATCTCGCCATCTCCGGTAAGGCCGCCCAGTTCGGTCGCGGGGTACTCAACGACGTCTCGGGCAATCTGATATCCCAGTTCGCCCGCAGCCTGGAGGCCGAACTGCTCGGCGGCGCAACGACATCCACGGCATCGACGTCCACGGCACCGACGTCCACGGCCTCGCCCACCGCGACGACACCGACCGCCGCGCAACCCGCCGACTCCGTCAACCTGCTGAAAGTGGTTGCGGTGCCGGTCGCCAAGCGCTACGGACCCGTCATCGCCGCCGCCGCCGCGGCCGGGGTCATCGGATACCTGGCGGGCAGACGCAACCGCACCGCCGCACCGACCCCGTCCGCGGAGTTGCAGGCCCTGTTGACCCGGTTGCTCGCGTGAAAGCCGCGCCGTTTGCCTACCACCGCGCCGAATCGGCGAAGGAGGCCGCGGACGTGCTGGCCGAGTTCGGTGACGAGGCCAAGGTGCTCGCCGGCGGGCAGAGCCTGATTCCCCTGCTGGCGATGCGCCTGACGCATTTCGAGAACCTGGTCGACATCTCGGGGATACCGGAACTGCAGGGCATCGACCGGGTCGACGACGAGGTGGTCATCGGGGCGGGTACCTCACACGCGTTGGTGGGCATGGACGACGAGGTCGCCGAGTCGGTGCCGCTGCTGACACTGGCCACTCCGCACATCGGGCACTTCCAGATCCGCAACCGGGGCACCCTCGGTGGCGCGATCGCGCACGCCGACCCGGCCGCCGAGTTCGCCGCGGTGGCCCTGACACTCGACGCCACCATCGAGGCGGCGTCCTCGCGTGGTGACCGCCGCATCGCGGCATCGGATTTCTTCACCGGCCTGTGGGAGAACGCGCTGGCCGCCGACGAGCTGCTGCGCGCGGTGCGGTTCCCGGTCTGGTCCGGATGCACCGGGTTCGCCGTGCACGAATTCGCGCGACGGCACGGTGATTTCGCCATCGCGGGCGCCACGGTGGCGGTCGAACTCGACGCCGAGGACCGGGTCCGCCGCGTGGCGGTGGGCCTGCTCGGGCTGGGCTCCACGCCCCACCGGGGGACCCCCGCCGAACGGGCCGTGACCGGCCGACCGGTCTCCGACATCGCCGCGGACGAGTTCGGGCGGCTGGCGCTGTCCGAACTGCACGATATCCCCGCCGATCTGCAGGGTTCGGCGTCCTACCGCCGGCGGGTGGGCGCGGCGATGGTCGCCCGCGCCTGGACCGACGCAACCACGGAGGCCCTCGATGCATGAACTACCCGTCGCGGTGTCGGTGAACGGTCGCCCGTACCGCGGCACCGTCGAACCGCGGGTGACGCTGGCCGATCACCTGCGCGAGAACTGCGGGCTGACCGGTACCCACCTGGGCTGCGAACACGGCGCCTGCGGCGCGTGCACGGTGCTGCTCGACGGCCAGGCCGTGCGGTCCTGCCTGGTGCTGGCCGTGCAGGCCGACGGCCGGGAGGTGACCACCGTCGAGGGCATCGCGTCCGGCGAGGGTGAGCTGTCACCGGTTCAGGCCGCCATGCGGGAATGTCACGGTCTGCAGTGCGGTTTCTGCACACCCGGCTTCGTCACCTCCATCACCGCGCTGCTGGCCGACAACCCCGATCCCAGCGACGAGGAGATCCGGGAAGGCCTCTCCGGCAACTTCTGCCGGTGCACCGGATATCAGGGCATCGTCAACGCGGTCAAGCGCGCTGCCGAGCGGATCAACGAGGGCGCTGCCCCGTAACGCAGCCGCTTCACCTGCCGATATCCACCACAGCGCTGACGTGCGTACTGTGCGTTGGTGACGGGACAGGAGAACCGATGACTTTCAGGAGCGTCATGCGCGCGGCCATCACGGCCGTCGTGGTCGTCGGCGCCGCCACCACGTTTGCCGCACCGGCCGCCGCCGACGAACCGACCGAAACCGATCAGCAGTTCCTGGCGGCGCTCACCGAGCACGGCGTGCAGGTCGGCACCGACTCCAAGGCGATCGACATGGCCCGGTCCATGTGCCGCAAGCTGGGTAACGGCGGCGACAAGGGCATCGAGAAGGCGCTGTACTACATCAAGGACAACACCGACCTGTCCAACGATCAGATCACCACGTTCGCCGGTATCTCGGCGCAGGCGTACTGCGCCGAGAAGGTGCAGAAACCGGCCGGTTAGTTCGGAACCACCCCGCGCAACCCGTCCGCGCCGAAGACCGGCTCCAGCATGGCCGACAGATCGGGTCCGCGCCGCAGGCCGTGCCCGCCGTCGATATTGATGACTTGGCCGGTGATCCAGCCCGAGGCATCGCTGAGCAGGAACACCGCCGCATTCGCGATGTCTTCCACCTCGCCGTGGCGCGGCAGCGGGGTCTGGGCCGCATAGTCACCGCTGAGTTCCGGCATGGACAGGATCGGGGCGACCATATCGGTGGCGATCAGGCCCGGCCGGATCGAGTTCACCCGCACCCAGGACGGCCCGAGCTCGTCGGCGGCCAGCATCATCAGGTGATCCAGCGCGGCCTTGGTGACGCCGTAGGCGCCGAACCACCGGTGGGTGTTACTCGCCGCGATCGACGAGATCCCGATGAACGAACCGCCACCGCCGCGCACCAGCTCGCGCGCCGAGTGTTTGAGCACGTACATGCTGCCGTTGATGTTCAGATCGACCGCGCGTCGCCACCCTTCGGAATCGACCTGCGTGAGCGGGCCGATGGTCTCGGTGCCGCCCGCGCAGTGCACCACCCCGTTCAATCGGCCAGTCCAGGCCGTCGCGGCATCGACTACCCGGGCCACCTCGTCCTCGTCGGTGACATCGGCAGGCTCGAAACGTACGCCGCCGTCACCGGGGCCGGCGCTGATCTCCTCGACCGCCGCGGCGAGCTTGTCGGCGTTGCGGCCGACCAGCATCGCGTTACCGCCGCTGGCCACCACGGCCGCGGCCACGCCCTTGCCGATACCGCTTCCACCACCGGTCACCAGGACCGTCTGTCCCGCCAAGGTAATTTGCACAGCTACACATTTACACGGGTGGCGGCGGCCACATCCCTGACTTCGCCTAGAATTGCGTGATGCCCGCCAAAACAGATAGCGCCGAGATCGGCGACGTCGAGCCCGTGGCCGACGATACCGCCAGCCAGGCCCGCCGAGTGGTGGCCGCCTACGCCACCGACGCCGACGAATGTCGGACCTTCCTGGCCATGCTCGGCATCGGACCGGCGAAGCCCGAGGCCTAGGTGTCAACGGGAGTCGATACCGCCGACTCCAGCCCGGAAACGGGCCATGCCGAGTTCGTCGTCGTAGCCAACCGGCTACCCGTCGACCAGGTCGTGCTGCCCGACGGTTCCACCACCTGGAAGCGCAGCCCCGGGGGATTGGTCACGGCGCTCGAACCGATTCTGCGCAAACAACGCGGCGCCTGGATCGGCTGGCCGGGCGTCGCCGACGACCGGGTCGGCGAACCTGACCCCGAACCGATCGTCCAGGACGATCTGCAACTGTTCCCGGTCCGGTTGTCCGCCGATGATGTCGCCGAGTATTACGAGGGTTTCTCCAACGCCACGCTCTGGCCGCTGTATCACGATGTCATCGTCAAGCCCACCTACCACCGGCAGTGGTGGGAGCGCTACGTCGAGGTGAACCGCCGGTTCGCCGAGGCCACCTCACGGGCGGCCGCCCCCGGAGCCACCGTGTGGATCCAGGATTACCAGCTCCAGCTGGTGCCCAAGATGCTGCGCATGCTGCGCCCCGACCTGACCATTGGCTTCTTCCTGCACATCCCGTTCCCACCGGTCGAACTGTTCATGCAGATGCCGTGGCGCACCGAGATCATCGAGGGTCTGCTCGGCGCCGACTTGGTCGGATTCCATCTGGCCGGCGGTGCCCAGAACTTCCTGATCCTGGCCCGTCGCCTCATCGGCGCCAACACCTCACGCGCCTCGATCGGTGTGCGCTCCCGGTTCGGCGAGGTCCAGGTGGGATTCCGCACCGTCAAGGTCGGCGCGTTCCCGATCTCCATCGACTCTGCCGAGTTGGACCGCAAGGCGCGGGCCAAGCACATCCGCCAGCGCGCCCGCCAGATCCGGGCGGAACTGGGCAACCCGCGCAAGATCCTGCTCGGCGTGGACAGACTGGACTACACCAAGGGCATCGATGTGCGACTCAAGGCGTTCTCCGAGCTGCTGGAGCAGAACCGCGCCGACCGCACCGACACGGTGCTGGTACAGCTGGCCACCCCCAGCCGGGAACGGGTGGACAGCTATATCGAGATGCGCGAGGACATCGAACGTCAGGTCGGCCACATCAACGGGGAGTACGGCGAGGTGGGCCACCCCGTCGTGCACTACCTGCACCGGCCGGTCCCCCGCGATGACCTGATCGCCTTCTTCGTGGCCGCCGACGTGATGCTGGTGACCCCGCTGCGCGACGGCATGAATCTGGTCGCCAAGGAATACGTGGCGTGCCGCAGCGATCTCGGCGGGGCGCTGGTGCTCTCCGAATTCACCGGTGCCGCAGCCGAATTACGCCAGGCCTACCTGTGCAACCCGCATCACACCGACGGGGTGCGCGACGCCATCGAGCAGGCGCTCAATCAAACCGTCGAGGACGGCAAGCGCCGGATGCGAGCGCTGCGCCGCCAGGTGCTCGCCCACGATGTGGACCGGTGGGCCCGGTCGTTCCTGGACGCGCTGGCGACCGCTAAATCGGAGTGATGTAGCTGATCAACCACTTGCCGTCGATCTTCTGGTAGTCGACGCGCAGGCGGCTACCGTCATAGATCGGCTGGTCGCGGTTCTCTTTCTCCGAGACCGTTCGGTTGATGTAGACCATCACCGCTGCCGAATTGCGCTGCGCCTCCATCACCCCGACGCCGACCACATTGGCTTGGCTCACCAGTTCACGCTGTCGAGCCTGAGGAATAATGTCGGATCTGGCTCGGTCCTCGAACTCTTTGCGGTAGGCGGGCGTAAGCAGCCTGTACGCATCGGTGAGGTTGCCCTCCACAGTCTTGTAGTCGTAGGTGAAGACCATCGGAATCTGCTGTTGTGCAAGCGGTCCGAGTTCCTCGCGCGCGGCCTGTTCACCGAGCGTCTCCACCCGCTGCCAATACAGGCCGCCAGCGATTGCTCCCAGGCTCACCAAAGCAACGGCAACCAGACCCACGATGCCGCTAACGATCCAACGCATCAGTTTCCACCGTTGGGGTAGTTGAGGTCGTGGGCCGTCATCCGCCCGTCATCACCCTCCATCACGATGATCCGCAGCCGGTACGGCTGAGAGGGCCTGTTGTTGCCGTTGATGTCGCTAGCGGTAACCCGCGCCGACACCAACACCGCTGCAGTATTGCTGATGTCGTCGATGCTTTCGATCGCCGCTCCGTTGATCACCGTCTCCGAACTGCCACCGGTGTCACGGAAGATCGCCTTGAGGTTCTCGACGTTGTTGGCCTGACTGAACATGTCCCGCAACGGCCCACTGGTGCTTTCGTAGAAGCGGTCGACACTCTCGTCGATGGTGTCCTGCTTGAAACTGAACATGTTCACCACGGTTTGCGTGGCAGTGTCGACGAACTGCTGGTCACGGGTTTGCAGCGCTTCCGCGTCTTGTCGCTGTACACCGAGCACCGCCACCGCGGTGCTCAGACCGACGACCATGACGAACCCGAACACCGATGCGACGATAGCGACCATGCGGTGGTTCGGTCGACGCCCTGGCAGACGCCGCACCTCACGCGTTTTCGGAGCAGGTTCAGCCACGGCCGGATCAGCCGTCGCAATGCGCACGACGGCCTGATCCGGCACACCGCTGGTTGGCCCGGCGGGGCGGGAGGCGCGGCGGCGGACAGATTTTCCCGTGGGTGCCATCAGGTCATCTCCGGATAAAGCATCAAGTCCACCCAGTTCTCCTGCGGCCGCATGTCGGTAACACCAGGCGCGTAGACCCCGGTGCCGCCGGCCGGGTCGACGAAGACACCGGTGTGCTGGTCATACATTCCGTATGCGGCCGCGCTGGCCTGTGGCACGTTCGGTGGCGCAGGTGGCGGCGCGGATGCCGGCGGCGGCGGATCGTAGGGCCCTGCGAACACGTCGGCCGGCGGGTTGGTGGCCCAACCCGGCGGCACCGCCGGCGGAGGCCACGCATCCGGGTACGGAGCCGGCGGGATCCATGCCGTCAGTGGGGGTGGCGGTGGGCCATCGTTTGGCGGAGGGATATACGGCCATGGTTGGTGCGGCGCAGGTCCTGGACCGGGTTGAACCCCGGGTGGCACCAGCCCGGGCGGGACAGGATATCCCGGGTCCGGATCATTCTCCGGCGGTATGTAGGGAAACTTATTTGGCGGCAGTATATTTCGCCCGTCCGCAGGTGTGTCGATCGGCACCGGCGGTCCACGCCATGGGCTGTTGCCGACCGGGACGTAGCCGCGCGGGTCCCGACACAGCTGGATCGTCGGAGCACGCTTGCCGGGGTATTCCTGACACGGGTAATTTCTCGCGCCACGCACCACCATCGGATCGTTCTGTGCAACTTTGCAGTACATGTCCGTGGGCAAATCGCGCAATGTCGTGTCACCGGGCGTGCGAATCTCGGTCGGAGGGAGGAATCCCGTATTGCACGGCGGCGGATCGTTTATCGAGATCTTGAAATCCTGCTTACCCCCCTCGTCAGCGGGAAGCTGTCCGCCGATTGTGAGCAGCGAGGCCTGCAGGGCAGGAAAAATGACAAGCGCCTGTTCGATCGACTTGCGGTAGATGACGCCGACTCGGCCGAAGTTGGCCAGGTTGGCCGCCAGCACCGGGAACGACGGGCGAATGCCCGAGAAGGTGTCGCTGGCTACCGCAGCCGCGTCCGGGGTGATCTGGAGCAGTGTCCGAAGTTGCGGATCCGCGTCTTTTACTTCGCTGGTGAAGCGCGCCAATCCGTCGGCCAACGACCGGATGTCCTCGCCGCTTCGAATCTGCGCTTCCAGGAACGGACCAGCTTGGTCTATCAGCGAGGAGGTCTGCGGCCAGCTCTCGTTGGCCTTGTCGACCAGTACCCGCACCGACTGGAGCAACCGCGCCAGTTCGGGGCCGGAGCCGTTGAAGGCTTTGAACGATTCTCTCAGGAGGTCTTCGAGTCGGGCGCTGTCGACACTGCTCACCAGCCGGTCTGCCTCGCGCAGCAGCTCAGCGACCTCCTGTGGAATCGCGGTTCTCTCCTCCGGGATGACGGCACCGTTCTGGAGCGTCGTCGGCGAGGGATCGGCGGTGGGAACGAAATCCACGTACTGTTCTCCGATCGCGGAGACGCTCTTGACGGTTGCCGTGGAGTTCGCCGGGATTTTGACGTCGCTGTTGATCCGCATCTGTGCGGTCACGCCGTCGTCGGTCAAACGCACCCACTCGACGCGCCCGGCTTGTACGCCGCGGAAGGTGACGTTCGCATTCTCGTAAAGTCCGCCGCCGGCAACGAAATTTGCGGTGACGTCATAAGTACCCAGGCCGAGCCGGTCAGGAACACGGATGTATAGCAGAGCGATTGCGCCGACCGAGAAGACGGTCACGACCGCGAAGACCCACAACTGGATTTGCGTTGTTCGAGTGAACATTATTCCGGCGGCACCTCCTGACCCGACGCGGTTCCCGCCGGGATCTTGAACGGATCAGCTGCCTGCCCCGACAGATTCGCCATCTCTCCAGTCAAGAATTCCGGCGGATTCACGACTTCGGCAATGCGCTTCATATTCGGATCGAAGAACGACGTCGTGAAGATGGTCTCGCCGAGTCGTCGGATCGTGAGATCGAATGTCGCAAACACGTTGAAGTAGTCGCCGCGGGCGACTCGGTGCAGATTCTTACCCGGGAACGGGAAAGTAGCCAGGCTATCGAGGCTGGACACGAAATCCGAGCGGTTGTCGTTGAGCGGTTTGATGACCGCATACACGTCGATGAGGTCCTCGGCGAAATCGTCCTTGGTTTCGGCCAAGACCCGCGCCGAGACGGTGCCTAGCCTTTGCAGCGCGGCAAAAGCATCCACGATCTGGGCTCGATTTTCGTTGAGCACACGTAGCGCTGCCGGCAACGTGTCCAGCGTGCGGCCCAAACTGTCTTTGTTGCGCGCAAGGATTCCGGCGAAGCGGTTCAAGCCCTCGGCGGTTGCGATGATGTCTTCTGTCTGTCGATTCAAGGATGTGGCCAGGTCGGCGAGCCGCGGGATCAGCCCGGCGAACTGTCCCTCACGACCGGCCACACCAGCGTAGAGCTCGTGCGTGATGTCCTGCAGCGCACCGAGATTGCCCTTGTTAACGACCACCCCGAGAGCGGATAGCACTTCCTCTGTCGTGGGATAGCGGCTGCCTTGGCTCAGCGGAATCTGGGCACCATCCCGCAGCTCGCCAACAGGCGGTTCGGCAAGCGGCGGGGCTAGTTCGATGTGCTGTGATCCCAACAGTGACGTCTGTGCAACCTTCACGGTCGTGTTGGCCGGCAATTTGACATTGGAATCCAGGGAGAGTTCGACGGCCGCATAGAACGTTCCGTCCGGTTTTTGGACGGCCTCGATGCCCGACACGCTTCCGACGGTCACGTCGTCGACCATCACCGGTGAGTTCTGCGGCAGCGTGGCCACATCGGGCACTTCCACAGTGATAGCGAACGCACCTTTGCCATGACCCGCGGTGCCCGGCATGTTCATCGAGTTCAATCCGCCGAACTGGCAGCCCGCAAGCAGAGCCACGCCGGAGCCCAAGACTAGGGTGCGGCGGGCGGCTCGACCAGCCCTGACTCGCGAGGACACGCGTGTCATGAGCCACCTCCTGGCTGTTGTGGAGGGCCCGGCTGCAGACCCGGGACGGCCGCCTCGGCGGGAAGCGGACCGGGCGCAGGCGCAGCGGCCGGCGCAGGACCCGGTGGTGGACCAGCCGGCGGAATCACCGGGCCGAGTGTGAACGGCTGTGCAGGAGGCGGCGGACCGGGAGCTGGATTCTGCGGCAGAAGCAACGCACTGGGATCGCCCTCATTGCCCGCACGAGGCGGGAACCGTCCCTCAGCCGGTATCCATTCCAGGTGCGGGATGTAGGTCTGCGCCTTCGCCTCAGTCGCAGGAGTGTCGTAAATAACCTGGCCCTTGTACGCGGTGATCGTATTGACGCCGTGGGCCATGATCGGCGGATAGTTCACCGCCAGGCGTTTGAGCACCGGAGCCATCCGCTGACGACAGATCTCGTTCCGTTTGTCGTAGTCGGGCATCCCTGCGGCTTCGAAACTTCCGCAAATGAACTGCACGGGGTTGGCGAACTCGGGTAGGCCCAACAGCCCGTTGGCTGTGCCCTGGGCGGGGTTGTAAACGTTGTAGAAGTTTGCCATCGCGTTCGGCAAGACATGCAAGATCTGCTCGACGTCGTCGGTCTGGGTCGTGAGGATGCTGGTCAGGTCGGTCAACCTGTTGACGCTGCCGATCAGCGTCTCGTTGTGCTCGCCGAGAAAACCCCGAACGTCGGACAGAGCTTGGTTGAGACTGCCCACCGTGTCGTCCAACCCCACGGAGCTATCGGCCAAGACCTGTGACACCGACGCCAGGTGCCCGCTGAACTGAACGATTTGCTCATTGCTCCTGGACAGGGCGTCGACCAGAATGTGAAGATTTTTCACAGTGTCGAACAGGTCGGTGCTGGAGTCGCCCAGTCGCCCGGCAGTCTGTGACAGCTCCCGCAACGCTTGCCGGAAGGAATCGCCGTTGCCGTCGAAGGTGTCGGCGGCCTGATTCACGAACTGGGTGAGTGGCCCCTGGACCTGACCGGCAGAAGGTCCGAGAGTCTGACTCAGCCTGGTCAGCTCGGTCTTGACATCGTCCCACTCCACTGGCACGGCCGTGCGACCCAACTCGATGCTGTCGCCATCCGTCATCGCCGGGCCTTGTCGATAGGCGGGCGTGATCTGAATGAACCTTGCAGACACGAGGTTAGGCGCCAGCATCACTGCACGGGCGTCGGCGGGCAGCTTGACGTCATGCTGGATCCGCATGGTGATTTTCACGGCATCGGCCTGCGGTGAGATCGATTCGATCAAACCCACCGGCACACCGACGATGCGCACTTCGTCGCCCGGATACAAGCCCGCCGCCGAACTGAAGTATCCGACCACGGTGTAGTTGGAGACTCGTGGCCAAACCACATACGTCCCACCGATCAGACCGACCAGCAGCGCGCCTATGACGCCAAAACGCATCCATCGTCTCATGGTGTCTTAGGCCTTATGATCAATCGCTCGTTGATGAATCCACGCAACAAGTCAGCCAGGCTGTCCGGGATCTTGCCCGGTTGGAAGTAAGCGTCCAGCAGAAGAGCAGTCTGAGTGTTGTTCGGTATCGCATTGGGCAGGTTGACCATGAAACCCGAAGCGGATCCGACCGACTCGCCGAGCGCAGTGGCATATGGCGGTAGCCGCTTCAACGCCTCACTGATGTGCTCACGACGTTCGAGCAGATTGTCCAACACCGCATTCAACTTCTTCAACGCCGGGCCGAATTCCCGGCGATTATCGGCAACAAATCCCGAGAGCTGCTCGGAGACATCATCGATACCCGCGATCAGCGTACTGAGTGCGATCCGCCGCTCGTCGAGCGCGGCGAACAGTTGGTTGCCGTCGGTGACAAGTGTGTTCACCTGGCCTGCCCTGTCCGCGAGCATCCCGATCACCGATTTCGCACGTGCCAATAGCTGACCCAGCGCTTCGTCGTTGGCGTTGATACTGCTCGACAGCGTGGCCACCCCATCGAGCGTGCGGCGCAGTTCGGGCGTCGCGTCGCGAAATGAATTCGTCAGTACCGTCAATGCCTGAGTCAGCTGGTCTTTGTCGAGCGCGGCGGAATTCTGACCGAGATCCTGCAGTGCCGAATTCAAGGTATACGGAACTGTGGTGCGGCTCAGGGGAATAGAGGTCACTGATCCACCGCCCTGCGGCACGATACCCAGTGATCTCGCCCCCAGAACTGTATCCGTCCGGATCGACACCAGCGTCTGATCACCCAATCTGTGCTTCCGGTTCACGGTGAACGTCACACGCGCGGCATCGCCGGCGAGCCCGACATCGGTCACACTGCCGACGGTAATACCGGAGATGTTGACGTCATTACCCGGCGAGATACCGCTGGCATCGGCGAAGAAGGCCTCATACGATTTCCCCTGCGGATAAAACGGCAGAGAGCTGTAGCCGAACGCGACGAACAAGACGCACACCACTACGACGATGCCGAAGAAGCCCGCCCGTAACGTTTTATCCATTGTCAGAGCACCTGCCTTTAGAAAGGTCGGGCACGCCACCGATCGGCAGGTAGATGTCGCTGCCCGCCGGCCCGTTGAATTTGAGCGTCGTAGCGCATATGTAGTAGTTGAAGTAGGAGCCGTAGGCTCCGAGTGAGTTGAGCCGCAGGTAGTTCTCTGCCAGCGGTTCGATGACCTGGTTGACCTCGGCCTTGCGATTGTCGAACTCAGTCGCCAGCGGGCGGAGATTCTCGAGGACGCCCTGCAGTGGTCGTCGCGAATCAGCCAGCATCTCCGTCAGATCTGTCGCCGTTGAGGCCAGCGGCGGTATCGCCCCCGCGATCGGGTCACGACCCGCCGCAAGCCCGCTGACGAGCTTCTGCAGTTGGTCCACGCTGGAATCGAACTCGGCACTTTTCGCGTCGATGGTTCCCAACACCTCGTTGAGGCTGTTGATCACCTCGGAGATCACCTGGTAGCGATCGCCCAGTGTCTGACTGAAAGTCCCGGACTCCGAGAGCAACCGAGACAGGGCACCACCCTCGCCCTGCAGCAACTCGAGGATGGCGCCGCTTATCTGATTGATCTGCTCCCCGTTCAGCCCCTTGACCACCGGGCGCAGACCACCGAGCAGCGCGTCGAGATCCAAAGCCGGCTGGGTCTGCTCCATGCCGATCATCCCACCCACGGGCAACTTCCTCAGCTCGCCGGGACCGGTTGTGATTTCCATGAAGCGGTCGCCGACCAGGTTTTCATAGCGGATCACGGCCCGCGTCGACGTGTACAACTGATATTTCTTGTCCAGGCTGAACGCGACATCGACGGTGTTGTCGGCGTTTAACGTCACGGCGTCGACAGTTCCCACCGGCACGCCGGCGATCCGGACGTCGGTACCGCCGTCCAAGCGCGACGCGTCACTAAATGTGGCGTGATAACGGTTGCTCGCGGCGAACCGGAACTCGCCGAAGACCACCACCAAGCCGGCGGCCACGATGAGCATCACCACAACGAAGATGCCGACCTTGACCGGCAATGCCCGTTGCCCCATCAGAAGTCATCGCGTTCTGCGAAGGCACCGTTGAACAGGAATTGGAACGTCGACGGGGCGTCGACCTGAACCTCCGTGAACGGCTCGTACGGAATGAGCGCGTTGTCGGTGACCAGGAACGGCGACTTGAAGAATGAGCCGCCGTACTGCTTGGTGGGAAGGTGCGGAAGGCCGCGGCAGTTTGGCCCGCCCGACGCATTCACGATCGGCAGGCTCTCCGGATAGGTGTACGACGGCACGCCCAGCACGAAGCTGGAACTGACCATCGCACCAGGTTTCTTGCCACCGACGATCTCCGCCCCGCGCTGGGCTCCAATCGCCACGCCCTGCACGATGCAGCCGAGCACCGGCGAATAATCGCCCAGCACCGCCAGCGGCGCTCTCAGCCGCTGAATGGCGGCAATGTAATCGTCAGCTCCCGGCTCCAGCGTGGTGGCCCCCTCGTTGGCCAAACCGATCGCCGCGAGGAGCGTCGCGTTCAGATTCTCCTGCTCGCCTACCAACGTATCGCTGATCGCCGGCACATTGTCGATCACAGTCACCAGGCCGGGTCCCGCATCGCCGTAGATGTTGGTCACTGTCGCTAGCTGTGAGACGACGGACTCGAACATCGGCAACTTCGGATTCAACTGCGCAAGTAGCTGATTGAGTCCAGCTGCGGTGGCCCCGAAATCGTCACCATGCCCGCGCAAGCCCTCCGCTAGGGCCGACATGGTCGCGTTGAGGTGCGTCGGGTTGACCTTGTTCAACACGTCGATCAGGTTCTGGAACAGCGTATTGGCTTCCAACTGCACCGCGTCGGCCTGGACGCTGGCTCCTGGTCGCAGCGGGGTATCGGACGGTTGTTCCGGCGCAAGGAATTCCACCGACTTCGCACCGAACACCGTCGTGCTCGCGATGCGCACCGGCGCGTTGGAGGGAACATAGCGCATTTCGTCGCGGTTGATGGCGAGCGTCAACTTCGCCAGGTCACCGGAGTATGCGATGTCCTCCACCTTGCCGATTTGAATGCCGCGGTACTTGACCTTGGCGTCTCTGTCCATGACCAGGCCAGCTCGCGACGAGGTCACCGTCACGGTGTCGGTCCGGGTGAACGCAGCGGTGTAGGCGAGGTAGGTGAGCAGCGAGAACGCGGCAACTATCAACGACAATACTGCTGCGGCGATTCTGATCGCGGCGGTTCTCGGCACTGCGCTCTCCTTTCTAGCCAGACAGGTTGAAGTTACCGGTGGCGCCATACACGCCAAGGGAAATGAGCAATGTGATGACGACGACAACGATCAGCGACGTCCGAACCGCCTTGCCCACCGCGACGCCCACGCCTACTGGACCGCCCGACGCGTTGAATCCGTGGTAGGTGTGGACCAGCATGACCGAGATCGCCATCACGATCGCCTGCGCGAACGACCACAAGAGGTCGGTCGGTATCAGGAACGTATTGAAGTAGTGATCGTAGAGACCCGCAGATTGTCCGTTGACGTAGACGGTGATGGTGCGCGCAGAGAAGAACGCCGCCAACGTGGCAAGAGAATAAAGCGGGATGATTGCCACCAGCCCAGCGACGATCCGGGTTGACACCATGTAGGACACCGAATGCACGGCCATCGATTCGACAGCGTCGATCTCCTCGGCGATGCGCATCGCCCCCAGCTGGGCAGTGGTGCCGGCGCCGATGGTGGCGGCGAGTGCGATGCCCGCGATGATCGGCGCCACTATGCGCACATTCAGGTAAGCACTCAGGAATCCGGTGAGCGCTTCGATGCCGATGTTGCCCAAAGACTGGTAACCCTGCACGGCGATGACGCCGCCCGAAGCCAAAGTGAGGAACGCCGCCACGCCGACTGTACCGCCGATGAGGATGAGCGCACCGGTGCCCAGCGTCATCTCCGCGATCAGCCGAAACGTTTCTCTGCGATATCGCCGTAACGCGTTCGGGATGTATCGGATCGATTCGCCGTAGAACAGCGCCTGCTCGCCGAATGAGTCGACGGCACGGGGTAGCCGTCCCAGCACCCGCCGCAGGCGCAGGGTGACGTCGTAGCTTCCCAGCTGACTCATCAGTCGAGAACCCGGACGCCGATGGCAGTCATCAGCACATTGATCACGAAGAGACAGATGAAGGCATAGATGACGGTTTCGTTGACGGCTTCTCCAACGCCCTTGGGCCCGCCTTTCACGGTGAGCCCGCGGTAGCAACCCACGAGTCCCGCCATCAGACCGAACAGCACAGCCTTGACTTCCGAGATGATCAGCTCGCCCAAACCGGTGAGAATGGTCAGGCCACTGATGAAAGCCCCCGGGTTGACTCCCTGGAGGAGCACGGAAAAAACATAACCCCCGCTCAGACCGATCAGGATGACAAAGCCGTTGAGCAACATCGCCACGACCGTCGATGCCAGTACGCGGGGCACCACCAGACGATGGATCGGGTCGATGCCCAGCACACGCATGGCGTCGATCTCCTCGCGGATGGTCCGCGCGCCGAGGTCGGCGCATATCGCCGTCGCCCCTGCGCCGGCGACGACGAGCACAGTGGTTATCGGACCAAGCTGAGTCACGGTCCCGAAAGCAGTACCCGACCCGGAAAGGTCAGCCGCGCCGATCTCGCGAAGGAGGATGTTGAGAGTGAAGGCGACCAGGACCGTGAACGGAATGGACACCAGGAGCGTCGGCACCAACGACACCCGCGCGATCATCCACGTCTGATCGAGAAATTCGCGGAACTGGAACGGCCTTTTAAACATCTTGACGAAGGTGTCGATGGCCATTTCGACGAACCCACCCACGGCCCGCGCCGGAGCCGCAAGCTGTTCGATCAACCTCGACTCCATTCTCGAAAGGGGCTGCCGCCCACACTGGCGAAGAAACCGACAATAGCGGGAATCTGTTCGCTCCGGCGGCTTTTCCACCCCTGTTTTTGACCTCAACTTAGTGAGCGGGCTCATAATAACTAGAACACGTTCACAGTGTCAAAGAACCGCAATCTTCGTGTAAATCTCGCATTTTTGCTGTTCACGGCCGGTGTGACCGAGGTCATTCGAGAACGTGTTCTATCGACCCCAGACCGGCGGATATGAAATTCTCTGAAGTCAAGAACCCAACAGTGCAGTCGCGGAGAATCCTATTTCCGGATCCCTCTCAGCAAAGAAGTCCCCCAGCGTCGCGCTGAGCGCAGCCGGGTCCCAGGCGTCACCGCGCGCGTCGAAACGCTGCGCGGCCACCGGCGCGGCCACCAGGGTCACCGTCGGGCCGTACACGATGAACAACTGACCGTTCACCCGGTCCGAAGCCGGTGATGCCAGGTAGCTCACCAAGGTGACGACGTGTTCCGGTGACAGCGCGTCGACCTGACCCTCGCCGAGTTCGGGCGCGTCGCCGAAGACATCTGCGGTCATCGCCGTCCGCGCGCGGGGCGCGATCGCATTGGCGCGCACGCCATACCGGCTCAGGCCACGGGCCGCCGACAGCGTCAGTGCGGTGATACCGGCCTTGGCCGCACCGTAGTTGGCCTGCCCGACCGGCCCTGCGATACCGGCTTCCGAGGACGTGTTGATGATCCGGCCGTACACCTGACCATCGGCAGACTCCTTGGCCTTGGCCTTCCAATAGGTCGCGGCATTGCGGGTCAGCAGGAAATGACCACGCAGATGCACGGCGATCACCGCGTCCCAGTCATCGTCGGACATGTTGAACAGCATGCGGTCCCGGGTGATACCGGCGTTGTTGACAACGATGCTCAAGCCCCCCAGCCGATCCGCGGTCTCCACCAGTTCGTCCGCGGTGCTGCGGGCGCTGATATCCCCGGCGACCGCCACCCCCTTGGACCCGGCGGCCTCGATCTCGGCGAGCACATCCGAGGTGTCGAGTGCGCCGGCCATGTCGTTGACCACGACGGTCGCGCCGGCGCGGGCCAGCCCGATCGCCTCGGCGCGGCCGAGGCCCGCGGCCGCGCCGGTGACGACGGCGACCTTGCCGGACAGGTCGATCGGATTTTCGTTCGTTGCGGTGTCTGGAGCCACTGTACGAATACCTCTAGTCTCTTTAGTCTTTTCGGATCAGGGCTGCCCGTGGGCATTCTGCGATGGACTGCTCGGCCAGGTCCTCCTGGTCGGCGGGCACCGGGTGGGCCTTCACCACCGCGTAGTCATCGTCATCGAGATCAAACAGGTCGGGGGCGATACCGAGACACACCGCATTGCCTTCGCAGCGGTCACGATCGACTTCTACGTGCATGACAACCTCCTCGCACTCCGGGTCAGGGCGGGCTGTCCCTGTGTTGTCCGACAATACCGCCCTGGACCGCAAGACTAGAACGTGTTACAACGAGACTGATGGACGGGTACCACCATGTGCCCGCCTGTGCACCGGCAACGAACCCCGAACAGTGAGGACGTCCCCATGCGGATCGGTTATACCGCCGAGCAGGAGGAGTTGCGCCGCGAACTGCGGTCGTACTTCCAGAAACTGATGACGCCGGAGCGGGCCGAGGCGCTGGGAGCCAGCGATGGCGAGATGGGCCGCGGCAACGTCTACCGCGAAACGGTCGAGCAGATGGGCAAGGACGGCTGGCTGACACTGTCCTGGCCCAAGGAGTACGGCGGCCAGGCGCGCCCGCCGATGGACGGCCTGATCTTCAACGACGAGGCCTCGATCGCCAATGTGCCGGTGCCGTTCCTGACCATCAACTCGGTCGCGCCGACCATCATGCATTTCGGCACCGAGGAACAGAAGCAGTTCTTCCTGCCCAAGATCGCGGCCGGCAAGTTGCATTTCTCCATCGGCTACTCCGAGCCGGGCGCGGGCACCGACCTTGCCTCGCTGCGCACCACCGCCGTGCGCAGCGGTGACGAATACGTCATCAACGGCCAGAAGATGTGGACCAGCCTGATCGCCTACGCCGATTACGTGTGGCTGGCGGTGCGCACCAACCCGGAAGCCAAGAAGCACCGCGGCATCTCGATGCTGATCGTGCCGACCACCGCCGAGGGCTTCTCCTGGACCCCGGTGCACACCATGTCCGGGGTCGACACCAGCGCCACCTACTACCAGGATGTCCGGGTGCCGACCAGCGCGCTGGTCGGCGAGGAGAACGCCGGCTGGAAGCTGGTCACCAACCAGCTCAACCACGAGCGGGTCGCGCTGGTGTCGGCGCAGCCGATCTTCGTGGCCCTCAACGGTGTTCGCGAGTGGGCGCAGAACACCAAGGATGTGCACGGTAAGCGGCTGATCGACTCCGAGTGGGTCCAGCTCAACCTGGCCCGGGTGCACGCCAAGGCCGAGGTGCTCAAGCTCATCAACTGGGAACTCGCATCCGCCTCCGATGACAATGCGCCGTCCCCGGCCGATGCGTCCGCGGCCAAGGTGTTCGGGACCGAACTCGCCACCGAGGCCTACCGCCTGCTGATGGAGGTGCTGGGCACCTCGGCGACGCTGCGGACCGGGTCGCCGGGAGCGCTGCTGCGCGGGCGGGTCGAGCGCATGCACCGCTCCTGCCTGATCCTGACGTTCGGCGGCGGTACCAACGAGATCCAGCGCGACATCATCGGCATGGTCGCACTCGGCCTGCCCCGAGTGAACCGTTAAGGAACAGACATGGACTTCACCCCTACCGAAGCCTCCGTCGATCTCGGCGGCCTGGTGCGCACCATCACCGAATCGGTGGTCACCCCCGAGCACCAGCGCGTGCTCGACGGTCTCGACGAGCGCTTCGACCGTGACCTGTGGGCCAAGTTGATCGAGGCCGACATCCTGTCCACCGCGGCACCGGAATCCCTGGGCGGCGGCGGATTCGGCGTACTGGAGCAGGCGGCCGTGCTGACCGCGCTGGGACGGCAGCTGGCCGCGGTCCCCTACCTGGAATCGGCCGTGCTCGCCGCCGGCGCGCTGGAGCGGTTCGCGTCCGAAGCGCTGCAGCAGCAGTGGGCGGTGCCCGCCGTCAACGGCAGCAAGATCGTCACGGTGGCGCTGGACGGCGAGATGGGCCAGGGCCCGGTTCAGGCTGCATCCGTGGAAGGCCCTGAGGGTGCCGGGTTCCGGCTGACCGGGTCACGGACCCAGGTGGCCTACGGCCCGGTGGCCGATGCCTACCTGGTTCCCGCCGAGACCGAGGCGGGTACCAAGGTCTTCCTGGTCACCGCCGATGATCCCGCCGTCACGCTGAGCACGCTGGACACCACCGGCCACGGCGCGGTCGGCCACCTCGAGCTCGGCGGCACGAGCGTCGACGCCGATCGCGTCATCGGGGATGGCGAGGTGCTCGCCTGGCTCACGGTCCGGGCAGCACTGGGCCGCAGCGCGTTCCAGCTGGGTGTGCTGGAACGCGCCCTGGAACTCACCGCGGTGTACGCCCGCGAACGTGAGCAGTTCGATCGTCCGATCGGCAGCTTCCAGGCGGTGTCGGCACGGCTGGCCGACGGCTATATCGACGTCAAGGCACTGCGCTCGACGCTCACCCAGGCGGCCTGGCGGCTGTCCGAGGACCTGCCCGCCGATATCGACGTGGCCGGCGCCGCGTTCTGGGCGGCCGATGCCGGCCACCGCGTCGCCCACACCGCCGTGCACGTGCACGGTGGGGTCGGGATCGACATGGATCACCCCATTCACCGGTACTTCCTGGCCGCCAAGCAGACCGAGTTCGCGGTCGGCGGGGCGACCGGCCAGCTGCTGCGGATCGGCCGTGAGCTGGCCGACACCCCCGTCTAGCCGGTGACCGGAACCCTCGGTCCCACCGTCACCGAACTGCTGGCGCCACTGATCGACGTCACTGATCGTGGTGTCTACGAAGGTGATTCGTTCAGCAGCTGGCGAGATCACATCGCCTCCGGCGCCCAGCTGGCGGCGGCTCTGGGCGCCCGGCTGGACCCTTCCCGGCCCCCGCATATCGGCGCACTGCTCGGCAACACCTCGTTCTTCTCGACGCTGTTGGTGGCGGCCGGCCTGCGGGGCCTGGTCCCGGTGGGGCTGAATCCGACCCGTCGCGGTGCGGCGCTGGCCTCCGATATCGCCCGGGCCGACTGCCAGCTGGTCCTCACCGACGATCCGAGCGTGGTGCCGGCCGGGGTCGACTTCATCGACGTCGAATCTCCCTCGTGGGCAGCCGAGCTCGCCGGGTACGCCGGCGAACCGGTGGCTTTCGCCGACCTTGCCGGTGATGACCTGTTCATGCTGATCTTCACCTCCGGGACCAGCGGTGAGCCCAAGGCGGTGCGGGTGACCCATGACAAGGTCGCCTTCCCCGGACGGATGCTGGCCGAACGGTTCGGGCTGGGGCCCGAGGACACCTGCTATCTGTCCATGCCGTTGTTCCACTCCAACGCGATCATGGCCGGCTGGTCGGTGGCGGTGGCCGCCGGAGCCTCGATTGCGCTGCGCCGCAAATTCTCCGCATCACAGTTCATTCCGGACGTACGCCGTTACGGCGCCACCTACGCCAACTATGTCGGCAAGCCGCTGTCCTACATCCTGGCCACCCCCGAACATCCCGACGATGCCGACAATCCGCTGAAGTTCCTGTACGGCAACGAGGGGGCACCCCGCGATCTGCCCCGTTTCGCCGCCCGTTTCGGCGTCCGGGTGGTCGACGGATTCGGTTCCACCGAGGGCGGGGTGGCGATCGCGCGCACCCCCGACACCCCGGACGGTTCGCTGGGACCGCTGACCGACGAGGTGGCGATCCTCGACGTCGAGACCGGGCAGCCGTGCGCTCCCGGCGTGGTCGGCGAGTTGGTGAACCCGACCGGTGCCGGCTGGTTTCGTGGCTACTACAACGCCCCCGACGCCGAGGCCGACCGGATGGCCGACGGTATCTATCACACCGGGGACCTGGCCTACCGCGACGAAGCCGGCTACATCTACTTCGCCGGACGCCTCGGCGATTGGATGCGGGTGGACGGCGAGAACCTGGGCACCGCCCCCATCGAGCGGATCCTGTTGCGGCATATCGACATCGTCGAGGTCGCCGTGTACCCGATCCCGGACCCGGCGGTCGGTGACCGGGTGATGGCCGCCGTGGTGCTCGCGCGCGGAGCGACCTTCGACGCCGAGGCGTTCCGCGGCTTCCTGGACGAGCAGCCCGATCTCGGTCCGAAGCAGTGGCCGTCGTTCGTCCGGGTGGCCACCGAACTGCCCCGCACCGAGACCTTCAAGGTGCTCAAACGCGAACTGTCCGCGCAGGCAACCGACTGCGCCGATCCGGTGTATCCGATCGGAGCGAACGTGAACTAGATCGCGATAGTTTGGCGTTCACCCGCCATCGTCTTCACGTTGAGCGGGATATGGTCCGGGCATGCCGATCACCCCATCCGCAGTATCACTTCAAGGACGGGTCGCGATCGTCACCGGTGGCGGCGCCGGCATCGGCCGGGGTATCGCCGCCGGCCTGGCTGCTTTCGGGGCACAGGTGGCGATCTGGGAACGCGACGAGACCACCTGTGCCGCTTCGGCCGCGGAGACTGGTGGGCTCGGACTGGTGACCGATGTCCGGGATTCCGCGGCCGTGGACGCGGCGCTGGCGCGCACCGTCGAGCAGTTCGGACCGGTGCACATCCTGGTCAACAACGCCGGCGGGACCTTCGGGTCGCCCTTGCTGGAGACCTCGGAGAACGGCTGGGACGCGTTGTACCGGGCCAATCTGCGGCACGTGCTGCTGTGCACGCAACGAGTCGCCCGGGTCATGGCCGAGGCCGGCCACGGGGGCAGCATCATCAATGTGACGTCGATCGAAGGTGTCCGTGCTGCACCGGGTTACGCGGCCTACGCCGCGGCCAAGGCCGGTGTCATCAACTACACGAAGACCGCTGCACTGGAGTTGGCCGAACACGGTATCCGGGTCAACGGCCTGGCACCGGATCTCACGCTGACCGAAGGGCTGGCGGCGATGTCCGCGCCGCACCGATTGCAGGAGGCGGGTCAGATGGTCCCGCTGGGCCGCGGCGGCCACGTCGACGAGATGGCGGGTGCGGCGGTGTTCCTGGCCTCCGAACTGTCCAGTTATGTGACCGGACAGACCATCCACGTGGACGGAGGGACACATGCCGCGGGCGGCTGGTATCGGCACCCGGAGTCCGGCCGGTACGTTCTCGGGCCCGGCACGACCCCGTAGGAGAATTTGCTGTCGCAATCGATGCGCATTCGGGTGCGATTTTTGAGTACTTCTACCTACCATGTAGCGGCGATATGCGGGCTAGGATTTCGGTCGGAATGAGCGTGGCAAGTGTTTGCCATGAATAAGACTTTTCACACCACGAGGAGTTCGAAAGATGAAGACATCTGCCATTGCCGGGGTGGCGGCAATAGCCACCACGTTCGCCTTGATGCTGTCGGGCTGCGGCTCTGACACCAAGACCACCGAGGGCTCCGCCAAGAGCAGCGCCGACACCGAGTCGTCGGAGACCTCGGCAAGCGAATCTGCCTCGGAGACAACGAAACCGAAAGTTGCACCCCGCGACGAGGTGACCGACGGATCGGGCCCGAACGAGACGATCGCCAGCTACATCCAGGAGAACGGAATCCAGGAGACACCGATCAAGCGTGGCGACCCGGGCTCGCCGACCATCGACCTGCCGTTCCCCGACGGTTGGGAGGACGCCGGTGCCGACACCCCCGAATGGGCCTACGGCGCCATCGTCTACACCGGCCCCGAGGCCGCCGAATACACCCCGAGCATCGTCGCGCTGGTGTCCAAGCTGACCGGCAATGTCGACCCGCAACGGATCATCGACCTGGCCGGCGGTGAGCTGCAGAACCTGCCGGACTACGAGGGCTGGAACGACGGCGCGGTCAGCACCCTCGGTGAGTACCCGGCATTTCAGCTCGGCGGCACCTGGGTCCAAGACGGCGTGACCAAGATCGTGGCACAGAAGACGGTCGTCATCCCGGGAGCCGACGGACTCTATGTGCTGCAGCTCAATGCGGACGGCATCGAGGATCAAGCCGATATCGTCAGCGCGGCAACCGATGTCATCGATTCGGAGACGGTCATCACGCCGTAGACCCGTCGTGCAGAAACGGTCCGAGCCACCGTTGGGGGTGATGTCGGCGCACCGCGGCTTGCACGCGGGCGCCGGCATCGCCGTATGGCGACACGGTGAAGCGGTAGCAGCCCGCCGACAACCCGGGCGCGGGCGCGGGTAGCTCATGCCAGTCACCGCGCAGCCGCGGATGCCCGGCAGCGAGGGTGGCGTCGGTCAGGTAGATCTCCAGTCCTGACATCGTCTTGGTCTGCAGACCGCGATATGTCCGCGCGTACGAGCCGAATCCGACGGCGGCGATCTCATGCCATGCAATGGTGTCGACGGTGGCGCCGTCGAACGGGTGGATGCCGATGGCGTCCACCGCCAGCCCCATGCCCCGTAACGTCTTCGGAACCCGCCAAGCCACCCAGAGGAACGGCACCGCCAGCACGGCCACCCCAAGCCAGCGCAGCGCCAGGTCGGCACCCCGGTAGGACCCGGTCAGCAGGTACCCCAGTGGGACCACCCAGAACGCGGCGCTGGCCGCGAGCATGCCCGCGGCCAGCGCCGGGCTCCACCGCACCAGGACGATCCGTTCTTGCATTCCGGCATTATGTCCTGATGACGCACCGGGTTCCGGTGTATACCGTCGGCATGCACTTCATACAGTGCACGCACAGGCCCGCGGTCGCGGTCTCGTCCCGGAACCGGTTGATCAGAACGGGATCCCGCAGTAGCGCGCGGGCCATCGCGACGAACTCGAACCCCTCGGCCAGCGCACCGTGCACGGTGTCCAGTTCATTGATACCGCCCAGCAGGATCAGCGGCATGTCCAGCGCCTCGCGGAACTGCCGGGCCGACGGCAGGAAGAAGGCCTCCTCGAACGGGTACTCCCGGAACAGCCGCCGACCGATGACCCGTAGCCCCCACCCGACGGGGGCCGGTTGGGAGGCGATGAATTCCGGCATCGGCACGGGGCCGCGGAAGTAGTACATCGGATTGAGCAGTGAACTGCCCCCGGTGAGTTGCAGCGCGTCGAGGTGTCCGTCGCCCTGCAGCAGCCGAGCCGTGGCGAGGCTGTCAGGCAGCCAGAAGCCGCCGCGCACACCGTCGTCCATGTTGAACTTGGCGGTCACCGCGACGGATCCACCGACGGTGGCCCGCACCCGTTCGGCCACCCGGCGGGCCAGTTCCGCGCGCCGCACGGTGTCCCCACCGAAGCTGTCATCGCGGCGGTTCAGATTAGGGCTGAAGAACGAACTGATGAGATACCCGTGCCCCATGTGGATCTCGATGGCGTCGAAACCGGCCTCGACCGCATAGTGGGCGGCCGCGCCGAACTCGTCGACCACGGTCTCGAGTTGGATGGCGGTGGCGGCCTTGACCCGGCCCATCGCCGGGGCGCTGAACCGGCTGCTCGGCGCCAGCGACGGGGTGCGATTGGACAGCGTGTTGGCGACCAGTCCGGCGTGCCCGATCTGGGCGCAGGCCAGCGTGCCCTCGGCGTGCACCACATCGGTCAGCCGACGCAGACCGGGTACCGAATCGGCATTGAGCACAACGGTGTCGCGATGCACCCGACCGCCGGGTGAGATCGCTAGGTAGGCAACGGTGGTCATCGCCGCGCCCCCGCGCGCGACATCGGCGTGGAAGTCGATCAGCGCATCGCTGACCTCCCCATGAACCATCACACCTTCGAATGTCGCGGCCTTGATGAACCTGTTCTTCAGCGTCAGGGGGCCCAGCGCGCCCGGCGCGAATGATTTCGATACCATTGGCATCGAAATATAGCAGGGAGAGGTCGGATGCACATTGCCGTCACCGGGGGCACCGGTTATCTGGGCGCCCATACCGTCCGCCGCCTGCTGCGCGCCGGGCACCGGATCCGGCTGCTCGTCGCGCCGGGCTGCGCCGGCGACGCAGTGATCGCACACCTGACCGCACTCGGCGAGGTGGAGGTCCTCGACGGGGACATCCGGGCGGCCGACACCGTCTCCCGACTGCTGAAAGGCTGCGATGCCGTCATCCACGCCGCCGGCGTGGTCGGCACCGACCGCCGGCGCGCGGCACTGATGTGGGAGATCAACGCCCACGCCACCGAAGCGGTGCTGACATCGGCCGCCGAGGCCGGGCTGGATCCGATCGTCTCGGTGAGCAGTTACAGCGCCCTGTTCCCCTCGCCGACAGGCGTGATCACGGCCGACACTCCCCCGGCGCCCGGGCGCAGCCCGTACGCCCAGACCAAGGCCTACGCGGACCGGGCCGCGCGGCGCCTGCAGAGCCGGGGCGCACCGGTCGTGGTCACCTACCCGTCCGCCGTGGTCGGCCCCGCGTTCTGGACCGCCGCCGGCGTGACCGAACGCGGATGGGGACCGATGGTACGAGCCGGAGTGGCACCGCGCATGCCCGGCGGCATGCAGATGGTCGACGTCCGCGATATCGCCGACGTACACACCGCGCTGATGCGGCCCGGATATGGGCCCAGACGCTATGTGTGTGGTGGCGTCATGGTGAGCTTCGAGGCGATGGTCGACGCACTGGAGCGGGGATCGGGCCGGCACATTCGACGGATACCGCTGTCCCCCAGGGTGTTCCGGTCAATCGGCCGGATGGCGGATATCTGCGGCCGGGTGGCGCCGCTGGGCGACGGCCTCAGCTACGAGGCGGCAATGCTGCTGACCGCGGCCACCCCCACCGATGACGCGCGCACGCTCACCGACCTGGGGCTGAGCAGCTGGCGCAGCCCCCAAGCGGCGATCATCGCGTCATTGCGGCGGTGAAGTTCCCAGGCCCGCACACAGCAACGTGACCAACCGGTCCTGCAGCACCGGCGCATCGTCGTCGGCGGCCACCGTGGTGACGAAGAGGGCCGCTCCCGCCGCCATGGCCAGCGCCGCCCGCGCGTCCACCTCGGTGCCGTAACCCTGAGCGGCGAACAGCTCGATCGCCGGACCGCTGAAGCCGGCCCACAGCGCCGAGCGCATCTGGTCGTTCTCCCGCAGCGCCAGCAGCAGGCCGGGCACCGCCTCCCTGACATCGGGGCGCCCGAAGAGCAGATGGCTGCCACGCACCACCCAGTCGATCCAGCCGGCGAGGTCGGTGCCGGCGAACGGCGACATGTCCGGCGTCTCACCGAGAATCGCATGCAGTACCAGTTCGGCCTTCGAGGACCAGCGCCGATTCAGGCTCGAGCGTCCCACTCCGGCACGGCTGGCCACCAACCGCACGCTGAGGTCGTCCCACCCCACCTCGACCAGCAGCTCCCGTGTCACAGCCAGCACCCGGTCGTCGATCGAGGTGTCCCGTGGCCGTCCGGTCATGGCTCCGATTCAACCGCACCGGCCTTGGTAGGACCGCCGGTACCAGGTAGATTGTCGGCACCAGCAAGTTACTCACCAGTAGGAGAGTTGCCATGCCCGCTCCGTCCACCGCCGACTTCGACCGCCTGCGTGCGCTCTGCGCCATCGGGGACATCGACGCCCGGCCGTCCCGGCAGATCTACGAGATCTTCACCGGCAAGGAGCTCACCACCATCCCGGTCGGCACCGCCGAGGACGTCACCGCCGCCTTCGAGGCGGCGCGGGCCGCCCAGCGCGCGTGGGCCGCGCGCCCGGTCCGCGAACGCGCCGCCATCATGGAGCGGTTCCGCAGCCTGGTGATCGCACACCGCGATTTCCTGATGGACGTGGCCCAGGCCGAGACCGGCAAGGCCCGCGCCGCGGCGCAGGAAGAGATCCTCGACATGATGCTCAATGCGCGGTACTACGCGCGTGAGGCGAATCGGCTGCTCTCCCCCAAACGCGTTCAGGGACTCCTGCCCGGTCTGGTCAAGACGGTTGTCAATCACCAGCCCAAAGGCGTCATCGGTGTCATCTCACCCTGGAATTATCCGATGGCACTGTCCATCTCCGATTCCATCCCAGCCCTGCTGGCAGGCAACGCGGTCGTGGTCAAGCCGGACAGCCAAACCCCGTACTGCACGCTGGCCAACGCCGAATTGCTCTACGCCGCAGGTGTCCCGCGCGAGGTCTTCGCGGTGGTGCCCGGGCCGGGATCGGTGGTCGGCACCGCGATCGTCGAGCACTGCGACTATCTGATGTTCACCGGTTCCACCGCCACCGGGCGCGCCCTTGCCACCCAGTGCGGTAGCCGCCTGATCGGTTTCTCCGCCGAATTGGGCGGCAAGAACCCGATGATCGTGACCAAGGGCGCCAATATCGACACCGCCGCCAAGGCCGCGACCCGGGCCTGCTTCTCCAACGCCGGGCAGCTGTGCATCTCGATCGAACGCATCTACGTCGAACGGGAGGTTGCCGACGAATTCACCGCCAAGTTCGGCGACCGGGTGGCCAAGATGCGCCTGTCCACCGCCTATGACTTCACCGCGGACATGGGCAGTCTGATGTCCGAGGACCAGGTGAAGACCATCTCGAACCACGTCGATGACGCGAAGGTGAAGGGCGCCAAGGTCATTGCCGGCGGCCATGGGCGCCCCGACATCGGTCCGCTGTTCTACGAACCGACGGTACTGACCGATGTCACCGACGAGATGGAATGCGGCCGCAACGAGACGTTCGGCCCGCTGGTGTCCATCTACCCGGTGGCCGATGTCGAGGAGGCCATCGCACGGGCCAACGACACCGAGTACGGGCTCAACGCCAGCGTCTGGGCCGCCAGCAAGGCCGAGGGTGAGGCCATCGCCGCGCGGCTGCAGGCCGGCACGGTCAATGTGGACGAGGGCTACGCGTTGGCCTTCGGCAGCACCGCCGCCCCGATGGGCGGCATGAAGGCCTCCGGCATCGGCCGCCGGCACGGCGCGGACGGCATCCTCAAGTACACCGAATCACAGACGGTCTCCACCGCCCGGGTCATCAATCTCGATGCCCCGCTGGGGATTCCGCAGACGCTGTGGCAGAAGGCGTTGCCCTCGATGATTCAGCTCGTACAGAAACTGCCCGGCCGTTAGCGGCCGGCGATCCCGTCGAGACGCGTGGTCGCCTCTTCGAACCCGCTCACCAGTTCGGCGATGATGTCGGCCACCGGGCGGATCTCGTTCATCCGGCCCACGATCTGACCGACCGGCATGGCGACGGCGGTCGGGTCGCTGGACTCGTTCATCCGTTGGTGGGCCTCGCTGACCAGGATGTTCTGCAGCGGCATCGGCAGCGGATCGGGCGCACCGTCGGCATCCCAGGCGTCGGTCCAGCGGCTCTTGAGCAGGCGGGCGGGCTTGCCGGTGTAGATCTTGCGCCGCACGGTATCCGCGGATGTCGCATCGAGCATCGCCTGCTGGATGGTCGACACGCCGGAGGCCTGCCGCACCCCGAGATCGTATTCGGCCGAGGTCAGGAACGCCGAGCCCATCCACACACCCTGCGCGCCCAAAGCGAGCGCGGCGGCCACCTGGCGCCCGGTGCCGATACCGCCGGCGGCCAGCACCGGTGTCTTGCCGTCGAGGGCGTCGACGATCTCGGGCCAGAGCACCACCGAACCGATCTCCCCGGTGTGCCCGCCGGCCTCGTGTCCCTGCGCGACCACGATGTCGACACCGTTCTCGGCATGGCGCAGCGCATGTTTGGCGCTACCGGCCAGGGCCGCCACCGGCACACCGGCGGCGTGCGCCTGGTCGATGACGTCCTTGGGCGGTGAGCCCAGTGCGTTGGCGATCAGCTTGATGGGATGCTTGAGCGCGACCTCGACGTGGCTACGGGCCACCGAGTGCAGCCAGCCCAGCACGCCTTCGGACTTCGCCTCATCCTCGGGCAGCGGCGGCACTCCGAGGTCGGCGAGGGTCTTGGCGACGAAATCGCGGTGGTCCTGCGGGATCAACTTGTTGATGTCGACGCTGGTGCCCTCGGTAGGCACCTTGGCGGGCATCACGATGTCGACACCGTAGGGCTTACCGTCGGTGTTGTTGTCCATCCACTGCAGGACGTTTTCCAGGTCGTCGGCATCGTTGAATCGCACACACCCCAGCACGCCCAGACCGCCGGCCTTGCTGACCGCGGCGGCCACCTTTTCCGACGGGGTGAAGACAAAGATCGGGTATTCGATCCCGAAGCGTTCGCACAGTTCGGTTTTCATGATGAGGCTCCTGCGTGCTTGGCGTGCACGTCATCGGCGGCACGTTCCTCGGTGGTGTCCTTGGCCCAGCGGTAGTCGGGCTTGCCCGCGGGCGAGCGCTTGACCTCGTCGACCAGCCACAGGCTGCGCGGCACCTTGTATCCCGCGATCTCGGTGCGGACGTGGGCGTCCAGTTCGGCCAGCGTCGGGCGAGTGCCCTCGCGGGCCTGCACCACCGCCGCGACGTGCTGGCCGAAGCGCTCGTCGGGCACGCCGACGACCAGTGCGTCGAACACGTCGGGGTGGCCCTTGAGTGCGGCCTCCACCTCTTCGGGGTAGATCTTCTCGCCGCCGGAGTTGATCGACACCGAACCGCGGCCCAGCATGGTCACGCTGCCGTCGGCCTCGACCTCGGCGTAGTCACCCGGAATCGCGTACCGCACACCGTTGTACGTGCGGAACGTCTCTGCCGTTTTCTTCTCGTCCTTGAAGTAGCCGACCGGGATATGCCCGCACTTGGCGATGATGCCGCGCACACCGGAGCCCGGGACGACCTCGTTGCCGTCCTCGTCGAGCACCTTGGTGTTCTTGTCGATGGTCACCCGGGGACCGCCGGTGTGGCTCTGCCCCTTGGCCACGATGCTGGTGCCGCCGAACCCGGTCTCCGAGGAGCCGATCGAGTCGGTGATCACGCGATTGGGCAGCAGTTCGAGGAACTTCTCCTTGAGGCTGGTGGAGAACAGTGCCGCGGTGCTGGCCAGCAGGAACAGACTCGACAGGTCGTAGGTGTTCCCCTCGTCCTGGTGCGCCAGCAGCGCGTCCAGCAGTGGGCGGGCCATCGCGTCGCCGGTGAAGAAGAGCAGGTTGACCTTGTGGTCGTGGATCAGCCGCCACACCTGGTCGGCGTCGAATTCCGGTGTCAGCACCACGGTCTGACCGGAGAACAGTGCCATCCAGGTGGCCGACTGGGTGGCGCCGTGGATCATCGGCGGGATCGGCAGCCGGACCATCGGCGCATTTTCCTTGGCCTGTTTGGACAGGTCGTACTCGTCGGCGATGGGCTCACCGGTCGCGAAATCGGTGCCCCCGAACAACACCCGGTAGATGTCCTCGTGGCGCCACATCACGCCCTTCGGAAATCCGGTGGTGCCGCCGGTGTAGAGCAGGTAGATATCGTCTTCGCTGCGCGGGCCGAAATCGCGCTCCGGGGAACCCAGCGCCAGCGCATCCTCGAACGGCACCCCGCCGTAGCGCGCGAAATCGTCATCGGAGCCGTCCTCGACGACCAGCACGGTCTTGACGTTGGGAGTCTCGGGCAGCACATTGGCCACCCGGTCGGCGTAGCGGCGCTCGTGGATCAGCGCGACCATGTCGGAGTTGTCGAAGAGGTACTTCAGCTCACCCTCGACATAGCGGAAGTTGACGTTGACCAGGATGGCGCCGGCCTTGACGATGCCGAGCATGCCGATCACGATCTCGATCCGGTTCCGGCAGTACAGGCCGACCTTGTCGTCCTTGCGCACGCCCTGATCCATGAGGTAGTGGGCCAGGCGATTGGCCCTCTCCTCGAGCTGGCCGTAGGTCAGCTGCTCGTCGCCACAAATGAGGGCGACGCGGTCGGGCACGGCGTCGATGGCATGCTCGGCAAGATCGGCGATGTTCAGGGCCATGGCACCTAAACTAGAACGTGTTACATTTCGTGACAAGTCTGGGGTCGGAACACAGAGAGGCGGACTGTCGTGAGCGAGACCGAAAAGGGGCCCGACGCCCTCATCGAGCAGCGCGGACACACGCTCATCGTGACGCTCAACCGACCCGAGGCGCGCAACGCGCTTTCCGGCGAGATGCTCTCGATAATGGTCGAGGCCTGGGACCGGGTCGACAGCGATCCCGAGATCCGGACCTGCATCCTGACCGGCGCCGGCGGGTACTTCTGCGCGGGAATGGACCTCAAGGGCGCCACCAAGAAGCCGCCGGGCGACTCGTTCAAGGACGGCAGCTACGACCCGTCACGGATCGACGGTCTGCTGAAGGGGCGTCGTCTGACCAAGCCGCTGATCGCCGCGGTCGAGGGTCCCGCGATCGCGGGCGGCACCGAGATCCTGCAGGGCACCGACATCCGGGTGGCCGGTGAGAGCGCGAAGTTCGGTATCTCGGAGGCCAAATGGAGCCTGTACCCGATGGGCGGCTCGGCGGTGCGCCTGGTGCGCCAGATTCCGTACACCATCGCGTGCGAGATGCTGTTGACCGGTCGACACATCACCGCACAGCAGGCATTGGACTACGGGCTGATCGGGCATGTCGTCCCGGACGGCACGGCGCTGGAGAAGGCGCTGGAGATCGCCGAGGTGATCAACAACAACGGCCCGCTGGCCGTGCAGGCCATCCTGAAGACCATCCGGGAGACCGAGGGCATGCACGAGCTCGACGCGTTCAAGCCCGACACCGCCAACGGCATCCCGGTGTTCCTGTCGCAGGACGCCAAGGAAGGCCCGCTGGCCTTCAAGGAGAAGCGCGCGCCCAACTTCCAGATGAAATAGGCATTGAGGTCAGCCGTGCCGGCGCCGATACTCGGCGGCCGCGCCGGGATGCAGCGCGACCGGTCCGGTCTGGATCAGCGACTGGGCATCCAGGAACTGGCTGCCGATGGCCTGCGCGGGCACCAGCGCGGACGAGTCGTCCAGCAGCAGGTCCACCATCGCGGCGGCCACGCCGTCGGCCACGTCACCGCGGGCCAGCAGAAGGTTGGCCACCCCGACGGTGGTCACCGCAGGGTGGCGACCGTACACGTCGGCCGGGACCGGCACCGGCTCGTAGGCCATGCCGTGGTCAGCCCGCAGCATCGTCACCGCGTCCGTCAGGTCGAGCAGCCGGATCTCGCCGGCAGCGTCGGCGAAGGCCGGGGTGGGCAGCCCGCCGGCCCACATGACCGCGTCCACCGAGCCGTCGGCCAGGCCGGCGGCGGCGCCGCGCATGGATTGCCGCACCCGGCGGACAGCATCGGGCGCGGCCAGGCCCGCGGTCGCGAGCACCCGTTCGGAGAGGGCGGCCGCACCCGAACCCGGCGCGCCGATGCTCACGGTGCGGCCGGCCAGATCCGCCACCGCCACGATGGCGGCGGTATCACGCACCGCCACCTGGAAATAGTTCTCGTACACCCGGCCGAGGGCCCTGAGCTGTCCGGCCCCCGGGCTGTCCTGTGCGGTGTCGCTGAGGCTCATCGCGAGATCGGCGCCGCCCGCGCCCAGCAACTCAAGGTTCTCGGCCGAACCACCGGTGCGCAGCGGCACCAGCCGCGCGGTGCCGGCCCGGTCGGCCGCCGCGGCGAGCAGACCGGCGAACTCCCAGAAGAATCCGCCCGGCTCACCTGCGGCCAGCCGCACCGGGGGCCGTTCGCCGGTGCCGCACGAGGAGACGGCCAGGACCGCCGACAACGCCGCGAGGCCCCGCAGCGCGGACCTGCGGTCCAGCACCGGGAGCCCCGACGACACACTCGACATGATCAGCCAGCGTAGGGCGTCACACGAAGGCTCGACCCTGTTCGCGGTCCAGCGGAGTTTCGGCCTTGTTCGTCAACACGAACACGTATACCGCCAGCGACACCGCGATCACCACCGTGACATACCCGATGAACCAGCCGACATGGCCGCCGCCCTTGGCCGCCTGGTAGATCAGCGGCGCCGTGCCACCGAACGCCGAGTTGGCAAGGGCGTAGCCCAATCCCACGCCGAGGGCCCGGATGTGGGAGGGGAAGAGTTCTGCCTTGACGATGGCGTTGATCGAGGTGTAGCCGGTCAAGATGACGTAGCCGACACAGACCAGGGTCAACGCCGTCACCGCCGAGGTGGCTTTGGGCAGGTAGGTGATCAGCACGTAGGTGTAGACCAGCGCGCTGGCGCCGAAGAACACCAGCAGCGGCTTGCGGCCCACCTTGTCGCTGATCAACCCGCCGATCGGCTGGATCACCATGAGGAACGTCAGGCCGATCAGGTTGACCCAGGTGGCCGTCATGCCCTGGTCCTCGAAGGTGGACTTGACGATCGCCGGTGCGTTGACGCTGTAGGTGTAGAACGCGATGGTGCCGCCGATGGTCACCAGGAAGCACACCAGCAGCGCCCGCCAGTGTTCGGTCACCAACGTACGGATGGACCCCGACCCGTGGTCCTCGCCTCGACGCACCGCATCGAGTTGTTCCGGGGTCAGCGACTCGTCCATGCTGCGTCGCAGCCAGAACACGACCACGGCGGCCACCCCGCCGATGAAGAAGGCGATACGCCAACCGAATTCCTCGATCTGCTGCCGGTCCAGGAATACCTGCATCACCAACAGGGTGAGCTGGGCGAGCACGTGACCGCCGACCAGCGTGACGTACTGGAAGGACGAGAAGAAACCGCGTCGTTCCCGGGTTGCCGCCTCGGACATGTAGGTCGCCGAGGTCCCGTACTCGCCGCCGGTGGCAAAGCCCTGGACCAACCGGCACAGCACCAGGACGACCGCGGCCCACACCCCGATGCTCTCCCGGCCCGGGGACAGCGCGATCACCAGCGAACATGCGGCCATCAGCGACACGCTGAACGTCAGCGCAGCCCGGCGGCCGCGCCGGTCGGCGAACCGGCCGAAGAACCACGAGCCCACCGGGCGCATCACGAAGGACACCGCGAAGATCGCGTAGACGTAGAGCGTCGAGTTCTTGTCCGCCGAGTCGAAGAACTGGTTCTCGAAGTAGGACGCGAACACCGTGTAGACGTACACGTCGTACCACTCGACGAGGTTGCCCGACGAGCCCCGCAAGGTGTTGAAGATCGCTCGGCGGGTGGCTGCCCGCGGGGATGCGGACACCGGCGATCCGGCCCCATCGACGGGTTCTCGGGTGGCCGAACTGGTCATGGCTGTCCTCCTGGTCCGCGACGCCCCGCACGAATGCGCAGGCACCGACGTCGTTGTCGCCTACCCACTGTGGGGGCTGTCACAACGGTTGCGGAACCCGCAGCGCGAAGTCCTAACACTCCCTTAGGACGAATCCGTGCCTGCCTCGGCGCCGGGAAGGCGCACTGTCACGCACAGCCCACCCGGGCGGACCGCGTCCACGGCGACGGATCCGCCGGCACGCTCGACGAGGGCGCGGGCGATGGCCAAGCCCAGACCGGAGCCCTGACCGACGGTGTTGGTGGCCCGAAAGAAGCGGGTCGCCACCCGGGACAGCTGCGAGGCGGGCACGCCGCGGCCGTCATCCTGCACGCGCAGGATGACCTCGGCGCCGCGGCGGTCGACGGTGATCACGCCGTGAGCACCCGATCCCGCGTACTTGGCGATATTGCTCAACAGGATGTCCAGGATCTGGAGCAGGTCGCGCTCCGGCAAGCCCGCCCGGACTCCGGAGAGCGCGTCGACGGTGATCCGCACACCGGCATCGGCCAACGCCGCGGCCCAGAACTCGACCCGCTCGTCGACGACGGCACCGACGTCGACGGCGGCCGGTTGTCGGTCGGTCGCCGAGCGACTCTCGGCGGCCGCCAGCGCCAGCAGGTCGTTGACGATGCCGGTCAGCCGATCGACTTCCAACGTCGCCTTGCGATGGGCGTCCGCCGACGATTCGGGCAACGCCATGCCCAGGGTGTCCAGGCGCATACTCAACGCCGCCAACGGATTACGCAGGGCGTGCGCGGAGTCGGCGACGAGCCTGCGCTGTGCATCGTCGGCGGCGTCGACATCGCGGGCCATCGCATCGAAGGCGGCCGCCAGCCGGCGCACCTCGTGCGGGCCGGCGTAGTGACCGGGCATCGGTGCCTCGCCGGCGACCGGATCCGGTGGCACCCGGTCCCGTACGCGTCTGCGCAGCGAGGCCGCCCGGTCGGCCAGCTCGGTGAGTGGCCGCACCGTCCAGCGCGACAACGCGACCGCGATCACCGAAGCCAGTGTCAACAGGGCGATCGCCCCCACGGTGATCACGGCCCATGCCCGGGTGATGTCGGCGCGGGCGGCGGCGGTCGAGGCAGCCACCAGCACCGCGCCGTCGACCTGGGTTCCGGTGCCAACGGGGACGGCGACGAGCACCTGCGGCGGAGACCATGGCGTGACGATGTCGGGCACGCGGCTGCGCTGGTTACGCAGTGCCTCCGAGACGGCCTCGGCGATCTCCCCGGACATCACGTCCACGCCCGCGCTGGCGCGTGGTGTTCCATCCCTGCCGACGACCACCACCGGCTCACCGTAGAGATCGTGGTAGCGATCGATGGCCTGTTGCAGTTCCTGGTCGGGCGAAACACCCTCACGCGCAGCGAGATCGGCAAAGTAGGACACCGCCGCCAACCGGTTCTCGCCGAACCGCTGGATCCGTTCGCGGCCCAACGTCATCGCCAACGGCACCGCAAGCCCGATGACCACGACGGCCGAGTAGACGACCAGGACGAGCAGCACCCGCCGCCACATCTCACGAACCCCAGCGGTAGCCGTACCCGCGGATCGTCGCGATCGCCTCCGGCCTGCCCAGCTTGGCGCGCAGCGAGGTCATGTGCACGTCGAGGCTGCGCGAGATGGCCACGTAGGCGTCACCCCATATCGCATCCATCAGCTCCTGGCGGCTGACGGCTTCGCCGCGACGGGCCACCAGATGCGCCAGTATCTCGAATTCTTTGGGAGCGAGCGTGATTTCGGCGCCGGCGACCTCGACGCGCCGGGCACCCAGGTCTACCACGAGGTCCCCGGTTTCGACGATATCGGAATCGGCCTTCGGCGCCGGGCCCACCCGCCGCCGCGCGGCGACCTCGATACGGGCCCGCAGCTCCCCCAGCCGTGCCGGCTTGACCACGTAGTCGTCGGCGCCGGCGCGCAGTGCGCGCACCACGGAGCGTTCGTCGTCGCGGGCGGTCAACACCACCACCGGCATCTGGCTCACTCCGCGTAACCGGCGCAGGATCGTCATCCCGTCGTCGTCGGGTAGCCCGAGGTCGAGCAGCACCAGATCGACCTCGCGGTGGCCGAGCAACAGATCCGAGCCGCGTCGCATCCGCACCGGTGCGTGCCCGACCTGTGCCAGGGCGTCGACCAGCGCCTCCCCGACGCCGTCGTCGTCTTCAACCACCGCAATGCGCATCGCGTCAAACCTACGACAGTGCGCAGCGATGAGAAGCCGCGTCGCGAAAGCTCAGCCGAGCACCCGTGCTGTCGGGGTGAACACCACCGGCATGGATTCCAGTCCGCTCACGAAGTTGGCCGGCCGCAGCCCGAGCGTGTTCTCGTCGGCCAGCCGAAGGTCGGGCAGCCGCTGCAAGATCTTGGTGAGCATGATCTTCAGCTCCAGCCGCGCCAGCTGGTTGCCCAGGCAGAAGTGCGTGCCGAAACCGAACGCCACGTGGTTGTTCGGGTTGCGGTCGATCCGGAAGTTCTCCGGGTCACCGAAGATCTCCTCGTCGAAGTTCGCGGACTCGAACATCAGCATGATCTTCTCGTCCTTGCGCAGCCGGGTGCCGTGAAATTCGGTGTCCGCGGTGAGCGTGCGGCACATGTTCTTCACCGGCGAGGTCCAGCGCAGCATCTCCTCGATCGCCGACGGCAGTTTGTCGGGATCGGCGACCAACTGGTCCCACTGATCCCGGTGGCGCAGGATCTGTTCGGTGCCGCCGGAAAGGGTGTGCCGCGTCGTCTCGTCACCGCCGATGAGGATCAGCAGCGTCTCCATCACGATCTCGGCGTCTTCCATCCGCGATCCCTCGACCTCGGAGTTCACCAGGATCGAGAACAGGTCGTCGGTCGGCTCGGCGCGCCGCTTGGCGATCACGTCCATGGTGAAGGCGGTGTACGCGGCGAAGGTGTCCATCAGCAACGTGATGGTGTCCTCGTCGACGTGCGAGCTCAACCCGCACACCAGGTCGTCGGACCACTTGAGCAGCAGGTCGCGTTCCTGGGGAAGCACACCGAGCATGTCGCCGATCACCGCCATCGGCAGCGGGGCGGCGATATCGCGGACGAAATCGCATTCGCCCTTCTCACACACCGCGTCGATCAGGGTGTCGCAGAGGTCACCGATCGATCCCAGCTTGTCCATCACCCGTTTCCGGGTGAACCCTGCGTTGACGAGCTTGCGGCGCAACAGATGTGCGGGGTCGTCCATGTCGATCATGTACGGCATGCCCGGCTGGTCGGGTCGGATACCCCCGGCGCTGGAGAACAGTTCCGGGTTGCGTTCGGCGTCCAGCACGGCGGCGTGACTGGCCGCGGCGGCCTGACCGTTGCGGTCGCGGAACACCGGTTCATGGGCCCGCATCCACCGATAGGCCGCGCGCGCAGCGGTGCCGTCGGCGTAGAACCGGCCGTCGGCGAGATCGACATCGGGTCTGATATCGGAGGTCGCCTGAGCAAGCACCTCGGTCATTCGATCTCCTCGGCATCGGCGAACGTCATCTGTACGTTGTGCGCGGAGCCGGAGAACATGGCGCGCTTGGGGAAACCCAGCGCCGCGAGTTCCCGGCCGTACCGATGGTCTCCCAACCGCACCCGCACACCGCCGGGGCGGTAGCGCACACCGGTCGTGGTCATCTGCCCCGACGTCCGCCGGGTGACACCGTCGAGGTGTGAATAGGTCGGGTGCACCTGCGGTTTGCCCGCGAACGCCGGCGGAATCGGCAGTCCCGGCTTGAAATCCATGCCGACCGCGAACTGTCCGTCCACGCTCGCGTCGAAGGAGAAGTGGTGACCTTCACGAACCACGAAGTCCGCCAGCACCTTCGGATAACCCCAGATCTCGCGGCCGGCGGCACGAGTGAACTCGCCGTCGACCGGCAGGTGGTGGATGAAGGCGCCGGCCTCGCCGAGCGCCTTGATGCCGGTGGCCGTCGAACCGGGTGGGTTGACCATGACATTGGTGCCGTATTCCAGGTACGGGCCGAGGTCGCCATCGATGTAGCGCATCAACATCAGCACCACGACGGCGCGGCCGGGCCGGTACCGGCACACGGTCAGGCCGCTGTAGTCGATCATGCGCTGGGCGGCGTCGGCGTCGACGGAGAACATGGCCATGTGCTGGGTCGCCCGGCGGATCTGTACGGGCATCGTCACGGTTTCACCCGCGATCACGTACTGGGATGTGGCGTGGGTCACGCGCCCAATGTAGAGCTCGCAGTAGACACTCCGCAAGGAAGTGTCTACTCATGGCGCTACACCAGTGCGGCCAGATCCTTGATCTGCTGCACCGAGCGCGCGCCGACGACCATCATCGTCACGCCCGCGGCCTCCCACGCCGTGATCTGCTCCTTGACGTAGTCCAGGTTGCCCACGATGGCCGAGTCGTCGACGAGTTCGTCCGGGATGATCTTGGCCGCTTCGTCCTTGCGGTCGCTGCGGAACAGTTTGGTGACATCGTCGACCACTTCCGCGTAACCCATCCTGCGATAGACATCGGCGTGGAAGTTGGTGTCCTCGGCGCCCATGCCGCCCATGTAGAGCGCCAGGTGCGGCTTCATCAGCTCCATGATGGCCGGACGGTCATCGGTGACGACCACCTGCGCCGTCGCGCAGATCTCGAAGGTCTCCCGGGTCCGGCGGGCACCGGGCCGGGCGAAGCCCTCGTCGAGCCACTCGTTGTACATGCCCGCGATGCGCGGCGAGTAGAAGATCGGCAGCCAGCCGTCGGCGATCTCGGCGGCCAGAGCGACGTTCTTGGGGCCCTCGGCTCCCAGCATGATCGGGATATCCGCGCGCAGCGGATGGGTGATGGGCTTGAGGTTCTTACCCAAACCGGTGGTGCCCTCACCGGTCAGCGGCAGCGGGTAGTGCGGGCCGTCGCTGCGCACCGGGGCCTCACGCGCCCAGACCTGCCGCATGATGTCGATGTACTCGCGGGTGCGGGCCAGCGGCTTGGGGAACTTCGCGCCGTACCAACCCTCCACGACCTGCGGCCCAGATACGCCCAGACCGACGATGTGCCTTCCGCCGGACAGGTGGTCCAGGGTCAGGGCAGCCATCGCGCAGGCGGTGGGCGTGCGCGCCGAGAGTTGCAGCACCGAGGTGCCCAGCCGCATCCGCGTCGTCTCGCGGCCCCACCAGGCTAGCGGGGTGTAGGCATCCGAGCCCCACGCTTCGGCGGTGAACACGGTGTCGAAGTTCGCCTCCTCGGCGGCGGCGACGAGTTCCGCGTGATCGGTGGGAGGCTGCGCGCCCCAATAACCGAGCTGCAATCCCAACTTCATTTACCCCGCCTCTCCGGCATTCCCACGATGGCTTGAAACCATTCTTAGAACCTGTTCTACTCGATGCTGTGACCACAGGCCAAAGCAGCCCAGTGCAGATCGACGAGCATCAACGGCCTCTTTCGGCGCCGCTGCGACTCTCATTCGACTACACCCGTTCAGTCGGACCGCTCCTGTCCCAGTTCTTCACCGCCCTGCGCGAGCGACGGATCGTCGGCGTGCGCGGTTCGGACTCTCGGGTCCTTGTCCCGCCCGCTGAGTATGACCCGGTCACCTACGCGGCGTTGACCGAGGTCGTCCCGGTCAGCTCGGTGGGAACGGTGCAGTCCTGGACCTGGCAGTCCACCCCGCTGGAGGGTCAGCCACTGGACAAGCCGTTCGCGTGGGCGTTGATCCTGCTCGACGGCGCCGACACCCCACTGCTGCACGCGGTCAAGACCGCCGAGGGTGCGATCAAGACCGGCGACCGGGTGCATGCGCACTGGATCGAGGAGCCCGTCGGCGCGATCACCGATATCGCCTACTTCGTGCCCGGCGAGGACACCGAGCCGGAGGGGCAACCGGATGATCGTGAACCCGTCACCGTCCAGGTGGCGCCGAGCTTCATCGAGATCCAGCACACCGCCTCGCTGCCGGAGACCACGTTCCTCAAGGCGCTGCAGGAGGGCAAGCTGCTCGGTGGTCGCACCAAGAACGGTCGCGACGGCCAACCGGGCAAGGTGTACTTCCCGCCCAAGGAGGCCGACCCGGCCACCGGTCTGGAGCTCGACGAGTTCATCGAGCTTCCGGACAGGGGCACCGTCACCACCTTCGCTGTCATCAACATCCCGTTCCCGGGCCAGCGCATCAAACCGCCCTATGTCGCGGCCTACGTGCTGCTCGACGGTGCCGACATCCCGTTCTTGCACCTGGTCACCGAGATCGACCCCGCCGACGTCCGGATGGGCATGCGCGTGCAGGCCGTGTGGAAGCCCCGCGAACAGTGGGGCCTGGGTATCGACAACATCGACTACTTCAAACCCACCGGCGAGCCCGACGCCGAATACGACTCCTACAAACACCACCTGTAAAGGGCCCGAACTGATGACCGAAATCGCAGTGGTGGGCTTCGCACACGCGCCCCACGTCCGCCGCACCGACGGCACCACCAATGGCGTCGAAATGCTGATGCCGTGTTTTCACAAGCTCTACGCCGAGCTCGGCCTCAAGCAAACCGATATCGGCTTCTGGTGCTCGGGCTCCTCGGATTATCTTGCCGGCCGGGCTTTCTCGTTCATCTCCGCCATCGACTCGATCGGCGCGATCCCGCCGATCAACGAATCGCATGTCGAGATGGACGCGGCGTGGGCATTGTATGAGGCGTATATCAAGCTGCTGACCGGCCAGGTCGAGACCGCGCTGGTGTATGGCTTCGGCAAGTCCTCCGCGGGCACCCTACGCCGGGTGCTGGCACTGCAGACCGACCCGTACACCGTGGCGCCACTGTGGCCGGACTCGGTGTCGATGGCCGGTCTTCAGGCCCGCGCCGGGCTGGACGCCGGTAAGTGGTCGCAAGAGCAGATGGCGCAGGTGGCACTGGATTCCTATGCCGCGGGCGGACGCACCGACAAGGTGGCCGTGACCGGGTCCATCGACGACCTGCTGGCACAGCCGTATTTCGCCGATCCGTTGCGTCGGCACGACATCGCTCCGATCACCGACGGCGCGTCGGCGATCGTGCTGGCCGCCGGCGACCGGGCCCGCGAGCTGCGCGAGAACCCGGCCTGGATCACCGGTATCGAGCACCGCATCGAGACCCCGATCCTGGGTGCCCGCGATCTGACCACGTCACCGTCCACGGCGGCGTCGGCGAAGGCGGCCACCGGAGGCGACACGGGCTCCATCGATATCGCCGAGATCTACGCCCCGTTCTCTCATCAGCAGCTGATCCTCACCGAGGCGATCGGATTGCCCGCGTCGACGAAGATCAATCCTTCCGGCGGTGCGTTGTCGGCCAACCCGATGTTCTCGGCCGGTTTGGAGCGCATCGGCTTTGCCGCCCAACACATCTTCGACGGTGCCGCGCAGCGCGTCCTCGCGCACGCCACCAGCGGCCCTGCGCTGCAACAGAATCTCGTCGCCGTCCTGGAAGGGAAATAACAGTGGCAGGTCAGCTGGCCGCGGTGCTGGGCACCGGGCAGACGAAGTACGTCGCCAAGCGCCACGATGTGTCGATGAACGGCCTGGTGCGCGAGGCCATAGATAGAGCGCTGGCCGACTCCGGTTGCACGTTCGACGATATCGACGCCGTGGTGGTCGGCAAGGCGCCCGACTTCTTCGAGGGCGTCATGATGCCCGAGCTGTTCATGGCCGATGCGACCGGCGCGACCAACAAGCCGTTGATTCGGGTGCACACCGCCGGTTCGGTGGGCGGCTCGACCGCGATCGTCGCGGCCAGCCTGGTGCAGTCGGGCAAGTACAAGCGCGTGCTGACCATGGCCTGGGAGAAGCAGTCGGAATCGAATGCCATGTGGGCGTTGAGCATTCCGGTGCCGTTCACCAAGCCGGTGGGCGCGGGCGCCGGCGGCTATTTCGCTCCGCACATCCGCGCCTATATCCGCCGCTCCGGGGCACCCAATCACATCGGGGCGATCGTGGCCGTCAAGGACCGCCTCAACGGGGCCAAGAATCCGTTGGCGCATCTGCATCAGCCCGATATCACCGTGGAGAAGGTGATGCAGTCCCCGATGCTGTGGGACCCGATCCGCTATGACGAGACCTGCCCGTCCTCCGACGGTGCAGCGGCCCTGGTGATCGGCAACGAGGAGGCCGCCGAGGCGCACCTTGCCAACGGCAATCCGGTGGCGTGGATCCATGCCACCGCGCTGCGCACCGAGCCGCTGGCCTATGCCGGGCGCGATCAGGTCAATCCGCAGGCCAGCCGCGATGCCGCGGCCGCGCTGTGGCGTGATGCCGGCATCACCTCACCCATCGACGAGATCGACGCCGCCGAGGTGTACGTCCCGTTCTCCTGGTACGAGCCGATGTGGCTGGAGAGCCTGGGCTTCGCGCCGGAGGGCGAGGGGTGGAAGCTCACCGAGGCCGGCGAGACCGCGATCGGCGGGCGTATCCCGTTCAACGCCTCCGGTGGTGTGCTCTCGTCGAATCCGATCGGCGCGTCCGGCATGATCCGGTTCGCCGAATCGGCCATCCAGGTGATGGGCAAGGGCGGAGATCACCAGGTCCCCGGTGCGCGTAAGGCACTGGGGCACGCGTATGGCGGTGGCGCCCAATACTACTCGATGTGGATTGTCGGAGCCGACAAGCCAGCACGGTGACCGCACCGGTGACGCTGGCGGGCCAGCGGTCGCGGGCGGCGGCCGTCGCCCGCGACAAGGATGCGTGGCTTGCCCTGTTCGCCGATGACGCGATCGTGCAGGATCCGATCGGACCCTCGCATTTCGACCCGGAGGGCAAAGGGCACCGGGGTAAGGAGGCGATCGCCGCATTCTTCGACAAGGCGATCGCACCGAGCCAGCTGGAGTTCCACTTCGACAAGACCTACGTCTGCGGTGACGAAGAGGCCAACGTCGGTCACATCGTGATCGTCGCGAACGGCTACCGGGTGACCGCCGAGGGGGTGTTCACCTACCGAGTCGATCCGGAGGGCAAGATCGCCGCCCTGCGCGCGTACTGGGAGTTGGAGAAGGCGGCGGCCAGCGCGCGGCCGGTGTAGGGCCCGCGGGCCCAGCACCGCGGCGCCAGCCGCGATCCGGCCAGTCGCGTACGGTGGTAGGCGATTTCATCCTGCACACCAAAAGATCTGTTGAGTTTCGCACCTATGTTGTCCCGATCACATCTTGTCGCCGCCGCCGTGTTCACCGTGGCCGTCAGCGCCTGCACCCCCGCCGAACAGGGCGGGGTCACCGGTAGCGCACCGGCACCCACTTTGCCGGCATTCACCACCAGTTCGACGACGTCGACGACTGCGGCGGCGCAGGACGCCGACTATCGCGATCTGCTGCTGACCGCGGGCGACCTCACCGATGCCGATGACACCTTCGTGGAGCGCTCCCGAGAACCCGCACCCGATGGGCACCCCGGCGCGAGTGCCTTCTTCGTCAACGAACACGACACCCGCGCGATCATCGACACCGTGCTGATCTACCCCGACGCCGAGGCCGCCGCCGCAGCGCTGCAACAGGCGGTCAGTACCCGCAAGGTGGTCGGTGATCCCGAACCCACCGGCGTCGGTCAGGGCGGCGTCGTCATCCGGGGCAGCCGCCCGAGTGAGGACAAGGCGGTCACGCTGCTGCTGTTTACGGAGGGCCCGGCGCTGGTGCGCATCGAATTCCAGAGCGCCGACGGCGACGTCACGACCGACCGGTTCGTCACCAGCATCGGCAAGATGCAGCAGATCGCTCTGCGGGTCGGCCTGGCCGACCCGCAGCAGTAGCGTTCAGCACTCCTTGAGTCCGGCGCGGTAGCGCAGCCGTGGCGACGACGGCCTCCGGGCCGATTCTGGGTCGCCCGACCCGCAAACGGGTAAATCGGCTTCGTCTGGATTCTCCGCGTGGTCCACGCAGGTAGCAGCGCTTACGTTGCGCAATGGCGGTGCAAAACTGTAACGTGTTCTAGTTAGAGAGACCAGATACGGGAGGCCCACCGTGACTACCGAAACCACCGGCATTCGTGAGATCGACACCGGAGACCTGCCCGACCGCTACGCGCGCGGATGGCACTGCCTCGGACCGGTGAAGGACTACCTGGACGGCAAGCCGCACGGTGTCGAGATCTTCGGCACCATGCTGGTGGTGTTCGCCGACTCCGCGGGTGAGCTCAAGGTCCTCGACGGCTACTGCCGGCATATGGGCGGGAACCTTGCCCAGGGCACCATCAAGGATGACACCGTGGCCTGCCCGTTCCATGACTGGCGCTGGGGTGGCGACGGCAAGTGCAAGCTGGTCCCCTATGCCAAGCGCACCCCACGGCTGGCCCGCACCCGGGCCTGGCACACCGATGTGCGCGGCGGCCTGCTGTTCGTCTGGCACGACCACGAGGGCAACCCGCCGCAGCCCGAGGTCCGCATCCCGGAGATCCCCGAATTCGCCAGCGACGACTGGACCGACTGGCGGTGGAACACGATGCTCATCGAGGGCAGCAACTGCCGCGAGATCATCGACAACGTCACCGATATGGCGCACTTCTTCTACATCCACTACGGGCTGCCGACCTACTTCAAGAACGTCTTCGAAGGACATATCGCCAGCCAATACCTACACAATGTGGGCCGCGCGGATGTCAGCGATCTGGGCACCACCTACGGTGAGGCACATCTGGATTCGGAGGCTTCGTACTTCGGTCCGTCGTTCATGATCAACTGGCTGCACAACAACTACGGCGGATTCAAGGCCGAGTCGATCCTGATCAACTGCCACTACCCGGTCAGCCAGAACTCCTTCGTCCTGCAGTGGGGTGTGATCGTCGAAAAGCCCAAGGGCCTGGACGAGAAGACCACCGAGAAACTGGCACGGGTGTTCACCGAAGGTGTCTCCAAGGGCTTCCTGCAGGATGTCGAGATCTGGAAGCACAAAACCCGCATCGACAATCCGTTGCTGGTCGAGGAGGACGGCGCGGTCTATCAGATGCGTCGCTGGTACCAGCAGTTCTACGTCGACGTCGCCGATATCACCCCGGATATGACGGATCGCTTCGAGATGGAGGTCGACACCACGATCGCCAACGAGAAGTGGGCCGTCGAAGTTCAGGAGAACCTGCAGGAGCAGGAGAATCTCAAGCAGGCAGACCAGAAGGAATCGGCGGAGCAGTCGAGCTGATGCCCGCCGGCGACGAGCAGGCCCGCACGCCCGACGTCGACCGTCTGGCGCGTTCGATGCTGCTGTTGCACGGTGGTCATGACGACGATGACCATGATCATCCGCATGCCCGAACGAGCAGCGGGAATTGGTCCAAGGCACCGGATTTCGGGTCCGATCCGCAGCGCGCGGCAGCGGTGCACGAGGCCACCGCGCGGGACAAGCAGCGTTATCTGACGTCCGGGCTGGCATCGGTGGACTGCCGGTTCTGCCACGCGACGGTGCAGGTCAAGAAGCTCGGTCCCGAGCATACGGCCGTGCAGTGGAACACCGAGGCCGCCAAACGCTGTGCGGTCTTCGACGAGATCCGCGCCGCCGGGGGCGATCCGGCCCGCGCCAAGTCCTGCCACCGACTCACCGACAGCATCAAACATGCCATCGCCGAGGGGTGTCTGGAAGAGATCTCCAGCGCGCCCGCACCCGGCGACGGCTGACTCTTCGGCGGTTTCGGCGTGGTTTCGTACGCTCACCGTACGAAACCACGCCGAAATCACAGGCCCTTGAAGCGCTCCTTGACCTGCTCGTCGGTCAGCCCGTAGTCGCTCAGCGAATACGTGTGCTTCGGTGCACGCGGCCCCTTCTTGCTTTCCTCGTGACTGTCCGAAATCGCCTGCCGCGCTTCGTCGGTGAACTCGATACCGAAGGTGCGGTAGATCCCTTCCACAGCGCCGACCGGGTCCTTGACGAACTCGAAGTAGTCGACATCGCAGAACTGCGCGGGATCGTGTTTGGCACGTTCGGCGTTGAACAGTTCGAGTCCGCGCGACCAGGTTTCCAGCGAATCTTCGCCGATCACCCTGCCGGAGAAGCTGTTCGACCAGCCTTCGGTGGTGTGCTGGGCCAACGAGCACATCGACGCCATGATCGTCTCGGCCGGCCGGTGACACTGCACCACCAACGCGTCCGGGTAGGTGGCGAACAACGCGTCGAGCGCGAACAGGTGACTGGGATTCTTGAGCACCCAACGCTTTTCGGGCTCGTTGAGCCCGATCAGCTGAAGGTTGCGCCGGTGCCTTTGATACGACTTCGTCCAGTCCTGCTGGGCGAGCCACCGCGAATAGGTCGGGATGTGGGCCAGGGTCTCATAGGACACCGAATGAAGGGACTGCCGCAATAGCTGCCAGCATTCCTCGACCTCGTCGGCGGTCATATAGTGCAGGCCGGTGTAGTCCGGGTTCTCCGCGTGTGCCTTGCTGAACTGGGCATCGAGCTGGGCGAAGATCGGATTCTCCGACCATGTTTCGCGCGGTGGACGCGGCTGCGGATACTCTGCCAGCCACAGCTCCAGGCCTTGATGCCGCGGATCCGCGGTGAGCAGCCGGTGGATGACGGTGGTTCCGGTCCGCGGCAGGCCGGTGACGAAGATCGGCCGTTGGATCGGTACGTCCGCGTGCTGCGGGTACTGCTTGAACGCGGCCTCGGAGACCAGCCGGGCCACCAGGGCGTTGCGCACGAAGAAGCGCTGCATCTTGCTGCCCAGTTCGGTCAGATCCGCATCGCGCTGATACGCGTCGAGAAGGACCGCGAGCGCCTCCTTGTAGTTGTCACTGTCATCACCGAAATCGTCGAGCCCACAGGCCTTGGTCGCCGATGCATGCAGATCTTCGACGGTGCCCACATTCGTTCTACTCATGGCCTACCTCCCAGACGCCGTGCGTCATCAGAACTTGTACTCCCCACAGTTGACGTCCAGGGTCTGTCCGGTGATCCCGCTCGACAGGTCACTGGCCATGAACAGGATGGCCGAGGCCACCTCGTCTTCGGTCGGCAGTTTCTTCAGGTCACTGTTGGCGGCCGCGGCCTTGTAGATCTCGTCGACCGTGGTGCCGTACTTGCCCGCCTGGTGTTCGAAGTAGCTCTGCAAGGTACCGCCCCAGATGTAGCCCGGCAGCACCGAGTTCACCCGGATACCGGCCTCCCCGAGCTCACTGGCCAGCGATTGCGACATGGCCAGCAGTGCGGATTTCGCCATCTTGTAGGCGCCCTGCTTGGGGTCGGAATGCCGGACCACCATCGAGTTGACGTTCACCACCGAGCCGTTGGCTTCGGTCAGTGCCGGGGTGAAACCCTGGATGAGCCGCAGCGCACCGAGCACGGTCAGTTCGATGGTGTCGCGGATGTGCTCGAAACTGGTCTTGGCGAACGGTTTCATCGACGGCACCCGGAAGGCGTTGTTGATCAGGACGTCGACCCGGCCGAACTCCGCCATCGAGGTGGATACCAGGTTGGCGACTTGGGCATCGTCGGTGATATCGGTACCGACCGCCAGGGCACGCCGGCCCAGCGCGGTGACCTGCCCGGCGACATCCTGCAGGCGTTCGACGGTACGGGCGGCCAGAATGAGATCGGCGCCCTCCTCGGCACACCGGCGGGCCAGCGTGGTACCCAGCGCCGGGCCGACCCCGCTGATGACAACGACTCGATCCTTCAGAAGTCCACCAACAGTCGCCGCCATGCTCAACCCACCATTCTTTCGCCGATCAGCTTCTGGCGCAGCGCGATCCGCGCCCGCCAGTCCTCATCCGAGATCTTGTTCGATGCGTAATAGGGCAGTGCCGCCGGCACCGCGTCCAGGTCGACGATCTGCATCGTCGGGCCGTCGGCCTCGGTCAGCTCCCGTGACACCCGCTGCCAGCGGAACTGCAGGTAACCCTTGGCGTGGCCGAGGGTTTCACACCAGTTCGTCACGCCGGGGTTGGCGTCAGACACCACGATGCGGATCTTGCCGTCCGGATCCGATTGTGCCTGAGTGCCGTTCAACGAGGTTTGGTGGTTGATGTAGTCCAGCGAGATGTACCACAGGCTGCCGAGCTGGAAGCCGAGGTAGGGCGCGTCGGTCACCGGCACGGTGATCACGATGGCCTGCTCCGGCGTGATGTCGTAGTGCCCGACCGAGGAGTACTGGGTGGCCAGACCGCCCGGAGTGAGCCGTGGCGCGGTCAGAGTGTTCACCGGCAGATTGTCGTAGAACCACTTGGGGAATTGCAGCCAGGTCTTCACCCGCTGCACCAACTGCTTGCCCGCGACGCTGTATCGCTTTTCGATCAGTTCCTTGGACAGCGGCTCCGGCGCGGTGCCCGCCGTGTCGGTGCGGGCGATCGCGAAGGTGCCGCGCCGGGCGGACCAATCGTTGTAGACCTCGCGGATGACCAATTGGGCGGGCTTGTCCGGGGTGAAGCTCCATTCGAAGGTGCCGTCGGCGGCGATGTCGAGCTTGCGGTCATCGAAGGCGGTCTCACTGTCGGGCACCACCTCGTCGGTGTACTCGCCGCCGATCAGCTGGAAGCTGACGTCGGTGGTGGTGCCGCGACGGCCGGTCACCACATATTCATGGCCCGGTTGCACGCGGGTGCCGAAGTACATGGTGTCGGGGTTGTCCAGGCCCATCTTGGTGAACGGGCCGGTGCCGCTGTGCAGGAACGGGTGATCACGGTCGTAATCGAAGGCAACATGCGTGCACGCTGCGATACAGCCGGCCAGATACTGCAGGCCCTCGAGCAGGTCCGCCTCGGACTCGATGAAGGGCGCGTCGAGGACCAGTTGCTCGGCCTCGGCGATGGCGTCGGCCAGTGGCTGTGAGTACAAGGCTTCCTTCTTTCGTTCCAATATTGGACCGAGGTGGTAGATTCTTTGGACCTGAGACTAGAACGCGTTCTAGTCGACGTCAACGTCCGGAAGGTGTGCATCATGTCTTCTCCCGAGCCGTCCGGGCGCACCTCGCCACCCACCGAGCGGGTCGTGGCGATTCTGCAATTCCTTGCCCGCCACCCCCACGACCGCTTCGGGCTCTCCGAACTCGCCCGCCGCGTCGACATCAGCAAGCCGACCTGCCTGGGCATCCTCACCATCCTCGCCGAGGCCGGCTACCTGGTGCGCGACGCCGGCGAGTCGGGCCGCGACAAGACCTACCGGTTGGGCCCGGCACTGATCACCCTCGGACACCTCGCGCAGGAATCCCTGCGCGTCAGCCCCGCCGCCCGCGACGAACTGCGGCGGCTGTCGGAGACCTTCGGCGTCACGGCCGCACTGTCCGCAGTGGTCGACGACCGCATCACGCTGCTCGACCTGGTCGCCCCGCCGGGTACGCCGCCCGCCGTGCGGGTCGGGCAGAGCTATCCGTTCGCGCCGCCGGTGGGCCTGATGTTCGTGCTCTGGGACGACCGCGCAGTCCGTGAGTGGCTGGACAAGGAGCCGACGATCCCGCTGCGCACCGACACCGCACGCTTCGACCGGGTGATCACCGAATGTCGTTCGGCCGGTTACCTCGTGGAGCGGCTCACCCCGGGTGGCCGGCGGCTGTACGCGCTGATGGCCGGCATGTCCAACACGCTTCCCGACGAACTACAGGCCTTGCTGGGCGAACTGGTCTCCGATATCGGTGAGCGTGTCTATCTGCGCGGCGAGGATGGCCTGACGGCCCGCCACGATGTCAGCGTCATCGCCGCACCCGTCTACGACCAGCACCAGCGTCAGGTAATGGTGGCCACCTTGCAGATCGGCGCGGCGCTCAGCGATGACGAGATCACCGCGCACGCCCATGGCCTGATCCGTGCGGCCGACACCCTGACGATGCAGCTGGGTGGTGTCAAACCCGATCACGGTCGCCCGCGAATGTGAAACGCACAACTCCGGCGCATATACGGTAGGGGGTATGGTATTCCGGACGTATGCACCGGAATGCGCCATGTCAGCGGTGACCGCCCCGCTGTGGGTCGGTCTGCTCATCGGCGTCGGATTCGGCGCCGTGGGCTCACTGTGGGGCATCGGCAACCCTGAGACGATCATCCGCACCGGCCGCCTCGTCGACCGGCTCGTGATCGGATGCTTCCTGCTGGTCACCGCGCTGGGCTCGGTGCTCCTCTACGGCGCGCACGCGCTCGGCGTGCCGATGCACCTCTCCCCCAAACCGACCTATCTTGTCGGAGTTGCGCTGGGCGGCCTGCTGTTCGGCATCGGAGCAGCCATCAGCGGCTACCTCCCCGGCACCGCGCTGATCGCACTCGGCGAGGGCAGACGCGACGCCGTACCGGCCCTCGCCGGCGGACTGCTCGGCGCCGCGGCGTGGACGCTCGTGTATCAGACACCGGTCGGCCAATGGCTGGTCCACACCGCCGACCTCGGCGACCTGGTGCTCGGCGGCGATATCGCCCACGTCGACCCGAACCAGATGGCACTCACCGCGCTCGGCTACGCCGCGTTCGCCCTGACCGTTCTCTATTTCCTGCCACGCTATCGCGGCGGCGGTCACTGCTGCCTCCGCGACTTCGGCGCCGCACCCCACGACAGCCGGGATATCGCCATGTCAGCCGATACCGTGGCCTACCTCTACGAGGGAACCACGAGCACGCTCCGAACCCGCGGCGGGCTGGCCGAGCTGCGCCGAAACCTCCGGAACCAGGTGACCAATCCGGCATTCTTCGCACGAACCACCGCGGTGGTCGCCACCACGATGGCTGTCCTGGCCGTGCTGTCGCTGTACCTGCGCCAGCAGTTCGGCCAATCGACCACCTACTCCTGGGTGGTGGGCGAGTTGTTCCTGCCCGATTTCGCCTACTCCCACGAAGTCGCCATCGGTATCGGCTGGGAACCGCTGTCGGACCTGGGCGTGCTCATCGGCGCGTTTCTGTCGGCCACGCTGCTCAGCGGTCGGTTCACCGGGTTTCGGCCCGTCGTGCCACCATCGTGGCGAAACAGGTTCGGGGCCCGCCCGGGACCGCGCGCCGCAGCCGTGTTCGGCGGGGCCTTCCTCACCCTGTTCGGCGCCAGAATGGCCGGCGGTTGCACCAGCGGGCACACCCTCAGCGGAGGGGTACAACTGTCGATCAGCGCGCTGGTGTTCACGGTGCCTCTGCTGATCGCACTGGTCGTCACGGCGCGCCTGATCTATCGAGACACCAGCTGGCGCATCGACGGCGCCGCTCTCAGCTGACGGCGGCCAGCGCGAACGGCAGCACGTCGACCGCTCCCGATGCCCGCACGACCCGGGCGGCCATCGTCAGCGTCCACCCGGTGTCGGTCATATCGTCGACCAGCAACACGGTCTCGCCGTCCACGAGGGCCGGCGGCTCCCACGTGCCGGTGAGGGCGGCCACCCGATAGGCGGAGTTGGCTGCCGTCACGGGCCGATGATCGGGCGAATAGCTCAGCACACCAAGGTTTTTGAGCCTGCCGACCTCGGACAGCCGGGCAGCGAGCGAACGGATCAGCCTCGGGTGGGCGAGCGAATCCAGGGCCAGCACCGCGGTGGGCCGTTGCGCCCAGTCCCACGCCTTGAGTACCGCGATCGCGGCGGTCAGGAGTTCGTCGGGCACCTCGGCGTCGGGGCCGTTCACCACGGTGCGCAGCCGGGCACCCCATCCCAGGTCGGTGAGCCTGCCAAGGACCCGCCCCGGGGCCGGGCCGTCGGCGATCCGCCCCGACAGCTCGATGCCGAGTTTGGCCAGCCCGGTCGGCCACTGCTTTCGTGGCGCGATCTGGACACCGGGGCGCATCAGGCGGTCCCGGGTGGCCTCGGCGGCGCCGGCGTCGACATCGGCGCGGTATCGCGAGCCGGTGCAGTTGTCGCAGCGGCCACACGGCTGCGGCCCGAGTTCGGGATCGTCGAGTTGCTTGCGCAGGAACACCATCCGGCACTCGGTGGTGCTCTGGTAGTCGAGCATTGCCTGCTGTTCGCGCTTGCGGGCCTCGTCGAGGTGGCGGTAGCGCGGCTCGTCGTACTCCCAGGGCTGCCCGGTGGCGATCCAGCCGCCCTTCACCCGGCGCACCGCGCCGTCGACGTCGAGCACCTTGAGCACCATTTCCAGCCGGGAGCGGTTGAGGTCGACCAGCGGTTCCAGCGCGGCCGTGGACAGTGCCCGTTCCGGTTCCAGCGCGGCGATGACGTGCCGCACCATCGCCTCCGAAGGGAACGCCACCGACGCGAAGTACCGCCACACGTCGGCGTCCTCCCTGCCGGGCAGCAGGATCACCTCGGCACTGGCCGTGGACCGACCGGCCCGACCCACCTGCTGGTAGTAGGCGATCGGTGAGGACGGGGCGCCCAGGTGCACGACGAACCCCAGGTCGGGTTTGTCGAATCCCATCCCCAGCGCCGACGTGGCGATCAGCGCCTTGACCCGATTGTGTTGCAGGTCGGCCTCCAGCTGCTCGCGCTCGGCGGCCTCGGTCGAGCCGGCATACGCGGCGACCGCATGTCCTTGTTCACGCAGCAGGGTGGCGATATCGTGGGCCTGCGCGACGGTCAGGGTATAGACGATGCCCGAGCCCGGAAGCGAATCCATATGCGCGGCAAGCCAAGCCGCTCGCTGTGCGGGTCCGCCTGCGTGCACCACAGACAGTCGCAGCGACTCACGATCCAGCCCACCACGCAGCACCAGAGTGTCTGCACCACCGACGCCCAACTGCGCGGCGACATCGGCCACCACCCGGTCGTTGGCGGTCGCGGTAGTGGCCAGCACCGGAACATCGGTTCCCAGTTCGGCGATCAGCGTGCGGATGCGGCGGTAGTCGGGTCGAAAGTCGTGGCCCCAGTCGGACACGCAATGCGCCTCGTCGACCACCACCAGACCGGCATCGGCGGCCAACGCCGGGAGCACGGCGTCGCGAAAGTCAGGGTTGTTGAGGCGTTCCGGACTGACCAACAGGACATCGAGTTCACCGTCGTTGACCCGCTGGTGCACGGTGTCCCACTCGGTGACATTGCTGGAGTTGATGGTCGCAGCCTGTACACCCGCACGTTCGGCCGCGGCCACCTGGTTGCGCATCAGGGCGAGCAGCGGCGACACGATGACGGTGGGCCCGCGACCGGCGGTGCGCAGCAGTTTCGCCGCGATGAAGTACACCGCGGACTTACCCCACCCGGTGCGCTGCACCACCAACGCCCGCCGACGCTGGACCACCAGCGCTTCGATGGCAGTCCACTGGTCGTCGCGCAGCCGCGCCGAGGGTCCGGCCAACTGTTCGAGGATCGCCTGGGCCTCGCTTCGGGTCGCGGTCCCGGGCGAGCGCAGCGACGGGGAAGTGTCCATGGTCCCATCGTGCCGGTCGGGTCCGACTCCTGCGTTCAGCGGACCCTGGCGATGACCCGAAGTTCCACCCCGCGGGCCACGGCGAGGTGTACCGGATGGCGCGCCGCACCGTGGCGCAGGTCGACCGGCCCGTGCGGCGAATCCCAGCCCCAGCCGTCGAATGCGCGCCGGGCATCCTCGACGGTCGGCACCGATGTCGTCGCGATGCCGGCGAGCAGGTGCATGCCCGAGTAGGTCGTCTCGGCCATCGTGCCCGGCTGCGGGGCGGCCGACTCTCCGGCCGGCCCGGTCCCGTTGACCAGGTCGAAGGCCCGGTTGAAGCCGGAGCTGAACTCCGCGGCCGACGCCGAGTCGAGGCCGGCGAACCAGCCGGCCGAGATGAACAGATTCTCCGTCGACGCGCTGCCGCTGGCCAGCATGACGGTCTCGTCCGTGAACGGGCTGAAACGGGTCACCGTGGCATCCAGGCCGGCGGCGGCGAACGCTCGGTTGAACCGCACCGCATCCGAGCCCACCAGCAGCGTGACCACCCCGTCCGGATCGGCCGCTTCGATCTCGGCCAGCACATGATCCCAGCACCGAGGATCGTCGAGACCCAACGGCACGAACCGCTCCCCCAGGATGGAGATATCGCAACCCTGCAGGCCGGCGCGGGTGGCCAACGCCGAACCACGGGGCCACACGTAGTCGTTGCCCACGATGAACCAGCGGCGCAACCGCAACTCGGTGCGCAGCCAGCGCAGTGAGGCGATGATCTGGTCGCCGGGGACCTCTCCGCTGCACAGCACCCCGTCGCTGGTCTCGCCACCCTCGTAGGCGGCGGCGTACACGTACGGGATGCGGCCCTCGACGACCCTGGCGATCGCCTGCCGGGCATTGGACAGGTGCCAGCCGGTGACCGCATCGACGGCGTCGGTGTCCACCAGCTTTTGGACGGTCGCCGCCACCGTAGCCGGATCGCCACCGGCATCGACGTGCACGAACTGCACCCGGCGCCCGGCCACCCCGCCCGCCGCGTCGATCTCGGCGGCGGCCAGCTCGGCGGCGGCGCGGCACTCCGGTCCGAAGATCCCGGCCGGCCCTCGCCGGGGTAGCGCCAACGCCACCCGAAATTCCGAGCGGTCCCGCCCGGGGTGTTCCGTGGCGACACCGGCATCTGTCATGCTGTGGATCCCCGAGCGAGAAGGCATGCCATGGACGATCTCGTCGAGCTGCTCACGCTGCTCCGTCGCGCCGCCATCGTCACCGCCGGGATCGACGACGCGTTGACCGGAACCGACCTCACCGTGGACCGCTGGCGGGCCCTGCACTTCGTGCACGGCAATCCGGGCTGCTCCATGTCGGATATCGTCGAGGCGCTCGCGGTGCCGTCCACATCGGCCACCAGGATCATCGACGCGCTGGTCGACCTCGGCGCCGTCTACCGCACCATGTCCCAGCAGGACCGCCGCCGAACCGTGCTGCGATCGTCCTCGCATGGCGCCGAGCTCCTCCGAACCGCGGAATCTGCAATCATGCCAATGGTTTTCCATACCAAGACCCAGGAAAGCGACTCCACACCAATCTAGGACGTGCGTGTTGCCTCATTGTAAATCTCATCGGCCCGGTATTCGGCGCGTTCGACGCCGGACGTGACAACCGTGTGAACAGATCCGCATCCGCCATTTTGCCCTTGACGTTGCACCAGGCGGGTGTAGGTTCGAGATTATTCCCAAATGGGAACATCTCGAACGACGATAGGCGGAGAGTTCGTGCCACGGTATCGCTATCGCTGCCCGACCGACGGAGCATTCGACCTCATCTTCACCATGGGCAGCGCACCCGTCTCGGTCACGTGTGAAAAGTGTTGCACGACAAGTAATCGCGTGTACTCTCTGGGCGCCATCCGGACTGCCGACCCGGTCGGGTCACGCATGCTCGAGCTACACGCACAATCCCAGTCGACACCGTCGGTCGTGCGTCGTGCGCAGGCGCCGGGCGATTCCCTGGCTCGCCGCTACGCGGACCCCCGGCATCGCAACCTTCCCGCGCCGTGACGCCCACCGCGTCAGAACTCTTTCCGACAATCCGAGGAGGCACCCATGCCTGACCTGATCTTTCCCGTCGACCAGAGCAAGCCGTTCCGGGAGCAGCAGCTCGTCGGCCACAACCGCTGGCATCCCGATATCCCGGCCGTGGCCACGGTGAAATCCGGCGACAGTTTCCGCGTCGAATCCAAGGAGTGGTTCGACGGCACCATCGTCAACTCCGACGACGCCGACGACATCCGCGACTGCGATCTGTCGATGGTGCACCAGCTGTCGGGGCCGTTCGCGGTCGAGGGCGCCCAGCCCGGGGACCTGCTGATCGTCGACATCCTCGATGTCGGCCCGGTGCCGCAACAGTCCGGACCGGTGGCCGGGCAGGGCTGGGGCTATACCGGAATCTTCGCCAAGGACAACGGCGGCGGCTTTCTCACCGACTGGTTTCCCGATGCCTACAAGGCGATCTGGGATTTCACCGGTCAGAAGGCGACCAGCAGGCACGTGCCGGGGGTGGAGTTCACCGGACTGATCCACCCCGGACTGATGGGCACCGCCCCCAGCGCCGAACTGCTCGCCACCTGGAACCACCGCGAGGCCCAGCTCATCGCGACCGACCCCGACCGGGTGCCGCCGCTGGCGCTGCCCCCGCAGCCGTCCAATGCGGTGCTGGGCAGCCTCACCGGCGCCGACTACGAGCGCGTCGCCGCCGAGGCCGCGCGCACCGCGCCGCCCCGGGAGAACGGCGGCAACCAGGACATCAAGAATCTCTCGAAGGGTAGCCGGATCTTCTATCCGGTCTTTGTCGACGGCGCCAACCTCTCGCTGGGGGATCTGCACTTCTCTCAGGGTGACGGGGAGATCACCTTCTGTGGCGCCATCGAGATGGGCGGCTATATCGACCTGCGGGTGGAGATCATCAAGGGCGGGATGCAGACCTACGGCGTGACCACCAATCCGATCTTCATGCCCGGCAACGTCGAACCTCGATACTCAGAGTTCCTCACCTTCGTCGGGTTCTCGGTGGACCGCAACGGAACCCAGCACTTCCTGGACTCCACCTTGGCCTACCAGAACGCCTGCCTGAACGCCATCGAATACCTCTCGAAGTTCGGCTGGACCAAGGAACAGGCCTATCTGATCCTCGGCGCGGCACCCGTCGAGGGCAGACTCTCCGGAGTGGTCGACGTGCCGAATTCATGTGCCACGCTGTACGTTCCGACGGCGATCTTCGATATCGACGTGCGCCCGTCGGCCACGCCGCCGAAACGCGTGGATCGCGGTCAGTGCGCGGTGAGCAGCTGATGCCGGCCCCCACCGACGCCGAGCCGTAAGGCCGGCCTGTCGATCAGCGCGGACAGTGTCGGGCTGCGGCGATGACACTGCGAGCCGCGGGTTGCCCGACAGCGCGGTTCACTCGCTCGACGACGCATGTTATCTTCATCCGACCGGACGGTCGGACACGAGGTGCACTCACATGACATGCGATGCGAGACGACGGAAGCGACAGTCACCGTGGCGGCGGGACCGCGCATGACCCTGCACACCGCCGACGAGCCGCTGGGCGACCATGTCCTCGAACTGGAGATCACCCGTGTGGTGGAGGAGACCGCCGACGCCCGCTCACTCGAATTCGGCTACCCGAGTGATGCCGCGCGGTCCGAGCCGCCCCGCTACCGACCGGGTCAATTCCTGACGCTGCGGGTGCCCAGCGACCGTACCGGATCTGTCGCGCGATGCTACTCGCTATCGGGATCGCCGGTCACCGGCGATCCGTTGACCGTCACGGTCAAGCGCACCGCCAAAGGCTACGCCTCGAACTGGTTGTGCGATAACGCCCGTGTCGGTATGCGCCTACATGTTCTCGCACCCTCCGGAACGTTCGTGCCCGCCACCCTCGACACTGACCTGCTGTTGGTGGCCGCCGGCAGCGGTATCACCCCCGTGATGTCGATCCTGCGATCCGCGCTCGCCGCCGGCACCGGCGCGGTGAAACTGATCTACGCCAACCGCGACGAAGACTCGATCATTTTCGGCGCGGCGCTCGACGAACTTGCAGATCGGTACGGCGGGAGGTTGACCGTCGCGCACTGGCTCGAGTCGCAGCGTGGTCTGCCGGATCCGGGCGCGCTGGCCGAGCTGGTCGCGCCGTTCACCGCCCGCGAGGTGTTCGTCTGCGGCCCCGGCCCTTTCATGGACGCGGCGCGTGAGGCGCTGATCTCCTCGGGGACCCCCGGGGAGCGGATCCACGTGGAGGTGTTCCGGTCGCTCGGTTCCGATCCGTTCGCTGCGGTGGACATCGGCGGGCGAGCCGATGGTCAAGATACCGCCAGGGCGGTGGTGACACTCGATGGCGTGACCACCGAACTGGCCTGGCCACGCGAAGCTAAGCTGCTCGATGTCCTGCTCGACGCCGGGCTCGACGCGCCGTTCTCATGCCGCGAGGGTCACTGCGGAGCGTGCGCCGTCGTGCGGACCTCCGGCGAGGTCGACATGGAAGTCAACGACGCGCTCGAGGACGCGGACCTCGACGACGGTCTGATCCTGGCCTGCCAGGCGCATCCGCGGTCCGATGCGGTGCACGTCTCCTACGACGAATGAGAAGAGCGGGGATGTCCGGACGCGAACCGGGGGGCACACCCACCGCGGCACCATCGGACTCCGCGGTCCTGCGCCGCGTGATCGTGGGTGCCTCGATCGGCAACGCTGTCGAGTGGTTCGACTTCGCCATCTACGGTTTTCTGGCCACCATCCTCGCCACCAACTTCTTCCCATCCGACGATCCGACGGCGGGGCTGCTCAAGGCATTTGCCATCTTTGCCGCGGCCTTCTTCGTGCGCCCCCTTGGTGGCCTTGTTTTCGGCCCGCTCGGGGACCGCATAGGTAGGCAACGCGTTTTGGCGATCGTCGTCGTGCTGATGTCCGCGGCAACGGTGGGTATCGGACTGCTACCGACCTACGCCTCGATCGGAGTCGCGGCGCCGGTGCTGCTGCTGGTGTGCCGCTGCCTGCAGGGCCTGTCGGCCGGTGGCGAATACGGCAGTGGCGCCGTCTATCTGGCCGAGTTCGCACCGAGGGAACGTCGCGGCCTTGTGGTGACGGTCATGTTGTGGGCGGGGGTGCTGGGCTTCCTGGCCGGGTCGGTGATGGTGACCGCGCTGCAATCCGCGATCTCGGCGGATGCGATGACCGAGTGGGGCTGGCGCATACCATTTCTGATGGCCGGTCCGCTCGGCCTGGTCGGGTTGTACATCCGATTGCGGCTCGACGACAGCCCCGAGTTCGTCGCGTTGAGCGCATCGGACGAGGTGGCCGACAACCCGCTGCGGGAAGTTCTGACGACGTCGTGGCAGGCCATCACCCGGGTACTGGGAATGTTTCTCGTCTTCAACGTGGGCTACTACGCGGTTTTCGCGTTCGTACCCGGCTACCTGATAACCCCGCTGGGTTACAGCAGGATGGAGTCGTTCACCTCGACCACCGCGGCCATTGCGGTCGCACTCACCGTGTTGTTACCCACCGCGGCGCTGTCGGACCATATCGGCCGGCGGCCGGTACTGATCGCGGCATGTGCACTATTCCTCGTCTGCGCCTATCCGGCTTTCCTGCTGGTGGATTCGGGATCGTTCGCGGCGGCCGTGACCGCGCACTGCCTGCTGGCGGCGATCGTGGCACTGTACATGTCGGCGGTGGTGACTGCGGGAGTCGAGTTGTTCGCGACCCGGGTGCGGGCGAGCGGCTTCTCGATCGGGTACAACATCGCCTCGGCCGTGTTCGGCGGGACCACCCCCTACGTCGTGACATGGTTGACCGCCCGGACCGGGGATCATGCGGTTCCCGCGTACTACCTCGCGGTCGCCGCGATTGGATCCCTTGCGACGGTGGTGTGGCTGCGCGAGAGCGCGGGCAGCCCCCTGCGCCCCACCAACGCGACGACACCTGCCGACGAGCCCGGCGGCCCGCGGTGAGCACCCCCTGGCCACCGAACCCGGACGGGATATTTGGATTGGAGCGTGCATGACTGCTTTCGATTTTGCCTTGCTCGTGCTGCGAGTCGTGCTGGGCCTGACCATGGCCGCACACGGATTCAACAAGTTCTTCGGCGGAGGGCGCATTCCCGGCACCGCCGGCTGGTTTGACAGCATCGGCATGCGGCCCGGCGCGTTCCACGCGCGGCTGGCCGCCACCACAGAGATTGCGGCCGGAATCGGGCTTGCCGCAGGGCTGCTGACGCCGGTGCCCGCCGCGGGCTTCGTTGCGTTGATGATCGTGGCGGCCTGGACGGTACACCGCGACAACGGTTTCTTCATCGTCGGGCAAGGCTGGGAGTACAACCTGGTCCTCGCCACAGCGGCGGTATCGGTCGCCGGCACCGGACCGGGGCGGATCAGTCTGGACTACCTGTTGTTCCGACACACCCCGGCTTGGGAGTGGGTGCAGGGGTGGGGCGGCCTCGCCCTGGCTTTGGGGCTGGGACTCGTCGGCGGCATCGCGCAGTTGGTCGTCTTCTACCGGCCGCCCGCGGCGGATTGATAGGGCTGCCCGGTGTTTCGAGGACTCGTCACAGCGTGCGGACATCGTCGGCCGCCGGTCGACGTGCTACTTTAGACCGACCAGACGGTCGAAGATGGTGCGACCGGTGATAACCGGAAACGAGGGTCATGAAGTTCATCGACGGTTGGTCGAACATGCCGATGCTCGTCAAGGACGAACTCGTCAACGAGTTCGCCGACGAGGTGCTCAACAGCAATGTCAACAAGTGGTTCAAGACCAGCGGAGCGTCGCGGGGCCCAGGAACTAGTCCCGCCGAACTGGTGGCGATGATGGACGCCGTGGGTGTGGAGAAGACGCTCATTTCGGCCCTGCACAGCTGGTCGCATCCGGACACCCGACCGCGCGGTGTGTTCCAGGCGACCGCCGGCCAGCCCGACCACATCTTCGACATGTTCCTCGAACAGATGGCCGCCGCCACGACCGAACACAAGGGTCGGCTCTACGGCACAGCGTTGATCGATCCGATGGGCGGCCTGAAGGCCTATCGCCAACTGGACAGGGCCGTCAAGGATTATGGATGTGTCGCCATCCGCGTCATGGCAGCCATGTTCGGAGAGCCCTACGACCACCCGCTGTATTACCCGATCTACGCGAAGTGCGCGGAGCTGGGGGTGCCGATCACGATGAATCTCGGATTCCCGGGTCCGATGCGACGCGCGGCACTTCAGCACCCGGCCATGCTCGACGACATCCTGCTCGCGTTCCCCGAACTGACGGTGGTCGGCACGCACATCGGTCACCCCTGGCATTTGGAGACCCTTGCGTTACTGCAGAAGCACCCGAATTTTCACTTGATGACATCGGGTTGGTCGCCGAAGTACATTCCGACCGAGATCGTGCACTTCATGAACACGCGCGGCAAGAACCAAGTGATGTGGGCGTCGGACTTCCCGCTGTTGAGCGTCGAACGCGCCGCGCAGGATGCGCTCGAACTCCCGCTCAAGGACGACGCGATGCAGAACTACTGTCACGACAACTGCCTCGAAGTGTTCAAGCTCGGTTGAGCGACGGAGCGATTGCGGCGCCGCGACGATCGCGGCGCCGCAATCGGTTACGGCTCTGTCGGCAAGCCGGCGCCCGTCATCGCCGGGATCCGGTTGGACATGACGGCCGACGGGAACGCGCTCTCGATCTGGTCGAACGCCGCAGGTAACTCCCAGGGCCCGTCGCTGAAGATCTCGCTCGCCAGTGACGGAACGTTGAACAGACCGATATCGGGGCCCGAGGTGTACAGGATCTGGCCGTTGCACCAGTCCGAGCGTTCGCTGGCAAGGTACAGCACGATGGGCGCGATATTGTCAGGCGAGCGCACGCTCTCATGCTCGCGCCGGTCCCCCATCGACTCTGTCATCCGGGTGTTTGCGTCGGGACTGATCGCATTGCTGGTCACGCCGTAGCGCTTCAAACCGGCGGCGCACGAGTACGTCAAGCCGGCGATGCCCATCTTGGCCGCCGCGTAGTTCGGCTGGCCGGGCGCCCCGTGCAGTGCGGAACCGGAGGTGAAGTTGATCAACCGGTGGTGGGCGTTCTCGTCACGTAGCCCACGCCAGTACACGCTCGCGTGTTTGGTGGTGTTGTAGGTACCGCGCAAATGGACTTGGATGACCGCCGCCCACTCCTCGGGTGTCATGTTGAAGATCATCTTGTCGCGCAGAATCCCTGCCACGTTGACGAGTACGTCGAGTCGCCCGTAGGCGTCGACGGCCTGCTGGACGAGCGCGCCGGCCTGCTCGTAGTCGGAGATGTCGCCGGTGTTGGCGACGGCGGAACCGCCCGCCTCGGTGATCCGTGCGACGACGCCGGCCGCGGTCTCCTGGTCGGCGCCGGTGCCGTCCACGGCCGCCCCGAGGTCGTTGACGATCACACGTGCGCCCTCAGCGGCGGCCATCGTGGCGATACTGGCGCCGATTCCGCGGCCCGCACCGGTGACGGCGATGACGCGATCCTGCAGCAATCCGGTCATGATCTTCTCCTCTAATCGGTGTAGGGCTCGATGACGATGCTGCTGCGGGCATCCACGGTGGCCCGCTGCCCACGTCGCAGAACCACCGTCGTGTCGACGAATTCGATGACGGCCTCACCGCTCACCCGATCTCCCGGCCGCAAGCGGCTCCCGTCGAAGATCGGCGTGCGGCGCGCTTCGGTGCCGAGTTCGTACCAAACGACGTCACGCCAGCTCGACGGCTCCACGTCGGCCGAAACGTCGGGCTCGACGGCGACGAATCGATGGTCGGTCACGCTGGCACGAGCTGTTACCCGAAGCGAGGTGATCATGAACCCCGCCTTGGGGTAGCCACTGCCCGCGCCGAACAGCAGCTCGTACTCCCGCTCGAAAGTCGAGATCAGTTCCTTGATCTCGTGATCGGTGTAGTCTCCAGCCGGTGCTGGGACCACCAGCTCGTTCACCTGCTGGCGGTAGCGCATTTCGACGAATCGGTCCAAGACCACTTCTGTTGACCGCAGCGAGACCGGCAGCGACGAGCGGACTTTGGACTCCAGTTCAGCCCACGCCTTGTTGAGCATCTCGGGTTCGAACGGCGACGGAGTCATCAGCGCCATGTCCTGCACGATCACCGCGTCGGCTGCGGCCACCCCGAATGCGGACCAGCCCGCCGCAAGATCACCCAGCGGCACAACCGTGTTCGTGATACCCAGCTTCTGGGCGACCATCGGACAGTGCGTGCCGCCACCACCGCCGAACGCGTACATGATGCACGCGCGCGGATCGTACCCCTGTTGGGTGCTGGACAGCAGTATCGCGTCGGCCATTTGGTCGTCGACGATCCGCATGGCCGCCGCGGCCGTCTCGACCGCCGAAAAGCCCAACGGTTTTCCGGCGCGTTCGAGTGCCGCGGTGGCCGCGGCGACGTCCAGTGACAGTGCACCGCCCAGAAAGTGTTCGGGGTTGAGGTAGCCCAGCACCACGGCGGCGTCGGTGACCGTCGCCTGGGTGCCGCCCCGCCCGTAGGCCGCCGGGCCCGGTACCGCCGCGGCGCTGCGCGGTCCGACCCGCAGGCTGCGGATGTCCTCGTCGAACGCGACGATGGAACCGCCTCCTGAACCTATCGAGCGCACGTCCAGAGTTGGGACGAAGTACTCGTAGGAGTCGTACCTCGTCGTGGAGCGCGTTACGGGCTCTCCCCTGCGGATCACGCCGACGTCGAACGTGGTGCCGCCAACATCACCGGTGAGCACGTTGATGCCAGCGGAGTCTCCGACGTGAGCCGCCCGCGCCAGCCGGCCTGCGCCGATCAAACCCGCGACCGGACCGGATCCGATGGTGAGCAGCGGCATACGACGGGCGTGCGCGACGTCGATCAGACCGCCGGCACACGTCATGATCGACAGCGAGCCGGCGAAGTCGAGCCGCGCCAGCTCGGCTTCCAGCCGGCCCAGGTAGTCGCTGGTGATTGGCCCGATCATCGCATTGATCAGCGTCGCCACCGTGCGCTGATACTCCCCGACGCGCGGCATCACCTCCGAACTCGTCGAGATGAACGCGTCCGGAGCCTCCTCGGCGACGATGCGGGCCAGCGCCCGCTCGTGGGTGTCGGATGATGTGGACCACAGCAGCGCGATGGCGAATGCTTCGACACCGTCAGCCACCAGCGAACGAATGGTTTCTCTGGCCCTTTCCTCGTCGAGCGCTATGACGATTTCTCCATCGTTGGTGATACGTTCGTCGATCTCGACGACCAGCGATTTCGGAACCAGCGGTTCGGGCTTGGAATGTGCTGCCAGATGCGCTATGTCGGCCGCATGGGAGCCGACGAAGCGTTCTCCTGCGCGCATCAGGTAAATGGTGTCGCGATGCCCGGCGGTCACCAGCAGGGCGACCTTGGCAGTGCGCTTCTCCACGAGCGCGTTGGTGCCGACGGTGCAGCCGTGCAGGATCGCGCCCGTTCGCGCCAGCAGATCCGCCTGGGACAGGCCGATCCGTTTCGCCACCTCACCGATGGACCCGATGAAGCCGCGTTCGAACTCTGGCGGGGTCGAGGACACCTTGCCGATCGAAACCCGGCCGTCGCCGTCCACGGCCACGCAGTCGGTGAAGGTGCCGCCGATGTCGACACCGATTGTGTAGGTGCTCATCACAGGAACCTGAATTCGTCGATGGCCGGCTCGCTGCGGCGGGCGATCTCGACTGTCATCTGGACTCGGCAGCCGGGACAGCAGTATCGCCGTAGCACCATGTCCTCGTCAAGGAAGAAGGAGGGATCCGCAACGAGCGGCAGCACGTCGACGGGGCCTTCATCGACCAGCAGACCGGATTTGTAGTCGCCCCGGTAGTCGGCCAGCACCAGGTCGCACCGTGCGCACGCGAGCACCCGCCGGCTGCCGTCGTCACGCGCGACGACGTACTCGTGCACGGAACGGGGTGGTTCACCCGTGGCGGGTGACTGAGGCACGTCACCTGCCGGCCCGAACCTCGCCTCGACCGTCGACCATCTGCTTCTCTCGGCGCGAATTCGGGTGCGCAACGATCGGGTGGCCTCCTCGTCCACACCGGCGTCGGTGACCACGACACCGTAGACGTCGGCGGCGGACTGCTCCGAGACGAACCCCTCGGCGACATCCACACCTACGCGATCGGGTTCGCGCTCGAGGGGGTCTCCGTATCCGCCTCCGCCACTGCAGGCCATCATCATCACATCGCCGTCGGCGATGGGCGTGCCGTTGGACTTCGTTCGAAGTCGTTGATGTTCGGCACTTTTCAGCTCGGCGACCGACCGCGGCATGTGTCGGCGCTTCCAGTGCTCTGTCACATCGGTCGCGGTGAACACCTCGTACTTCGCCGTCGGCGAAGGGTAGCCGCCGAACAAACCCATCGCCTGATTCGTCGAGACTCCCTGACCGCCGGCATTGGTGATGGCCTCCACGCCCGCCGCCCGGTGCGGTGTGAACGCCACCTCGATACCGACGCCACCGCGGAAGCGTCCGGGTCCACCGGTGTCGATCGCCTCCCTGCGATACATCATCAGCAGCGGGTAGTACTGCTCGGTGTCCTCGACGTTGGGCATCTTGGACATCGGGGCGATCACCAGGCCGGTGGTGTTGACGCCGTCGGCGTGCGCCCGCGCGCCGCCTCCGGCGCCGACCGCCTCGAGCACCGCGGTGCCGAAGAAGTTTCCGCGATCATCGGAGCCGGCCAACACCAGCAGGGGGTGGTCGGCCCCGCACACCACGAGGTCCTTCTTCAAATCCGGGTCGCACGCCATCAACCGGGCGAACGAGTTCTGCAGCCGGACGAAGGAGCTGATGATGTTCATGACGCCACCGCTCACCGCCGCCGGGTAGTCGCAGCAGCTCAACGTGCCGGGAAGCGGCTCGAAGTCGATCTGCCGGTACGCCCCGCCGATGGAGAACGTGTGCTCGTGCAGCAACGTGAGGGCTGACAATCCCAACACGATGCCCATGAAGTTGACGTAGGTGAAACCGTTCGGCCCGATGCCCTGCGCATCGGTGCCCTTGTTGTCGACGATGAGCCGGTCGCCGCGCTTGGTCAGGTTGAACTGCACCCGATGCGTGGTGCGGTCACCGGGCATCTCCTCGTCGAAGTACAGAACGTCACTGACCGTGCAGTCCGGGATTCGCTCGAGCTTGCGCGCGAAGGCCAGCTGCGCGTTATCCAGTATGCGACGCATGGCGGCCTTGACGACCCGGGCGCCGAATTCGTCGCAGGTCTCCTGGAGCCGACGGATGGCGAACCGACATCCTGCAAGCTGTGCCCGCAGATCGAGCGCCACCATGTCGGGCATCCGGGACTGGCGTGTGTACATCTGCTCGAGATCGTCACGCAGCACGCCGCGCTCGATCAGCTTGAACGGCTTGAACATCACCGGGTCGCTGTACACGTCCGGCGCGTTCTGCGGCCACCCGCCGGGGACGATCCCGCCGAGGTCGTACTGGTGTGCGGCGTTGGAGACCCAACCGAACAACTCACCGTCGATGAACAACGGTGCGGCGATGCAGACGTCCATTTGGTGCGCCGCGCCGATCCACGGGTCGTTGCCGATGAACATGTCACCCTCGTGAATGCCCGGCATCTCGCTGAAGTGTTCCATGAGGTAACGCACGAACAAGGGCGATCCCGAGTTGAGGTACTGCACGAACGGTGCGCTCATCACCGTCTCGCCGTCTTCGGTGAGGATCGACATGTTGAAGTCCAGCCCCTGGAACACCGGCGATCCCGACATCCGCGTCAACGTGTCACCGTGTGCGATATTGATGGTCCACAACCGATTTCGGAGCACCTCGAAGGTCACCGGGTCGATCTCGTCCACCGCGTCCGTGGAGAAAGCCAGCTCCGGCGACACCCGCGACCGCCAGTCCGGTTGCGGTCGGTAGCTGTGGATGAGGCCGTCCCACACCGGTCCGCTGGCGGCCGAAGCCGCCGTGATGGTCTCGTGCTCTGTCGTCGTCATCAATCACACTCCCGCGCCGCGCATGGGTTGCCTGCGCCCGTCACCCGTCCCGCCAATCACAGTATCATCCGACCGGTCGGACGGGATATTGTCATGTCGGCAGCTCGGTCAGCAGACGCGCTCGACGTTGACCGGCACCGCGGTGACGCTGGGCTGCCCGGTCAACGGATCGGGATGGGGATCGGTGAGCAGGTTGACGTTTCGCGAGTGCCAGCCGTGCGCGATCCACACAGTGCCGGACGCCATCGACGCGTCGACGAGTACCTCGCCGACAACCTCACCCCTCACCGTCGACACTCGGATGCGGTCACCGGTGGCGATCTCACGGTCGCGCGCGAGATCGGCGCTGAGCCGAATCGATGGCGCCGCAGCAGCGTTCGGAACGCCCTTCAGGACACCGTAGTGCGAGCTGTTGACGCTTTCCAACGTGCGGCCACTGATCAGCCGCGGCCCTTGGCGGTCGGTTCGTTGCAGCAACTCGGGCACTCGTTCGGTCAGTACGCGCGGCGCCAGACGCCAGCGGCCGCCGGGCAGCACCTTCTCGTGGAACCATCCGTACCGGAAGTCGACGTCACGGCCATCTACACCCGCCTCGAAGACGGCCTCGGCGTCGTCGCAAGTGAGGCGGGACACCGCCCGCATGAGGCCTCTATCGGTAACCGTCTCAGAGTCGACGCCCGGTAGCACCGACAGGATATCGAGGCCCATTCGAGAACCCACATCGGACAACAGCTGCCACACGTGACGACGTTCAGTGGCCGGCTCCACGATCGCATTCGAGACGTACGCGCGTTCGAAACCGTGCTGGGGCAGGAACCGCATGTCGTTGCGCTCGGTCTGCCACGTGCACGGGGCCACATGCGTCGCCGTTTCGGTGAGCTCCCACTCCAAGACATCGACGACGACGAGCACATCCAACGTCGCCAACGCCGCACGCAACCGCTCCGCATCGGGGGCTGCTCCCAGCGGATCGGCTCCCACGACGATCAGTGCACGGATATTGCCGGCTTCGATCTCATCGACCATCGCGACCGACGGCCGCTCGGTGAAGATCTGGCCGAGTTCCGGGCGGCTGGCGGGGCCCGGACCGGTCGAACCTCCCTCTGGCGCGTGGCCCTTCCACTGCGGACCGTTCATCATCGCGGCACTGGCGGGAAGAAACCGCATCCCGCCGCGACGGTCGAGTGAGCCGGTCAAGATGCCCACCACCCAAATGAGCCAGTAGGTCACCACGGCATCGGGTGAGAACGAGATCCCGGTGCCGGGCAACAGCGACACCCGCCCGTGTCGCCTGATCGCGCCGAGCAGCTCCGTCAACGAGGTCTCGTCGAGTCCCGTTCGACGTGCCACGGTCGCGAGGTCGAAAGCCTCCAGCACGGAGCGCAATCGGTCGACGTCCTGCGGGTCGCACGCCTGGGTCAGCTCCGCTTCGTCGAAGCCGTCGCTAAGGAGCTCGCGCGCAAGCCAACCGAAAATGAAGACGTCGGAACCGGGTCGGACGGCGAGATGCCGATCGGACATTCTGGCCGTCCGGGTGGCCCTCGGATCGATCGTCCACACCTCGCCGCCGCGCTTGCGGAACTCCCTGAGCCGGGCGGTGAAGTTGGTGGCAGGCGTTCCGACGTAACCGCCGGACACCGCGGGGTTCTGGCCGACCACCACCGTCAACGTCGACTGCGGTTCCTCAGGCGTCCACACGGGCACCGCCTGCGTGAAACCCGTGACCAGTTCGGCCGCGCGCATGAGTGGCGCGACGTCGAGCGTCAGCGCGCTGTACAGCGACTTCGTCCCGATCATCCCGAAGAAGGTATGCATGGCGAACAGTTCGTTCACCGCGAAGGTTCCGGTCCCCGAGAATTTCGCGATGCTGTCGGGGCCGAACTCATCGCGCAGTGCCTTCAGCCTGCCCGCCAGGTCATCGAGGAACTCGGGCCATTCGACCTCCACTCCGGAGATGCGAGGCCGGTTGAGCCGATGGGGCGCGTGGTGCACCTGCGGGATATTGCGGCCCTTGGTACAGCTGTAACCCCGAGACACCGGGTGGTCGCGATCGGCCGTGACTCCGGTGATCCGATCACCCTCGACAGTGGCGTACATCCCGCAGCAGGACGCGCACAGGAAACAGTTGAACCGAACCCTACGGCTCGCCTGGTGGTCGTCGCTCACGGTTGGCGGCCTCCTTGTCGCAGCGCGTGGCAGTCGAGGCGAATCGATTTCTATGGCCCTTCGAAATCTCCGCGCTCAGGTTAGCCGACCCGACGACAACAAGGAAGGCGTATTGCCCAACCGGGGCTCCGACCCCTACCGCACTTCGAGATCGTCGAAGTCCAGATACCGCATCAGCTTGAAGATGGTCTCCGGCGGATACGGAGACATGACCGCAGACGACCCGCCACCCTGGCCCTGGTAGTAACTGTCGGCCCGCGGATCGCTCCACACCTTCGTGCGCTGCCGCTCGAAGACCTTGTCCATGTAGGTGCGGTAGGCCTGCTCGGTCACGTCGATGGATGACTCGTCGTTGACGACGAGACGGTCGATGCACGTCAACGCGAACTGGGTTGCGAGCTCCACCCACGGTCCGGGTGTGAGCCCACCGATCGTATTGGGCCCGTGGAGCATCCAGAGGTTCGGGAAACCGTGCACCATGCAGAAGCGATACGCGCACGTGCCCGTCTGCGCCCATGTTTGCTCCAATGTCGTGTGCCTGCCGGTCACTCGCATCGGGAACAGGTAGTCGTTGGCTCGAAACCCGGTGGCATAGACGATGATGTCGACGTCGTGTTGTTGCCCGTCGACGGTTTTGATACCTGTCTCGTTCACCTCCGCGATAGCGTCGGACACCAGCGTGACGTTGTCGCGGTTGAGCGCGTCCAGCACGCTGTACTCGGTGTCGACGAGCACCGGGCGGTGCGACCAGACGGGGTAATCGGGGGTCATCTTGGCCCGCAGGTCGTCGTCGGGCAGCTTCTCGGCGAGGAACCGGACCGCGTCGTCGCGCATCTGCTTGTTGAAGGCGCTGACGGCCTTCGGGTCTCCCGCGTAGTCGAGATCGCGGTCGGTGGTGATGTCCCAGCCACTGGTCACGTCGACGCCGCGTAGCCGGGAGAAATTCTTGTGGAACGGCAGGTTGCGCTCCAGCCACAGCACCTGGGGCGGATATGGCGAGCGGTAACCGGGGATCCCGAAGATCCACGACGGTTCCTTCTGGAACACGACAACGTGGTCGGCGGTCAACGCCAGGTCCGGGACCATCTGATAGCCGGTGGATCCGGTGCCGATGACGGCGATCCGCTTGCCGTCCGGCGACACGTCTTCGGGCCAGCGCGAGGAGTGCCACGACTGTCCGGTGAAAGTTTCCATCCCCGGGATCTTCGGCATATTCGGCTGGCACAGGAACCCGACGGCGGTGATCACCGCGTTGGACTCGATGGTGCGGTCACCGTCGGGCCCGGTGATGTCGATCCGCCATTTGGCCAGACTCTCGTCCCAGGTGAGAGCGCGTACCTCGGTGTGGAACTCGATGTGATCGCGGATGTCGTGCTCGTCGGCCACCCAGTCGAAGTAGGCGTGGTTGTGCGCACGCGGGCAGAACGGATACTCCAGATCGACGTTCGCCCCGAACACGTGCGTGTACGCACGACTCGGCGAATCGACGCGGGCCCCTGGATAGCGATTGTGGTACCACGTGCCGCCGACGCCGCCGTCTTTCTCGATGTGGGTGTACGGGATGCCCGCCCGTTTGAGCATCACCGCGGCGTTGAGCCCACCGTATCCGGCTCCGATGACCGTCACCGTGAAGTCCTTCAGCTTCGCCGGCGGCGGCTCCTTCGACCACTCGTGGGCGCGCACCCAGGGTTGAAGGCCCAATTCCTCGACGAGCATCGCCATGTGCTCGGGCCCCGGCTCGCTGCCGGTGGCCAACCGGATCGATTCCTCCAGGCGCTCACGCGGGCCGATGTCGAGGTGTCCCCCGCCGGAATCGCGATAGGACTTGAGGAACTCGACGGCTTTGCGTCGGATCAACGCAACGTCGGCTTCGGAGGCCGGCACCGCGCCTTCGGCGAACATGACCTGAGTGCGAACGGTTTTGACCTGTGTCCGCAATTCCTCGTCGCCGGTGAGCTGATACAGCAGGCCACGCATGACCAGCGGATCGGCGAAGGCGACGATGTCCTCAAGCTGATCGTCGGTCGCGTCGAGCAGCTCGGACCGTGCTTGCTGTGCAGTGCTCATAACTGTTCTCCCAACATCGTTTTCGCTCTCTCCGCCGTCATTCCGCCACGCCGAGCAATGCGGCGGGGAACGCGGTGTTCTTGCCGAGTCGCCACTGCGGCGCGCGCTTTTCCATAAAGGACGCCATGCCCTCCGGGAAGTCGCCACCACCGAGCGCCCAGTCGTAGCACGTCTGCTCGAGCTGGGCGTGTGCGGATAGCGACTCGGTCTCCAGGCCGCGATACACCAGGCTCTTGGTCACCGCGGCCGCGGCCGGTGAGACGTTGCGCACGATGTCCCGCGCGATCTCCTGCGCTCGATCCAGCACCCGGTCGGCCGGAACCGCTTCGTTGGCCAGACCACGTCGAACCGCCTCGCGCCCATCGAAGATGCGGCCAGTGAGCAGCAGTTCCAATGCGTTTGCGGTTCCGATGAGACGGGGCAGCACCCAACTGGCACCGAACTCGGGGGTCAGGCCCCGGCGGGTGAACACGAAGCCGAGCTTCGCGTCCTCGGCGGCGATCCGGATGTCGAGCATCATGGGCAGGGTCATGCCGACACCAACTGCCGCGCCGTTGATGGCTGCGATCGTCGGAGTGCGCATCTCCCAGTACGTGCGGTCGGTCGCAGGGGGGAATAACTCCGCAAGAGCGGCGTCGCTGGTCTGATCCTCGTCGAGGTCGGCGCCGGCGCAGAACGCCCGTGCGGCACCGGTCACGATGATCGCGCCGATGTCGTCACGGACTTCGAAACCCGTGATCGCGTGCCGCAGTTCTGCTTCCATGCGCCGTGTCCACGCGTTCATCCGATCGGGCCGGTGCAACGTCACGGTCGCGACGCGATCACGCTCGTCGGTTTCGATGGTCTGGTAACTCATCGCGCCGACTGATCGCCATCGGGTTCGAAGCGGAACAACGCGCCGCCGTCGGGACCGACGGGTGTCACCACGCGGACCGCAGTCCCGATCGCCAGCTCTTCGGGATCACATCCGACGATGTTCGTCATGACCCTGGGGCCCTCGTCGAGTTCGACGTAGGCGATCACGTACGGCACCGCGTCTTTCCAGTCCGGCAAGCCGCTCCTGCGCACCACCGTGTACGAGTAGATGCGACCGCGGCCGCTGACTTCCTGCCACGTTACCGCCAGATCGCCACAGGCCGGACAGAAGGCGCGCGGATACCAGATCCACGCCTCGCATCCGTCACACCGCGGCAGCACAAAACGGGACTGCGCCAGGGCATCCCAGAACTCACGTGTCTCCTCGGTCACCGTCGGCGCCGGTACCGGCAGACCGGTCGCACTCATCAGGACCTCCCCAGAATCACCGTGGCGCTGCCCATCCGGGATCCGATCGATCCACCCGTGCCATGCGCCAGCGCGATCTCGCAGTTCGGCACCTGCACCTCCGCGGCTGCCTCACCCCTCAGCTGCCGTACCGCCTCGATCACCTTGGTGACCCCACCGCGGTTACTCGGGTGGTTGTTACACAACCCGCCACCGTCGGTGTTGAACGGAAGCACCCCGTTCTGCGCCTGCAAAGCACCGTCCTGAACGAACTGGCCGCCCTTGCCCTTTTCGCAGAATCCGAGATCCTCGATGGCCACCAACGCCGTGATCGTGAACGAATCGTAGATCGACGCGTAGTCGACATCCTTCGGCGTCACACCCGCTTCGGCGAAGGCACGGGGCCCGGACTCGACCGCCGCAGTGTAGGTCAGATCGATGCGACCGTCACCGTAGTGCTTGATCGCCTCCCCCTGCCCCAGCACGGAAACCGAACGGTCGCCCAGATCGCGTGCCAGATCGGCGTCGACCACCACGATGGCGCCGCCGCCATCGCTGACCACACAGCAGTCGAGCCGGTGCAGCGGGTCGCTCACCATCGGCGACTCGAGCACCTCCTCTATCGTCACGGGATCGCGCAGCATCGCGTTTGGGTTGTACTGCGCGTGGTGCGCGGCGGCGACCTTGATCTCGGCCAACTGTGCTGACGTCGTGCCGAATTCGTGCATGTGGCGCGCCGCCGCCAGTGCGTAAGCCGGAGCGATGCCGAACATGCCCCAGGATTCCTCGAACGTCGTCTCCGGCGACGGTTCAGCCGGTGCCGGCATGCCCTGCGGCGCGCTGCGCGGCCGTCCCGCCATGGTGATCAGGGCAACCCGGCACTTGCCCGCCGCGATGGCCGCAGCCGCGTGCCCCACGTGCACGATGTACGACGATCCACCCGTTTCGGTCGAGTCGATGTAGCGCGGATTCAGTCCCAGGTACTCGACCATCGAGATCGGCCCGAAGCCAGCCGTCGAATCGCAGAAGTACCCGTCGACGTCCTCCAGTGTCAGCCCTGCGTCCTTCAGGGCGCCCACGGCCACCTCGGCGTGTACTCGAGCGGTCGTGCGGTCGGGGATCTTTCGCAGCGGATGCTCGAACACGCCTGCGATGGCCGCTTTGCCGCGAATAGACACCCTGCTCACCGACCGTCCGCGGGTAGCTGGACACGTGCTGTGCCGATCGTGGTCTTCGTACCCGAGACGCTCTCGCCCCATATCTCTAGGCCGACCGTGCTGATCGCGTCTCCGGCAGCGACTTCCGTTACCCGGCCCTTCAGCAGGTACTCGTCGTTCGGTAGGTCGGTACCCCGGTAGGACACGTCGAGGTCCACCACGAAGGCGTCCGGGCCGGCCCACGCGGTGACCAACTCGCCGAGCCACGCCATCTTCAGGTAGCCGTGCACGATCACGCCCGGCAGACCCGATTCGACCGCAACCGCGTTGTCGTAGTGAATCTCGTAGAAGTCGCCCGACGCCCCGGCGAACATCACCAGCTGACGCGTGGTCGGCGCCTTGGTCACCGTCGGCAACTCGTCGCCGACGGCAACGGTCGCCGGATCCAGCGTCCGCGGTGGCACGATCGACGCACCCTCAGCAGCGGCGGTCACGACTGGATTCCCGTGCCGGTGCCGACGGCAACCAGATTGCCCCAACCGTCGGTGTACCTGGTGCGGCCCTGGAAGATCAACATGCCACCACGGCTTCCTTCCTTGCCTTGTACATCGGCGTATTCGGCCTGCCCGGTGATCACGTCACCGGGGCGGACCGGCCGGAACGCCTCGAAGCGGCTACCACCGTTGAGCTTTACCGTGCCGAAGTCGATGTCCGGGGCTGGCAGCGGAGGCAAGAGCAGACACAGGAAGGTCGGCGGCGCGATGACGCCACCCCACCTGGTGGCCCGCGCGAACTCCTCGTCGTAGTAGAGCGGATTCGCGTCGCCGATGGCCTCGGCGAAGTTACGGATCATGCTGCGCTCGACCGTCATCGACACCGCCGGGCCGACACGACCTACGTACTGTCGCGCCTCCTCGACCGCCTGCTCGAGCGTCAACATTGTTGCGTCTCCCTCGTGTTTCGAGGTCTGCGCCGGAGCCGCGGACCATGTTTTCGACCGACCGGTCTGTCGGACAGACGAAATTCGACCACGCTGCGCCTGAGCCCGTCAAGCGCCAAGCCGCGGGCAGCCGAACATCTGAACCGATCACCGCGACGACCACCGACTCACTTGTCCTGGGGCCGTCCAGCAGGAAGTCCACTGGCCCGGCCAACTCCTGCCAGCGGCCACTGCACGTGCTGGACGGTGAAGAACTCGGCGAATCCGGCCTCGCCGCGATCGAAACCGACGCCACTCTCCCCGACGCCACCCCACGGTGCGTCCGGCCGGTCGCCGCCGCCGCCGTTGATCGTCGCAGTTCCGGTGCGCAACCGGCGCGCAACCCGCATGGCGTCGTCCGCCGGTCCCCACACGTTCGCGTTGAGCCCGTACCGCGTCTGGTTCGCGAGCGCAACGGCCTCGTCGACAGTGTCGTAGGCCATAACAGCCCCAACGGGGCCGAACAGTTCCTCCTGGCAGATCTCGGCGTCGTTGCCGACCTTGCCGATGAGGGCGGGCGACATGAAGAAGCCGCGGTCCGCGTCGACGGGCTTGCCGCCGGCCACGACCTCGGCGCCAGCCTCTACCGCACGGTCGATGTAGCCCTGGACGCTGTCCACCTGGGACCGGCGGATCAACGGGCCGAGCACCGTCGTCTGCTCGAAAGGATCGCCGACCACCACGGAGTCCATGAACGCCGCCGCGGCGGAGACGAATCGGTCGTAGTCCGCGCGGGGCACGAAGGTGCGGGTGGTCGCCCCGCATGCCTGCCCACTGTTGCGCGTGAACCGCAGGATCGACGGCGCCGCCGCCGCTTCGACATCCGCACCGGGCAGCAAGATGTTAGGGGATTTGCCGCCGAGTTCGAGTACCACTTTCTTGAGCCCGTCGGCCGCCTGTCGCATGACCTGGCGGCCCACCGCGACCGATCCGGTGAAGGTGACCAGATCGACTCCGGAATGCTCGGTCAGGGCACGTCCGACCTCGGCCTCGCCGATCACGACGTTGACCACACCCGGCGGGAGATCGGCCTCTTCGACGATGCGAGCGAACGCAACCGCGGCAAGCGGAGTACGAGGAGACGGCATCAGCACGGTGGTGCAACCCGCAGCGAGTGCGCCACCCACCTTAAAAGCGGTGATCAGTTGCGGGGTGTTGTAGGCCGCGATCGCCGCCACGACGCCGATCGGGTCGTGAAACAGAATGCTCGTCGAAAGTACCGGCGAATGGTGCAGGCCAATGCCGTCTTCCCAGCCGCCACGCGGCCCGCGAATCGCCGCGTCGGCGAACCACTCCCAGAAGTTGATCGGAAGGTCGGCGTGCATCGCCTCGCTGAGCATCCGCGGGGAGCCGACCTCCAACATGCCGAGCTCGACCAGGGCGTCGCGATGGGCCCGGAGCCGCTCGATCAGTCGATTGATGGCGGCGGCTCGCTCGCGCGGTCTCATCCGGGGCCAGGGGCCCTCGTCAAACGCCCGCCGCGCCGCGACAACCGCCTCGTCGACTTGTCGAACAGCGGTCGTGGGCACACTCGCCAGTACCTGCTCGGTCGTCGGGTCGATCGCGTCGATCGCGTACTCACCAGCGATGAGCCAATGGCCGTCCACATAGCCGGCCGGCTCGGCCACCAGCTTTCGCGCAGTCTCGGACATCCTCGTCGTCGCGGCAGACACTATCGGCCCTCCAAACTGGCGTTACACTGCGGTAGCCCATCCGACCGGTCGGTTGAAGACTAGCACACTCAGACCTTGACTCGAGGCGATCGACTCATACCGCGCTGTAGCCCCCGTCGACGACGATCGTCTGCCCGGTGACGTAACTGGAGGAGGGGTCCGCCAAAAACAACAGAGCGCTGTCCAACTCACCCTCGCGACCGGCACGTCGCATGGGCACCGTCCGATCGATGAAGGCGAGACCCTTCTCGTCGGTCATCATGGCCTCGGTCATCTCCGTCGGAAACCAGCCCGGCGCAAGGCAATTGACCCGGACCCCACTGCTGGCCCATTGCGCGGCAAGCTCCCTGGTGAGGTTCGCCACTCCGCCCTTCGACGCGCAGTAGGACGCTTGCGGGATGCGGCCGATGCCGATCTGTCCGAGCATCGAGGACACGTTGATGATGCTCCCGCCACCCTGTTCGCGCATGGGCGCATAGGCCTCGCGGCAACAGGTGAATACCGCGACCAGGTTGGTCTTGATCACCGCGAGGAAGTGCTCGGTCGATTCCTCCTCGGCCCGCACCATCGATCCCGTCCCGGCGTTGTTGACCAGGACATCGAGCCGGCCGTAGCGCTCGACGGTCGAGCGGATCAGCCGGGCGGGAAAGGCCTCGTCACTGATGTCGCCGACCTCGACGTGGATCCTGTCCGAACCGAATTCGGAACGCAGTGACTCAAGGCGGTCGGCGCGGCGCGCGGTCACAGCCACGGATGCGCCGCGCTCAGCAAGCACCCGCGCGAAGCGCCTGCCGAGTCCCGAAGAGGCACCGGTGACGATCACTACTCGACCGTCGAGACCGGTCGCTTCCTGACCTTCGGGTGTCCCGTCGCGGTCCATGGGTTGGGCAGTCATGACTCGAGAATAGTCGACCGTCCAGACGGTCGGTATGAGGGTCCCGCGCTTTCGCGCCGTTGCGCGGGGCGGTGTCACGGCGAATGTCGAACGCACCGTTCATCGGCCGGGGAATTCCACCATTGCGGCGTCATTGCGGTTCTACGTCTGCGCCGAGGTGAGAATGCCGCGCCGCACGAACGTCTCGCGGATACCGTCGCGCCAGTGCACCTCACACTTGCCGATGAGCTGTTCGCGCCGAGTGTTGTCGGAGATGAAGCTGTCGAAGCTGATCGGACTCTCGACGTAAGTCGCTGTCAGCCCTGTCAACTCGGCGACGTAATCGCACATCTCGCGATCCGACACGGCATCGTCACCGGCCCAATTGACGATGGTGGCTGGAACCGTGGCGGTTTGGAGGAGCAGATGAGCCTGCCGGGCGATGTCCTCGCCGGCGATCGGCGAGGACATGTTCGACGAACCCACCGGCACCGGCACCGGCTGCCCCTGCGACATGAGGTGGTAGTACGCCACCGGGAGACCACCGTGGCCGGTCCAGCTGTACCCCACGTTCATTCGTGCAATGGTCGTCGGGAGGTCCAAGATTCGGCACGCGGACCGTACAGCCCCCTCGGCGGCGAGCTTGCCCACCGCGTACGAATCGTTGTAGCTGGCGGATCCCCCCAGTTTGTCGGTTTCGGCATAGGCGTGGTGGGGATGGTCCTCGTGCTCGTGGTACATGCAGAAGCTCGATACGAACAAGAACGCTTCGGCGTTGCGACAGTGCTTCATGAGCAACCCGGACGACTCGGCATTACGGCGAATGGAGTCCTCGTGGTCGACGGCAGGATAGATGGCGGAGTGCACGACGTGGGTGAAATCGTCCGGCAGATTCGACGTGTCACCGTCGCTCATATCCCAGGTGACCGTGCGGACACCGAGTCCTTCGAGTTCGGACTTGCGTGCCGGATCGCTGAAGCGTGCGGCGCACCACACCTCGTTGTTCGTGGCGAAGTCCTCGACGACGGGACCCGCGATCTGCCCGGTTCCGCCGGTGACAAGGATCTTTTTACCCGTCAGCACCGTCTGCCCTCCACCCACCCAGACCGGGAATCTGTCTGCACTTTCATTGCCGTTGCGCAAGAGGTCGATTGGGCGCGTCCGCCACATGACGTCCGACGACCATCGGGAAGTCGAGGATCGTCCTGATCCCCGGTTCAGCCGCACACACCGGGGCGATCGAATGCACAGCGTGCATTGCCGTGGCCAGGCAGGCTTGATTGGCTTCGTCATCGCCGTGGATGTCGATCTTCGCGTCGATCTGTAATGACGGAGAGCCCTCGACCGTCAGCGTGAAACCTCTGCCTTGCGGCCACTGCGGAGCGGCATCCTCGCGCAGACGCGTGATGTGTTCCCCGGTGATCATCGGCTTGCCGTTCACGACAGCCGTCGCCGAGAACCTCATCGCAGCGACGGTTCCCTTCTTGATCGTGCCCGCGGCGATATCGAACTCCTCTTCGGCCAGCCACGTCTGACGGTCGTACTCGAACTTGTCGATCGTGGCGCCGATTCCGACGGCGATGAGCGTCAACGGTGCATGGAAGAACGCACCCATCACCTCGGGGCGCGTCCAGAGCGCTTCGTAATCCGGACCCATCCCGAAACCCATGTTATTGAACAACATTTCGGCGTTGTCCCAATGGGCGTAGTTGAGGATCTCCTGATATCGGATCGAGTCGAGCCGGTGGATACACGACAACATCGACAGCGGCAGCACCTCCGAGGCCCAGCCGGGGTTGAACCCGGTGCCGTGGAAGGTGGAGTTACCCGTGGCGCACGCCTTCTCCAGTCGGTCCACGACCTCCGGCCCCATCACGGCCGGGTAGATCAGCGGAGACACCGCTGTTGAGACCACGTTCTTGCCCGAGGCCAGGATGTCGCAGATGTCATCGAGCGAACCCATCGGATTGGTTTCACCATCGGCCATGTAGACGACGCAGTCGGCGTCGAGTGCAAGCACCTCGTCGCGGTTCGTCGTCGCCGCCACACCGATCGGATCGAGGCCGCAGATCTCGCCGACGTCCTTGCCGTGTTTGTCCTCGCTGTACACCCGCGCCCCGACGACCTCCAGATCGGGATTCTCGATCAAGGCCGCAAGCGAGAATTTCCCGACGAACCCGGTGGCCCATTGCACTACCCGAAGCATCGAACCACGGCCTCCTCGTCGCTCAGCCCATTAATTGATGGACTATAAAATATGAGATTAGTCACACCGGCCGGCGGTTGTCAATGGCCACCTCCCCGCGTGAGGCGCGGACCATCGGAAGATCGCTGGTGCCAAACAGTTCGACGATCCAGCGGCTCAGCCGGCCACCGTTTGCGAGAAGGCGTAAATAAGGCGGCGCTGCGCGTCGGACGAGCCGAAGATCTCGTTGCCCGTCACCCACTTCTTCAGGTAGCGGTGCGACAGGTTCTCCCACGTGAATCCGGTGCCGCCGTGCAATTGAATGGACTGCTTGGCGGCCGAGCGCAGCGCCGTTCCCGCAGCCGCCTTGGCGATCCTGGCGAAAAGGACCACTTCACCCGGATCGGTACCCGCACGGTCGGCGGCCAACCCGTCGAGCTTCTTCGCAGCTCGGTAGACGCTGGCCCGTGCGCGCTCGAAGTCGACAGCGGCGTCAACGACATCGTGCTTGAGCGCCTGGAACGTGATGATCGGCTGTCCGAATTGTCGCCGAATGAGGCCGTATTCGACCATTCGCTCGATACACGAGCGTGCGGCGCCGACCATTTCGGCAGCCAGCAGGATCGCTCCGAGCGCCAATGCTTCGGTGAACGCGCCGTCGGGCACCGGCAGGAACGCGCAGGCGGCCCGTTCGATCGAGAGGTGACCGATCGCACGCAGCGAGTCCGCGCGTGCAACCTCGGTGACCGTCACTCCGTCAGCGGCTCCGTCGACGACCGCGATGCCGGTTCGGCCGTGCGATTCCGCCGGTACGACGATGTGCGGCGTGCCGATGAGTCCGGCCACGTAGTCGATTCGTCCCGACACCATCTGGTCATCAACGGTCGCCAGATCAACATCGCACGCGCTCCAGGAAGCGTCCCCGCCCGGCCAGGCGAACACGAAGGGCCGGGTGTCCTCAGCGACCCGCCGCATCCAGTCGGTGTGTCGCCCGCCCTCGCTCGTGGCGAGCACCTGCGCCGTCAGGCACGCTCCCACGAGGTCATGCGGTGCCAGCGCCGCTCCCAGCTCCTCGGCCGCCACCGCCGCGAACTCGCAGTTCGCGCCGAGCCCACCGCACTCGTCATCGACCAGAAGGCCACGCAACCCCAGGCCGCGGTGCAGCTTGGCGCCGAGTTCGGCCAGATCCGACTCCGCGATGTCGGGAAACTCGCGCAGATCGTCAGTACGCCACAATCGCGCCAGCATTCCGCTCGTCGAACTGCGGAACTCGCGGCGTTCGTCGCTTTCCCGGTACCTCTGGGCGATGCTCAGTGCCACGTGCCGGCCTTCCGCCGAGAATCGCTGGTGGTTGCCGTCGCGAACGTCTCTCGCGCGGTGGCGTCGCCGTCACCGAGCAGCGGCGCCGACCGGAAGCCGGTCCGCGGACGTCCCGCCGACTTCCACGGCAGCGCGATGATCTCCGCCGGTGCCACCACGGGGTGCTCGACGGGCAGGAAGAACTCTCTGGAACGCAACTGCGGATCGGTGACGACATCACCGGTCAGCCGCACGATATGCGCGGCAAACCCGGCGGTCTGCAGGGCCGACACCACCGCGTCGGCCGAATCCGCAGCGGCAGCCCGCGCGACCACCGTTGCGACATCGTCGTCGGACATATCCCGCAACGCTTCCGCGACGTGCGCGGCGCCCCGATCCGAGTGGTGTGGGACAGAGAGCGCGATGGTGGGCCCGCCGGGAACCTGCACCAGCACATCGTCGTGATCCCGGCGAACGTCACGATCGAGATGCCGCAACTTGATGGCGACCGCCTCAGCCATCGAGAGGTCCACGCGCTGATCGTCCTTCGCGCCGCCGAGGTACCAGGCTGCGGTGAGCACGGCGACCCAGATGGCGGCTGCATAGTCGGCCAAAGCTCCGATGAGATACACCTCGGATCCCACCGCCCGGTGAATGGTGTCGGTGAGTCCGGCATAGGCGTGCACGTTGGGGGCGTATCCCCGGAAGTCCTCATGCGGACCGCTGCGCCCGTAACCGGAGATCGACACGAACATTCCACCGGCTCCACGCCCGACCTCAGGGGTTCCGACGCCGAGCCTCGCCAGCCGGCTCGGACCGACGTTCTCGATCAGCACGTTCGCCCAGCCGAGCGCCAATCGGGCGATTTCGGGATCTTCACCGACACCCGCGCTGACACTTCGCTTGCAGTAGTTGGCGCAGCCGAAATAGGCCGCACGCTCCAGGCCCGCCTCACCGTCGGCGAAGGGACCGTTGCGCCGGTAGACGTCCAGGCGGCCCTGGTCCTCAAGCCGTACCACGTCGGCACCCATCGCCCCGAGGATCGCACCACTGAGGGGGCCGGCCAGGACGTTGGTCATCTCGAGCACCCGAAGGCTGTCCAGGCCGGGCATCGCTGGTTCGGCGGACGCCGCCGTTGACGGGCTGTCGGTGATGATTGCGGGTAGGGCCGGCACGCCGACGATTTGGGCACTGCGTGACCGCCAGTTCCTGGCGCGGAACTGTTCGGAGTCGTTGACCTCGTCGATCGTGCGAACCGCTGTCGCGGGAACGCCGTTGGCCTGCATCAGCCGCTCGCACTCGACCTTGGGGCGGGAGCGCAGCCACTCCCCTACCACCGCGTTGATCGTCTCACCATGTTCCACCCGGTCGGGCAGTGTCGGGTAGAGCTGCACCCAGTCCGGCCGCTCGACGACCTCCGCGACCCGCGCGAACTGGTGATTGTCGATGACGATGATGTTGATGAGCCCGTCGGCACATTGGAACACACCGGCCGGTGCGGAATAGCGCGCCGCACCGCCGGCACCTCCGCACCGGTAGAGGATGTGGGCGAGTTCCTGTTGCACTGCTGAGAAAAGCGTGGCTTCCTGCGCGGAGAGATCCTGGTGTACCGCGACCCCACTACCCCGGCTCAACGAGACACCGTGCAGTGCAGCCAGTACCGCAAGGAGTCCGGCGGCCTGCAGTGCTTGCTCGCCGGGCATCTGATGAAACCGGCCGTCGGCGTCCGTCAGGGCAGCCAGCATCCCGCCGGCGGCGGCGCAGACGAGATCGGAACCCGGCAGGCCCGCAAGCGGTCCGTCCAGACCGAATGCCGACACCGTGACCCACGTCCCCGCACGGCCGGCGGGGCGGTCTGCGATCCACCCGTCCACCAGCGACAGATAATCATTGTCCGTCCCGGCTGCCACTCGGTCGCAGATGACGATATCCGCGTCCTGCGAGTGTCCGTGCGGTTCGGTGAGGATCTCGGCTCCCAGACCGACCAGCGTGGCGCGCGCGGTAATTGCGGCCGTACCGCCACCGATGATTCGGCAACGAACACCGGCGAGGAAATCGACCTGTGACGTCATTTTCGCCCCACCCCGAGAAAGCTGGACGCGATGATCTCGTGCTGAATCTCGTTGCTGCCGCCGGCGATCGGCATCAGGAAGGAGTAGAGGTAGTCCTCCCAGTGGGTCCACGCGCCGACGTCGGGTAGGTGCTCCGTCGCGCCGAGACCCAGCAAATCCACTGCGACCTCCGACAATTCGACCCCGAGCGCGGAGCTGAACAACTTGAACACCGAGGGCATGTGCGGGGACATCTCGGTGGCCGACCTGGCTTCGGCCATCTCGTATGCCATTGCCCTTGCGCCCTCGACCTTTTCGATCAAGCCACCAAGGCGCACTGCATCGACCTCGGCCGCTGGCGCATCCGCGACGGAATCCAGTAGATCGTCGAGCATTCGCCGGAGCTTTGCAGCGGTTCCCGGACCCCCGCGCTCGTGCTCCAACAGCGCCCGTGACGCCGCCCAGCCCTCGTTCTCCGCGCCGACGATGTTCTCGACGGGCACCAGGGCGTCGACGAAAGACTCCTGGCAGAACGTCACGGCGCCCGTCATCGCAATCGTCGGAGTCATCTCAACGCCGGGAGTGTTGGGCATGTCGACCAGCAGCAGGCTCAGCCCTCGGCTGCCCCGGGACCCTTGCTCGGTGCGGCAGAGCAGAATCATCCAGGTCGATCGCATCGCGTGTCCCGTCCACACCTTGCTGCCGTTGACCACGTAGTGGTCGCCGTCGCGCACGGCGGTCGTGCGCAGCGAGGTGAGGTCCGATCCCGCCTCAGGCTCCGAAAAGCCCTGACACCACATGGTGTCGACCTTTGCGATCCCCGGCAGATGGCGCCGCTTCTGCTCGTCGGTGCCGAAGCGCAACAGAATGGGCCCCAACATGTCCAACCCGTTGACGTTGATCAGCGGGATCCGTCGGTACGCCAGTTCTTCACGGATAAGCATCTGGTCGACGTCGGTCAGCCCGCGACCACCCCACTCGACAGGCCAGTGCGGGATCAACCAACCGTCTTCTGCGAGTCGGCGGTTGAAGGCGTGCAACCACTCGTACTCCTCGTCGCTGGCCCACTCGGCGGTGAGATCAGCCGCCATCGCCCGATCGTCTGGGAAATTCTCGTCGAGGTAGGCCTTCAACTCATCGAGCAACGCCCGCTGGTCATCACTGAGCGGAAACCCACTGGTCAGGCCGCGCACCCACCTACTCCCTTCGCTCCGACGCATCGACTGCGCCGATACGGTTTCACGCGAACACGGACGCCCCGGCCGGCGCCAGGGTGAACCCCTCGTAGTCGTTTTCGGCGATGTTGTCACACGTCTTGCGATAGTTTCCGACGCCGGCCAGATAGGCCATGAACACTCGGGGCTTTCCGGGGATGTTGGCACCGAGGTACCACGAATCAGCTTTGGTCATCAACGTCTTGTCGGCGAACTTGGCGACCAGACGCACCCAGTTCTCCTCGGCCTCGGGCTGGGCTTCGATGGTGGCGATCGAACGGTCGCGGAGCCGGCCGATGCAGGCGCTGATCCAATCGACGTGCTGCTCGATGGAGACGATCGTATTGCTCAGTACCGACGGGCTGCCAGGACCGGTGATGGTGAACATGTTCGGAAAACCCGATACCGCCAGGCCCAAATAGGAACGCGCGCCATCGGCCCAGTGATCCGCCAGTGCCACGCCGTTGCGGCCGTGGATGTTCATCCGCAACAGCGATCCGGTGAACGTGTCGAAGCCGATCGCCAGCACCATCACATCGATCGGGTACAGGTCTTTCGTGGTTTTGATTCCCTGCGCGACAATACGTTCGATGGGTTCTCGGCGAACGTCGACGAGCGTGACGTCGTCCCTGTTGAAGGTCTCGAAGTAGTTCGTGTCCATGCAAGGCCGCTTGGCTCCGAACGGGTAGTCGGTGGGAGTCAGCGACGCCGCTACGTCGGGGTCCTTGACGATCGAGCGGATCTTCTCCCGCACGAACTCCGCCGCGGTCTCGTTCGCCGCCTCGTCCACCATGAGATCGGTGAAGGCGCCGAGAAGTTCGTTCACCCGGCCCACCTGCCAGGCCGCCTCGTAGGTGCTTCGGCGCCTCTCCTCGTCGACCGCCATCGCGGCCGTGGTGGCCACATGGCCGGCGGTACCGAATGTCGTCCAGCGCGACTCCTCGCGGTACTCCTGATAGCGCGCCTTCATCTCCTGGATCTCGTCCTCGGTGTACGGCCGGTTCTGCGCCGGAATGGTGTAGACCGGGGTGCGCTGGAAGACGGTCAGGTGTTCGGCCTGCTCGGCGATGATCGGGATGCTCTGCACTCCCGACGATCCGGTGCCGATGACGGCGACTCGCTTGCCCGCGAAATCCACTCCCTCATGCGGCCATTCGGCCGTATGGTACTTCTCTCCCTCGAAGTCGTCGAGACCGTCGATGTCGGGGAGCTTGGGAGCGGAGATGCAGCCCACACCGGTGACGAGGAACTGCGCCGCCCAGACGTGGCCCTGCTCGGTTGTGACCCGCCACCGCCCGGCATTCTCATCCCAGTCGGCTCTGCGCACGCGGGTGTTCAGTCGGATGTCGCGACGCAGATCGAACCGGTCGGCGACGTGGTGGATATAGCGCAGAATCTCCGGCTGCGTGGCATAGCGCTCCGACCACTGCCACTCCTGCTCGAGTTCCGGCGAGAACGAGTAGGAGTACGCCAGACTTTCGACGTCGCAACGACAACCGGGGTAGCGATTCAGGTACCAGACGCCGCCGATCTCGTCGGCGGCGTCGAGCACCACGACCGACAGGCCCATACCCCGTAACCGATGCAGCGCGTACAAGCCGGCGAAGCCCGCTCCGACGACGACGATATCGATCTCACTGTCAGCCCCGGATAGTTCACCGTTGCTCGCCGCGGTAGTGCCTGACGCCATAATCACCGTTCCCTCGTCCACGCTGCGGGTGGCCGGAAGCCGCTCGCGCCGCCGCCGAATCACCTCGACCACATCGACACAAACAGCATATTCGACCGTCTGGTCGGTCTAACATAGCATGCAAACCGGGCGTGGATCTCCCCCTTTGAATCCGGGCCCGGCACCCCAGTCACCCAGGAGGAGTTGTCGATGAACGCGCGCGATACCGCAGGCAAGGCTGAGGTCCCAGCGGCGAGCACCCCGTCGCGCGCCGCAGTGGCATTCGAGCCGGGTGCACCGCTGGAAGTCGTCACAATCGACGTCTGCGCCCCCGGCGAGCACGAGGTGCTTGTGCGTTTCGAGGCTGCCGGCATCTGTCACACCGACCTCAACTTCGCGTCCGGCGCGTTTCCCCACGCGTTCCCAGCGGTGTTCGGCCACGAGGGGGTGGCACGCGTCGTGTCGTGCGGTGATTCTGTCACCGCATTCGCGGCGGGCGATCGGGTGATGCCCTTTGTGATACCGCACTGCGGTAAATGCACTTACTGCGCCTCCGGCCGAACCAACTTCTGCTCGGAGTTCCAACGCACGTTCCGCGACCCGGAGCTGACGGCGTTCTCACATGCCGGACGGTCGGTCGCCGACTTCTTCGGTGTCGGGGCGTTTTCCGAATACAGCGTCATCCGCGATGACCAGATCGCGAAGGTCAGTGACGTTCCACCCGCCGTGCCGACCTGCTGCATCGGATGCGGGGTCACGACCGGACTGGGCTCGGCGCTGATCACCGCGGGTGTCAGGCGGGGTGACTCGGTCGCAGTCTTCGGGGCCGGTGGCGTCGGGGCGGCCGCAATCCAGGGTGCCGCTCTGGCGGGTGCCAGCCGCATCATCGCCGTCGACCTCAACCCCGCCAAGGAGGAGATCTCGCGAAAGTTCGGCGCCACCGACTTCATCGATGCCTCCGTTGACGATGCCGTCGAGCGAATCATCGAGTTGACCGGCGCCGGAGCCGATCACGCCTTCGAGTGCGTCGGCAGCGTCGCATTGACCAAACAAGCTTTCGCCAGCGTCAGCATCGGCTGGGGACAGGTCGTGTCGGTCGGCATGATTCCCGAAGACGCACCGCTGGGCATCTCGCTCAACACCCTGCGCAACCGCACCTGGCGTCGATCCATGATGGGCAGTGCCACGGTGCACGACGCGGCGCGCTACGTCGACTGGTTCGTCGACGGCAAGATCAGTCTCGACGACGTCGTCTCCCACACGATCCGGCTCGAGGACATCAACGAGGGCATCGACCTGATGCATCACGGGAAGGCCGCCAGGGTCGCCATCGACTTCTCGCTCAGCTGATCACCGTCCGTGGCTCCAAATCATCATGACAGCAGGAGCTCTCACGCATTCGCCGGTACCGGGACCCGTCGATGCCATGCCGCATCGACGCGGCCGCCCTTGGGCTGCGCACTGCATCGAGTGGCCTTCGCAGGGCTCGATGCCGACTTTTTTATGGTTATTTTACAAGTGCTCGCAGCGTCCCTAGACTCTGGTAATGCCGATTCGTTCTCAGCTGAGCTTCTTGAAGATGTTCGCTCCGGGGATGGTCTCCGGACTGTCCGTTGACGCCGCGCATTCGATCAAACGTAAGGTGCGGCCGTTACGGATCCCGGCGGGCGTCGCAACCACCGAGTTCGATCCCCTCGATGAGGAGATGGCGGCGGATCCATACCGCTACTACCACGACCTTCTGGCGGGACCGGCTGTGCACCTGAACCGAAAGCGCGGCATCTTCATCGTGAGCCGCTACGAAGACGTTCGTGCCGCGGCGCGCGCGTCGGAGGTCTTGTCCAGTGCTGACGGCATCGCCTACACCAGGGCACGTGCCGATGCTTTGTTGACGGTGGATCCGCCGCGCCACACCGCGATGCGCAAGCAGGCTCAACCGGCCTTCACGCGCGGCGCGCTGCAGTCCTGGCAAGCCATGATCGAAAAGTTGTGCGTCGAACACACCGCCAGTTTGTGTGCCGGCCAGTCGGTGGACGTCGTGAAGACACTCGCCGAACCGTTGCCCACCGCGGTAATCGCGCACATTCTCGGCATCGGCGGTGACGATCTGGTCGCCTTCAAGGAATGGTCCAACGAGACCGTCCGCCTGACCGGGGCGAACGTCTCACTGTCCGGGTTGCGGCAGGTTCGGGCAGGCATCCGAGCGGTGGGCCAGTTCCACGCCTACTTCACCGGCAAGCTGCAGCGGGGCGAGCTGCTCGACGAGGACACCGTGCTGGGCAGGCTGGTCGCCAACGCCCACGACGGACGACTCAGCAACGACGAGCTCTTCTTCTTCTCGATGTTGCTCCTGCTAGCCGGCAACGAGACCACCACGAACATGCTCGGCACGTTGTTCTTGACGCTGTCGGACAACCCCGACCAGCTGCGTCTCCTGCAAGATCGTCCGGATCTCATCCCGAGCGCCATCGAGGAGCAGCTGCGCTACTACTCACCGATCCAGGGTTTGTACCGCACCGCGCGCTCAGACTACGTCGTCGGCAACTCCACGATCCCAGCCGGTTCGCGGGTTCTGCTGCTATGGGGAGCAGCAAACCGCGACCCGCGCCAGTTCGAAGACCCCGATGCGTTCCGCGTGGAGCGCAATCCCACCGGACACCTCGCGTTCGGATCCGGCGTCCACTTGTGCCTGGGCGCTCATTTGGCGAGGCTGGAGGGTCATACGGTGCTGCGCGAGATCGTCAAGAACGTCGACCGCATCGACATCCTGGGCCAACCCGCTTGGCGCACAAACCCGACACTGCGCGGTCTGGAAAGGTTGAATGTCCGAGTCACCCGCCGCGATATCGCCACACCGCGGGCCAGTTTGGAACCGACCTCGCCCTGACCCGCATCCGGTATCTATTTTCTATGTTTCTTAACTAAATGTTCGGCGACGTAGGAGCTGCACTGGGCGGGGGTTGGGGTCGCCGAGTCAGGCGTCGAGCACCTTCCGCAGCACCTCGCATTGGCGCTCGAAAAAGGCCTTCGACACCCCGGCCCACGGCGTGACCATGTCGAATCCGTGGAACGCGCCGGCAACGGTGTCGAGCTGGCACTCGACGCCCGCATTGGCCAACCGCCGCGCGTATTCCACGTCCTCGTCGTACAGCGGGTCGAGAGTTCCGACCCCGACCCAGGCGGGCGCAACTCCGGAGAGGTCGACGTGCCGTGCGGGGACGGCCACGTCCGGGGCCGCGCCGGCCAGGTATGACTGCCAGCCAAGCCTATTCGTGTTGGGCGTCCACATTCGGAACCTCGGATGGTCGGCGACTCGATCGCCCGAGCGATCATCAACCATCGGGTAGACCAGCAACTGAAACAACGGTGACACCTCGCCTCGATCGCGGGCGCGCAGGGCCAAGGCGGCTGTAAGCCCGCCGCCCGCGCTGGCCCCGCCGATGATGATGCGCCCCGGATCGATGCCCGGCAGCCGGCTCAGCCAGGTCAGAACCTCGTAGCAGTCGTCAAGCGCCGCCGGATAGGGGTGTTCTGGTGCCAACCGGTATTCGACTGCGGCGACGGGAATCCCGAGCCGCTGGACGAAGCGGCGACACATCCTGTCATCCTGCGCTGCGGTACCGATGACGTAACCGCCGCCGTGCATCCACACCAGAGCGGCGCCAGGATGCCTCTCGGCGGCCGGGCGATGCAAGCGCACACCGGCACCGGAGGGCAACGTCAGCACCTCGGTGCCCTTCGGCGCCGGTAGGTAAGACATCGGTTTGGTGAGCGCCTTCATGATCGGCAATGTCCGTTGGTTGAATGCACTGCGCGGAAGGATGCGCGCGAACCGGCGCAGGTCCGGGTGAAAGTCCTCGTCCGTCGAGGCCGCGCCGCCCATCAGACGGGAAAACTCACGCCGGTGAGCTCTTCGCAGACCGACCACAGGCGCCGCTGAGCATCCTCGTCGTGAGATTTCACGCTGGAGGTCACCTGCTTCGGGTAGCCCTTGAGCTCCCACAGCCGACCCGGACCCCAGTATTGGCCCCCTACGACTTCGGGTTCCGTCGCGGCCAGCAATTGCGGCAGTGCGCCCTTATCGGCGCTTTGGGCAAACAACGGGTTGACGGCATTGAGCAGGGGGCGAATCGGCGCCCAAACATGGCGGAACAGTTCGGAATCGGTCACCCCGGGATGGGCCGCCACCGCGATCGTGGGCTTTCCTGCCGCGGCCAGCCGCCGCTGAAGCTCGTAGCAGAACATCAGGTTCGCCAGCTTGGACTGCGCGTAGGCAGCACTGCGGTTGTAGGACTTCTCCCAGTTGAGGTCGTCGAAGTGGATGGCGCCGCCCATCTTGTGGAAGTTGCTGCTCACGACGACGACGCGTGATCCCTCGACATCCAGCATGTTTTCCAGGACCTGCCCGGTAAAGGCAAAGTGGCCGAGACTGTTTGTACCGAACTGTAATTCGAAGCCGTCTTCGGTGAGTCCCTTGGGTGGAATCATCACCCCGGCGTTGTTGATCAACAGGTCGATGCGGGGGTAGGCGGCGCGAAGCTGATCGGCCGCATCGCGGATCGAGCGCAGCGAGCCCAGGTCGAGCCGCTGAAGCGCGATATTCGCATCCGGTGCCTCGGTCAGGATCCGCTCGACCGCCTCCTTACCCTTGTCCAGACTGCGGACCGCCATCACGACGGTTGCGCCGTGCTCTGCCAGTACCCGCGCGGTGTCGAATCCCAGCCCGGTGTTGGCACCGGTCACAATGGCGACTCGCCCTGTCTGGTCCGGGACGTCGGATTCGCCCCACTTTGCAGAAATCATCGACTGCGACCTGTCCAATCCCGGGCTATGGCCCGTCCGACAGCGATGCGCTTCGCACCGACCGACACCTGGACTTCCGTGAAGTCCCCCAACAGAATAGCTGACATGAATACAGATTCTGTATAGATGTCTGAGCGCCCACTATCCATCAATCGTCGGTGTTGCCCGCGAATCCAGGGAGTTCCGGCGCCGAGGGCGTGACCGTCACGAATTCGATTGCGGCGGGCGCTGATTGAGCGACGCCGGCTGCCAGTAGCCACCGTCGACGGGAATCGTCACCCCCGTGGTGTAGCTGGACGCGGCACTGGCGAGGTAGAGCACCGCACCCACGATCTCATCAGGCCGACCGCCGCGCCGCAGCGCCATACCCGCGCTGTGCTCGGCGAAAGCGTCCATGTCCCAGTGCTTGGCGACGTCGGTGAAGAACGCGCCGGGCTGAACGGCGTTGACGCGAACCTTGGGACCGTAACCGTGGGCGAACGCTGTCGTCAGGTTGTTGAGCCCGGCCTTGGCGGCGCCGTAGGGCATCGCGTCATAGCGCGGGCATTCAGCCGCCACGCTGCTGACGTTGACGATCGATCCACCAGCCCCCTTGGCCATCCGGTCGGCCACCAGGGTCATGAGCCGAAACGGCCCCTTGAGGTTGACGGCGATGACCTTGTCGAACAACTCCTCCGTCACGGTGACGGCATCGGAGTACGTCGGTGACAAGCCCGCGTTGTTGACCAAGATGTCGAGGCGACCGAATTCGCGGTCGGTGGCGGCGAGCAGTTCGTCGATCTGATTCCAGTCACCGACGTGACAGCCGATCGGGAGCGCCCGGCGGCCGGTCTTTTCCACGATCTCCCGAGCGGTCTGTTGGCAGCTTTCGATGCGTCGGCTGGTGACCACCACGTCGGCTCCGGCCTCGGCCAGACCGAAGGCGATGGCGCGGCCGAGCCCGCGGCTGCCGCCGGTCACGATCGCGACGCGGTCGGTGAGGTCGAACGCGTCCGAAGGCGACGGCACCTACGTCGCCGATCGCACGGGGAGCTGAGCGGCCCACTGCGCGAAGCGCCCGCCGTAGAAATCGACGGCATCGCTGAGCAGACACGTGGCTGCTTCCTCGGTCAAACCGGAGCCGACTTCGTCGGGGGTGACGGCATCCCAGTGCGGGTAGCGGCTGCCGTACACGGTGAGTTGCTCCGCGAGGGGCATCAAGCTGCTCCCGGGAAGGGCCGCACCCTCGGCTCGCTGGACGCAGAACCGCACGTGGTCACGCAGGTATTCGGTCGGGTGCCGTTCGATCCATGGCACCTGATAGCGCACCCCCCGCCACGGCTTGTCCATTCGCCACATGAACGGGAAAACGACGTCCGCACCACCGTCGAGGAACACCACCCGCAGATCCGGAATCTGTTCGAACACACCGCCGCCGACGAAGCTGGCGAGGTGGACCATGGCGGCGGTCCACGGCAGCAGCGAGTTGTACTCGACGTAGTGGTCACAATAACCGGCCATGGTCGGGAACTGATTGATACCCGAGCCACCGTCGGCCACGATCGTTACGGCGAACCCGAGCTCGGCGGCCCTTCGCCACACCGGCAGGTAGCGCCGAGAACCGTATGGCTCGCGTCCCTGCAGCGGTACGGCGACCGTCACGAAGTCAGAATCGTTGGCGATCCGGTCCAGCTCGGCGAGTGCGGCGGGTGCATCCTCGGGATCGATACGCACCGCACCGGCCACGCGGCCGCGCAGCTGCGGATGATCGAGCCATCGAGCGCGCAGCCAGTCGTTCGTCGCACGCGCCACCGCGGGCCCGAAATCGGGCTCGGGTATCAGACCGCGGGTCAGCGGCACCAGGACCGCACCGTCAGTGGCGATCGCGGTATCCCAAGCGGCAGCGAGAAGTTCGGGCGTGGACGTCGCCGGCCGGGGGTCATCGGCTCCGACGGGGGTCCACTCCGGAATCGACGGCGGGTAGAAGTAGCGCCCGATCTCGGGGATGGGCTGACCATCCCAGCGGGCAGGCAGATAGTCGCGGAAGTTCTCTGACGCGTCCGGCCACGGATGGACCACGCAATCAATCGTGGGGCGAGTCGACATTCCTCGGCTTTCTACGACGTCGGATCATGAGATAGGCCCGGCCGTCCTCGACGACGACCTTGTAGGACTCAACGCGCTTGACCGGCTTCGTCAGCGACATCCCGGTGGCGAGCTCGAATTCCCAGTGGTGCCAGGGACACACGATGACCTCGCCGTCACGCACGTGGTCGACCTCGAAGGCGTCGCCGCCTTCCCGCAATACGTTGGTGCCCTGCACCGGACCCAGGCACACCGGGGCACCGTTGTGCGGACACCAGTTTCGCAAGGCGTACACGGTCTCGCCGCGACGGAACAAGCCGATGCTGCCGTCGGGGCCGTCGATGAGCGTCATCCCGCCATCCGGGAGGTCGACGAGTGGGCCGCAGTCGATGCGCTCGACCCTGGGCCCGGCCGGTGCGCTCATAGTCCGTAGAGCGCAGCGGCACTGCCGCCACGAATCGCTTCGTGGTACTGAGCCGGGAACTGACGCAGCACCCAGCGGGGCTCGTCGGCATCCCAGTGCGGGTAGTCGGTGGAGAACAGCACGTTGCGCGACAGCAAGTGTTCAGCACCCGCGAATGCCGCCATCAACGGCTCCGGACCTTCTAGCGGCTCTTCGATCGGCTGGGTCGTGAAAAACGTTTGTGCGGCGACATATTCGGACGGCGGCTTCGAAACCCAGGGCACCTCGGATCGCAGTGACTCCCAGTTGCGGTCCATCCGCTTCATGAGGGCGGGCAGCCACGCAATGCCTCCCTCGACGTACACCACTCGCAGATCCGGATAGCGCTCGAACACTCCGTTGAACACCATGCTCACCAGGTGTGTGGCGTACAGCAGCGAGTACATCGGCTGAACTTCGACGAAGTGCTGAGGGAATCCCACCGGGGTGCCCAAGGCCATCCCGGCGGGACGGGTCAGATGCATCACGACGGGCAGACCTCGCTCCGCGGCAGCCTGGTAGATCGGCATGTATGGCTCGTGTCCGAGCGGCTTCAACACATTCGGCACGAGTAGGACCTGGTTGAACCGGTCCGATGCCTTGTGCGCACGCTCGATCTCGGCGACGGCGAGCTCGGGCGCGTCCGCGCAGACGCGAATGGCTCCGCGGAACCTGTCACCGAATTCACCTTCGAGCCAACGCTCCTGCAGCCACCGGTTGGACCCCTCGGACAACGCGGCTTCGTGCTTGGGATTGGCCACCGGCCGCGCCACGAGCGACAGCAGCATCGCGACGTCCACGCCGATCCCGGACAGTAACTGTTCGGCGGTGAGGTAGGGATCGGAGGCGGCGGGACCGCCGGTGCTCGGGATGGCTTCCTTGCGGGTGGACCCGCCCGGTACGTAGTACGCCGATGGTCCGCCCTCACCGCGGGTGGGGAACTGCATAGCCTCTCGGCTGCGCCACGGTTCCGGCACGTACTGCAGGAATTCGTCGAAGTCGTGCGGGGTGGGGTGGACATCGCAGTCGATGGTCAGCGGCCGACTCGGGGCGTTCTCACCCGACCTCGCGACGGGGCTTTCGGTGGTGACGGTCATCGTGACGCGGTCCCATCCGGTAGGAGGCTGCTTCGACGACTCATGGGTTCTCCCGCCTTCGCATCGTCATTCCGTCTAAATTCGCCCGACCGTTCGGTCGGACAACGGTTAGAGCCGATGCTAGCGCGACGCGTCCGAATGTCAACCCACTTTCCGGGTGACGTCGCGAAAGGTCAGCCGCCGAGCAGCTCGATCCCCCGACGGATCATGCGCGGCACCGACGGGGCCAGTTGCTCCCAGAATGGGTCGTGCCGCTTGCCCCGAAGGTGCAGCCCGAGATTGAGCGCCGCGATGATGCCGAACTTGTACGCGGCATGGGCGCGGTACCACTCGATGTCGTCGACAAGCCGGCCCGAAGCGCGTTCGTATTCGTCAGTGAGTTCGTCCGGGCCCGGCAGTGGTGCCAACTCGATCGGTGGATGCCAGCAATCGGGATCGCTGAACAGGCACAGCCAGCCGAGATCGGACGGCGTCGGCCCGACGGCAGCCAGTTCCCAGTCGAGGATCGCCGTCACGCGCTGGTCGGCGATCAAGATATTCGACCATTGAAAGTCACCGTGCAGGATGCCGATGGGCGGTTGCGCCGGCAGTCGTGCCATCAGCAGCAACCTCAGCGCGGGCACGTCCGCGACCAGCTGTTTGTCTCCGGCACGTTCCACGAAGCGGTCCCAGCGCACGATGTCGGACTTCACATCCAGCGGGTCGTCGACGATCGAGGCAACGCCGGCGCAGTCCAGCGAATGGAGGTGTGCCAACTGGCGCACCACGTCCCGGCCAACCGCATGCACGTCACCCATGCCACGCGTACCGCCCGGCTCGTCCAGCCCGAAGGTCTGACCGGATACTCGTTCGACCACATGGAACGGTGTGCCGAACCACCGCTGATCCGATCCGGACCACCGCACCGGGGGGACAGGAACACGCAGCGGGCGAAGGCGACGCAACAGACGCGCCTGGCGCACAACGTCGGCGGGACCTGCAGGCCGGACCCCGAAGGGCGCCAAGCGGAGTATGAGTTCCTCGCCGCGAGGCGGGCGACCCGCCGGCGACCACTGCAGATGGAAACCCTTGGTGAGGCCGGCGTGACCGCCGATGGGCCGCACCCTGGTGACACGGGCGGCGCGATCGCCGGTACGAGCCCGGCACAGCCTTTCGAGCCGTTCGACGAGTTCGTCCTGCGACAACGACTGGACCGGGAGCGCCACGTCCGGCACGGTATCACAGTCCGACCGTCCAGACGGTCGATAGATTAGGCGCTGATACCGTCGAAGAAGATGTTGCCGAACATCTCCGCGATCTCCGCGGTGCTCATGGGGCCACCGGGGTGATACCACTGATAGGCCCAGTTGCAGGCGCCGAACATCGCCAGGGCGATCATCCGGGGCGGCAGGTCGCGCAGTTCGCCGTTGGCGATACCGCGTTCGATCTTGGCTTCCACGCCTTGGATGTAGTCGCGGTTCTTCGCAAGAATCGTCTTGCGCTCCTTGGCCGGCAACTGGTCGAAGTTCTCGTAGAAGACGCGATGGTGGCCGTGGTGGGTGTCGAGCAGGCTGAGCGCGTCGGACATGTCCATGATGAGCGACTCGCGCACCGACTGCTCGGTGTCGTCACGTGCCTTCTGCTTCTCGATGAGGACGTCGATGAACTCCTCGTGGATGGCGTAGAGGATGTCCTCTTTCTTCTTGAAGTAGTGGTAGAGCGACGCCTTCCGGAGGCCGGCGGCCGCCGCAATCTGGTCGACGTTGGTCGACAGGTAGCCCTTCTTGTAGAAGACTTTCGCGGCCGCCTTGGCGATCTCACGCCGCTTGCGGTCGTAGCCAGACTCCTGCGGCGCACCGGATACGGTGGCCACCGAATTGTTCGGGGTGGGCATCGGCGCGACGGTAGCAGGGTGCGAGCATACGGTCAAGCCAACCGAATGGACGGTCGAGGTTGTCAAGCCCTCGCATATGCGGTGGGGCGTCCGTCGAGGATGACGGTCTTGGTCTCCAGGTAAGGGTACAACCCCTCACGCCCGCCCTCACGCCCGATGCCCGATTGTTTGAAGCCACCGAAAGCGATGCCGACGTCGGTCCGGAAGGCGTTATGCCCCACGGTGCCCGATCGCAGTTCCGCTGCGATCGCACGCGCCCGATCGACGTCGTCGGTGAACACCGACGCGTTCAGTCCGTAGATCGTGTCGTTGGCGACAACGACGGCCTCGAGTTCATCCGACACCGGAATGACGCTCAACACCGGTCCGAAGATCTCCTCACGCGCGATCGTGGAACCGTTGTCGACGTTTCCGAAAACGGTCGGCTCGACGTAGAAGCCTCGGTCGAGCTCTGACGGTCGACGGCCGCCCGTGGCCAGCGTGGCGCCCTCGTCGGCGCCGCGAGACACATACGACAACACGCGGTCGAATTGAGCCTGTGAGGCCAGGGGTCCCATCTGGGAGTCCGGATCGAATGGATCGCCGATCCGGATCGATGACAGATGCGACGCCAACAGATCGACCAACTCGTCGTGCCGATGACGCGACACCACGATGCGGGTGAGAGACGAACACACCTGGCCGGAGATCGAGCACGCGGCCGGTGCGAGTGCGGCCGCGACTCGGCCGAGATCGATATCGTCGAGGATGACCGCGGCAGACTTGCCGCCGAGTTCCAAGGTGCACCGCGCGATGCGCTCACCGCAGATCGACGCGATCCGCCGGCCCGCCGCGACCGACCCGGTGAACGAGATCTTGTCGACGCCGGCGTTGCGTACCAGAAGCTCCGACACCTCGCGGTCGGCCGTCACGACGTTCAGCACCCCCGGCGGCAGCCCCACCTCCTCCGCGATCTCGGCGAGCACGTAGCCCTCTCCTGGCGCCTCTGGCGAGAGCTTCAGCACGGCGGTGCAGCCGGCCAGCAGCGCCGGGGCGAGCTTGCTCGACATCAGACCCAGCGGCGCGTTCCACGGGACGATTGCGCCGACCACACCGACCGGCTCGCGTACGAGCAGACCGAATTCACCACCGGCGGTCGGAGTCCTCTCCTCCTCGAAAGCGAAGGAGTCGGCCAGCGACGCGTAGAACTCGAACCGACCGGCTGCGCCGGCGCCGATCTGGCGGGCGACACTGTGCAGCACACCGGCCTCTCGAGGCCACAGGGCCCCGATATCGTCGCTGCGCGCGCGCAATCCTGCTGCGATGGCACGCAGGTACACCGCGCGTTCCGCGTGACTGAGCCGGGGCCACGGTCCCGAGTCGAAGGCTGAACGGGCCGCGGACACCGCGCTCTGCAGGTCGGCTTCGACGGCTTCGGCGACGGAAAAAGCCGCTACCTCCGTCGCAGAATCGATTACCGGGATCATCGCACCGCTGGACGGCGTCACCCACCGTCCGTCGATGAACAGCTTTTCCGGGTACCGCAGGTTGACAGACGGGCGCTCGATCACGCTCACGTTCGGGGCCTCCTCGTGTCGATGGGTCAGTTTCCGGACCGCAGTTCGGCCACCGTCGCGGCCAGTGCCCGGATGGCGGAGCGGCCGGCCGCGGGTCGGTAGTCGGTCCCCTCCATCTGCTTCACCGCGGTGACCACACCCGTGTTGACATCCGTCGGCAGCCCCAGGTCCGCACCTTTGGCGGCCACCACGCCGTTCAGGAACTCGATCTCGGTGGGCCGCGCCTTGGCTACGTCCTGTGCCATCGACGGGATCACCTGCGCGAAGCTGAGATACTCCGCCCGGACCTTGGCCGCGGCACGCGCGAAGCTCGACGGATCGTCGAAGCCGCGCTCGAAATCGGCCACGCCGGCACCGTAGAGGTCGGCCTCCATCAGGGTGACGCCGAGCGCGCGAGCGACTCGCACGCCCTCGACACCCAGCGCGACGATGATGCTCAGCATGTCGTCGTCCGCGGCGGCGGTGCCCACATCACACCCGGCCAGTGCGCACACGCCGTTGATCATCCCGTTGCGGATGACCTTGGTCCACAGCTCGCCGTAGATGTTGTCGCAGATCTGCACCTCGACAGCGGTGCGCAAGAGAGCGGCGACGCGGTCCAGCCGGCCGCCGTGTACGCCGTCGAGCGATCCGATCACCATCTTGCCGTCGGTACGCCGCTGCCGGGCACGACCCGGACCCACCAGGGCACCGTCGAACAGGCAGATGGCGCCGATCGTCCGCTCGGCACCGATCAGGTCGGCGATGACATCCTCGTTGAGCCCGTTCTGCGCCGAGACGACCTGAGTGTCGGGACCGATCAACGGTTTCAGCAGCGCGACTGTTCGGGCTGTCTGATACGACTTGACGGCGAGGATCACCACATCGGGTGCGGGATAGGCCCCGTCGACCAGTTCGTCCAAGGTCACCGCGGGCGCTCGCACGACGGCGGTGCCGTCGGCGTACTCCACCTCCAGGCCGCGCTCGGCGATGGCGGCGACGTTCTCGGCCCAGCCGTCGACCAGCAGCACCTCGCCCTCGGGAGCCGAGCGAACCAGCCGAGCCCCGAGCGCGGCACCGATACCGCCGACGCCGACGACCCACGTCCTCGGCGAGACCGACCTCACGTGGCGGCCTGAGCGGCGGCGATACGCCGTTTCCACACGTCGATTCGCGATCGCAGCCGATACGGCAGCGCCATCGGGTCGATCTTCGCGGCGATCACGGTGGAAGTGTCACGGCCGAGTGCGGCCTGCAGCGCCGTCTCGAGTTCGGCCACCGAGTTCACGTTCTCACCGTTCAGACCGAAGGCGGCCGCCACGGCGGCGAAGTCCGGGTTGTACAGCGCGCAGTCGGACTCTCGCCCGCCGAACACGTACTCCTGATAGATGCGGTCCGCGTTGAAGAAGCCATCGTCGAACACCACCACGGTGAGCGCGATGTCATTGTGCCGCAGGCTCGCAAGCTCGCCGAGCTGGAAGAGCAGTCCTCCATCGCCCTGCACGACGACGACTTCGCGGTCCGGCGCGGCGAGTTTGGCTCCCATGCCGGCGCACAGGGCCGAGCCGGTTTCCTTGAAGACGTCCGATTGCAGCATTCCCGAGCCCGCCAGGACCGGGAATGTCTCCTCGGACATCCAGTTCCCGGTGGCTGAACCGTCGGTACAGACCAGGACATCGACCGGAAGCACCGCGCGCAGGGTCGCCACGACGTCGTGCGGGTGCATCCCCCGCCCGGCGTCGGTGTATTCGGCACGTTCGAGCGCGACGGCTCGGCGACCGTCCTCTCTGGCACGCGCCACCCGCGCCGGCCCCCAGTTCGCATCGCGGTCCGCGGGCCGCGACAGCGCCCCGGCGAGGTGGTTCAACGCGGCGGTGAGGTCGCCCTCGACCGTGGCCGTTGCGGGATAGTTGACGTCGAACACCCCTGCCTCGTCGTTCAGGTGTAGCAGCGTCGACGGAACGGGCATCGTCCACGAGACTGTCGACCACTCCGGGAAGGCGGTGCCCACCGCCAGACAGACGTCCGCTTCCGCCAATACCGTGGGCATTTCGCGGAAGGACGCCGTACCCATGGCGAGCGGGTGATCCTCGGCGAGCACACCGCGCGCCATCTCGTCGGTGACAACCGGCGCCCCCAGAGCCTCCGCCACAGTGCGTAGCGCATCGCGGGCTCCCCCGAAGTGGACCCGGTCACCGGCCCAGATGACCGGCTTTCGGGCCGATGCGAGGGTGTCGGCCATGGCATCTAGATCAGCGGTCGAGGGCGGCTGCAGATAGTCGGGCGCGCTCGGAAGCTCGAAACCGTCGATGGTGGTGACCAGGAAGCTCGACGGGAACAGCAGCTGCACCGGGCCGTGTCGGGGGGTCAGCGACAGGTCGATAGCGCGCGCCAGCGCCGGGCCGAGGTCTTCGGGTTGCTCCACCTCGACCACTGCCTTCACCGTCGGAGCGAAGAGGGCGCCCAGATCCGCGTCGTGCAGCACGCCGCGACCCAGCATCTCGGCCGGGACCTGAGGAGTGGCCACCACCAACGGAATTCCGTCGGCGAGCGCCGATGCGACACCGGTCAGCATGTTGGTGGCCCCAGGCCCCGGCACCGCAAGGCACACCGCCGGGCGGCCGGTCACCTTGGCGTACCCGACGGCTCCGTATGCGGCGGCCTGTTCGTGCCGTATGAAGATCGCGCGTGGGCCTTCGGGATTCTCGGCAAGTTTGCGCAGAAGCGAGAGCGTCTGAGTGCCGGGCAGATTGAACAGAAACGGCACGCTGCGCGATTCAAGCGCGGCGATGAAGCCGTCATCTCCGTTCAGCGAGGCACGGACACGAGATTCTTCGACCGACCGGTCTGTCGACATGAGACCATTCAAGCCGCCCGGCCGGGCACACGTCAAGCTCGTCGGCACCCGTGGTATCAATGCGCTTGCATGACCGCCGGTAGGGCCTCGGGTCCGACAGCGCCCACCTTGCGCGAGAAGGCTTCCTCGATCAGATCGAAAGCCCTTGGCAGATCCCAGGTACCGGCCGACGAGATGCGACTGACCAGATGGGGTGTGTCGTACAGGCCGATGTGATAGCCGCCGGAGAGCAACACCTGCCCATTGCACCAGTCGGACCGATCGCTCGCCAGGTACAACACCGCGGGTGCGACGTTCTCGGGCGCCCGCCAGCCCAAGTTGTCGTGGTGGCCCGTCCGGTCCTCCGGGATGTCGTCGGTCATCCTGGTGGCCGCCCACGGGCTTATCGCGTTCGCCGTGACGCCGTACCGTGAGAGTGCGTTCGCGCACGAGTAGGTCAGTCCGACGATGCCGTACTTGGCCGCGGCGTAGTTGGGTTGAGTAGGCGCCCCGTGCATCCCCGAGGCCGAGGTGAAGTTGATGATGCGGTTGTGCGCGTTCTCGTCACGGATACCACGCCAGTAGGCGCTGGCGTGCTGAATGGTGTTGAACGTTCCGGTGAGATGCACGTTCACGACGGCATCCCAGTCGTCGGGGTCGAGGTTGAAGATCATCTTGTCGCGAAGGATTCCGGCGACGTTGATCAGCACGTCGAGCCGACCGTAGGTGTCGATCGCCTGGGCGATGAGCTCACCGGCGGCGGCATGATCGGACACATCCGAACCGTTCACCACCGCTCGGCCACCGGCGGCCACAATCTCGTCCACGACCTTCCGGGCGGGGCTGGAGTCCGATCCGACGCCGTCGACGGCCGCACCGAGGTCGTTGACCACGACGGATGCCCCCTCGCGGCCGGCGAGCCGGGCGATGCCGGCCCCGATGCCCCGGCCGGCTCCGGTCACGACGATCACACGATCCTGCAGCATCCCGCTCACGATGCACTCCTTTGATGATATTTGATTCGACCGATCGGTCGGACTGTATCGCCTGATGCTCGACCGAATCAACAACAGGCCGATGGCTTGACCGGTGCGCGCCTCAGAATCGTCTCCGAAGCATCGCGCCGATCTCCGCTACCGCGGCGTCGGCGACGGGCAGGTAGTTCACCATCGTCAGAAACCCGTGAGCCTGATCGTCATAATGCCGTTCGGTAACCTCGACGCCGGCATCCCGCAGCCGCCGGACATAGGCGAGCACTTCGTCATGCAGCGGATCATGCGCTGGGATGACGATGTACGCCGGGGGCAGGTTCGACAGGTCCGCGGCGCGCAGCGGCGAGGCCTCCGGGCGATTGCGCTCGGTGACCACCGGCACGTAAAGGTCCCAGTACCAGGCCATGTCGTTGAGACCCAGCAGCGGGTTGTCAGCCTGCTCACGATAGGAGTCGGTATCGAAATCGTGGTCGACGACGGGGTAGGCCAACACCTGCATCGCGATGCGCGGACCGCCTTCGTCACGGGCCAGACGCGCACACACCGTTGCCAGATTGCCGCCGGCACTGTCTCCGCAGACGACAAGCGGTCCCTCGAGTTCCTCTTCGGCGACCCAGCTCAACGCGGCACGCGCGTCCTCGACGGCGCTCGGAAATGGATACTCCGGCGCAAGCGCGTACTCCAGACTGACGACCTTGCACTGCGCTTCCACGGCGAGCATGCGTGCGAATGCGTCAAACATGTCGAGTGTGCCGACGACCCATCCGCCCCCGTGGAGATACAGGATGGTGGCGCGGGGACGCTCCGGGCGATAGACGCGGGCCGGAATCCCGCCCCGTGGGCCGGGAACTGCGACATTGCGCACCTCCGCGACATCTGGGCCGGGACCCAGCATTGCGGGCAGATTTGCCGCCCGCTCGCGTCGCTGCGCCGGCGTGCATTCCGGTGCCGGCGGGGCCCCCGCGGCGAGGAACATCTGGATGAGCGCCTGCGTATGCGGGTTCAAGGGAGTGGACGGCACCGTCCGATTCTAGCCGCATTTTCCGACTGACCGGTCGGACGAGCTAGGATACGTGTAACGTCGGCACTTCGGCGATCCGCGCGTTGTCGGGTTACCGCCGTGAGATCTTCGAGGAAGTATGACCGGGTCAGAGCGCGCCACATTCACACGAACGGGCACGAATCGATTTGTTCCGACCAATCACGTCGATGTCAGGAGTCGTTGGGCCGACGACCACCTCCAGGGCGGTGCCATCATCGGACTCGCCGCTGTCGCACTTGAATCAAAGTACGGCTCAACTGATTTCATGCCGGTACGACTGACCGTCGACCTTTTCAAGTCGGCCCGGACGGTGCCGACCACCACCGAAGTGGAAATCGTGCGTGACGGGCAACGAACGCGGAACTCGGTCTGTACCATCGCGCAGGAAGGTGTACCTGTCGCCCGAGCCGTACTCGTTCAGTACCGACGCGGCGAGCCACCCAACGGTGACGAGTGGGTATCCGAACCACCGGACGTGCCGCCGCCGAACCAGGACGATTCGTTCGTCCAGCTCTACAGCGCCGATGCCGGATGGACCGCACAGCCAGCCGACCATCAGAATGCCAAGCGCAAACGGGTCGGCGTTCGGGGTGTCAACGTCGTTGCCGGCGAGCCAAATACACCCTTTGTGCATGCGGCGATGGCCGTGGATGCAACCAGTCTGGTCACGAATCTCGGTACCGCAGGGCTGGGCTACATCAACGGTGACGTGACCCTCGCACTGGTCCGGCCGCCGCGCGGCGACTGGATATTCATGCAGGCCGACTCGCACTGGGCGTGCAACGGCATCTCCGTCGGAACCGCGACGCTGTTGGATGGTACGGGTCCGTTCGGCTCGGCCCTTGTCACGGCATTGAGCAATCCACGTGCCCACATCGACTTTGCCGACCTACCGGAACACGAATCGTGAATCGCGCATCCGGATGAGTTCGGAGATTGCCCACTTTCGGCAGCTGGACGAGGATCGCTTCCTGCCCAGCGATCACGCGGGGGTGCAGAGTCGGTGGGCCGCCGATCATGTCGTCGGCGCCGCCGTCTGCGGACTGGCAGCGGCTGTGCTCGAGACTGCCTACGGCCTGTCCGACTTCATGCCGACCCGGTTGACCGTCGATCTCTTCCGGTCGCCTAGGCGGGTGCTCACGACCACGTCGAAGCAACTGCTGTGGGAGGGTAGCGACACCCGAAATTCCCTGTGCATCATCGAGCAGGAGGGCGTCGCCGTTGCGCAGGCGGTGCTCGTGCAGTACCGCCGAGGCCCGACTCCCGCCGGACATGAGTGGACACCGGAACCTGCGGTGCTCAACCCGCCCAGATTGACCTCGCTAGCGCCCGAAAACGGTTCCGTACGACAGATCCGAAGCGGCAATTCCGGCTGGACAGCCGATATCGGCGATCATCAGAACGAAGGCCGCAAGTGGGTGGTCACCAGGTCAGTCGATATTGTTGCAGGTCAACCGAATACGCCATTCGTGCAAGCGGTGGCCGCTGCTGAGGCAACCAGCCTGGTGACGAATCTCGGTACCGCCGGCGTCGGGTACATCAACGGTGATCTCACGGTCGGTCTGGCTCGCTTGCCCGCCAGCGACTGGGTGTGTGTACAGGCCGACTCGCACTGGACCGCCGACGGCGTCGCCATCGGCACGAGTACCCTTCTCGATGCCTCCGGCCCATTCGGGGCAGGACAAGTCACCGCGATCAGCAATCGACATGCCCAGATCGACTTCTCGTCGCACAGGGACCCGGAGCCGGGCCATGCATGAACGTGCGAACACTCAACGCACCACGCCGCGACCGGTCAGCAGACCGACGTCGAGGCTGCCAAGGACGCCCGGGGCCGCCCGGCACACCGCGGGGATCGCGTGCAGCACCCTCATTGCGGTGATGGTCAGGCCCGCGGTGTTGTGGTCACCGTCGACCCCGACCATGTCGATGTTCGCGCGGATCGTCGGTGAACCCTCCAGCGTGATGCTGTAGGACTTGCCCGAAGACCGGGGCCATTCGGGGGCCGCATCGTCGTGCATGCGGTTGCAATGCCCGACGGCAATCAACGGCTTCCCGTTGACGATGCCTTGCAGCTCGAACTTCAGGGCCGCCATCGTCCCGGCCGGGATCACAGCGCCGTTGACCGCCAGGTCCACGTCGGTGTTCCACCGCTCGTGGACTTCGACGATCTCGTCGAGTTCCACGCCCAGCCCGTCGGCGATTCCGTAGATCGACCCGCCGCCGAGCCGGGTCAGCACACCCGGCATCAGCAACGGTGGGACGTAATCGGCCGGTTTGCCGAAGCCGATCATCTCGAACAAGATCTCCGGCTGATCGTAGCTGGCGTAGCTGGACACTTCCATCACCCGGAGGAAGTCCAACCTCTCCAGCGCACCCGTCAACACCAGCGGCAGGTACTCGGTGCTGAACCCGGGGTCGTTTCCGGAGGTGAAGCACGAGGTGCCACCGGCACTACAGGCCGCGTCGAGCTGTGCCAGCACCGCGGGTTCGGCGCTGTCGCGATGCAGCAGGCTCACCACCGATGTCGACACCACGTTCGCTCCGGATGCCAACGCCCGGCACATGTCGTCGACCGCCTCGTGCGGACGGCGGTCTCCCGCAGCGTTGTAACACACGGCGTCCGGCGAGGTTTCCAGCGCCACCGCGGGGTCGTCGGTGGCCACCACCCCGATGGGGCCGAGGCCACACAGTTCGCCTGCGTCGACACCGGCCTTCGCGGGATTGTTCACCACGACGCCGGCGAGCTCGAGATCGGGTCGTTCGATGATCGCCCTCAGCGCGATCCGTCCGACATTGCCGGTGCCCCACAGCACAACGCGAAAAGGCATCGCTTCAGCCCAGATCGACCGGACCCGCGTCGGCCCACACCGGTTCCCGCTTCTCGGCAAAGGCCTTCGGCCCTTCCTTGGCGTCCCCGCACTTGAGCACGATACGAGCGGCAGCCTTGTTCAGGTCCCACGCCTCGGACTCGGACGCCTCCAGTGACCGCAACATCAGCTCGCGGGACACCAACACCGAGGTCGGCGACGCGGAGGCGAAGCTGCGAGCCAGCCGCAGCGCCTCGGGCAGCACCTGATCTGGTGCCACTACCTCGTTGACCAGGCCGAGATCCAACGCCCGCTGCGCACTGATCGGCTCGCCGGACATCACCATCTCGAGTGCCACCGAACGCGGAATGCGCTTGGCCAGCCGGATGACCCCACCTGCGCCGGCATGCATGCCGACCTTCACCTCCGGCAACGCGAACTTCGCTGCCGACGACGCGATAGCGCAGTCGGCAGAGAGCAGAATCTCCAGCCCACCACCGAACGCGGTGCCGTTCACGGCGACGACGAGCGGCTTGACCAGCTTGCGTGCGGTGATGCCGGCGAATCCACCCTTCTCGGTGAAGAACCCGCCCTTGGGGCCGAGCTTGGCGAACGCCCGCAGATCCATTCCCGCGCAGAACGCCTTCTCCCCCGCACCGGTCAGCACGACCGCGCGTACCTTGGGATCGGCGTCGAGATCATCGAGCGCCGACTCGATCCCGGCCGCGACGTCGGGGTCGACGACGTTGCGTGCGTCGGGCCGGTTGATGGTGATGACGCCGACCCAGTCCTCGCGCTCGACGAGAACCTTCGGAGCCTCTGTTTCGCTCATCTTCAACTCTCTGTATCGATGGGTTCGAAGTGCAGGAACGTCACTTCGTCGGTCGCATCCAAGAAGGTGCCGCGCACCTGCTGTCCGATGTGGATCCGCTCCGGTGTGACCTTGTTGACCGGGCCGACCAGCTTGACTTCTGGGTGGGCGTCGAGTTCCACCACGGCCACCGAATACGGTAGTTCCGCATCGAACTTCGAGCCCGTCCCGTGGTGCTGGGTGGTGAACGAGTAGATCGTCCCGGTCGGGTCGACCTCGGTCCAGGTGAGTGCGAAACTGGTGCAATTGCTGCACATCTGGCGCGGATACCACAGGTAGGACCCGCATTCGTCGCATTTCTGGACCAGCACCTTGTGGCGCTTGAGCCCGTCCCAGTACGGCTGGTCGGTCTCGGTCGGTTTGGGCAGCGGCTTACGGTATTCGGGCTTGGCGGTCTCGGTCGTTGTCTCGGTCATCCGAGGTTTCCTTCCAGCAAGACGACGGCGTTGTCGCCGAAGTCACCACTACCGGTCACCAATCCCCGCTTGGCACCCTTCACCTGCGCTTCGCCGGCCGTTCCCCGCAGCTGCTTGACGGCCTCGGTGATGTGGTTGATGCCCCACAGGTGTGCTTGGGAGAGCAGTCCGCCGTGCGTATTCACCGGTAGCGCGCCACCCACCTCGGTGCCGCCGGACATGACGAAGTCGGCCGCGTCACCCTTGCCGCAGAGCCCGAGCAGCTCCAGCTGCCAGATCACGTTGAAGGTGAACGCGTCGTAGAGCTCCGCGAAGTCGATATCGCTCGGCTTCCATCCGGCTTGGGCGAAGGCGCGCTCGGCCGCCTGCGCCATTCCCGTATGCAGGAACCGCCGACGGGTGGTCGGCTGATCGGCCTGTCCGGGATGCCCCTCGGCCGCACCCCGGATGATCACGGCGTTGCGGTCGCCGGACTCGCCTGCGGCCACGATGTAGGCCGCACCGCCGTCGGTCTCCCGACTGCAGTCGTAGAGCCGAAACGGCGAGCTGATCAGCCGCGAGTTCTGGTGATCAGCGACGCTGATCTCCTTGGCCCCGACGGCCTTTCCGTTCATCACCGCGTGGCGTGCCTGTGCGACGGCTACGTGCGCCATCGGTTCGGTGGACTTCCAGCCGTTTTCGTACATGTAACGCTGCGCCCACAGTGCGTAGTACTGCGCGGGCACCAGCAGGCCGTGCACGCCTTCGTAGTTCCGCCGCATGCTGGGCGCCTCGCCGAACATCAGCGTCGGGCCCCGACGTCCGAGGCGAGCCCCGGAGCGGCCGTTGAAGCCGTAGCTGACGAGGATTCGTTTGGCCAAACCGTTCTCAACGGCTGTCTTGGCGTGCAGCAGAGCAGCCGCCGGTCCGGCACCGCCGAGCACGATGGCCGCGTGATACTGCAAATTCTCGATGCCGAGGTTGGTGGCGAGATCCTCGGTGGTCGCGCCGACCACCGTGGGGACGATGATCCCGTCGATGTCTCCCGCGGTCACCCCGGCGTCGGCAATGGCCGTCTTGCACGCTTCCAGACTCAGCCGGAGGTCGGAAACACCCGATTCTTTGGTGAATTCGGTTTCGCCGATACCGACGATCGCGGCCTGCACGTCGTTTCCAGAATTCGTCACGCACGCCCCCCGATCAGCCCGGCCGGCGCCGAAGCACCGGCCGGTACGACGTTCGACATCACTTGCTTTCAGTGAGGTTGCGCGGGATTGGCGTCGCGACGGGGCCGTCGTTCTTCGAGGGCAGCAGCACCGTGGCCGTCGCCTTCGAGTTCTTCTCGCCACGCTGGTTGTCGGCGTACATGTCGATGGTGATCAGATGATAGCCGTCGACGACGTCCTTGGCGCTGACGGTGCCGTGCCAGGTGGTGGTGTCCCCGAGCAGGTTGGGGCGGCTGACTGTCGCAGACAGCGTGTGCAGGAAGCCGTCGTCGCCCATCCAGTCGGTGAGCATCTGCACGCCCCACGAGATACGCTGCGGGCCAATGTCGTAGGCGCCGCCCATGCCGACGTCCTCACCGGTCTTGCGCTCGAGGTGCCCGCGGCCGGCGGACTCGCGGGCGCCGGTCTTCTCCGAGATGTGGAAGTCCTGGTGCCGCGTCCGGTACCGCACCGCGTCACCGTGCGCGCCGCCGTACGGTCCCGCACCCGACCAACCGGCGTACCAGGCCACCATGTCGGTGGACGTCAGCGGGCCCTTCACGATCGGCCGCAACTCGTCTCCGACGTTCACGTCCTCGGCGAAGAGCGTGTCGGCACCGCGGGGACCCTCCTCGATCTGAGCCTTCTCGATCTCGAAGATCTCGTCTGCGGTGTATTGATACTCTTCGCGGGCTTTGTACTTCTGCTTACCTTCCTTCTTCAGCGCGTTACCGCGGGGAGTCCGCGCGCACTTGCCGAATGCCTCGCCGACCAAGGCGCCGTCCTCGCGACGGATGTACTTGATGTGCCCGGTCTGCAGCAGCCAGCGGCTGGCGAACTCACCACCCTTGACATCCTGCTTGTAGAACACCGCCGGCGCGTCGAACGCGTCGCCGCGCTTGATCACGTCGTACCAGACCCAGTCGGTGCCGGCGTAGAGCCACTGCACGCCGGCCAGCCGCGGTGCCACCGTCGTGCCGTCGACGGAGTAGAGGATCGTCGGCGGCGCCAGCGTCGCACCCCACCGCGTGTTCTTGCCGTACTCGGGGTCACGCCACAGCGGGTTGCGGTCACCGAGGCCCTCGGCGAAGTGCCGGATCGCATCGATGTTCACTTCGGTCACCCAGCCCGCCATGCGGTCGCGCCGCAGCTGCTTGCCGAGCAGCTCCGCCGCGTAGGCGATCGTTTCGTCGGTGATCTCGCCCCACGGCAGATCCGTCCGCTTCTCGGTTACTTCCGTCATGTTCGCTTCCTATCTGTGTTCCAGCTGTACGTTTTCTTGTTTCGAACGTCTGAGATGCCGCTATCCAGAAGCGACGGTCGGCGCCGGTGCGGAATGAACGACACCGGCCGCGATCAACTCACCGATGGCCTCATCCGAGAGTCCTTCCTCGCGCAGGACGTCAACCGTGTCGGCGCCCGCGGGGGCCGGAACCCGACGCACCGGTTGGGAGAAACCCGAGAACCGGATCGGGCTACCGATGGAACGGACCTCGCCCACCCCTGGCATGTCGTAGCTCGCGATCAACTCGTTCGCGTCGAGTTGCGGGTGCTGCCATAGCTGGTCGAACTCGAGCACCGGACCATACGGGATCTCACCGGCCAGTAGCTGAGTCCACTCCGACTCCGTGCGCGACCGGATGACGTCGGAAACGGCTGCGATGGTCGCCACTCGGTGCTCGCATCGAGCTGAGTTGGTGACGAACCGATTATCTTGTGCGAGTTCGGGTTTCCCAGCAAGCTCGGCGAAGCGCGCCCAGTGCCAGTCGCTGTATATGCACACCATCACGCGCCGGTCGTCACGCGTGGTGAACGCCTCCGCGGGCACGATCTGGCCGTGCGCCGTACCGAGCAGCGGCGGGTTCTGCCCGGTGAATTGGAACTCGGTCTCACGCATGGTCAGCAGGCTCACCGCGGTCGAGAACAACGACGCATCGACACGTTGGCCCACACCGGTGCGCATCCGGTCGTAGAGCGCGGTGACGACGCCGAAGGCCGCAAGCCGGCCGGAGACCACATCGGTGATCGCCGCCCCCACCTTGGCCGGCCCGCCCTCGGCGGACCCGGTGATACCGACGACGCCGCCGGCGGCCTGGGCAATGGGATCCATGGCCAGCCAATCGCGCATCGGGCCGGTCTGCCCGAATCCGGTGATCGATGCATAGATCAGGCGGGGATTGAGCTTGCGCAGGGTCTCGTAATCCAGGCCGTGGCGCTCCCACGTTCCCGGTCGTGCGTTCTCCAGGACGACGTCGGCGGTGCTGGCCATCTTCTGGACGAGTTCGCGGCCACGCGGATCGCGATAATTGATGCTGACGAAGCGCTTGTTGCGCTGACAAGCGAGGAAGAACGTACTCCAGCCCCCGGGAAACGTGACGCCCATGCCGCGCTGCGGTTCGCCGGCGGGCGGTTCGATCTTGAGGATGTCTGCGCCGAGATCGCCGAGCACCATCGCCGCGACGGGGCCCGCCGCCCAGTGAGTCAGATCGACGATTCTGATGCCGGAGAGCGGACCCGGCCGCTCACGATCGTTATCGGCAGTGCCGGACGACTCGGTCATGCGTTCTCCTCCGCCCCCGTGAACAGCTCTTGACCGTCGAATGCGCCGGCCTCAACCAGGTCTGCGATCTGATTCCTGTCGAACCCCAGTTCGCCGAGTACATCCCACGTGTGTTCGCCCAGATCCGGCGCGCGTTTCGTGACGGCGGCGATGGCGGGATCGGCGTGCAGTGGCGATCCGTACACCGGGACGAAGCCGATCAGATGATGATCGAGGTCGACGACGACGCCACGCTCCCGCGCATGCGGATCGACCATCAGTTCCTCCACCCCGTAGGCGGGTGCGGCGGGCACGCCGACTCGTTGCAGCTGTTCGGTGGCATCCTGCGGAGTCCTCGTCGCAGTCCACGCGCCGATGAGCTTGTCGATATCGTCGGCAACCTCGCGGCGGCTCGCGGGATCGGTGCGGTTCGCAATGTCGGCCGGCAACCCCACGGTGGCGGCCAGCGCCGCCCATTCCCGCGCGTCGCGCACGGCGATGCTGAGCCACGCGTCGTCACCTGCCGCGCGAAACATCCCGTGCGGGAAGTGGATCCGATGGCCGTTACCCATCGGACTGAGGTCGACGTCGTCGAGCTGTCGAGCGGCGAACAGCGGCGCGATGGCGGCCGAATGGACCTCGATCATCGACAGGTCCACCACTGTGCCGTTGCCCGCGGTGCGCGCTCGTTGCAGAGCGGCGAGCACTGCGACCGCGCCGAACGAGGCGACGGTGATGTCACCGAGGTTGAGCGCGACCATGCCCAGCGGCGACTCGCCGGGGTAACCCGCCAGGACGTCGAGGCCACCGATCGACGTGCTCTGCGGCGCGTATCCCGGCAAACCCGCGTCCGGGCCGTCCTGGCCGGCCATGCTGATCCGCAGAACGACGAGACCGGGCCGTAGCTGGTGCAGTTCCTTCATCGACAGACCCAGCCGCTCCAGGGAGCCGGCGCCGAGATTCTCGATGACGACATCGGCCTCTTCGACCATGCGTCGCAATACGGCGAGCCCGGCGGCGGAGCTCAAGTCCAACATGATGCTGCGTTTACCGCGATTGACCGCGTTGAAATGCGGCATCATGTTCGGCGTCGTACCGGCGTCGCCCGCTTCGACATCCGCGATCAGCGGCAAACCCTGCCGGGAGGCGTCGAGGTGTGTTCTGGACTCGACTTTGACGACATCGGCGCCCATGTCGGTGAGGAACTGCGCGGCCATCGGCCCGCTCATCACCCAGCTGAGATCGACGACCCGTAGTCCCGCCAACGGGAGCTCGCCACCGAGCGGACGAGCCTGCACCTCGGGTGCACCGCCGGCCACCTGATCGTGGAAAGGTAGTGCCGGCAAGGCGATCTCGCGTCCGTCGACAGCGGCCTGCTGTAGGAAGCCGCGCTGCGCGAACTGTTCGGAGCGGTGCAGATCGTCGATGGTTTCGAGCGGCCCGAGCGGGATGCCGCGGGCAACACTCATCTTCCGCAGCTCGTCCTTGGTGTGCCGGCCCAACCACTGCGAGACCAGGTCATCGAGCTCATCGGCGTACAGCTCGCCGTTGCGGCGACGGTCGGCGAATCGCGGATCTGCCGACCAATCGGGGTTATCCATCACGTCGAGCAGGCGCTTCCACTGGTGGCCGGCGAGGAATGCCAGGCAGACGCGGCCATCGGCGCACGGGAGCGTCGTAAAGGGATAGGGGTTGGGCTTGCGGTGTCCGGCCCTTCGCGGCACCGCTCCGGCGAAAAGCGACAGACTGTACAAGCCGGTCATGTGGCTGGTGGCAAGCGCCTCGTACTCGGCGATGTCGATCCGTGCGCTGCGCCTGGCCAGCAGCGCACCCAACGCACCGGCCAAACCCGACAGCGCGGTTTGATACGCCGCCAGCATGAACGGGGGCACCAGCGGTTCGCGATCGGGTTCACCGACGTACACCGCGGGACCGCCCATGGCGCACACATTCAGTTCGGCACCGCGGTAGGCGGCGTACGGTCCGGTCGTGCCGAAGGGAGTGGCCAGCAGTTGAACGCCGTCGAACGGAACGCCACAGCGGCTGTCGGAGAACGGATCCCCGGCGCCGGACTCGGCCGAGGTGAGCAAGATATCGGCGTCCGCGACCAGTGCGGTCAACCAGGCGCTGTTCGTGCGGTCTGCAACGGCGATGCGCTTCCCACGGTCCCAGGCGACGCTCATCGCACGCTCGTCGACGAGGGGGTGGGCGCCGGCCGTGGACTCGTCGTCGCCACTGAGCACAACACGGACGACGTCGGCACCCAGCGCGGCGCAGATCGAGGCGGCAATCCGGATCGACGGCCGGCCGGCCACCTCGACCACCCGTACGCCGTCGAGCATGCCCGCGATAGCCACTCCCAAACCGTCCTCTCCAGCTCGATACGCAGAGCCTAGCAGACCGACTGGACGGTCGAAAACCGGCACCGTCACTCTCGTTGCGCCGCCTCCGAGTCAGCTCGCCGGCGCGTACTTCGCCAGCTCGCGACGTGCGATCGTCACGTTGTGTACCTCGTCCGGGCCATCGGCCAGGCGCAGGCAGCGGACCAGTGCGTACATCGCGGCAAGCGGGAAGTCGTCACAGAGTCCGCCCGACCCGTGAACCTGGATGGCCCGGTCGATCACCTTGGCCGCGATCCTTGGAACCGCAACCTTGATCGCCGCAATCTCGGTGCGCGCGTGCTTGTTTCCCACCGTATCGATCAACCAGGCGGTCTTGAGCGTGAGCAGTCGGCCCATATCGATCTCGGCGCGCGACTCCGCTATCCAGTCCATGATGTTCGCCCGGGAGGCAACCGGCGCGCCGAACGTGACGCGCTCGGCGGCCCGGCGGCACATGAGTTCCAGTGCGCGCTCGGCAGCCCCCAGCGCGCGCATGCAGTGGTGAATACGGCCCGGGCCCAACCGGGCCTGGGCGATGGCAAATCCCGCGCCCTCCTCGTGAATGATGTTCTCGGCCGGGACCCGCACATCGGCGAACTCGACTTCGCAGTGACTCTCCTGATCGACGTAGCCGAACACGTTGAGGTTGCGCGTGATCGACACACCCGGTGTATCCCGAGGAACCAGGATCATGCTCTGCTGACGATGCACCGGCGCGTCTGGATCCGTCTTGCCCATCACGATGAAGACACGACAGTGTGGATGCTGGGCGTTGGTGATCCACCACTTACGTCCGTTGATCACGTACTCGTCGCCGCGGCGCTCGATGCGGGTGCGCACGTTGGTGGCATCCGAGGAGGCGACATTGGGTTCGGTCATCGCAAAGGCCGAGCGAATCGTCCCGTCGAGCAGTGGCCGCAGCCATTGCTCCTTCTGCGCGGGGGAACCGAACTGGGTGAGCAGTTCCATATTCCCGGTGTCCGGGGCCGAGCAGTTGCAGGCCTCCGACGCGATCGCGCTGCGACCCATGATCTCGGCGAGCAGCGCATACTCGACATAGGACAGTCCCGCGCCAAGACTGCGATCGGGGTGAAAAAGGTTCCACAGATCGCGCTTTCGGGCCTCAGCCTTCAGCTCCTCCATGACCGCAGGCTGCACGTGCGGATCCCCTGCTTCGAGGCGCTGGCGCGCGTACACCGCCTCCGCCGGGTAGACGCACTCGTCCATGAACCCGACCAGCTCCTCGGCGATGGCGGCACTGCGATCGCTCGGTTCGAAGTCCATCGCACTCCTCGGCATCTCTGGATGGCCACGCCAAGGCGGCGGGCTGCGGACACTCCCATGCCCCCAACCGATCGGTCGGTTGAGGGGTCGTCAAATCAGGCTGTCGCGTCCTTGAGTGCAGGCCGGTCCGCGGGGGCACTGTCGCGGCGGGTAAGCCGCACTTCGAGCTTCGACAAACCACGCAATGTCGGATTCGCCCGCCACTGCGGCTGCCCTACGATGTCGATGCGATCGACGTTGTTCACGACTTCACGGAGCACGGCGGTGCCCTCCAACCGGGCCAGCTGCGCCCCGAGGCAGAGGTGGACGCCCGAGCCGAAGGACAGGTGACCGGTGGGGTTGCGTGTTACCCGGAACTCGTCGGGATCCTCGAACTGGCGCGGATCACGATTCGCCGCACCGAACAGCAGCAGCACTCGCGAGCCAGCCGGGATCATCGTGTCGCCGACGGGGTAATCCGATTTCGCCGTGCGGTAAAGACCCTGAATCGGAGCGTAGTAGCGAAGCTGCTCCTCGATGGCGCTCGGAATCAGTTCGGGGCTCTCGTGGAGCAGTCGCAGCTGGTCCGGATTCTCTGCGAGCGTCAGGAACAATGTGCTGAGCAGGTTCACTGTGGTGTCGTTACCGGCAAGCAGAAGAAGGAAGGCGAAGAAAAACAGCTCGTCGTCCGACAACTCGCCGTTGTGGGCGTTGGCGACCAGGCGACCCAGCACCGTCTCGCCACCGAGCAGACGTCCCTGCCGAAGCTTCTCGGTGAAGTACGCGTGGAATTGGCCGATCGCCCTCATCCCGTGCAACCCCTGCACCAACCCTCGTACCGAGAGGCTCAGGTGCGCCATCTTCGACGTCTCATCCGACCAGCGGCGGAACGCGGCGAGGTCATCGTCGGCGATGCCCAGGATGTGAGCGATCACCGCCGTGGGTAGTGGGTCAGCCAGCAGCGGCACGATGTCGACCTGCGGTGTGCTCAGCAGTTTCGCGGTGTGGTCGACGGACATGTTCACCACCATCGCCTGCCACGCCTCCAAAGCCCCACGAGTGAAGGCCGGTTGGGCTTGTTTACGCATCTGTGTGTGGCGCGGGGGGTCCGTCGTGAGCAGCGAGGGCGCTCTCACCCGCATGTAGGAGATGCCGTCGGCACTCGACAAGACGTCACTCGCACGGGCGCCCGCGCGGGCATGCTCGTACTGGCTCAGGATGTATATGCCGCGCTTGACGTTGTAGTGCACCGGGCCACCCTCCAGCAGCACCCGGTAGTGGGGATACGGGTCGGCCAGGGTCTCCGCGTCGAGAGGATCGAAATCGGTGATCTGAACGCCCCGCGGTACCGGTCGTCTTCCGAGTTTCCTTGCCACCGCCTCGGAAGCATCGGTCACGACACCGCTGGCGGTGCCAAGCCCGTGCATCTTCAAGAAACTCATCTGGGACTGAATGGGCATGCCCACCAATCTAAATACCGAACGGCTCCGTGTAAATATCTATGAAGCATAGAATTTAATAACTTTCGCCGCCACGGCAGGCCAGGCTTCCCGTAATGGCCTTCCCGATCGCGAGAAGATCAGGGGCGTATTACCACCGTCAGCAACCAGGAACGGGCATTAGCAATGCTTAGTAGAAAACTAGACCCCGGATGTGTCAGTGCACCACAGAAGCCTGCTTGGCAACCGAGACCACCGTCCGGCACTCGATCAACCACGGTCCGCCGTCATCGCGCCGGAATCGGTCCCGGAACCGCCCCACCAACGACACCACGGCTCGCCCCTCGGCGTTGCGGCTGACCACCTGGAAGTCGGTCTCGGCAGTGGCGCGATCACCGTCGAGATCGATGATCGGATTGGCGCCGATGTGCAGTGAGCGCGGCTCGTCGAAGACATGGTCCTGCTGCATCCACGGGGCAGGACCATGCGGCATGGCTTTGCGGAAGAGCGCGCCGATGACGTCCCGCCCGGTGTGCGACAGGGCCGCGGTCTGAAATGTGGCGTCGGCATGGAACAGCGACACCAGACGCTCGGCATCGCCGTCGTCGTTGTACCGCATGTACCGCTCGATCACGTCCCGGATTTCCAGCCTGTCCACCCAGTCCTGCACTTCAGCCATGGGCAACCCCTTTCATCGTCTCCGAACGGTGGTCCCAAAAGGCCACCTTCAGAACCACTCCAATCGCATGTCGACCGTCGTCCGTTCCAACGCCTCGAGGATCTCCAGTTGGGGCGCGGTGCGCGGCAGCTCGTAGGTGAAGAAGAAGCGCGCTGCGTGACGCTTGCCCTGATAGAAGTCGTCGGTTCCGTCTCCGGCGACGATGAACTGAGCCAACCACATCCACGCGACGACGATATGACCGAAGGCCTCCAGGTAGATCACGCTGTTGGACATGGCCGCGTGACGGTCCGCCGCAGCCACGATCACCGCAGTGGCAGACAACAACCGCTGCCATGCCCGATCGAGCTGCGCAGCGAGTATCGCCGCCTCGCCACCCTGCGCCCGACCTGCCGACACGGTGGCACCGATCGCGTCGCTCAGCGCGGTCAGGCTCGCTCCGTCATACTGAGTCACCTTGCGGCCCAGCAGGTCCAAGCTTTGGATTCCCACCGTACCCTCGTGGATCGGATTCAGCCGGTTGTCCCGGTAATGCTGCTCGACGTCGTACTCGCGGGTGTAGCCGTAGCCGCCGTGCACCTGGATTGCCAGATCATTGGCCGTCAGACACCACTGCGACGGCCAGCTCTTGGCCACCGGCGTCAGGATGTCGAGCAGCAGCGTCGCGCTGTGTCGTTCGGCCGCCGACTCCGAGGCCAATTCGATGTCGATGAGGCGTGCACAGTACAACGCCAGCGCCAACCCGCCTTCGGCATAACACTTCTGCGCCAACAGCATTCGCTTGACGTCGGCGTGTTCGATGATCGGCACCTGCGGTGAACTCGGGTCCTTGACCGAAACCGGACGGCCCTGTTCACGTTCCCGTGCGTACTTCACCGATTTGAGGTAGCCGGTATAGCCCAGCGCGACCGCGGCCGTGCCGACGCCCAGCCGGGCCTCGTTCATCATGTGGAACATGTACACGATGCCGCGGTGCGCCTCGCCCACGAGATGGCCGACTGCTCCTGGCTCCCCGCCCGGGCGGAAGCTGCCGTCTCCGAAGTTGAGCACTGTGTTGGTGATCCCCCGCTGCCCCATCTTGTGATTGAGCCCCGAGATCGAGACATCGTTGCGCTCGCCAACCGAACCGTGGCTGTCGACGAGGAACTTCGGCACGATGAACAACGAGATGCCCTTCGTCCCCGGGGGCCCGCCCTCGATGCGTGCCAGCACCAGATTGACGATGTTCTCCGTCATCTCGTGCTCGGCACCGGAGATCCACATCTTGGAGCCGAAAAGCCGATACGTGCCGTCCGCACGAGGCTCGGCGCGCGTCTGGATGTCTGCAAGAGAGGACCCGGCCTGGGTTTCCGAGAGAGCCATCGTGCCGCTGAAACGTCCGGCGACCATCGGCTCCAGAAAGGTGCGGCGCTGACCTTCGCCACCGAACTTCGCCAACAGGTTGGCGTTCGCGTTGGTGAGCATGAGGTAGCCGAAGGTGCTCACATTCGCCGCAGCCAAATAGGCCGCGCTCACCTGGCTGATCGAGCTCGGCAACGCAAGCCCGCCATGTTCCTGGCTCAAGGTCATGCCGATCAGGCCCGCCGCCGCGGCGGCCTCGAGGGCCTCCTTGACATCGTCGATGACGGTGACCTTCGACCCGTCGAACGTCGGCTCCGCAGCGTCACCCAACTTGTTGTGCGGCGCGAAGTACCGCTCGGCCAGGTCCGCACTGAGATCGAGTACGTCGGAGAGCGTTTCGCGAGAGTGGTCGGCGAAGCGAGGCAACTCCAGCAGATCCTGCACCCGGAGCCACTCGAACAGCAGGAAGTCGATGTCGCGTCGCGACAACAGCGTCGACCTCACGACTCAGCCCACCGGGTAGTGCAGGGTCTTGATCTCCATGTACTCATCGGCGCCCGCCGCGCCGTGTTCACGCCCGATCCCCGACTGCTTGTAGCCTCCGAAGGGCGCCGGACCGATCGGACCACCGAAGGTGCGATCACCGCCGTTGACGAACACGTAGCCGGCCCGCAGTGCGCCGCCGACCTCGAAGGCCTTCACCGGGTCCCCGCTCCAGACCCCGCCGCCGAGGCCGTACGGGGTGTCGTTGGCGATCGAGATGGCCTCGTCCTGCCCGTCGAACGGAATCATCACACCCACCGGGCCGAATATCTCCTCGCGGGCGATGCGCATCTGATTGGTCACGTCGGTGAACAGCGTTGGCTCCACGAAGAATCCACGCTCGAGATGAGCCGGACGGTGCCCTCCGGCGGCCAAGGTGGCACCTTCGTCGAGACCGGACTGGATATAGCCCAGCACGCGGTCGCGCGCAGCGGCGTTGATCACCGGCCCCATGTCCGATGCCGGATCGGCTGGATCACCGACGGTGAGGTAACCGAGCGCGCCCTTGATGCGCTCGGCGAGTTCGGCGTAGATGGGGCGCTCCACGAGCATTCGGGTGTGCAGCACGCACCCCTGCCCGGCGTGCACCGTGAACCCCATGAGCAGCGAGGCCATCAGATTCGGATTGTCCAGATCGGTGTCGGCGAAGACGATGTGCGGTGATTTGCCGCCCAACTCCAGTACAACCCTTTTCAACGTGCCCGCCGCTTGGCTCATCACCTGTCGACCCACGGTGTTGGACCCGGTGAACGACAGAACCGCGATATCGGGATGTTCGGTCAGGGCGCGGGCTTCATCGATACCGCCCGTAACGACGTTGAAAACGCCGGCCGGCAGGTCGGCCTCTGCAGCGGCATCGGCGAGGATCAACGCCGAAAACGGGGTGTACGGCGAAGGCTTGAGCACAATCGTGTTGCCGGTCGCCAGCGCCGGCCCGATCTTCCACAGGTTGAGCAGCACCGGGTAGTTGTACGGTGTGATCGCCCCGACCACACCGGCGGGCTCCTTGCGGATCAGCGCTTGGCCCATTCCGGTCAGGCCGACGGCCGGGGGCAGCGCCTCGTCGAACTTCAGCTCGGCAGCGCGGTCGGCCCAGTAGTAGATGATCCGGATCGCCTCTTCGATCTGGCTGATCTTGCCGGCCATACCCGCGCAGCCGATCTCGTTCTCCAAGAGGAACTGCAGTTGCTCCCGCCGCGCGGCGATGGCGTCGGCGAAGCGATGCAGGGCCGCCGAGCGTTCCCTCGGTGTCATCTTGGGCCACGCTCCACGCCCGTCGTCGAATGCGGCCGACGCGGCGGCGACGGCTCGGTTGACGTCGTCCACCGTGGATTCGTGGACCTCGCCGATGGGCTCCTCGGTCGCCGGGTTGATGATCGTCGTGACGCGCTCACCGCTGCCCCGCGCCCATTCGCCGTTGACGAACGCGGTTCCCGGACTGAGTGACATGTTCGGCATCTCGACTCCACTTCTTGGATGGATTGTTCAGGTCGCGGACATGGGGTCAGCACGCCTGCAGCACCATGGCACTGGTCGGAAGGGCCGGCCCCGAGGTGATCATGACGGTGTTCGCAGCGGGCAGCTGGTTGACCGCGACGCCCCGGATCTGCCTTACGGCTTCGACGATTCCGTTGAAGCCGTGCAGATAGCCCTCGCCGATCTGGCCGCCGTTGGGGTTGACCGGGTGTCGGCCGCCGGGAGAGGTGTGGCCGTCTGCGATGAAATCGATGCCCTCACCGCGTCCGCAGAATCCGAGCGCCTCCAACGACATCGGCACCAGCGGGCTGAAAGAGTCGTAGATGATCGCGGCATCGAAGTCGTGTGCGCTCAATCCCCGCTGGCGGTACAGGTTCGCAGCCACGACGTCGAGATCGGGCAGGCCGTCGGTGTCGTCTCCGTAGTAGTTCTGCATCAGCGTCGACCGGTGGGCCATCCCCCTGGCAACGGCCCCGATGGCAACCGGCGTCGACCGCAGATCCCGAGCCCGGTCCGCACTGGTCACGACGAACGCGGCACCACCGTCGCTCTCCAGACAGCAGTCGTTTACGCGCAACACCGGTTCGGCAACCCATTTCGAGGCCTGGTGATCGTCGACGGTGAACGGACGTCCGTAGAAGCGCGCCGCCGGGTTGCTTTCCGCCCATTTACGGGCGGACACCACGACATGCGCGAGGTCGCCGTTGGTCTTGCCGTGGTCGTGAAGGTACCGGTGAAAGCTTGGCGCCTGCCACCACGCCGGCGTGATGGAGCCGTACGTCCGCACCTGGCGTAGCAGCGGCTGGCTCGAGCCAGCGTCCGCATCCGAGATGCCCTGCCCGAAGCGTCGCCCCGAGCGCAGATTCTCGGCGCGGTAGACCACGACGTGGCTGCACTGCCCCGTGCTCACCGCCAGAGCCGCGTCCTGGAAGGTGGCACAGGCGCCGCCGCCACCCGACATCGTCGTCGAATACCAGTTCAGCGCACCGAGGCCAAGGAGCTGAGACATGAGAAAGGGCGACGTCGGATCGGCTTCGTAGGTGACGAGACCGTCGACGTCCGTCGTCTCCAGCCCGGCGTCCGCGAGTGCCGTGGTGATCGCTTCGACGGCCAGCGCTGCCGAGGACACGCCGGAATCCATCGACATCTCCGTGATGCCGATGCCCGCGATCACGACATCACTGTTGAATCCCGCCACCCTCAACACCCGCTGTCGTCGGGCGTGAACACCGGGATCATCTCCCCGGTGTCGGCGGGCGCGAAACGCACCGCCACCCGCATGTCGAAGTCGACCGCGGCGGGATCGACGTCGACCAGGCGCGAGAAGATGCGCACACCCTCGTCGAGTTCTATCACCGCAAACACCAGATCGTCGTCGATGAGGGCGGCCCCGGGCCGACGCGGGATGGCGAAGGTGTGCACCACGCCGCACCCGCCGGTGGTGACGACATCGAATTGCTGCGCGCCACAGGCGAAGCAAGCGATCGCGGGCAGGCTCCACCACGTGCTGCACGCACCACACCGCTGGAAAGCCAAGCGACCTTCGGCGGTGGCCTCGTAGAAGAACGCGTTGACGTCGTCGACGTGGGGATCCAGGAACCGCGGCGATCGCCGCACGGGCGCGTCCGGCCGGAAATCAGGGTCGGGACGCACAGTGTTTCCGCTCGACCGACCGCATGATGTAGACGGTAAAACGATTCTTGTATACATGTCAACGGCGTCTTGTATCCCGGGTACGCTGCCTTCAGCGGACGTCGACGGCGAGGGGATCGAGAAATTGTCCGACATCGTCACCGTTCCGGCGTGGCTGCGCGACCTGGCGGCACGTCACGGCGGTGCACCGGCCGTGTCCGCCGAGACGGTGACGTTGTCCTACGCCCAACTCGACCGCGCCTCCGCCGACATCGCACGCGGACTGCTCGCCCGCGGCGTCGGCAAGGGCACTCGAGTCGGCATGCTTTTCGGCAACGGCGCGGACTGGGTGCGCTGGTGGTTGGCCATCAGCCGGATCGGGGCACTGTGCATACCGCTGAGTACGTTCCAGCGCCCTGCGGAACTCGCTCGCGTCATCCGGCATGCCGACCTACATCTCCTCATTGCACAGAGTTCTTTCCTGAACCGCGATTTCACTCGACTCGTGATCGACGCGATCCCCCCGATCTCGTCGGCGGGGCCCGAATTGGCTTTGGTGGACGCACCTTTCCTGCGATCAGTGGTGTTCGACCAGGCCGGCCCGCCGTGGGCGCGCGATGTCGACTGGATCGTCGACGCCGGACGCGAACCGCACTGGGCGCAGCTGCTCGACGCTGCCGAGGGCGAGGTGCACGTCGACGACGAGGCGTTGTGCATCTATACCTCGGGCCAAAGCGCAGCGCCCAAGGGGGCGCTGTTCACCCACGGCGCGATCCTGACCAAGGCGCGGTATTTCAGCCGCATGTTCGGTTTCCGCGAGGGAGCCGTCACCGATGTGACGCTCCCGTTCTTCTGGGTGGGAGGTCTGGTCATGGCCCTGTTGCCCACCATGCACGTTGGCGGCGAAACCCGGTGCACGCAGCGCTCGACCTGGGGCCCAAACGCGTTGAAAGGCGGACCCGCCTCGACCCTGCCCGCCGGCATGACCAGATACCCGTCTCTGGGAATGACCGAAACGTTCGGCATGTACGCGTGGGGAACCGAACCACCGTCACAGCCATATCCGACAGCACCGCCGCTGGACGAACTGCAGCCAGGCTTCGAGATCCGCATCGTCGACGACCATGGCGCCGATGTGGCCGACGGCGTACCCGGTGAGATCCTGGTCCGGGGGCCGACCAACACGACTCGGCTGCACAAAGTCCCGCGATCGGAGGCGTTCGACGACGCCGGTTTCTACCGCACCGGCGACCTCGCTGTCCGGCACGACCAGCGGATCCGATTCGCCGGGCGCATGGGCGATATGATCAAGACCTCCGGCGCCAATGTGTCACCGGCCGAAGTCGAGCGGGAGTTGGCGGCGATGGCCGGCGTCGCGGCCGCATACGTCGTCGGGCTCCCCGACGAGACGCGCGGTGAGCTGGTGGCCGCCGCGGTGGTCCGCGACGGGTCGGCCGCGATCACCGAAGCCGATATCGAAGCCTTTCTGCGTGAGCGACTTTCGCCCTACAAGGTGCCGAAGGTGATCGTGTTCCTGGAGTCCCGTGACGAGGTGCCGTTGACCCCGTCGACGAAGGTGAACAGGCGCGATCTCGCCGAGATCGTGGACGGGCGACACCGATCGGCCAACCGCCTGCCCTAGCTGCTATCTGGGCGCGAAACGCTGGCCGGCGTCCAGCCGGATGCACTGACCGTTCAACATCTGGTTCTCGACGATCGCGCAGACCAGTCTCGCGTACTCGTCGGGTCGGCCCATCCGTTTGGGGAACGCCGCATCTTTGGTCGCCGGGCGCGTCAACTCCTCTGGAACCCCCTCGGCTGCACCGGTTTTGAACAGACTCGGAGCAATCGCGAGCACCCGGATCCCCAACGAGCCGAGGTCTCGGGCCATCGTAAGGCACATACCGGCAACACCGGCTTTCGCTGCGGTGTAGGCGACCTGACCGATCTGACCTTCGAAGGCCGAGATCGACGACGTGTTGATGAGTACTCCACGCTCGTCGTCCTCGGGCTCGTTGACCGCCATGTGGGCGGCGGCGAGTCTGTTGACGTTGAAGGTGGCGATCAGGTTGAAGTCCACCACCCGACGGAAATCCTCGAGGCTGTGCGGCCCCTCCTTCGACAGGGTCCGTCGCCCGATGCCACCTCCGGCGGTGGTCACCGCGACGTGCAGACCGCCGAGGTCGTCGACAGCACCGGCGAGTGCCGCCTCGAGTCCCTCGTAGTCGGTGACGTCAGCCGGCCGGAAGCACCCACCGATGCGCTGCGCGACCTCGGCGCCAGGTGAGGACCCGAGGTCGAGGATCGCGACATGCGCCCCACGCGCCGCAAGTGACTCCGCCGACGCCCGCCCCATCCCCGAGGCTCCCCCAACGACAACAACCTTCTTACCCGATATCTCCACCGCGTTTCCTTCCAGAGTCCTACCCGGTCTGATGTGTCGGGCAGGTCGGCACGTCCCGGGACCGGTCACACAGTCGCAACGGCGACACTCTATACAAAAATACAAACTATGTATGTGCGTATGTTTTGTTGCTATGGTCGACGTGTGTCCCAGGCGCTGTCCCATCTGCGAATCTGCGACCTCAGCGGGCAACTTGCCGGCGCGGGCGCGACGAAAATCCTGGCCGCCTTCGGGGCCCAGGTGATCCGGGTCGAAGATCCCGCCACCCACGGTCTCTGGGATCTCCTGCGCGGCAACGGGCCGTATGTCGACGAGCGCCGCGGTGTCAATCTCGGGACGGGATTCAACAACCACAACGTGGGCAAGTTCGGCGTCACACTCAACCTGCGCACCGAAGACGGGCGTGATCTTCTTCGCGAGCTCGTCGCCGTGAGCGACGTGGTGTGCGAGAACTTCGCAGCGGGAGTGCTCGAGAAACGCGGTTTCGGCTACGAGGAACTCAAGCGCATCAAGCCCGACATCGTCTACGTCTCCAACTGCGGCTTCGGCCACACCGGCCCCTACCGCGACTTCAAGACGTGGGGGCCGATCGTGCAGGCAGTAAGTGGTCTGACGTTCACCTCCGGCCTGCCGGGCGCCGAGCCGGCGGGGTGGGGGTTTTCCTACATGGACCATGGTTCGGCCTTCTACATGACCGTCGCCATACTGGCGGCGATTCACCACAGGGACCGCACCGGCGAGGGGCAGCACGTCGACATGGCAACCGTGCCCGCGGGTATCGCCAACCTGCCCACCGAGGTGCTCGACTGGACCGTGAACGGCCGGTCGAACGGCGCCGCAGGGAATCGGGCGGACTTCGGTGAAATGGCACCGCACGGAATCTATCCGTGCGCGGGGAAGGACCGCTGGATTGCAATCGGGTGCCGCGACGACCGCGACGTCAGCCGCCTCGCGCACGTTCTGGACGTGACAGACCTGACCTCCGATCGGTTCGCGACGCTGCGCCAGCGGCTGGATCGCGCCGACGAACTCGACGAAATCCTCGCTGCCGCAACCACCACGCGTGACGCGGTGGCCCTGGCTGCCGACCTGGTCTCCGCTGGGGTACCCGCGAGCGTGGTGAAGAGCCCCGGCGAACGCATCGACGAGGATCCCGACCTCGCGGCGATGGGGCTGTTCCCGACCGTGACGCATCCAGAGATCGGCGAGCAGCGTGTCGAGGGCATTCCGCTGCGCTTCTCCGAAACGCCGTGGGAAATGACGACGGGGGGCCCTGCGCTGGGCCAGCACAATCGCGAGGTGCTCTCCGGGCTACTCGGGCACAGCGCCGACGAACTCGACGAGTGGGCACAGCGAGGTGTGATCTGAGCAGCCTGTCCGACATCCGCGTCATCGAGATCAGCGACCAGTTCACGCCCGTCGGCGGACGGGTACTGGCCGAACTCGGCGCCGACGTCATCGTCGTGGAACCGCCCGAGGGCTCACCGCACCGCGCCCGTCCCCCGTTCGCCGACGACGAGCCCGGCGTCAACCGCAGCCTGCGCTGGTGGGCCGGCAACGTCGGAAAACGCGGTGTCACGATCGATATGGCGACCGAGACCGGGCGTTCGGCCCTCGAACGGCTCATCGCCACGGCCGACGTCGTGATCGCCGGCGGCGACCGACGGCCCGAAACGATGGCGAATTACCACGACCTCGCTCTCGCGCACCCCGCGCTCATCTGGGTTTCCGTGACCCCCTTCGGCCTCGGCAGCAGGCGGGCGACCCAACCCGTCACCGATCTGACCATGCTCGCCGGCGGCGGCCCCGTCTGGAACTGCGGGTACGACGACCATGCGATTCCGCCCATCCGCGGCGGCGGCGATCAGTCGGTCAACATCGCCGGACTGTACTGCGCGATAGGAGCGTTGGTTGCGCTCGCTCACCGGGGACGCACGGGACGAGGGCAGCTCGTCGACGTCAACGTCACCGCCGCCTGCAACGTCACGTGCGAGCAGACGACCTATTACTGGCTGGTCGGCCGGATCGAGTGCCTGCGCCAGACCGGGCGCCACGCCTCCCCGATCCCGACGTCCAGCGTCCAAGTGCGCTGCGCCGACGGCCGGTACGTGACGACCGGGGTGCTGCCGCGCAAACAGGAGGACTTCGCCCGGCTGTCGCAATGGCTCGACGAGCTCGGGTTGATCGAGGAGTTCCCCGAGGCGGTGTTCCTGGAGTTGGCCGCGGTGCGTGACGAACCGGTGGATATGGCGAAGATCGGCGTGGACGACGAGACGACCGCGATCCTGGCCGCCGCACGGGACGCCGTGAGCCTCATCGCATCACGAATGCCCGCCAAGGACTTCTTCGTGACCAGCCAGCGACGCGGCTTCCCGTGCGGTGCCGTCTTGGCTCCCTCGGAGGCGTTCGACGACGAACATACTGTCGCGCGCGGTTTCCGCGTCCCGGTCGAGCACCCCGAACTCGACCGGACCTTCGACTACCCCGGTACGCCGTATGTCTTCGGTGCCAGTCCGACCATCATCCGGTCGCGGCCGCCACTGTTGGGCGAGCACAACGGACTACTCGACGAATTGTGAACAGGGAGGCAATGATGCGAATCGTGGTGGATCGTGAACAGTGCGAGGGCAACGAGGACTGCATCCGTGCCGCCCCGGACATGTTCGCGCTCGGCGACGACTCCGTGGTCCGAGTGCTCGTCGACGATGTGCCGGCCGATCGACAGGCCCAGGCGAGCGAGGCAGTGAACGCCTGCCCGAAGGCCGCTCTGGCAGTCGACGCGGACTGACGGGGCCTACGCATGACCGACGGTATTGCACCCGAGCAGCAGGACGGCCCCGAGCAGCAGGACGACTACGACCTGCTCACCCATATCGAGGCGGGTAGGCGGCTGACGGAGGACATCGACGACACCCGCAAGCGCTGCGCACAGGCCGAAGGTCGGGAAGCCGAGCGGTATCGAGCCAGACTCGCCGATTTGGAGGACGCCGCGCGCCGCCACCGGGAGTGGCGGCCGGCGGATGTGCCGACGTTCTTCTCCGCGTCGGGTTCCGTGGAGCGGGTCAGTACCGGGGCGAACCGGAGAACGCCGAATCAGGACGAGGAAGACAGTCCGTTGACACCCAACAAACCCGAGTGGTAGACAGGTATACGTAGTTTGTATTTCTGTCTACATTCGAGGAGGCTGCGGTGCCCCTACAAGACGATGTCCAAATCGTGTCGGTAGACGACCACCTCATCGAGCACCCGCGCGTCTGGCAGGACAGACTGTCGGCGAAACACCGCGATGCCGGACCGCGCATCGTCGAGGACGAGCACGGACACCACCTCTGGTCGTACGAGGGCGAACTGCACGCGCAGGTGGGGCTCAACGCGGTAGCGGGCCGCCCCTACGAGGAGTACGGGCTGGAACCCATGAAATTCCAGGACATGATCCCCGGCTGCTACGACCCCGTCGAACGCGCCAAGGACATGACCCTGGACGGGGTGCAGGCGGCGTTGTGCTTCCCCTCATTCTCCGGCTTTTCGGGCTCCACCTTCCATAAGGCGAAGGACAAGGAGCTGGCGCTGGAGTGCATCCGCGCGTGGAACGACTTCTCGCTGGACGAATGGTGCGCCAGCGCCCCCGACCGCTTCATCCCAGTGGCCATGGTGCCCACCTGGGACGCCGGCCTGGCGGTCGCCGAGATCGAACGAACTGCCGCCAAAGGCGCTCGCACCATCAGTTTCCCGGAGAGCCCGGTCCCGCTGGGCATGCCCTCGCTGCACTCCCGCTACTGGGATCCGGTGTGGAGTGCCGCCGAAGAAGCCGACATGCCGCTGAGCATTCACTTCGGCACATCGACGTACATGCCTGGATACAGCTTCGGCGCAAGTGGCGTCACCACCGACGATCAGGACCAGTACGACCAGCACCGCGAGCAGGAGGACGTGCCCTTCGCGGTCGCGATCACGCTGTTCGGCTGCAACCTGATGTGGACCACTGTCGACCTCCTGCTCTCGGGGGTGCTCCAGCGGCACCCCAACCTGAAGATCTCACTCGCCGAGGGTGGCATCGGATGGATTCCCTACATCCTCGAGCGCACCGACTACGTATGGGATCGGCACCGCTGGTACCAGAACATCGATAAGGAGGTGCGGCCCTCGGACCTCTTTCGGAAGCACTTCTACGGCTGCTTCATCGACGACGAGTTCGGTATCCAGAACCGCGATGCCATCGGCGTCGAACGACTGCTGCTCGAGGTCGACTATCCGCACTCGGATTCGAGCTGGCCGAACTCGCGCAAACGCGCCTGCGAGGTGCTCGCGTCGGTATCCGATGAGGACGCCCGCAAGATTGCCGAAGACAACGCCAGGGAGCTGTTCCGATTCCCTCGCGCAGGCTGGCAGTAACAGCAGAACCCCTTCAAATAGCTCGGAGAGGATCCGTCATGGGACGCGTTGAGGGCAAGGTCGTTTTCATCACCGGGGTGGCCCGCGGACAAGGCCGGTCGCACGCCGTCCGACTGGCCGAGGAGGGCGCCAGCATCATCGGCATCGACCTCGTCGAGGACATAGCGACGGTGCCGTATCCGATGGCGACGGATGCCGATCTCGACGAAACCGGTGATCTGATCAGCGCCGCCGGCGGCAAACACCATCTGGTGAAGGCCGACGTGCGCGATCGGCAGGCCATCACCGAGGCGCTGCGCAGCGGCGTGGAATCGCTCGGCCGTCTCGACGGTCTCGTCGCTCAAGCCGGCATCATGGCCGTCGGCAACCAGGACCCGCAGGCGTTTCACGACACCGTCGACGTCAACCTCAGCGGCGTGCTCAACACCACCAGCGCGGCCTACCCGTTCCTCAACGACCGCGCATCCGTGGTCATCACCGGCTCCTACGCGGCCTTCACCTCTGCGATGAAGGCAGACCCCAACGGCGGAGCCGGCGGACTGGGCTACGTCGCGTCCAAACGACTGCTGGCGGCGTACACACACGAACTCGCGTTGGCGATGGCTCCCCGGCGCATCCGGGTGAACGCGGTGCACCCCACCTCGGTCGACACCACGATGATGCGCAACGACGCCATCTATCGTTCGTTCCGGCCCGACCTCGAGTCCCCCACATTGGAGGACGCGCTACCCGCGCTGCCGGTACTCAACCTGTTCGACGATCCCTGGGTTGAGACCTCCGACGTCTCGCACGCCGTGGTCTATCTCCTCTCGGATGAGTCGCGCGCGGTCACGGGTAGCCAGATGAGGGTCGACCTCGGCGCCTGGATCAAGTTGCACGACTACACCTTCCCGTGATCTTGTGATCCGATGACCACCCGGAACGTCGTGACGTTCGGCGCGCGGTTCAAGGAATTCAGATCCCCTGACGCGCGGGTACCGGACGACGCACCCCGAAGGGACAGGATCCTCGACGCGGCACGACGCTGCTATGTCACGATCGGTTGGGACAAAACCACGATGGACGACGTCGGCCGCGTGGCAGGCATGTCACGCGCCACTCTCTACAAGAACTTCCCCGGCAGCGAGATTCTGCATGCAGCGGTCCGCCAGGTGGCCATCGACATGATGCGCCAGGACTTCGAGGACGCGGTGGCCGCCGGTACCGGGCTGGCCGAGAGCCTGGGCAATGCGGCAGCCGCGTTGACGGTCTGGTGTACGTCAGTGCGGTCGACGAACAATCCCAGCGCGCTGTACTTCCGCGCCCACGCCGAAGAATCCGCGGTGTTCATCGATCTGATGGAGGAGGTTCTCCGCCCCCGCCTCGAGCTGGCTCGACAACGCGGGGAGGTTGACACCTCACGCGATCCTGATCGCGCGGTGAAGTGGGTGGCCAGGTGCATCACCGGCTTCGCGCTGCTACCGCCCAGCCACAACGACGAAGCCGAGTATCCGCTTATTGCAGGCGAATTCGTGCGCGAGTTTGTCGTGTCTGCATTGTGATGGTGCTGCGAATCGAGCTGAGAGGATATCGAAACGCGTGACCGGCTGGACCGCGCTCGACTTGCCGACCTTTTCCGGACGCACCGTCGTCGTCACCGGCGCCAACAGCGGATTGGGCGCGGCGACGGCGCGCGAATTGGCCAGGGCCGGCGCAAAGGTCGTCTTGGCAGTGCGTAACCCGGATAAGGGCGTCGCCGCCGCCAAGCTCATGCGCGGAGATGTCGAAGTGCGTCAGCTGGATCTCCAGGACCTGTCTTCGGTGCGCGCGTTCGCCGCCGACACGGGCCGGGTCGACGTCCTCATCAACAATGCCGGCATCATGGCGGCGCCCTACACCCTGACGGTCGACGGCTTCGAGAGCCAGATCGGCACCAATCACCTCGGTCATTTCGCATTGACGAATTTGCTGCTCCCCAAGCTGGTAGACCGAGTGGTCACGGTTTCCTCACTGACGCACTGGCGCGGAGGTCTCCGCGTCGATGACCTGAACTGGAAAACCCGCAAGTACGACCCGTATCTCGCCTACGGCCAGTCGAAGCTGGCCAACCTGCTGTTCACCTCCGAGTTGCAACGTCGGCTCCAAGCAGCCGGATCGACCGTGCGCGCGCTGGCTGCCCATCCGGGTTACTCCGCGACCGACTTGATGAAGACGGCGGGGGGCCATTTCGGCGATGTTCTGGCATCCGCGTCGAAGATCCTCGCCACCGACGCCGACTTCGGCGCGCGACAAACGCTGTTCGCGGCGGCACAGGATCTGCCTGGCGATACATTCGTCGGACCGCGGTTCGGCATAAGAGGCCGCTCGCAGGCGGTCAGGCGCAGCGGCGCCGCGCGCGACGCCGCTACCGCCGCCCGTCTGTGGCGGGTGTCCGAGCAACTGACGGGCATTCGATTCCCGCTCTGAGCGGGCCGAATTCCGCCACAGGTCAGGGCAGGGGCAAAGTCGGGGTGTAGCGCTCCCAGATCGAGTCCCGGCACACCAACGGCAGGCCATCGGGTGACTGCGCTACCCCGTTGCCCTCGCAGAGGGCACCCCGGTCGCGCTCGCCAACCAGCGGCGGAACGGGCAACCACACCGAGGTGGTCGGGTTCCGATAGGTGGCGTAGCAGATCATGGTGTCGCCCCCAGCGCCCAACCCGAAGGCGTAGAGACGCACGGCCGAGCACTCGGCGCCCGCGACCGCCCCGCTGCGTACGTGTGGCACGCAGCTCGCGCCTTCGCAGGGGGCGGCGGATGCTACGGCCGGTGACAGGGCACAAACCATGAGCGCGACCAGCCCCATTGCGGCCGCACCACCCTTGAGGCACTGCACCATCGGTGTCACTCCAATCAACTCAGCCGGGAGCCCCGGCCGGGGAAGTGGGTGGCAGAAACAGTGGTATCTGTCCCCCGTACAGCCCCCTGGCCGTGCAGGCACCATCGCCGGCGTCGAAGGTGCCCTCACAGAGAAGGCTGCCGCGCGTGTAAATGCGTATCTTCACCCACTTGTAGCGCTGCGCCCCCTGCCACGTGACGCGCAGCGTGGTGTCGACGCTGTAGGGATCTGATACCGCTACATTCGCCCGCCAGGGCAGCGTCACCCCCGCGAGCGTTGTGCGGCCCGCACCGTCGGTGAAGTCCACGCTCGCCGATCCGATGAAGTTCGAGATGACCTCGTACCTGACGACTCCGTCGGCGTGGGCCTGCGGTCCCGGCAGCGCGACTACGGCCACGCCGGCCAAGGCAGTTGTCATCACGCAGCAGAAAACACCACGGGTTCCTCTGCGCACGCCATCGCCAACGCGCTTCAGGAGACGCATCAACGCATACTATTCGGAAAGCGGACCGTGGCGGGAGTTTTTTCGAATACCAATTGAAAATAACGGGTTCACGCGGTTGCCGTGACCTATCGTTGACTCCGTGAAGAGATCCAAGCAGGCGCCCGAGCACTGGACCGCAACGCCGGATCCCTCCCCACCGAAGACATGCCCTGGGCGACCGGGACCGACCGATGCGGTCGCGCTGGTCGACCCGACCGCCGGGGCGCATTGCCTGTGAACCTGACGGGGCTTCTGGCACAGGGTGTTCGATCAGCCGAACGGGTCGTCGTCCGCGACGTGCTACCGGTGGTGTACCAGGTCGAACGACAGGTGGTCGAGGTCGTTCGCGCGCATCTGGAACAGGTCGACCGATTCGGGGCCGTCGACCACCCCCAGCCCGACGACCGCTCGCCGGCAGCACCGACAGAGATCCTGCAGTCCCTTCTGGAGCGATCGATCTACAACCTGCCCGAGGACAATCGCAACGAACTGTACGGCGGTCTGCTGCGGGCACTGGTACCCGACGAGGCGCGCATTCTGGCTGCGCTGTCTGACGGCTCGACATACGCCGTCATCCACGTCACCGCGCCCGGCAGCGGTGCTGGCTCCGAGACGATTCTGGAGAACGCGTCGAGCGTCGGCCGATCTGCCGGCGTGTCCCTCACGGAATACGTGCCCCTCTACCTCACCCGCTTGGCGAGCCTCGGGCTCGTCGCCATCGGCCCCGAAGGCCCCGCCTCGATGGACGCCGAGTACGAGATGCTGCTCGTCGACGACTCGGTGAGCGTCGCCCAGGCGAAAGCGCGGCGCGGAATCCGCGGTGCACGGATCTCGAAACGCACGGTCGCCATCACCGCGCTCGGAAGAGAAGTCTGGGAAGCGGCGAAATGACCCTCGAAGTGCACTTCGGCGAGTTCTTCACGCATCCGTGGTGGGTATATGTCTCGATACCGCTCGGCGCCGCGCTCATCGGGTGGGCCACGAAAATCCTGGCCCTGAAGATGATGTTCTACCCGCTGGAGTTCAGGGGCTTCAAACCCTATTTGGGCTGGCAGGGCCAGATCCCCCGACTCGCACCCAAAATGGCCTCGCAGATGGTCGATTCGATGATGTCCGACATCATCGAGCCTCAGGAGATCTTCGATCAACTCGATCCTGACGAACTCGTTCGGGAGTTGCAGGAGCCCTTGCGCGCAGCCACCGCCGAGATCGTCGACGCGATCATGATGTCGCTGCAGCCGCAGGTGTGGCGCGCCATGCCGGATCAGGTCAAGGTTCTGATCGTCAAGGGCGTCGAGCTGCGCATGCCCGCGGCGTCGCGCGAGATGTTCGCGCAGTTTCAAGAACAACTCGACCAGTATTTCGACGTCAAGAACATGGTCGTCACCAAGCTGGTCGGCGATAAGGCGAAGCTGGTCGAAGTGTTCGAGGACATGGGCGGAAAGTCGTTCACGTTCTTCGCCAAGGCCGGGCTGGTCTTCGGCTTTCTCATCGGTCTCATCCAGACCCTCGCCTTCGGATTCACCGGGTGGTCGTGGACCCTTCCGGCGTTCGGTTTGCTGACCGGCGGCGTGACGGACTACGTGGCCCTGCAGATGATCTTCCGGCCGCTGAAACGGCGAACCGTTCTGCCGGGCTTCAGATGGCAGGGAGTCTTTCAAGCGAACCGCGAGCAGGTGACACGTGACTACGCGCAGTTGATGGCACGGGAGATCTTCACTCCGCAGGCGATCATGGAGAGTCTGCTCACCGGCCCGATGTCGGATCGGTTCTTCTACGCCCTGCAGACCGAGATCCGCGAGAGCGTAGACAGACAGCTGGGAATCGCCGCCAAAATCGTCAACGCCGTCGGCGGCCGCCAGTACCGGGACATGAAGCAGCAGATCGCCGACATCGTCATCAAGCAATTGCCCGATAACGTGGGCTACGTCGAGAAGTACTTCGCGGAGCGGATCGACCTCGAGAAGATCATGGTCGACAAGATGACAGCGATGGACGCGCAGGCATTCGAGAACCTGCTGCGCCCCATCTTCAAGAACGACGAGTGGATCATCATCGTCGTCGGCGCCGCCCTCGGATTCCTGGTCGGCCTGGGCCAGGAACATCTGCTTCTCTGGCTCGTCGAGCGTTAGTCGTTCAGCGGTCGACGGTGAGTAGCGAAGCACCGGCGAACGCGCCGGTCGCGTTGGACCACACGGCGACCTCCGCATCCGGCACCTGCCGATCGCCGCACTCGCCGCGCAATTGCCGCACCGACTCGATGCAGAAGTTGGCGCCATGCCGTCGGCCGACATTGCAGGCGCCGCCATCGGTGTTGGTCGGCAGCGATCCGCCCAGCCGGGTGTGCCCGTCCCCGATGAACTGCGGCGCCTCCCCCCGGCCGCAGAAACCGAGACCGTCCAACCACTGGAACGTGATGATCGAGAAGCCGTCGTACAGTCCGGCCACGTCGACATCGGCGGGTCGCAGCGCCGTCCGCGACCACAGGGTGTCGCCGCAGTGCCCTATCGCATTCGACGTGAAGTCGTCGAGCAGCGACATATCGATATCCGAGACGGCCGACATGGCCCAGGAGTCGACGAGTACCGCAGGCTTGCGGCATCCCCTCGCCCGTTCCGGTGTGGTGAAGATGACCGCGGACGCCGAGTCGACGGGATAGTCGCAGTCCAGCAGTCGCACCGGCTTGCTGACATAGCGCGATTGCGCGTACTCGTCCGCTCCGAGCGGTTCGCGGAAGATCGCGTCGGGGTTGCGTACCGCGTGTTCACGCTGCACGGCGGCGTGAACTGCGAAATGCTCTTCGGTCGCCCCGAATTCGCTCATATAGCGCTGCATCTGGAGCCCGCCGATGAACGCTGCCGGCAGGCTTCCCCCGAAGGGAGCGGTCCACTGCTGGCTGCCGCCGACCCGGGTGGGCCCGTCGGCGGGACCACCGGCGGTGATGGCGGCGATCGGATGGTCTTCCGGGCGCGGTTGCCGGATGACGCGGATGGCCAAGGCGGTGTGGCAGGAACCGGCGGCGATGGCGTCCATCGCCATGACGGCAGTCTCGGCGAACGAGGGGCCGTACAAGCTGGAGGTGAAAAACCAGTTGAGCGGCAGCATTCCGAGCAGGGCGCCGATTGACATCGACACACCACCGGTGGTCGAGATGCCGTCCACGTCAGCGGGTGTCAAACCCGCGTCGTCCAAGGCGGCCCGAACCGCCTGGGCGACCAACTGGTCGTCGGAGTAGGGCAGCTTGCGGCCGGTCTGGGAGTATCCGACGCCGGCGATCGCGACTCGATTCTGCATGGCGGTCATCCACGCCCCGGCCCGAACAGCGGAAGCGTGCAGCCCGGCGCGACCTCGCGGAAGGTGACGCTGAGTGGTTGGTCGATCCGCAGTTCGTCGCCATTGCAGTCGACCAGATTCGTCGCGAAACGAAGCGGCACCTGCTCCGCCAGGTTGACGGTGGCGAAGATATAGGGCTGATGTGTCGCGAAGTACGGGTCGTAGGCCTTCACCGGCTGGGTCCAGGTGACCAGCGTCGCAGCACCGGATACCGCCTCCGGGACAAGGTCGGTGCTCAAGCACGTCGAGCAGATGACCTTCGGCGGATGCTGGAATGTGCGGCACGAGGCGCACCGCTGGATCAACAACTGGTGCCGGTCGACCCCGCTCCAGAAGAATTCGCTCACAGCGTCAGGCTTGGGCATCGGCGGATAGACCACCTGGTCACTCATGGTCGACCTTTCTCGGGTCACTTTTTCTAAGGTGCATAAAAAGCCGGGCAGCCGACGTCACGTGATCCAGTTGCGGGCGTCGCGGATGACATCTCGGAATGGCTTGTCGTTGTCGTAGCTCGGTTCCCGCGGCAACCCGAGCACACGTTCGCTGATGATGTTGCGCTGGATCTCGTTGCTACCGCCGGCGATCGCATACTGCCGGCCGTAGAAGAAGTTCTCCGCGACCGTGGCGGTCGAGTCGCCGGAGCGCCACGCGACCGCGGTTCGGCCGGCGAGCTCGATGCCGGTGCGGGCGCGCTGCGGCCCGCGAGTGCCGATGGACAGCTTGACCAGCGACGCGGTCGCCGGGTTACCGGTCCCGCGCATGAGCCGCGACGTGATTCTGCGATTGAGCGCTTCGTGCACCCAATCCTTTGTGCGCTCGCGGGCGATCAGCAGCGCAGCGGAACGACGCCGGGCGACGTCGGATTCGTCGGCCGCTGACACGAGTTCGGTCAGATCGGACGCCTGCTTGCGACGCGCCTCCGGGGTCGACGGAGCCAGGTCGATATGGCCGGCCCCGCGCTCGTACATCAGCAGGGAGTTGGCAACCTTCCATCCGCCATTGACCGGTCCGATGACCATGTCGTCGCCCAACACCACGCCGTCGAGGAACTCCTCGCAGAACTCGTCGCTGCCGTTGAGTTGGCGTACTGGACGGACGGTGACGTTCTCATCGCGTAGCGGCACCTTGAACCAGGTCAGACCCTTGTGCTTGGGCACGTCAGGATCCGTACGCGCCAGGCAGATCCCGTAATCGGCATGTACAGCCCCCGAGGACCACAACTTGGTTCCGTGCAGGATCCAGTTGTTCCCCTCCCGGCGGGCCTGCGTGCGGATACCCGCCAGATCGGAACCGGCGTCGGGCTCGGATAGCAGTTGCACCCAAATGTCCTGCCCGCTGAGCAACCCGGGGATCCACTGCCGCTTCTGATCCTCGGTGGCGTTGTGTAACAGGGTCGGCAGAATGACGCGTGTGGTCACGATCGATGCCACGCCCGCAGGCAATGGGATCTCGTACCCCTCCGATTCGTCCTGCCAGATTCGCTCGTGCGCGGCGGTCAGGCCGCGACCGCCGTACTCGGTGGGCACGGAGATCCCGATGTACCCGGCGTCGTACACCCGCTTCTGCAGTTCGCGTCCGGCGGCCACCTCTGGGGCCGTGAGCTCGTGCTGTTCGGTCGGCAGCGATCCGGGTGTGCGCCGCGGTAGATTCGCCGCCAGCCATTCCCGCACGGCGCGCCGGTAGTCGTCCAACTCGGTCGTCGCGGTCACAGTGCACACACCTCGCAGAGTCGTTCGTAATGCCATGCCTTGTCGCACCACATGCTGGTATTGACCCGGATTCGACGCATGAACAGGTGCAGATCGTGCTCCCAGGTGAAGCCGATGCCGCCGTGCACCTGCAAAGACTGCTGGGCGATCTCCGAGGCGTACTCGTCCACGTATGCCGCGGCCATCGAGACGATCTCGGCAGCCTCGGGGCTGCCGAGATCGACGGCCGCCGCCGCCTCCGCTGTCGCCGCCTTGCAACTTTCCAACTGCAAAAGCTGGTCGGCCATCGCGTGTTTGAGCGCCTGGAACGAGCCGATGGGGCGTCCGAACGCGATCCGGTCCTTGGAGTACTCGACAGTCATCGTGAACATCGCATCCAGTGCGCCGACGGTGTCGGCGCAGGCCAGTACGACAGCGATCTGCAGCTGACGTTCGAGCTGCTCGGCGGTGCCGTCCGTCGAGCTCCCGAGCAGGGCACCCGCCGGTACGCGAACACCATCGAACGTGAGCTCGCCGACGCGTCGGGTCAGGTCGAAACACGACAATGGTTCGACGCCGACACCGGCGGTCTTCACGTCCACCAGGACCTGAGCCGGTCTTCCGTCGAGTTCACATACCGCCAGCACCGTGTCCGCGGACCCGGCGTCGGTCACGTAGCCGCGGGCACCGCTCAACACGATGTGTTCACCGTCGAGTGTCGCCCGCAGACCCGCGCCCAGGTCCCACCGGCCCGCGGTGTCGAATGGGGCCCAGGTGACGGCGAGTTCACCGGCGACGATCTTCGGCAGCACCGCCCCGCGGTGGGCCTCGGTCCCGAACTCCGATATCGCGGCACCGACGACGTTCATCGTCAGGAACGGGCCGGGCTGCAGGTAACGCCCGACCGAATCCGCGATCGTCGTCAGATCCAGCAGCCCGTGCCCGGTGATGCTGCCGCCGCCGTACTCCTCGGCGATGAGCATCGAGTACCAACCGAGCTCCGCGGTGCCGGTGAACCAGGTGCCCGGATAGCCCGTGGGATCCTCGTGCAGCGCCCTGCCTGCCGCAATCGGTAACTGCGCCTCGATGAACTCGGTCGTCGCCTGGTGCAGCATTTGCTGCTCCTCGGTCAGGTCCTCGACTTCCATGTGCTTGATGTTCCTTCGTTGCTCGGACGCCACTTGGCGTCGGGTCGGCGGGCCCGCTGCTACGGAAGCGGCTTGATTCACACGCGGCAACCGCTAAAGTCTATGCAGCATAGATAATAACGGATCGAGATTTCCGCACTTCAGTCTCCCCAGTAAGCGCCACTGTGTGGACACCTGAGTGTGAACGCCAGAAACAAGGAGCGTCATGGCCGACTACAAGTACTTGCTGGTCGAGAGGTACGACGAGGGACGAATTGTGCGGATCCTGCTCAACCGGCCCGAGACCCGCAACTCGCAGAATCGCGGCCTTCTCGTCGAATTGAACGACGCCTTCCTGAGCGCCGAGGCCGACGACGACGTCCGCGTGGTCATCCTCGGCGCCACCGGCAAGATGTTCTCCGCCGGTCACGACGTCGTCTCGCCGGAGGCACAGCAGGAATACCTTCCGGGCCCCAACCAGCATCCATCGTGGAAGGTCAACGGCGGCACCCGTAATGGCGCCGAGAGCCTGATGTTGCAGGAGTGGCATCACTTCTTCCAGAACACCCTGCGGTGGCGCAATCTGCGCAAGATCACCATCGCCCAGGTGCACGGGAACGTGTACTCGGCCGGTCTGATGCTCATGTGGGCGTGCGACCTGATCGTCGCGGCCGAAGGCACCCAATTCGCCGACGTCGTCGGGACGCGCATGGGGATGTGCGGCATGGAGTACTTCGCCCATCCATGGGAGTTCGGTCCACGAAAGACCAAAGAGCTCATGCTGACCGGCGATTCGCTGTCCGCCGACGACGCCTACGCCCTCGGCATGGTGTCGAAGGTCTTCCCGGCCGACCAACTCGCCGATATGACTCTGAATTTTGCGCGTCGAGTCGCCGACGTTCCCACCATGGCGGCGCTGCTGGTCAAGGAATCGGTCAACCAGACCGTGGACAACATGGGCTTTCACAACGCACTCAACGCATGCTTCACTTTGCACGAACTCAATCACGCGCATTGGGCGCAGGTGCACGACGACGGAGCTCCCATGGCCAAGCCCGAGGACGGTGTACCCGGTTGGGGGAAGGCCTCACCGGTGGTTCCCGCCCGACGCGACAAGGTCAGAGACTGAACATGGCCAACGAGAAACTCAAGGTCGCCGTCACCGGCCCGACGGGAACGTTCGGTTTCGGTCTGATCCCATTGTTGGAAAGCGATGACCGAATCGGCGAGATCATCGGCATCGCCCGAAGCCCTTTCGACCCCGCCGAACACGGCTGGTCGAAGATGACCTACCGCCCCGGCGACGTCCGCAATCCCGCTCAACTGGCCGAGGCGGTCGAGGGTGCCGATGTCGTGGTCCACCTGGCCTTCGCGATCACCGGCTCGCCCAAAGACCCCAACACCCATGCGATCAACATCGACGGGACGCTCAACACTTTCCGGGCCGCCGCCACCGCCGGAGCCAAACGCTTCGTGTTCGCCTCGACGATCTCGGCCATCGGTTTCGACCCGGCGATGCCGTATGGAGTCACCGAGGAATGGGCGCCAAGGCCGATCAGATACTTCGACTACGCACGGCAGAAAGCCGACCTCGAACGCGCGCTGACCGAACTGCATGCCGATCACCCCGACACCGACCTCTACATCCTGCGCACCCCCGGTGTCATGGGTCCGCACCTGATGGGCCACAAGGGTAGCGGCCAAGGCTTCCAAAGGCTGCTACGCGCCATCGAGCGCAACCGCCGACTACCCTTCCGCATCCCACTGCCCGTTCCCCGCTTTGAAACTCAGGCCATTCACGAGGACGATGTCGGTTCGGCGTTCGTGCAATGCATCCTCGGCGCCGGTGCGGCCGGCGTCTACCACATCTGCAGCGACGGCGTGATCAGCAGTGCAGACATCGCACGCATCATGGGTTTCCGTCCCATACCGTTCGGCCAGCGCGTCCTGTACCGGGCGATGGGCCGCGTGGCCGCCGCGTCGGGGACCCGGTATGTCCCCGACTTCGCGGGCGTCGCAGAGCTTTACAGCATCCCGCTCATCATGGATGCCTCCAAGGCCCGCCGGGAGCTGGGGTGGACGCCGAAGTGGAACGTCATAGACACCTACGTCGACACCCTGGTGGACACGCGGTCCGCGAAGACATCGACGGGTGAACCCGCACGCCGTGCTTGACCGCGGCGGCGACGGTCGCCTCGACGGACGGGTGGCGCTGGTGACGGGAGCGGCCCGCGGACAAGGACGTTCGCATGCCGTCGCCTTGGCCGGTCTGGGCGCTACCGTCGTGGCGCTCGACGTGCCGGATCCGATGGACAGCATCACCTATCCGCTCGGGGGTCCCGATGACCTCGCGCAGACGTGCGCGCTAATTGCCGACGCCGGAGGCGTCTGTATCCCGGTGCAGGCCGACGTGCGTGACGCCGCAGCCGTCGATGCCGCGGTGCACACCGCGGTCACCGAACTGGGTGGCCTCGACGTGCTGGTCGCCAATGCCGGAATCGTCGCGCCGCCCACCAAACTCTGGGAAACCACGGACACGATGTGGCGCGAGCTGGTGGACACGAATCTCACCGGCGTATTCCACAGCTTGCGTGCTGCCGTGAAACCGATGCGCCGGGCGGGTTTTGGGCGCATCGTCGTCACGTCCTCGATGGGAGGCAGGATGGGCATTCCCGATATCGGCGCCTACAACGCCACCAAATGGGGCGTGATCGGCTTGGCAAAGTCGCTGGCCCTCGAGGTGGCGAAGGAAGGTATCACCGTCAACGTGGTATGCCCATGCACCGTGGCCACACCGATGGCGCTACCGGAGGATAAGGTCCCAGACGAGGCGATCGTGCAGCGCGCCATGCGGATCAACCCGATTCCCGAGCCGTGGCTCGAAGCCCAGGACGTCACACGAGCAGTCGTGCACCTCGTCACCGATCCGGGTGTGCTGACCGGCGTGGTGATGGAAATCGGCCTGGGCTCCAGCGCACGGCTTCATTGACCGGCGGAAGTTGATGAGCAATCTTGCGCTGGGGTTCATCGGACTCGGCAACTTGGGCGCCCCCATGGCCAGACGGTTGACCGGATGGCCCGGCGGATTGACCGTCTTCGACGTGCGCGCCGACGCCGCGACGGCGTTGGCTCAGGAGGGTGCCACCGTCGCCGACAGCGTCGCAGAAGTGGCTGCGGCCGACGTCATCAGTATTGCCGTGGTCAACGACGAGCAGGTGCGTGGGATCGTCGACGCCCTCGCCCCGCATGCGAAGCCGGGCACGGTGATCGCCATCCACTCCACCATCGGTGACCAAACCACACCCGAACTCGCTGATCGGTGGGCGCCCAGAGGTATCCACCTCGTCGATGCCCCGGTATCCGGTAGCAGCGGCGGCGCGCGGCAAGGTGCGCTGGCAGTCATGGTGGGCGCTGAGCGCGACGTGTTCCAGCGGGTCAAACCGGTGTTCGAGAAGTTCGGTTCGTTGGTCATCCACGCGGGTGGCCCGGGCGCTGGCACACGAATGAAGCTGGCGCGAAACATGGTCATCTATATCGCCTATGCCGGAGTCGGCGAGGCGCTCAGGCTGGCCGAGGCCGGCGGGATCGACCTCCTGCAGCTGGGCGAGGTGATTCGCCACACCGATGCATTGACCGGCGGGCCGGGCGTGATCGTCATGCGCGGCGATACCGCCCCGCTAGACGCAGATCACGACCTGCACGACATCTTTGCCCATACCCGAGACCTGGGTGAGAAGGACCTCGGCTTGGCCCTGGCGTTGGGCACCGACCTGGGTGTCGACCTGCCCATGTCCACCGCTGCGCTGAAGAACCTCGGGACCGGACTCGGTGTCCCACGAACAGATTCGCGCGACGGAGGTGTTCTGGATGGATGATCTGCGACGACAGGGGCTCGCGAAGATGAACGCGGTCTACGGCTGGCAGATGACAGAAATGCCGGGCGACTACTTCGCGCTCACGGTCGACCATCTGTTCGCCGACATCTGGAGCAGGCCGGGACTGTCGATGCGCGACAGACGGATCATGGTCCTCACGGTGGTCACCGCACTCGGCAACGCGGACTTGACCGATGTTCAGGTCAGCGCAGCGCTTGCGACCGACGAGCTGTCCGAGGAGGAACTCAGGGAGATGGCAATCTTTCTGACCCACTATCTCGGGTTCCCGTTGGGGTCTCGCCTCGAAGGCGCCATCACCGCGGCCGTGAACAAGAAAGACGCCAATCCAGCATCGAGCGGGTCATCCGACATCGCGGATGCCTAGCCGGTTTCCCGGTCCCCCGGCCTTGCCGCCAAACTCAGGCCATGCAGCGAAACCTCGCCCGTTTCAGGTCAGCCCGGGCGCGGGGTCGCCGAGTCTGCTTCGCACGACACCCCACGGGTCCGCGTACTCACCCGGCGTACCGTGGTAGGCCGATCGCCTGGAGAGCACCGCTCGCGCCAAGGGGCGGAGAGGCTGCAGCAGGTGACGGCGCCATCCGACCGAGGCGCGCACCTCCGCCAGAATGTCCTGCCACGAGTGCTTCTGGAAGTTCAGTACCTCCTGCGCCCGACGGGTATCCATCCAGTCCGTCGCGAACCAGGCGACGTCACTGTCTGGGTCACCCCGCCGGCCTTCCGGCATCACCCCAGCAACTCCGACAGCCTCCATGAGGTCCCGGCCGGCCTCGTCGTACCGGAGGCGGTGACTGTCGTCGCCGCCGATCAGAAGCACCTCCTCGGATTCGTCGGCCGTGATCGCCGCCGCGAATGCCGTCGCGACGTCGCGAACGTCGACGGTATGGATACGACCATCGGAAGGCAGCGCACTTTCGAACAGCACCACATCCCAGCCGGTGAACAGCGATAGCAGCTTCGTGCTGACCACCCCGCCCAGACGCAGGATCAGCCAGTCGAGTCCCGACGATCGGACGATCTCTTCGGCCTCCAGTTTCGTTGCACCATAGATCTCGTTGGGCACTGTGGAGGTTTGCGCCGTGGCCACCTCCGGACTGCGGTGTGGGTTGCGCGGGCCGAACACAGCCACACTGGATGCGTGCACGAAGCGCGGCGGCACCGGAAGTCTTTGCGCGGCGTTCACGACGGCATCGGTGATGTCGACGTTGACTCGCCGTCCGAGTGCCGCGTTGCGGTAGATCGCGGGAGCGATCATGCCGACGAGGTGAATGACCGCCGTCGGAGCGACATCGGCGAACAGCTCGTCGACCTGGTTGCGATCGGTGAGGTCCGCCCATCGGACCTCGACGCCGGAAGGAAGCCGCCGTTGCGCTTTGACATAAGCGGGCGTCTGCAGATCGGTGGCCACGACTCGGTGGCCTTCGGCCGCCAACCGTTCGACGGTCGCGGTGCCAACTAGCCCGAACGCACCGGTGACGAGCACTGTATGCGAGTTGCTCAAAGTTCTTCTCCCATGTTTGTCGTTCTCGATAGTCCGTCAGCCCGGAGGACAGGTCCCGTAGCTGTTGCAGACATACGAGGTGCGATCGTTCCACGCCTTGAACCACGTGCCGGCAGGCGTTGTCAGAAACTTGAATTCCCCATGAGCGCAATACGTATTGCCCTCTGGTGTTACCGCACAGGTCGTTTCGCCCGAGCCGGGCGTCGCATACGTGACGTAGCTTCGAGGAGGTAGTTGGCGCTGCGCCTGTCCTGGTGGGAACTGTATTGCCGCGGTCCAGCCGTGGTGCACCGAGCGATTTCCGTTGTACCAGGCGATGTGGTGCTCACCGGGTGGCAGCCCGGGAACATCACCAGCACAGCCGAAGCTCCCCCAGGTCCAGATGCCACAGTTCAACCCGGTGGGCGACACGAACCACACACCCGGTTGCCCTGGGAGCATGAAGTCTGCCGGCCGCATCTGCGTGTACCACGTCCTGACGAGTGAATCGTCGGGGAATGGGCCGAGTTCCACGTCGACGAGCGGGTCGGCTTGCGCGGTAACCGATCCGAAGATCAGCAGAGCAAGCGCACCCGACGACGACATCAAGGCACTACACCACCGCGGCATCCGAAAATCCTTCCCCCGCCCATGTCGGCCGTTCATGAGTTGTCGAATTCCGTTGTGCCATAACATGCTACGTTCCCTACGTCGAGGGTGTTGGCACAGCGGAGTTGATCACCGAAATACACCCGGGCCGTTACCCACCGGTTCGGGGCGGCCGCCCACCGCCAGTCCGCACGAATCTCAGCGGTGTCGAAGCCCACGCTGGTGGGACGAGCCAGGGACACGGTGGTCCGCCACGGCAGCGGCACGTTGAGAAGCACCTGCCTCCGCACTCCGTCGAAGTATTCGATGTTGGCCCAGCCGATGTTGTTTGACACCACTTCGTAGGAGACGACGGTGTCGGCTCGGCCCGGCGCAGCAGTGCTCAGTGCCGCGCCGGCGGCTAACAGCATTGCCAAGGTCAGCCGCAATCCGATCGGGCGCTCTGCAGCCATCATGATTCTCCCAAGAGGTCACGCACCTGCGAGAACGACTGCGGTCAGGACGTAACCCGTCGTCGAATTGACCTGCGTGCTCACCCCGATATCCGTATACGAGCAGTCGGGTAGCTTCTCGTAGCCTTGGAGGATGAGCGCTTTGATGGATTCCGCCTCGTCGCGTGAAGCACCTTGGAGCAGAGTGGCACGGGTTCCCGGGTAGCCCAAGATCTTCAGACCAGGCATGGGATCTGTGATCGGCACCTCGGTCGCCGTGTGGTCGAGGTACTTTTGAGTCGAATTGTTGACCTTGGCCGCGACCTGTTCGGCAATAGGGTCGGTGCGATACGCGCCGCACGACGTCCCTGCCCGCACCTGATTCACCGCCGACCTCAGGTTCTCGGTGTCATCTGCGTGCGCCGCAACAGTCGATGCCAGGAGAAGCACAGACGCCATCCCGACTGCGGCACCAGTGAGCTCGATTCGCATTCAGGCCCTTTCTTGCGAGGATTGCGTGATGATCATCGGCACACATGAGAACGATTGATGTCGCTGCCGGCCTTCTTCATCAACTGCACAGATGGTCCAGAGAACCAGTTTGGCTGGCGGGCCTTGATGCCATTGTTCACATTCGACATGTTCTGCCAAAGCAAGTAGAAACTCTTGCCTTGGTAGAGAGGGAAGTACGTGTCGTTGGCGAAGTTGTAATTGATGGTCAGCGACTGCACACGGGGTGTGAGGAATTCCATCGAACGGTCCATGTTCCCGGTGACGATATCGGCCTGCTGTTGCAGGTTTCCGAAGGTGTAGTCGCCGTCGGTGCCCGATCCGATCCGTACGCCGGGGCCGAACTGCTGGATTCGGTTGAACTGAAAGCGATCGATTTGGTCGATCAATACTCCGTACTGCTGGTTGTACCACTGGCACATCTCGCGCTCGGCGTTGATCTCGACGTCGGTGACGAGGTGCCGCGTCTCCGAGTACGGAAAAGGGAACTTCGGTACCCAGTTCGTGGCTTCGATCACGACGTCCGGCAGAGGCCGGATCAAAGCGTCGTCGGAAGGCGGATCTCCGGCCGACGGTTCGGCGGCTGCTATTGGGCAGGTCGCGATGGACGCCAACGCCGTTGCGATAAGCGCAGCGAATCTGCGGCGCATCACCTACCTTCCCCCCATCGCGGCACCGATGCCGCCGACGTCGGTGATCTTCCAGTCCTGATTGGCGTCGATGGTCACGCTGTAGGTCGCCGTCGACTGCAGTGGGTCCGGCCCTTGGGCGGTCTTGGTGAGAACGCTGACGAACGCATCGACCGTATAGTTGCTGCCCGCTTCCGACCGCACCTTTGCCGCGAGTGGTTGAGCGGTCGACACCCATTCCAAGGGGACAAGAATCTGCTCCATTTGATCAGCGGCTCCCGATAACCTGGTTGCGAGCTCCTGGCTTGTTCCGGCAACGAGCTTGGCCTTCCACGCGTCGATGTCCTTGAAGTTCATCGCAGCGGCGTTGGTGGCATAGTCGAGGGCGACCTGCTCCGCTCGTGCACGGTCCGCGGCTTGCCGCGTCTGGTCGGCGAGCTCTTGTTTGACCCCGACGTACAGCCAGGTCAGCACGCCGAATCCGACGACGACGACGATGACGGCGGCCGACACGAGTAAGGTTCGTAGCGAAATCGACACGCGACGAGAACTTTTCGCCTCATCGGAGCGATTCGACGTGGCGGGTGTGAGGACTTCGTCGTCCTCCTTGGAACTCTCCGCAGGTGTGGGCTCCTGATCACTCGTCGACCCGGTGGTATCAAGCTCGGTGTCGACGCCGTTCGCTTCGTTGTCACTCATTGTGCGGATCACGATCTCCTTCGTCCTTGGGCGGCGGGCCGGTTCATCTCGGGGGTACATCGACGTGCAGGGTGACGGCGCCCTCCGCAGGCACCGACTCCAGGATGCGGCCCAAAAGCTGACCGGTGTCGAAGTTCATCAGGGCGCCGCCGATGCCCTGCAGATGCGGCAGGAACGCTTCACCCAGGATCTTGATGTCCCCGCCGTTGTCGTCGAGCAACTTCTGGAGCCGATCCAGGAGCCGGTTGACCTGAACGTAGATGTCGGGTGCACCCAGCGGACGATTCAGCTGCAAGCCGGAGAACAGGACACCGGCCGACACGCCCACGGTCTTCAGTCCGGGCGCAATATCAGCCAGCAGAGGGCCGAGCCATTGCGCGTTGCCGATCAGGGTCTGGTAGTTGTCGAAGAGATCGCGTCCACTACCGTTCAGGTTCGCTGCCATGTTCCTGATGAGCACCGCCGAGCGCGCAATGTTGGGTAGTACAACGTTCGGATCCGGCAGCGCGGCGTCCAACTCACCGACAACGCGTTCGAGCGCAAGCGGATCAGCCTGGTTGAGCAGCCGGCTGAGGCTCACGGCAAGTTCGGAAATCGAGGGCGGATTGACGATCTGCTCCGCATCGATGCGCTCACCGTCCCGCAGCATCGGTCCGCTGGCGGTCCGCGGCACGAAGCCGATGAACGGTTCACCCAACGCCGACAGGGTCGCCAACCGCACCTCGCTGTCTACGGGCACCTGGTATCGGCTGTCGATGTAGAAATTGACCGTGGCGAAATCCACAGAGGTGGAAATGCTTTCGATCTTGCCCACCGGTACACCACGGAGCAGGACATTCGACCCGACCAACAGACCGTTGATATCGGGCACGTCCATCGAGAGGTTAACCCGCTCCGATGGCGGGCCGATCCGCACACCGAGTCCGAAGATGTACCAGACCGCGCTGAGGATCATCAGCGCGAACGCGCCTGCGGTTGCAAGATTCTTCCTCATGGGGCGGCGCCAAGGATTCGCAGCACATTGGCTACATTTCCCGACAGTTCTCGTCCGTCGGGTCCGGCGATCGAGACGATGTTTATCGCCGGGTTCTTGTCCTGAGGAAGGAACAGGCCGGTGAACAGCTGCTGCCACGCGGGCCATTCGTCTTCGACTGCCCACTTAGACCGTTGCATCGCACTGGTCGCTTCGGCCAGCGACTTGAGCAGCGGCACTATCCAGAAACCACCGGTGTAGACACTGCCGACCGAGGGGAACAGCCGACCCAGATAGTTGCTCACCTGGAAGGCGCGGTCGAAACCGCGCATGCCCCGCTCCGAGAACCAGTACTCGGCAGAGGGAAGGCGATCGTTGAGCACGGCAGCGGTATCCGACACGCCGGCCAGCAGCGTGTCGACGACGTCGATATTGTCGGCCAGTCCTCTGAGATCCGATGTCACCGTCGTCGATATCCCGCGCAAGGCGGGCGGCGCCGGTACCACCCGATTGATCCCGATGATCGTGTTCTGGAGGCGTTGGATCGATCCGCTTGAGACAAAATCCGCGAGATGCGCGAGCGTGTCCTCGAGTTGAGGGGGCGAGGTGGTCTGCGCCAGAGCAACGGTGGCGCCGGGGTCGAGTGACGACGTCGCGGGCTGCTCCAGCGGCGGCGGGTTGAGGCTTAGGTATATGTCTCCCAGGATGGTGGCTTGCTCCAACGCTGCTCGTACGTTGGACGGCACGGCGACGTCTCCCGAGATCCGTGCCGTGACGGTCACGAAGCGGTCGGCGACATCCACCTTGGTCACCGTTCCGACTTCCGTGCCACCCATCACCACCTTGGCGCGATCCGGCAGGTTCAGCACGTTCTCGAACTGGAGCATGATGTCGTAACCGTCGCTATAACTCTTGCCCGGTTGCGGTATCGAGGTGACGTTGAAGGCGCTGCACGAACAGAGCACCGCGACGAGAGCCGCGGCCACCATCGCACCGGCAGTCGAGCGCAGATGTCCAGTCATCATCGCGCCGCCTCGGTGAGTACGTACTGCAGCAGTGCCACATCCACTGCATAAGGGGTGCCCTGAACGTTGGCACAACTCCCGGGCGCGCTCGCATTCATGATGTTGCACAACGCCACCCCGTCGGGTGTCCTGATGCGGTACAGCGGCGGCCGGTATCCGAGCAGGTTGAACGGGCGATTGTACTTGTAGTGGTTGGCCAGGTTGTTGATCCACCACGGAACGGGGTTCAACAGATTGGCCAGCCGGGGCGCGTGGGCGGAGAGCTTACGCAGCGCCACCGATGTCGAATCGAGCGTCGCTTGAAGTGGCTCTCCCAGCGTGACCTCGACATCGGCAGCGGCCTTGAAAAGATAGCTGGTGCCGAACAATTGAGCTCCCACGGGCTGAACGACCCGGATGATGTCCGGCATGATCTTCTGCAGGTCCAAAAGGATCTGCTTGATCGGGCCGCTGAGTTCGCGCACCAGTTTTGTCAGCTCAGCGAGGTTCCGAATCACGGTACCGATGGCGGCCACGGTTTGATCGGGACTGTCCAGTACCGAGGATGTGGCCGTGAGTAATTCGTTCGCCCGGCCGCCGGTGTTTCCCAGCGCCTGATCGAGTCCCCGCACCGCGTCCGCCACGTTCGTCGATCCGTCGGGACTGATCGCATTGAGTAGCGTCGCAGTCGAACCGATGACCTCCGAGAGCGTCTTCGGTGTGAAAGACCGATCCAAAGGTATGCACTCCTGCGCCGGAAGAGTTGCTCCGCCGTCAGGGTTTCCGACAAGTTCCAGGGAGCGATCCGCGAGTAACGATGTCGACCTGATGACGGCCTTGGCATCCCGTGGGACCTGTCGCCCCTGCTCGACGGTGAAGTCGACGCGCACCGCGGTGTTCCCGGCGGTGATCGTCTTGACGGTACCGATCTTGAAGCCCATTCGAGTCACCGGGTTGCCTACGTACAGGCCGACACTGTCGGGCATGAGAGCACAATGGGTGGCCTCAGCTGCGTCACGAGACAACGAACAGGAACCCACAGTCGCCGAGACGAGCGCCGCGGTCAGAGTGACAGCGGCGACGCGGGTCATGGCGTGTCTCTTGATCATCAGCACGGAGACCCCGGTACCGGTACACACAGATCGGTCGCCAGTAGTTCAGGCGCCGCGCTCTGCGCATCGAGAACCCGCTGGAACTTGTTCTGGATCGCGCGCAGAGAACGTACTACGGCTCCGTTGTGTTCGGCATACATCCGCGCGGTCTCGAGGTAACGCCGCACCTTCTCCATGAAGTCCGCACGATGATCCCGGTAGAAGTAGGCTATCGGCGACAATTGGCCCAACACGTCGGCGAAGGCAGCAATACCGTCACCGAACTTCTTGCCGTAGATGGTCAGGACCTGCGTGACAATGGCCACCTTCCGGACGATCGTCCGCAGGCCGTCGCTGTATTCGTTGAGCTGACCGACATACTCGTTTGACAAATTGAGTATCGCCGTGAGCTGACCGCGTTGTTTCTGCAAGGTCGACATGAGGCTGTTACCCGCATCGATGAGCGATGACACGGCCCGCGTGTTGTCACCCGCCAAGCCTTGCTGAAGCTGATTCAGGGTGTCGCGCAGGGGATTCGGATCAAGATTGTCGGTGATCTTCGTGGTATCCGCGAGGATCGTGATCAGGTTGTAGGGCATCTTCACGCGTTCCTGCGGGATGGGCGCCTCCAGCTGTTTGTCGCCCAGCGACACGAGGTTGACGTAGTAGCCACCCACCACGGTGAGCATCCGGACGTCGACCTGAGACTGGTCCCCGACGAATACGTCACCGTCGACCCTCGCCTGCACGCGCACTCGGTCGGGCTCCAACACCAGATCGGACACCTTGCCCACGTTGATCCCGGCAACCCGAACGGCGTCACCTTGTTTCACCGTCGCAGCGTCGTCGGTGTAGAAGGTGATGACCTTCTGGCCCGGCGGACTGATGTATACCCAGCCGATCACGGTCGCGATGACCGTCGAAATCACCAACGCGGCCGCCCCCCACGCCGTGGGGTTTCGAAGCAGCTTCAGCGGTTGCATAACACGACCCTCTGTCCGTTGAGTAGCACGTCCATCTGCTCCGGAAGCTGGAAATGACCGCGAGAACACGGAAGTGGCGCTTCCGGCTGACTGGGCGGCCCGATGTTCTCCCACATGACCGGCACCAACTTCATCGAATCGATGAAGCTGTCGAGACCAGCGAACGCACGGTCAAGCCCTTCGTTGATATTGGAGACGTTGGTGTCCAGCGCGACGTTCGGATTCTGGTAGACGAAGCTGGTCGACGAATTCCCTTGTGCAGGAAAACCGATGTTGGTGAGGATCTGCTTCAGGGCGTCCAGGAAGTCGACGCTGTAGAGCTCGGTCTTGCGGAATTCGTCGAGCACCGACAGCACACCGTCCAACGGGCGGTTCACCCAGTCGAGGATCTGAATCACATCTCGCGAGTGACCCCCCATCGATTCTGCGACCGTCGAGAAATTCTGCATGAGGGCGGCGACGACCATCTGTCGATCCGATACGAAACGCGTCAGCGTATCGATGCTCTGCAGCAGTGGACCGAGACCTTCTCCGTCACCGTTGAGGAAGGTCACGGCATTGGACGTGAAGGTGTTCAACTGCTCCGGGCTCAGGGTCGCGAGCACGGGCTGGAGGCCGTTGAAGAGCGCGGTGACGTCGAAGGAGGGCGTGGTCATCGTAGTGGGCAGATCGGTTACCAGGTCCGCGGGCTGGTAGGACTCCGAGGCGTTCACCACGTCGACGTATCGAGTACCCGTCAGTGTTTGGTACTTGATGGCCAGCCGTGATTCGTTGACCAGACCGAAGCGGTCATCCAACGTAATCCCCACTCGGCCGACGGTCTGCCCGCGACGACGTTCGAGTTCCACCGACTGAACCTTGCCGGCGGGCACTCCGCGTACCCGCACGTCCGCACCCACGTAAAGCCCGGAGACGTCGGTGAACTCAGCACTGTAGGAGCGCGCGGCCGGCGCCACGGGCCGCGTGATGGCGTTCTGCAGCAAGACGAAGAACATCACCGCGACCACCACGGTGATAGCCAATCGCCATAACGCCCCAGCCGGTTTCATCACGGTCCTCCGATCGCATCGATCGGAGCAGCTACCCCCGGCAGGTTGTCCAGGACGATCTTCACCTGGAGTGCACCTTGATCGGGTGTCCCACCGTAGAGCCGTTGGAAGCGAGAACGCAGTTCGGTGAGCATGTCACCTGTTGCTTCCGGACGCAGGAGTGGCGGCACCGTATCGGTGATGGTCTGGATGCCATTGACCAGTGGAAGTAGATCCGAGAGGTGCGAGGCCTCCAGCTTGCCGATGGATCCGAAGAGGCCGTCGACGATCAGTTCGTAAGTGGGAATGCCGAACTCGTTGTACCACTGGTCATCACTCAGGTCCCCGGCACCCTCGCGCATCCAGTTGTTGTCGGCCCGGGAGATATCGTCTCCGCTTTTCACCAGGCTGTCGATGAGAGAAGGCAATGCAACTGTGGCTCCGGCGGTGTTGGCGACCAATTGCGAGGCCGGCACGGTCTGAACATCGGCAACGGCACCGGTGGCGATGAACACGGTCTCGATCAGCGGGTTCAGGGCGTCGGTGTAGCGCGTGATGCGGTCGACTACCCGGACGAGTTCGGGGGTGATGACACCGTTGGTGAGTTGACCGAAGCGCGTCAGCATGGCCTGGAGTGTGAAGTTGCCCGTCGGCGCCGCATCGATGACGACGCCGTTACGGAGATTCTGTCCACCTTCACCGGGCGAGAGGTTGATACCGCTGACGCCGAAGTAGTTCACCGGCCGGTAGTCGAGCCGCAGTGTGTCGGTCAGCCCGGTTGTCGGCACCCGCTGCAGCTCGGCGTCGACGCGGATATCACCGCCGGGTTGGTTGGCGATACCGGTGACCGTCCCGACTTGGACGCCGTGCAAGACGAGTGCGGTCCCATCGATGACGCCCTGAGCGATGTACGGCACCACGAACGACACCGAGATGCGGTCATCACCGTCGTCTTTCAGCCGAAAAGGATCGCCGACGACGAACGCCGTCACCACCACGACGATAAGGACCACGGCCATGCCGGTCCTCGTCAGAGTCCGCGCAGCGGCCTCAGGAGATGCGTGTAGCAAAGTCATCGAACACCTAGCCCTTGAACACGAAGACTGGCTGGAGTCCCCACAATAGCACTGTCAATGTGAAGTCCATCACCATTAGCATCACCATGCTGGCGCGCACCGCTCGACCGGAGGCACGTCCGACACCTTCTGGCCCGCCTGCGGCGAAATATCCGTAGTAACAATGGATTAGGGTCACCACCGCGCAGAATACGGAGACCTTGATGACGGAATAGAACAGATCTGTAGGAGTCAGGAATTGCACGAAATAGTGGTTGAACGTTCCGGCGCTCTGCCCGTACAGCTGTACGACCACGATATCCATCACGAAGAACGTGGCAATCAACGTCAGCATATAGCCGGGGATCATGCAGGTGAGTGCGCCCACCAATCGGGTCCCCACCACGAAGGGGATGGGGCGAACCGCCATCGACTCGAGAGCCTCGATCTCCTCGCCGATTCGCATTGCGCCGATTTCGGCGGTCATTCGACAGCCCGTCTGTGCGGCGAAGGCGATCCCGCCCACCAGCGGAGCGATCTCCCTGACGCAGCCCACGCCGGAGATGAGCCCTGACATGGCCCCGAAACCGATCTGGTTGAGGATCGAAAGCGCCTCGATCGCCAATGACGCACCGAGAGCGATCCCCAGGAGCAGCAGCACACTGATCACTCCGCCGTCCACGATGAGAGAACCCCGGCCCCACGCCAGCGAATTGACCTGCCGCAGAGTCTCCTTCGTGTACTTGCGGACGGTCACCGGAAGGAGCCAGAGCGTTTGCCCGAGGAACAATACGACTTGCCCGATGCTGCGGAAGACACTCGCCTGCGGCGCCCAGACACGTTGCGCCAAGCGTGTCGTCCAATACTGCGACGGGGCGGCGGCCCTGGTAGGGGCGACCATCAGGCAACCTCGAGCGGGAAGAACATCGTCTGAAGCTGAGTGATCGCCAGGTTGACGAAGACAATGCACACGACGTTGAGGACGACCGACGAGTTGACGGCATCAGCGACACCACGCGGACCACCGGTCGCCTCCATTCCGCGTAGGGACGCCACGATCACGACAATCGCCGCGAAGATGATCGTCTTGCCGATGGCGAAGTAGACGTCGACCATCTTGGCGAACGAGCCGAAGGTCAGCCAGAAGCTTCCGGGCGTGACCTCGGTGAAGCTGATCGACATGATGTATGCGGTTGCGGCGCCAGCCAACATGATGAGGATCGCCAGGATGGGTGCGATGGCGATCAACGCCAAGAATCTTGGGACCACCAACCGGCGGGCGGGATCGATTCCCAGGACCCGCATCGCGTCGAGTTCCTCGCGAATCTGCCGTGCGCCGAAATCCGAGGCGATCGCTGATGCAGCGGCGCCGCTCATGAGCAGGCCGGCGGTGATCGGTGCGCCCTGCCGGATGACACCGATTCCACTCGCGGCGCCGAGAAGCGAGGTTGCTCCGAGCTGATTGACCAGACCGGATGTCACCACGGTGACCAGTGCACCGAAGGGGATGGCCATCAGCAGGGCGGGCACGGCTGTCACCTTGAACAGCAACCAGGCCTGTACCAGCGACTCACCGACCGGCAGTTTCGCCGTGGCCGTGTCCGTCACGATGTGGCGCAGCACGTTGATGAGCAGTTGTAGGCCACGGCCGGTGGTGGCGGCACTCTTCATCGGGATGCTGACAACCCGTCTGCCAGCGCGCGTGATGGAAGTCGGTAACTTCCACCGCGCAGTCCGCTTGGCCCCCCGGCCATGTGACACCGGCACGACGAGAGTCGGCGGTGACGACGCGGTCCCGTCGGCCTGCACTTGGCTCATCCCTTCATTCCCACCCACCAGTACTGGGCACAAAGAACCCGTCTTTGGAGTACAGCAGCAGTCTGCCGCGTTCGGTGCGGGTCAGGTTCCGATCGGACGACCGGATTTGAGCATCGATCCAGCGTCCACGCGGATGTTCTGACCGGTGATCCACTTGGCGTCGTCACTGGCCAGGAAGGCCACCAGACTGGACATGTCCTCGGGTTGAATGAACGGAATGGGCATCGCCTGCATCATGCAAAACGCCGGAATCGCATCCTCTTTGGTGGGATTCTCCATGTCCGGCCGGAACGCCTTGTACACCGTCTCGTGGTTCAGCAATTGCGTGTCGCAGTTGGTCGGGTGGATGCAGTTGATGCGGATGAACTTCGGCGCCAAGTGGAGCGCAGTCACCTCGGTGTACTTCGCGAGCACCTGCTTGGACCACGCGTAGGCGGCGCCGCCGAAGCCCAGCGCGGGATTGTCCACGAGGCCGGGGATCATGCCGGCGGTCGAACCCGTGATGATCACGGAGGCGTACTCGCCCAGGTGCGGCCAGGTTGCCGCCATCGTGTGGTGAACGCCGAGGAGATCGATATCGATGCCGTCGATCCAGGACTGGCCGAGGTATTCGTCGTACATCGACTGAACGCCCGCGTTCGCGCACACGATGTCCAAGCGGCCGAACTCCCGGACGCCCGCATTCACCGCGTCTGCCAATTGCTCTCGGGAGCGCACGTCAGCAACTCTGGCGATGATGCGTCGGCCCCGCGACTCGACCTCCTTCACGGTCTGATCGAGGTCCTCCTTCGCGGCCATCGGATAGGGCACGCTGGGCACCGGCTCACAAATGTCGACCGCAATGATGTCGGCGCCCTCTTCGGCAAGACGCACAGCGTGTGCACGCCCCTGACCGCGCGCGGCGCCGGTGATGAACGCCACTTTCCCCTCTAGACGCATCAGCTCTCCTACTTCGATCGAGACGTTGGACGATTCGAGCGCCACTTTTCCTAAGAGAGCTAGAAAAGTCAAGGCACTCGCGCCGTTCGGCTTACCCGTGGCAAATAGTGGGGGCCCTCCGCAGATGCCGCTCGACACTCCTGACCACACGCAACACGGAATGTCCGTGCGATACTTCTCGTTGATCGTTGATACTTGTGTGTACTTCGATATTTCCGGCGCTATTGATCAAAATTTTGGAGGATTGACCGAACATGGCCCGACCCACGCGCAAAAACGGCGAGTCCACAGCGCGTTCTTCCTCGTCGCCGCGGCAGGCGACGTCACTCGGGCGCCCCCCGGTCATCAGCCTCGATGACATCCTGGAGACCGCGACGACTCTTGCCGGCCGGGTCGGCGTCAACCGCCTGACGATGAGCATGCTCGCCGACGGCCTGGGCGTCACCGCCGCCGCTCTGTACCACTACATTCCCGGTCGGGAGGCGCTGGTCGCTCTCGTCGTCGATGCAGCGTGCGATCGTGTCCGCGAACCACCGCCGGGACCATGGGATCTCCGCCTGCGAACCTTCGAGCGATCTGTTCGAACCGAGCTACGGCGCATCCGATTCGATCTCCCCGAGACCTTCGTGGCCGGCATACCGCGTCCGGCGTATCAACGCCTGTTCGAGACAGGTGTGAAGATCATCTCCGAGACTGGCGCCGAGGACCAGGAGGTCATGCTGGCCTACGCCACGGTTGCGGCCTTCATGACCGGCCAGCTGTACTTCGACAACTCGACGCGACATCCGGAGAGCGGCGAATCGACGTATTTGAGTGTGTCGGGCGCAGAAGCCGCGGTCGACAGTGATGACCTGTTCGAGTACGGATTGGCGACGGTGATCGACGGAATCCGCAAACGCTTGTTGCACTGACACGGTGACCGGTGGCGCGATCCAACACGGTCACACTGCCCTGCTGCACTGCTGCTGGGGTCTAGGTACAGGCACCGTCCACTTTCAGCTGGATGACCTCATCGTCGGTCTTGCCCAACTCCCGAAGTATCTCGTCGGTGTGCTCGGCGAAGAGCGGTCCCCGTGCGCCCACGGGTGGCTTCTCGTCGAACTGCACCGGATTGGCGACAAGCTTGCGATCGTGACCGCCGGAGTCCACAAGATCGACGAGATACCCATTGGCCACCACCTGGGGGTCCTCTCCGACTTCGAGCTGATTCTGCAGGGGTGCCCACTGGCCCTCCATCGTTTGCAGCCTGTCGAGCCAGTAGGCAAACGGCTTGCTCGCGATCGCGTTGACGACGTGTTCTGAGATCTCCTCGGTGTGCTCCATGATTCCTTGCGCGGTGGCAAACCGCGGGTCCTCCAACAGATTGTCGAGGCCGAAGTGCCTGCACGCGTCGGCGAAGTAGCGGCCCGGTTGCAGCATCGACAGCGACAACCACCGATCATCGGCGGTTCGGAAGAGCCCGACGAGGGGGTTCATGATGGCCGCCACCGGGGCAGTCAGTGGCGCGGGCGCGATGTTCTCGCCGGTCATCAGGGCGTTAGAGACGTTCAACGCCATGGACCACAGGCCCACGCCCAGGAGCGAGACGTCGACCACGGACGGTTCACCTGTCGCCTGGCGGGCATACAGGGCGGCGGCAATGCCTCCGGCGATCGTCATTCCGCCGATCGTGTCGCCGTAGGCACCACCCGGCATTGCGATCGGGCGCGGACTGTCCGGCGGTGTCGCACTCCATGCGCTCGCGCCGCGGCACCAAAAGGTCGTGCCGTCGAAACCACCCTCGACAGCGTCCGGGCCGCGCTGACCGTGCGCACTCCCTCGCACGTAGATGATGTTCGGATTCACCGCGCGAAGGTCGTCGACGTCGATCTTCAACCGTGCGCGGGAGTCGGGCAGGAAATTGGTGAGGAAGACGTCGGCTGTCTTGGCCAACTCCATCAACACCTCGTATCCGGCCGGCGTGTCGATCGCCAGACCGATGCTGCGCTTACCGCGATTCGGATGGTCCATGATGGGCGCAAAGGTGCCCTCCGCCGAGGCGTAGGGGCCGATCTGCAATCCGCGCTGGGCGTCGCCGGTCTCGGCGTGCTCGACCTTGACGATGTCGGCACCCCACTCGGAGAGCACCGCCCCGGCCGCCGGTGTAAAGGTGAACTGAGCCACCTCCAAGACTCTGACGCCCGACATGGGTTGATGGACCACGGAACCTCCTTCGGTCGAAACCTGGGACCAGAAGCCACGCTTGCCGCAGCGCCTGTTAGTTACGATATTTAGAAATAAGTACTGCGGCTGGCCTCGAACCGGAGGTCAGCTGCCCTCGCTGCCGGCCGGCCAGCCGAGCAGCTTCGTCTCGGTGAAGATCTCCAGGCCCTCCAACCCGCACTGGCGACCGATCCCGGACGATTTGTATCCTCCGAACGGAGCATCCGCGCCGTACCAGACGCCGCCGTTCACGCTCAGGGTGCCGGTCCGGATCTTGCGTGCGACGGCGAGCGCGCGGTCGTGGTCGGCCGAGAAGATTCCGCCTGCCAAGCCGTAGGTCGAATCGTTGGCAATCCGCACCGCGTCGTCGTCGCCGTCGTACCCGATCACGCTCAGAACCGGACCGAATACCTCTTCTTGAGCGATCTGCATGTCGTTGGTGACATTTGCGAACAGCGTGGGTTCGACGTAAAAGCCCTTGTCGAGATGCGCCGGCCGGCCACCGCCCATCACCACCGTGGCTCCCTGCGCACGTGCGCCGTCGAACAACCCGAGGATGCGTTCCTGCTGCCTCTTGTTGATCTGCGGCCCCTGCATGTTCTCGAAAACGGTCGGGTCGCCGTACTTCCAGTTCTCGAAGCTTGCCTTCGCGATCTCCACCGCCTCGTCATATCGACTTCGAGGCACCAGCAGCCGGGATGCCTGCGCACATGCCTGGCCGCCATGGATACAGGCCATCGCCGCAGTCGCCAACACCTGCTCCAGGGGGGCGTCATCGAGAACCACGAGCGCCGACTTGCCGCCGAGTTCGAGGAAGACATCTTTGATGGTGCTCGCCGATGCCTCCATGATGCGCCGCCCGGTCGCCGTCGACCCGGTGAAGGCGATCATGTCGACCTCCGGCGAACGCGTCAGCACCTCGCCGACGAGATGGTCCCGGGAGGGCACGACGTTGACGACCCCCGGGGGGATCTCCGTCTTCTCCGCGATCAGACGCGCGATGCGGGTCGCATTCCACGGCGTATCGGGCGCAGGCTTGATGACGCACGTATTGCCCATTGCCAGGATCGGTCCCAGCTTGGTGAGCGTCAGCTCCACGGGGAAGTTCCACGGCACGATTGCACCGATGACACCCTTCGGTTCCTTCCAGACCACGCGCTCGGTGTCCATGCCCCAGCCGAGCGCGTCAGCGGCACCCAGTGAGCGTGTCCACGGGAACTTGTCGATCATCTCGCGCGGCCACGAGAGCGCGTGCTTGAGGGGCGCATCCAGCTGCGGACCGTAGGTCAACGCGATCGGAGCGCCGACTTCGGCGATCAGATCCTGACGGAGTTCCTCCTGCTCGCTCTCCAACGCCGCTTGGAGCTGGTCGATACAACGCTTCCGCAGCTCCTTGTCGGTCGACCAGGACGTGTTGTCGAACGCCGAGCGCGCCGCGCTCACCGCGTCGGCCATGTCGGCCGGCGATCCGTCGGCGCACTGGCCGATCACCTCTTCGGTGGCCGGATTGATGTTGTCGAAGACTTTGCCGCCTTCCGCCTCGACGAGTTTTCCGTCGATGAGCATGCGGAGATCACCCATATCAGCCACCCTAATCGAATTTGTGATGCTATTTCAATAAGTACGCAGACCGCGATCCACCGTGACGGCCTACAGCCGTGCCTTCTCGAGGATGTGCACCCCGCATGTCGACCCCAAGCCGATGACGTGTGCGAGACCTATGCGCGCTCCCGCTATCTGACGTGGCCCCGCCTCACCACGGAGCTGATGGCAGATCTCCCAGACGTTGGCGATTCCGGTTGCCGCGATCGGGTGACCCTTCGACTCCAAACCACCGGAGACGTTCACCGGAATTCGGCCGTCCCGCCGCGGCGCGCCGGACTCGAAGAAGTCGACCGCCCCGCCCTCCGGGCAAAGCATCAAATTGTCGTAGTGCACGAGCTCCGCCGTCGCGAAACAGTCGTGTAGCTCCACCAGGTCCAGGTCCGTGGGACTCACGCCCGCCTGCTCGTAGGCGATCGTCGCGGCGTTGCGCGTCAACGTGTTGATGTTGGGCAGCACCTGGCAGCCCTCCTCCCACGGGTCCGTGGTGAGCACGGAGGCCGAGATTTTCACGGCCCGGCTGCGCTGTTCGGGGGACATCGACTTGAGCCGCTCTCCGGTGGTGAGCACCGCGGCGGACGCGCCGTCGCAGTTGGCCGAGCACATGGCACGTGTGTTGGGGTAAGCCATCATCGGTTCGGACATGATCTGTTCGACCGACATCGGTTTGGTATACGCCGCAAGTGGATTGAGTGTGGAGTGCGCGTGGTTCTTCTCAGATATCCGAGCGAACAGCTCGAAGCTCACTCCCCCGTACCGATGGCCGTATTCGAGACCGACCTGGGCGAACACCCCCGGCATCGCCGCGGTGCCGATGCGGCCGTCGAGCGGGGCCACAGCTCCGAAGCGACCCTTGGGGACCCACTTGTCCTCGCTCGGCGCCTCAGCCAGGCCGAGCATGCCGGCACCGGACAACTTTTCCGCGCCCATCGCCAGCCCGATCTCGCAGTCCCCTGCCCGCAACGCCATGATGATCGTGCGCAATGCCGTTGCGCCAGTTGCACATGCGTTCGCGACGTTGTACACGGGCACCCCGGTCTGCCCGATCTGCTTCTGCACGTCCTGGCCGAGTCCGGTGCCCATGCCGGAGAGATTCCCGGCGGCGATCACCCCGATGTCTTGGATGGGAACCCCGGCGTCAGCAAGGGCTCCGAGCGAGGCTTCGGCGGCCAGGTCCACCGCGTCGAGCGTCGGGTGCTTCCCGAATTTCGTCATGGTGATGCCCAGAACGTAGATGTCGTCGGACGCCATCAGCTACCTCATCACTCTCTGTTGCGCGGAAGTCAGGTGAGCGGCGGGCATCACGCGGGCTCGAATCCGAACCCGATGGCCTCGACGCCGTCGCCGTCCGCTCCGATCGAATAGGTGGTCAGTCTCAGCTTCATCCCGGTACGGATCTTGTCGGGATGGCATTCGACGTTGACTACGTTGGCGCGCACGCTGGTGCCGTCGCAGTCGATGACGCCTGCGACGAAAGGAACGGGCACTCCCGGCATCGCGAAGTTCACGATCGTGAAGGTTTTGAGTACCCCGGTCTGGGCCACTCGCGCGTCCTCGAACTCTCTTGAACCGCAAGCTGCACAGGCGTTTCTGCGGTCGAAGAAACGCGCCCCGCACTCGGTGCATTGGTGTGCCACCAGATGCGGATCATCGCCGAGTACCAGGTAGTCGACCAACGGCACGGTCTCGCTCACGCGTCACCACCCGGCACGGCGGCTGCCACCACCCTCGACCGGCTACGCACGGGTGAGCGATCCTGTGACGGCCCGGCTGGTCAGCGCTTTGCCCTCCAACCCGGCGGCGACGAACAGATCGGCAATCTCCTTGCGGCCGGCGTCGCCGAGGCGCGCTTGCGGGGGCCGCGAGTAGGGGTAGTCGCCCACCGGCAGGCCGATGGTCTCGGCGGCGACCTTGACGACCTCGCCCCAGTGCGTGAGATAGCCCGGCCGACCGGGATACTCGCCGAACTTGGGCGATAGCGGCATACCACCGACGTTGGCGCCGCGATGAGCGCGCGCCTCGGCCAGTTTGCCCGCCCAGATCAACTCCCAGTACGCGGTGAACCACTTGTTGTCCGCGCTCTCGTAGAGCCAGGCGATGTTGCCGAGTTGACCCGAGCAGACAATGCCCTGCTCCAGCCAACCGGCCTCGTATACCAGGGTGTCGCACTCCCAGATGGCGAGATCGGGGGCCAGGGCGTGCAGTGTGGACGTGTTGACGACGCTGTCCATCACGCCCTCTTTGACGGCCACGACGGCAGGAACCGCGTGGTGGACCGCGGCCATCTCCTCACCCGTCATGACGTAACCCGAAGAGTTGCTGTTGAACATGCCCAGGGCGATGTCCGTGCGCTCGGCGACATACTCGAAGAACCTCTGCACGCCCTCACCGCCGTGGACCTCCATCGTCGGGGTTTGGACGAAGGCGATGTCGGCACCGTGCTCCTGGGCGTGCCGGGTCAATTCGACGACGTCCTTGACTCCGTTGGCGGCGGTACAGGCTTGGATGACAACGGCCGGGTTGATGGCACGCGCTTCCTCGACCGCAACTTCCAGCAGCCGCTTGCGCTCGTCGATCGTCAACGCCCACCACTCGGCGCACCCACTGGTCAGCCACAGCATGTTGTGGCCCAGATCCCCGATGCAGTATCGAACGAGGACGCGATAGGCATCCCAGTCGATGTCATCGCCGTCTCTTCCGCAGAACGGGGTGAACAGCGAATCCCCGATTCCGTGAAGCCCACCGTCTTTCACCCACTGCAGGGCATCGCGAGCGGCAACCATATCTGTCTCCTAGATTTCCATCGGTTTACGCTCAGACGAGCGGGGTGACCTCGGCGGGGTCAAATTTGAACACCTCGAGGGCGTTGTCGCGGAACACCTTTCGCGCGATCGCTGGGTCGGGGATCAGGGCGGCCTGTTCGGCCACGACCTCGCGCGAGTGCGGGTAGGTGCCCTCCTCGTGCGGATAGTCGCTGCCGAACATCAGCATCGAGGGGCCGGTGAGCGCGATGTTGCCGATGCCGACGGTATCCCTGGCGAACGTGGAGTGGATCTGGCGCTTCGCGTAGTAGCTGGGCGGATGTTCCAGATCGGGATAGACCGACGGCTGCCCCTTCTTCCCTCCGTAGGACACGAACTCGTCGTAGCGGCGGAACGCGATGTCGGAGTTGTCCATGGTCTCGTTCGTCCACGCCATCCATCCGACGTTGAACTCGACGAGAACCACGTGGATGCCCGGGTGATCGGCCAGCACGCCGGACGTCGCCAGAAGCGTGGCGACCTGGGGCGCCATCGACTGGATGTACAGGTTGTTGGCGACGGTGGCGCCCGGGCCGCGGAACGCCCGCATGGGATGTCCGGTGCCCTGATGCATCGCCACCGGCAGGCCGGTGCGCTCGATCGCATCCCACAACGGGCCCCACTGCCGGTGATTCCACATGGGATTGGCCATGGCCGGGAGCATGATGGCACCCAAGCCGAGTTCGGCGATGTGCTCGACCTCCGCGACCGCCATCTCCGGAGTCCAGGTCGGCACGATGCCGGCGCACTTGAACCGTGGCGAATGACGCTGCAGCTGGTCGTAGATGTAATCGTTGTAGATCCGACAGCTTGCCTGGCCGCCCTCGGGACTCTCGAGCATCCAGACCTGTAGGGCGATGGTGGGGAAGATGCACTCGCCGGCGATGCCGTCTTCGCGCATCACCTCGAGCCGCTTCTCGGGTTTGAGAACCGCAAGACGATCCTCCTCGGCCTGCATGTCCTTTTGAAAGGCATGCTGACCGTGCATGATCAGACCCCATCCGCCGTCGCCCTCGGAGGCCAGGCCGCTCATGGCCTGGTCCGTGAGCGAGGTGGGCAGGTTGGCCGACCACAGGTCTCGCGGTTCGTTGACATGCGAGTCGGCCGAGATGAACCCGATCCTGGTGATGTCCTCGCTAGTCGTCTGCGCCTCGGGCGCAATGGTGTCAGTCATGAAAAGCTCCTGTCATCGAAGGCGGTCGTGCTCACCAGACACCGATACCGGCGGCCTCGTTCTCCTTCTTCCACTCAGCTCGTGGCTTTCGATTCACGTTGACGTCGGTGGCTTTGGCGCGAAGCGCCCCCACCGTGGCCTCCTCGCGCGGGGTGTACTTGAACGGATCCCAATCGAAGAACCGGCACGCGTTCTCGAAGGTGATCTTGTTGATCTCTTCCGGTGTACAGCCGGCCTCCATGAACTCGCCCCACGCCTGTTCCGGGGAGAACGGCCACGTGGTGTCGGTGTGCGGGTAGTCGCACTCCCACGCGATGTTGTCGATACCGATCCGGTGGCGCCCGAGCAGGCCCGCGGGGTCGGTGATGTAGCAGGCAAGGATGTGCTCTCGGAAGATGTCCGAGGGCTTCTTGCCGTTGAAGTCATTGCCGTGGTCGAGCCAAGACTGATTGTCGACGTGCCGGTCGATCCGATCCATGTAGAACGGAATCCACCCGATACCACCCTCGGAGAGCGCAACTTTCAGCGAAGGGAAGTTACGCAACGTGGGACCGAAGAGCAGATCCTGAGCGGTGATCGCACTGATTTGACACGCGAGCACCATCATGTGATCGACAGGTGCCTCCTTCGGCGTCTGGATGACGTCATAGCCCGCCCCGATGTGCAGGCAAAGGACCATGTTCTCGTCGCAGATCGCCTTGAGCATGGGGTCCCAGTAGCCGGAGAGAAAGCTGGGATAGCCCTTCGTATGTGGCGTTTCCAGGAACGAGACCGCCTTGTGCCCCTTCTTCCCCATCCGGTGGATCTCCGCGGCCGCGAGCTCGACGTCCCACATCGGAACGACGCCCTGAGGGATGAAGCGGCCGGGGTACTCGGCGCACCACTCGTCCACGACCCAGTCGTTGTATGCCTGCAACATGATGAAAGCCAGCGGCTTGTCGGGTGCTTCGGCAAAGGTCCGGGCATTGAACCCCGCCATGGTCGGGAAGTTCAGCGACGCGAGCATGCCGTTGGCGTCCATGTCCCGCACCCTGGCGTGCACGTCGAAGCAGCCCGGCCGCAACTCCGAGAGGCTGCCCGCATTGAAGCCCCACTCATTCTTGGGCCAACCCACGGTCGCCCCCAGCCCCAGCAAGGTGGATGCCTTGTCGCCCTGAAACACCCACTCGTCGATGCCGTGTTCGTTGCGAACGAGTTTCGGCGCCTGATCCTTGTACTTCTCGGGCACGTGCCGTTCGTACATGTCCGGCGGCTCGATGTAGTGGTCGTCGATGCTGACCATGATCATGTCGTTCATTTCCATGCCAGAAACTCCCTTTCGGCTCTTAAGCTGCCTCGTCCACCCGATGATACTGAGCTCAAAAAGATAAAGATGCGTAGAAGCGGCCCCTGAATGTTGCTGAGGCGGCAGTATTCTGCAGTTCAAGTGGTTAATTGAGTATTTGCTATTAATGCTAGAAAACGACGTCGCAATACCCTCGGCGACCGATCCTTCGCACACCGCGTCGCGATGCGCCCCGAGACGTCCCGGCGGAATCCCCCGACGGTCGCCTCCACGTTGACGGCGCGTCGATGCCCCCGCCCCCGTGTCGCACACCCGAGACTATGCACGTGATCTTTTCTATCCTAGTTCATCAATGCTGTCCACCATGTCCCGGAGGCTCGCATCATCACCCGTTAGAACGGCCAGGAGAGGCGGCACTTGATTTTTCTACGATCACAATATAAGTTTTGGGAACTTGCGTCGACCTGCCGTCGAAAATGGGTGCAGCACCCAGGGCCCGAGCCCAGACGGACGAGGGGCGGAGTGTTGATCATCCGGGGAAGCCGAGCGGTGACACCGGCATCACGAGTGGTACAGGAGAATGCACGTGGTCGCGCCCGTCGATGAGATTTACTGGGATCCGTACAGCACCGAACTCGACAAGAATCCGTATCCGGTGTGGAAGCGCCTGCGCGACGAGTTCCCGGTGTACCGCAACGAAGAGTACGACTTCTGGGCGTTGAGCAGGTTCGCCGACGTGCAGGCCGCGTCCAACGATCCCAAGACGTTCTCCTCGTCGCGCGGCACCGTACTGGAGTACATGGGCAACGACTACGGCGCGATGGAAGTGCTGATCTTCATGGATCCGCCATCACACTCCGCACTTCGGGCGTTGGTGTCGCGGGCGTTCACACCGAAGCGCACCCTGGAGATGAACGACCGGATCCGTGGCATCTGCGCCGAGCTGCTCGACCCGTTCATCGGCAGTGCTGGGTTCGACTACGTGACCGATTTCGCGCAGAAGCTTCCATCGCTGGTCATCTCGTCGATGCTGGGTGTTCCCGATTCCGAGCGGGAGATGGTGCGGCTCAAGATCGACGAGATCTTCCACATCGATGCACAGGCCGGAATGATGAACGAGACGTCCATCAACGCTCGGTTGTGGATGGCGAGCTACATCATCGACGCGATGAACGAGCGCCGCAAGCACCCGAAGGACGATCTGTTCACCGCGCTCACCCAAGCCGAGCTGACCGAGGCCGACGGCACGGTGCGAAAGCTCACGGAGAATGAAGCGGCCGATTTCGGTGGTCTACTCGTCAGCGCCGGCACGGAGACGGTTGCGCGCCTGCTGGGTTGGGCCGCAGTGACGCTGCCCAGCTACCCGGATCAGCTCCGGCTGATGGCCGATGACCCCGGGGTCATACCCGACGCAGTGGAGGAACTTCTGCGGTTCGAGGCACCGTCCCCCGTTCAGGGGCGATGGACCATGCGCGATGTGGAACTGCACGGAACGACCATCCCCGCCGAGTCGAAGGTGCTTCTGCTCACCGGTTCGGCTGGTCGCGACGAGCGGCAGTACGGCCCAGATGCCGGACAATTCAACCTCTTACGTGAGACCAAGCAACACGTGTCCCTCGGAATCGGTTCCCATTACTGCCTCGGCGCCGCGCTGGCACGCCTTGAGGGACGCATCGCCCTCGAAGAGAGCACGCGTCGCTTCCCGACGTGGGAGGCGGATATGGCGAATGCGGTGCAGGCGCATACCAGCACCGTCCGCGGTTGGAGTTCGGTTCCGATCGTTCTCTGAGCGGCCTCGGTCACTGTCCCGTATTGACGATAGGGTGTCGATGAAAGTCGTTGTCGATTGGCAGCTTTGCGAAAGCAATGCGCTGTGTATGGCCGAAGCACCCGAAGTGTTCGAACTTCGGGATGACGACAGTCTGGCAGTGCTCGACGAACGGCCCGCCGAGGGGCTGCGCCCCAAGGTCGAAGCGGCTGCACATGCGTGTCCCAAGCGCGCCATCGTAATTGAGGACTGACCGCGGCCCGACGACCTGGTGTCGTCACGATGGCTTGCGAGCAGATCACCGCGACGGGGTCCCGTCGGCGTCGAGCTCACTCACGAGCGGGTTGCGCCTCTTGCCGACGGGTGCGCACCCCCTCAGTCGCTGGCGGGCAGCGGTTTGGCCTCTTTGAGTTCCAGTGGTGCAGCGCCGACGGTCAGCGTGCCCTTGCCTGCCTTGGTGACCAGGACTTCGCCCCCGTCGGGGTCGACGTAGCGTTTGCCCATCAGAGTGCCTGCCGCAAATGCGTCATCGAGGGTCAGGGTGGTGTCCTTGTCGGCATCCACGGGGACTGCCGGATGCCCACCGATCCGTAGATCAGCGAGTCCGTCGGTAGCGCGGACAACGATGACCTGGGTGTCGCATACCTGACTCTGCAGGCGGGCGCCGTTCTTGATCATGCCGACTCCTTACTGGCGTTGATTTCGTTGACGAGGTCGCGACGCAACACCTTGCCGGTCGCGTTGGTGGGTAGTTCGGTACGGAATACGACCCTGTCGGGCGTGCGGGAACCGCGAAGGTACGAGCGCACGAAACCGCGAAGCTCTTCGACATCTGGGGCGCTACCCTCGGCGACGACGACGGCGACGATGATCTGTCCCCACTCCGGATCTTCGGCACCCACGACTGCGCATTCGCGTACCTGGGGGTGTTCGACGAGCACATCTTCGATCTCGGCGGGGGCGATGTTCTCACCGCCCCGGATGATGGTGTCATCCGAGCGCCCACCGATGAACAGGTAGCCGTCGGCGTCGAGGTAGGCGACATCTCTGGTGGGAAACCAGCCATCGGCGTCGAGGACCGAGCCGATGTCGGTGTAGCGGCCCGAGACCTGTTCACCACGCACGTAGAGCTCGCCTGGTTCGCCGGGCCCGAGAACGGTGCCGTCCTCACCCCGGATCTGCACTTCGATCGAGGGGACGGGCTGACCAACCGAACCCAGGCGGCGCGCCGCGACAGGATCGCCCGATTCGGCCGCGGCCATGGCCGTGCGGTGGTCGTCCGGGCCGAGGACGGCAATCGTCGAAGACGTTTCGGTCAACCCGTAGGCATTGACGAATCCCACATGCGGTAGCAGCTGCAAGGCGCTACGGACGAGGGGCAGGGCTACCTTGGAGCCGCCGTAGGCCAGAGTCCGCAATGTCGGCAACTTACTGTCGCCATCCTGGAGAACGCCCACGATGCGGGCGAGCATGGTCGGCACCACGGTGGCCGCGGTAACGGCTTCGTTGTCGACGAGGTTGACCCACTTCTCGGGGTCGAAGCTGGTGAGGTAGACCATTTTGCGGCCGGCATAGAGGTTCGACAAAGCGGCCGACACACCGGCAATGTGGTACGGCGGCACGCAGATCAACGCCGCATCGCCCGGTGCCGCAGAGTCGAACTCGACGGTGCCGGTGACATAGCTGGTGAGGTTGCCGTGAGTGAGCTCCACGGCTTTGGGGGCCGATGTGGTACCCGAGGTGAACAAGACCACCGCGACGGCATCGGGGTCGGCAAAGACCGGAACCTCAGCCACGGGTTGCTGCTCGTCTGCAGACGCCAGGAATTCGTCTGTGCTCATCGTGGCGAAACCTGCGTCCCCGACCGCATCGCGGTAGGCGGCGTCGACGATCACCAGTGGTTGGGGCAGCCGACCGATCAAGGTCTGCAGCGCGTCGGTGGACAACCGGTAGTTCAAGGGCGTCAGCGGTACCGCAGCCCGTGCCGAAGCAAACAACAACAGGGGCAGCATGGCCCCACCGACGCCCACGTAAGCGACGTGCTGGGCACCCGAGGACGCGATCACCGCTGCGCCACCGTCGACCAACGCGTTCAGTTCCTGCACCGAGAGCCGTAGTTCATCGGACACCAGTGCCGGTCCCTCGGAGACCGCCAACGCCGTGCCCTGGGCCATTTCCAACAACACCGAAAGACTCACGACACCACCCGTCGGAGATGATGACGAACAACGAAAAGTTGGCTGTTGAACGACAAGATATTTCAGTCCTTTCGTCTGTCATGCATGAACCGGTGGCGTCCGCCGTGGTCTACTCGATTTTCGGACGCGGGGTCAGATAGACCGATTCGGTGCGCACAGAAGGTGTGCGTCGAGCGGACGCGATGAGCGACAGCAGTGCGTTTGCGACATCGACGACATCCGACTTGGGGTCCGGAGCTTCACCCTGTTGCACCCACGTGCGGTTGAGTTCTGCGAACAGATCCCGGTCGACGCCGCGCAGGATCTCGGTATCGCGAGTGGGCCCTATCATCGCGCGTATCACATGCAACGAAGGGTGCTCGACACTCCACGATCGCCAGGCCTCGTCGAGTGCAGCCTTGCTGGCGTTGTAGGCCGCTACCCCGACATGCGGCCGTCCACTCTCTCGGCTCGATGTCACCAGGGCGACGGCGTTCGGCCCCAGGTAGGGCAATGCTGCCCGCAGCACGTGGGTCGCACCCACGGCGTTGACCGCAAAAGCGTGCATCCAGGTGGCGAAGTCGGTGTCCTCGATGCGCGCGAACGGTGCCATCGCGCTGGTGAAGACGACCGCGTCGATCTCTTCGAATTCGTCCGCCACGGCGCGCGATACCCCTTCGATCGCCACGGGGTCGGAAACGTCGAGTTCGTAGGCCGATCCGCCGATGCGCTCAGTCAGACGGTGGAGCCGTTCGATACGCCGCGCCGCCACGCACACACGTGCGCCTCGGGTGGAAGCTGCGCTGGCGACGGCCTCGCCGATTCCAGAGGATGCACCGATCACGAGAGTACGTACACCTTCGAGGTCACGGCCCCAGGCAGTCACATGTGCCCCTTCCCTCTTACGTCGGCTCGAACAGGCGGACCCACGAACCTCAACCCCGTTGCGCTAGTGGGCGGCTGGATGGCCACTCGATCATTTTCCTATATTCAATTAATAAGTCAAGTGAGCGGCGAGCGTGCACGCGATGAGCACGGTCGACCGGCACGTGGATGGCCTTGACGTGGAGTGTTCACACCGGATCGGACACGCCCCTCGGTCGGCCCCCGTTCGCGGCAACCTGAGCACGTGGAGCGAACGGGCGATGCCGAGCACCCTATATTACGGACGTTAAATATTGACCGGTTCGGCCCGCTCGGCCGCGCGCCCGCCGGTCAATGCTCCTCGCTCCACCACTGGGTGCGATACAGAATGTCCCAGACGTGATCGGTCACGTTCACCGAGGCGACCCTCAGGCCTCCGTCGACAGACACCTTGAGTCGGGTCACGCCGGTGTAGTCGAGGTCCACACAGAACAGCCGATCAGTCTTCATGACGCTGTGAACGAGTGCGCTGATGACACTGCCATGGGTGAACACCGCCACCGTGTCGCCAGGGTCGCTGTTCGCCGCCAGATCGTCGATCGCTGTTCTGACCCGCGCAACAAAGCCGTCCGCGTCGAAGCCATCGGTGCGGTCACCATCAGGACCACCGTGGGCGGCATCGTCCCCCGGCAGATATCGATCGAGGCCGTTGACTTCCTCGGCCAGTCGATCGTCGATGTCGACGGTCATCCCCAATGGATCCGCGACCGGCGCAGCCGTCTGCAGGGCGCGCGCCTCCGGGCTGCTCACGATGCGCGTCAGCGTGAACTTGCTCAGCGCGTCGGGGAGCCGTCGGGTCTGCTCGTTCCCGTCGTACGACAGATACGGATCCCCGGAATCACCGGACGCGATCGGCTTCGGCTTGGCATGTCTGATGAGAAGGAGCTGCATAACTCCCACCATAAGGGTTTGTGACAGCTATTTAAAAAGCGATCTGCGCCCTGTGGTGTCCATACCGAAGCCGATCGGGGCGGGGAACCGGCGCTCATCGACCCCCGGTCAGGAGGCGGCCGCCTCCTGCTCGCGTTGGATCTCCAGGGCGATGTCGATGAGTTGGTCTTCCTGGCCGCCGATGAGTTTGCGTTGCCCGGCGCGGTG